>NZ_CP060506.1 GCF_015240065.1 Nanchangia anserum | reverse complement strand
CTCAATCATGCTCACCCATCTCCTTGTCGGTGCGACACATCATGACGTCGCTCACGATTTACGGCGCGATC
Organism: Nanchangia anserum; assembly: GCF_015240065.1. Lineage (GTDB taxonomy): Bacteria > Actinomycetota > Actinomycetes > Actinomycetales > Actinomycetaceae > Nanchangia > Nanchangia anserum. Next base: position 1,907,426 of record NZ_CP060506.1, on the reverse strand, counting down.
TCGCGCGGGCTTCCTGTGTGTGAGGATACGGGATCCACCTACTTATCCCCAACCTGGGGATAAGTCTGTGGAAAACTACAGCGATGTCATTCGGGCTGTGGTCTGGCCGTAAGTAGCGCCATATATGCAGGTCAGAGGTGTTTTGGTTGGCAACAAGGAGAGAAAGTGATGTGGAACACCCAAGAGGCCCTGTCCACAGGCGACGACGACCTGTGGATGGTTCGCTCCCCAGGCTGTGTATGAGCGACCAACTCATGGTGAGTGCGACACACGCCGCGACCGTGATTGACCGGTTTGAAGGAGCACGCATAGGCTAAGACGTTGTTTGCGCGCCACACGTCCAAACCTCGTGGCGCACCCTTAACGACGCTGCTCACGGCGTGGGCAGCGATGTGACCAGGAGAAGATGACCAGTGACTAAGCGGACTTTCCAGCCGAACAATCGCCGCCGCTCGAAGAAGCACGGCTTCCGCCTGCGTATGCGCACTCGTGCGGGCCGGGCGATTCTGGCCGCTCGTCGCCGTAAGGGCCGCAAGGTTCTCTCGGCCTAAGCGGTGTTGCCCAGGCGCCACCGGATGGTTCGCGGCGCGGACTTCACATTCGCGCTACGCAAGGGTCGTCACGGTGGCACGCGCCACTTCGTCGTGCACTACGCGACCGGCCAGTCGGAGCATCGAGCGCCGCTGGTCGGTTTCGCTGTACCTAAACGCCAGATCCCGCTGGCCGTCGATCGCAAGCGAGTGGCGCGCCGCCTACGTCACCTCATGCGAGAGCACCTCGGCGATCTCGAGGATTACTCGCGCCTGGTGATTACCGTGAAAGCCCCGGCCGCGCAGGCCAGCTCGGCTGAATTGCGGGCCTGCTTGGACAAGGGCCTCAGCAAGGTCGGTATCGACGCCGATCCCGGTCAGGCGGCAGACTAGACTGACCACAGCAGAAGGGAGCGGGTCATGGGGTCACCGGTGGCGTGGGCGTGCGCCCTGCCGATCCGTGGCTACCGTCGGTGGATTTCACCGATGCTGCCCCCGCGATGCAAGTACTACCCAACCTGCTCCTCCTACGCCCTCGATTGTCTGCGTATTCACGGCACGATGAAGGGCGCACTGTTGATCCTGTGGCGCCTCGCGCGATGCAACCCGTGGTCGATGGGAGGCGTCGATCTCCCGCCCCTTCCCGGGCAGTGGCGTGGCGAGCCCGCACGGCGCATGAGTGACGAAGAACTGCGCGACCATTTCCGTCACCTCGACGAGGCGGCTCGCACCTGTGAAGCCGGCGTGTTGAAAGAAAGGACCAAGTAACCGATGGGTTTCTTAGACACGATCCTCTACCCGTTTAAGGTAGCGATCGCGTGGCTGTGGATCGTCTGCCACGACCTATTCCTCACGCTGGGCAGCGGAGAGTCGGGAGCGTGGATCGGCGGCATCCTGGTGATTACCGTCGTCGTTCGCCTCATCGTGTTGCCGTTGGCACTGCGTTCGGCGCGCTCGTCGCGCGCGATGAGCGCGATCCAACCCGAGATCAAGCGGATTCAGGAAAAGTACAAGGGGCGTACGGACCCCGAATCCAAGAAGCAGATGAACCTGGAGATTTCGGAGCTGTATGGCAAATACGGCGCGAATCCCCTGGCATCGTGCTGGCCGATGTTCGTTCAGCTGCCCGTGCTGTGGGCGCTGTACCGGGTGCTCGCCGAGGCGAAGCCAATCGCCGAAGGCACGTGGGCTAAGCCGTCGCTTGGTCCGCTGACCCAAGCGGTTGCCGCGAAGATCGAAGCGTCGACGTTCTTCGGTGCCCCCTGTCGGACTCCATGACGACGGCGCCGAATTCGCATGTGCGCATGGTTGCGGTCGTCCTCGTCGCCCTCTACGTCATCCTCATGTTCGTTTCGATGGGGTGGCTAGCACCAAAGAACATGGGGCAGAGCAACGAGCAAGCCGCACGCATGATGAAGATCATGGGCTACACGATGCCCATCATGATGGCGTTCGTCGGCGTGAATCTCCAGATTGGCGTGCTGATTTACTGGATGGTCGCCATGCTGTTCTCGCTGCTGCAACAGTGGGGCATCCTCTACTGGATGCCGACACCGGATTCTCCGGCACACAGAAGATGCTCGTGCGCCATCAGAAGAAGTACAACTCGTTTAAGGCCACGCGTGACGCCGAATACGAGCGCCGCATCGCCACGCTCGGCGTTACCGATCGCCAGGTCGCCGATGCGCAGATCAAGCTTTCGCGTGCCGAGGCCAAGTCCGATGCCGCTCATGCCGAGGCCAAGAATGCTCTTGGCGAGAACATGGTGGATGCGGTGGCCGCGCGCAGCGAACACCAGAAGGTCTTGCGCGATCGTCGTATAGCTCTGGAGCTCGAGGCCGCTCCCCCGAAGAATCGCGACCCGAAGAAAAAGACGATGATGCAGCGAATGATGGAGGCCTCCGAGAAGGCTGAGGCCCGTCAAAACGCCCACGTTCGTCCGGGTACGCGCGACCAGTCAAAGCAGCCGCGCAATCTCACTAAGGCCCAGCGCAAGGAACAGGCGAAACGCCGCGAAGAGCGACGCCAGGACGCTAAGTCGGCGAAACTTAGCCCCGAAGAATTGGAGAGGCGCCGCCAAGAACGCAAGCGGCAAGCCCGCGAGAATCGAAAGAACAAAAGGAAGTAGCCAGGAGTCATGAGCGAGAACAACGAAGCGGTGGAAAAGGACGTCGCTGCGGGCGAGCCCTTTGAGGACGAAGCCCAGGCGGCAGCGGGTGATCCGGTCCAGGCTCAGCAAGAAGCCGAGAATGCGCAGGCGGCGCGCACTGATGACGCGTCCCCCTCTCAGATTGAGCTCCTCGAAGCGCAGGGCGATCACGCCGCCGACTACCTCGAAGAATTGCTCGATATTGCCGACCTTGGCGGCGACCTCGATATCGATGTCGAAAATGATCGGGCAATGGTGGCAATCGTGGCCGAGGGTGGCGACCTGCATGACCTCAAGCGTCTCGTGGGACGCGATGGGCAGGTCCTCGAGTCGCTGCAGGAGCTTACGCGACTGGCGGTCCAGCAGCGCACGGGCGAGCGTTCTCGCCTCATGCTCGACATCGCGAATTATCGCGCGGACAAGAAGCGCGAGCTGACGGCGATCGCCGAGGAGGCGATCACGAAGGTCAAGGCATCGGGTGCACCGGTGAAACTGGCGCCGATGAACCCCTTCGAGCGCAAGGTGTGCCACGACGTCGCCGCTGCCGCAGGGTGCTATTCGGAGTCTGAGGGAACCTCGCCGAACCGCTGCGTCGTCATCTATGCGGAAGATTTCGCTGAGGACGACGAGTGAGCGAGTCGGTCTCGCTCGCTGACTCCTCGGAGGTATCGCCCTCGGTAGAAGAGCCGAGCGACGCTGCGCACGACTACCTGGGAGCGGCATTCGCGCCGATCGCCTACTTCGGTCAGATGCTCGTCGATGAGGGCGAGCTGCGCGGCCTCATCGGACCTCGCGAGGTCTCACGGCTGTGGTCGCGCCACCTCCTTAATTGCGCGGCGGTCGCGAAATTCATTCCCGACTCGCGCGACGTGACAATCGCCGACGTAGGTTCCGGGGCCGGCTTACCGGGCATTGTCCTCGCCTGTCAGCGCCCGGATGCTCAGGTCGTCCTCATCGAGGCCATGGAGCGGCGCGTACAGTGGCTGAGCGAGGTTGTCGGCGAACTCGATCTCGACAACGTCGATATCGTCAATGCACGCTCGACGGATCTGCCTAAACGCGTGAAGTTCGATTATGTGACGTCACGGGCAGTCGCGGCGATGAGTAAGCTCGTTCGGATCAGCGGGCACCTCGTGTCCGGTGGCGGGCAGTTGCTCGCGATCAAAGGCCGCCGCGCCGGCGAAGAGATCGAGGCCGCGCGCTACGACCTCAAGAAGGCGGGACTCATCGATGTCGGTGTTCATGAGGTGATAAATCCCATGGACGAAGAGCCCTCACGCATCGTCGTGGCGACAAAACGTCGGTAGACCTGTTTCTGTGCCGGGGTGACTGTGCCCGGCGTGTGCGTGACGCGGCAGCGTGCGCGATCGAAGCTGTGGGGCGCGACCGCTAGGCTGGAGGGACGGTACGCACGAGGGAGGACAAGCGGATGCCGGACACAGCCACGGGTGCGCAGGGACAGACCCCGATTGCGGCTACCCTCTCGCTCAAGCAGCGGCTGCAACGCTACCTTGATGCCGACACCATCACGGCGCCGCGTCAGACGCGCATCATCGCCGTAGCCAATCAAAAGGGCGGTGTTGGCAAGACGACAACAACGGTCAACGTCGCGGCCGCTCTGGCCCAGGAGGGGATGAACGTCGTCGTTATCGACGCCGACCCTCAGGGGAACGCGACGACGGCAATGCACATCGATCATGCGCCGGGAACTGCGGGCACGTACGAGGTCCTCATTTCGCGTGCAGGGATTGCCGATGTCGTTCAAAAGTGCCCGAGCGTCGATAATCTCTACGTCGTCCCCGCAACGATCGATCTGTCGGGTGCCGATATCGAACTGATCGATGTCCCCCAGCGCGAATTTCAACTGCGACGAGCGATCGATAAATTTACAATGACCTATACGAAGGTCGACTACATCTTTATCGATTGCCCACCTAGCCTCGGCCTCTTGACGCTCAACGCCTTCATTGCGGCAAAAGAAGTTCTGATTCCGATTCAGGCAGAGTATTACGCGCTCGAAGGCGTATCGATGCTGCGCACGACCATCGGCAAGATCACGCGCGCCATGAATCGCGAGCTGGTCATCTTAGGGATTGTGCTGACGATGATGGACAACCGAACGAACCTTGCCCGCGAGGTCAGTGAAGAGGTTCGCCGGGCGTTCCCCTCTGACGCCTTCGAGACGACGATTCCGCGAACCGTTCGGTTATCGGAAGCGCCGAGCTACGGCGAAACCATTATGACATTTGACCCGACGTCGATAGGTGCGGTGAGTTACCGTGCCTTGGCCCACGAGATAGCTCATAAGGAAGTGACTGGTCATGGCGCGTAAGAAGGGCGGATTGGGGCGCGGACTCGCGGCGCTGATTCCCGACGAACAGCAGGATGAGCAGGCCCAACCATCGTCTCCCCTGGATGTGATCTTTGGCCAAGGTAGTGATTCGGCGGTGGGCGAATTACGGGGCGGGTCAGCCCGCGACCTGCTGATGCCCGGTACACCGAAGCGTCGTTCCCAGAAGACGGCAGCGCAGAAGAAGACGGGTAAGGCCGCTGATGACGTCGAGAACGCGAAGTCACAGGACGAGGCGTCCGTCGATCTCGTGCCCCTGGCAGATACAACGTTCGGTGAGATCCCCGTGGCCGCCATCATGGCAAATCGGTGGCAGCCGCGCGAGGTATTCGACGACGAAATGCTCGAAGAGCTCGCCGATTCGATCCGCCAGGTCGGCGTTCTTCAGCCCGTGGTCGTGCGGCGCGTGAAAGATGCGGATGTTTCACGTGAAACATCGTCAGACTCCGGCTCGGATGGGGGCGCGGGGTATGAACTCATCATGGGTGAGCGGCGATGGCGAGCTGCGCAGCGGGCGGGCCTGGAGACGATTCCGGCACTCATCCGTGACACGGAAGATTCCGATATGTTGCGCGAGGCCTTGCTGGAGAACCTCCATCGCTCCCAGCTCAATCCGTTGGAAGAGGCCGCGGCTTACCAGCAGCTCATGGACGACTTCGCGTGCACGCAGGCGGAGTTGTCGGCGCGGGTCGCGCGCTCACGCTCACAGATTGCCAATACCCTTCGTCTGCTCAAGTTGCCGGGGAGTGTGCAACGCCGTGTCGCGGCGGAAGTCTTGTCAGCCGGCCACGCGCGAGCACTTCTGGGCCTGAGCGATCCGGCAGATATGGAATACCTTGCCGACCGAATCGTGGCCGAGGGGCTCTCGGTTCGCTCAACCGAAGAGATCGTTGCACTGGGCGACGTGCGGGCAGCCGCAAGTTCGCGCGCAGAAAAGACGCAGCAGCGCTCGGGACGGACAGGCGCGGCGATTGATCCGCGCTACACCCCGATCGTCAATCGATTGACCGACCGGTTGGAGACACGCATCAAGGTGGTCAGCGGCAAGACCCGTGGACGTCTCGTCATCGAGTTTTCGGACGACGAGGACTTGGCGCGCATCGAGGAATTGATCGTCGGCCACTGACAGTAACAGCCGATGAGGGGCGGGGTGTTTCACGTGAAACACCCCGCCCCTCATCGCCGCCGGTTGATCAGCTTTCGTGCACGTCTGGGGAACCGTCGAGACACTGGTCGATCGTGGATTGCGGATACTGTTGCTGGTCGACGCGCTGAGAATCGAAGTGACATAACGATCGGCAGGCAGGGGCTGCAACGGTACAGGAATCGCCGTGTGGGCTGGGGAATGAGATCGCTAGTGGTTGCTCACAAACACAACGCCTGCGGAACTCATGAGGAGAGTGCAGCGATATATCGATCCGGCGGAGCCGGGCCGCTAACGTCGGGGTGCTCAGTAGGCGAATGTTTCACGTGAAAAACATCGAGCAGTAACGTAAGCGGTGATTCTGAGTGCGCTGGTCGTTGGTGCGCGGAATCCTGATCGTTTCGAACGGTCTGTGAAGCGGACGGTCGGTCACGACATGCCCGGGCACGACGGACACGAAGGTCGAGATCGGTGCTGCCGTGACGGCGGTCGAGTGGTGGCCAGGACGAAGAAAAGCCAGGATGTTTCACGTGAAACATCCCGGCTGCGTGGGCAGCGGCCAGCGCGTTAGCCGTCGATGCCGAATTCGACCACCGAGGGTGCTTGCGCGGTGCCGATGACGATGCAATGAGCCACTGATTGCCCGTTGGCGACGCGTGCCTTGAGGATGAACTTGTCACCGCCGACCTTGGAAAGGAGAAGTCCTCCGTCCCAGTCAATACTTGTCCCTTGCTCAGTTGCCTTTGCGTCACAGGCGCGGGTCGCCGTGTCGTAGTCCAGGCCCTGTCGCGTGACCTGGGGGCCGTGAGCGTGGCCAGCATCGGGAGTGCGTGAATTCTCCGCGGAAGTCTCACTCGGAGACGAGGATGGCGTTTCTGTCACGGTCTCGGTGACCGTCGGGGAAGGTGCTGACGACGCCGCCGGCTCACTCGATGAGCTCTGACAGCTTGTCAGCGCCACGCCGCAGCCGATCACGCCGAGGCAGGCAAGGGGACGAAGAGGACGAGAAACACACATGGTGCTCACTCTAGGAGCCATCGTCGTGGACCTCAATATGAGAAAGGGCGCGCATCCGAGATGCGCGCCCTTTCTCGATTTCGGTTAATCGGATTAGGAGTGGCCACCTGCGTCCTGCGTACGTGCGAGGGCGCGTTGTACGAGGCCGGCAACGAGAGTCGTAAACGAGCTGTCGGCCTCGGCGGCCAGCGGAAATAGAGACGTATCCGTCATGCCCGGCGTCACGTTGGCGTCGATAAACCACGCGTTGTCATCGGCGTCCAGGATGACGTCGATGCGAGAGTAGTCGCGCAGCTCCAGCACGCGGTGGCACGACAGTGCCAGTTCAGTGACGGCCGTGTGCTGTTCGGCGGACAGGGGAGCGGGGGCAAAGAATTCCGTGCGACCCGTGTCGTAGCGGGCATCGTAGTCGTAGGTGCCCTCGTCGGTGCGAATCTCGACGGGAGGCAGTGCGCGCGGGCCGTCTTCGTCTTCCACAATCGACACCGCGATTTCGCGGCCCTCGACAAAGCGCTCGATGACGACCTGCTCGCCGTAAGCGAATGCATCGACCATAGCCATGCGAAGCGATTCGGCGTCGCGGGCGAGCGAGAGGCCGAGCGCCGATCCCCCGTTGGCGGGCTTGACGATGACGGGGAATCCCATCGACTCCTCGACTTGCTCGAGAATCGTCGCTGCTCCCAATCGCTTGAAGACGCTCTGCGGAAGCGCCACCGCGTTCGGTGTTGCCAAGCCGTTTTTTGCAACGACGGCCTTCGCAACCGGCTTGGCGGTGGCGATGCGACAGCCAGCAGGTTCAGTGCCGACGTAGCCCCAGCCACACAGCTCCAATAGGTCCTGTAGGGAGCCGTCTTCGCCCTCGACGCCGTGGATCATTGGCCACACGACATCGGGGGTGCAGCGACGCAGCCGAGTGATGAGGTCGGGTGACATGTCGATTTGGCGCACCTGTGCCCCGGCGAGCCGCAACGCGTGGGCCAGGCGCGACCCTGAGCGCAGTGAGACGTCCCGCTCGTGCAGAGTGCCGCCCGAGATGACGGCGACGGTGACAGGCGTAGTGCCGCCGTAACTGGTGAAGCCTGCCGGACGATCCACGTCGGGCGAAGCATCGCGGGACGCGCGAACGTAGTCGATCATGGCCTCATGCAACTTCTCGGATGCCGAGGAGGCCGCATCCTCGCGGCCGTTTTCGGACTCAGTCATGAGTGTTCCTCCCTGGATCCTACTCGTGCCCGCCGGAGCGATCGGGCGAAAACATGTGTTGGAGTTCGACCTCGCGCGAGACAACGCGCGCGAGGCGCCGCACGCCCTCGCGAATCTCATCTTCGGGCGGGTAGCAGTACGACAGGCGCATGTAGTCGGTGCCCTGACCGTCGGCGTAGAACGCCGTTCCTGGCGTGTAGGCAACCAATTCGGTAACCGCGCGCGGAAGCATCGTCTTTGAATTGACGCCCTCGGGTAGCTTGACCCACGTGTAGAAGCCGCCGTCGGGAACAGTCCACTGGCAGGTCGGCAGAAACTCCGTCAGGGCGTCAACCATGGCGTCGCGGCGGGAGCGATACATGTCGCGGTAGGTCGTCACCTGGCCGTACCAGTCGTAGTCGCGCAGGTACCCGTGCAGGGCCATCTGGCCAACCATCGAAGGCGAGAGAACAGCGGACTCAAGCGACAAGACGATCTTCTTGCGGATCCATGCTGGCGCGTAGGCCCAGCCGATGCGGAAGCCCGGAGCGAAGATCTTGGAGAACGAGCCAAGATAGACAACGCCGTCAGGCCAGTACGTCTGGATCGCCGGATAGGTTCGCCCGGAGAATCCCAGCAGCCCGTAGGGGTTGTCCTCGACGATGAGGACGTGGTGGCGCCGACAGACCTCGGCCGCCTGTGGGCGCCGCTCCTCGCTCAGCGTGACGCCCGAGGGGTTGTGATAGTTCGGGCATGTGTACAGGAACTTCACGCGGTGGCCTGCCGCCTTGAGGTCGCGAATGCGCTCATCCAGTGCCTCGGGGATGAGGCCGTTCTCGTCCATCTCCACGTGACGGACGTCGGCCTGTTGGGCGGCGAAGACGCCCAGGGCACCGACATAGGAGGGGGATTCCGCGACGATGACGTCGCCGGGATCGATGAACAACTGAGTGACAATGTCGATTGCCTGCTGCGATCCCGTCGTCACCGAGATGTTGCCGGGATCGGCCGAGATGTGCTCGACCGCCATGACCTCGGCAATCGATTCGAGGAACGGTTCCCAGCCCTGGCCCGACCCGTACTGGAGGACCTGGGCACCGTGGGACGTGATGAGGCGATGCGCCGACTCGGCCAACTGATCGAGCGGGAGATCGGAGATGTTCGGCATCCCTCCGGCTAACGAGACGACCTCGGGGCGCGACACGACGGCAAAGAGAGCGCGGATCTCGGATTCCTTGAGATGAGCTGCTTTGGCTGCATACGCGTCCTGCCATGGATCGAGATGCGTTCCCTGCGCGTGACCAGCCATTCGTGCCTCCTTGACGTCGAGCTCGTTCCAGTCTGTCATCTTCGTGTCAGTTGCGGAATACGACAACGACATGTGGGCGCAACGTGGCCGACGTGGGGGGGGGAGGCGCTTATGAGTTCTCGACCGTCGAGCTCGCCGAATCGTCACGCCCACGCAGCCACATGACGACGAGAACGAGTGCCGCGACAAGGGCGATGGCGAGGCACGCCACCGTCAGGACGGGGACGTCAGATAGCGTCGTCATGACGCGGGATTCGAGGTCAGCCTGAGCTGAGGCGTCGAGGATTCCCGAGCTGAAGGATCCGCCGGTGACGATGAGGATGAGGCCGAGAAGAAGACACAGCCCGCCCGAAACGACGTTGCCGATTGTGGTGTCGCGCCCGAGCAGGCGAATGGGGCGTGGGCGCAGCCACGCACGCCCCGTCACATCGAGTGCGTCCCACGCGAGGGCCACCACCATGACCGGGGCAAACATGCCCGCCGCGTAGGCTGCCATCATGGCGGCCCCAACGATGGGGGACGATGACTGAGCCGACATGAGCAAGATTGTGCCGAGGATCGGGCCGGTGCAGCCGGCGCCAGCCAGCCCATACCCCATGCCGAGAAGGTAGACAGCCCACGGCGAGGCCGAATCCTCGCGCGTGCGTTGGGTCCATGGCAGCGCGATGCGCGGCAGGGGGAGAGCGAGGATCTGAGCGATGCCGAGGCCAATGATGATGACCCCGGCCCCAGTGGTAATAACCGAGCGATGTGTGGCTACGAGCCCCCCCAGGCCGCCGGCGGCAATCCCAAGGGGGACAAGCGCCGTGAGCAGTCCGAGGAAAAACACACCGGTGCGCGCGAGGAGGGTGCGTCGCGAAGTGAACGCGTAGGCGAAGAAAGCCGGGAGGAGCAGAGCTGCGCACGGGGCGAGAATGGTGAGGAGCCCGCCGACAAAAGCGGTGAGAACCGAGATGGTCATGATTGTCAGCGCTTGTCGTTCTTTGCCGCCTCGATCGTGTCGAGGAACACCTGGGGATCCTGTGCGCCCATGATGTAGCGGTCGTTGATGAAAAATGCGGGTGTGCCGGTGATGCCCCACGACTGGAACGTGGCGAGGTCCGTGTGCAGCTGAGCGAGCGCGTCGGCGTCGTTAAGCTTGCGCCGGAAGGCATCCACGTCGGGCACGCCGGCTTCGCGAGCGATCTCGAGCGCAAGTTCCGGAGTCCACGTGGGATGGTCGCTCAGCGAGCGTTGTTCAGCGCGGTCGAGGTATTCCCAGAACTTGCCCTGTTCGCCGGCGGCAATGCCACCGAGCGCGCCGATGGTCGAGTTGTAGGGCGAATCGAAGATCGGCATGTCGTGGAATTCGATCCGCAAGGTGCCATCGTCGATGAGCGGTTCCAGCCGCGGCATGACCTTGGCGTAGTAGGCCGCGCACATTGGGCACGAGTAATCCGAGAGTTCGATCATGACGACCGGTGCATTGATGTCACCGCGTGCGCGCGGGTCCGCGGGGTCGTTACGGGTGATCGAGGCAATGGCCTGTGCAGCCGCGCCCGACTGGCGTGCAGCCGCCTGGCTCGGTGCCGCAGGTGTCGTCGTCGTGTCGCTAGCGGCGGTCGGGGTGTCGGATGCCGAATTAGAGGAGCGGACGAGACTGACCACCGCGACGGCCACGCACACGACCACGACGAGTGCGAGGACGGCAAGCACGATGCGGCGAGAAGAAGCGGATGCGGCCATGATGAGGGACTCCTTGATCGACTGCCTCGATGCTAGGTCAGCTAGCCGTCTCGATCCATCCGGGGCTACAGGATGCCGCAGCGCTGCAAGTATTTGAGGGCAAGCCAGCCGATTGGTGCGCGTCCCCAGAACGTCAACAGGCGGTAGGTGAGAGCCGCCGAGAGAGCCACGGCCGAGCCGATACCGGCCAGCTGAAGGCCACCCGTGAGGGAGGCCTCGATGGGGCCGAGACCGCCAGGGGTTGGGATGAGCGAGCCGACCGTGTTGGACACGAGGAAGGTCACCGCCAGCGACGAGAACGACAACGTCTCACCGAATGCCGCTAGCGAGCAGCCAAAGCAGGCAACTTGCGTGAGCACCATGACGACGACACCAGCCGTAGCGATGAGGATGCGTCGCGGCGACCCCATGACCCACACGAGGCGCGGCCACACCTGCGAGATGGGACCAGACAGCTTTTTCAGCGCCCACACCCGCGTCGGGGTGATCGCGAAGAAGACGCCGACGATCACCGCTAAGACGATGACGGCCCACAACAGCGGCCCCGAAAAGAAGTTCACCGAGATCGACGTGCCGGTGAACCCGACGAAGATCATGAGCAACGCAACCGTGACGACGAACTGGAACGCCTGCATAAGTGACACGGTCGCCAACGCCAGAGCGGTCGGCACGCGCTGCTTGTTCAGGTAGCGAAGATTGAGCGCGGCAACGCCGACGCCCGTCGGAGCAACGAGCGACGTCAAGGAGCCGGCCAGCTGCACCGCGGTACATTCGCGCCACCCTAACCGTTCCGGGCACACGCCCTTGAGGATGATCGTCTGCGCCGGAGCGTTGAGGAGGGAGAAGAAGAAGCCGACGATCAACCACCACCATGTTGCCTGGCTGAGCACCGAGATGAGATCGGTGAAGTTGAGCGAGGAAAAGACGACGACGAGGGCGATGAGGCCGACGGTTGTGATGAGCAGCGTCTTGATTGAGAAGCCGCGAAGGTCGACGGCGGGCACGTCGAAGGACTCGACCTGGGCAATATCACGCAGGGTTTCGCGGACCCTCGGAAGGAGTTTCGCAGCCTTCGCGCGTGAGCGCGTCGACGTTGGCAGCGCGAGCATCTGAAGCATAGGCAATAGTGAGGTCAGGGTTCCATCCCCGAGGACGCGTCGCGCCGAGGCCACCGCCCGATCCTCGCCGACGAGCAGACACGTGAGGATGAGCGCCTGGACGAGGTCCACGCGTTGAGCGAGATCCGAGGCGGCGACCTCGCCCTGGTCCCAATGCCGAAGGTTGACCAGGTTGTCGGACGAGAGGGCGAGGGATGATGCGTCGATGTTGCGGTGGGTGAGACCGCGCGTATGGCAGGCGCGCAATTGCTGCCACAGGTCGTCGAGGACATCATCACTGAGCACCTCGGCGTCGATGTCGGACAGCGGGCGGAGGTGAGCGCCCACCTCAAAGACACACGCGTAGGACGATTCCGCGCGCGTCACGCCGATGCACCGCGGCCCCCGGACCCCGGCTTCTTGCGCGGCTTGCGACACGAGCGCCGTGTGTTCAGCGGAGTCGCGAATCGTCGAAGCTTCGGAGTGCTCAGTGCCGCGCAGGCGTAGGCGAGACCACCAGTTTGTCAGCCGCGATAACAGGTGGCGATCGGAATCCGTCGCTTCGACAAGGTAGCACGTGTCGGAATTGTCCAGACGGCATAAAACCGGTTTGCCGACACGTAGTCGGGCAACTCCTCGGTGATGCCGACGCGAGCTTGTGCCTGGCGGACCTCAGAGATGATGTCGCAGTTGAGGACGGCGACGCTCGCGTGCAGGCGAGACTCTCGCAGCACGCCCGCCGCAGCCTGGGAATGGATAGTCATCGTGGCGGCGCTCATCGGGTCTGATCCCGGTTCAGCGTCAACCCGGACAACCTTAGTGGGGTAGATCCCTAGCGTTGCTAGCGCACTAATGAGAGCCGCCCCTGATCCTCGTCGGCTCGGCGTTCCAAATCCGTAGCGCGCCAGCGACCCAACGATCGCGCCGATGATGACCGTGACGAGGGCGGAGACTAGCGTCATGCGTCCCTGAATAATGAGGAGTCCGAGGACGACCCACAACGCGATCCATGAGGTGCGGATATACGTTTCGCGAGCGCGTTCGCCAGCCATCCGCAGAAGCGCCGTCAGTCCCGTGAGAGAGGCGGAGATAGCAACGGTCGGCATACTGGACCAGTCACGCGTGTCACCGATGAGCAGCGCGGAAAAAAGCCCTGAACTCGAGGCCGAGCCCAGGGCGACGGTGATGGCATTGGCGACGAGCGTCGCCGCCATCCCCGTGGCGACCGTTTGGAGAAGGGTTCGCCACTGCCTGCGCCACGCAAGGATGCCGAGCACGAGAACCGGCACGAGCAAGGTCACGAAGTTTTCGAGAATGCGCACGGGCACGAGCGTGATCTGACGCATGGTGGACGAGATGACGCTAGTGACGTCGGACGTGACCGCCGTCGTCGTTCGCTGAGCGTAAATCGACAACACGAGGACACCGAAAAACGCCAGCAGGAGCAGTCCCGCCTCGATGAGGTCGTCGACGCGGTGAACCGTGCGCTCCTCGGTGTCGATGAGTTGCGTCTCGGTGGCGTGCGACGGAGTCGCCCACGGTAGCGTCTGATCGACGACAATGGGGCGTGATTCAGGCGAAACCATGGGGCCAGCCTACGGCACCCCTGGGGCTCGCCTCGGCGCGGCGCGCGTGCGCGCGCTGGGAGGTGGTGGGGAACTCCTTTAGGCTGTAGCCACCGCGTCACGATGACGCGGCCGCGTCGAAATGGAGGAACACGCGTCCGTGCTTGCCGACCTTGCCGCTCCCCTCATCGTTCCGCTGGCCTCGCCACTGGATTACCTTCGCGATTCTGAACTTCTCATCAACACCTTGCTGGAGAATTTCGGCGGCTGGATGGTGGGGATTGTCGCGCTCATCGTTTTCATCGAATCCGGTGTCCTCTTTCCGGTGCTGCCCGGGGACTCCCTCGTCTTCACCCTCGGCATCCTGCACCACCGCATCCCCGTCCCCTTGATGATCACGCTCGTGGTCCTCGTTATCGCGGCGATTTTGGGCAACACGGTCGGGTATTGGCTGGGGTCACGGTTCGGGCGTGGCCTCTTCCGCCCCGGCGCCCGCTTTCTGTCGACGGCCAACTTGGCAAAGGCCGAGGAATTTTTCGCCCGCTACGGCGGCCGCGCGCTGCTGTTGGCCCGTTTTGTGCCGTTCGTGCGCACCTTCGTCCCCATCGTCGCCGGGATCGCGCGCTTTCGTTACCCGTCGTTCCTCGTGTGGAACATTGCCGGCGCACTCGTGTGGGTGGGCGGGTTCCTCATCGCCGGGGAACTGCTCGGGTCGATTCCGGTGATCGCCCACAACATCGAGCTCATCGCCATCATCATCGTCGCGTTCTCGGTCCTCCCCGTCGCCGTCGGCGCCATTCGTGCGCGGCGAACGGGAAGGACCGAGCGCTGATCTAGCCGGCGCGGCGCAGACGCAGGGAGTTCGCGACGACGAGGACTGACGACGAGGCCATGAAGGCGGCCGCCAACATGGGATTCGCGAGTCCGGCGATCGCCAGGGGCACGGCGATGATGTTGTAGCCGAACGCCCAGGCAAGGTTCTCTTTGATGATCGCTAGCGTGCGCCGACCGACGCGGATTGCCGTGACCGCGGAGCGGATATCGGAGCGAATCAGCGTGACGTCGGCCGCAGCAATCGCCGCATCGGTTCCCTGTCCCATCGCCATGCCCAACCCGCGTTGACCGGCCTGGGCGAGCGCAGCCGCGTCGTTGACGCCATCGCCCACCATCGCCACGGTCGCCCCCTCGCGTTGCAATCGCGCCACGATGTCGCGCTTATCGCCGGGGGTGACCTCGGCGTCGACAGACTCAATGCCGACCCGTGCCGCAACGGCGCCTGCTGCACCGGCGTTATCACCCGTCGCCAGGTGCGGGGTGATGCCGAGGGTGCGGAGGTCGCGAATCGCTTCGACGGACGTCTCGCGCACGCGGTCGCGCACGATGATGAGGCCGAGAACCTCACCGCCGACCAGCGGGCGCAGGGTGTCGTCGCGGTGGCGGCGGTGTGTGACCTCGTCCGAGGTTTGCGGTTTGGCAGTGTAGCCCGAGGCCGTCACCGCCTCGATGAGGTCGGCTGATAGGCTCTCGAGGTCACCCGCGCGAGGATGGTCGATGGGGACGTTTGCGCGAGCCGATTCCGTTGCGAGATTGACCGTAGCGTCAACCCCGTCAACGCTATTGAGGGCACGTTCCACGCGGGAAACGCAGGCCGCACACGTCATCCCTTCAATGGCGAAGTCGAGGGAGGTAGCGGTCGGCTCCGGCTCTTTGTCTCCGCCGGTCTCCTCGGCTGCGTCGTGCTCCGTGGGCATTTCGTGGCCGAGCGCGACGGCGACGACGCTCGCGCCGCTGATCGCTGCCTGGCGCTCGGCATTGCGGAGCTCAGTGGGGACGTCGAGGCCGAGTTCGCTTAGCCAGCGAGTTTGTCCGACGAGAACGAGCTCATCGCCAACGACGGCGTGAATACCCATCCCCGCGTGGTTGCCGAAACGCGTGCCGGCCGGGAGGGGGGTGTCGCCGTCGGCGACCGCGGCGCGCACGACGGCGCGGGCGAGGGGGTGTTCCGACGACGCCTCGGCAGCCCCGGCGAGCCGCAGCAGCCGGGTGCCGGCGGGGGTGAGTCCTCTGGGTCCGCGCGACGACTCCCCCAGCGGATGAACGGCGTCAACCTCCATGACGCCCGTCGTCAGCGTGCCGGTCTTGTCGAGCACCATCGTGTCGATGCGGTGTGCGCCCTCAAGGATCTCGGGGCCGCGGAAGACGACGCCGAGCTGGGCGGCGCGTCCCGAACCGACAAGGAGAGCCGTGGGCGTGGCGAGACCTAGTGCGCACGGGCACGCGATGACGAGCACGGACACGGCGACGGTGATCGCCTGAGAGACGCTCGCGCCCATCACGAGCCAGCCGATGAACGTCGCGAGCGCGAGAGCGAGGATGACGGGAACGAACACCGCGGAGACGCGGTCGGCAAGCCGCTGAATGGGCGCCTTCCCCGCTTGCGCGTCGGCAACCATCCGCGCGATATGGGCAAGCATCGTGTCGCGCCCAACCGCCGTGACGCGGACTAGCAGCGCTCCCGACGTGTTGAGCGTGGCCCCGATGACGGGATCAGACGGGCCGACTTCACGGGGCAGCGATTCTCCCGTCACGAGGGAGGTATCGATGGCCGACGTCCCCTGCTCGATCCGCCCGTCAGTGGGGATCTTTTCCCCCGGTCGCACGCGGACGAGATCACCCTCAACGAGGTCCTCAACGGGGACCTCGTGCTCGCTCATCGCCCCATTGTCGTCAACCTGGACAACCGTTGCCCGCTTGGCTCCCAACGACAGCAGCGACCTGAGCGCGTCGCCCGCGCGGTGGCGCGAGCGCGCCTCTAACCAGCGTCCGAGGAGCAGGAATGTCGCGATCATTGTGGCACCCTCGAAGTACACGTGGGGTGCGGCAGACCCCGAACGCGGCAGGAACTCCATGGGGGCCATGACGCCGATGGCGCCCGCCTCGGTGAAAAATAGGGCGTAGTACGACCACGCGATCGAGGCGATGATGCCGAGCGATATGAGCGTGTTCATCGTCGTTGACCCGTGACGGCCAGCCTGCCACGCCGAGGCGTAGAACGGGGCTGCGCACCACGTGACCACGGGTAGCGCCAGGGCAGCGCACACCCATTGCCAGCCGGGAAACTGAGCGCCCGGAACCATCGAGATCACCATGACGGGCAGCGAACATACGCACGCAACGATCAACCGGTGCGCCAACATACGAGCCCGCCGCGCCTGCGAATCGATAGGCGCGGCGGTGGGTGAAGACGACGTCATGGTTAGCGCTCGATCGAGGTGACCGCGTAGCCGGCCTCGGTGACCGCTGCCGTAATAGCGGCATCATCGACTGCGCCGCGCGCGCTAACCTTGGCGGTGGACACGCCGTCCTTGACGAGGTCCACGCTCACCTTCTTCACGCCCGGCAGTCGCGACAGCGCGTCGCTCACGTGCTGTACACAATGGCCACACGTGAGACCGGTCATCGAGACGGTGAGGGTGCGAGAACCAAACATGATCGAGTCCTTTCGTCAGGGGCTAGTGCGCAACCCGCGCATGTGGACCGTATCGAGGACACGTGAGCACACCAAGCGTCTGCGGGCGCATTTCGGCGTCAGCGAACGCGGGGAATAAGTCGCTATGCTGAGGCGTTTGTGCCCAGATATGCGCGTGAGGAGGAACGAGATGTCGGCACTATCGCGATGGTATTCCACCGCGCGGCGCCTGTGCTCCACCTTGCTCCTCGCTAGTCTTCGCGTCGAGATGGATCACCAGTGGCAGCGGGCACGCTGGCATCGCGAGCGCAAACGAACGCGCGCGCGTGGGGTGGCGCAGTGGCTGCCGCCGGCGTGGGGAGTGGCCACGTCGATGCTTCTGGCCACTCGCGCGCGTGTCATGTCCGCTTCGCCCCTGGCCAACCCGCGCCGAATCGATGCTCTCGACCACCGCTCGCGCGCGCGCATGAGCGAGGCGATGGAGGAGATGCAGCGCGCGTATTTCGCCTACCCGTGGCTCGGTGCCGCGACCATCGGCATGAGTGGAAGGGTCGGATCACTGCTGGCGCGGCTCGCCCGCACCAGCCTCCGCCTGGCCGTGTGGAGTCGGCGCGGGGATCGTGAACGCCATCTCGATCGACTGAGCCGCATCCCCGAGGATGGCTACGAGGCCTTCATGGCCGCATGGCTCGCTCTGGCCGAGGCCGCCGGGGTCATTCGCGCCGGTGACATCCACGTGCGCGAGGTTAACTGGGAGCGGACGGATCCGCCGGTGCCACGACTCACCCGCACCGGCGTGCCCCACAGTCTGGCCGATGCGCTCGAAGACATCGACGATCTCACCTTTGCCGCCACCTACGGATCGCTGGTGAAGATCGTTCGGGTCGGCGACGTCGACCAGGCATGGCTGCGGCCCCTGCGCCACGTCTACACCCGCGTGCGGGGCCGCCGGCAGCGCTGGATCGTCGAGATTCCCGGTACCGATCACCTATCGATGGCCACGACGACGAACCGGCAGATCCGCAGGCCAACCTGCTCGAAACCCTCGGGCAGACATCCAACCAACGCATCGGGGTTCACCGCGCGATCCTCGCGACCATGGCGCGAGCCGGGATTACGACGCCGGAGGAACTCGCTCGCCAAGACGTCATCATGATCGGTCACTCCCAGGGTGCCATGATCGCCATGGCACTCGCGGCCACGACCGATCTGCCCTATCGCGTTGGGGCGATCGTCTCGGCCGGCGGACCTATCGGACGGATGCCCGTCCCGCGCGGCGTCGCTATCCTGGCTCTGCGCCACGTCCAGGACCCCATCCCGCTCTTCGGGGGTCTCGCCGGTGAAGTCGATCCCAGCATTACCGTCTTTGAACGCTCGCTGCGTGCCCCGCAGGCCGGCGTCCTCTACTATGCCCACGCGGCCAACACGTATGCGACGACGGCACGGCACGCTGCCGAGTACGCACGCCACGTACCCAACTCCCCCGTCGGGCGGATCATCGAGCGAGTACGTGACTACTTCCCCCAACCCGAGCCCCTGGGGGCGACAGAACCGGGCAGAGTCTTTCTTTACGAGCTTTACCAAGATGTCCTTGACCAGGCTTCGACAGAGAGGTCACGACCGTGGCACCGACACCGCTAAACCGCGACGACAACCACCTCATCCATTCCCCTGCTATTCGCCGCGGTGCTCGTGGGATCCGCCGCGTCGTCGGTACGCTCGGGCGACTCGTCGACGGTGGCCGGGCTCGCGCAGTGGGCAGGGATAGCAGGCGATCGAGGGAGACGATTGTCGCCGATGCGTTGGCTAGCCACAGCGCCGTTGACCGGGTTGACTGCGAGCTGACACGCCGCTTCGGATCGACAACGCGCCTGCTCGTGCGGGCATGGATCGACTCCGCCGCGGCCGGTATCGACGCCGCCCAGCTCATCGACAGCGGTGCTGCCGGAGTGGCCACTGTCGAACAGGCCCGGCGGATCCAACACGCCCGACTCGCCGAGTGCTCGGCCCCCAGCTGGCCCCAGCACGCGGGCGTCGAGGGCACAGGTGAGGGGGATAGCGTCTACCGCGCCCGCCGCCTCATCGACGATCTCACGCGCGGGGTGTGGCAGTGCGTGCGAGACGAGCGTCCCGCCCTTGACGTCATCCTCGTCGCCGCCGAACTCGACCGTCCGTGGGCGGTCGGACTCGAACTCATCGGAGTCGAGTCGTTGCTGACGCCGGCGGCTGCGGCGGCCCGCTACGGCGCGGCGACGTAGACGACTTACGCGGTGGGCGGGGTCGAATGCCAGCTGGCCTGTTCGCGCGCGTACCCGATGTAGTCGGCCGGACTCAACGCGACGAGGCGCTCTTCAACCTCGCTGGGCAACCCCAATGAGCTGACGAATTGGCGCAGCTGAGCGGCGTCGATCCGATGCCCGCGCGTGAGCTCCTTGAGACGTTCGTACGGGTTATCCATGCCCTCGACGCCGGAAAGGGCAGCAACGCGCATTGCCTGCTGAATGGCCTCCCCCAGGACCTCCCAATTGGCGTCGAGATCGCGAAGAAGCACCTCCCGGTCGACGTCAATGCCGTCGATCCCGCGCGCGAGATTGGTCAGAGCAAGCAGGGAATGGCCTAGGGCGACCCCGATATTGCGTTGCGTCGTCGAATCGGTGAGGTCGCGCTGCATGCGCGACGTGACGAGCGTCGCGGCCAGCGAGTCGAGAAGCGCGCACGAGACCTCGAAATTCGCCTCGGCGTTCTCGAAGCGGATGGGATTGACCTTGTGGGGCATGGTCGAGGAACCCGTCGACCCCTGGGCGGCGAGATTCTGGTGGAAATAGCCGAGCGAAATGTATGTCCACGCGTCCGTCGCGAAGTTGTGGGCGATGCGGTTGAAGCGAGCCATGTCGGCGTAGAGCTCGGCTTGCCAGTCGTGAGACTCGATCTGGGTCGTCAGCGGATTCCACGTCAGCCCCAGGGACTCGACGAAACGACGGGTCAGGCCCGGCCAGTCGACGTCGGGACAGGAGACGACGTGGGCCGCCCACGTGCCCGTCGCACCGTTGATCTTGCCGAGATACTCGGTCGCCTCAATGCGGCGAAGCTGACGAGACAGGCGGTGAGCGACAACGGCGCGCTCCTTGCCCGTCGTCCCGGCGTCGCGGGTTGGCCATGAGTGTGGGCGAGCATGGCGGCATCGGCGTTGTCACACGCCATCTGGTCGATGCGATCGACGACGGCGCGGGCGGCCGGAAGCCAGCATTCCTCGACCGCCTGGCGAACGGTCAGGGCGTAGGCAAGATTGTTGATGTCTTCGGACGTACAGAAAATGTGGACACCCTGGACGAACTCGGGCAGCCGGGTCTGCGACCCGAGAACAGCGGGAGCATCCTCCATCCGCTGTCGCACGAGGTACTCGACGGCCTTGACGTCGTGCTTCGTGACGGCCTCGGTGCGGGCCAGCTCGGCGATATCCTCGCCGTCAAAATCGGTGACGATCCGACGCAGATAGGCGACGTCGTCCCCACTCAGCGCCCCACCGGGAATGACGGCGGCCTCGAGAAGGAAAATCAACCACTCAACCTCAACGTGAACCCGCGCCCTATTGAGCGCGGGTTCAGACAGGAAATCGACGAGAGGACGGGCGACCGAGCGGTAACGGCCATCGAGCGGACCCAGGGCCACCGGGTCGCTCAGATCGTAGAGGTGACGGGTGGGCACGGGAAGGAGGGCAAGTCGCGCACTACTCATGCCCCCATTATGCCGCCCGCACACCCGCCGGCCTCAACCACCCTCAGGCATGCCGAAGCGCCTTCCACACGGACATCCGGGTGCCGAAGTGGAGGATCTGGCGGGCATACACCCGCGAGGCCACCCACGCGATTCCCGCCAGGGAGACAATCTGGATGCCGAACGACATCGCCAACATGGCAAGCGGCAGCTGGTTGACCGCGTAGACCGCCGGAGCGGTGAAGCAACCGACGATGGGCAACATCGAACACACCGTGAGGAAAGTGGATCCGGGCGCGTACATGAGGCCGAAGAACGGCACATAGAAGCACACGACGAGGATGAGCGTCATGGGACCGGTTGCCGCCGACGAATCCTCCATTCGCGTCGCCGTCGAAGCCATCGCCGCGTAGAGGAAGGAAAAGATGAAATACCCGACGATGCCAAACACCAGCGCCGGGCCGAGCAGCGCCGGCAGATCAATCGGGAGCGAGGATGCGAATCCCGACAGGGCGAGCGCCCCGAGCGAAGCAAGCATGTACAGGAGCGTTTGAGCAAGGACAAAACACCCCAACCCCAGGACCTTGCCGACGACCAGCTGCAGGGGGCTGACGGTGGAGATGATGACCTCGATGATGCGTGAGGCCTTCTCCTGGATAACCCCCATAGCCAGCGTCGCCGATCCCGTCGTCACGGCGAGAAAGACGAAAAAGATGATGACCAACACCGGCGCGAGGCGCTCGATACTGATGGACGAATCCCCGCCGTCCTCACCGATCGTGCGCGTCACCACGTGCGCCGAGGCCATCCGATGGGCTAGCTCGCTCGTGTTACCGCCCAATTCGGTGACGTAGTCGCCGAGCTTGGCCGATTGCAGGAGTTGGGTGAGGGCAAGCTCGAGGCTGGGGGCGACGGCGTCCGTCGTCACGAGTTCCCACCCGGCATCGGGGGTGGCGATGAGCGCATAATCGGCGTCACCGTCCTTAACCTGCTTCTCCGCGGCAGCTGCCGAGGGAGCCGAGGTGACGGTGAGGTCGGGCATTCCCGGCTGCGACCCGATGGCGCGAAGCGAGGACGCGTACGGCGAGGTGCCCGGCTCAAGCACGATCATCGACTCCGACGACATCCAACCGCGCTCGGAGGCGAACCGGATTCCGCCGCCCGCGGCAAGCATGACGATGACGATGACGAGCGACGTGATGATCGTTGACTTCGTGCAGGCGATCTCGGTAAAGCTGCGTCGGGCAATGAGAAGAACCTTGTTCACCGCGCGCCTCCTTTCTTCCACCAGCGCCGTTTCGGCGTCGGCTCGGTTTCGGCTGGCGTGGCCGGGGAAACATCGACAACCGAGCGATACATGAGGGAGAGCGGTTCGTCGTAGCGAGCAAATCGAGTCAGCCCGGAGGCCTCCAGCGCCACCGTCGCGAGTCGGGCGACGCGCGGATCCTCGGGGGCACCGTCGACCAGCAGCCCATCGCCGTGTTCGGTGACCTGTAAGCCCGCGGCGTGGGCCTCGCGGCGGACGGTCTCGCACGCGCTCGCGGAGCCACCAAATTCCGTTCGAGCCGGTGCGTTGGCGCGCAATTGCGCAATGGTGCCGCACGCGACGAGCGACCCGTTGGACAAGATGCCGACGCGGTCGCACAGCTTCTCGACCAGCTCGAGCTGGTGGGAGGAAAACAGCACCGGGAGACCCTCGTCGGCCTTTTGGCGCAACGTCGCCGACATCGATTCGACGGCCAACGGATCCAGGCCGGAAAACGGCTCGTCGAGGACGAGCGCTGTCGGGTCGTGGGTGAGCGCGGACGCCAGCTGGACGCGCTGCTGGTTACCCAGTGACAGGGCCTCGACCGTGTCGTCGCGGGTAGTGGCTGATCGACAGGCGCTCTTCCCACATCGTCGCATTTGCCTCGGCGCGGTCGCGGTCGGTGCCGTGAAGGCGGGCGAGGTAGACGAGCTGATCGTGAACGTGCATCTTCGGGTAGAGGCCGCGCTCTTCGGGCATGTAGCCGAATTGCGAGCGGTTCTCCGCCGTGATCGGCGCGCCATCAAGGAGCACCCGGCCTGACGTCGGCGCGGTCACGCCGAGCATCATCCGCATCGTAGTCGTTTTCCCCGCGCCGTTGGATCCGACGAAACCAAAGATCTCACCGCCGTGAATATCGAAGGAGACGTCGTCAACGGCACGCCGGGTCGGGTAATCCTTCGTCAAAGACTCCAGCGTGATGGTGGTCATGTTTCTATATATAGCCGCTCGGGGGGGGGGGTAGCTGCTAGTGGCAGGGCCGAGGCAGGGGAGAGCCGAGGGGTGGAAGCTCGCGACGTCGCGGGATGATGCGCCCCATAATGGAGAAATGGCACAGGATTCTCACCCGATTCGCGTTCGTCCGGCCCTGGAAAGCATCGCCACGTACAAGCCCGGCAAGGGCCGGCCGGGACGGGTGCGAAAACTGTCGTCCAACGAAAATCCCTTCCCTCCCCTGCCCCAAGTCGTCGATGCGATTGCGGGAATGGCTGACTCGGTCAACCGCTACCCCGACATGATCGCGGCTCCCCTGATCGAGCGACTGGCTGAGCATCACGGCGTCGATGCCGACCGGATCACCGTGGGAAACGGGTCGTGTTCGCTCATCGCCCACCTGCTCCAGGCCGTCGCGACCGAGGGTGACGAGATCGTCATGCCCTGGCGCAGCTTCGAGGCCTATCCCATTCTCGTGGGGATCACCGGAGCCCGGGCAGTCGAGGTGCCGCTCACCCCGGCGTTCGAGCACGATCCTCACGGCCTCGCGCAGGCGGTGACGGAACACACCCGGGCCGTCTTGCTGTGCACGCCCAACAATCCGACGGGGACACCGCTGAGCGCCGAGGCGTTCGAGGCGATCATGGCCTCGGTCCCCTCCGACGTCCTCGTTCTCCTAGACGAGGCCTACTACGACTTCGACGATTCCCCCGGGCGCCTGGACGGCTTCGCACTGGTCGAGAAGTATCCGAACCTCATTGCCGCCCGCACGTTCTCGAAGGCCTACGGCCTGTGCGGGCTGCGGGTCGGCTACGCGGTCTCGTCACCCTTCATTGCCGAGTGCATCCGTAAGACGACGCCACCGTTTGCCGTCAACTCGGCAGCCCAGGCAGCGGCGATCGAGGCCCTCAACCACCGCGATGTCGTCGACCAGCAGGTGGCGACGATCATCGCCGAACGCGACGCCCTCGTCGCCGCTGTTCGTCAGCGCGGTTTCGACGTGCCCGAGACGCGCGCCAACTTCTTGTGGTTCCCGGGTGAGCGGGCGCGCGATGCGATCGTCGCGGCGTGTGAGCGTCACGCGATTTCCGTGCGGGCATTCCCCGACGGCGTGCGCGTCTCGGTGGGCGCCCCCGACGACAATCAGGCGTTCCTCGACGCGATCGCAGACATCGATCCGGCAGCGCTGTAGGGTCCCGCGCACGGAGACGTCACGCCTGAAGCGGGATTGCCCAGCCGCGGAAATCCCACAAGACGTCGCGTCGCCAGTCGGGCGTACCTGGATTGACGAGGACACGCGTCGGCCCCAGCACCGCCTCTAGCCGCGCGCACATCGAGGCGTCAAGCGGCGGTGACGTACCGTCGCCGGCCTGGACAAAATACACGCGATATGGGCGCGGTCCGGCCGGGTTAGCGAGCATATGCACCTCCACTCGGTGCAGGCTCAGCCCCTCAGGTAACTGGGCGATGGCCGCGCGCTCGCGATCATCACAGGGGGAAATTTCGGCCGCCGAATCGAGCGAGCGGTAGGGTTCGGTGGCCGCCAGCTCCTCGACCCCAATGGCCGAGAAGGCTTCGGCGATTGCCTCCCCGCGTTTGAGTGCGCTGATGGTCGCCGCATGATGCGGCTCGACGGTGAGCTCGGTGTCCCTGTCCGGGTCGACAACGGCGCCGGCTCCGGGGTGGTCGGCGAGAATGTCGACGAGGGAGCGGGCGACCAGGTCGGGGGCCGGGGCGTCACCGGGGGTGGCGAGGACCGCGCGCGGGCGAGTTGCCCACACGCTGACGAAGGCGATCCCGTCATCGGCGTTGCTCACGCGCGGCGGTTCGCACGTCCACACGTCGACCGCGGCGAGGGTGCGCAGGTAGGGCTCGAGACGGCCTGAACTGACAGCGACGTAGCGGGCGCTATCGAGGGGCAGGCGCTTTTCGCGCGCAACCTGGGCGCGCGCGAGACGGTGACGCAGCGACGACAGGGGTGACGCCATGGCTTAGGGCCGCGCTCGCAGGACGAGGAACACGCCGGCACCGGCAACACAGCTGGCGAGTGCCACGCCTGCGACGAGAACGGTCGTTGAGGCGGTGTTGGCCCACTTACGCGACGACATCTGGACGTCGACGCTCGAGGAAGAAACCGTCGGGTAATCCCCGTCCGAGGAGGTCTGGCGATCGCCGTTTGTCTGGTTGTCTGGGCGCGACTCCGCCGAGGAGGAGGGAGTGGCCGGCTGATCCGGCGAGGAGTCGCGCGTGGGGGATATGGGGGAGTCGGTCACACCTGGGGCGCCGGGAAGGGTGGGGGTCATGCGGATGGGCAGCAGGTGTGACAGCTGCATCGGCGACGAACCCGCGGAACCCTCAGACGAGTGTGCAGATGACGACGGGGTGGCCGACGGCGACGACGGCGTCGGTGATGACGGGACGGGCGTGGTGGAGGAAGACGGAGTGGAGGCAGATTCGTCGGGACTCGGCGAGGGTGGGGTCACCGGCGGCGAGGGCGGATGAGGACTCGTGGGGGCGGGGGTGTCGGGAGTCGAGGGCTCGGGATCCGGCTTCGTCGGCTTGGTGGGATCCGGGGTTGTGACGTCCGGGTCAGGCGACTCACCGGGATCGACGACGAGGGTGAGGTTCATCGGCAGCGACGAGATCCACCCGTGCGTGCCGCGCCACTGCTGGGCGACGAACGTCAGCTGATAGATGCCCGGGTCGCTGAACGAGATTGGCACTTTCGTCAGATTCCCGACATCGACGATGGCGACGGAACCGTGGAGCCCCTTGTCGTTGCCGACCACGCCGACGTCGCCGCGCGCACCGGCCGCCGGGGTGTAGGGCTCGGGTGGGCACCGATCCCGCCGTCAGGGTGTCCGTGCCGATCTGGGCGCTGGCATCGGCGGGGGTGTCCCCAAGCGGACGGAAACCCGTCAGGTTAAACCGCAGGTCGTAGCCCAGTTCCTGCCACTGGGTGCCGCGCACATCCAGCACCGGATTGGTCGTCGACGCGAGCGTCAGCGTTCCCTTTGTCGCGGGCATGCGCACGCACAGGGCCACGGGCGTGTTCAACGACAGCGACCGGGTAGAGAGGATGACCGAGTCGGAGGAAGCGCCCAGCGGACTGGCGATGGAGTGGGCGTGCACCGGGTACACGGCGTCGGCGTCCACAACCCCGCCCGGGCACTGTGTCGACAAATCGAACGTATAGGAACCGATCCGCCACGATAGAGATGATGACGCCGAGTACGCGAAAGGCACCGGTATTACCAAGAACACCGATGTCAATAGGGCGGCGATGCCGTGCCTCCAGCGCCGGGAGTTCATGACTCCTCTCTCATCTATCTCATGTGTGAATTTCATTTTACGAGATCGCACACTGTTATGCGAGTCCATATTGGCCCAACTCGTCGGCGTGTCGCGGCTCGTGTGCGGCGATATCTCGCGGGTCGAACCGCACGGGTACGGCCCAGATGAGAACGGCGATGACGGAGGGATATTCCTCACGCTGACCTACGATGGATTCATGAGTCTCACCGCGTCGCAGTCCCTGTTTGCCCGCTCCCAACTCGCGACGCCGGGTGGCGTCAACTCGCCGGTGCGCGCCTTCGGCTCGGTCGGCGGAACCCCCTCGTTCATCGCCGACGCGAAAGGCCCCTACGTCCGCGACGTCGATGGACGCATCTACGTCGACCTCGTGGGCACGTGGGGACCGGCTCTGCTCGGCCATGCTCACCCTGAGGTCGTCGCCACCGTGACCGAGGCCGCCGCACGCGGACTGTCCTTTGGTGCTCCAACGGCCGCCGAAGCCGAGTTGGCCGAGGCCGTCACCGCCCGCGTCCCCGCGGCCGAGCAGGTACGCCTCGTCTCCACCGGCACCGAGGCGACAATGACGGCGATTCGCCTGGCCCGTGGCGTGACCGGGCGTGACCTCCTCGTCAAATTCGCCGGCTGCTATCACGGTCACTCCGACTCGCTGCTCGCGCAGGCAGGTTCCGGTGTCGCGACCCAGGGACTGCCGGGATCGGCGGGGGTGCCCGCTGACATCGCCGCGTTGACGATCGTTTTGCCGTACAACGACGAGGACGCACTGCGCGAGTGCTTCGCCGAGCACGGTCGCGACATCGCCGCCGTCATCACCGAAGCGTGCCCGGCCAACATGGGAATCGTCCCGCCGGCCCCAGGCTTCAACCGAGCCATCCGCGAGGTCACCCGCGACCACGGCGCGCTCATGATTACCGACGAGGTCCTCACGGGCTTCCGCGTCTCACCCGCGGGCTTCTGGGGCCTCGAGACCGGTTGGCGACCTGCCCGACTCCCCGCCGTCCTGCCGAGCGACCTCGTGGGAGCTGAGGCCATGCTCGAGGCTCGCCAGGAGTGGTGCCGAGGCCAGGTCGGCGACCTTGACTACGTCCCCGACCTCTTTACCTTCGGCAAGGTCATCGGCGGAGGAATGCCCCTGGCAGCGCTGGGGGGCAGCGCCGAGATCATGGGGCACCTCGCCCCGCTCGGCCCCGTCTATCAGGCCGGCACCCTGTCGGGGAATCCCCTGGCCACCGCCGCCGGCCTGGCGACCCTCAAGCTGGCCGACGACGCCTGCTACGCCCGCGTCGACGCGGTTGCCCAGTCGATCCGCACCTACCTGAGCGCGACACTGAGCGCCCACGACATCCCCCACGTCATCAACTCGGCGGGATCGCTGTTCTCGGTGTTCTTTGGCGAAGAAGTTGCCGAGAGCGGCGTCAGCTCCTACGCGGATGCGCAGCGCCAAGACGAGGATCTCTACCGCGCCTTCTTCCACGCCATGCGTGACGCCGGAGTCGCCCTGCCGCCGTCGTGCTACGAGGCCTGGTTTGTCTCGCGCGCCCACGATGACGACGCCGTCGCCGCCATCTTCACCGCCATTGACACCGCGGTTGCCGAGGTCGCCCAGACCCGCTAGGACATACAGGGCCGGGGGCGGCGATTCGCTGGAGAATCGCCGCCCCCGGCCCGTAGTCGTTCCGAATTAGAGAAGCTGGGCGCGCAGCTCCTCGGGCGCACCGGGGTGCAGCGACCCGAGCGGCACGTCGAACAGCGTCAGCGCGCCCGTCACACCGCCGCTCACGAGACGGTAGAGCGCGCGCCCGCACGCGGTCACGACGGCACCCGTAAACTGCGGATTCGATTCCAGGTCAAGCGAAAACTCGATCCCCGCGGCCGATCCGCCGGCAGTGTGACCGCGCCGCAAGACGCTGCCCCCGTGCGGCATCCCCTGGTGGTCGCGCTCGAGCTCTTCGGCACTGATGAACGTCACCGTCGTGTCGTAGTCGGCGAAGTAATTCGGCATCGACACGATCTCCTCGCGGATGCGCTCGCGGTCGGCACCATCCGCGGCGACGACGTAGCACTCGCGGGTGTGCTTGGCCCGCGCTTCCGCCGGCTCGGTGGCCTGTCCGGAGCGAACGGCCTCGAGGGCTTCTGGACGCGGCACCGTGTACTGCACGGCCCCGACGACGCCCTCGATACGACGCAGTGCGTCGGAGTGCCCCTGCGAGACACCCTTGCCCCAGAACGTCTCCTCCAGCGAGTCGGGGAGGACGGCCTGGCCGAGCAGGCGCGTCAGCGAGAACAGGCCGGGATCCCAGCCGACCGAGATCAACGCGGCCGTGCCCGCTTCGCGCGCTGCCTCGTCGCAGCTGGCAAAGTACTCGGGAATCTTCGCGTGCGTGTCGAAGGAGTCCACGGTCGGGAAGTAACGCAGCGCGGCGGGAACCTGTTCGGCCAGGTCGGTCGCTGAGCCGCCGCAACACAGGCAGACATCGACGCGATCCTTCCACTGCTCCATATCGTCGACCGAGGCGGCGGGAGTGCCCAGGGTCTCAAGCGTGTCGGGATCGCGCCGAGTGAAGACGACGACCGGCTCCATATCCGGTGCGGCGAGCGCGGCCTGCTCGACGCCGCGACCAAGATTTCCATATCCACAAATGGCAAGGCGAATAGTCATGGGGGACAGAGTAAACCAGTCACGTCCCGACCGGGGACGTGTCCACGGTTGCGATGTAGAAAAGAACCATGGAGCTCATCGTCATCCGCCACGGGCAGACGGCCTCAAACATCATCGACGCCCTCGACACGGACTTTCCTGGCGCTCCGCTCAATGCGGCGGGACTGGCTCAGGCTCGCGAGATTCCCGCTGCCTGGAACGCCGCCGGTCTGGGTCGACCCGACGCGATCATCGCCTCACCATTGACGCGAACCCGGCAGACGGCTGCGCCGCTGGCTCGAGCATGGGGGATCCCCATTCGCTGCGATGACCGCTTGCGCGAGGTGCGGGCCGGGGCGTTGGAGATGCTGTACCGCGCCGACGCCCCCGCCACCTACCTGGCCATCATCGCTGCGTGGGTTCGCGGCGACCTTGATCGCCGGATGCCCGGGGGAGAAGTGGGATGCTGCGTTGTCGGGCGCGTCGATGCCCTCATTCGCGATCTGGCGAGCGAGTACGGTCCCGATTCGCGCATCGCCCTCGTCACCCACGGCGCCCTCACTCGCCTCTATACGGCGACGCGAATCGAGGGGATCTCGGCCGATCTCGTCGTGAGTCAACCCGTGCGCAACTGCTCGCTGACGTACGCGATCGGCGACGTCGAGCACGGCTGGCAGGCTCGTCTGTACTCCTCACGCCCGCCGGCATCGTGGGAGCTGCTGCCCGGGCTGCGCCATTTCCGCCGCAGCGTCCAGGTGATCGGCGCGCAGGCCTAAGCGGTCTCCTCGCTGACCTCGCCGGCAATCCCAGCATCGAGCAGTGCCCGGTTGCGTTCGCGTGCGACCAGGTCGTAGTCGAGCGGTTTGCGCAGCCGCCCTTGCAGCGCGTCGACGATGAAGCCCACGCACCCCAAGATGAGGGTGGGCAGCAGCCAGCCGAGCGAGAAGCCCGACAGCGGGATAGCGTCCTTGAGGGCGAGGAACCAGCTCGCCGTGAGGCCCGCGGCCGACGCGGCGTCGACGAGGCCGAAGATGCCCGCGGTCCACACCGCGCACCGATACGTCCAATACATGTGCCCGGGAATGGGAATATCGAGCAGGCAGACGATGACCATGGCAATCGTCACCGGGTAGCACAGCAGCATGATGGGGACGACGACCTTCAGCAGCAGCGTCAGGCCGAGGTTGGCCACGGCGAAGGACACGACGATGTGAATGAGGATGAGGCTCGTGCGTGAGAGCTTGGGGAACAGCCCAGAGAAAAACGCCGTCGACGCCCCGCACAGGCCGACCGCGGTCGTCAGGCACGCGAGAATGACGATGGCACCCAGCACGACCAGGCCCGTATTGCCGAACAACGTAGATGCGGCATAGGACAGGCCGGCACCGCCGTTGTCGACATCGATGTCGCCGATGCGCAGGCCCAGCTGCGACAGCCCGAAATAGACGAGACCCAACAGGACTCCGGCGACGACACCACTCAGCGCCGTGGCGCGGACAGCTGGGTGCCACGCGAATAACCGCGCGCTTTGAGCGAGGTAATGATGATGATGCCGAAGACGAAGGACGCGATGGCGTCGAGCGTGTTGTATCCCTCGAGGATGCCGTTGATGAAGGGATGGGATTCGTAGGCCCCTGCGGCCGGGTGAGTGACCGGATCGAGTTGGACGAAGGCGGCCGTGATGAGGATGACGAGGAGCACGAGCAGTGCCGGGGTCAACCAGCCGCCGATCTTCTCGATGAGGGTCGACGGATTCATCGAGAGCGCGCCGGTGACGGCGAAGAAGATGAACGTGTAGACGAGCAGCGACGTCGTCGTCGAGTCCTCGCCGACGACACCGCCGACGCTCATCTCAAACGACACGGTCGCCACGCGCGGGATCGCGTAGAGCACACCGGTTGACAAGAACGCCATGAGACAAAACGCGAATCCCGGCCAGTGCCCGATGCGTTCGGAGATACCCAGAATTCCGGTTTCCGACGTCGCCGCCGCGACCATGGCCAGCAGGGGCAAGAGGACGCCCGTCGCCATAAACCCAAGTGCCGCGAGCGAGGCAGACTCTCCCGCTTGGATGCCGATAAAGACGGGATAAATGAGGTTGCCGGCACCGAAGAACATGGCGAATAACGCCAGTCCCGTGATGACGATGTGGTAGATGTGGCTCTTCGCGCTCATGGACGCCTCTCGCTTCGATCGATGGGCAGTGGGGAACAATATCGGTTCTTCGAACCCGGTCGCTACTCGACGATCTCGGTGCCGAAGGCAGTCGTGCGCAGCCGGGGCGCCCACGACTCGGGGTCCGGGTGCTCGCGCGGGGGAATCCACCCGGTGATGACGTCGCGGCCGACACCGGTCATCATGGCGATGACCGGGCGCTCGCTGCCGGCGGCTTCGCGCATGAGCGCCGGATTCAGGCTCGCCCGCGCGTGCGTCGCCGCCTCGGGGGCGACCCGGTGGGCGTCGTCGTCGAGGCTGGCGGAGAGGGCGGCGCAAATCGGAGCGAAGTCGTCGCCAAGGGCAGGCATACACGCGGCGACGACGGTTGCCGGCAGGGTGTCGAGGACGCCGCGCAGCAGCGGACCCGCCGAAGCGAACGCCGCCTCGAGGTGGTCGGTCCCCGGCATCTCGTCCTCGCCGGGAACGTCGGCGGCCAGCGCGGCCAGCAGCTGCGTGCCGCCCCACACGAGGATCATTCCGCGGCGCTGTGCCGGGTTGGAGGTCGTGTCCACGCCCGATTCCACGGCATCGCCGAGTCGCCGCACCAGGGCGATGTCGGTCGTCGTCTCCGCCTGGGGCAGCCGATCGGCGAGGCCGCGCCGATCAGCCTCTTGGCAGACCTCGGCGATGATCTCGGCCGCCGCGGTGACGTAGAAGAATCCCTCAAGGTGATTCACGGGTCCCGCGGGCAGAATCGTGCCCGGATTCTCGCCGTCGGCGTGGGCGCGCACGGCGCGCAGAACATCCGTGAGGATCGCCAGACGCAGGTCGTCAATGGCGGTGGGCAGGGTGTCGGCGCCGGACATGGGACTCCTCGTCGTGGGGACAGGTGCGCTCATTGTGTCACGCGCTGGGCGCTCAGCCAACGATGCAGGCCGAGCGTAGACACGCAGTCGTATTCGTTGTAGGCCGCCAACTCGGCGAGGACACCGGGCAGCGCGTCGGGACGGACCTCAAGCTGTTCGGTCGTCATCGTCTCGCGCAACCGGTCATAGAGGACGACCGAGCGCGCGCCATCGGCCAGGTCGCCGCGGTGAAACGCACCCATGTAGAGGGGCTCGAGATCCTTCAGGCTGGCTCCCGGCTGCCCCGTGCGCACCGTCGCGCTGACGACGTCGAACAGATCGGTGAAAATCCCGCGGGGACCGGTGAGGGTGCGTGCACGTTGCTGGTCGATCCCGTGGCGGTTAGCGAGGCGGCGAATAAACAGCGGCTCGGGAGCGGCGTAGTGATAGACGCGCATGCGCGGGTAGGCGCGGCGCCGGGCCTCAAGCCACGAGATAAGGGAGTGGGCCAGGGCGGCTTCCTGCTCGCGCGAGTGCGCCCACCACGACACGTAGCGCCACCCGGCGGCGCGGGCGAGGCCGCCTGCCGGCAGCGACGCGGCGGCGGGATACTCCCACGCCGGCGCCACCGTCATCTCGCGCGGCGCCGAGACTCCCGGCGGCGCCCACACTCCCGGCCCGGTCGGGGCGGGTCCTTCTTCCGCACGGATGAGCGCGCCGGCCAGGTAAATCAGTCCCGTATGGTCCTCGGGCGTCCACCCCCACACTGAGTCGTTTTCGCAGTCGGAAATAGACGTCCCCGGGCGCCGGGTCGGGCAGGGTCGCCAGGGCGCGATGCGTGCGCTCGCACGTGGCGAGGACGCGGGGTCCGTAGGGCCCGGGTGCTTCTTCGCGTTGGGAAACTTGGAGACGCACCCGCTCCAGACTCGCCGTACTGACACCGTCAACCGGGTGTGTGACCAGGTCACGACGCGTGTGGACTCCCTGCGAAAGCAGTCGGGCACGCTGGGCCAGGCCGATACCGGGAACCGCGAGGACGTCGTCGTGGGCCTCGATGGCCCAGGCACAATCCGAGCATTCCCCGCACACCCTGCTCACCTGCCACCACGTCGGGAAGACACCGGTGTGAGCGCGTGCGATGAGGTCGCGGGCCTCTAGTAGGCGGGCGTCGAAATCGTCGATGATCCGAGACGTTGTCAGGGTGACGAGGCGCCCGGACGCGAGGGTGAGCAGTGCGCGTGAGGTGAGCGTGTCGACGCCGCCGCGGGCGAGCAGCCACGCGGCACCGCCGACCTCGAGACGTAGGCGTGCGCGCACGTGCGAGGAGAAGGCAACCCCGCTGACGCGCACGCCCTCGTCGATGAGGACGCTCAGGGGGACCCGTCCCTCAACGCCGTCGATGCGCAGGCGCTCGCCGACGACGACTCCCGCCCGCTCGGCTGCCTCACCACGAGCGCGCACCGACCGGGACGCGGGCGCGAGGGAAGAGGCATCGAAGACTCCGTGAGGATGCTCGGGATCCATCACCCCCAGCGCGGCGCGATAGCGCGCGGCCACCTCGTCCATGAATCGGTGGCGCAGCCGCGAAATATGGGCGGGTAGCGCCGGCGGATCCGGTTCAGGTTCGCCCGCCAGGGTTCTGCGCAGTCGAGAGACGAAATGCCACTGGCACGAGGCGAGGCCGGCGACGTCGCCGATGCTGACGACGATCTCGCCGCCCCTGAGCTCCATCCCTTACACCCCGATTCGCTGAGCCGCCTCCAGCGCCCAATACGTCAGCACCTGATCCGCACCCGCCCGCACGATCGACGTGATCGATTCGTCGATGACACGCTCGCGCTCGAGCCACCCGTTCGCCGCGGCCGCCTCGATCATCGCGTATTCGCCCGACACCTGGTAGGCGCACACGGGCACCGGCGAGATCTCGGCGACGCGGGTGAGAACGTCAAGATAGTAGCCCGCGGGCTTCACCATGACGAAGTCCGCCCCCTCGGCAATGTCGAGTTCGGCTTCGCGCAGACCCTCGCGGGAGTTTCGCGGATCCTGCTGGTAGGTGCGTCGGTCCCCGCGCAGGGAACAGCCGACGGCGTCGCGGAACGGCCCGAAGAAGCCCGAGGCATACTTCGCCGAATACGCCATGATCGCCGTCGAGGTGAAACCGTGGCGATCGAGGGTGTCGCGGATGAGCGCGACCTGCCCGTCCATCATTCCCGACGGGGCGACGACGTGGGCACCCGAGCGGGCCTGTGACAGGGCCATGCGCGCGTACAGCGGCAAGGTTTCGTCGTTGTCGACGTTTCCGCAGGGATCGAGGACGCCGCAATGACCGTGGGAGGTGAACTCGTCGAGGCACGTATCCGCCATGATGACCGTGTCGTCACCGACGGCGTCCCTGATCGCGGCCAGCGCGCGGTTGAGGATTCCGTCGTCGGCCCAGGCGGCGCTGCCGCGCGGATCCTTGTCCTCCTTACGCGGCACCCCGAACACCATGATGCCGCCGAGGCCGGCGGTGACGACGCGTTCGGCCTCGCGCACGAGCGAATCGAGGCTGTGCTGGACGATCCCGGGAAGCGAGGCAATGGGCCTAGGCTCGGAAAGCCCATCGGCGACGAACACCGGCAGGATGAGCTGACGCGGATGAACGTGGGTCTCGGCGACGAGATCGCGCATGGCGGCGCTGACGCGGCCTCGG
Source organism: Nanchangia anserum (assembly GCF_015240065.1). GTDB lineage: Bacteria > Actinomycetota > Actinomycetes > Actinomycetales > Actinomycetaceae > Nanchangia > Nanchangia anserum. The sequence continues at coordinate 1,872,292 of NZ_CP060506.1, read as the reverse complement.
CGAGGCCGGATGAGGGGATGGGCGGAAGAATCGGCGGGGTTCACAGTGACTCCTCAGCTAGACGAGCGGACAAAACGGGGCGAGGGCTGCGGCAAATCCCTCCGGGGTCGGCGTTGGCGCATGGGCGACACTAGGGATGCCCAGGTCGCGCGCGACGCGCCAGCTAGGGCGACCGATCGTCACCAACCTGGGTCCTTCTCGGTGCCAGAGTCCGGCCTCGGCGAGGGCGCGCACGGCAGATCCCGCGGTTGCCGCAACGACGTCGGCTGCGGCGAAGACCTCAGGGATTCTGGGAAGCGGGCGGGTGTCGTACAAGTCAACTCGGTCAACGCTCCATCCCAGCTGCGTCAGCCCGTCGGGGACAGTCGACGAGGCGCGCCGCGAAGCCGGCAAGACCACGCGCCTGCCCGGGCGAGTGGGAGGCGGGAACGCGGCGACGAGATCACGACCGCTGCCGCCGGCGACGAGATCGACGCGCAGACCGTGGTCGCGAAGTACCCGCGCCGTCGCCTCACCGACAGCGCCGACGCGGACACCGTCAGGTATCGGCGACGTCGCGGAACAGATGAGGCGCGCCGCGCTGGGCGACGTCACGCACACCCAGTCCGCCGTGGCGATTGCGGCGAGGGCGCCGGCGGGTTGACCGTCAAGGGGGACCTGCTCGGTGACCGCTGCGCCGCGAACGATCGCTCGGCGCGACATGAGTTCGCGCAGTCTCAGCGTGAACATATCGGTGTCCGGGCGAGTCAGGGCGACGAGCGAGAGCGTCACGATCGAGCCGCTCCGAACCGGTCGCGTCCGGGAGCGAGCGCGAAGTAGTCGGGATCGACTCCGACACGCTCGGCGTGAAGATCGGCAATATCGGCGGCGCCGGCAGCCAACAGGTCACGGCCCACGCGGGTACCGAGTTCGTGGGCGGCATCGTCGTCGGCCGGCAGAGGGGTCGACCCCGAGGCCGAGGCCCGCCGGCTGCCGTCGAGAGCACACACGCTGGCCCTGAGTACGATCTCGCTGCCCTCGGTGGTGGCCAGGGCACCCACCGGCGCGGCGCACCCCGCCTCGAGATGAGCGAGGACGCCGCGTTCGGCGAGAGCTGCGGCACGGGCCGTCGGGTCGTTGAGCGAGGCAAGGGCGTCGGCGAGTTCGGAATTCTCGGCGAGGGCAGCCTCGGACGCCTCGATGGCCAGCGCACCCTGAGCCGGTGCCGGGGCCATGATCGACGTCGGGAGGATCTCGGCGGCTCGCCCGAGCAGACCGAGTCGGGCAAGACCGGCCTGGGCGAGAACGACGGCGTCGAGGTCACCCGGGCCGTCTTCGAGGCCGCCGACGCGGCCGAGCCGGGTCGGCACGTTGCCGCGAATGTCGCATATGCGCAGGTCGGGACGCTGGGCCAGGAGCTGAGCCGCGCGGCGAATCGAGCCTGTTCCCACCAGGGCACCCTCGGGAAGCTCGCTCAATCGCCGCCCCTGTGCCGAACACAGGACGTCGGCCACGGGCGCGCGCTCGGGGACGGCGGCCAGACACAGCCCGGGAACGGGTGCCGTCGGCAGATCCTTGAACGAATGGACGGCGAGGTGGCAGCGCCCATTGAGCATCGCCAGGCGCAGGGCGGCTGCGAACACGCCAACCCCGCCCAACCGGGACAGCGACTCGCGGGTGATGTCGCCCTCGGTGCGGATGGTGACCATCTCGACGTCAATGCCGCGCTCGGTCAACGCCTGCGCGATCGTCCGCGACTGCGTCAGCGCGAGGTCCGACCCGCGGGTTCCAAGGATGACGCTCATCGCTGGGCCTCCGTGACGACGTCGAGGGCCGGGCCGCGAGAAGCAGGGCCGCTCGCGGCCAACTCTCGCCCACCATCGAGGGCATGGGGGACGACCGAGGCGATGCCGGAGCCGGCGATCCACGACCCTGCCACCAGCAAGCCCGGGCACCTCGCCGCGACGTCGGCGGTAAGTGAGCGCACGCGCTCCCAGTGGTCGGGTCCCAACGGCGGCAGCGCCCCATCCCAGCGCACGACGAGAGCGTGCTCGATCGCCGTGGGAGGCAGTTCGACCCCCAGCAGCGCCTGGGCATCCGCGCGAGCGCGCTCGGGGGTCAGCTCCACCGGGTCCTCCCCGGTGCGACCGTACGAGACGCGAAGGACGTGGACGTCCGGGTGGTCCTCACGCATCCACCCCCACTTGTACGAATAGTGGGTGAGCGCCTTCGCGCGGACACATCCCGCCGCGATCTCGGCCGCAGAGGGCGCGCGCACGAGCATCCCCGAGCCGCGCGGGCCGTCGTCGAGCTCGGGGGCGCGCACGACGAGGCTGACGTGGCCAATCGGTCCCCCGGGAGTCGGCTGCCACCCGTGAACGTCAATCCCGTCAACTGACTGAAGCAGGGCCAATCCGGCCGCCACCGGCAGTGCAAGGACGACCCGAGGAGTGCGCACCCGCACCGCCGCTCCTGTCGTCACCGGCGGATCCGCCGGATTGCGCGCCGAGGCTGTGCGCGCGAGATCAACCATCCACTGCTCGTCAGGGGCGCGCGTGAGTGACAGGGCGCGCACGTGGGTGGCGATGTGACCGCCCTGCTCGGTGATGGCGCTGGCGAGCGCTCGCGGTAGCTGGAACATCCCTCCGCGTGGCGCGCTTACCGCCGGCGCGCCCGGAGCGGCCCCGCGCAGCCGGGCAACCGCCGCCGTCACCGACCCGATCTCGGCCAGCGCCTGGCGCAGACCCCGACACACGGTATCGACGGCCAGGCGGGCCGGATCGGCAGAATGGATCCCCCCGGCGACGGGGCCGACGATCTTGGCCAGGACGGCCTCGCCGAGGCGAGCGCTCACAAACGATGCGAGATCCTCGCACTCGGCACCGGCGTCGGGCCCCATCGTCAGGTCCTCGCGCGCCCGAGTGAGTTCGGCAGGTGTGAGGGTGCCGGTGACGGCCGGATCGTCCAGGCTGGCGGGAATCCCTAGCATTCCGTGGGGGATCGGGGTGGCGCCGGCGTCGTGGCTGTACACCCACGACCCTCCCGATGGGGCGATGACCGGTAGCCCTAGTTCCTCGCACAGGTCGCTGACGCGGGTGGCCGAGGCGGCGAAAGATTCGGCACCAATGTCGAAGGACAGGTTGTCCAGGTTGACCCCAGCTATGAGCCCGCCCGGCGTTCCGCGCTCCTCGACGACCAGCGGGGATAGCCCTGCCAGCGTGAGTGCGTAGGCGGCGCTCAACCCGGCAATCCCGCCTCCGATGACAACGGCGTCGACGACGGGATCGGCCGATGATGCTGGCTGTGACACGACTAGTCCTTTCCGGGCCGCAGGGAGTGGATGTAGGCGACGAGATCACTCAGGCAGTCGGGATCGGTCGACGGCGGTACTCCGTGGCCGAGGTTGACGATGTGGCCGTCGGCGCCCATCCCGGCCTCGACGACCGCGCGGGCGTGGGCGCGAAGGACCGGCGTGGGGCACGACAGTAGGGCGGGATCGATATTGCCTTGGACGACGAGCGGGGAGGGTCGGCCGATTGCGCGCAGCCGGTCGATCGCCTCGTCGAGACCGAGCCGATAGTCGACGCCGACGCACGTCGGCCCGGCGGTGGCGAGCAGATCGAGGAAGGGTCCCGTCCCCGTGCCGAAATGGATCGTCGGAACCCCGTCGGCGGCCAGCGCCGAGAAGACGCGCGCGGAGTAGGGCAGGCAGTAGCGGGCGTAGTCGGCGCGTGAGAGTGAGCCTGCCCACGAGTCGAAGAGCTGCGCAACTGTGGCCCCACCACGGATCTGGGCGCGGATGAAGGCGATCGCCAGATCGCCGGCCCACGTCATGAGGGCGTCCCAGGCTTCGGGATCGGCGTGCATGAGCGTGCGAGCCGCCAGGTGGTCGCGCGTGCCGCGCCCCTCGACGACGTAGGCGGCGAGGGTGAACGGCGCCCCGGCGAACGCGATGAGCGGGGTTGCCTCGGGATCGGTGGGGTCTCCGAGCTCGGCAATGCACGCGCGGGCCGCGTCCTCGATGACGCCGAGTCCGTCTGGGGCCAGTGTGGTGAGGGCGCGGACGTCGGCGGCGGTGCGCGGCGGCTGGGCGAGGACGGGGCCGATGCCGGGGCGAATGTCGACGTCGACCCCCGCAAGCTTGAGGGGAACCATGATGTCGGAGAAGAAGATCGCGGCGTCAACGTCGTGGCGGCGCACGGGTTGACAGGTGATCTCAGCGACGAGATCGGGCCGTACGCACGCGTCCAGCATGGCGATCCCCTCGCGCACGCGCCGATACTCAGGCAGCGAGCGGCCGGCCTGGCGCATGAACCACACGGGCGGACGCGATGGGCGATGCCCGGCGAGCGCGCACAGCAGTGCCGGCTGGGCGGGCGGGGCGGTAGGACTCACGCGAGTCATTGTGCCCTATGGGTCGCCCTCGCGGGCGTGACCGCGGCATATTCGCGCAGGCCAGAGCGCATTTACGAAAGATCAGATCGCGAATATGTGTCAGAAAAACGTCGGATCGACGCATCGAGGCGAACTCCGCGTCAGCACAGTTGCCGAGATCGCGCGCACCGCCGCCGCCATCGGGACGATTCGCTGGCAACTGGGCAAAACGTCCTGATCTCGGTGATTCAATGGACGCGCTATGGCGATTTGCAGCTACACGGTCCACCACGCGACCCACGGACTCGACACGGTCGCGGCCGCGCACGCCCACCTCGACGGGCTCGCCGGCGACCTGATAGAGCGCCCCGGCGTCGATGGGATCGTCGTCATCCCCACGTGCAACCGCCTGGAAGTCCTCCTCGACGCCGCCCGCGACGACGCTCTCGATCGCCACGTCGCGACCCGGATCGACGTCGAGACTCCGACGCGCTACGAGGGGCATGACGCGATCCGCCACATCGTTCGCGTTGCCGCCGGCCTCGATTCACTCGTCGTCGGCGAGCGCGAGGTGTCCGGACAGGTCCGCCGTGCCCTCACCGTCGCCCACAATCACCACACGGCCACCCCCGCACTCACCCGCATCATTCAGGGCGCCCTGACGACCTCGCGACGCATCGCTCAGTTGACCGGGTTGTCGTCGCAGGGGCGGTCGGTCGTCGCCGCCGGCCTCGACCTCGTCGGCGATACGCTCGCCGGCCGCCGCGCCCTCATCGTCGGCACCGGCGCCTACGCGGGAGCCACTGTCGCCGCGCTGCGCGCGCGCGGCGTCCTCGATATCCGCGTCTACTCCTCATCCGGGCGCGCCCGCGACTTCGCGCGCGGTCACGACCTGGTCCCGGTCGACGCGGACGACCTCGCCGAGGCGCTCGCGCACGCCGACCTCACCATCACGTGCCGGGGACTCGGATCGCCCGCGCTCACGCGCGCCGATATTCGCCGGGCACGACGAGAACGCGACAGCGACCTCGTCATCCTCGACCTCGCACTGCGCCGAGACATTGAGGCCGGAAGCGAAAACGAGCCGGGCGTGCGCGTCATCACCATGGCCGACGTACGCGCGGCGGTCCCCGACGCCGAATCCCACCAAGTTGCCCGGGCGCTGACGCTCGTTGACGAGGGAGTGGCGGAGATCGAGAGCGAGCTGCGCTCGCGCGCCGCCGTCCCCGCCGTTCGCGCCGTGCGGGAGTTCATCACCGCCGCCCTCGATGACGAGATCGCGCGACTGCCGGCGACGGCGACCCTCAGCCGCGATGACGCGTTGCGCTCCCTGCGCCGCCTCGCCGCCCGCCTCGCCCACACCCCGACGATTCGCGCCCGCGAGGCCGCCGAGGGCGGGCGCACCGACGCCTTCGTCGACGCCCTTCACGAGGTCATGGGCCTCGTCGTCGACTACCCGCGCAGCGACCGCGCGGGTGGCGCCACCGATTGGGACGAGGCACGCTGCCCCGCGACCGGCCTCAGCGTCACCGACCTCGTGTCCGAACCATCACCGACCCAGGAGGCTGTGTGACCTCGAGTCCATCACCGCTTGCGCCCTACGACGCGATCCTCATCTGCTCCTACGGCGGCCCGCGCACGCCCGACGACGTGTTGCCGTTTATGCGCAACGCGACGGCGGGGCGAGGCGTGCCCGACGATCGGCTTATCGCCGTGTCAGGCCACTACGGTGGCTTCGGCGGCGCCTCGCCGATCAACGCTCGCAATCTCGAGATCCGCGACGCCCTGGCCGCCGAGCTGAGCGCCCGCTCGATCACCGTGCCGCTCGCGCTGGGAAACCGGAACTGGACGCCGTTCATCCGCGATAGCCTCATCGACTTCTACCAGCGCGGCTTCCGCCGCGTCCTCTGCGTGTTCACCGCCGCCTATGTGTGCTACTCGGCCTGCCGGCAATACCGCGAGGACCTGGCCGCTGCCCTTGACGACATGGCGAAAAACGGGATGGACGCGATGAGCGTGGACAAGGTCCGCGCCTACTACACGACGGAAGGCTTCGTCGAGGCGACGACCGCGCGTCTGCTCGAGGCCTGGCAGCGCATGGAGGAGACCGGCCAGTCCGATCCCCGCCTCGTCATGGTCACCCACTCGATTCCCGAGGCTATGGCCGATCATTCCGGCCCCGCCGACGGGTCTCGGCCCGGATACGTGCGCCAACACCTCGACGTCGCCACCGAGGTCGTCGCCCGCGCCGAGGCGGCGCTGGGACGCACGATCGAGTGGCAACTGGCGTATTGCTCGCGCTCGGGTCCGCCCCACGTGCCGTGGTTGGAACCCGATATCAACGACGTTCTCGAGTCGCTGGCTGAGGCCGGTACGTCGGCCGTCATCGCCCAACCGCTGGGATTCATCAACGACCACATGGAAGTCGTCTACGACCTCGACACCGAGGCGAGCGAGACGGCTGAGCGCCTCGGACTGACCTATGTGCGCGCCGCGACCGTCGGGACGCATCCGGCGTTTATCTCCTCGCTGGCCGATGTCATCTGCGAGCGAGCGGCCCAGGCACGCGGCGAGAGCGCGCCGGCCGCCGACGCCGTGGAACCGACGTGGCCGGCGATCCCTCCCGAAGGCGATTCCCGTGCCTCAGCGAGCGCCCCCGCCCACGCCGCCGCATGCGGCACCGATGCCCCGACCACTTACCCGCTTCCCGCCGAGGTCACCCACGCGATTCTCGGCACCGTGACACCAGCAAAGGAGACGACGATGACCCACCCGCACCACCCGGCCCCCGACGCCCACCCCACACCGGATCCGCACCCGGGCGCCCACCCCGAACACCACCACCCCCACGGGGACGCAGCTGCGACGCCGCCGAAGGACCCGCGCGACCACGACGTCGACCCCGAGGAGGTCAACGGTCGCGACAACTTCGCCCTCTACGGCGTCTTCTCGACCGCACTGCCCCTGCCCGAGGACCCCGAGGTCCGAGCCGAAATGGCCGCCGACGTCGTTCGCGCCGTCGAGGAGGCGGGTGCCGAGATCCGCGGCTGGTACGACACCGCCGGTTTCCGCGCCGACGCCGACCTCATGGTGTGGCTGCTCGCCGATCACGTGGACAAGGTTCAGGACGCCTATCGCGCGATTCGCGCTTCGCGCCTGGGCGAGCACCTCCAACCCGTGTGGGCCGTCACGAGTGCCCACATGGTCGCCGAATTCAACCGCCCCCATCTGCCCGCCTGCTTCGGCGGCTGGGGAGCGCGCGACTACATGGCCGTCTACCCCCTCAACCGCAGCTGGGACTGGTACTACCTGCCGAAGAATCGCCGCGCCGCGATGCTGCGCGAGCATGGAATGAACGGCAAGGACTACATGGACGTCGGCGTCTCGACGCTCGCGACCTTCGCGCTGAGCGACTACGAGTGGACGATTTCGCTCGAACACGACGACATCACCCGCGTCATGGGTGTACTGCGCCAGCAGCGCGATTGCGAAGCGCGCCTGTTCGTGCGCGAAGACTGGCCGTTCTACACGGGTAAGCGCATGGAACTCGCCACCTGGGTCCAGCGCCAGCCGACGATGGAATAACCCTGTCCCCACGGGTTCGTCGGTAGCCCGCATACCCTGACGGCTCCCTCCCAACACGAGACCATGCACGCTCCGGCGCGATGGTGGTGTCGACGGGAGGGAGTCGTTATGGATCCACACGGCGACATCGAGACGGCGTGCGCGGCGCTCATGGTCGCGCGCACGCACCGAGATGCCATCGTGGTGCCGCAGCGCTGGAGTGGGCGGGGAGCCCGCGCAGCGCGTGCTCGCATCACCGCCTATCGCGCCAACCACGAAAGCGGCGAACACGAAGCGCTGTGCGAGTTGCATCATGCCCGCGCCCTCGTCGACCAGGCGACTGCCGCGCTGGGTAGGTGAGCTTCGACGTGGCCACCCTCGAGATCCAGGGCGAGCCGATCGACGTCGACACCGCCGCGCTGACCGCCCTCGCCGAGGGGCTGGATGCGCTCGCCACTGCGACCGAGGCCGCCGCTCGGGCCCTCGAGGCGCGTCGCTCGCCTGCCTCTCCCTCGCGTGGCAACTGCGCCACCACCTCGACACGTCCCGGTATCGGGTCGACATCGCCACGAGCATCGAGCAGATCCGCCTGGAGCAGCTTCACGCCGACCTGACCCACGCCGTCGCCACGATCAGGAGCTGTGGCGAAAAGGCGAGACCACGAGTCGAGGAGGCACGCGAGCTGGCCGAGGCCACGCTGGAGACCATCGATATCTCCACCGGTGGCGAGGCACGCCTCGTCCAGAATTTCCTCCGGCTTATCCCCGCGATGGCCGCTCCGACGACGGTGATCGCCGACGTCGGCACACTCGGGTGGGGATTGGCTGCCACGCTCGGGGTCATCCCCACGCAGATGGCACCCTCGGACGAGGCGATGGCCGAGGCCCTTGCCCACATCGGTGCGCTCGTTGAACCGGGGCTGCTACTGCTGACCCCCTGGACCCCGCTGACGCGACGCGGTGATACCACCGCGGCCCAACGCGTCACGGGGATGGGCGTGGCGTGGATCGACGCCATCGGTGAACCACGCCGGCGGGTCAGCGTCGGCCGCGTCGATGGGAACAGCTGCGCGGTGGTGGGCTATCCCGCGGCCGGCGGCGGGGGAGTCGCGCCGAGACAACAGCGGTTCGCGCCGGCATGCCCGGTCATCACGAATCGTCGCGACGGCCCCGTCGCGACCCCGCTCACGGGATTCGACCTCGTCCATGCCCTCGATATCCCCGCCGCTACGCCCCACACGCTGCGGATCTTGCGGCACACCACCGGGGAGCACACGTCGTGGACGGTCGTCGTCCCGGGGACCGAAGAATGGGGAATAGGCGGGGACAATCCCTTCGATATGGACACCAATCTGCGGGTGGTTGCCGGACTGCCCAACGCCCAGGAGACGGCCGTGGCCGAGGCGATGAAGCAGCTGAATATCCCCGACACCGATCCCGTCGAACTCGTTGGCCACTCGCAGGGCGGCATGGTTGTCTCGCGCTTGGCCGCCGATCCCCTGTTCACCAAGCGTTTCACCGTGACTTCGGCCCTGTGTGTGGGGGCGGCGACGGGAGGAGTCCAGCCGCGCGCGGGTACGCGGATGCTCGTCGTCGAGAACAGCCGTGACATCGTTCCCCAGCTCGATGCGAGTGCGCGTGAACGCCGCCGCACGGGGGTGACGCGCGTCGTCGCAGATGTCAGTCCCGCCGAGGCGCGCACGTATGCTCCCGGACAGGTTCCGGGGTCGGGGCAGCATCACTCGCGCGACCTCTACGCCCACCTCGTCGACCAGGCCGAGCACTCCGACAATGCCGACATGCGTGCGTGGGTGGCGAACCGCCGAGTAACCATGGGCTTGAACGCGACCACGCGCACGGAAGCGATCGACTTCGTCGTGCGCCGCCCCTGAACGTCTCAGACGTGAAGAACGAGGAGCATAGCGATGGTGACGATGACCTCGCTCCAGCCGATCGTCTTGGGCGCGACGCGCTTACCGGTTCGGCGCGACCACGCCGGCAGGGCGATCGCGCGCACCGTCAGCGCGAGCCACAGGATGGGCAGCAGCGGCGAGCACCACCCGGCGAGAGCGCACATCCCCGCCCCGATGGTGATGACGACGTGGGCAAGCACAGAAAAGACCAGGTAGCCACGCGAGGATCGCTCGCGCACGAGCGTCTTGACGTAGGGGACCGTCGACCAGAAATACGCGGTGAGGGCACACGCGAGGAACGTCACCCACGCCCATCCCTCAAGCACCGAATGGGGCGGTGACGCCGTCACGGCCAGAATGCTTTCGCCCGCCGAATGCTGCAACCACGAGGCGCCCAACCCCAATCGGGTGAACCCCGTGCCCAGGTCGTAGGCGACGAGGCACATGAGCCCCGAGGCGAGGATCGTTGACGTGCGCGCGAGCAGGGAGCGCTCGCGCTTACGCCACGATTGCCACGCCATGATGGCGACCAGCGGAGCAAAGGCGATAGCCCACTCGAGGACCGGCGGGGCGACGAGGACGGTGATCGCCCCGAGGATGAGGGTGACGATTCCGTAGGTGCGTACCGGCGGCCAGTAGCGTTCGCGCCGACCCGAGCGAATCCACAGACTCGTCGAATAGAAGCAGAAATAGCCGACAAACCACAGGGCGAACAGCGCCAGCGTCGCCGCTCGCATGTGCGACCACGCGACTCCGCACCAAAACGGCACGAGCATCATGGCCCACGCGCCATGCTGATCGGGGATCCAGCCGGCCCTCGTCGATTTTGCGCGGGCTCGCGTGCGCACCTTCGGGAGCGACCCCGACGACGTCGTCTTATGGGAGGTCAGGGGGCTGCGGACGGCTTCGATGCGTCCCGTCGACGCCAGGGAGACGGGAACCTCGTTGGGATCGATGCGGGGCAGGGATCCCGTGTGCGGCGTCGCCGTCACTCCCGCGCCCGGCGACTCCGATGCCGGGGTGTATCCGGGCATGGTCAGACGTTGGGCCAGCGGCGTTCGCCGAGGCAGAGAGCCGCGGCGTGGTGCCTCCTGTGAAGATGATTCCCGTCGTCGCACTCGGTCAGCCTAGCCGATGCACCTGAGTGGCTCCCGAGTGTTATCGGCGCAGCCGCGCCCGGAGCGGGCCAGCTAGATTTGCCAGTCCGGAATTGCCGAGGACCGCGAGGATCCCCAGGTAAATGATCGCCATGACGATGCCGCACGCGACGATCCGCCACAGGGCACCGATCATCGTCCCCGCGACGCCGGCGCCTTCGGGGGCGTAGGGGCCGACGAGGTGGAGAACACCCCAGCCCGCGCATCCGGCGATGACGCTGGCCAGCGTCGTTTGCCACAGGGCTGCGATGACCGGCCACACGACCGGTTCAGCCAGGCGCCGCTGGAGGATGATGAGCGCCCCGACGAGGCCTGTCGCGTAGACGAGTCCCTCGCCGAGCGATGCCATGGGGACCCACCACGCGGGATCCATGGCGACCCACGCGACGACGACGAAGACCGCCTGCGTGAGGAGCATCGGCAGTTGAAGGTAAAACAGCGATCGCGCATCGCCGAACGCCAACAGCAGACGCTGGGCAAGACCCCAGATGCCGAACAGCGGAGTCGCCAGCCCGAAGAGGGCGAGCAGAAGGGCGAAGATCGCGATATTGGCGCGATCCGACGAGGGCATGATGATCTGCATGACGGGGATGGCCCCGCTGACGAGCGCCGCCGCGCAGAACCCCGTGACGACAGCCAGAGAGGCCTGGGTGCGCAGGAACTGATCGTGAACCTCGCGAATCTTATTCGCCGCAACGAGGGCGGACATCGACGTGAACAGCGCCGTCGTCACCGAGGTGACGATCGTCGACTGCGGGATCATGAACACCTGGAACGCCGTGTTGTGCGCGGTGATCGTCGCGACGACCGTCCCCGTGGAGGTGGCATAGCCGTTAGCCGCACCGGCGATGTTCGTGACGAACAGGAACGACACCTGGGCGACGATGAGGGAGGCGAAGGCCCACGCGGCTACCTGTGACACCTCGCGCAACCCGTGACCGCGCACCCCCCACACGAACCGCAACCGGAATCCCGTGCGATAGAGGGGGATGAGGAGGATGAGGGCCTGGATGACGATCGATGCCGTCGACGACCCCGCCAACAGCGCGATCGGTCCCGCGGTCCACACCGACGGATCGGACGCCCAATCCTTGGAGGTCCCAAGCGTTTTCCAAAATACGGCCAGGCCGACGATCGCACACACGTTGTTGACGACGGGCGCCCACATGTAGGGGCCGAACGACCCCTTGGCGTTGAGCAGCTGCCCCCACAGCGAGTAGAGGCCGTAGAAGAAAATCTGCGGCAGCGACCAGAACGCAAAGACGATCGCCAGGGAAATCCACTGCGCATCCATGCGCGCGGCATAAAGGTAAACGAATGCCGGCGCCGCCACCGTGCACAGCACCGTCAACCCCGCCAGGGCGACGGTGAAGAGGGTGAGGAGCCGGTTGATAAAATCCTCGTCGTTGCCCCGATGCAGCGCCCGCACGATCTGGGGAACGAGGATCGCCGAGAGCACCGAGGATGCCAACAGGTTGTAGATCGTGTTCGGCAGGTTGTTGGCGACGTTAAAGGCGTCGTTTGCCCCGATCTCGCCAATGAGCGCGATGAGCAACGCCGTGCGAATGAACCCGAGCACGCGCGAGACCATCGTGCCCGCCGCCATGATCCCGGACGCGCGCGCGACGTTGACCTGCTTAATTGCCGGTCGCTGCGTCACCACCGGCTGAACCGGCAGCGTTCCCGTGGAATCGACATCGGGCAGGGGAACGAGAACGAGCGGGGGACGTGGCTGTCCTTTAGCGAGGGCGTGCCGGGGCTGACGGGGCATGCGAGAGCGGGAGAACACGACGGAGACCTTCCTAGGCGCTCACGCCGGCAGCGCGAACGCGCTCGGCGTGCAGCTGGTCGACGAGCGGCATATCTAGCTCGGCCAGATCGCCAACCTCGCACCCCACGGCACGCGCCAGCAGATAATCGGCCAGCTCGGCATTGCGGGCGAGCACCGGGCCGTGCATATAGGTCGCGACGACGCCACCCTGACAGGCCCCATCGACGGCACCACCGTCGTGGTCGGCCGCGTTGCCGCTGCCCGAGAGCACCCGCCCGAGAGGACGGGCATCCGGACCCAGCTGGGTCGCGCCGCCGTGATTTTCAAACCCCGTCAGCGGCTGAGTGAGACCGGGTAGCAGCGGTGCCGTGACGAGCTCGCCGATGGAGCGATGCCCCTGAGGCGTCGTCGAAATGTCGAGAACCTCGGCGCCGGCGACTTCGCGTCCCGTTGCGTCGGTATAGGAACGCCCAAGAATCTGTAGTGAGGCGCAGATCGCCAACAACGTCCGTCCCCGGCGCAGCGCCGCCGTGAAGTCAGCGCAGCGACGCAGATGATCCGCCGCCAACGCCTGCGCCGTATCCTCGCCCCCACCCATGACGTAGAGGTCGAGATCGGCCGGAATCGCCTCGTCCAGATGGATCTCGACGATGTCGGTGGCGATCCCGCGCGCGCGTGCACGGTGGCTGAGGACGAGGGCATTTCCCGTATCGCCGTAGGTCCCGAGCACCTCGGGATCAATGACGCCAATGGTCAACCGATCGGTCATTTCGTCTCCCCCTTCGCGCGGCGCACCTCGGCCTCAAAGAGGCGCTTAGCATCGCGGAAGGCGGTGTAATTGGCCAGCAACTCCACCCGGCCCGGCGCGCACTGAGCCAGCGCCGCCGTGACCGTTGGCGCAAACGTCACCTCGCACTCGGCATACGTCAACCGCACCGCCAGATCGAGACCGCGCTCGCCCGTCACGACGACCCGCTTGCCGGCGCTATCGCGACAAAACTCCTCAAAGTCGACGTCCCAAATCCACGACAGGTCCGTCGAATCGGCCACCTGACCGTTGACGGCGACGACGATGCTCGGCGTCGAATAGTCGATCATCGTCAGCGCCTCCTGCCATCCGGCGGGATTCTTCGCCAGCAACATGTGCACCTCGCGCTCGCGGACGCGATAGGTGGCGTAGCGCCCGGCAACCGAGCGCACGCTCGCGCACGCGTCGAGGGCGTCGGCTAGGTCGATGCCGAGGTGATGGGCGGCGAGGGCGGCCTGAGCCGCGTTTCCGCGGTTGGCCCGTCCCGGCACCTCCAGGCGGATCGGCAGGGTGCGTCCCCGAGTGACGAGTCCGTCGTCGGTGACGGTGAAATCGGGGGTCGGGCGCGCGTACTCGGTGCTGGGTACGCGCCAGGTTTCGCCCTCCCACACGACGGAGCCACCGCCACGAGGGAAGCCGACAGAATCGGCCCGCCACGGTGCGCCGACGCTGACCCACGTTACCGACGGGGCATCCCACGCCGCCGAGGCAATGAGGGGATCGTCGGCGTTGGCAATGATGTGGGCGCGCGGGTGAGCATCGACGACCGCCCGCAGATGGCGTTCAACCGTCCCGATCTCGCCGACGCGATCAAGCTGGTCGCGCGAGAGGTTGAGCAAGACGATGACCTCGGGATCGCAGGCGGCGGCCACCTGCCCCATGTGCATCTCATCGATCTCGAGGACCGCCACCGCCGAGGGGCGGCTCATGAGGGCACTGACCGCACCGGCATCCATGTTGTCGCCGTTGGCATTCGTCGCCACGGGTCCACCGACTCGCGCGGCGGCCGCTGCCATGGCCGTCGTCGTCGATTTTCCGTTCGTCCCGGTCACGAGCACGACGCGGCGGCCGTGGGCCAGATGGGCGAGCACATCCGGGTCGATGCGGCGGGCCACCGTGCCACCGATCATGCCGCCCGAGCCACGACCACTCACGCGCGAGGCAAGCGCAGCAGCCTTGCCGGCCCCGACGGCGAGGCGAGTGCGCCACGTCGGGCGCTGGCTGTGTTGACGATTCACGCGGCCAGTCTACGGGGTAGCCGCAATTGAGCAGGGAGGCCACCTCGTGGAAATGGCGCGCCGCGCACCGGTTGTGTCGCTAAGCTGCATCTGCCCGCCCCGTGAAGGAGCACCATGGTTAGTCTGAGCTTCGCCGAGAGCGCCGAGGATCGCCGTGCCCTCGCGGCCCTTGACGTGCCCGCCGCTCGGTTTACGACTCCACCGCAGTCGCTGCTCGCGTCCGTCGACGCCAATCCCCACATGAAGGCGGTGGCCATTCGCGATGACGAGGGCGTCGCCGGGTATTTCGCCGTGGAGACGGGTCCCTCTATCAGTGAGGTCTCGGCCGATCCCGCCGATGTGTTGCTGCGCATGCTCGCGGTGGCCCGCTCGCGGCGTCGTCGAGGAATCGCTCGCGAGATGCTGAGTACGGCCCTCGAGCCGTTTCTGTGCGCCCACTATCCGACCAGCCCGCGCGTGTTGCTGCTCGTGTCTGTGGCGAATTGGGGAGCTCACCGCCTCTACCTCGACTGCGGCTTCCGCGACACGGGATTTGCCCGGCTGGGCCCGTGGGGACGCCAACGCGTTCTCGCCCGCACGCTGGGCGTGACCCCTCTTTAGCGCACAATCCCAGGCCGGGTGAGAAGGCGCGCCGATGCGGGTAGGATTAACCGTGCACTGTCTGTGGTGAAAGGGGACAAAGTGAAGTTTCGCGTAGACCGGGCCGCCCTGGCCGATGCCGTGACCTGGACCGCGCGTACGCTGCCGCAGCGACCGGCTATCGCCGTTCTCGCCGGTGTGCGGCTGGTCGCCGAAGACGGCCAACTCACGCTGTCCAGCTTCGACTACGAGGTCTCCGCGACCAGCCACGTCGAGGCCGACGTGGACGTCCCCGGCGAGGTCCTCGTCTCGGGGCGCCTGTTGGCCGACATCTGCAAGTCCCTGCCGGACCAGCCGGTTGACGTCGCCCTCGACGGCGCGAAGGTCACCATCGCCTGCGGTGCCGCCCACTTCACGCTGGCCTCGATGGCCATGGACTCCTATCCGCAGTTGCCGACGATGCCCGCCCTCATCGGTCACGCTGACTCGGCGAAGCTGGCGCAGGCCGTCTCCCAGGTCGCCCGTGCCGCAGCCCGCGACGATACGCTGCCCCTGCTGACGACGATCCACCTGGAGTTTTCCGGTGACCAGCTGACGCTGATGGCCACCGACCGCTATCGCCTGGCCGTGCGCACCCTGGAGTGGCAGCCCGAGGACCCCGAGATTTCGATGACCGCCATCGTCAAGTCCAAGACGCTACAGGACATGACGAAGTCGCTGAACAACGCCGGAGACGCCGCGATCTCGCTGGCGACGGCCGATGGGGCGCCGAAGATCATCGGCATGGAGCAGACGGGCCGGCGCATGACGTCACAGCTCACCGACGGCGATTACCCGCCGGTCGCCAAGCTGTTCCCCGAGGTCGCCGAGGCGACGGCCGTCATCGACCGCCAAGAACTCATCTCGGCCGTCAGCCGCGTCGCCCTCGTCGCCGAGCGCTCCGCCCCTGTCCGCCTCACCTTCGCCGGCGACCAGGTCGAGCTCGAGGCCGGACGCAGCGACGATGCCGAGGCCAGCGAAAAGCACGGGTGCGCCTACCGCGGCGAGCCGATTCAGTCGGCCTTTAACCCCAGCTATCTCCTTGACGGGTTGACGGCCCTCAACCAGCCGTATGCGCGCCTGTCCTACACCGAGGGGACGAAGCCGGTCGTCATCACCGGCCAGGAGGCCCCCGGCGAGGATGACTCGCAGGAGATGCGCTACCTCCTCATGCCCATTCGGTTCTTCTAGGCCGTGTATCTGCGCAACGTCGCACTCGACGACTTCCGCTCCTGGCGCAGCGTCGTCGTCCAGCTGCGACCCGGCGTGTGCGTCCTGCTCGGGCGCAACGGGCAGGGAAAGACGAATTTCGTCGAGGCCCTGTCTTACCTCTCGACGCTGCACTCGCATCGGGTGTCGGCCGATACGGCGCTCGTGCGCTTCCCAACCCCGGATGAGCGCGAGGCCCAGCACCGCCCCGCGGCAGCGGTTATCCGCGTCAAGGTCATTGAGGGCGGCCACGAGCGACTGGTCGACCTCGAGATCGTTTCGGGCAAGGCTAACCGCGCCCGGCTCGGCCGCACCCAGGTGCGCCCCCGCGAGATCCTCGGGCAGGTTCGCACGGTGCTGTTCGCTCCCGAGGACCTCGACATCGTTCGTGGCGACCCGTCCGGGCGCCGGCGTTTTCTCGACGACCTCGCGATTCAGCGCGAACCCGTGCTCGCGGGCGTGCGCGCCGAGCACGAGCGGGTCCTCCACCAACGCGCCGCCCTGCTGAAACGGGCGGCGACCGTGACGCGGCGCGGCGGGATCGCCGACGTGTCGACCCTAGACATCTGGGATGAGCAGCTGGCCGGTCTCGCCGCGCGCCTCATTCGCGCCCGCCACCGCCTCGTCGTCGATCTGGCTCCCCACGCGGGCGTTGCCTACACGACGATCAGCGAACACGGGCGCACGCTCGAGCTGGCCTACCAGGCGTCGCTATCGCGGTGGGAGCCCGACGTCGACCTCGCCGACGTCGAGGCCGTGACCGCGGCTCTGCGGCGTGCCTACGCGGCGGTGCGTGACGACGAGGTGCGTCGCGGCGTCAACCTCGTCGGAGCCCATCGCGACGACCTCGAGACGTGCCTGGACGCCATGCCCGTGCGCGGCTTCGCCTCCCACGGCGAGACGTGGTCGGTCGCCCTGGCTCTGCGCCTGGCACAGTTCGAGATCTTGCGCGCCGACGGCGGCGCCCCCATCCTCATCCTCGACGACGTGTTCGCCGAACTGGACGCCGCCCGCCGCCGCGCCCTGCTCGACGTCATCGCCGAGGCCGATCAAGTTCTCATCACGGCCGCCGTCGACGACGACGTCCCCGATGAGCTGGAGGCGACGATCTATCGGGTGGCTTATGGCGACGATGGAACGTCATGCATGGTGAGGGAGGGCGATGACACCGACGCCAGCGCCGTCCCCTGAGGCTCCCGAAGACTCCGTCACCCTGCGGACGCTGCGCCGCGCCCAAGCGGACGCGTGGGCCAACGGGCACACCCGGCTGCCCCTGCGTGCCCTGCTGTCGATGAGGCGGGCGCGCGGCGCCGAACTGTTCGTCGACGAGGTCGAGGACGGCCCCCGCGATGACCTGTCCTTTTCCGGCGTCGCCGCCGCCGACCTCAGCGCCGCCGAGCGCCGCATTCCCGGGGCCTCCCTGTTGCAGGACTCCCCGGGAATCGCGCGCTCGTCGGCACGCTGGCGCCGCCGCGACCCGCAGCGGGCGGGATCGCACGTGAAGCGAATCCTCAAGGCCCAGGGATGGACGTCGATTATCGCGGTTGCTCGCGTCGCCGAGAACTGGGAATCCATCGTCGGTCCCCAAGTGGCCGAGCACGCCCGGGTCGAACAGATCGAAGACGGTCGCCTCAACGTCCGCACGACGTCAACGGCGTGGGCCGTCCACCTGCGCTCCCTGCTGCCTCAGCTCATGCGCAACATCGACGAGGCCGTCGGGCCGGGCGTCGTCCAGACCGTCGTCGTCAAAGGCCCCGATCAACCCTCGTGGAGTCACGGCCCGCGCAGCGTGCGAGGTCGCGGAGTGCGCGACACCTACGCGTGAGCACCATTTCCCCGGAATTTCTCAGCTTCGCCAAAGCCCCAATCAAGGTCGGCTGCGTAATGTCTGTGACATCGCAAGGCGGTGATGGCCCGCAGGGGCCGCCACCACACGAGAGAAGAAAAGGGGAATGCCACTGGGGACCAGCCTTCTTTGAGATGGGGAACACAGGATGTGGGGTTCGGGTAATACACCCGGACCCCACATCTATATGCGCGCAGGTGAGATCAGGTGGGCGCTCCACACGAGAGTGAGCGACGGCAGATCGATCGCGAGGTCAGCGGGAATCGCGAGAAAATCGTGCAGGTACCAGTCGAGATTGGCGCGCATGTGCGCCCGCCCCGCATCGCTCGCGCGTAAATAGGATGAGCGGGTTTGCCCGATGAGGCCGATCTGGTCGGGAGTGAGGCGCTGAGAAAACGCGACGAGATCGAGGGTGGGTCGAGTGAAGCGCGGGCCCAGGCGTGGGGGACGATCCGGGGTGTGGATGTCTCCCGACCGCATGATTCGCGTCAGGCGTTTAACCCAGCCGATCCGCGTATCTAGCTGATTGAAGACGACGCACACGCGTCCACTCGGGGTCAGCAGCCTCGCCGCCTCTGCCGCAGCCTGGGTCGGGTCGAGCCAGTGCCACGATTGGGCGTACACGACGAGGTCGGCGCACCCCGAGGGCAAACCCGTCTCCTCGCCGCGAGCCACCACCGGCGTCAACTCTGGACAGGTGCGGCGTAGCTGGGCGACCATCGCCTCCGCCGGCTCCACCGGCGTCACCTGAGCGCCACGCGCACTCAGAGGAGCGCTCATGAGGCCCGTACCGGCCCCGATGTCGACGATTCGGTTCCCGCCCGCGGTGCGTGCCTGAGAGTAGACGAAGTCGACGGCGCGGTCGGGATAGGGCGGGCGGGCGACGTGATAGCGCGAATCGGCGCGCTCGTACGGGTTGTCGAGGCTCGCCTGCCCCGCCCCGAGGCCGAGGGGATCGGTGACGTCGCCCGGACCCGGGGGGAGCGGATGTCTCACCGAGTCCCCGCACCCAGCGGGCGCGAGCGGAACAGCGCATAGCCGGCTGCGACGGCGATTGCCGTCCACACGGTGGCGGCGAGGGCGTTCATCCACCACTCGTCGAGCTGCATCCGCGACAGCTGCGGATCGCCGCTGGGTTGGTAGTTGGCCGTCAAATCGAGAACGACGCTGGGCGAGAGCGCGCAGATCCACTCCGCCCACGTCTGCTGGCTGAGCGCGATCATCGGCATAATCATCGAGCCGAACACGATGATGAGGCACAGGGTGATGATGGCCCCCAGCGAGGAGCGCAGGATGAAGCCGAGACCGTAGCCGATGAGCGCCAACAGAACGCACGCCAGGGGCATCGAGATCAGGGGAAACCACGTGCGGGCGTCGGTGAACGGAAACGCCCCCGCATCCATCGCCACGGTGGCGAACAGGCCCGAGAGAAGGATGGCGCACAGCGCACCGACGAAGGCGCATACGGCGACGATAGCGACGATGACGACGGCCTTAGCCGCGGCCAGCCGCGCTTTTGACCCCGCCGCGACGAAGGAGGTGTTGATGACGCCGCAGCTGTAGTCGGCGGTGACGACCATCGTGCCGAGCACCCCATAGAGCAGCGAGATCAGCGAGGCACCCGTGGCACCGACTCCGTGAAACGTCTGCGTCACGTAGCTGGTGTCGGCACCTGCGAAGGTCTGGCGCAGCAGCAGGAGCACGAGGATGGGAAAGACGATCTGACAGATGAGTGCGGCGATAATCAGACCGCGCACGGCGTTCGTCGTGCGCGCCTTGATGAACTCCGAGCGCACGACCCCGCCAAAGGTGACGGCGTCATGACTGGTCAGGCGCGTGATGGCGACGGTACTCATCGGCGATCCTTCCTCGACGGGTAGCGGCGACGCGGAGCGGGGGAGGCGGGGGAGGGAGGCTGCGTGGTCGGGCGAATGCGCGCCTCGCGCGACTCGGTGCGGGCCAGGTAGGCGTCCTCGAGCGTGATCGGGCGCGAGGACAGCTGACGCAGGACGATCCCCGCGGCAAGGGCGGCCCGCCCGACTTCGGCATCGGTTGTGCCGGCCACGACGAGCGCCCCGTTATCGGTGCCGAGAATCTGCGCGCCGGGCAGCGCCTCGATGACACCGGCGAGACGCGGGTCGTCAGAGGCCACGACGACCGAGGACGCCTCGGTGCTCGTGACGAAGTCGCTGAGCGCGGCCTCGTCGGTGATGACCCCGTGCGAGATGACGGCGACGCGATCGGCGATCTGCGCCATCTCGGCCATGAGGTGCGACGACAACAGGATCGATTTTCCCCGCTCGGCCTCGGAGCGCAGCAGGTGGCGTAACCACGCGATGCCGTGGGGATCGAGGCCGTTCGCCGGCTCGTCGAGCAGATAGTTGCGGGCGTCGCCGAGGAGCGCGGCGGCGATCCCCAGCCGTTGCCGCATTCCCAGCGAATAGGTCTTGACGGGCATGCGGCCCGCCCCGGCCAACTCCGTCACCTCCAGCAGGTAGTCGACGCGCTTCATCGAGATCCCCTGGGGGGCAGCAAGCGCACGCAGGTGGTCGCGTCCCGAGCGCGCGGGCAGGAACCAGTGGGCATCGAGCAGGCACCCCAGCGCGCTGATCGGGCTGGGGTGCTCACCCATGGGGCGACCATCGACGAGGGCCGTGCCCGACTGCGGCTTCTCCAGGCCGGCAATGAGGCGCAACGTCGTGGATTTGCCGGCGCCGTTCGGGCCGACGAATCCCGTGATGCACCCGGGAGGGATTGTCAGCGACACGTCGTGCAGCACGCGCGTGCTCCCGTAGAATTTTGTCAGTCCGGTGACCTCGATCACGGGATCCTCCTGCCCTCGGTCCTGTATCTAGTCTAGGGGCCGCCCGACGAGAATATGAGGAGTACGCGCTGTGCCAGACTCGGCAGCATCCGCGACGACGAGGCGAGCGCGCGCCATCGAAGAACGCCTCGCCCGTACCTATCCCGATGCGCACTGCGCGCTGCGCCATCGCAACGCGTTCGAGCTGCTCGTTGCCACGGTGTTGTCGGCACAGACGACAGACGCGCGGGTCAACACGGTGACTCCCGAGCTGTTCGCGACCTACCCGGACCGGACGGAGGCCCTCGCCGCCGCCGACCCCGACGACGTGTCCGCGATCGTGCGTCCCCTGGGATTCCAACGCCGACGCGGCACGCAGCTCGTCGCCCTCGCCGACGGGATCGTCCACCGTTTCGGCGGGGAGGTGCCGCAGAACCGGCGCGACCTCGTCTCACTTCCCGGCGTCGGCCGCAAAACCGCCCACGTCGTCCTCGGCAACTGCTTTGGCGTGCCCTCACTCACCGTCGACACCCACGTCGGCAGGCTCGCCGCGCGACTGGGCATCAGCGACAAGACGACGCCGCGCGCCATCGAAGACGACCTCGCCGCGCACTTCACCCGCGACGGCGAGCAGACGAACTGGACGGTTCTGTGCCACCGGCTCATCACACTGGGGCGCGAGATCTGCCACGCGCGCGGACCCGAATGCGACGTCTGCCCGCTGGCTCAGTTGTGCCCGTCGGCTCCGGGCGAGGCGAACGCGGCGTCGGCGACCTCACTCAGCTGAGTCGCCAGCGTTGCCGGCGCCTCCTCGGCGATGAAATGGCCGGCCCGCGGGATGACGAGCTGGGTCAGCGGCGCGGCCGAGTGCATGGCGTCGTGAGCATACGCGGTGGGTGGGAGGACCCGATCAGCGGCCCCACGCACGGACCACACCGGGCACAGCACCGGGCGGCGCAGCAGGCGACGCTGGGCGCGCGAGAGGTAGCGCAGCTCGCGCAGAGGCCGCAGGGCGCACTCGGCAGCGAACGGCGCCTGAAGCACCGCGGCGTAGCGATCGGCCTCCTCGAGCATGACCGCGCGGTTGTCGCGTCCGGTCCACCGGCGCAGCAGGGTGCGAATGAGGCGGCCCGAGCGCAGCGTGCGCGCGGCAAGAACCGGCACCTGGAAATAGCCGTACGAGACGGCAGCGCGCGTCAGCAGACCCGCCGGGTGCGAGCGAACCTCGAGGGGATGAGGGGCACAGATCGGCACGATCGCCTGCACGACGTCGGGGGCCAGGTGGGGAATCATCCACGCCAGCGCCCCGCCGATACCCGCACCGGCGACGACGATGCGGCTGGCCCCCACGGCCGTCGCCACGCCGACGACGTCACGCGAGAGCGTCAGCAAGTCGTAGCCGGTCGGAGGACGATCCGAGCCACCGCACCCGCGCAGATCGACGGCGACGATCCGCCGATCCGAATCGGCGAGCTCGGCAAGCACGTGACGCCACGACCACCAGAACTGGGGAAACCCGTGAAGAAGAATGACGGCGTCACGGCTGCGCAGGTTGCCGGTTTCGACAATGTGCAGCTGCGTGCCGTTGACCGATAAGTCACGGTGAAGCCACGGGCCCGCCGGACGCACGAGCTCGGGGTTGGGCGGCTTCGGAGTCCTCACTGGTCGAGGCTGTCAATGGCGCGGCGCGCCAGGTAATCGCGACGACCCTTTCGGCGTGCCCCGTGCGAGACGAAGCCCAGCGCGATGAGGACGACACCTGCGAGGACGATGATGCCGCCGGTCAGGCTGAAGGCCAGGTGGTGGGCGACATTGCTAAAGAATCCGTTGACCCCGCGCATCGCCTGCAACAGGTGATTGAGCGAGCCGATGACGTTCAGGGCGAGGCCCTGGACGACAAAGAACGCGACGCCGGCCACCAGCGAAACGATGCCCCACACGAAACTCCCCAGCGACGACCAGCGGGCCAGGAGGACGAGCAGGAACATGACGAGGGCCGCAGCGGCGATCTCGAGCAGCCCCGCGACGTTGTGGATACGCGGGGCGACCTCGGTGAGAGTACCGGGGAGCAGCCGGGCAACGCCGTCGCATGCGAAAAACCACGCAACCGGGGTGAGGATAAGCGTGAGCAACACCGACCAGATGTGTGCGGGCACGCGCGAGGGAATCGACGGCAACGCGGTGGCCCCATCGAAGATCGCCTCGTCAAGGGTGTAGCGCTCGCGGGCCGGGGCCGGCGCGGGATCAGCCGGCTCGGTGGCGGGGGCATTGTCGTCGCGCGGGGACTCGGCTGTCACCGGGACGGGCGTGACGGGAACGCTGGGCGCGGCGGCCGGAATGATCGTCGTCTCGGGTAGGTGCTCCGAAGCTTGCGCCGGCTCCTCATCCACCGCCTTCTCGGAGTCCGCCTCGTTCGCTTCCTCAGCGGTGTCGGCCTCGATCTCGACAGCTGCGGTGGCCGCGTCCTCGGTCGGGGCGTCGGGTTCGCTCGGGACGCTCGGCTGCGGTGTTGCCTCCATGAGGGACAGGCGACGCGTCTGCGTCGTCTCCACATCGTCGGTCTCGTCGACCTCGGCGGTTTCCTCGGCGTCATCGCGGTGTGCATCGTCTTCGGCGGGATCGACGAGGTGGCGGGCAGGACGATCGTGTCGTCTGCCGCGGGCGCATCGGTGGCTTCCGCGACGGTGCCGCCGGCGATCAGCGAGTCGTCCGTGCTGATGCGCGGGGCGTCCAGGGCGGGATCGTGCGGGCCGTCGGCCTCGTCGACAAACCACAGCCGCGACGTCGGTTCCTCGGCGGGAGCGTCCTTGCGCTCGGTCATTGCAGCCTCCTCAAAATGTCTCGTCATCCCCGAGCGTACCCATACCCCGAGGCCGATCCGCGCAGAAAACACCGCGCGGAGGCCACTTACGTATCCGCATCCACCTGGGCCAGCGCTGCTCGTTCGACGCACGCCATCCCGTCGCGGCGCGCCAGCACGGTGGCGATGACGAGGGCGACGACGACGACTCCCCACACGCCGAGCACGGGAGCCGACAGGGTGATGGAGCGCAGCGACGCCCGCGTCACCGACTCGCCGAGCGTGATGAGTTGAAGAACCGAGGCGTAGGCGGCGGGAACGATCATGAGGACGGTGACGACGACCAGCGGGCCAAACGCCGACAGGGCAGCAGACATCGTCAAAATCGCGCCCGACATGACGGCGACGATGATGGCGAACTGGTGGCTGGCGATCGCCCCGGACGGCATGAGCGAGACCTCGACGGGATCGACAACCGTGTGGGAGGCCAACCACAGGACGCTGGCAAGCAGGAGAATTCCCGCGATTCCGGCGGCCAGCAGCGACAGCCCCCACGACGTGCGGATTCGGTGAGGGCGCACGTACAGGCGCGTCGGCAGCGTCCCGCCGCGGTGGACGGGTGCCCCCACCTCGCTGTGCGCGCCGGCGCGACGGGCGGAACCGCACGCGTACGTGGCTCCGATGACCGACGCCGGGATCCCCGCGATGAGGGGAGACCACGACAGCTGACGCCCGACCTGGCCGATGAGCGTCGCCATCACCATCGGGCTATAGGCCGTCGCGAACGTGAGAATGCTCGTCGTCACGGCCATCGACACGAGCGACCACGTCGACGCCGAGCCGGCCGAGACGACGACCGCCGACATCATCGCGAGGCCCGCCACCAGAGAGGCCATCGCGAGTGAGGATCCCCACGGGATCCCCTGAAGGACGCCGACCTGAAACCCTGCCGCGGCGTGAATGATCGTGAGAAACGCGCCGGTTCCGCAGATCACGCCGGCGGCCACCGCCAGCGCATACAGGCGGGTGGGAGCGTGTCCGGCCAGCGGGTCGACGTCACAGTTCGCGGTCATGGGGCCAGGCTAGGCGAGGAAGCCGGGAAAGGACACAACGTGTCGGACACCTCGAGCAGTGTCCCCACGGGGTAGGAGCGTGTACACGTTCTGCCGTGCGGCCTCTGCGGCCGGCTTGCCGTCGTGGGTGAGACAAAGGTTGCCAACATGAGGAACAACGCGGGTGCCGACGTCACCATCGGCCCCGGTCCCGAGTCGCTGCGGGCGGCGCTGGCCGAGGTGTGCGCGCTCGGCGGCTGGTCGACGGGTCCGGGCGGGCTCGTCCTCGCCTGCTGCGAGGGTGGTGCAGACGGGGAGGGCCCGATCGCCTTCCGGATCGGGCAGGCCCCGGGACCGGGAATCGACTTCGTGATCCCCGGTGACGAACCCGCGCTCCTCGTCGCCCTCGACCATGCGCTCGCGCCGAGTGCGGGTCACGTCGTCACCGTACGCGGACTGGCGGGCGGGGTGGGGACGTCCCTCCTCGCCGCTGCCCTCGCCTGGCGCCTCGGCGCTGTTCTCGTCGATGCCGATCCCGCGGGACCCGGAGCCACTCACCTCGTCGGTATCGACGCGGTGGCGCTGAGTGTGAGCGACGGCGGGGTGCTTGCGGCGGCGACGGAGACCTTGTCGTCGTGGGGACCGGTTCGCGTCGCGCGCGTCGAGGGCAATGTGGAGGCCGCATGCGCCGCCCTCGCGCGCATGTGCGCCTGGGTGGTCTGCGACGTCGGCCGCGGCAGCGGATGGGGCGATGTCACCGTTGGGGTTGGCCGGGTCGGTGTCGTCGAGGCCGCGACCCTGTCGCGAACGGGCACCCCCGACGTCCTCGCGCTCGTCGACACCCGGCGTCGATGCCGCGCGTCGTGCCGAGTCGTCCCCGTCCCCTCGCTCACTGCACCGATCCGCTCGATCGGCGGGGGATGGGGGCCACGCCCGACATCCTCGCGTGGTTTTGCCCGCTGTCTTCGCCAACTGGAACGCGAGGTGCGCGCATGCGTCGCCTAGCGCGTCCGCAGCCTCGCGATCCCCGAGTCAGCGTTGCCCGCGGTCTTGCACCCGCACAGGCCGTAAGCCAGGCGCGCGTTCCCCTGACGTCGGCGGCGCAAACGTGGGCCGACAAACTCGCCCTCGACGCGGCCGTGGCCGGTTACGGTCCTCACCTGGCTCCGCTGCTCGCCGACGAGGCCGTCACCGACGTCCTCGTCAACGATCCCCACGTGGCCTGGGTCGACCGCGGCGAGGGGCTCGTCGCGCACCCGCTAGCCCTGAGCGGAGACGAGCTGCGCGCGCTCGCCCTGTCCCTCGCTGCCGCCGCCCGCCAGCGCCTCGACGACGCCAGCCCCATCGTCGACGGCACCCTGCCCGACGGCACCCGCCTACACGCCGTCTTGCCGCCGCTGTCGACGTGGCCGCTCATCTCGCTGCGCACGAGCCGCCGGCGCCGCCTCAGCGTCGACGACCTCGTCGCCTGCGGCACCATCGCCCCGGCCCTCGAACCCGTCATTCGCGCCCTCGTGGCCGAGCGCGCCTCGACGTTCATCTCGGGTGCCACCGGATCGGGAAAGACGACGCTGCTGTCGGCCCTGCTCGGCCTCGTCCCGACCGACCAGCGGATCCTGTGCATCGAGGAAGTCACGGAACTGCGTCCCGACCATCCCCACGTCGTCCACCTCCAACAGCGCCGAGGAAACGTCCAAGCCGCCGGCGAGGTGACGATGAGCGATCTCGTGCGCGCCGCCATGCGGATGCGCCCGGCCGCCTCATCCTCGGCGAATGCCGAGGCGGCGAAGTCCGTGACGTGTTGGCGGCCATGAACACCGGCCACGAGGGCGGTTGGGCCACCATCCACGCCAACGCCGTGACCGACGTCCCCGCGCGCCTGTATGCCCTGGGCGCGCTTGCCGGAATGAGCGCCCACACCGTCGCGACCCAGGCGGCTGCCGGGATCGACACCTTCGTTCATATCCGTCGCGCAGCCGGCGGCGAGGGGCCGACTCGATGGATCGGAGAGATCGGTGTGCCCGTGCGCGTGGGCGGCGACCTGCGCGCCGACATCGCGGCCTCGATCGCGCGCGACGGCACACTATCGCCCGGCCCGGCGTGGCCGCGATTGCTCCAGCGCCTCGACATTCCTGCGGAAAACGAGGAGGCGCGATGAACGTCATCGTGATGGCAGCGGCAGGTCTCGCCGGTTGGATTCTCACCCCGCCCCACTCCTGCGTGCACCGGCGATGGCGCGACGCGCTGAGACAGCGACGCTCCCAGAACATCCGAGCTCGCTTGCGCGCGGTTAGCGCCCGGTGGCGCGCGCGGCGGGTGCGGATCGATTCGGGACAGCTGGCCATCGAGATCGCCCAACGGCTGCGGGCCGGGGCGTCCATCCCCGATGCCTGCGAGCGGGCCTTCAGTCGCCGCGACATCTCGCGCGACGACGTGGCTCGCGACATTCCCGAACTCACCGCGGCGCTCACGCTTGCCACTCACTCGGGCGCCCCACTTGCCGATGTCCTCGATCGGGTGGCGGCCGGCATCGGCGAGGCCCAGGCCGCCCACCATCACCGCCGCCTCGCGCTGGTCGGTCCCGTCGCCACCGCGAGACTGCTCGCCGCCCTGCCGCTTGCCGGGATCGCCATGGGTGCCGTCTTGGGCGCCCATCCGGTGAGCGTGTTGCTCGACGGAAGCCTGGGCACGCTCAGCGGGCTGGTGGGCATCATCGTCGGCTGCATCGGCATCGCGTGGATGCGCCGCCTCATCGCGGCCGCAGTCGAGGACAGATCATGATGACGCTGCTGTGCGCCGCCGCGGCGGGACTGCCGTGGGTCCTCGGTCATCGCGAGCCGAGAGACGCCGCGTCGCTCGCCATCGTGCCGTCGACCTCGCGGTAGTCCTCGATCTGGCGGCCGCCGCCGTCGCCTCCGGGGCGAGCGTGCCCGGCACCCTGGAGGCCCTGGGAGTGGCGATCGGCGAAGACGACCTGCGGTGGTCGCTCGCGCGCTACAACTGGGGGCGGCCTGGGACCTGGCGTGGGCCGAGGCGTCCGCACGCTACGCACCCCTGGCCGAGGCGTTGGCTCCGCATGGCTCGAGGGAGTTGGTCCGCACCCGATGCTGGTGGCGAGCGCGGATCACGTGCGCTCGAGACGCCACCAGCAGGCGCGAGAAGCGGGCCGAGCGGCTGGCTGTTCGCCTGGTCGTACCGCTCGGCCTGTGTCAGCTTCCCGCCTTCGTCCTCCTCGGCCTCGTCCCCGTCCTGCTCGGACTGCTCTAGGGAGCCTGCTCGGCCGTGGCGGGACCCGCGCGAGATCGAGCGTGCACGGTCCACGCCTGCGCACCGACGACGACGTCGCGCTCGACGCGCACCCGCACATCCCACCGGTCTGCTCGCAGCTGAGCAGTCGGGCACCGTTGCGCGCCGCGCGCCGCGCTCTCGCCGGCGACCGCGCACGGAGAGGCATCCCCGAGGCCACGGCAACCTGCGCCGCTGCGAGAGGCGGCACAGTCGGCAGCCGATTGCGCTCGCGCCTTAGCGACACTCACCCCGGCGAATGCGCCAATGGCGAGGGATAGGCAACGGCGACGGCGAGGAGGCCGACCATGAGGACGGTCCCCGACCCGCCCTCGCCCGCGCTGAGCTCGCGCGGGCGCTCACCGGCCAGGCCGGGCGAAAGCGACGCACTCATGAGGCCGGCACCGTCTCGGACAGGGCGTGGGCCTCGCACGTGAGCGCACCACCGAGGTCGCCGAGCAGGGGCGCCGAGGAGCGCGCGTAGGCGCTGACCCACTCGCCCTCGGTGACCACCTCGACGCTCACACCACGTCGCGGCGGCGGTGCAGCCTCGCCGATCGCGGCGGCGCGCACGCTCACCCGCGCCGCATCACATGCCTGGATCTTCGCCGCCCCGCCCTGGGCGAGGCCGACAAGGAGGACACACACGGCAATAACCGCCGGCAAGGCCACGGCGATCTCGGCCGTGACCATGCCGGACTCGGGGCCGGCGCGCCTCACACGGACAACGCCTGCTGAATGATGGCCGTCAGCGCCTGCTTGATCGCCCCGCCCTTGACGATGAGCAACAGCACGCCGGCAAAGGCGGCCGCGGCAATCGTGCCGATGGCGTATTCGGCCGTCGCCATTCCCTCCTCGGCTGCACCGCGCTCGCGCAGACGCAGCCACCACGAGTGAACGCGGGCTTGAGCGGACAGGTATCGGGTCGACATCGTGGACTCCTCTCAGTCGGTGACGTGCCACAACGTGGCACTTTCACCCTGCCGAGGACCCACCGCGCCCGCGGGCGCGCCCGCCCCGGCCGCGGCCCGCGTCGCCCTTCACCATCCGTGGGGACAACGGCCACGACCGGGACGAGGCCACTACTTCCGATACAGCGTCTTGCGCTGGTAGTGCGGCTCAGACGTCACCTGGATCCCGAGATTACGGAAGATCGTCTCGTCGACGCTGCCGAGGATCGTCGTCGTGTGCACGTCGCATCCGCGCAAATCGCGCAGGTGATCCAGCGCCGCACGCGCATGCGGATCCGATCCCGCCGACACCGACAGCGCGATGAGCACCTCGTCGGTGTGCAGCCGCGGATTGCGCGATCCCAAATGCTCGGTCTTGAGCGTCTGAATCGGCGCAATCGACTCGGGCGAGAGCAGGTTGACGTGCGGGTCGATCCCGGCCAACACCTTGAGCGCGTTGAGGAGCATCGCCGCCGAACAGCCCAGCAGCTCCGACGTCTTGCCCCGCTCGATCCGCCCGTCGGGAAGCTCGATGGCGCTGGCGGGTTGCCCCGTCTGCTCAGCCAGCTCCACGGCAACGGGAACCACCGGGCGATCCGTCGGAGAAATCCCCAACGTCTTCATGATGATCGCGATGCGCTGAGACTGATCGGGATCGCTTTCGCGCTTGCGCTCCTCGACGATCGCGTGGAAGTAGCGGCGAATGATCTCGGCCTTTGCCGCCTCCCGACACGCCTCGTCATCACTGATGCACAGCCCGGCCATGTTGACACCCATGTCGGTGGGCGAGGCATAGGGGCACTCACCGACGAGCTTCTCCAATAGCGCGCGCAGCAGCGGGAACACCTCGACGTCGCGGTTATAGTTCACCGTCTGC
This sequence comes from Nanchangia anserum, assembly GCF_015240065.1. Lineage (GTDB taxonomy): Bacteria > Actinomycetota > Actinomycetes > Actinomycetales > Actinomycetaceae > Nanchangia > Nanchangia anserum. The sequence continues at coordinate 1,842,049 of NZ_CP060506.1, read as the reverse complement.
TTGCCGTAGGCGGCCAGGTGGAACGGATCGATCATGTTGACGTCGTCAAGGTCGGCCGTCGCCGCCTCGTAGGCAAGATTCACCGGGTGCGACAGGTCGAGATTCCAAATCGGGAAGGTCTCAAACTTCGCGTACCCCGCCGAACCCCCGCGCGCAAATTCGTGGTAAATCTGCGACAGACATGTCGCCAGCTTCCCCGACCCCGGCCCCGGTGCCGTGACGACGACGAGATCGCGCGTCGTGTGCACGTAATCGTTGAGGCCGAAGCCCTCCTCGGAGACGATCAACTCGGTGTGCGAGGGATAGCCGGGGATCGTCCGGTGCTTGGCGACCGACAGCCCCAACCGCTGCATCCGCTGCATGAACTCGACGGCCTGCTCGTTGTGCTCGGCAAAACGGGTGAGGACGACGTTGTTGACGACGAACCCGCGCTCGCGGAACGCATCGATGAGCCGCAAGGCGTCGTCGGCGTAGGAAATCCCCAGGTCGGCGCGAATCTTGTTGCGGGTGAGGTCGCGGGCGTTGACGACGACAACGATCTCGAGTTCATCGCGAAGTCGCTCGAGCATGGCGATCTTCGTGTCGGGAGTGAAGCCGGGCAGAACCCGGGAGGCATGGAGGTCGTCGAAGAGCTTTCCCCCCATTTCCAGGTACAGCTTTCCGCCGATCTCGCGGCGGCGGGCCTCGATGTGGTCCGACTGCAAGGACAGATACTTTTCGCGATCAAAACCCGTCATCGTGTGTGTCACAGAACCTCCTCGATCGGCTGATGGCATCTACGCCGTGTCTCAGCGTAGACCTGCTGAGACGTCACCCGGAGCCAGACGCGCGAGAAGATCGATGGCGCCCACCTTGTAGAGCGGATCGTTGTTCGTTCCACACTTGGGCGACTGGATGCAGCGCGGGCAGCCGTCGTGACACTCGCACGCACTCACCCGCCCCCGCGTCGCGCCCATCCACGCGTCGCGATGAGCGAAACCGTAGTCGGCAAAACCCGCGCCACCGGCGGCGCCGTCGTAGACGAACACCGTCGGCAGGCCGGTTTGGGGATGCTCGGCGATGGACAATCCACCGAGGTCCCAGCGGTCACACGTTGCCAGCAGGGGCAGCAGGCCGATCGAGGCGTGTTCGGCCGCATGCAACGCCCCGGGCAGGAGGTCGGGGCCAAGCATGAGGGCGTCGACCAGCTCGGGATCGAGTGTCCACCACACCGCGCGCGTAGGAAAACGCCGGGCCGGCAGATCGAGGGGAACATTGCGGATGAACTGAAGACCCGGCAGCCGCAGCAGGTCGTAGTCAGAGACCTGACGCTCGACCTCGACGTCCCCGACGTGCCACGTCACCGCCGCATCGGTGCCCGCGACCGTGCTCTCGACGCCGAGGATGCGCACCCGCGTGTGCTCGGTGACGCGCGTGCGCAGCTTGGGCGGGGCCGGCTCAACGACGACGACGTCCTCGTCGCGTTCGCGCACGCGAAAGACCCGACCCTGGTGAACATAGATGGCCCCGAGGTGAGCCTGCGAATCGGCGGCCGCGGCATCGATCGACCCGATGATCGTGCCGTCATCGGCCCTGGCGATCTGAATCTCGTGGCCACCCCCGCGGATGTCGACGAGATCCCACGGACGCTCGTGAGCTGAGATGTCCCAATACCAGCCGCTGCGCCGGCGCACGAGGAGCCCGCGCTCGGCAAGCATGCGCACGAAGCCATTGTCACTCAGCCCGAAGAGCGTCAGGTCGTCCTCGGTCAGCGGGGATTCCGCGGCCGCACAGCACAGGTGGGGGGCGAGGACGTGGGGATTGTGCGGATCAAACACCGAGGCCTCCACCGGGGCGAAGACCTGGTCGGGGTGGTCGCACAGGTAGGCGTCGAGCGGGTTGTCCGAGGCGATGAGGACGCTAAGCCCATCTCGTCCCGCCCGCCCCGCGCGCCCGGACTGCTGGCGAAACGACGCGCTGGTCCCCGGCCACCCGCACGAGATCGTCGCGTCCAGACCCGCGACATCGATCCCCAACTCGAGTGCCGACGTCGTCGCCAGCGCCCGCAGCCGCCCCGAGCGCACGTCGGCCTCGAGGCCGCGCCGCTCCTCGGGCAGATAGCCGCCGCGGTAGGCGGCAACGGTGTCGATGGCATCGGGATAGCGTCGGGCGAGGTGGTCCCGCGCGATGTCGGCCAACGATTCCGCTCCCTGACGAGAACGAGTGAACGCGAGGAGCCGCACGCCCATTCCCACCAGCTCCCCGGTGAGTTCCCCGCCCTCCGACGTCACTGAACGGCGTTGAATCCCGCCGCCGGGAACCCCGGTTGCCGGGGACATGAGCGCCACCCACTCGGCGGAGTTCGCCGCGTCGTCGTCATAGAGAACCGCGCCATCCTCGGCACTTTCGCTCACGACGCGCGGGCGCCACAGCACGAAGCGGTGCTCGCCGCTGCCCGAGCCGTCCTCGCTGACGGTGGCGATTTCTGTCGGATCGACCCCGAGGAACCGGGCGGCCGCCTCGCCCGGATGCGCGCACGTCGCCGACAGCAGCGCCACGGCGGGCGACGCTCCCAGCCGGCGAGCCTGGCGCAGCAGCCGGCGCAGGACGAGGGCGACGTGGGCCCCCGAGATCCCCCGGTAGCAATGCATCTCGTCGACGACGATGACGCGCAGGCCGCGCAGCAGATGCGTCCACCTGGCCGTCTGCGGCAGCAGCACGTGGTGAACAAAATCGGGATTCGTCACGACGACGTCGGCGCGGGTGCGCGCAAAGTCCTTCGCCTCGCGCTCGGTATCCCCGTCGGCCGCCGCGACCCGCAGCCCCAGGCCGGCGCGCGTGGCCAGGTCGGTGACGTGGCGCATCTGATCGCGCGCGAGCGCCTTCGTCGGCGCTAGGTAGCAGGCCGTCGGCGCTCGCTCGGCAAGGCTGCGCGGACCCGCCGCGGCCTCGCCGGCGCGGGCGAGGTAGGCCAGCCACACCGCCAGCGACTTCCCCGATCCCGTCCCCGTTGCGACAACCGTGTGGCGTCCCTCGTAGAGCGCCTGAGCGGCCTCCACCTGGTGCGACCACAACCTGGCGCGGCCGTCCTCGCTCAGCGCGGCACGCAGCCCGGCGGGCACCCACCCCGGCCACTCGCCGTAAACGGCATCGCGACGAGGCAGAACGCGCGTGTCCACCAGCCGCTCGTCGATGCCGCCGACGCCGCGCAAATACTGCCAGGCCGCGTCGACGCCGGCAGTTGGACCGTGCTCACTCACGCCCCCAGCCTAAGAGGCGCGACCGGCCGGTGCCGCGCGGGTGAACGAGCGGCTGGCGCGCGCTGACGTCGACCGTGAGTACTCTTAGGGGCTATGCCAGCCAGGGATCGCACCGCCACGCGCACGCGCCGCACGTGGCGCGCCGCCTATCTGTGGCGAGCCTTCGGCGCCGCCGCGGGCTGGGCGCGCTCGCGGCAGCCTGGGGAGCCTTCGTCCTCACCCGGCTGGGGCAGGTCGTCGATACCGTCGCGATGACGGCGACGACCGGGGCGCTGCCGAGCCTGCGTGGCCTCGATCGCGTCGTGTTGTCCCTCGTGTCGATTCCGACGGTCGTCGGCCTCATGATCGCCGCGGGCGTCATCGCCGCGGTGCGGCGGCGCCCGGCGCTGGCCGTGCGCGCCGCCGCGATCATCGCCCTGGCCGTCGCGTCGACGCAGATTCTCAAACACGACATCCTGTGGCGTCCCGACGTGGGCATCAGCCCGGCGATCGCGAACTCGCTGCCGTCGGGCCACGTCACCGCTGCCGCGACCGCCGCGGTCGCGCTGACGATCGTCGTGCCCGTGCGTATCCGCTCCCTCGTCGCCCTGGCCGGTGCGGCGTGGACGGCCCTCATGGGGATCGCGGTCGTCCTCAACGAGTGGCATCGGCCCTCGGATGTCGTCGCGGCCATCGGCGTCGTCACCTTCTACGCCCTGTTGCTCGCCCCGGTCGAGACGGGGACGCGGACTCCCCGCGGTCGGCGCGTGCTCGCGTGGGCGATGACGATCTGTGTCGCGGCCGCGGTGGTCGGGCTGGTGGCGGCGCTTCTCACCGTCGCCGCAGCGACGGGAGGACCCGCGGCACCCGCGGGTGCGAGCTGGCTCGCCGATGCCGCACACGCGCAGACGCCGGCGACGCTGGCGGCCGCGACCGCGGGCCTGGCGTCGATCCTCGCGGTGGCGACATTTGCCGCGTGGAGCGTCGACCGCCTCTACTCGTAACGACACGCGTGCGCGCCTGAGCGCATCCCAACACGCCGATCGCGACGGAGGTGACGGCGGGGACATGTGGGCATCCGGGACCGGCGTCCCACGCGACACGCCACGACTTGAAAGCACAATATCTAGTGCTAGCGTCAATGTCGCACACAATATCTAGTGGTTGCCCGGATTGGCGCCGACGCGCGATCGCGGGCGTGGGGACACGTGAGGACACCTGATGAGTAAGCCCGTGAGCATCGATCCGATCACCACCGTCGAGGAATACCTGACCCGCGCCGACTGGCGGGTCAAGGCGAATGCCAATCAGGACTATTCGCGGGCGGCTCATCCTCAACGCCTCGGGCAAGGTCAGCGCGAACTATTGGCTCTCCCACATCTACGATCCCGAGATCGGGCAGGCGCACCGCGACGGCGACCTGCACATCCACGACCTCGACATGATCTCGGGCTACTGCGCCGGCTGGTCGCTGAAAAACCTCCTCCACGAGGGGTTCAACGGCGTCGCCGGAGCGATCGCCTCGCGTCCGGCGCGACACTTCTCGACGGCGCTCGGTCAGATCGTCAACTTCCTCGGGACACTGCAAAACGAGTGGGCCGGTGCCCAGGCGCTGTCGAGCTTCGATACCTACCTCGCCCCGTACGTTCGCCTCGACGGCCTCGACCAGCGCGCGGTGACGCAGGCGATGGAGGAATTCGTCTTCAACCTCAACGTCCCCAGTCGCTGGGGATCGCAGTGCCCGTTCACCAACCTCACGTTCGACTGGACGTGTCCGGCCGATCTGGCTGAGGAGCGCCCGCTCGTCGCCGACGAGCTGTGCGACTTCACCTACGGCGAATTGGCCGAGGAAATGGGGATGATTAACCGGGCCTTCCTCGACGTCATGACGGCCGGCGACGCCGACGGACGCGCGTTCACCTTCCCCATCCCGACCTACAACATCACCGCTGACTTCGACTGGGACGGGCCAAATGTCGAGCGGCTATTCACGATGACGGCGAAATACGGGCTGCCCTATTTCCAGAACTTCATCAACTCCGACCTCAACCCCGGCGACGTCCGCTCGATGTGCTGCCGGCTGCAACTCGATTTGCGCGAGTTGCTCAAACGCGGCAACGGCCTGTTCGGATCGGGCGAGCAGACGGGATCGATCGGCGTCGTCACACTGAACATGGCGCGCCTGGGCTACCTCTACGCCGGCGACGAGGCCGCGCTCATCCAGGCGATGGATCGCCTCATCGACCTGGCCGCCGCCAGCCTCGAGACGAAGCGCGAGACAATCGGTCGGCTCATGGATCAGGGGCTGTTCCCCTACACCCGGCGTTATCTCGGCACGCTCGACGCCCACTTCTCGACGATCGGCGTCAACGGGATGAACGAAATGGTCCGCAACTTCAGCGCCGGTGCCGACGACATTACGACGCCGGCGGGGGAGGCCCTGTGTCTGCGCCTGCTCGACCACATTCGCGCGCGCATGAGCGAGCTACAGGAGGCCACGGGGCACCTGTACAACCTTGAGGCCACCCCGGCAGAGGGCACGACCTACCGCTTCGCCCGCGAGGATCGCCGCCGCTACCCGGCGATCATTCAGGCCGGCACCGCCGAGGCCCCCTACTACACGAATTCCTCGCAGCTTCCCGTCGGCTTCACCGACGACCCCTTCGAGGCCCTGCGCCGCCAGGAGGCGCTACAGCAGCGCTACACGGGTGGCACCGTCGTTCACCTCTACATGGGGCAGGCGATCTCGTCGGCGCGGGCGTGTCGCGAACTCGTTCGGCGCGCGCTCACGACCTTTAAAGTTCCCTATCTCACGGTGACGCCGACGTTTTCCATCTGCCCCCTCCACGGCTACCTCGCCGGTGAGCACCCCCACTGCCCGACGTGCGAGCGTTCCGGGCGCGAGAGCGAATGCGAGGTGTGGACCCGCGTCATGGGGTATTTCCGCCCCGTCGCCTCGTTCAACGCCGGAAAGCGCTCGGAATACGACGAACGCGTGACCTTCGCCGAACCCCAGATGGTCGCCCGATGATCCGGCGTACCCGGTCAGCCACCGAGTTGAGCATCGCCGGGCTCGTGCCCTGCTCGATGGTTGACTGGCCGGGGCGCCTCGTCGCCACCGTCTTCACCCAAGGCTGCCCGTGGTCGTGCGTGTACTGCCACAACCGCGCCATCATCGATCCACTGACGCCCGGAGCCGTCGCCTGGGACGACGTCGAGACGCTGCTGGAGACCCGCCACGGCCTCCTCGACGGCGTCGTCTTCTCCGGAGGCGAACCCACGCGGCAGGAGGCCCTGGTGCCGGCCGCCGTGCGCGTCGCCGAGGCGGGATATGGCGTCGGCCTGCACACGGCGGGTACCTACCCGGAGCGGCTTGCCCGATTGCTGCGAACGGGAGTCCTCGACTGGGTGGGCCTCGACATCAAGGCGCTACCCGAGGACTACGAGGCCGTCGTCGCGCGTGCGGGAGCGGGACAGCGGGCATGGCGAAGCCTCGATGCTGTCCTGGCTAGCGGAGTCGACGTCGAGGTTCGGGTGACCTGCTACCCCGACGGCCCCGACCTCGGTGGTCTGGCGGGCGCGCTGCGGCGGGCGGGTGTTCGCGTTGTCGCCCTCCAGAAGGCGCGAGGCAACGGCACGGCGACGTCGTTCGCGTCCTGGCGCCCGGGGTGGGACGAGCGTTTTCGGGCGATCTGCGACGCGTTTGTCGCCGAGGGCTTCGACGACGTCGTCATTCGCGGCGGCGATTAGGCGCTGTTGGTTACACTTGGGGCGTCTTATCCGCCGCGGGTAGCTGAAGGAGTCCGCATGAATACGGTGCCCGACGATATCTTGCGCGAGGCCGTCGATCCGCAGATCAGCGCGGAGCGTCTTTTTGAGATCGCCGGGCAGTACCCGGATGCTCACCCCTTCGTGGCGTCAAACCCCCAGGCCTATGAAGCCCTGCTCGATTGGTTGCGTCAGGTGGGATCTCCCCTCACTCAGGCCGTGGTGGCCCAGCGCGACGCGGGCCTCAGCGGCGCCGAGGCCTACGACGCCGCCTGCGCCTCGCTTGGCGCTCCCGCCCCCGCGAGCGACGGCGGCGAAACCCAGGTGATGGCGACGACCGAGGAGCCGCAGGCCGAGGAAACGGACTCACCCGCGGCCCCGGAGGACGCCGCGACCGAGAGCCTGGCCAGCGAGCCCGAGCCGGTTAATGCCGATGACATCCAGGCCACCCAGGCCATCGCCCCCGTGAGTGTTCCCGATCCCACCCCAGCACAGGGCTTCGAGCAGCCCCCGGCGATCGCCCCGGCGGGGCAGGGGCCGCAGCAGGGATACGGCTACGTTCCTCAGAATCAGCAGGGCTACGTCCCGCAGCAGCCCTATGCCGCGCCGGCCTATGCACAGCAGCCTTACGCGCAGCCGCAGGCGAAGAAACCGATGGGACTCATCCTGTTGGCTATCCTGCTTGCGCTCGTGCTCATCGGCCTGATTGCCACGTATTTCCTCGTGTTTGCCAAGGATGGTTCGTCGCCCGAGGCGGCACCGACGGTCTCGTCCTCCCAATCCGGTCGCGAGGGGCCCAGCACCCCCGCCACGAGCGAGACCCCCGAGGAGACCACCGAGACGCCCTCGGAACAGGCACCCCGCTACCCGGCTCCCGCGGGTGCGGCGCAGTCGCGGAATTTCCACATGCCGTCGAACAACATCAACTGCCAGATCGATGACGACAACACGCGCTGCACGATCTTCGAGCAGGACTTCACCTCGTGCGGCGGGGATCCGGTGACCGTCACTCTGTCCGAAGACGGGGTGTCGCAGACGTGCTCGACCGGTCGCGCCGTCGAGTCCGGCTCGGGCGGGGTCCTCGTCTACGACACGTCGACGACGTACAGCGACTTCGCGTGCACGTCGACGCCCTCCGGGGTCAAGTGCTGGGATACTCGTTCCGGCCGCGGCTTCACGCTGGCGCGCCAGGGTGCGGCGACCACTCAGGAATAGCCCGCACGTGTCCGGCCGTGACTATGCCCGCTTAGCCGAGGCCTTTCGCCGGGCCGGCTGGGTGCCCGATGGCGGGTGCCTGGCGCTGGCGTCACCGGGCGAGCGAGTGCGCGCCGACCTGGACGCGCGCGCCCACGCGGGGTCCTGACCCGGCTGTTCGAACTTGGCCACGACGTCGACGCGGCTGCGCTTCGCGAAGCCCTGGGCGAGGACGCACTGGCGGCGGCACGCGCGGTGGGAGTCGTCGAGGATGCCGGGGCGGGACGCGTCCGCTGCCCGGGCGTCATCGCTCGCGTCGGCAAGGGGCCCGATGGGCTGTGGCTCATGGGGGATCGCGATCTCGCGACCTCGCGCGGTGCGCTGGGCGGTGACCACGTGAGCGCACTCACCCACGCCAGCCTGACCCTCCATCGTCTTCTCGGAACGACGGCGCGCGGGCGCGTCCTCGACCTCGGGTGCGGTTCCGGCGTGCACGCTCTGTGGGCTGCCCGCCACGCCACCCACGTTGTCGCCACCGACGTGAGCGAGCGAGCGCTGGCGATCACGCGAGCGAATGCCCGGCTAAACGGCCTCGACGTCGAGACCCGCTCCGGATCCCTGTACGAGCCGGTTGCCGGTGAGCGCTTCGACGTCGTGTGCTCGAACGCCCCGTTCGTCATCACGCCCCCGAGCGCGGGCGAGCGGCTGGTCTACCGCGACGCGGGCTTCCCGGGCGACACATTCGTCCGCGATCTCGTGCGCGGCCTGGCCGACCACCTCAATGAGGGCGGGCGCGGCTACGTCCTCGCCAACTGGTTTATCACCGACACCGATGCGCCGAGCGCCGGCGTAGAGGGCTGGTTGACCGACCAGCCGGTCGACGCGTGGATTCTCGGTCGCGACCAGATGGATGCTGCCTCCTATGCGGCCCACTGGGTGCGCGACGCAGGCTACGAGGGGCCGCACGCGCACGAGCGGGCTCGGGCGTGGGCGCGGTGGCTCGAGGAACAGGGGATCGCCGCAATCGGGATGGGCATCATCGCCGTGCGGCGCGTGGGAAGCGCACGGCGCGGAGCCATCCGCACGGACTGGGCTCACGCCGGTCAGCCGCTGCCGCACCCCGAGCAGATCGAGCGCGTGTGGACGGGCATCGCCGCGCTGAGCGACGCCGACGATGCGAGCCTCGACGCCGCACGTCCGCGACCCATCGTCGAGCTGAAGGAGTCGCGCGTCCTCGCCCTGGGAACCGGGCGGGCCGACACGCACACCCTCGTGCCCGCCCCGGCCGATGCGGCACTGGGGCAGGTGGTGACAAACGCGCCGGCGCTGGCGGTTCTCGGCGCCCTCGACGGCGACTTGACGCTGCGTCAGGCTGCCGTCGCCGTCGCGACGCTCATGGATCTCGACGCGCAGGCCGTGACCGATGCGGCCCGTGACCTGCTGCGCGAGGTCGTCGCGCGGGGGATGTACGTCCTGGACTAGCCCCCGCCTCCGACGGCATCAGCTGGCGTCGGCGATGGCCTGAAGCAGCGCCTTCTTCGTCTGCGACCCGCGGATGACGTGTTGCGTGCCGCCGGCAAAGAGCACGTAGGACGGAATCGTCGCGATCCCAAAGGTCTCGCGCGCCGTCGGGTTGTCATCGACATTGAGGCCGAGGACCTCGACCTCGTCAGCGTGTTCCTTCGCCAGCTCCTCGACGATCGGCATGTTCCTCATGCAGTACCCGCACCACGGTGCCCACAGGTCGACGAGGACGGGCTTGTCGGCGGCGGCGACGCGGGCGTCGAGCTCGTCGAGCATGATCGGTTCGAGATTCGACATGACTACTTCGCCATCTTCTCGAACTCGGCGACGAGCGCGGCCTTGGGGCGCGCACCCAGCAGCGACGCGACCTCCTCGCCGTCGCGGAAGAACATGAAGCGCGGAATCGACGTAACGCCGTACTTGGCGGCGGTCGCCGGGTTCTCGTCGACGTTGAGCATGTAGACCTTGGCGGTGCCGTCGACCTCGTCGGAGATCTCCTCGATGACGGGGCTCATCTGGCGGCACGGCGGGCACCACGGCGCCCAGAAATCGACGAGAACGGGCACGTCGGATGCAAGGACGCGTTCGGCGAAGTCGGCATCGGTAACCGGTTCGGCGGCCATGAGTTTCCTCCTGACGTAGACAACGCCTCCATTGTCACCCGCCCCGGGCGTTAGTGCCACCGCATCGACGGGCGACGGCAGCGAGCGGCTAGCGCAGGCTGCGTTCGGCGTCAATCGCCGCGCGCGCCCCCGTTCCAGCCGCCGTGATCGCCTGGCGGTACGTGTGATCGACGAGGTCGCCGCACGCGTAGACCCCCTCAAGGCTCGTGCGCGTCGAGGGCTCGTCGACGATGACGTACCCCGCGTCGTCGGTCTCGACCTGCCCGGCGACGAGGCCGGAGCGCGGATCGTGGCCGATGGCAATGAACACGGCGGTCGCATCGAGCGTGCGCAGCGAATCGTCACCGGTGTCACGCAGCGTCACCGATTCGACCCTGTCCTCACCGTTGATCGAGTCCACTGTCGAATTCCACGCGACCTCGATCTTGTCGTGGTCGAGCGCGCGCTGGGCCATGATCTGCGAGGCCCGGAAGGAGTCGCGGCGGTGGATGATCGTCACCTTCGAGGCGAAGTTCGTGAGGAACAGGGCCTCTTCCATCGCCGAGTCGCCACCGCCCACGACGGCGATGTGCTGGTCCTTGAAGAAGAACCCGTCGCAGGTCGCGCAATAGGACACGCCCTTACCCGACAGCCGCTCCTCGCCGTCGACGCCGAGGTGGCGGTAAGCCGACCCCATCGCCAGGATGACGCGCTTGGCCTGGTAGGTGCCGTCGTCGGTGCGGATCGTCTTGACGTCGCCGGCGAGGTCGAGTTCCGTCGCCGACTCCATGCGCACGTCCGCGCCGAACTTCTTCGCCTGCTCGGCGAGCTTGTCCATGAGGTCCGGCCCCTGGATGCCTTCGGGGAAGCCGGGGAAGTTCTCGACCTCGGTCGTCGTCATGAGGGCACCGCCGTAGTCGATCTCGCCGGCGAGGACGCACGGGGCGAGGCCGGCGCGGGCCGCGTAGATGGCGGCGGTGTAGCCGGCGGGGCCGGAGCCGACGATGACGACGTCGTGGAGCGATGACATGGGGCACGATCCTTTCGGGCGCTACTTGACGGTGATACCGGACAACGCCAGACGGAACTTCGAGGTCTGGGTATCGGTCGGAAGTTGAGGTACCCACACGATAACGCGGTCAACGGTGATCGGCTTGTCGAGGTGCAGCGTCGTCTCGGGAGTTTGCAGCGGTCCCTCGGCGGCCGCCGGGGCGTCGGGGGCTTCCTCGGGTGTGCCCGTCTTGATCTGGACGAGACCGCCGGTCGATGACCCCGTCAGCGTCACGTCGGACACCGTTGCCGTCTCCTTGAGGGTGATGACGAGGCCGATTCCGCGCTTCATCCCGTAGGTGTCGGACACGTAGGTGCGCGAGTACCACGCCGAGGAGGCATCACCATCGGTGAGGTTCGCGAGCATCTCGGGGTGCTCGTTGCCGTCCCCGTCGGGGTCGGCGATCGTGATCTCGGCGATCTCGGGGGCCACCGTCGCCTCGGGCTGCGGTGTTGGCGAGGCCTGCGGCGAGGCGGTGCGCGTGGGGGTGGCGGCGGCCTGCGGCTTGGGCAGCGGCCACGCGAGCACGACGATCGCCAACAGGAAGGCGACGGCCATGCCGATCGCGGATGCGCGCAGGATGAAACGCTGGGGGTCGACGAGGCGGCGCTGGCGCGGCGGCAGGATCGAGGTCGACACCGGCGCGCCGAAGTAGTAGCCGAAGAACCGGGCAATCCGGCTCCTCAGGCGCGAGCGCGCGGGTGCGGGCGCAACCGGGGCGGGCTTCGTCGGATCGAGGTGCATGTTCTCGAGTTCGACCAGCGGGATCTGGGAGGTCTCGAGGGACGCCTGGTCGCCCTCCTGTGCGGATGCGGGGGGCTCGGCGGCGGGTGCGGCCTCGTCGAGAGCCTTGGTGGCGCCAGGCAAATCGTCGCCGTCGACTGGCGCATCGACTGCCGGCGGCGGGGGAAGCGGAGGCGTCGCCGAGGCCGGGACCGCGCGGGCGACGTCCGTGGCCTCGGAGTCCGCGGAATCGGCGTCGACGTCGTCGAGCTCATCGAAGATCCGCACGCCCTCGGCCCCCTCGCTGCCCCGGGTGTCGAGCGCCTCGGTAACCGGGGCCTGCTCCTGCTCCTCGGCTGGATCGTCGGCGAGGGTGGCCGGCGGGGTGTCGCGAAGGATCGCTTCGAGTTCGGCGCGCGCCTCGCTCAGCGACATGGCGCCGGTGATCTGGGCAGGATCGTCACCCTGCGAGGCCGAGTCGACGCTGCGCAGGGGGTGGCGGGTCGCCGGCGGCAGGGGCAGGTGGATTCCGTCGGCGTCCTCGTTCTCGGCCGCGGTCGCCGAGCCGGGGGCGTCGGGCGTGGTCTCGCTTTCCGGCGTTTCTTCGGCGTCGTCACCGGCCGTGTCGGTGGCGCTGTTCTCAGGTACCGCGAGCTGCTGGGCGATCGCCTGACACACGCTCGGGTAGGTGAGTTCGCTCGCCGTCAACGCGACGGCGTCAAGGGCGACGCCAGCGTCGGGATTGAGCGTCGACGGCGGTACGGGGGCACCATCGGAGCGCGGGATCGACGGGGTTCCCAGCGGACCGGGTTCGTAGGAGGAGGCCGTGAGGAGGAAATAGAGCAGTTCGACACATGCCGAGCCGTCGAGGCGCATCGCGTCCTCGCGCGCGCTTTCCGAGTTGTCAAGGGTGAGGGCGTCTTCGAGCAGAACGATCGCGCCCTCGGGGCTCATCCGGATCGAGGACGTCGACAGGTTACCGTGGGCACCGCCGCGCTCGTGAAGGCCGGCGAGCGCCTGGGCGATCTGTCCGAGCAGCCGCTCGACCTCGGCCGCTTCCAGGCCGTCGCTGACGTAGTCACCGAGCGACTGCCCGGTGGCGGCTTCGAGGACAACCGAATCGCCCTCCTCGACCTCGAGGACCCGCTGAACGCCGGGAATCCGGGAATCGGCGAGCGACGTCATGAGGGTCCACCACGCCTCGGCCGTTCCCGTCGGGTGCGCGCGGACGCCGCGTTCGGTCGGCGTGAGCTGAGCGACTAGCCGTTCCTCAGCTGTCATGGCGCGCCTCCTCATCCTCGGGGCTAGGGTCGTCAGTCGTATCGGGGGCAATTGTGCCACTCCCCTCCGGGCGGGTCGAGCCTTCGCGGGCCGCGTCGGAGGTGCTATCCATGCGTCGGCCCCGCGAGATCGATCGGATGACCCCGGCGACGAGCAGGACGACGACGACCGCGGCACCGACGAGGAGGAAGCGATCCTCTAAGCCGCGGTGTGCGCGCAACACGACGACCTCGGTCGAACTAATGGATTCCCCGCTGGGTGAGCGCAACGCTACGACGGCGCGTGCGTCGCCGTTCGCGCGCACCTCAACGGGGACTTGCACCGTCACCGACGAACGCCCGGCGATGCGCGTTCGCGTCGCCGTCGTCGTGACGATGGAGGATGCGGCCTGCACGTCGACGACGACCGTGGCCGGGTAGGGCAGGTCGTTTGTCACCTGGACGGGAATGTCGGCGGTACGCGAAATGATGTTGACCGAGGGCGCGGTCTTCGTGCGCACTCCCGTGCTCACGCGCAGCGATTGGGCGGTGAGGCGTTCGGCCAGGGTGTCGCGTTGGGCGGTGGAGAGCGAGCGTGACAGGGCGAACGCGCGTTGCGACAGCAGCGGGCGCGTGATGAGCGAGGCGTGCTCGGCAACCTCGTCGACGCGCCCGAGTGCCCGCGACGCCTCGGTCAACGCCGAGCTGAGCGACGCGTTGCGCTGGGGTGCGGCATCCTCACGAGCCTCGACCTGCTCGCGCGCGGTCGAGGCGTCCGTGACCTCACCGATGGTCGCCGGCCGTACCCACGCCGTATCGAACAGGGCGTCAATGCGCTGGGGCGTCGATGCCGAGGCCAGCGCGCGAGCCGGGAGCGTGACGACGACGAGCCGCGGGGCATTGGGCAGCTCGGCGTTGTGCTGGGCGAGCAGCGCGGCGACGTACTGGCGCGAGCGCAGCTCGTCAGCGGGCGTGGAGGCTTCGCGTGCGAGGGCCGCGCTCAGGGCGCTATCGGAGACGAGGACGTCGCGATTGCCCACTCGCGAGCGGGCGTCGGGAATGTAGGTGTGGCGCTGCGAGATGACCGCCGAGTCGGGGACGATGGGCAGAACCGAGGAATCGGGATCGAGCGCACCTGGTGTCGCCGAGGAAGCGATGTCGAATGACGGTCCCCACGCCATTGAGGGGGTGGCATCGCGCATCGCCTGGGTGAGGGTGCGTGCGGCGGTCAGGGCGTCCTCGCCGCCCGAGGCCGCGGTCACCCCGCGGTCGGGAGCGCCCCACTGCCCGAGTGAGACCGTGGCGCCGGCCGCATTCGCCGCCGCGAGGGCATCTTGGGCCTGTGGATCCAGCGCCAGGTCAGCGCTGCGACGCACCGCGAAGCTGCCGGTCACCAGCGGCGAGGTTTGCGAGATGAGGGCGGGATCGACGATGTAGGCCATGCCGTCGCGCGCCTGAGTGAGCCCCGACAGCACCTCGTCGACGCCGTCGGCGGGGGAGCGCTCGGGGTGGACCGGCAGGAAATCCTCGGTGAGGATCCCCTCGCCGGCCCCGTGCGCGGTCGTGAAGCGCGTGAGGGTCTGGGCCGTGGCGGTGGCGTCGGCGACGATAAACACCGGGGTGCGCTGGTAGGCGGAGGATCCCGTGTCAATAAGGAGGAACGTCTGCGTCGTCGCGGTGACGGCTTCCCCGTCGTCGCCGACGGCCTGCATCGTCACCCGCAGCGGGTGGGCGCCGAAGCGGGTGAGCGCCGCGGCGGGCAGCGCCGACAGCGGCGCGGTGATCGTCACCTCGGTGTTCGCGTGGGCCTTGAGCGAGGTAACGCCGACGCGGCCGAGGTGCCACAGGCTGGATTCGCGGCGCGAGTGGCCGTCTTGCCACGCGATGATGTCGTCGCGCTGATACATCGCCAGCGTGGATACGTCTAAGCTCACCGACACGTCGTGAAGCTCGTGCGCGCCGGGATTGGTCACGGTTACGCGCACGGACAGCGTTTGCGACGACGACGTCGCCGTCGCGGGGGTGAGTTCGGTGATCGTCACGTCGGGGTCGGCGGTGTCCTCGGTGGCGGCCGCTGCGGGCGTGCGCGAGGCCGGGCCCACCAGGGCCGCGACGGCGAGGAGGACGGCGAGGACAGCCGTGGCCAGCCGGGCCCTCATGTGCGCCTCCGCAGGAGCTGGCGAGCCAGATGGGCGACCTTGCGCTCGTTGGGGTAGACGAGGATCGTCTCGGCCTCCGACAGCGGGAACCACGCCGCCTCTTCGGCCTCTTGATCGGGGTCGCCCTCGACGGTGATCGTTCCCGAGACGTATTCCATGAGGTAGTGGTGGACGACCTTGTGGACCCAGCGGCCCGCCCCGGAAAACGAATACGAGATCGTGGCAAGCGGGACGATGATCCGCCCGGTGATTCCCGTTTCCTCAAAGACCTCGCGAATGGCCGTGTCCGCGGTCGTCTCGCGTCCCTCGACGTGGCCCTTGGGCAGGCACCACTCGATGGAGCCATGCCGGTTGCGCCGGGCGATGAGGGCGACATAGGCGCGGCCGTTGTGGACCTTGATGACGACGCCACCCGCCGAGGTCTCGTCGACGACGGGCAGGCGCGTCAACGTGCGGTGCGCACGCGGGCGCCGACGGCGTCGGCGAGGGTAGTCGGGGTGGTCGCTCATGTATCCAGCCTAGGCGGTTTTCGCCATTGCCAGCGACGCGCACGGCCCCGAGGTTCCCCGATGCGCGCCAAACGTGGCACGCTAGGGGGCGATGACGACGACACCGACCCCCACGATGCCCCAGCAGGCGGCGCAGGCGATGGCGAACCTCCTAGACGCCGTGGCCGCGCTGCCTCCCCAGATCGGCGAGATCGCCGAGCGGTTCACGTCGGCGGGCCACGAGCTTGCCCTCGTCGGCGGCCCCGTGCGGGACGCGTGTCTGGGCGTCGTCCCCCACGACTTCGACCTGGCGACGTCGGCCCGGCCCGACGAGACCGAGCGGCTGCTGCGCGAGTGCGGGGCGAACACGTGGGACATGGGCCGAGCCTTCGGCACGATCGGTGGGCACCTCGGCGGCGTGAGCGTCGAGATCACGACGTACCGCAGCGACGACTACGACGCGGCCTCGCGCAAGCCGCAGGTGGCCTTCGGCGACACCCTTGAGGGCGATCTGACCCGACGCGACTTCACCGTCAACGCGATGGCCCTGCGCCTGCCCGACTACACCCTCGTCGACCCCCACAACGGCCTCGCGCACCTGCTCGCCCGCGAGCTGCGCACCCCCGTCTCGGCGCACCAGTCTTTCGACGACGACCCCCTGCGCATCATGCGGGCGGTGCGCTTTACCTCGCAGCTGGGCTGCGAGGTGTCCGAGGAGGTGCTCTCGGCGATGGTCGCCATGGCCGAGCGGCTGAGCATCGTCTCGGCCGAGCGCCTGCGCGGCGAGCTGGAGCGACTGCTACTGTGCCCGAAACCGCGCTCGGGTCTCGAACTCATGGTCTACACCGGCGTCGCCGACTACGTCCTGCCCGAGCTCGTCGCCCTCCAGGACACCGTCGACGCCCAGCACCGCCACAAGGACGTCTACGAGCACTCCCTGACCGTCCTTGATCAGGCGATCGACCTCGAGACCGACGAGGACGGCCCGGTGCCCGGCCCCGATCTCGTCTTGCGCATCGCCGCCCTCATGCACGACTGTGGCAAACCGCGGACCCGCCGGTTTGAGCGCGACGGGACGGTGACGTTCCACCACCACGAGATCGTCGGGGCCAAAATGATGCGTCAGCGCATGAGGAAGCTGACTTTCGACAAGCAGACGATCAAGGCCGTCTACACCCTCATTTCCCTGCACGGCCGTTTTCATGGTTATGGCGAACAGTCGTGGACGGATTCGGCGGTCCGCCGTTACGTGGCGGATGCCGGCGACCAGCTGGAGCGGCTGCACCGGCTGACCCGCGCCGACTGCACGACGGGCAATCGCCGCAAGGCGCAGCGGCTCTCGCACGCCTACGACGACCTCGAGGCGCGCATCGCCGAGATTGCCGAACGCGAGGAGTTGGCGAAGATCCGCCCCGACCTCGACGGCACCCAGATCATGGAGATTCTCGGCATTGCCCCCGGGCGCGAGGTCGGCGAGGCCTACCGGATGCTCCTCCAGGCCCGCATGGACGAGGGTCCCCTGGGTGAGGAGGAGGCAACCCGGCGGTTGAAGCTGTGGTGGCAGCAGCGCTCCTAACCCGCGTGTCGCGGCGGTGCCGTCGCTAGGGTGGGTGCATGTGCGGCCGCTACGCGCTCGGGCAAGGCGAGGAACACCTGGTCACGCTCTTTGACGTCGATCAGGTCATCGACCGCGGCTTTTCCGGGTCGTGGAACATCGCCCCCAGCCACGGCGTCCCCGTCATCATGGAGCGCTATGAGGTTCCCGATGCACCTCGGCCCTCCCAGCGCGGTGAGGTTCATCGCCAGCTGCGCTGCCTCGAGTGGGGGCTGATCGCCCATTGGAGCAGGGACGATTCGCATCCCATGATTAACGCCCGCGCCGAGACCATCACTGAGAAACCGACATTCCGCTCCGCCGCGCGCAAGCGCCGCTGCCTCGTCCCGGCAACCGGCTACTACGAGTGGCAGCCGTGCCCGCAGGGAAAAGAACCGTGGTTCTTCAGCGCCGGTCCCGACGATCCCGTCATGGCGTTTGCCGGAGTGTATGAGGCGTGGCGGTCCGGTCCCGATCAGCCGTGGCGACGCACGGTCGCGATCCTCACCCGCCCCGCGGCCGACGCCCACGGCCACATCCACGACCGGTCCCCGCTCATCGTTCCCGCCTCGCGTTTTGCGGACTGGTTGGCCCCGGACCCGCTCGAAGGTGCCGACGTGCGTCGCCTCATCGTGTCGCTGCCCGAGCCGCGCCTCACCCCGCGCCGGGTGTCGCGAGCCGTCGGTTCCGTTGCCAACAACTCCCCCGACCTCGTCACGGGGATCGAGCCCTAGGCGGGGTCGGCGAGTTCGGCCAGGGGATCGTCGACGAGGCGCTGGAGAACCCTGTGGGCTGCTCCTGTCGCCGCCAAGTTCGCGCTGTGAGTGCGCACCCGCAGTTGCGGGGTGGACCATTCCGCGTGGGGCACGCGCCGGTACAGCTCTGCACGCGCGGGCGGAACCAGCCAGGAGGCCAGCTCTGCGATGTTGCCCCCGAGGATGGCCGCGGGGATATCGAGAATGTTGATGACCGCGGCCAAGGCGCGCCCGAGCGCCTTCCCTCCCTCGGTGAGGGCGCGCCGTGCTTGCTGTGAGCCGCGATGTGCCGCCGCGTCAATGTCTTCGGCGTGCGCATCGGGTGCCAGCCCCGCTGCCGCGGCGAGAGCGCGCAAACCGAGGTACGACTCCAAGCAGCCGGTCGCGCCGCAGCCGCAGCGTGGGCCCTCAGGATTGACGCAGATGTGGCCGATTTCCCCGGACCAGCCGTGGGCGCCGTCAACGGGCGCGTGAGAGAGGACGAGGCCCGCGCCGATGCCGACCTCGCCGGAGACATAGATGAACGACTCCGTCTCGGCCGCGACGCCGGGACGCGGATGAGCGAGCGCGTAGGCGGCGAGGTCGGCCTCATTGGCGATAAGTGCGGGACCCAGTGCCTCGAGCGGGGCGGTGATCTCGGCTAGAGGGATATGACGCCATCCGAGGTTGGGTGCGATGGCCACTTCGGTGGGGGAGATGAGGCCCGGCAGGGCGAGGCCGCACCCCAGATAGCGTGGGACGGGCGCGCCGGTGCCGAGATCCGTGCACGCGCGTGCGAGGGCCCGTTCGCGCGTGGTCTGCGCAAGGTCCGCGAGAGCGGCGAGGGCGTCGGCGGGCCGGCGGGTCACGGGCGTGGGCGCAATATCTTCGGCGATGACGGTCCCGGCTAGGTCGATGACACGGGCGCGCAGGGAATTGACGTTGATCTCGAGGCCGAGGGCGAGGACGGCACCCGGCCGGGCGCGCACGGCGATGCCCGGCCTGCCGCGCCCGCTCGCGGGTGCCGGAGTCTCGCTGACGAGACCGGCCCGGGCAAAGTCGTCCACGAATTTGGACACCGTCGCCTTCGTCGACCCCACCGCGGTGGCGATGCGCGCCCGGGAAATCCCGTCGTCGGCGGCGAGGATCGCGTGCAGCACGGCTGCCGCGTTCGTCGCGCGCACCGCAGAGCCCGTGACGCTCGCGCGAGAGCGCGGGACGAGGACGGAGGAGGGGCGGGGCATCATGGGGTTGACTATAGCCAGCTCGCTAAATAGTTTAGGATGTAAACGAAATGCGTGATGTGCAGCAACGATGCTCGAGGAGACCGTGATGACACGCACCCCAACCCCGCACGACAAGTTCTCGTTTGGCCTGTGGACCGTCGGCTGGAACGCCGTCGACCCGTTTGGTGCCGCCACGCGCGAGGTGCTCGATCCGTGGGAGTATACGGCGAAACTTGCCGAGCTCGGGGCGTGGGGCATCACCTTCCATGACAACGACGTCTTCGATTTTGATGCCAGTGACACCGAGCGCGCCGACCGCGTCGGTAAGGTCAAGCAAGCGGCCGATGCCGCCGGGCTGAAGATCGAAATGGTCACGACAAACACGTTCACCCACCCCGTTTTCAAGGATGGGGGCCTGACGAATAACGACCGGTCGATTCGCCGCTTTGGGTTGCGCAAAATCCTGCGTAACGTCGACCTCGCCGCCGAAATGGGTGCGGATGTGTTCGTCATGTGGGGCGGGAGCGAAGGTGCCGAATACGACTCATCGAAGGACCTCAACGCAGCGTTCGACCGCTACCGCGAGGGGCTCGACACCGTTGCGGCCTACATCAAACAGCGCGGTTACGACCTGCGGATCGGGCTGGAGCCGAAACCGAACGAACCGCGTGGCGACATCTTCTTGCCCACCGTCGGTCACGCCCTTGCTCTCATCGCCGAGCTCGACAACGGCGATATCGTCGGCCTCAACCCCGAGGTTGGCCACGAGCAGATGGCTAACCTCAACTACACCCATGCCCTCGGTCAGGCCCTCAATGCCGGCAAGCTGTTCCACATCGATCTCAACGGCCAATCGGGTCTGAAATACGACCAGGACAAGTGTTTCGGGCACGGCGATCTGCCCTCGGCGTTCTTCACCGTCGACCTGCTGGAAAACGGTTTTCCCGGTGGCGGTCCCCGCTACGAGGGGCCGCGTCACTTCGACTACAAGCCTTCGCGCACCGAGGGAATCGGCGGGGTGTGGGACTCCGCGAAGGCAAACATGGAGATGTACCTTATGCTCGCGGAAAAGGCGCGCGCATTCCGCGCGGATCCCGTGACCCGCGAACTCATGGAGGCCGCCTCCATTCCCGAACTCGCCGTCTCCACCCTGGCCGAGGGCGAAACGCTGGACGATTTCCTCGCCGACGAGGCCTCGTTTGAGAACTTCGACGCGGAGGCCGCCGGGGCGCGCGAATACCGCTTCGTCGAGCTGTACCAGCACGCGATGCGCCACCTGATTGGCTAGGGGCATCATGGCAACGAAGCGGTACTACGTCGCGGGCGTCGATTCGTCGACGCAGTCGTGCAAGGTCGTCATCTGCGACCCCGCAACGGGGGAGGTCGTACGGCAGGGGCGCGCGTCCCATCCCGATGGTACGCAGGTCCACCCCGATCACTGGTGGGAGGCGTTCCTCGCCGCCGCCGAGGCCGCAGGCGGACTCGATGACGTCGCGGCCCTCAGCGTGGGCGGGCAACAGCATGGACTGGTGTGCCTCGACGCCGACGGCAACGTCATTCGTCCCGCCCTGCTGTGGAACGACACCCGCTCGGCCCCGGCGGCGCAACGGTTGCGCGAGGACATGGGGGAACAGTGGTGGGCACGAGAGACCGGCTGCGTGCCGGTCGCCTCGTTCACGCTGACGAAACTCGCCTGGCTGGCCGAACACGAACCCGACTCACTCTCCCGCCTCGCCGCCGTTTGCCTGCCCCACGACTGGTTGACGTGGAAAATCCAGGGGGCACCCGGGCTGGACGCGCTCGTCACCGATCGCTCCGATGCCTCAGGAACGTGCTACGTCGGCACCGACGCGAGGACATATCGCCGCGACATTCTCGCGCGCGTCCTCGGCGAGGACGTCGCTCGCTCTCTCATTCTTCCCCGCATCCTCGGCCCCCGAGAGGTCGCCGGCTACGGTGGCACGCAACAGGGGTGGGGCGACATCGTCATCGGCCCCGGCTGCGGCGACAACGCAGGAGCTGCACTCGGCCTCGGCCTCGGTGTCGGTGACGCCATGGTGTCGTTGGGAACGTCCGGAGTCGTTGCGGCGGTCTCGGCCGATCCCGTCTGTGACCCCTCGGGCCTCGTCGCGGGCTTCGCCGACGCCACGGGTGCCTGGCTGCCGTTGGCGTGCACCCTCAACGCCTCGCGAATCATCGATGCGATGGCGCGGATCCTGGGCGTCGACTACGACACGTTCGACGAGTTGGCGCTCAGCGTCACCGACGCCGCCGGGCTGCGCCTCGAGCCGTATTTCGAGGGCGAACGCACCCCGAATCTCCCGGATGCCACGGCCACGCTGTCGGGAATGACGCTGGCCAATTCCGATCCCGCGCACGTGGCTCGTGCGGGTGTCGATGGGCTGCTATCCCTCATGCGCGTGGCCCTTGACGCCGTGCGCGACCTGGGCGCTCCCATCGATCGGGTTGCCCTCGTCGGCGGTGGGGCGAAGTCACGCGCCGTGCGTGAACTCGCGCCTGTGGTCTGGGATGCCGAGGTGACGATCCCCGAGCCGGGTGAATACGTGGCCCTAGGAGCCGCCCGTCAGGCCGCCAGCGTGCGCGGCTAAGTCGTCCTCAGGAACCGCGCACGCGGGAGATGACGTGTGCGATCCCGACGAGGACGCTTCCCCACACGGCACCGATGACGAGCGAGCACGCGGTGTTGACGCACCAGGCGAGGAACCCGCCGACCCCGCCAATGCCGGCGACGTATCCCTCGAGGTGGTGGACGAGATCGTGAGGGGCGTGCCACCCCAGGTCCGCGCTCGACGTCAGCAGGATGTGTCCGCCGACCCACACCATCGCGAACGTCCCAATGATCCCGATTGCCGCGAGCACCCGCGGCATGGCCGCGACCAAGACCCGCCCGAGGCGCCGCGCCCACGGGTTGTGGCGCTTCGCCAGGTGGGCACCGACGTCGTCCATCTTCACGAACACGGCCACGACGCCGTAGACGAGGAACGTGATGGTGAAGGCGACGAAGATGAGGATGATCGCCCGTGCCAGCAGCCCCTCGCGGGCCACCTCGTTGAGGGCGATCACCATGATCTCAGCCGACAAGATGAGGTCGGTGCGCACGGCCGAGTGCACGACCTCGTCCTCGGCGTCACCTCCCTGGGCCAGGCGCGGCGTCTCGTGGCCGGCGGAGGGATGGATCTTCTCCCAGACCTTTTCCATGCCCTCAAACGAGAGGTAACAGCCGCCGAGAATGAGGATGACGGGGATGAGGAAGGGCGCCCATTCGCTGAGGATCAGCGCAATCGGCAAAATAATGAGCAGCTTGTTGCGCAGCGATCCCCGCGTGATCCGCTTGATGATGGGCAGCTCGCGCTCGGGCTTGATCCCGCTCAGGTACTGCGGCGTCACCGCCGTATCGTCGACGACGACCCCGGCCGCCTTCGCCGAGGCCCGCCCCGCGGCCGCAGCCACGTCGTCGGCGCTCACGGCGGCCATGCGCGCCAGTGTCGCGATATCGTCGAGCAGAGCCACGAGTCCGCCGGCCACGCCCACCTCCTGCGTCCGGTATGCGTATTGGGCCTCACGCTACCAGCCTCGTCGTGCCTCGCAGCACCCGAATCCGCCATGAGGCGGGCGACGTGGGCGAAAATGGTCACAGGAGGACACAATCGTGGTGCATATCGTCGAAGAAGAACCCGTCGTCATCGACCATCTGAGGTTGCGCGGTCTCGAACGCAGCCTCGGGACGGGCACCGCGCGGTCGTGGAAATTCTGGTCGCTGCCCGTCAGCGCCCCGCCCGTTGGCCCGCTGCGCTTCGCCGCCCCGCAACCGGCGCCCGAATGGTCGGGCATCCGCGAGGCCACCCGCCCGGGACCGACCCCGCAGCGGCGACCGCTGGCCGAGGTGACCGGCATCCCCGAGCCCTCCTACCCGGGCGAGGACACCCTGACGGCAACGGTGTGCACGCCGAGCCTCGACCCCAGCGCGCGTCTGCCCGTCCTCGTGTGGATTCACGGAGGCGGCTACAAGGGCGGGTCCCCGGCGTCGCCGTGGTACGACGGGGCCGCCTTCACCCGCGACGGCATCGTCACGGTCGCCCTGTCCTACCGACTGGGATTCGAGGGCTTCGGGGCCATTCCGGGTGCCCGACAAACCGGGGACTCCTCGACCAGATCGCTGGATTGGAATGGGTGCGCCGCTCGATCACGGCCTTTGGCGGCGATCCCGACGCCGTCACCATCGCCGGGCAGTCGGCGGGTGGGGGATCGGTGCTCGCCTTGGCCGCGTCGCCCGCGGCGCGCGGACTTTTCCGCGGAGTCATCGCCGTCTCGCCCGCTTTCGCTCCGGCGTCGGCTGCCGAGGCCCGCGAACTCACCGACCGCCTCGCCGCGATCGTCGGCGTGCACAACGACCGTGAGGCCTGGCAGGGCGTTGACGAGGAGGTAATCCTCGACGCCGCGGCCCAGCTCGAGGGAGAGCTGGCGCCGAGCGGGCTGACACCCGAAGACCGAGGCGCCGCGCTCATCGACGTCGACTACGGCACCTCGCGATCCTTCGGCCCCAGCGTCGAGGACGGGATTATCCCGGAGAACTGGATTGCTGACCTGGCCGACGTTCCCCTCATGATCGGCTCGACCGCCCACGAATTCACCTCGTTCGGCCATGTCCTCGTTCCACCCGATGGCCAAGACAGGATCGACGCCACCGTGCGCGAGCGCCTGGGCACCGTCGCAGATCTCATCGAGCGCGATCTCGCGGGCACGGCCGAGGCCGGCTTCATCGCCGGACAGCTGCTGACGATCGGGATCTTCCGCGGCCCGGTCGTCGACGTCGCCGACGCCCATGAGCGCACGTGGGTCTACGACTACCGCGTGCCCGATACCCGCACGGGCCTGGCCGAGCACTGCATGGACGTGCCCGCGATCTTCGACTGCCTCGACCATCCCCACGTCGCCCACACCTGTGGCCCCGACGTCTACCCCGACGTTGCCGCCGACATTCACGCCGCGTGGGTGCGATTCATCCGCGAGGGCGAGCCCGGGTGGCAGCCATGGAATCGCGATGGGCGTGCGCGTGTGTGGCGCCCCGATGGGGGAGAGGTCGCCGCGGCCTACGCCACCGAGCGTGCCCTGCGCGAGCGACAGGCGCGCTAGATGCGTCGGTTAGGCTGGTCCCACGTGCGGCATCGTCGTGTCGAGGAGGACTCATGACCCGTGCACTCATTCTCGTAGACCTACAGCCGACTTTTTGCGAAGGCGGCGAACTCGCAACCGCCGGCGCGAACGCCGTGGCCGAGGCGTGTGCCGAATACGCTCGCAGCCATCGCGACGATTACGCGCTGGTCGCCACGACGCAGGACTGGCACATCGATCCCGGCGACCACTTCTCCGATACCCCCGATTTTGTCGACACGTGGCCGCCGCACGGCATCGCGGACTCGCCGAACGCCCAGCTGCACCCGGCCCTCGACGGGTTTAACCCGGACGTGTCGGTGAAGAAGGGGCACTACGCCGCGTCATACTCCGGTTTCGACGGGGTCGACGAGGACGGCCGTCACCTCGCCGACATCCTGCGCGAGGCCGGCGTGGACGCCGTCGACGTCATCGGGCTGGTGCTCTCGCACTGCGTCGCCCAGACGGCGCTCGACGCCCAGCGCCTCGGCTTTGCTACGCGCGTCTTCACCGACCTGTCGGTTCCCGTCAGCCAAGAATTGGGCGACGCCGCCTGCGAGCAGATGCGTCGAGGCGGCGTCGAGGTTGGACGGGTAGCGTCGTAAGCTACTTTTTCTTCTTGCTGCCGGTGCGCTTCTTCGCGTCGGCGAGGATCGTCGCGGCGTGATCGGGAACGTAACCGGACACCGAGACGGGCGGGCGCACGTAGCCCGTCGAGGGCGGGCGCTCCGGCAGCGTGATCGGATCTGCCTCGGGCACGTCGTGATAGGGCAGGGAATCGAGCAGGTGGGCGATCATGTTCAGGCGCGCCTGCTTCTTCGAGTCCGACAACACGTGGTGCCACGGGGCGGTGGGCGTGTCCGTGTGGACCATCATGTCGTCCTTGGCGCGCGAATAATCTTCCCACCGGGTGATGGATTCGAGGTCCATCGGCGAGAGCTTCCACTGGCGCAGCGGGTCGTCGAGGCGCTTTTGGAACCGCTCGAATTGGACGTCGTCGGACACCGAGAACCAATACTTGCGCAGGTAAATGCCGTCTTCGACGAGCATGTTTTCAAAAATCGGGCACTGACGCATGAAGCGCTGGACCTCTTCGGGGCTACAGAATCCCATGACCTTCTCGACGCCGGCCCGGTTGTACCACGAGCGGTCGAACAGAACCATCTCCCCGGCCGCGGGCAGGTGCTGGATGTAGCGCTGGAAATACCACTGGGATTCTTCGCGCTCGGTCGGGCGCGGCAGTGCGACGACGCGGGCGACGCGCGGCGAGAGATATTCCGTGACCCGCTTGATCGTGCCGCCCTTTCCGGCGGCGTCGCGGCCCTCAAAGATGATGACGACGCGGGCGCCGGTGGTCTTGACCCAACGTTGCAGTTTGACGAGCTCGCCTTGGAGGCGGCGAAGCTCTTTTTCGTAAACGTCGTTGGGAATCTTCAGCGCTTGGGGGCGCTCGAGTTGCGCGTCGGGGGTGGCGGGCACGATGGTCTCCTCACAGGTCGTCACTGACGTGATGGCGCCAGTCTAGAAAATGCCGCCCGAGCGCGTGGGCGTATCGCCGATGAGGTCGACAGTGGCATCGAGGAGGGGTGCGGCGCGGTAGTCTCGGGGAGGCGGATGCGCCTGGGGCGCGAGCGAAGGATGAGGAGGGCACCGTGCGGCCGACGATCATTGGTATTGCCGGGGGAACATGTTCGGGCAAGTCGACGTTGACCCGGGCGCTGTCGGAGCGTTTCGTCGACCAGACGGCGGTGATGCTGCACGACAACTACTACCGCTCCCGCCCCGACCTGCCCCTGGCCGAGCGGGCAGCGCTGAACTACGACGAGCCCGCGGCGTTCGAGACGAGTCTGCTGATTTCCCACCTCCGCGCGCTCCTGGCCGGTGAGTGCGTCGAGATGCCGACGTATGACTACGTCCACCACGACCGGGCCGAACCGACGATCACCATTCGCCCGCGCCCCGTCATCATCGTTGAGGGCATCCTCGTCCTCACCGAGCAGGAGCTGTGCGACGTGTGCGATATCAAGATCTTTGTCGACACCGACGCGGACGTGCGCCTGCTTCGCCGCATCCGCCGCGATGCGGTTGAGCGCGGGCGGTCGCTGGAGTCCGTCGAACGCCAGTACCTCCAGACGGTCAAGCCCATGCATGAGCTCTACGTCGAACCCTCCAAGCGCCGCGCCGACATCATCGTTCCCGAGGGTGGCAGCAACCTCGTCGCCCTCGACATGCTCACGCATCGGATCCAGCGGATCATCGAGGACCACGCCGCTCCCGGCGCGAGTTAGCGCGGCGCGCGCCGGCGGCGAGTAGAGAGGGTGAGATGGCGATAGCGATCGCCGTGTCAGTCGTGGTCGGGGTGACAGGATTTGAACCTGCGGCCTCTTCGTCCCGAACGAAGCGCGCTACCAAGCTGCGCCACACCCCGTGAAGCAACGCGTCCCAGTATAGGCCAGCGCGCGCCGGCAACATAATTCACGCGCGCGCGGGTGAGGTGGCGTTGGCAACACTCACATAGAGCATCGTCGTTTCCGGTCGGCAAAACAGCCGGAACGGAGCGTATTTCGATGTGCCGAGTCCGCGCGAGACGTGCAGCCACGTCGAGCGGCCCACCTGGTCCGACAGGTCGCGTCCCGGACGGACGATCCCGTGATCCGTGTGTGGCTTGGGAGCGGCGACATCGCCGATGTGCCAGCGTGACAGCCCGCCCGATGCCTCGAGCGGGGCATCGCAATTGTTGACCAGGGCACGCCCGACCGGCAGACACACCTGGCCGCCGTGGGTGTGTCCGGCGAGGACGAGGTCGGCCCCGTGGGCGGTGAATTCGTCGACGACGCGGGCGTAGGGGGCGTGCGTGATGCCGATGCGCAGGTCGGCTGCGGTCCAGTCGGGACCGTCGCGCACGACGGCGTCGTAGTTGATGTGGGGGTCGTCGACGCCCGACAGCGACAGCCGAAGCCGTGGTTCGGCACCGACGTCATCGACCTGACCGGGCAGGCGCGGAGCGATATCGAGCACGGCCCCACCGTTGCGCAGGTCCGCCCACCCCAGGGTGTCGGTGAGGAATGCCGCCAGCTCGCGGTGGGGCAGATCGGGAACGTGGCGCGAGCGCGTCCGCGGCTTCGCATCGGCGTGTGCTCGGGCGCTCACGCGGCAGTTGTGCAGGCGACGCGCGACGTTGCGGGCAGCAGGCCCCGCGTAGCGCAGCGGCAGCGAGAAAACCCCGGAATAGTAGTCGTTCGAGCCGAACACGAACGCCCCGGGAATCCCCGTCAGCGGCGTCAACGCCTCGATGAGGGGGGCCAGCCCCTGAGCTTCGCACAGGTTGTCGCCGGTGAGGACGACGAGGTCGGGCTGGAGCCGCGCGAGCGAGCTCAGCCAGGCGACCTCCCAGCGCGAGTGCCGCCACATGTGAACGTCGGAAATGTGGAGGATGCGCAGGCGCACGCCGGCATCGCTGGCGGCCGGAACCTCGACGGTGCGCTGGATAGGGGCGCGCGCCTCGGCCAGCGCACCGATCGCCACGCCCGCTCCCAAGCCCACGGTCGCGCCCGCGGTACCGACCAGGACCCGTCCCCACGAGGCCGCCATCAGTCGTCGCCTCCCTCGGAGTCCTCGCCGTCCTGCTTCTCCTGCTCCTGGGCCTGCCGTTCGGATTCCTCGCGGGCCTGCTGGGCACGCTTGCGCGCGATGGCGGCGTCGCCGCGGGAGGACGATCCCCCGAGGTTAACCGAGGAGAAGTCGCGCACCTCCATGTTCGCGGTGGCGGCAGCCATGTAGTTACGCCATGCGGCGGACGGGATGGTCGAGCCGAAGACCACCCGGTAGTAGCGCCCGCCGATCCACACGTTCGTCAGCGGTGCCGATCCCTCGGAGTGTCCGACCCACACGGCGGTCGCCAACTGGGGCACGCCGCCGACGAGCCACGCGGCCTCGGCCTCGTCGGTCGTGCCCGTCTTCGTCATCGCCGGACGCCCGATCGCTGTCTGCCCGCCGTAGCTTTGATACGTCATGTTGAGCACGCGCGTGACCTTCTGAGCCGTCTCGGGCTTGACCGTCTGGTGGCACGTCGCGTCGGGGACCTTCAGCGCCTTGCCGTCGCGGTCTTCGACGGCCGAGATAGCGATCGGCGTGCAGTAGGTGCCGTCGTTGATGAAGGTCGCATAGGCGTTTGCCATCGACAGCGGCGGAACCGAGCCCGAACCGAGGATCGCGGCCGGCGTGAAGGGAATCTTGCCCTTGGCCGTTCCCCACCACGTGCCGTCGCCGGGCACGGCGCCGGTGTCCTTGGCCATCCTCATGATCGAGCACAGATCCAGCTCGGAGGCCATGGACGCGAAACCTGAGTTCAGCGACTTCTGGGTCGCCGTGATGACCGAGGTGGCGGCCGTCGACATCGAGTTGGAGTTCTTGAACGACCACGACGACGATGCCGCTTCGGGGCACGTCGAGGTGAATTCGCTCTGGTCGTAGCTGGAGCGTCCACCCACCGACGCGTACGCCGACTTTCCGGCATCCAGCCACGCCGCGAGGGTGAAGATCTTGTACGACGACCCCGTCTGGTAGCCGGCGCCACCGCCGTGTTCCTTGTCGACCGCGAACGAGACCTCGGTGGCCGTCGGATCCTTGTCGACGGCAACGCCGAACGTCGTGTTTTGAGCCAGGGCGATGATCTTGCCGGTGCCCGGCTCGATCGAGGCCAGCGCGATCTTCGTGTTCGAGGGATCGTTCTTCGGCACCTGCTCCTCAATGGCCTTTTGCGCGGCCTGCTGGGCGTTCGGGTCCAGCGTCGTGTGGATGGTCAGCCCGCCGCGCAGCAGGAGGTTGCGGCGCTGCTGAAGGGTCTTGCCGTAGATCTCGTTGTTGTAGATCTCGTTGACGACGTAGGAGCAGAAATACCCGGCCGACCCCGCCGCCGCGCAGCCTTGCGGTTCGTCGGAGGGCTTGAGCATGTCGGGGACCGAAATGGCCCGGGCCTCGTCGTATTCGGCCTGGGTGATGTCGCCGTAGCCGAGCATGGCCGACAGGACGAGATCGCGACGCTTTTGGGCCTCATCGGGGAAACGCAGCGGGTCATAGGCCGAAGGCGATTGGGTAAGTCCGGCCAGCAGCGCGCCCTCGGCGAGGGTCAAGTCCTTGGCGGGTTTGGAGAAATAGTGCTGTGAGGCCGCCTCGACGCCATAAACCGACGGTCCGAAGGGAGCGATATTTAAATATCCGGCGAGAATTTCATCTTTGGAATACTTCTTCTCGACCGACGTCGCGTATTTGGCCTCGCGCAGCTTGCGCTGAATCGTCGGGGCCTTCGCATCACGCACCGCCTGATCGTCGCCCGATTGCAACCCGATCTCGATGAGGGTGTTCTTGACGTACTGCTGGGTCAGCGTCGACGCGCCCTGCATGGACCCGCCCGCGAGGTTATTCGCGACGGCGCGCAGATTGCCCTCGAGGTCGACGCCGTGATGGTCGTAGAACCGATGGTCCTCGATTGCGACGATCGCCTTGCGCACCCACGGCGACATGTCGTCGAGGCTGACGACCCGGCGGTTTTGCGCATAAAAGTGCGCGATCGTCGAGCCGTCTGCCGCAAGCACGACGGACTGCTCCGACGGGGGAACCGGCTCGAACTCGTCCGGCAACTCGTTAAACGTCGCGGTGCCCGCGCGCGAGATCATCCCGAGTGTGCCCACCGCCGGGATTGCCAGGCCGGCAAACAGCACGGCCATCGCGACGATGAGCAGACCGATGGCCGTGAGCAGGCGAGTGAGTTCGCCGCGGGGCAGCGTGCGCGGAGTCTTCGGCATGGCCACAGTCTACGTGCCTGCTGCGCGGCGTGCCGATCCCGCAACACGACGCGTCGACGCGGTCAAAATGTGGCCGCTTTCATCATCATGTTTTGGCATTTTGCAGCGGCTCGGATATGGTCGAAGTCGAGCGTCAGGTAGCGCTTACAAGGAGAGAACCATGAGTGTCAATGATGACCAAACGTGGGCGGCACGCGCACTATGCGCGCAGGACGAGCCCGATGCCTTGTTCGTTCAAGGAGCCGCACAACGCCAGGTACGCACCCGCTGTTTTGCCTGCGAAGTTCGCCTCGAATGCCTCGCCGATGCCCTGCAGTCGCAGGCCAATTTCGGTGTGTGGGGCGGCCTGACCGAGCGCGAGCGCCGCGCGATGCTGCGTCACTACCCCCACATCACCGACTGGTACGAGTGGCTGTCGACGTCGTCGGATGAGCTTGCTCAAGAGATTCGCACGCCCGGTGCCCCGCGCGTGCTCGCCCATACGCGTCGTTAGGGAGCTCTGGTCGGCGCAGCGTCGCGCCGATAGGATCACCCCATGACGACATGGGAATACGCAACGATTCCGTTGCTTACGCACAACACCAAGCAGATTCTCGACACCTGGGGCGAGGACGGGTGGGAGCTCGTCACCGTCATTCCCGGTCCGAATGGTCCCGAGAACCTCGTGGCCTACCTCAAGCGGAAGCGAGACAACTAATTATGGAATCACCCCACACCCAGCAGCGCGTGCGCCCGTCCGAGGCGCTGGAAAAGCTCGGCCTGAGCCTGCCCGAGGTTCCCGTGCCGCTCGCCGCCTACACCCCGGCCGCCATCGCCGACGGCCGGTGGCCCGAGCCCGGCGACGACTACGTCATCGCCACCTCCGGACAGCTGCCCTTCGATGACAACGGCGATCTGGCAGCCCTGGGTCACGTCGGTCCGGGCGACCACGACGTCAGCGCCGACACCGCCTACCAGTGCGCCCGGTTGAGCGCGCTCGGCGCGATCGCCGCGGCGGCTCAGGTCGCCGGCGGGGTCGACAACCTGCTCGCGGTCGTCAAGGTCACGGCGTTCATCGCCTCGCGTCCCGACTTCACTGATCAGGCCCAGGTCGCCAACGGCGCGTCCGAGCTGTTCGGCGAGGTGTTTGGTCAGCCGGGCCTGGATCCCTCGGGTAACCCCTACCCGAAGGCCCACGTGCGCTCGGCTATCGGCGTGGCGGTCCTGCCGCTGAACGCCCCCATCGAGATCGAGGTCGAGTTCCTGGCTCGCAAGAACGCTTAGGACTCAACGGATACGCCGGGGCCCCGCAGGATATCCTGCGGGGCCCCGGCGTATCCGTGTTAGCGGGCGCGGCGGCGCAGCCCCTCGACGTCGAGCAGGGTGACGGCGCGACCCTCGAGGTGAATCCACCCGCGCGAGACGAAGTGGGCCAGTGACTTGTTGACCGTTTCGCGCGAGGCGCCGACCAGCTGGGCCAGCTCCTCCTGGGTGAGCTCGTGAGGAACGTGGAGGGCCCCCGACTCCGTGTGCGAGCCGAAGCGCTCGGCCAGGTCCAGCAGCGCCTTCGCGACGCGCCCGGGCACGTCGGCAAACACGAGGTCGGCCAGCGCGTCGTTCGTGCGGCGCAGGCGCTGGGCCAGGGCCTTGAGCATCTCTTGGGCCAGCGAGGGATTCTCCTCAATGAACGCCATGAGGTCGGAGTGATCGAGGTAGTAGAGCTTGCACGGCGAGATGGCCGTGGCCGTCGTTGAGCGCGGCCCCGGATCGAACAGCGTGAGCTCGCCGAGGACCTCGCGCGGCCCCAACACGGCGAGGAGGTTCTCACGGCCGTCGCGCTGCTCTTGGTGTCCGAGCTTGATCTTGCCGTCGACGACGACGTAGAGGCGGTCGCCCTGGTCGCCCTCGTCGAAGAGGTTCTCGCCGCGGCGCAGGCTCGCCTCGCCCATCATGTGGGCCAGCTGCTCCTGGGCGTGGCGAGGCAGGCTCTCAAACAACGGAACCTTCGTCAAGAACGTGGCGTCAACTGCCATGAAAACACTCCTCACTGCCAGCAAAATGGAAGGCGTCCCCTCTATTGTGCACTATTTGTGAGGTAGCACACCAGCAGATAGCGCGGCGGGGGATATCCGGATGAGAAAACCCTACCGCCTCGCGCGCTGTCTCAACGCCGGATTGCCGCCCATGCCGCCGGCAGCGCGACGCCGCCGATCGCGGCCTTGATGATGCCGCCGAGGATGAACGGGGTGACGCCCGCGGCCATCAGCTGACCAAACGACAGGGTGGTCCCCAGCCCCGCCATGACGACCCACAGGTAGGGCACCCCGATGAGGAAGGGAATCGTCGAGGCGAGGGCACAGGCCGCCAGCGAGCGCCACAGGCTGCGATCCCACCGCCGCTCGCAGGCACGCCCGAGGAAATAGGCGGCGGGAATGAAGCCGATGATGTAGCCGAACGCCGGGTCGCCACCGAGGCGAGCGAGCCGGTCATTCCGGAAAACCACGGCAGTCCCGCCAGGCCCAGCACCATGTAGGTCGTCAGCGCGGCGGCGCCGCGCTTTGAGCCGAGGACGCCGGCGACGAGGAGGACGCCGAGGGTCTGGCCGGTCACCGGCACGGGCCACAGCGGAATCGCCACCTGGGCGAGGATGCCGACGAGCGCGGCGCCGGCAAAGACCAGACCCGCCTGGCGGATCATGTCGCTCGTGCGCGTGAGGCGGCGAGGCACGAAGTGGTCGGCAAGAACGGGATAGGCAGTGCTCATGATGGATCCTTACGTGTTGTCCACCCGAAACCGGGTGGGGTATCGGCACTCATGACGACGCTCGCCAGGGCGAGCGGGCCATCGTGGGACAACGACAGATGCCACCTCACGGGGCCCCACCGATCGGTGAGGCTGTTCAGCGCGGCCGCGAGGTCGCCGGTGATAGACAGCTGGGGCCGGCCCCACCGATCGGTGATGACACCGAGGTGGGACCAGTCCAGCTGATCGGGTGCCAGGGGAGGGGCTGCGGGGGCGCATGCCTGACACCACGCCTTGACGGCCGCCTCTTTCGCGGCCCAGCGGGCAGCGAAAGAGGCATCCGGGTTCGCGCGGCGCACCGATTCGGCGCGCTCGCGCGCGGTGAAGACGTCGCCGAATCGCGACCCCGGCGCCGCCAACTGGGCGGCGAAGGAGGCGATGTCGACGATGTCGACGCCGTGCCCGATGATCACGCGTCCACCCGGGCGACGAGACGACCCGTCGCATCGAGGCGCGCATCGGGGGAGAGGAGAACCGCGGCTTCGGCCTCGGTGAGGGCATCCCCACTGAGGTCACCGAAGCGCCGATCCGTGACCGGGCTGAACAGTGCCTCACCACCGCACATGGCGTCGAGACGCCGCGTGTGGCCGGCGCGCAGGCGAGACAGCGCGCGTTCGCGCCACGCCTTGGCCACCTTCTCGCCGCGACTATCGGCCAGGGCCTGCTCGAAGGCGCTCGGGTGCGCGAGCACGACGAGGGCCCCGACGTGGCCGAAGCCGAGCGAGGTCAAGACGCCCGCGCGGATCGGCTGGGCCGGGCGCAACGGGGCGCGTAGCCACAGCAGCGGCATGTACTCGCGCATCTGCGGGTCCAGGCAGTCCAGCGCGCGGTTGCCGGGAATCACCTGGTGGGTGAACATCTCGGTCAATCCGGCGACCTGGAACAGCGCGGCCCCACCCTTGGCGTGCCCCGTCACGGTCTTCTGGGACACGACGTAGAGGGGATTGCCGACCTCGCGCTCGAGGGCGCGAGCCAGGCGGGCGTGCGCGTTCGCCTCGTTCGGGTCGTTGGCGCGCGTCGACGTGTCGTGCTTGGAGACCACGGCGATGTCCGACGCGGTGAGCCCGAGGCCGGCGAGATCGCGGGCCAGTTGCGAGTTGGTGCCGCCGCGGCCCGCCGCCACCACGCCCAGGCCGGGCGCGGGAATCGACTGGTGGGCCCCGTCGCCGAACGAGCGCGCGTAGGCGACGACGCCGTAGACGGGCAGACCTAGGTCGGCCGCGATGTCACCGCGGGTGAGCAGCACCGTGCCGCCGCCGGCCGCCTCGAGGAAGCCGCCTCGACGCCGGTCCCCGGCGCGCGAGAAGTAGCGCGACTCGATGCCGCGCTCGGCCAGCTCAGAGGAGCGAGCCGTCGCGTTCATGTCGCCGAAGCCCGTCAGCGACTCGACCGAGATGTCGTCGATACCGCCGGCCACGACGAACGACGACTTGCCCAGGCGGATCTTGTCGACGCCCTCTTCGATGGACACCGCCGCGGTCGCGCACGCGCCCACCGGGTGGATCATCTGGCCGTACCCGCCGATGTAGGCCTGCATCGTGTGCGCGGCAACGACGTTGGGCAGGGCTTCCTGCAAGATGTCGGCCGGGCGATCCTCGCCGAGGAACCGGTCGAGGAAGACCTTGCGCAGCGACATCATGCCGCCGATCCCCGTACCCTGCGTCGTCGAGACGTCGGCCGGGTGGCAGGCCTGAAGCAGCTCGGTCGGGCTGAAGCCGGACGAGATGAAGGCCTCCACGGCGGTGACGAGATTCCACTGGGCGATGCGATCGAGCCCCGAGGCCATCGCCGGCGTGATTCCCCAGCGCGTCGGGTCGAAATCGGTGGGAATCTGCCCGCCGACCGTGCGCGTGAGCGTCGCGCGCTTGGGCACCCGCACCTTGGCGCCGGCCGCCTTGCGCACGTACCACGTGCCCTCGTCGCACCAGATCTCGGTGTGCGTGCCGTCGGCGGCGAGGTAGTCGCGCGCCTCGGCCTCGTCGGCCACCGCGAACGTCTGCTCGCTGGGCAGGTACACCGTCGCGACGTCGATCGAGGCGGCATCGCGCAGATGCTCGTCATCGGCGAGGGGACGGATCCCGCACCGCGCGATGACCTCGTCGCGGAAGCGGTCGGCGATCTCGGTCTCGGGCACCGGGGTGCCCTCAGCGTCGACCCACCCGGCCGGCTGAGAATCCTGCCAGGTGATGAGGCCCATGCCCCACGCCAGCTCCATAATGCCGGCCGCCGTCAGCTCGACCTCGGCACCGAATTCCGCGCTGTGACGGGTCCGGCCGGTTCCCCATGCGCTGACCTCACCCAGGCCGACGATGACGACCTGTTCGGCCAGCGGGGTCGAGACCTCGCTCCACTCCAGGCGCGTGGCGAGCGTCGGGGCGCAAAGCGTCGGCAGGGCCGGCACCGTCGCCACCTTCTCGGCCTCGGTCTCGGTCGGTGTCGACTGGGCCTGGGCGCGAACCTCGCGAGCCATCGCCGCCAGGTCGATCCCCGCCTCGGCCAGGCCGCCGGTGAAGTCGGCCTGTAGCGGCGCGCTCGCGGCGCGCTCGCGGGCCTCGTCGTCGGCGAGGTCGAGGAGGCGGCGCGAGAGGTCCTCGGGGGCCATGACGTCGATGCCCGCGGCCTTGGCCGCCGGAATCAGCGCGTCGTTGGCGCCCATGAGCGAGGTTCCCGACACCCAACCGATCTGCGGGTGCGCGAGCGTGATGAACTGCGGCCAGCCGGCCTCGTGTGTGCCACTTCTCGCACACGGCGTCAAAGGCGGCCTTGACCTCGCCGTAGGCGCCGTCGCCGCCGAAGATGCCGCGGTTGGGCGAGCCGGGAAGGACGACGTGGACGCGGCGCGGATCGGCCTGTGCGCCGGCCAGTGCAGCGAGGCGATCGATCGTGCGCTCGACCGAGAACAGCAGCAGGCGCGCCTGAGCGAGCGCGTCGGCCGGGTCCTCACCCGTGCGTCCGCGCACCCCGCCGGCCGCGAACGGGAAGACGACGTCAGGCACGCACGCGGGCTTGACGAGGTCGGTCGAGGCGCCGTGGGTCTCGGTGTAGTCCGAGCCGATCCACTCGACGAGGGCGTCGACGTCGGCGAAGGAGGCGAGGTTGGCCGGGACGAGCCACAGGCTGGCGGTCATCGCCGCGTGGTCGCGGTAGAGCGCCTTCGCCCAGGCCAGGCGCGCCGGCGTGATCGAGCTGGCGGTGGCGATGACGGTCGCGCCCTCGGCGAGGAGGTCGGCGAGCACCGCGCCGGCGATCGAGCGCGGAGCTGCCCCGGTGACGAGGGCGACCTGCCCCGCGAACCGTCCCGCCGCCGGGGTCATCGCCTCGCGGGCGACGGTCGTCAAGACGTCGCGGCGGGCCGCGTCATCGGTGTGGGCGGCGTACCATGTGGCGAGGTCGGCCAGCGACTGCCCGCCGCCGACAAAGCGCGCGGGATCGACGTCGGCCGCGGCGATGTCGCCGGCGGCAACGTGGGCCAGATCCTCGCGGGCACTCGCCCACCGGTCATCGAGCAGCACGCACCGGCGCGCATCGAAGGCCGGGGCCACCGACGCCAGCCAGCCGGCGCCGAGTTCGGCGTCGACGCGAGCGGCGAGGGTGTGCGCCTCGGCATCGGCGCTGGGCTGGGTCGGCGCCGCTTCGGCACCCAGGGCGCGCAGCATGGCGCGGGCCTGTTCGGCAAGGAGTCCGTTCTCGCCCATCAGCTCCTCGCGCAGGGCGGCCAGCTCGCGCGAATCGACGACCCCGCCGGATTCGCCGCCGGCATCGCTTGCCAGGCTGACGCCGAGGGAGGCCGCGACGGCCTCGATGGCGGCGTCGAGCAGCGCGGTCGCCTCGGCGCGCGACGCCGTGACGTCGGGCAGCGACCCCAACTCGGCACCGCGCGAGGACGTTCCCGAGCGCGTCGCCAAGAACACGTGGGCAAGGACTCGCGGACCCCAGCCGGCCGGCAGGCCGCGGGTGTCGGTGATATAGGAGCTGGCGTTGGCCACGGTCAGACCAGCGCCGCCAACGACCTGGCGCACCCGGGCGCTCACGGCGTCGTCGAGGACGGGCCCGAAGGCGCGATACCCCGGGGCGACCTGGGCGATCGAAGCCGACAGCTCGGCGATCGTCGCCTCGGCCGCACCCTCGATCGTCGGCACGCCGAGTTCGGCGGCCAGATCCATGAGCACCTGGTTGCGCTTCGAGGACACCCCGTTGGTCAGCGTGTCGATCGTGTCGTCATCGCCGATCTCGTCCAACGTCAGCGACGTGTGGTGGGCCAGCAGGACCCGCACGGCTTCGGCACCGCTCAGGGGAGCATCGACGAGGTCCCCGCCGACCTGCGCAGGTGCCGCGGGTGCGGTCGGTGCAGTCGGAGCCGGGGCGGCGGGCGCCTCGGCGCTCTCGGCGGGGGCGGCCTCGGGAGCCGGCGCGTCCTCCGGCGTGGCCTCGGGGGCTGCCGGGGGCGTCAGCCGCTCGCTATCGGCGACCCGCTCGGCGTCGCGCTCGGTGTTGAGGACCTCGACCATCCGGTCGGCGAAGTCGGGCAGCGCGAGCGTCTTCTCGGCCAGGCCGGCAAGCGTCGGGGCGCTGGCGAGGCCGACCTCGACGACGCGCTCGACCGCGCACCGATCGGCGCGCATGAGCAGATCCTGCGTCTCGATCCACCGCCGGCGAGGCGAACTGCCAGGCCAGCAGCTCGATGAGGAGCGTGCGGGCAACCGCGGTGCGGCCATCGCGCGCGATCGCCGCCTCGACGCCGACCTCGACGAGATCAGCCGCCGCCTGCGAGGGCGCGACCTCGCAGATCGCGCGGGCGAAGTCGTCGCTCAGCTCGAAGGGGCGGGCGACGAGGTTGGGGATGTAGCGTCCCTCGAGGACGTCGACATCGATGTCGTGCGGCATGAGCTCGGCCAGTGTGTCGCGGAAGGCCGGCACACCCGAGCGCAGCCGCGAGGAGTGGAACGGCACGTCGATGCCGGGAATGAGCAGGAAGCTGCGGCGACCCCCCGCGGCGCGGGCGCGCTCGGAGATGTCGGTCTCGAGGGCGCGCAAGCCCGCCAGCGTGCCGGCGACGGTGTACTGGGCACCGAGAAGGTTCTCGTTGACGACCTCGAGGAACTCCCCGCTGGTCTCAGCCACCTCGGCGACGTAGTCGCGCACGCGCTCGGGCGCGATACCGCACTGGTTCGGGCGGATCGCGGCCATCGCGTAGCCGGACACGCCCTCGCTGTCGCGCTCGACGAGCGAGTGCATGGCAGAACCGCGCTGGTAGACGAGGTCGATGACGGCCTCGAGCGGGAAGATATCCGCGCACGCGGCCAGCGCGTTGTATTCGCCCAGCGAGTGACCGGCGAAGTAGGCGTTCGGCGTGAACGTCGCATCGGCGCGCAGCTGCTGGGTCTGGGCGTAGGCGAGGGTCGCCAGCGCCACCTGGGTGAACTGGGTGAGGTTGAGGACGCCCTCGCGGTGACGCACGGTCTCGTTGCCCACGCGGATCTGCTTGGGGTTGTCGCGCACGATCTGGAGGATCGAGAAGCCCAGCGACGAGCGGGTGTGCGCGTCGGCGCGATCCCAGATTTCGCGGGTGAGCGGGGTCAGGTGATCCAGTCCCATGCCCGCGCGCTGGATGCCCTGGCCGGGGTAGACGTAGGCGGTGCGCGGGGCGTCGATGAGGGCGCGCCCGCGCGAGACGACCTCGTCGCCGATCGTCGCCGTCACGGCGATGACGCGCTGCCCGGCAGCTGTGCGGCCCAGGCGCTCGGCGGTCAAGGTGATTTCGTCACCGAGGTTGACCATGCCGAACATCTCGTACGACCACGCGAGGATGCGCGCCGGCTGCTGAGTGCCCTCGATGATGCCGACGCCGGGGACGACCGCGCCACCGGGCGCATCGGCCGCCAGCAGGTGCTGGGCGGTGGCGGAGAGCCACATGCCGTGGACGAGCGGAGCGTCGAGGCCAGCCAGGCGGGCGGCCGCGTAGGAGGTGTGGATGGGGTTGAAGTCGCCCGAGGCGTTGGCAAACGCCGTCATGCCCGAGGGCGCGACGACGCGGGCGCGGCGCCAGAACGAGCGCGGCGTGTCGATGATCTCGGCCCCGCGGGTGAAGTCCGGGCTGGGCTCGGGCGGCAGATCGGTCGTCGCACGCCCGCGGATCGCGAAGCGTTCCGTCAGGTACGCGAACGGTTCATCGCCCGCGAGCAGATCGACGGTGACGGTGACGACGCGCCCCGCCGAAGACTCGGCGACGTCGGCGCAGCGGCCCCGCGTGGTCACCCTCGTGCCCCACGCCGGCTGATCGGCGACGAGCGTGAGCGTGTGATCAAGGTGAACGGCGTTGACCAGGCCCTCGATGACGGGGATGCCGTCGCGCTTGGCGGTCCCCAGCGCCTGGTAAATCGTCGGCCAGCACGCGCCGACGAGGGCGTCGGGGACCTGACGCGCGAGGTGGGCGCGCAGGGCCGAGCCCGTGGCGCGCGCGTGCGTGAGTCCCATCTGCTCGCTCATGGTGAAGGACGAGGTGACGAGCCCCCACGCGTCGTCGGGCGTCACGGGCGGCATCGCCGTCAGCGGGTCGCCGCTGGGCGAGGTCGTCCGATGCCGGCGGCACCGCCGAGCAGGTCGTAGGCCGTCACCGACATGCGGGCCATGTCGACGACGGGGTAGCCACCGGCCTGGCAGCCCGCCGGAACGGTGACGGGAACGTCGACGAGCGCACGGCGTGGGCGTCGACGCCAGCCAGGTCATCCCACGAGGTGTCACAGCACACCCGCAGCACCCAGCCGTCGGCTTCGCGCTCGATCCGGCACGCCTGCCCCAGCGCGAGTGCCGGGTTCGCGACGAGGGTGCCGTTCCACTCCAGGTGGGTGGCCTGGCGCAGGAAGCCTCCTCGTCGGCGCACGAGCCCAGGCGCGAGAAGACCGACGTCGCGCGGGTCCCCGCCGCGGTCAGCTCCTCGGCGAGCGCGTCCTCCCACCGGGTGAACATGTCGCCGACGGGCTCGTTGATCCGGTCGATGCCGGCAACCGACACGGGGCCGGGGATGACGCGCACGGCGTCGGCCGGGAAGCGCGGATCCTCGGACTGCCACAGGGTGTCCGTTCCCCACCAGCGAGCCAGATCGCCGTCGTCGAGGATGGGCACGAACGGCATCGGCTTGGGGTGCTTGCGACACAGAGTCGGGAACCACCGCTGATCCGGCGGGGCGACGCGCTCGGTGTGGGCGCTCGGGTAGGCCTCGAGCAGGCGGGCGAGCGCCGCCGGCGCATCGGCGACGTCGTCAATGGAAGCGAACAGGGTCTCGATCTCGCCCGTCTCCTGGGGGTTCAGGCGGGCCTCGATGCGCTGAAAGACGTCGAGGATGCGGTCCGACCACGTCCAATCCGTCACCGGGTGGGTGAGCGAGACGAGGCGTTCGGCCCACTCGGCGTACGTCATCTCGCCCAGGTCACCGAAGTACGGCTTCGCCGTGCGCGCCAGCGCCTCGATCAGCTCATCGCGACGCGCGGCGATCGCCTCGCGGTCCCCGCCCAGGGACCGAATGAGGCGGGAGGCGCGCGCCGAGGAATTGTCGATCTCGTACATGTCGGCGTCCAGGTGCGACAGGCCCGACGTCATCCCGCCCTTCGACTCGCCGCGACCGAGCCACCCGGTCGGGTCGTCGATGCCCGGGGTATCGCGCAGCAACTCCTTGACCTGAGGCGACGTGCGCGCCTCGGCGGTCGCCATCGCGGCCGTGCCGATCATGACGGCATCGACCGGCATAGGCCGCCGCCCCCACGCGAGCGCCCACCGCCCAGTCAGGTAGTCGGCGGCGCGTTCGGGAGTCCCGATGCCGCCGCCAACGGCGATGACGAGATTTGAGGTGCGCCGCAGATCCGCGTATGTCTCCAGCAGGAGATTGTCGAGGTTGACCCACGAGTGGTGTCCGCCGGCGTGGCCGTCCTCGATCTGGATGATGAGGTCAATGTCGGAGTGGGCGCGGGCGATGTCGATGACCGCGCGAATCTGCTCGGTCGTCCCCGGCTTGAACGCGAGATAGGTGAAGCCGTCGGCGCGCAGCTCGTTGATGAGGGCGTCGGCCTCGTCGGGCTCGGGAATCCCCGCGGCGATGGTCACGGCGTGGAACGGGGCGCCCTGGCGGCGCGCCTTGGGAACGATCTTCGTCACGCCGAACTGGAGGTTCCACATGAAGCGGTCGAAGAACATGGCGTTGAAGCCGACGGCGCGCCCCGGCTCGAGCAGCTCGCGCAGTCCGGCCAGGTGGGTGGAGAACACGTCATCGGAATATTGCCCGCCACCGGCAAGCTCGCTCCAGATGCCGGCGTTCGCGGCCGCGGCGACGATCTCGGGCGTCACCGTCGTTGGCGTCATCCCGGGAAGCATGAGCGGCGACAAGCCCGTCAGGCGCGAAAACGCCGTGTCGAGGACGGTGCGCCCGCTCGGCAGCGTCGCGAGCTTCGGGGCGAAGTCCGCGTAATCGATGCGCTCGGGCAGGTCCCATCCCGGCGTGTCGCACGTCAGCAGCG
The DNA here is from genome assembly GCF_015240065.1 of Nanchangia anserum. Classification (GTDB taxonomy): domain Bacteria; phylum Actinomycetota; class Actinomycetes; order Actinomycetales; family Actinomycetaceae; genus Nanchangia; species Nanchangia anserum. The sequence continues at coordinate 1,800,245 of NZ_CP060506.1, read as the reverse complement.
CATCGGGGCAGCCGGCGTCGATGATCGCCGCGCCGGTGCCCTCCAGCAGCGGAGCGCTCAGCCGCACGAGCGTGTCCGAGGGACCGACATTGACGAACCAGCCGGCACCGGCATCAATCGCCTCGGTGATCTGGTGATCCCAGCGATCCGGCTCGACGAGGATAGCCCGGGCCACGGCCTCGGCCTCACGCGCACTGATTGCCTCCGTCAGCTGCGGGCAGGCGGCGAACCACGCGCGCACCCGCTCGAGGGCACCGTCAAGCAGCGCCGAGTGGAACGGGGCGTCGGTCGGTAGGAAGTCGAAGACCGGCGTCAGCGGGGCACCGCCGTAGCGGCGGGCATCCAGGCCCGCGGTGTAGGCGTCCACCTGCGCCTGGACGGCGCGGCGCAGCGCGAGCAGATCGCGCGGACGCCCGGACCACACGCGTGCGTTCGGCCCGTTGACGACGGCCTCGCTCACGCTCTCGTCAGCCAGCGACGCGACGAGGGTCGGGTCGACGCCGCGGATCGACAGCATCGGCGTGGCCCCCGCGCTCGCGCTCGCGTCGGCCTGTAGGGCCCCCGCATCGGCACCGGCACCGACGAGCAGCGCGACGCCGATCCACGCGGCCACGGCCTCGTCATCGCCGTCGAGAAGTGCCTGTGCGGCACGCGCCCCGAGGATGCCCTGGGAGTGCCCGAGCACGGCAAGCGGGCGATCGTGGGCGGGGTCGAGCCCCGAATCCATGAGCGCGCGCGTGAGCATGAGCTGGGTCAGCGTGATCGCCGGGACGCTCACTCCCACGCTGGTGCGCTCGGGAGCCTCGCCGCCGCGCACGAGCTGAGCAAGTGCATCGCGCGCGCCGGGCGAGGCGAGTTCGCACTCGCGGGCAACCGGCGCGATGAGAGCCGTGGCGCGTTCAAGCGCGGCCTGGGCCACCTCGGCGAGGGCGGGGTCGGCAATCGTGTCGGCGAGAACCGGCTGCCACCGCGATCCCTGGCCGGCCAGCAGCAGGGCGTAGGGGGCGTCGAGCGAAGCGAGAGGCGAAGAGGGCATTGAGGCAGACTCCTTGACAAACCAAACGACGGACAACGATTACGAGGTCGTTACAGGGGCGGGTTCGGACGGACCCGCGGGCTGCGCGCCGGGCGGGGCTTGGCCGCGGTCACCCGCAGCGCATCGATGATGGCCCAGCGGGTTTCGCCCGGATCGACGAGACCGTCGAGCTCTCCCGTTTGCAGGGCACGATCGGGCGAGATCTCGCTGGCGCGCCACTGCTCGATGTAGTGGGCGCGCTGGGCCGCGACGTCGACGCCGGGCGCTCGGCGGCGGCCAGGGACTTGCCGTGGAGGATGTCGACGGCTCCCTCGGCCCCCATGACGGCGATTTCGGCGCCCGGCCACGCCAGCGCGACGTCGGCACCAAGCGACTTCGAGCCCATGACGATGTAGGCCCCGCCATAGGCCTTGCGGACGATGACGGTGACGAGGGGCACGGACGCGGAGGCGTAGGCCGTGATGAGCTTGGCCCCGCGGCGGATGATGCCCGCGCGCTCCTGCTCGGAGCCGGGGCGATAGCCGGGAACGTCGACGAGGGTCACGACGGGCAGGCCGAACGTGTCGCACAGGGTGACGAAGCGGGCGGCCTTCTCGGAGGCGGCGACGTCGAGGGTGCCGGCGTCGACGTTGGGCTGGTTGGCGACGATGCCGACCGCGCGCCCGTCGATGCAGGCGAAGCCGACGACGACCGAGGCGGCGAAGTGCTCGTGGATCTCGACGAACTCGCCGTAGTCGACGAGCGCCTCGATGACGTCGCGCATGTCGTAGGCCTGCTTGGCGCCTTCGGGAACGAGGTCGCCGACGCGGCGGGCGTGGGCCTCGCCGATGTCGTCACCGTCGAAGGCGTAGCGCGGGGCGGCCTCGCCGCAGTGCGAGGGCAGGTAGCTGAGCACGGCGCGGGCCGCATCCAGCGATTCGCGCTCGCCGTCGATCACCATGTGGGCGACGCCGGAGACCGAGCCGTGCATGTCGGCGCCGCCGAGGTCGGCGGAGCTGATCTTTTCGCCCGTCGCCGCCTGGACGACCTTGGGGCCGGTGACGAACATGTAGGAGGCCTCGCGCTCCATGATGACGATGTCGGTGAGCGCGGGACCGTAGACGGCCCCGCCCGCGCACGGGCCGAGCACCACCGAGATCTGCGGGATGACCCCGGAGGCTTCGGTCGCCAGCGCGAAAATCTGGCCGTAGCGCGCCAGCGAGGTCACGCCGTCCTGGATGCGGGCGCCGCCGGAGTCGAGGAGGGCGAACAGCGGCAGGCGTCGGTCGATGGCCTGGCGCATGAGGCGGGCGATCTTCTCGCCCTCAATGTCGCCGAGCGAGCCGCCGCGCACCGAGAAATCCTGCGCGTACACGGCGACCTCGCGCCCACCGATGCGTCCGAAGCCCGTGATGACGCCCGAGCCGAGGAAGTCGGCCGGAGTCGCGGCGCCGGCGAAGCGGTCGGTCTCGCGCAGCGAGCCCTCGTCGAGGAGGTGGTCAAGGCGTTCGCGTGCCGTCATGCGTCCGCGCGGGTGCTGGCGCTCGCGCGCCCGCTTCTCCGCTTCGGCCGCCAGTTCGTCGCTGCGGCGAGCGAACTCGGCGCGGGTGAGCGTGGGCGATGACAAGGGCAGGACGTGGGCGGTCGACATGGTGTCCTCCTTCGTGAACTAGGCGGTCTCGTCGGGCGTGATCGTGGCGAGGAGGTCACCGCCGGCAACCGAATCACCGGCCGAGACGCGCAGCTCGGTGAGCGTGCCGGTGACCTGGGCGTGCAGGGGTTTCTCCATCTTCATGGCTTCGAGGACGACGATGAGATCGCCCTCGGCGACGTGGCTTCCCTCGTCGACGGCGACGCGGGTGACGGCGGCCGCCAGCGGGGCGACAATCCGGGTCGGATCGTCGGAAGACGCGGCCGGGGTCGAGCGGCGGGCAGCGCGCAGGGGTTGGCGCTCGCGCGGGCTAGTCGATGCCGCCGGCGTGGCGGCAAACAGCGCGGGCGGCAGGGCGATGCTGACGCGGCGGCCATCGATCTCGACGGTGAATTCGCGCAGCTCCTCGGGGGTACTCGGTGCCGCGGCGGCGGGAGCGTCGTCGCCGACGAGGCTGTCGAGGAGGCCGGAGTCGGCCAGCCACGTCGTGAAGACGCGCGGGGTCTCGGAGGCAAAGTCGGGGTGGGCGAGGATGGCGTCGATGAGCGGAACCGACGTCGGGATCCCCGTCGCGCGGAACTCGCGCACGGCCTCGCGCGTGCGCGCGATGGCCTCGGCGCGGGTCGGGGCCGAGACGATGATCTTGCCGATAAGCGAGTCGTAGGCCGTCGTGATGTCGTCGCCGGGGCGCAGGTAGGTGTCGATGCGGACTCCCGGGCCGCCCGGCCACTCAAGGGTGTCCACTCGCCCCGCGCTCGGCATGAGGCCCGCTGCCGGATCCTCGCTGGTGACGCGGATTTCGATGGCGTGGCCGCGCGGGTCACCCGGGCGCGACAGCTCCAGGCCCGAGGCGATCCGCAGCTGCTCGGCGACGAGGTCGATCCCGCACACCTCTTCGGACACCGTGTGTTCGACCTGTAGGCGCGGGTTGACCTCGAGGAAGTAGAAGTCGCGTTCGGGGGTGAACAGGAACTCGCACGTGCCCACGCCGACGTAGCCGGCGGCCTCGAACAGCGCGCGCGACCAGCGTTCGAGGTCGGCCAGCTCGGCCTGCGTCAGGCCCGGGGCGGGGGCCTCCTCGACGACCTTTTGGTTGCGGCGCTGAACCGTGCAGTCGCGCGTGCCGACGAGGCAGAAGGTGCCGTGGCTATCGCGCATCCCCTGGGTTTCGATGTGGCGCGCGCCGGTCAGACACCGCTCGACGAACGTCACGTCGAGGCTGGTCGGGTCGGCATCGGCGAGGAAGCGACGCGCCGCCTCGGCGTCATCGAGGCGGGTGATGCCGACGCCACCACCCGAGTCGGCGCGCTTGGTCACGAGCGGATAGCCGGCGGACGCGCCCAGGTCGAGCAGCGTCTTTTCGGGGTTATCGCGCTCGCCGAGAGCACCCGTGATCCCGGGGATGACGGGGACGCCACAGCCGGTCGCCAGGGCGCGCGCGGAAATCTTGTCGCCGAGCGCGGCGATCGCCTCGGGGGCGGGGCCAATCCACGTCAGGCCGGCGTCGATGACGGCCCGGGCGAAGTCGGCGTTTTCTGACAGGAACCCGTAGCCAGGGTGAATGGCCGCAGCGCCCGAGCGCTTCGCGAGGTCGAGCAGACCGTCGGGGTTGACGTAGGTGGCCACGGCATCGAGTCCGTCGAGGGCGAGGGCCTCATCGGCCAGTCGCGCCGCCAGCGAATCGCGGTCGGAGGGGGCGTAGGGCACGATGGAGCGCACTCCCAGGCGACGGGTGGTGCGTACGACGCGGGCGGCGATCTCGCCGCGGTTGGCGATAAGGACGGACTCGATCACGCGGTCTCACACTCCTTCGGCGTCAGGGCCAGGTCGGCCGCCGTCACGGTGACGCGCCCGGCCTCGGTATCGAGAATCAGCGCGGCGGTCTCGGTGATCCCCGCGATATGCCCGCGAACGGTCGTGCCGTCGGCCAGGCTGGCGCGGGCGGGGCTGCCGATGCCGGCCAGGGCGTCGAGATAGGCGGCGCGGGTGGTCGTGGGTGACTCGGCGAGGAGCTCGGTCAGCTCGGTGCGCACGGCGTCGAGAAGTTGGGCGCGGGCGTCACCGGGGAACCACGCGGCAGGAACGGCGCCGGCCTCTGCGGGCGCGTGGGCGGGGACGGTGCCGATGTTGACGCCGATACCGACGAGGACCCGGTGCATCCCGCCGGCAACGTCGACGTGTTCGCTGAGGATGCCGGCGACCTTGCGTGCGTCGATGAGGACGTCGTTCGGCCACTTCACCGAGATCTCGCCCTCGTCGCCGCGACCCGGGGCAGTGGCGAGGGAGCGGGCGAGCGCCAGGCCAGCGCGCGCGGACACCCAGGGCAGGCCGGCTGAGTCGGTCACAACGAGCAGAGACGTCAGCAGGCTCGTCCCGGCGTCGTCGGCCCACGTGCGCTGGTAGCGGCCGCGTCCGGCCCGCTGATGAGCGGCAACAACGCCCCACAGGGGAGCGGGCGTGCCCAGGTCCGCGAGGCGGGCACGCGCATAGCTCTGCGTCGAGTCGACCTCGTCGACCCACTCGGTGTGCCACTGCGACATCTGCTCACCTCCCGCACATCCGGTCTCGTGCCTTCATCGTCGAAGGGGCACGAAATGTGAGCAAATACGTACATGTCATACGTGGATGTCGATACGAAACTGCATCGATCGAGGTCGCGCGGTGCCGCGCACGCCCACGCGGGGGCGATGGTATGGGGCGGGCCTACTCGGTCACGTCGTGACGAAGCCGGCGCCGCCGCGGTGCCGACGCCGCAAACAGCAGCAACACGAGGGTCTCGATGATGTCGCGCGAGAACGACCCGGCCACCCCCGTCTCGTCGGGATCGGGCGGGGCCTCGCCCTCGAGGTCCTCGGGCTCGGTCAGGGCGTAGCTGAGGTCGGTGATCCCCAGCGCGGCCGCGCGCGCGTGCAGCTCGGCGAGCTCGCGCTCATGGTGGCGCCTGGCCGCGTCGCGCCACTCGTGGATCGCCGCGCCGCGAAGAATGATGGCGATGGCCGAGTGGACGATCGGGCGCACCGGCGTCGTCAGCTCGCGTCCGGCCGCGTGCAACACCGAGACGACGACTTCGGACATCTTGTCGATGAACGCCTTGTTGACCCCGCTCAGGTCGACGCCCCACGCGGGGTCGCGCACGGCCCGCGTCATCAGCTCGGTGTGGATGAGGTAAAGCGACGTGCCAAAACCGATCGAGTCGATGGCCTCGAAAAGGAAACGGCGAATCGCCTCGATCTGTTCGGACTCGGGGGCCTTGGGCTTGACCCGCTCCCCGCGGGTGCGCCACCGCTCGCACAGCTGGGTAAAGGTGTCGGCCAGGCGGGTGTATTCCTCCTCGGCCAGGGCGGCGAAGAGTTCCTCCTTCGTCGAGAAGTTCGAGTAGAACGCGCCGCGGGTGAAGCCCGCGCGGTGACAGATCTTCTCGACCGAGCAGTTCTCGGCACCCTCGGTGACGATGACGTCGCGGCACGCGGCGATCAACCGATCCTGGGTATCCAGCCGAGAATTGGCTCGAGCCTCTTTCCTCCTCACCCGGCCCATTTTAGGCCATCGTTGCCGTCGGCCCGGGCTGGCGGGAATGAATTAATAGACCTCGAAGCCGCGGGCGCGGAAAATGTCGCGCGCGGCCTCGGCCTCCTCCTTCGACGGGGGCATGGTCTCGGAGAGCTCGTAGGCGATCCCGAGCCGCTCCCACTTGTCCTCACCCATCTTGTGGAACGGCAGCACCTCGACCCGCTCGACCGTGCCGCTCCAGCGCGCGGCAATATCCGCGGCGGCCTCAATGTTTGCCGGGTCGTCGGTGAGGCCGGGAACGAGGACGAAGCGAATCCACTTCTTGACCCCGGCCGCGTGCAGCCGGTCGCCGAACGCGATTGTCGGGGCCAGCTCCTTGCCCGTCACGCGCTGATACGTCTCGGGGATCCCCGACTTGATGTCCAGCAGTACGAGGTCGATGTTGCTCAGCTCGTCGTCGGGAATCGACGCACCCAGGAAGCCGCACGAGTCGACGGTCGTGTGGACGCCGCGGGCGTGGACCTCGCGCAGGAGGTTACGCAGGAACATCGACTGCAACATGGGTTCGCCGCCCGAGAACGTCACGCCGCCCCCGGTCGCGTCGTAAATGGTCTTGTACCGCATGATGCGGTCGATGGCGTCGGACAGGAGGATCGGGTGGCCGTCGCGCGTCTTCCACGTGTCGGGATTGTGACAGTACAGGCAGCGCAGCTGGCAGCCGGCGAAGAACATCGTCAACCGGGTGCCGGGGCCGTCGACGGCGGTGACGAGTTCCCACGAGTGCACCGACCCCAGCTCGCCCAGGCGCACGCTGACGACGTGGTCGTGGTGGCTCATGAGGGGCGCGTCGGGAATCCCGGCCAGGCCGGTTCCGCGCAGCCGGGGAACGGCCTCCTCCAACGGTTCGGGGCGATATTCGCCCGTCGTCCCGTCGGCACTGATCCTCGGGGTTGGCAAAGACTCAGCCACGTTTCCTCCCTAAAACGATGCGCCGGGAGCGCATGAGCTCCCGGCGCATCGTCACGTTGTCTTAGCGGCCCTCGTGGAAGGTACGCGAGATGACGTCGAGCTGCTGCTCGCGGGTGAGGCGAACGAAGTTCACCGCGTAGCCCGACACGCGCACGGTCAGCTGCGGGTACTTCTCGGGGTTCTCCATCGCGTCTTCCAGCGTCTCACGGTTGAGGACGTTGATGTTCGCGTGGTACAGGCCCTTCACGCCGCCGGCTTCAGCGCGCGAGGCCTTCATCGACGCCAGACGCTCATCGAAGGTTTTGATCGCCATGATTACTCCTTGTGGGTTGTGCGGGCGGATGCCCGCTGGGGCGTGACAAGAGGGGGAGTTACCCCTTCTTGATGAAGCCGGCATCCATGATGCCAACCAGGTTCGTGATCTGCTCGTCCTCGGTGCGACCCAGCGACGAGGGCACGATCGTGTTCGTCAGCGAGATGCCGTCGAGGGCGTCGTTGTAGTCGAGCTTGCCGACGCTGAGCATCGACGCGAGCATCCCGTGGGTGTCCATCCCGTTCTCGGGGTTGGCGCCCGGGGCGAACGGCGTGCCCGCCTCGTGACCCGACGGGAACGCGCCCGTGGCCTTGCCGTAGACGACGTTCGAGGTGATCGTCAGCACCGACTGCGTAGGAATCGCGTCGCGGTACATGGGGATCGCCTTGATCTTCGACATGATCGTGTGCACGATCGTCGCGGCGATGTCGTCGGCGCGGTCGTCGTCGTTGCCGTAGACCGGGAACTCGCCCTCGGTCACGTAGTCGACGACGAGGCCGGTCTCGTCGCGCACCGGCGTCACCTTCGCGTACTTGATGGCCGACAGCGAGTCGGCGACGATCGACAGGCCCGCGATGCCGCAGCCCATCGTGCGTACGATTTCGGAGTCGTGCAGCGCCATCTCCATGGCCTCGTACGCGTAGCGGTCGTGGCAGTAGTGGATGATGTTCAACGCCTCAACGTAGGTCGCGACGACCCAGTCGAGCATCTGCTCATACCGGTTCCACACGTCGTCGAAGTCGAGGGGACCGTCGCCCTCGACCGGCTCGTGACCGGGGACGATCTGCTTGCCCGAGACCTCGTCGCGCCCGCCGTTGATCGCGTACAGCAGGGCCTTCGCCGCGTTCACGCGGGCACCGAAGAACTGCATCTGCTTGCCCACGCGCATCGGCGAGACGCAGCAGGCGATGGCCGCGTCGTCGCCCCAGCGCTCGCGAATCTGCTCGTCGGCCTCGTACTGGACCGACGAGGTCTCGATCGAGACGCGCGCGCAGAACTTCTTGTAGCCCTCGGGCAGACGCGGCGACCAGAAGATCGTGATGTTCGGTTCCGGCGCCGGGCCGAGGTTCATGAGGGTCTGGAGCAGGCGGAACGACGTCTTGGTGACGAGCGTGCGCCCGTCCTCGCCGAAGCCGGCGTCCGACCACGTGGCCCAGTAGGGGTCACCCGAGAAGATCTGGTCGTAGGCGATCGTGCGCAGGAAGCGGACGATGCGCAGCTTGATGACGAGAGCGTCAATGATCTCCTGCGCCTCTTCCTCGGTGAGGATGCCGCGGGCGAAATCGCGCTCGAAGTAGCAGTCGAAGAATCCCGACAGGCGCCCGATCGACATGGCGGCGCCGTCCTGGGACTTCACCGAGGCCAGGTAGCCGAAGTACGTCCACTGGACGGCTTCCTTCGCCGTGGTGGCCGGACCCGAGATGTCGAAGCCGTAGCCGGCCGCCATCGCCTTGAGCTTCTTCAGCGCCTTGATCTGCTCGGAGTGTTCCTCGCGGTAGCGGCACCAGTGCTCGGAGAACGGCTTGTCGGCAACCGCGTCCTTGTCCTTCTGCTTCTCCTCGATGAGCTTGTCCACGCCGTAGAGCGCGACGCGGCGGTAGTCACCGATGATGCGCCCGCGCCCGTAGGCGTCTGGCAGGCCGGTGATGATGTGGGAGGAGCGGGCCGCGCGGATGCGGGGGGTGTAGATATCGAAGACCGCGTCGTTGTGGGTCTTGCGGTACTTCGTGAAGATCGTCCGGATGTCCGGATCGGCCTCTTTGCCCGCCTCCTTGATGGCGGTCTCGACCATGCGCCACCCGCCGTTGGGCATCATGGCGCGCTTGAGGGGCACGTCGGTCTGGAGGCCGACGATGACGTCGTCCTCGTCGCAGATATAGCCGGCCGGGAAGGCGTCGACGTCGGCCGGAATCTTCGTGTCCACGTCGTACACGCGCTTTTCGCGCTCGACCGCGAGGTAGTTCTTATCCAGGGTCTCCCACAGGCGCAGAGTCTTGTCCGTGGGGCCGGAGAGGAACGAATCGTCGCCCTCGTAGGGGGTGTAGTTGCGCTGGATGAAGTCGCGCACATCGATGTGGTCGGTCCAGGTGCCCGGGGTGAAGCCCTCCCACGCCGAAGTGGTGGCCTCGGCCTCGGGGGCCGGAGTCGTCTCGGTCGACACTGTCGTGTTCTCCTTGTCGTCGGACCATCGGGCGGGTGAGCCCGGGGCGCTCGGCGGTGGTGCCACCGTTGCGCCACTCTTTGAGTCGCCTCTAATTTATGTCGACCCCGGTTTCTTCTCGACGGCGCGCACAGTGGCGGCGACCACAACCGGCGTCACCGCGCGGAAAGAGGCGCCTGTAATCCCCGACATATGGGCCCAAAGGCCCATGCCTCGCTAAGGCGCCGAGACGGCACGTGGAGGGGCCTCGCGAGGGCTATCTCGGAGGGCCGCCGGCGCACGTCAGCGAGTGTGGGCACCGTCACGCCGTCAGGATTTTGCGTCCGTGGTCGCGGTGTGGAATAGTTTCTGCTTGTCAACGGGACGAACGTGGACCGAATGACGGGCCCCCATCGTCTAGCGGCCTAGGACACCGCCCTTTCACGGCGGCGGCACGGGTTCGAATCCCGTTGGGGGTACCATCCACCCCGGTGGATGACAAATTGCATAGGCCCTGTGGCGCAGTTGGTTAGCGCGCCGCCCTGTCACGGCGGAGGTCGCGGGTTCAAGTCCCGTCAGGGTCGCCAGTTGGTCGGAAGGCCGACGCAGGCTCTGTAGCTCAGTTGGTAGAGCGTCCGACTGAAAATCGGAAGGTCACCGGATCGACGCCGGTCGGAGCCACGACCACCCTCGCACGGCGTGCGGGGGTTTTCTTTTTACCCTCATTCGGCACGGGTAGGGTTGGGGCATGGCACCACGGTCGACGTCGCAACGTACCGCCCCCGAACTCCACGCACCCCATCCCCTGCCTGATCCCGTCATGGCCGTGAGGCGGCTGACGAAGATCTACGGCAGCGGCGACATGGCGGTGCGCGCCCTCGATGAGATCAACGTCGACATCGAGCGCGGTCGCTTCACGGCGATCATGGGGCCGTCCGGATCGGGCAAGTCGACGTTCATGCACTGCCTGGCCGGCTTCGAGTCGATCACGTCGGGGTCGGTGCGCCTCGACGACGTCGAGATCGCTGGGATGAGCCAGCGGGCGCTGACGAAGCTGCGGCGCAACCGGGTGGGCTTTATCTTCCAGTCGTTCAACCTCATTCCGACGCTGAGCGCGGCCGAGAACATTCGCCTTCCCCAGGACATCGCCCACGCGAAGGTCGACGAGGATCGCTTCGCCGCCGTCGTCGATGCGCTGAATCTGCGCGACCGGCTGAGCCACCGCCCCGCCGAGCTCTCGGGCGGGCAGCAGCAGCGGGTCGCCTGCGCCCGCGCGCTCATGCAGAACCCGACGGTGCTCTTCGCCGACGAACCCACCGGAAACCTCGATTCGCGCTCGACCGAACAGGTGCTGAGCTACCTGCGTCGCGCCGTCGACGACTTCGGGCAGACCGTCGTCATGGTCACCCACGAAGCCCAGGCCGCGGCCTATGCCGACACCGTGCTGTTCCTCACCGACGGTCGCGTCGTCGCCCAGCTCGACGACCCGAGTCAGGGTGACGTCCTGGATGCGTTGGCGGCTCTGGATCCTCACGCGGGGGAGGAGCGCGCATGAGGCGCGTCGTCTGGCGCGGCCTACGCGCCAACTGGGGCCGCTTCCTGTTGACGCTGTTGGCCGTCATGCTCGGCGTCGCGTTCCTTTCGGGCACGCTGGCGCTGCGCGGCGTCCTCGCCAGCTCCTTCGAGGCGACGCTCGGGTCGTTCTACACCTACCCCGTCTACGTTCACGGCCCTTCCGACGGCTCGGCCGCAACGTCGTATGCGCCGCTGAGCGAGGAGCAGGTTGGCGAGGTCAGTCGCGTCGAGGGGGTCGCCAGCGCGGATCCCATCTACTCGACGAATCTGCCGATCCTCGGCCCCGACAAGCAACCACTCGGGGTCGCCGGGTCGTCGCTCGTCATCATCGGCACCCGCGAGGGGGCCACGCCGTGGCCCAAGATCGTTCGCGGTCACGCCCCGCACGGTAACGGCGAGATCGGCCTCGAGGCCTCGGCCGCCGAGCGGCTGGGCGTCAGGGTCGGCGACACCCTCTATCGGGTCTCGGGCACCGACCTCGTTCCCATGAGCGTGACCGGACTCTACGACTACGAGACCCCGGTGTCGCTCATCGCTGTCGGCATCACCGATCCCGCCTTCGCCAAGGAACTCATGGGGAATCCGGCCACGGCCGTCCAGGTCGGCGTGCTGCCGGCCGCCGGCCACACGGACGCCCAGGTCACCCGCGACATCCGAGCGGCACTGGGGGCAGACGTCACCGTTCAAACGCGCGAGCAGGTGAGTGACGAGGCCAACAAGCAGGTCAATCAGGCGCTCGGCTTCATCAACACGTTCCTGCTCGTCTTCGTCGCCATCGCCTTCTTCGTCGGCATCTTCATCATCGCCAACACGTTCCGCATGAGTGTGCGCGCCGAGCAGCGCCAATTCGCGACGCTGCGCGCCCTGGGCGCCTCCACCCGGCAGGTCTTTGCCGTCGTCGCCCTTCAGGGACTCATCATCGGGCTGGTCGGCTCCGTCGTCGGCGTCGGTCTGGGGGCGCTCCTCATCGCCGGACTCACCCGTCTGCTCGACAGCCAATTCGGCGTCGTGCTCGGCTCCGTCGCCATGCCGATGACAGTCGTCGTCACGTCCATCGTCGTCGGTATCGTCGTCACCTTCCTCGGTGCGGTGTTGCCGGCGCGTGAGGCCGCGCTGACTCCGCCGGTCGAGGCCATGCGTGCCCAGGAGGCGCACGAAAAGCCCCTGCGGTTGCGCGCGCTGCTGGGCGGGGCCATCACGTTGGCCGGGATCGGTGCCATCGTCGCGGTCGTCGCCTCGGACACGCCCAGCGGGGCCATGCTGGGTTGCGGTGTGGCCGCCCTCGTCGTCGGCGCCTTGATGATCGCCCCCGTGCTGGCCGGCCCCGTCATGTGGCTCCTCGCCATTCCCCTGCGCCTCGCCCGACCCCTGGGCCGGCTGTCTCTGCGCAACGCCCTGGCCAATCCCCGGCGCTCGGCCGCGACATCGGCGGCGCTCATGATCGGCGTCATGCTCGTCACCGCCGGATCCGTCGTGGCGGCGACCGTGCGCGAATCCACCCAAGACGTCGTCGACTCCCAGCTGCGCGCCGACCTCTTCGTGTCCTCGATCACCTCCCAGGCATCCCGGACGATCTCGTCGATGCCATTGCCACCATGGACGGGGTCGACGAGGTGGGCCGCGGCTTCCGGGTGACCTTCGCCGAGGCGAGCCGCAACGAGGCCACCCCCGAACGCACGATGGTCGCCGTGCTACCGAGCAACTACGCGTCGTTCCTCGACCTCAACGTCACCGACGGCTCGCTTACGCCGTTCCTCAACGACCGCGCAGGCACCGTCCTCGTCTCGCGCACCTACGCCGAGGCCAATGCCATCCACCCCGGGCAGCGCGTGCGCCTCGCCGGAGCCGCGGGACAACGCGACCTGCGCGTCGGCGCCATCATCGACTCGAGAATCCTCGTCGAACCTTTCGTCATTAGCACCGACACGATGACGGAGCTCGGCCTGCCCGATGCCCCCGTGTCGCCCCTCATGCTCACCGTCACCGACGAGGCCAAGGTCGCCACGGTCAAGCGGGCGATCGCCGACAAGCTCGAGCCGCTGCACACCTACCAGGTCCTCGACCGCGACGAATTCAAGGGACAGCTGGCCGACCAGGTCAACACCGTCTTGGGGATCCTCTATGCCCTGCTGGGACTCTCGATCGTCATCGCCGTGCTCGGCATCGTCAACACGTTGTCGCTGTCGATATCCGAGCGCGTGCGCGAGATCGGGCTGCTGCGCGCCGTGGGCATGTCGCGCTCCTCGGTCGCCACGATGGTCGTCATGGAATCGATCCTCATCTCCGTGTTTGGGGCGTTCCTCGGCCTCTGCCTGGGCACCTTTGTCGCCTTCGGCCTGTGCGACTACCTGAAGAGCCAGGGGCTGACCGACATGGTCTTGCCGTGGGGCACGCTCGTCACCCTGGCGATTGCCGCCATCGTCGTCGGGGCGCTCGCGGCGATTGCCCCCGCGCTCAAAGCCGTGCGATACCGGTTATTGGACGCGATCGCTCGCCACTAGCGGTCGTTTCGTTATTACACTGGCATGAGAACGCAAAATGCGAAAAACTATGACGAAAATGTCCTGGTGGTGAGGAGAATAATCAGTGGCTGACCACAGCAAACGCGACCGCGCTCACGAGGGTACGCACCGCTCGGTCCCGCAGGTGCCGCCGACCCCCGGTTTCCATCCTGCCCCCGGCAAGGAGACGGACACGGGATCGCACGCGACCATTCCGTCGACCCCGGGATTCCACGCGGTTCCGCGCGTGAATGAGGCCCCTGCCGCGGGGGTGAGCCGCGGGGGTGAGAACTCGCCGACCGCGCCGACCCCGCGCCAGCGCCCCGCCGCCGAAGGTCGACGTATCACGCGCCCGACGGCGCCCGCCTCTCGCCCCGCGGGTTCCCCGACGCCAGCTGCTCCGGCGACTCCGGCCGCCGCGACCCCCGCGGTTACCGCGCCGCAGCCTCAGCCGGCTCCGGCCACCGCCGCCACGCCGGTTGCTCCCGAACGTGCTCCCGCGACACCCGCGACCGGCGCGAAGGTGAAGCGCGCGTCGGTGTTGCCAAAGATTCGGCGCAAGGTCGACAGCCCGCGCGTGCCCAGCTATCGCCCGCTCGTTGATGACGAGCCGGCACCGGCACCCGCGGCACCGGCCCAGCCCGGTCCCAAGGCCACCCCGGCAGCGTCGACGCCCGCGCCCGCGCCGGCACCCGCGGCACCCGCGCCGGACTACCGTCCCCCGCAGCGTCCCGAAGCCGCCGCGCCGCGACCCGAGCCGCGCGAGCCCAAGAAGGACGCGCGCGCGCAGCGGCCTCGCCGCGACGCAGCTCCCACCGAGGCGGCGCGCAGCGCGGATCCGAAGCGCGCGGGCGTGGGGGTGCTGTTCTCGCAGCTGTCCGACCAGGTCCAGACCCTCGCCAAGGGCGAGGTGGCCCTGCTCAAGGCCAAAGTGCAGGGACTCGTCGCCAAGATCGGCACGGGGGTGGCGCTGCTCGTCGTTGCCCTCGTCCTCGCCCTGTACATGTTCGGCGTCGCCCTGCACGCGGCCGTGCTCGGGCTGGCTCACGTCATGCCGCACTGGGCCGCGGCCCTCGTCGTCGCCGGCATCCTGCTCGTCATCGTCATCATCCTTGCCCTCATCGGGGTGAGCATGGTGAAGAAGGGGCTGCGCGCGACGCCGAAGCCGCAAGAGGACATCAAGAAAGATATCAACGCCGTGAAGAAGGGAATCTCTCAGTGAGCGAGCAGATGTCGCAAGCCCAGATCGAGGAGCAGCTGCGCCACACGCGCGAAGAGATCACGGACACTCTCAACCAGCTGGTCGACCAGGTCGACCCGCGCCGTGCTGTGAAGCGCTCGAAGCAGCAGGCCCAGGCCGGTGCTCGCGAACTCGGCGATCAGGCGAAGGTGAAGGCCCGCGATCTCCAGGTCCAGGCGCAGCGCACGCTCGAGGACGCCAAGCACGGCGACAATCGGGCCCGTGCGATCCTCGCCGGTGCCGCGGCAGGGGCCGGTCTCGTGGGCTTCGCGCTCGTTCGTCGCCTTATCAAATAGTCGCCTCCACTGCCCGAAAAGTTCTGGGTTCGGGCATGCCTCGTCCTGGCGTAGGCAAATTGCCACTGTTCGCGGTACGGTTGGGGCATCGAAAAATTTCTAAACAGATGAGGGCGCACCTTCGCGTGCCGCCCGTGACACGTGGAGGGGGTCGACCCCATGGGGCGCGGCCGTCAGAAGGCTAAGCAGACGAAGGTTGCTCGCAAGCTGAAGTATTTCAGCCCCGAGACCGACTACGACGCGTTGCAGCGCGAGCTACAGGCGCAGCGCAAGCGCGAGAGCGGCGATGACGATGCTTGGCGGTACGAGGACGTTCCCTCGGCCACCGGCGATGACGACTGGTACGACGGCGGACGCTAGACGATCGCCGTCCCCACGTATCGATGAGCGCCCGGCCACAGGCCGGGCGCTCACGTATTACCAGTACCGTCCATCGGGCAGCTGCGGAGTCTCGGACTCTTCCGGAGATTGCTCCTCGCGTTCGTGTGCGTCGCGGTTGCGCTCGCGCAGTTTATTGCGGCGCTGTTCTTCGGCGCCGGTGTCCGTGTTCTGCGGCGACGGCGAGGTCTCGGGTGAGGTCGGCTGCGTCGGATGGTCCGTCGACGAATCCAACGGTGAGCCCTGCTCGCTCTTGGACGACTGGCGGTCGTGGGCGTCGTGCGCCTGCTGTCCCCTGTCCGTGTTTGCGCCGCTGGGGCCGGCGCACGGCTGCGACATGCGTGCGGCTTGCGCGTAGCTCGCCGTCGCGCCGCCAGTGTCGCCGGCGGCGGCCAGCGCGTCGCCCTGGCGTTCGATGCCGATCGACAGGTTGATGCGAACGAGGCACTCGGGGGAATTGACGTTGACGATGTAGTCCGTCCCATCGATCGTGTGTCGATCGGCGGTAGGAACGAGCCGGAACGCCTCCGTTAGCCGGTCGACGCCCTCGTCGGTGCGCCCCGCCATGAGCCGCGCCGTGCCGATGTTGTAGGGGGACCGCCACGGCTCCGGCCACGTCCGCGTCAACGCGTACTGGTCGCCGAAACCCGCCAGGGCGCGCCCAAACAGTCGCTCATTCGCGGCGTGGGATGAGGTGAGCGACCAGCCCCACAGGCCGCACAGCGCGATGCCGGCGATGCACACGAGTGCCACCAACGCGGTGACGATGCGCATCGCGATGCGCAGGGGCCGAGGGAGCTGGCGCACGTGTTCGCGCACGTCCGGCTGGCGGCGGGGTAGTCGAGGGCGTGTCATCGCTCGCCTCCCGTCGTCGGGGTGTGCAGCTGGCGGATCCGGTCGCGGCGGATGCGGGTGAACCGGGCTTGGGCGAAGATCTCCCAGGCGACGAGACCGACGAGGATCCACGTCAGGGGCCAGATGACATGGCGCGGGACGGTCGTCTCGACCGTGACAGTGTCACCGTCATCGCTCACGAGGCGGTGCAGCGCGCCCGTCAGCTCCTCCCCGGCTCCTCGGTTCACTGCCGGAATCCCCAGTTGGGAGGCGAGCTTCGCCATCGCCTCGGGATCCGCGTGCGAGACTGCGGCCGCTCCGGTCTCGGGATCGCGGATCTCATCGCCGAACTTTCCGCCCCCGAGGTAGGGCCGCATGGTTCCCCCCTGCCGGGTTCCGTACGTCGCCACGATTCCCTGGCTAAAGACGGCGTCGTCATAGTGCGAGGTGGCGAGCGAGGACGCGGTGCCCTCGCCATCGCTGAGGATGATGAGGGCGGCTCGTCCGGCGTCTTCGGTGGCCGAGCGCGCGTCGGAGTTGGCCATCGAGGCGGCGATGGACACGTCGGTGCCCGTGGCGTAGTAGGCGATCTCGGGCGTGAGCGCGTCGGCGTAGGCGACGACGGCGCCGGCGTCCGTCGTCCACGGCAGTTCCCGCTGCGCGCGCCCGGCCACGGTGATGATCTCGAAGCGCGCCCCCGACAGCGTCGACGCGATCTCGCGCATGTCGGCTCGCATAGCATCGAGGCGCGAGGTGCCGCCGGGCATATCTGCGGCGCTCATCGATGTCGTCTTGTCGACGACGATGACGACGTTGAGAGAAGAGACGAATGCGCTCGTGGCTTGGGGCAGCGACGGGGTGATCCCCATGATGAGGATGAGCACGGCCATCGCCGCGCGTCGTCCCCACACCCAGCGGGCGCGGCGGCCGTCGCGGACGGCCTGGGCGACGAGTATGACCACGGCCCAGGCGACAAAGGCGATGCACACGGGGGCCGGGATATTCCAGTCGAGGCTCATCGGCGCACCGCCCATCCCCATGCCAGGGTCGGCACGAAAAGCAGCGCGAGCCACTGGGTCAGCCCCCGGTCGTCGTCGTGGACGATCGGCGGGGGCGGATCGTCGACCTCGCCGGCGAGACTCGCCTCGATCTGGGCGAGGATCTCATCCGTGACGTCGGGATCGTCGGCGGCGAAGAACCGCCCACCCGCGCGTCGCGTTTCCGACTCCAGCTGATCGCGCGCCTGGGATACCTTGAGGTTCGCCCCCAAGTTGTCGTCGAGGCTGGAATATACGGTGAACAGGGTGATCGAGGCGTCGCGCACCTGGTCGATCGCCTGGGGCAGGGTGTAGATACCGTTGCCAATTTGGAGGTTGTCGGTGGCGAAGACGAGCGAGCGCGAGCGCTCATCGCGCGAGGGCGGGAACGCCTGCGCGCACGTCGCCAGCCCGTCGCCGACGAGCGAGGAGGAGTACTCGTCGTCGCTCGTCGTGGTCTCCAGGTAGTCGATGAGCTCGCCCGAGCCATAGACCTCGTGATCCTCGACGTGAACGGTGTCGAGAAGGTCCGACAGGTGCGCGAGTTGGCGGTGAACGAGGGCGTAGTCATCCGTAGGCGGGAAAACGGTCAGCGGGCGCGAATTCCACAGCACGAGGCCGACGCGTTCGCCGTTAAACTGCCGGGTCAGACGGGACATCGACTCGATGATGTCGCGGTCGAGGGGAAGCATCGACCCCGACACATCGAGGCAGAAGATGACGTCGCGCGTCGTCACCTTGGGGCGCTGGGCCTCGTGGTGAGAGGGAACGGTCGCGAGGGCGACGAGGATAGCAGCGATGATCGCCATCCCCATCCCAGCAAAGATGACCCGGCGCTTCCGGCGCGCGCGGATGCGCTGGACGATCGGCAGGGCCGCGACGTATCCCGAGTGGGCAACCCGCGTCGGCTCGCCCGCGTGGACACCGCCGCGGTGCCACCCGATGACGGCGGCGGCGACGAAGATCGCGAGGGCAAGGAGGGCAAGAACAGCGCTCATGGCCGCTCCTGCGGATGCTGGGCGTGGGGAGCCTCCCGCTGAGGGGCACGCCCAAACCGGTCGCGCCAGCGTGGGGCATCGGGAACGTCGGCCGCCTGTGTCGCGTTGTAGATGAGGGTGCGCACGCGCGTCAGGTTCTCCTCCAGATCGGCGCGGGAAAGGGCAGCGAAGCTCGGTTCCTGGCAGCGGGCAAGCGTGTCGCAAAAATCCGGCCAGATGTCCCCGAGCGCCCGGCGGATCTCGCCCAGCGTGGCGACCTCGAGGTTTTGCGTCGTCGCCCGGGTGCCCAGGGCGCGCAGAATCGCGGCGAGGCTGAGGTGGGTCTGGGAGAGCGACTGCTGTCCGGACACGGCCTCGGCGCGCACCTCGTCGACCTGGGAGAGCAGTAGGCGGCGCTCCTCGATCGAGATCTCGTGCAGGCTGCGCTGGCGCAGCAGCTGGCGTGGCGCGGGCGGAATGCGCATGACGATGCGCATCCACCCGGCGACGGCGGCAGAACCGAAGACGAGAACCATGCCGAGCCACAGGACCCACGCGCCGAACGGGGTCGTCGGAATGAGGTCACCGGCGGCGGCGATCATCGTGACCTCCCGCGAAAGAGCCCGTAAAACGCGTCGATGAGCCCCTCGGACGAGGCGACGTCGCGGTGCGGCACGGCGAGGGAATCCAGTCCTTCCTCGGCGCGCCTGCGCACCCCGGCGGCCCAGGCGCGCGCCTGCGCGGTGACCTCGCGGTGGGCAAGCAGGGTGTCGTCAAGCGGTCCCAGCTGCGCGTCGTAGACGTCGCTCCCCGCGAGGTCGGCCGGGTCTCGATCGGCGATCGTGAGGACGTAGACGCGGTGGCGTGCCCGCAGCCGGCGCAGCTCCTCGATCGCCTCGCCGGCTTGGACGATGTCGGTGAGGATGACGACGAGCCCGGGCCGACGCAGCATCCGGTTCGCGTGGGCGATGACGGCCCCCAGGTGCGACGGGGCCTGGTCGGGTCCGTAGGCTGCGCGCAGCGTGCGCAGGACCACCTCGGCGTGGGCGTTGCCCGAGCGCGGGGGCAGGTAGCGCCCCTGCGTTCGGGTGCCGAAGACGATCCCGAACGGGTCGGAACGCATCGCGGCGAGAAACGCGAGGATCGCGGCCGCCTCAGCGGCAATCGCCGACTTGGTTTCCCCGGACGGAGCCAGCGCGCTCATCTCGCGCCCCGTGTCGGCGATGACGAGGAGCGGAGCGTTCGTCGAGGTGAGGAACCGCCGCGACATGGGTTCCCCCGAGCGCGCGGTGGCCGCCCAGTCGATCCGCGACACGTCCTGGCCGGGTTGGTAGGGGGCGATCTGGTCGAAGTCGAAGCCGCGATCGGCCGCGAGGCTGTGATGGGCACCCTCGAGCGCCCGCACCGCCCTGCGCACGTGTGGCAGGGACAGGCGAGCGCGGACGGCGGCCAGCAGCGACGAGGACGGCATTAGGGGACCGGCACCACCTGGAAGACGGAGTCGATGATGGACTCCGGCGAGATCCCCTGGGCGATCGCGTCGTAGGTGCGCACGATGCGGTGGCGCAGCACGGCGTGGCGGGTCGCTGTGACGTCGTCGGGAATGACGTAGCTGCGCTGGGCGAGCAGGGCGTGAGCCTGGGCCGCGCGCATGAGCGCGAGGGACCCGCGCGGAGACGCGCCCATCCGCAGGTTGGCCATGAGGCCGGGAATGGGGGAGGGGCCGCCGCCGCGCGTGGTGTTGATGAGGTCGACGATGTAGGTCTGGATGCTCGGGTGAACGTAGACGCGTGCGCAGTAGCCCTGAAGGGTCGCGATGTCCTCGGTGGTGACGGTGCCCTCGGGCAGGTCCGCGTCGAAAGATCCGGCCGCGTGGGCGGCGACCACGGCGATCTCGTCGCTAGGCGTCGGGTAGGGCAGCACCGTCTTGAGCAAGAATCGGTCCATCTGGGCCTCGGGCAGGACGTAGGTGCCCTCTTCCTCGATGGGGTTTTGGGTCGCCATGACCATGAACGGCGCCGGCAACGGGTAGTCCGTGCCGCCGATGCTCACCTGGCGCTCCTCCATGGCCTGAAGCATGGCCGACTGGGTCTTTGCCGAGGAACGGTTGATCTCGTCGAGGAGGACGAAGTTCGCGTGGACCGGCCCCAGCTGCGTCGTCATATGCCCGGACGACATCGAGAAAATCTGGGTGCCGACGATGTCGGACGGCATGAGGTCGGGCGTGCACTGGATGCGGGCAAAGGACGCGTTGACGGACGCGAAGGTCTTCGCGGCGGTCGTCTTCGCGAGCCCCGGCACCGATTCGATGAGGATGTGGCCGCGGGCCATGAGCGTGATGAGGAGGGCCTGGGTCAGGTCGTCCTGGCCGATGATGCGCAGCCGCACGTGCGAGGTGATCTGGTCGATGATGTCGCCCGCGCGGGCCAGCTCGGTTGCATCGAGCGTAGCCGGGCTCGTGCCGGAGGGATCCTCGGGATGCGGGCGGGACGCGTGCGTCATGGCAGCTCCTGGACGTGTGTGACGAATGGCCTCAGTGTATAAGGCAATGCGGCCGCTCCCGGGCGCCGCGACGCCGGGTGCCTGCGTGTGGACACAGCCCCGCCCGCTCGCGCGCCCGATTGGTACGCTGGAGGGCGTGAAGACCCTCATTCTTGGTTCCGGGGGCCGCGAAGGTGCCCTTGTTCGAGCCCTGTCTGTCACCACTGCCCGGTCTGACCTATTCGCCGCTCCCGGAAACCCGGGGATGCGCGACGTCGCGACGCTGATTGATCTCGATCCTCTCGACGCAGACGCCGTCGCCGCGTGGTGTGGCGAGCACGACATCGACCTGTGCGTGATCGGCCCCGAGGCCCCGCTCGTCGCCGGTGTCGCCGACACGGTGCGTGCCGCCGGAATCGCCTGTTTCGGTCCCTCGCGCGCGGCCGCCCGCCTCGAGGCGTCGAAGGCGTTCGCCAAGGACGTCATGGAGTCCGCAGGCGTCGCGACCGCCGCCTGCCTCGTGTGTCGCAGCGAGGACGAGGTCGCCGCCGCACTCGATCGCTTCGGCGCCCCCTATGTCGTCAAGGACGACGGGTTGGCCGCCGGCAAGGGCGTCGTCGTTACCGAGGATCGCGACGGGGCGCTCGCCCACGGCCGCGCCTGCGTGGCCGGTGACGGGCAGGTCGTCGTCGAGGAGTTCCTCGACGGCCCCGAGGTGTCGCTGTTTTGTCTGTGCGACGGCCACACCGTCGTCCCGTTGAGCCCGGCGCAGGACTTCAAGCGGGTCTTCGACGGCCAGCGTGGCCCCAACACCGGCGGCATGGGTGCGTATGCGCCGCTGTCGTGGATCGACGCCGACCTGGTCGATCGCGTCGTTGCCGAGGTCGCCGAACCCGTCGTCGCCGAGATGGCTCGCCGTGGCACTCCCTTCACCGGACTGCTCTACTGCGGCCTGGCGCTGACAAGCCGGGGCGTGCGCGTCGTCGAATTCAACGTTCGCTTCGGTGACCCCGAGACCCAGGTCGTCCTGCCGCTCGAGGGCGAGCGCGTCGGCGAGCTGCTGTGGCGCGCGGCCACCGGCACCCTGGCCGACGCCCCGGCACGCGGCGACAACACCCCGGGTGCCGCCGTCACCGTCGTCATCACGAACGAGGGGTACCCCGGCCCCCTCACCCGACCGGGCGAGGTCATCGGCGGGCTCGACGAGGCCGCACAGGTCGAGGGTGTCTACGTCATCCACGCCGGCACGGCCGAGCGCGACGGCGAGATCATCGCGACGGGCGGGCGCGTCCTCAACATCGTCGCCACCGGTGACACGCTCGAGCAGGCACGCGAACGCGCCTACCGCGCCGTCGCCGCCATCGATGTGCCGGGGTCGCACTATCGCGGCGATATCGCCCGGGTTCAGGCCGAGGCGTAAGCGCGGCTACACTGGCCTAGACCCCGCAGGAAGGACGTGCCCGACGTGAACCCGACCGATCCGCAGCTGTCGTCTGATAAGGCGCTCGAGTCGCTGTTGGCGAGGACGCGCGCCGACATGACCTCGCGCGCGCTCGGCGACATGGACCGTGTCACCGAGGACCTCAATAACCTCCTGTATCGGGTGCGCGGAACGCGACGCACGGCATCGGCCCACACGGGCGGCGATGCGGCGGCATCGGCGGCGGCGCGCTCACTGCGCCCGCTGTTGGCTGGGGCCGACCTCCAGTTGCTCGGTGTTCCCGCGAGCATCGCCGGGCTGCGCCCGGGCAGCATGGACGACCTCGTCGAGTTCATCACCCCGTCCGAGGCGTTGGTCGCTCACCCGGGCACGTTTAGCGTCGTCCTCGGCCGCATCGACACCGTCACCGAGGCCATCCAGACGGCGACCCGCCTGGCGCGGCGCACGCCCGGTCCGGCCCATGTCGTCCTCGGCGGGGCAAAGACGCTGACCCCGGGGCAGGGGTTGCGGGCGCGCTCGGCCGAGCAGCTCGACGAGATCGCCGCGACCTACCCCGACGCCAGCCTCGTTCTCGTTGTCATCGATTCCCCGTCGACGACGCACGCGCGCTCGTCCGAGAATCTTGCGCAGGCGGCGCGCGCCCAGCGGGTGTGGGCCGTCGTCTCCGCGCTCGAGGATCCGGCCCACGTCGACGAGTGGCTGTGGCACCTGCCCGCCGGGCTGCGCGCCACCGACTTGGCGGTGACCGAGATCTGGGAGGCGGATCGACCGGCCGCCCCCCTCGGGTTGGCCACGCCCGTCGGCCTGCTCGACTTGGCCCCGGCCTCGCGCGAGCTGTGGCGACTCATCCTCTCCGAACGCCTGCGCCGCGACGGCTGGCGCGGCTGACCGCCCCTGGGTCGTTCGGGGTCCGCGTCATTCCCGTGAACTCCCCGCGCTCGGCGTGGTGACGTGTGTAACAATGTGGCCATGGCAACTTCGCAAGCACCGGCACTGCGCGGCTGGCGCCACCTCAGTGGCGGCAAGGTCCGTGAACTGTATATCCCCGCGGGTGTGAGCCCGCACGAGGCCGAGACCGTCCTCATCGTCGCCACCGACCGCATCAGCGCGTTCGACCAGATCCTGCCGACGACCATCCCCGGCAAGGGTGTCGTGCTGACGCAGATGAGCCTGTGGTGGTTCGATCAGCTCAAAGACATCGTTCCCAACCACGTCGTCTCGACCGAGGTCCCCGACCAGGTCGCGGGCCGGGCGATGATCTGCCGTCGCCTCGACATGTATCCCCTCGAGTGCGTCGTGCGCGGCTACCTCACCGGTTCCGGCAAGGCCGACTACGACGAGACCGGCGAGGTCTGCGGCATCTCCCTGCCCGAGGGGCTGGTCGAGGCCAGCGAGCTGGAGCAGCCGATCTTCACGCCGGCGGCGAAGATGAACATGGGCAAGCACGACATCAATGTCACCTTGGCCGACGTAGACAAGATGGTTGGCCCCGAGCGCACCGCCGAGCTGCGCGAGACGTCGCTGCGCATCTACGAGCGCGCCGCCCAGATCGCCCGCGACGCCGGCATCATCCTGGCCGATACCAAGCTGGAATTTGGTTCGCTCGTGTCGGTGGGCGGCCCCGCCGTCGTGCTCGGCGACGAGGCCCTCACGCCCGATTCCTCGCGGTTCTGGCCCGTCGACCAGTGGCACCCGGGCTCGCCAACGCCGTCCTTCGACAAGCAGCTCGTGCGCGACTGGCTGAAGTCGGACGAATCGGGGTGGGATCCGGCATCGGGAACGACCCCGCCCCCGCTGCCCGACGAGATCGTCGAGCGCACGTCGAATCGCTACGTCGAGGCCTACGAGATGCTCACGGGCCAAACGATCAATCTCTGAGCGTCACGCGGCCGGCTCCGTCGGGGTCGGCCGCTTCGCGTGAGGCGGCAGTGGGCCGAAGTGGCGGCAATGTAGGATGGTTGACGGTACCGACCGGGTAGCCGATCTTCCTCAGATCCACCGTGAAGGGGACTCCAATGGGACGCATCGTCGTCGACATCATGCCCAAGCCAGAAATCCTCGACCCCCAAGGAAAAGCCATCCTTCCCGCACTGCCCCGCCTGGGCATCGACGCGTTCACCGCGGTGCGTCAGGGAAAGCGTTTTGAACTCAGCGTCGACGGGCCCGTCACCGAGCAGCATCTCGAGGCCGCCCGCGAGGCCGCGTCGACCCTGCTGTCGAATCCCATCATCGAAGACGTCGTGGCCGTTCGCGCCGACGAGGACGCCCAATGAGCGCGCGCATCGGCGTGGTGACCTTCCCGGGCACCCTCGACGACCAGGATGCGCGACGGGCCGTGACCGCCGCCGGCGGTGAGGCCGTCGCCCTGTGGCACAAGGACCCCGACCTCCACGGCGTCGACGCCATCGTGTTGCCGGGTGGCTTCTCTTACGGCGACTATCTGCGCTGCGGCGCGATCGCCCGCTTTTCGCCCGTAATGGACTCGATCATCGACGCGGCCGGCGCCGGCATGCCCGTGCTGGGCATCTGCAACGGCTTCCAGGTGCTGTGCGAGGCCCACCTGCTGCCCGGTGCCCTCGTGCGCAACACCGGACAGACGTTCCGATGCGAAGATAAGCCGCTCATTGTCGAGAACGCCGAGACTCCGTGGACGGCGGGCTTCGAGGCCGGCCAACAGATCATCATCCCGCTCAAGCACGGCGAGGGGTCCTATCAGGCCCGCTCCGAAGACCTCGCCCGTCTCGAGGGCGAGGGCCGCGTCGTCTTCCGCTATGCCGGCGAGAACCCCAACGGCTCGGCCAACAACATCGCCGGGGTGACGAACGAGCGCGGCAACGTCGTCGGCCTCATGCCCCACCCCGAGCACGCGATCGAGCCGGGATTCGGCCCCGATACGCCGGGCGGCATCCGCACGGGCCTCGACGGACTCGACATGTTCACCGCCGTCCTGCGCACCATCGCCGGCTGATAGTCCGTGGACATTGCCCGCCTGAGCGCGCGTGATATCGACGCGCTGCTCGGGCGCGTCCACTGTGTCGAGGTGCCGGTGGCCGCCGATGAGGTTCTTCGCGGCGCCCGCGTCCTCGTCACCGGGGGCGGGGGCAGCATCGGACGCGAGCTCACCCGCCAGATCGCGGCTCGCGTCCCCGCGCGCCTGACGATCCTCGACCGCGACGAATCCGCCCTCCACGCGACCGAACTGACCGTCACCGGCGACGGCCGGCTGGTCTCCGACATGTGCGCGCTCGCGGACATCCGCGACCACGCGGCCCTGGGGGCCATCGTCGACGACGTCGCTCCCGACGTCATCGTCCATGCCGCCGCCCTCAAGCACGTGCCCCTGCTCCAGCGCTACCCGGACGAGGGCTGGAAGACGAACGTGGTGGGCACGCGCAACGTCCTCGAGCACGCGCTGCGCATCGGCGTCGACGCGTTCGTCAACGTCTCCACCGACAAGGCGGCGGATCCCGCGACGGTGTTGGGAGTGACGAAACGCGTCGCCGAGCGGCTCACCGCCCACGCGGCCACGCTCGGGCAGGGGCGCTACGTGTCCGTGCGATTTGGCAACGTGTGGCCCTCGCGCGGCTGCGTCCTCCACACGTTCGCCCACCAAATTGAGCACGGTCTGCCCGTGCGGGTCACGCATCCCGACGCCACCCGCTACGTCATGACGTGCGAGCAGGCGTGCCGACTCGTCCTCGAGGCCCTGGCAATCGGCGAGGGCGGCCAGGCCCTCGTCCTCGACATGGGAGCACCCGTTCGGATCGCCGACGTGGCCCGCCGGCTGATCGAGCGCGCGGGAGCCGACGTCGCGGTGACGTACACCGGGGTGCGCCCGGGCGAGAAGCTCACCGAGACGCTCTTTAGCGAGCGCGAGGATCCCCACCCGACCGCGCACCCGGCCATGCGGGCCGTGACACCGGCCCCGCTGGCGTTCGAGCACATCGGCACGGGCTACCGCGACGTCGCCGGCCTCATCTAGCCGGAAGCGGACTCAATAGCGGCGTGCCGCGCCACCTGCGCACAGGCAACGCGGCACGCGCGTGAGAGTAAAAGGGCTAGTGGGTGAACAGGTCGCGCAGAACCCGATCCGAGGCGGCGGCCGTCTCGGCGACGTCGATGCTCACGAGCGTTCCCTCACGCTCCGAGCTCAGCGTGACGAGCTCTCCACCGGTCGTTCCGATCCGGGCGACGGCGACGCCCTCGGCCTCGGCGGCGGCCGCAACCGCGCGCAGCGCCCCCTCGGGCACGGCGACGAGAGCGCGAGCCTGGGACTCGGAGAACAGGCGGGCAACGGTGTCGAGGTCGCCCTCGCTCGGCAACGCATCCAGGTCGATGCTGGCACCGATTCCGCGCCGCGTCGCCATGTCGACCACGGCCTGAACGAGGCCGCCGTTCGACAGGTCGTGAGCGGCGCGCACGACGTGGAGGACCTGGCCGCTCTCGCCGCTCAGCGTCGCATTGGCGAGGGCGATGAGGACGCGCCCCAGCGCGGCTTCGGCACCGAGGTCGACCTGCGGCGGACGCCCGCCCAGGTGGTCGTGAACGATGCGCGCCCACGCCGACCCGTCGAGCTCGTCGCGCGTGGTCCCCAGCGCGACGATCGCCAACCCTTCCTCGTCCCACCCCGAGGGACGGGCCTTGCGGACGTCCTCCATGACACCGAGGACACCGGCGAGGGGGGTCGGGTTGATCGACGTCACGGGGGTGCCATCGGTGCCGCCCGAGGAGTTGTAGAGCGACACGTTGCCCCCGGTCACGGGAATCCCCAGCTCGCGGCAGCCGTCGGCCATGCCCTCCATCGCGGTGACGAGCTGCCACATGCCGTCCGTCGTCTCGGGGTTGCCGAAGTTCAGGCAGTCGGTGACCGCCATCGGCGTCGCCCCGACCACGCAGACGTTGCGGTAGGCCTCGGCCAGCGCCTGCTGGGCGCCAACGTAGGGATCGAGCTTCGTGAACCAGCCGTTCGCATCGGTCGCGATGGCGATTCCGCGATTCGTCTACTCATCGACGCGTACGACCCCGGCGTCGTCGGGCTGGGCCAGCGCCGTGTTGCCCTGAACGTAGCGATCGTACTGGTCGGTCACCCAGCCCTTCGACGCCTGGTTGGGGTCGAGGAGGACGCGGCGAACCTGGTCGGCGATCGTCGCGGAATCGCTCGGGCGCGCCAGCGACGCAGACGTGTCCGCCTGTAGGTCGTCCTGCCAGGCCGGGCGAGCGTAGGGGCGATCGTAGACGGGACCGTCCGAGGCGACCGTCTTGGGGTCGACGTCGACGATTCGCTTGCCGTGGTGGTCGATCGTCAACCGGCCGTTGCCCGTGACCTCGCCGATGACGGCGGCCTCGACGTCCCACTTGTCGATGATCGCCATGAAGTCGTCGAGTTTTGCGGGATCGACGATTGCCATCATGCGTTCTTGCGACTCGGACATGAGGATCTCGCCCGCGGTCAGGGTGGGATCGCGCAGCAGGACGTTCTCGAGGTGGACGTGCATCCCGACAGAGCCGTTCGCGGCCAGCTCCGAGGTCGCGCACGAGATGCCGGCGGCCCCGAGGTCCTGGATGGCCTCAACGAGGCCCGCGGAGAACAGCTCGAGGCAGCATTCGATGAGGATCTTTTCCATGAACGGGTCGCCGACCTGGACGCTGGGGCGCTTCGTCGGCATGCCCTCGTCGAAGGTCTCGGAGGCGAGGATCGACGCGCCGCCGATCCCGTCCCCGCCCGTGCGCGCGCCGAAGAGGACGACCTTGTTGCCCACACCCTCGGCGTTGGCCAGGTGAACGTCGTCGTGGCGCATGACGCCCACGCACAGGGCGTTGACGAGGGGATTGCCCTGGTAGGTGGGGTCGAACTCCGTTTCGCCACCGATGTTGGGCAGCCCGAGGCAGTTGCCGTAGCCGCCGACGCCGGCAACGACCCCGGTGACGACGCGGGCCGTGTCCGGGTGGTCGGGCGCCCCGAAGCGCAGCTGATCCATGCAGGCGACGGGCCGCGCGCCCATCGAGATGATGTCGCGAACGATTCCACCGACCCCGGTCGCGGCCCCCTGGTAGGGCTCGACGAAGGACGGGTGATTATGCGACTCGACCTTGAACGTCACCGCCCAGCCGTCACCGATGTCGACGACTCCGGCGTTCTGACCCATGCCGACGAGCATGTGCTCGCGCATCTGCTCGGTCGTCTTGGCCCCAAACTGGGCGGCCAGGTGCTTCTTCGAGGACTTGTAGGAACAGTGCTCGGACCACATGACCGAATACATGGCGAGTTCGGCGTTGGTCGGGCGGCGCGAGAGAATCTCGCAGATCCGGGCGTATTCGTCGTCTTTGAGGCCGAGTTCGCGGAAGGGCATCTCCTGATCGGGCGTGGAGTGAGCGTCCTCGACGGTGTCGTAGGTTTCGGGGGCCGGCTGGGCAAGATCAGTCATAGTCGCCTCTGCATGTGCGAAGGGAGCGGACGCCTTCAGCCTAACGTTTCGGGCCGAAATAACACAGAAAGCCCCGTATCGGCGCGACCCGGTGGTAGTCGCTGCGCGGCTACCATGAGGGCATGACCGTACCCATCGCCCTGGTCGTCGTCGGTGTCCTCATGCTTATCCTCGCGGCCCGCTACGTCGCCGCGATGGCGCTGACGGGCAAGGAATGTTTCCGACTCGGTCACCCGCTCGGGCTGCGCGGGGTGCAGCTGCGCACCGACGAGGCGGCATGGGATGCCGGGCACCGCGCGGCCCGCCCACTACTCGGGGTTGCCGCCGCCGTCGCCGCGCTCAACGCGCTCGGCACGATTGGCCTGGTCGGGGGAATGGGAACGCTGCCCCAGGTCATCATCGTCGTCATCCAGTTCGCCCTCATCCTCGCGATCGCCGAGATTGCGCGCCGCGTGGCGATTCGCGAGGCGCGTGTCGTAAGGCGATAGGGCCGCATTTCTTTTCCGCACCCCTCCCTATGATGGGAACCGTACGACATCTCATCTTGGAGGAATCCCCGTGTCTCAGCCCTATCCACCCGCGTCGCCGCAGCCCGGCAACGACGGCGGCCAGCCGGTAGTCCCCGAGGCCGGTGCCATCGGCAACGGCCGCCACGCCGCGCCCCAGCCGGCCCCGGGCCACCAGATGCCCCAGGCGCCCCAGGTCAATCCCTACGCCCCCGCCCAGCCCTACCCCGGGCAGCCGGTCGCGCCGCAGCAGATGCCCGCTCAGGCGTACCCGCCTCAGCAACCGCCCGCGGCACCGGGGAGTGCGCAGCCGAATCCCTACGCCCAGCACATGCACAACGCCGCGGCCGCACTGAAGACGGCCCCCGAGACCCAGCGGGCTAAGGCCTGGATCGTCCAGAACAAGGCCGCCATCGTCCTCGGGGCGATTCTCGGGGTCGTCCCGGTCGTGCTGGCCCTCATCGTCGGTGGAGTCCTCGCGGGCATCATCGCCTCGAACTCCGATGTGAGCAGCCTGCGGATGGGCACGGGCATGATGACGCTGGTCTCCGCGCTGAGCATCCTCGGCGGCTCCATCGTCAGCGAGTTCGGCCTCTTCGGCTTCGGTGCGGGAGGCGGCCTCAACATTCCTCCCGTCGTCCTGACCCCGATCCTGTTGGCGGTCCTGACGATCGTGGCCGGCGTCGCCGCACGGCGCGCCAAGCTCACGGGCTTCGGTCCCGCGACGCTCGCCGCCTGCGTGGCATGGGTGTGCGCGTCGATCGTGTGGGCGCTCGCGGTCGGCATCCTCGGGTCGACGGGCGGAGGCTTCATCGACCAGAGCGTCTCGGTCGGCATCGGCCACACCATGATGACCCTCATCGTCATGGTCGCCCTGCCCGTTCTCATGGGAACGTGGACGTGGACGAGCACCCAGACGGTTCCCTGGCGTGACTCCCTGCTCGCGGCGATCCGCGTCGCGAGCGTGATCGTCGCCATCTCGACGGTGCTCGCCATCATCGGAATGCTCATTACGCTGCCGTCGCTGCTGCACGCCTCGACCGGCGAAACCGCCATTTTCGTCATCGTGGCGATGGGGGTGCCGATGGTTTTCGGTGTCCTGGGACGGTCTTCGGTGGTGCCAGCGCAACGACCCTGGGCGATGTTGACCCCGGGATCATCGGCCACGGTCTCGGCGGTATCCAGCTGCTGCCGTGGTACATCTGCCTCATCCTGCTCGTCATCTCCGTCGTCGGCGGTGGCGCGCTGTTGGCGGCGCGTCGCCCGGTCGCCCCGACCAGCCACATGGCCATCACGGCCGCGGTGTTCGCGGTGATGGGAGTGCTGGGCAAGATGTTCTTCGCGGTGTCGTCGCACATGACGGCCAGCGCGGACATGTTCAACGGGTACACCGAGGACTCGTCGATGACCCAGAACCTCTTCCACGTGTCGCCGTCGGCCGTGTCCGTCTTCTTGCTGGCGATCTTGGGCCTGGCGATCGAGGGCTGCGCCCGCCTGCTCGGTCCGCAGCTGCGCTCGCTGCTGCCGTCGCTCTCGGCGATGGGATTTGGTCCGAGCCCGCTACAGGCCACCCTGCCTCGTCCGCTCCCGGCCCAGCAGGTCCCGGTTCAGCCGTATAGCCCGCAGGTTTTGCCCTACCCGAGCCAGCCCCAGGCCTACCCCGGCGTTCCTCAGCAGCCGATGCCCGGTGTGCCGAATCCGGCCTATCCCCAGCAGCAGGTTCCGCCGGCCCAGTTCGCACCGCCGGCACCCCCTGCTCCGCCGGCCGCCGCGGGACAGCCTCCGGCAACCGGTGCTGCTCAGCCGCCGGCAAACCCCGAGCCTGCGACCCCGCAGCCGGGTGAGGAAACGCCGCAGCAGTAGTCGGCTGATCGCTGCCTAAACGTGAGGCGGTCGTTGCACGGTGAATCGTGCGGCGACCGCCTCGCGCGTTGGCCGGTTAGTGTCGGCGCTCACGCACGGCGTCAATCAGGGCGACGAGGCAGGCGAGCGCGGTAAATGCCGCGATCGCTGCCATTCCCCAGCCAAATGCCCCGGCAAAGGCCGGGTAATCGCGGCCGGCCGGTCCCGAAATGTCGGCGGGAGTGAGGACGGAATAGAACGCGAGGGTGACGATAGCCATCCCGATTGCCGAGCCGACCCGCTGGAGCGTCTGGAACAGCCCGCCCGCGGTCGATCCCGTCTCGACGGGGATGTGCTCGACGGCGAGCGCCTGATTCGGCGTCATCATGAGCCCCGCGCCGATCCCGAAGGCCGCCGCCGTAATCCCCGTCGCAAGGATCAACCACCCGCGCGGTGCCTCGTGGGCGCTGAGGATCAGGGCGAAGGAGGAGGCCGTGACGAGCGCGGTGCCGCCGACGACGAGCAGTCGCCCCGCCCTACTCACCAAGCGTCCGGCCACGGGCGCGATGATGGCCGAGCCACCGGCGATGGGAATCTGCATGAGGCCGGCCTGCCACGCCTGCAACCCGCGCCCTGTTGCAGGTAGAGGGTGTAGATGACGAAGAACGCCGTGTACCCGGCGGCAAACAGCGCCTGGGTGAGCGTTCCCAGCGTGAACGAGGGCGTGCGCAGCAGGCGCCTGGGCGCGATGACCGAGTGAGCGTGATCCTCTCCCCATCGCTCCCACGCGAAGAACCCGGCCCCGCGGCCAGCGCGGCGACGAGGACGTACCAGGGCGCCCCGGCCAACCCGATCGTGTGATCCGAGGCGACGAGGAACGGCGTCATGATCGCCATGACGGCAACGGCGATGAGGACGAGGCCCGGCACATCCAATCCCAGCGAGCCGCGTGCTCGCCCCGGGTGGGCCGGCAAGAGCCGGTGCGCGAGTGGGGCGACGACGACGATGATGGGGACGTTGACGAGGAAGGCGGCGCGCCACCCGCCCTCGGGGCCGAAGAGCGCGATGAGGATTCCCCCGAGCGTCGGCCCGATGGCCGTTGCCACGCCGATGGTCAAGCCGAGATAGCCAAACGCCCGCCCCCGGGCGGCACCCGAAAACAGCTGCTGGGTGATGCCGAGCATCTGGGGATTGACGAGGGCGGCCCCGACTCCCTGGAGGAGGCGCAGCGCAATGAGCATGACGGCGTTCGTCGCGAGCCCGCATCCGATGGAGGCGATGGCGAAGACGACGAGGCCAATGACAAACAGGCGCCGCCTGCCGTAGACGTCGCCGAAGCGCCCCGAGGGTACGAGGACGAGGCCGAAGACGAGGGAGTACCCGGCCATGATCGCCTGCACGCCGGCCCCGCCCATCTCGAGGGTGCGCGAGATCGACGGAATCGACACGTTGAGGATCGACACGTCAAGCAGCGTGATAAAGCCGCCGGCCAGCAGGATAGAGAACGCGCGCCAAGGTGAGGGCGTGGCGTCGCGGGCAGACATCGGGTGAGAGGCCATAGCGGCAAGCCTAATCGCGCCGATCGCGACCAAGTTCCGACGTCAGGCGGGTGTTTTACGATGTGGACCGCCAGGCAAAAGTCGGCGATCGCTGTGGAAAGCTGACGACGAGTCAGGGAAGCCTCGGGGGCTGTCCCCGTGGCCGATGTGACTGCACCGACGGTCGCACGCTGTGCGCGGCCCGTACCGCGAAGGAGGGACACCCGATGGATAAAGCAGTTGAAGCTGTCTATGACGAGGTGTTGAAGCGTAATCCGAATGAGCCGGAATTCCACCAGGCTGTTCGCGAGGTTCTGGAGTCGATCGGCCCGGCCGTCGCCAAGCACCCCGAGTACATCGAAACGAAGCTGCTGGATCGCCTCGTCGAACCCGAACGCCAGATCCTGTTCCGCGTTCCGTGGGTTGACGACAACGGCAAGGTCCAGGTCAACCGCGGCTACCGCATCGAATTCAACTCGGCGCTTGGCCCCTACAAGGGGGGGCTGCGGTTCCACCACTCGGTCAACCGATCGATCCTCAAGTTCCTGGGGTTCGAGCAGATCTTTAAGAACGCCCTCACCATGCAGGGCATCGGCGGCGGTAAGGGCGGGTCGGACTTCGATCCGCACGGCCGCTCCGACACCGAGGTCATGCGCTTCTGCCAGCAGTTCATGACCGAGCTCTACCGCCACATCGGCGATCAGACGGACGTTCCCGCCGGCGACATCGGCGTGGGCGGGCGCGAGGTCGGCTACATGTTCGGCATGTACAAGCGCCTGACGAACCGCTTCGAGTCGGGTGTCCTTACGGGTAAGTCGCTGAAGTGGGGCGGCTCGCTGGTGCGCACCGAGGCCACGGGCTACGGCACGGTGCTGTTCGCTCGCTCGATGCTCCAGGCGCAGGGCGACGACCTCGAGGGCAAGCGCATCGCGATTTCCGGCTCGGGTAACGTCGCGATCTACGCGGCCGAGAAGGCGATGCAGCTCGGCGGCGTCCCCGTGACGCTGTCGGATTCTTCCGGGTGGATCCTCGACGAGGACGGCCTCGATCTCGACCTGGTCAAGCAGATCAAGGAAGTAGAGCGCGGCCGCATCTCCGAGTACGCGAATCGCAAGTCGGGCGTGAAGTACTTCTCGGGCTCGCGCCCGTGGTCGGTGCCCGTCGACGTGGCGCTGCCGTGCGCGACCCAGAACGAGCTCAACCTCGCCGACGCGAAGGAGCTCGTCAAGAACGGCGTGCGCGCCGTCGCCGAGGGCGCGAACATGCCGACGACCCCCGACGCGACCGACCTGTTCCAGGCCTCCTCGGTCCTCTTCGCCCCCGGTAAGGCGGCGAACGCCGGTGGCGTGGCGACGTCGGCTCTGGAGATGGAGCAGAACGCCTCACGCACCCGCTGGAGCTTCGAGAAGGCCGAGAAGAAGCTCACCGAGATCATGCGCGACATCCACGATTCCGCGGCCCAGACCGCCGAGGAATACGGTCGCCCCGGCGACTACGTGTTTGGCGCGAACATCGCGGGCTTCACCCGCGTCGCCGACGCGATGATGGAACAGGGCATCGTCTAAGACGCCCGCCTCGTCTCCGTCACGGGCCCGCTCTCGCGATGAGGGCGGGCCCGTCGACGTTTCCCGCGTGGGGAACGGGCCTGCCGGCTAGGCTGGAGATATGGCACACACACGCACATTGAGGCGGCGTCGACACGGACGGATCCTGGGAGGTGTGTGCATCGGTCTCGCGGACTACTTCGGCGTGTCCGCCAGCTTCGTGCGCCTCCTCTTCATCCTGTCGTGCGCCCTGCCGGGACCACAGACGGTTCTCTACATTCTGTTGTGGCAGCTGGTGCCCCTAGAGGACTAGCATGCCTGCACCCATCAGCGCCGAAGCTGGCATCGAGGCGCTCACAGCCTGGCTGGCCACTCCCGACACTCTCGCGCGCCCGCTGCGCGCCCGCGCCGTGCGCTATCTCCTCCAGCGCCTGGCCGCCGATCATCCGGGGCGTGCCGTCGAGGTCCGCGTCCCGCCGTTCGGGGCCGTCCAGATTCTTGAGGGGACGACGCACCGGCGCGGCACCCCGCCGGCGGTCATCGAGATGGACGCCGACACGTGGCTCAGCCTCGCCACGGGGTCCCTCACGTGGGGCGACGCCCTCGCCGCGCACCGGGTGAGCGCATCGGGGCAGCGCACCGACCTCGCTCCGTTGTTGCCCGTCATCTCCGCCGGCGATCTCTAGCCCGCGCCTCGCGCGTGGCCGGCCGTGTTGGTGGTGTAGCCAAGGTGGCATAGGGTATCCATCCTGACGGTTTTCGACGAGGAATGGTCCTCGCCGGCGGCCGTCATCCTATCCCCTGATAGATGGAGACACAGATGTCCTCTCTGGGCTTTTTGGCGCCGCCGCCACGCGTGGCGCAATTGCCGCGCGAGACGCAGCAAGAGCTATATCCCCGCCTGCGGTTTCAGGTGTTTGCGGGAATTTTCATCGGCTACGCCGGTTTCTACCTGATTCGCAACAACCTGCCGTTCGTCGCTAAGACGTTTAAAGATATCGGCGCGATGGACGAGACGGCCATCGGCGCGGTCGGGACATGTTTGCTCATCGCGTATGGGTTCTCGAAGTTCCTCATGGCGACGCTGTCGGATCGGGCGAACGCCCGCTACTTCATGCCGCTCGGCCTGGCGCTGTCGGCGATCGTCAACATCCTCGTCGCGTTCATTCCCGGCATCCTCAACTACGTCGGGCTCATGTGCGTGCTCATGTTCATCAACGGCTGGTTCCAGGGAATGGGGTGGCCTCCCTCGGGACGCGTCCTCGTTCACTGGTTCTCGACGAACGAACGCGGTTGGAAGACGTCGATCTGGAACTGCGCCCACAACGTCGGCGGGGCCGGCGTCGGCTTCCTCACCGCGTGGGGCGTGCAGTGGTTCGCGACCGAGGCCAACGACTGGCGTCCCGCCTTCTGGTTCCCCGCCGTCGTCGCTCTCGTCGTCGCCGCCATCGCGTTCTGGCTCATCCGCGACCGCCCGGAGGCGCTCGGCCTCATGCCGATCGAGGAGTGGCGCGACGATCCCGCGAAGGTCGCGAAGGTCGACGACGCGATCGAGGGGCTGTCGATGTGGCAGATCCTCGTCCGCTACGTCCTCAAGTCGCGCGTCATCGTGTTGCTGGCGATCGCGAATATCTTCATCTACACGCTGCGCTACGGCGTGTTGTACTGGGTGCCGCTGTACCTGCAAGAGACCCAGCACGTCGACACGAAGGCCGGCGCGATGGGCTTCGTCCTGTACGAGTTCGCCGGCATCGTCGGCACGCTGGCGTGCGGGTGGGTCTCCGACAAGGTCTTCAAGGGATATCGCACGGGCGCCGGGCTGGCGTTCCTCATCGCGGTTGCCGTGTGCGTCATCGCATTCTGGCAGGTCGGGCAGATGGACCACGCCCCGCTGTGGCTGTGCTACATCCTCATCGCGCTGATCGGCGGCCTCATCTACGGTCCCGTCATGCTCGTCGGCCTACAGGCCATCGACCTATCCCCGCGCGAGGTCGCCGGGCAGTCGGCGGGCCTGACGGGGTTGGCCGGGTACCTCATCGGTGCCACCGGCGCCTCTCTGCTCGTCGGCTGGATCATCGAGCACTTCGGGTGGGACACCGCGTGGGGCTTCCTCGCCGCCGTCGCGATTCTCACGTGCGCGGTCATGGCGCTCGTCGGCAAGGACGAGAAGGCCATCATCGCCTCGCACCAGTCTCGCGCGACAGCGTAGAGACACACCGGTGACGTGGGGTCGGGCCGCAGAGCCCGGCCCCACGTGCGTATCTTCGCAGCGGTGGTCGGTGCTCGTGCACGCCGCGTCGTGACACGTCTGGCGAGCGAAACGAGAAAGGCGGGATAATGGCGGCGTCGCGAAACGGCTGATTTCAGCCATCACGAAAGGATGCCCATGCCCACCACCAACTACACGTCCCCGTCGTACACCGCGTCCTACCGGATCCTCCTGGACGAGTCGGCAACAACTCTGTCGCAGGTCGTCAACGCGATCGCCGACACGGGGGCATCCATCAAGGGCATGGACGTCGTCGGCCAGGAAGAAGAACGCATCAAGGTCGACGTCACCGCCGACACGTCCGACTCGGAGCACCGTCGCAAGATCTCCGAGGTCCTCGCGGCCCTGCCCGGCGTCGAGCTGCGCACGGTCGCCGATCAGACGTTCCTGCTGCACATCGACGGCAAGATCGAGATGCGCCCGAAGTTCCCCATCCGCAACCGCGATGACCTCTCGCGCGTGTACACCCCGGGCGTCGCCCGCGTGTGCCAGGCCCTCTACGACGAGCCGCGCAAGGCCTACGGCCTGACGATGAAGTCGAACTCAGTAGCCGTCCTCACCGACGGCACCGCGGTGCTCGGCATGGGCGATATCGGCCCGACCGCCGCGCTGCCGGTGATGGAGGGCAAGGCCGTCCTGTTTAAGCAGTTCGGCAACGTGGACGCCTGGCCCGTCGTCGTCGACACCAAGGACACCGAGGAGATCATCCGCATCGCCAAGGCGATCGCCCCGGCTTATGGTGGCATTAACCTCGAGGACATCTCGGCGCCGCGCTGCTTCGAGATCGAGCGTCGGCTCAAGGCCGAACTCGATATCCCCGTGTTCCACGACGACCAGCACGGCACGGCTGTCGTGTGCCTGGCGGCGCTGACGAACGCCCTGAAGCTCGTCGACAAGAAGATCGAGGACGTCCGCATCGTCGTCTCGGGCGTCGGCGCCGCCGGCTCGGCGATCATCAAGCTGTTGCAGGCCCAGGGCGCACGCGACATCGTCGGGTACGGGCGCACGGGCGCCCTCACGGCCGACGAGATCACCCCCGACATGAACGCTGACCGGCGCTGGCTGGCCGAGAACACGAACCCGCGCCGGGTCAGCGGCTCGCTCAAGGACGGGTTGCGCGACGCCGACGTCTTCATTGGTGTGTCCCAGGGCAATATCCTCGAGCCCGAGGACCTGGCCGTGATGGCCGATCGCGCCATCGTCTTCGCCATGGCGAACCCGACGCCCGAGGTCGACCCGGTTGCCGCGACGCGCTACGCCGAGATCGTCGCCACCGGTCGCTCGGACTTCCCCAACCAGATCAACAACGTGCTCGCGTTCCCTGGCCTCTTCCGCGGCATCCTCGATGCCAAGGTCTCGGAGATCACGACCGAGCTGCTGCGCGTGGCCGCCGTCGCGATCGCCAACGCGATCCCCGAAGACAAGCTGCGACCGACCTACATCATCCCCGGCGTGTTCGACCAGCGTGTTCCGCGCGAGGTCGCCAATGCCGTGCGCGAGGCGGCGCGCACGTTGCCGCACATCGAGACGGTCGATCAGGAATCGGCCCGCCCTCTGGACGAGGACGAGGCCAAGCAGTGGCCCGACCTGTCCGAGGTCGACCAGCACTGAACACACGACAGAATCGGAGGAATGGCGGGCATATGAGCGAGTCCAGCCCCCTGTTTTTGACGCGCGAGTCGTTGCGTCTGTACACGGCCACCAACGGCGAGGCGAGCGTGAAGGTCGGCGACAAGTCCCGCTACCCGGGCGTCTTCAATCCCGGCGAGCTATTGCAGTTGGCCCTCGCCGGCTGTGCCGCCATGTCCGCCGACCAGACGCTAACGAAGGTGCTGGGCGAGGACACGGCCGTATGGGCCGGAGTCGATGCCGAGCACGACCAGGACGCCAATAAGTTCACGCGGATCGTCGTGGAGGTCGTCGCCGCGATGGGTGCCCTCGACGAGGATGCCCGCCGCGACCTCATCGCCAAGGCCGAGGACGCCATCGCGCGCTACTGCACGGTTGAGCACACGGTGAGCGGGGGAGACCTCGACTATCGCGTGCGCGTCGTCGACGAGACGGCCTAGCCGACGCTCATAAGAGTCCGGGGCGGGATCATCATGATCCCGCCCCGAGTGGTCTCTACCCCGCCAGCACAGCAGTCTTATCGGCGAAGAAGCCGTCGAGCGTACTCGCGTAGTCCTTCGTCAGGTGGTTGAGATCGAGGTAGACGTAGACGTTGCCGATAATCGACCAGCACACGCCGTCCGGACACAACATTTCGGCGGTGTCGACGGGAAGGTAATGGGCGAAGCGGTCCAACGCGTCGTCGGGCATCTGCTCGGCGTAGACGCTCTCGACCTTTGCCGAGCACCCGGCGAGGTGACCGCTCGTCACGTTTCCCCGTTGATCGCAGTCGTACATCGAATAGCCAAACCGCGGGTTATCGCGCAGCCCGACGACGGTGATTCCCAGCTCATCGAGGCGCGCGACGATATCCTCGACCCCGGGCATGAGGTAGTCGGTGCCCGTCTCGCTCGTGCGGGTGACGACCATGATGACGATGTCGGGGCGGATTTTCTCGACCCACTCCAACCGCTGTTCATTCAACGTCTCGCATTCGCTGTAGAAGGAATGCTCCGGCGTCGTGAACATGCATCCGCCCATGAAGTCATTGCCGAGGTTCCACCGGCGTTCCGTGGCGACGTCGATCCATCCGGCCGCGTACTGCTGGGCATGGGAATCCCCGATGATGACGACGTTCGCCGCGGCGTCGTCGATAAGCGGCAGCTGGCGGCACGAGCTCGTGTGGTTCGTGCTGTCGACGCGGGGCGGATTGGCGAACGGACCGGTGCAGCGTTTGGGCAGCTCCATCCACTGATCGTCCAGGCCGAGCGGGGCGGGGATAGCCTCTGCCGCGTCGGGAACCGGGCCGGTGCTGCTGAGCGTGAGCGCACCCGGGTACGTCGCATCGCCGGCCTGAGCCGACAGCGCGGTGGCGCGCTCGCGCCACGAGGCCATTTTTACTGTCATCGTTCCCATGCCGGCGGCGCCGACGGCGAACGCGAGGGCGACGACGGCGCACTTGTGCCACATCGACGCGTTCACCCAGCGCGAATAGTGGACGGGATCGTCGACGAGCTCGGTTAGCAGCCCGGCAAGTGCAACGGCGATGACAAGGAGCGCCAGGGCCTCCAAGACACCGAGGTGGTACACCCCGACCGCCGCCATGTAGGTGGCGAGGATCGGCCAGTGGACGAGATAGATCGCGTACGAGCGATTCCCCAGCCACTGGAACGGTGGCAGCGCCAGCAGCGTCCTCGGTCCCCACGCAGCGCATCGATCTCCCCACAGCATGAGGGCGCCCGAACCGGCGACGGTGACGAGCGCGAGCGGCCCCGGGTAGCTGTCGTGGCGATCGACGCCGAGGTAGATGAGGACACCCAGCCCCGTCCAGCACGCGGCCGCAGCGACGTGCGGATTGATGCGGCTGACCCACGGTCGCGCAGCTGCGATGAC
Organism: Nanchangia anserum; assembly: GCF_015240065.1. Taxonomy (GTDB): domain Bacteria; phylum Actinomycetota; class Actinomycetes; order Actinomycetales; family Actinomycetaceae; genus Nanchangia; species Nanchangia anserum. Next base: position 1,760,262 of record NZ_CP060506.1, on the reverse strand, counting down.
GCAGCCGAGCGCGAATTCCCACGCCCGGGAGCGGGTATCGAAATACACCGCCGAGATGCCGTCACGATCGATCGCGTGGATCGTCCACAGGAACAACGCGACGGCGACGAGTGCGAAGACGGCCGCGACGAGTGGACGGATCCACCGCCTGCTGCTGCGAGTCGCGAGATAGAGGAGGGTGAGGACGAGGGGAACGACGACGTAGACCTGTGCCTGAATGGCGACATACCACAGGTGCATGAGGGGTGAGGACGCCTCATCGTGGGCAGCAAAATAGTCGACCGCCTCGGCCGCGAGCAGCCAGTTTTGGTAACCGAAAATCGCCGCCCATCCCTGCGCGATGAGATCAGGCAGAAACGTCAGCGGCAAGAACGTAAACGTCAACAGGATGGTGCCGCCTACCGTCGCGACGACGGGCGGGGTCAGCCGCTTGAAGAAGTGCATCCACCTTTCAAAGAGGTTCGGCAGCACCCCGGCCTCAAACCGTTTGAGGAACGACGAGGTCAGCAGGAACGAGGAGAGGATGACGAAAATATCGACGGCCAACGGGGTGCCGATACCCCAGGCATGGAATGCCATGACTTGACAGATACACAGGGCACGCAGGCCGTGCAATTCATAGCGAAAGCGTGAGGGCTGCGTGTGAGACAGGGGGGAAACATGTGCCACACAAGCAGGCTAAGAGTCACGGCGATCGCGAGGCAAATAGAACAGGGTCGGGGCGGGATCGTCATGATCCCGCCCCGACCCTGTTAGCTCGACGCGTTACTTATCGAGTTTCTCGGCGCCCTTCTTCGCGACGTCGTTGGCCTTGTCGGCAGCGTCGCCAATCTTCTCGGCAGCCTTGTCGGCAAGACCCTGAGCCTTGTCGGCGACCTCATCCGCCTTGTCCTTAGCGGCATCGGCGGCGTCCGCGGCCACCTCACCGGCCTTGTCGGCGGCCTCGTCAGCCTTCTTGCCGGCGCAGCATCCGCCACCGCGGAAGTCGACGTCCTCCCAGTATTCCTCGGCCCACGGGTCTTCGATCGGCTGCGAGCGACGGTAGAGCAGCGCGGCCACCCCGGCCACGGCCAGCAGCGGGCCGACGAGGAGGAAGAACTTCAGCCCGCGGTGCGACTTGCGGGTGTTGGCCTGACGCTCGACCTTCGACGCCGCCTTGCCCGCACGCTTGGCGAGCTTGTCGGCGCGCTTCGAGGCGCGCTTGGACGCCTTCTTTGAGGCCTTCGACGCCTTCTTCGACGCGTCCGCGACGCGGCTGGCGGCCTGGTCGGCCTGCTTGGAGGCCTGCTTCGACAGCGACTGTGCCGTGTCCGCGGCCTGAGCGGTCACCTGTGCCGCCCGGTTCGTCAGCTGGTCCTTCACGGCCAGCGCATCCTGCTTCGCACCCTGCAGCATCGCCGAGTTCTCGACGATCGTTGCAGCCTTTTCCTTCGCAACTTCGGCCTTCACCGGAGCCTCCTCAACGATTCGTTGCTTGACCTGCTGGGCCGCATCCACGACGCGCGGCGTCCACAGGTTGACCTGATCATGCAGCTGGTCGACGCGTGGGGCGACGTAGCGTTTACTGGCCTTCACTAGGCATTGCGTCCCGCACGCCGCACGCAAGAGGGCTGGAATTCCCACGTTTGAGCTCCTTCGATACCTACGCCACCGTCTTTTAGGCAGCTGCTTCCTCGTGCCTATTGTTTCGCACATCATAGCCCGGCGCACCCTTTCCGGACACGAGCCGAATGCGCGAGAGAATCGCGAACATGCACGCGGGGCGCGATCCGTGCGACGATAGCCCCATGAAGGCAACGATTCACACGACCGAGGGCGACATCGCCCTGGAGCTCTACCCCGATTCCGCCCCCGTGACCGTGCGCAACTTCGCGCAGCTGGCCAAGGGCGAGCGCGAGTGGACGAACCCCGCCACCGGAATGAAGTCGAACGATCCCCTCTACGACGGTGTCATTTTCCACCGCGTCATCGACGGCTTCATGATCCAGACCGGCGACCCGCTGGGCACCGGCACGGGCGGCCCCGGCTACAACTTCGACGACGAGATCGACGACGCCCTGACGTTCGACGAGCCCTACGTGCTGGCGATGGCCAACGCCGGGGTCCGCATGGGTCGCGGCACCAACGGCTCGCAGTTCTTCATCACGGTCGCCCCGACGACGTGGCTGCACGGCAAGCACACGATCTTCGGGCGCGTCATCGACGACGAGTCGAAGAAGGTCGTCGACCGCATCGCGACGACGCCGACGGGCCCGCAGGACCGCCCGCTCGACGAGATCGCGATTCTTCACATCGACATCGAGGACTAATCACTCGGAGCGTGGGTCCCCGTTGCCGCGTGCAGCGGGGACCCACGCGTACAGGGAGAACCTATGAACATGTGGCGCACCCGCAGCGGCTACACGCCTTACGTCACGTGGGCGATCATGCTCATCTGCCTTCTCGTCCCCACGCTCACGCTGGTGCGGTGGATTCCGGCCACGGGAGCACTCACGTGGCAGCTCGTGTACGCGCCCCTCGAGGCGCTCATCCAGCCGTGGCGCCTGGTCACGGCGGGGTTCGTGCACGGCGGATACCTGCATCTGCTGTTCAATATGGTGGCCTTTTGGGTTGCCGCGAAACAGCTGGAAGAGCTGTTTGGGCACGCCCGCTTCGCGTGCGTGTGGCTCGTGTCGACGGCCGGCGGCTATGTGTTCGCCCTGGCGCTGAGCGTGTTTATACCGGCGCTGGGCGGCGCCGGGGTGACAATCGGCGCCTCGGGTGGGATTCTTGCCCTCTTCGCCATCTTCCTCATGCTTCAGCGGGGGGCCGGCGGCGACATTAGCGCCCTCGCCGTGATGCTCGGCCTCACGCTGGCCTACGGCATTTTCGTCTCGGGAATTTCCTGGCAGGTGCACCTGGGCGGGATCATCGTCGGGCTGATCCTCGGCGGCGGCTTCGTCATGATCGGCAAGCGGGTCTATCCCGAGGTGACCAACGCCTACGACGCTGTCGAGATCCGCCGAACCCGTGAGGCGGCGACACGCAAACGCCACCGCCTCCAGGCGCTCCTCATCGGAGGGGTCGCACTGGCGGAGGTGGCGATCTGGGGAATGTGCTACGCGAGCACGCTCGCGTAGGCGATTACTTCCAGCGCATCGTCATGATGAAGCCGACGAGCGCGATGCCGAGTCCGACGGCGAGGTTCCAGTTACCGATCCCGGGGATCGGGTACTGGGCGCCGGCGATGTAGGTGACGACGATGTAGATGAGGCCGATAACCATGAGGGTCACCATGACGGGAGCCCACCAGGACGGCGACAGCTTCATGCCCGCGCTCCATCCGGGTTCAGCGGCGCGTCCTCGGCCTCGGGGCGGTGGTCCTTCGCGGTCTTCCGCTTGCGGGATTCAGGCACGGTTGCCTCCCTCGTGAAGTGAAGAAGTAGATCGGTCTAACGTCGCTGTCATTGTATAGCCGAAACTCGCGCCCTCTCGCGCCACCTCCGCGGCGACAGGCACGGGCCTCCGCTAGGCTGAGACGCGGATGAGAGAAAGGCGGAACATGGTCGAGGAGCACCCGGGGTACCGACCCCGTCGCGAGCGACGCACCGGCCGCGCCCACAGGGACGAGGCGGAGCAGCCCGCTCGCCGCGATTCTGCTCGCGCGAGTGCGCCGGCGAAGCCGCGCTTCGACGTCATCTCGGCGTTCGGGGAACTCCTCATCAGCGCCGGCCTGGTCGTCGCCCTGTTCGCCTTCTGGCAGGTCTAACGTCCACCGACGGCAGGTCGCCAACGCTGCCGACAAGCAGGTCGCGCAGGTCGAGGACCTGTTCGGCGCCGTGCCCAATCGGATTTCAACCGACGAGCGCACGAGCCCGCCCCCCGCGGTGAGCCCTGTCAGCTACGGGCAGCTCATGGGGGCGCTCCACGTGCCCAGGTGGAACCAGATGGTCATTCCCGTGCGCGAGGGGACCGGTCACGATGTCCTCGACACCGGCGCCGCCGGCCACTACCCGACGACGGCGCTGCCCGGCGAGATCGGCAATTTCTCGGTAGCCGCGCACCGGCGCTCCTACGGGTCGAACTTCCGCCGCATCGACGTGTTGCGCGAGGGCGACCCGGTCGTGATGGAGACGAAAGACGCCTGGCTCGTCTACCACGTCACGAGATATCGGATCGTCGCCCCCACGGACGGGCAGGTTGTGCTGCCGGTCCCCGATCAGCCCGGCGTTGCGCCCACGCAACGGCTCATGACGATGACGACGTGTCACCCCGAATACGGCAACTGGCAGCGCTACATCGTCCACCTGGAGCTGCATCACTGGGTCCCGCGCAACACGGGCATTCCGAAGGAACTGGCGGAGGGGTAGGCCATGATTCGCTGGCTGCTGAGTCGCATTCCCGCACCGACGTGGATCAAGGTCCTGCTGTGCCTCGTCGTCATTGCCGCGGTCGTTCTCGTGTGCTTCCAGTGGGTCTTTCCCTGGGCCCAAGACGAGTTCCATCTCATCGACACCACAGTGGGGGAGTGACATGACGATCTCGATGCCCCGGGCGCGCGTGCTGTGCGTCGACAACTACGATTCGTTCGTCTACACCATCGTCGGTTACCTGCGCCGTTTGGGTGCCGACGTCGAGGTGCGCCGCAACGACGACGTGCCCCTTGCCAAGATCACCTCGTGCGAGGTCGATGGCGTCCTCATCAGTCCCGGCCCCTCGGCGCCCGCCCAGGCCGGCGACTCGCTGCGAGCGATCGAGGCATGCGCGAGCGCGGGCGTGCCGATGCTCGGGGTGTGCCTGGGCCATCAGGCGCTCGGTGAATGGGCGGGGGCGAGCGTCGTGCGCGCGCCCGAACTCATGCACGGCAAGACCTCGATGATTACCCATACGGGCACCGGGGTGTTCACGGACCTGCCGAGCCCGCTGCGGGTGACGCGCTATCACTCGCTCGCCCTGGATCCCGACACGATTCCCGACACCCTCGAGGTCACGGCGACGACCGAGAGCGGGATCATCATGGGCGTGCGCCACCGCGAGGTCTCGGCCGAGGGCGTCCAGTTCCATCCTGAGGCCCTGCTGACCGAGCACGGCTATCCCATGTTTGCCCGCTGGCTGGACCGGCTGGGGATGACCGGCGTGTGCGAGCGGGCACGCGACTTCAGCCCGGGCGGCGTGCCCGCTGCGACGCGATAGATGCGCGAGAGGCCGGGCTTTCGCCCGGCCTCATCCCCACCACACCAGGTGGGATTAGCGGTTAGCTCCGCGGTTGCGCACGGCAACGAACACCGCGATGAGAACCATCGCGACGATGACGCCGACGATCCACTGGATGACGGTCGAGCCCGAGTTGAGGACGTTGCCGGTAACCCAGCCGCCGATGCCCCAGCCGAGCGCGCCGAGGATGATGGTCCAAATCATGCCGATGTTCTGCTCTCCGCGCAGGAACAGACGAGCGAGGGCGCCGAGGATGGCACCCGCAATAATCATGCCGATGATGTGCATCTGGCTTCTCCTTCTTGTCGTGTCAGCGCCGCGTGTGCGGCGCGGTCTTGCTTCTATCGTGCCAGCGTCCGCGTGGGCTTTCCAGCAGGGCCGGCGGGGGAAAAATCACCCGTGAGGAAACTGAACGTGGACTCGTCACAGGCCCAGGACGTGTGATGGAGTCAGCGCCCGCGCCCGCGTGCGAGGCCCGAACGCCACTGCGCGAGCGCGATGCCGCAGCTGATGAGTACGATCCCGCACGCCTCGCCGAGTGAGGGCACCTGACGCAGGGTGAGGGCACCTACGATAACCGATGTCGCCGGCAACACCGCCGACATGAGAGAAATCGTCTCGGCCCCCAGGCGCCGCATGGCCAGCTGCTCGAGCGGGAACGGCAACGCGCTCGCCAGCACGCCGACGGCGAGTGCCGCCACCGCCAGCTCCGGCGTGTTGACGTCGCCGATGTGGCGACCGACGAACGGCGCGGTCACGAGGGCACCCGCGGCTAAGCCGACGGCTAACGCGTCGACGCCCGAGCGCCGGTGGGCAATCGCCGTTCCGCCGACGATGTAGGCACCCCACGCGATGCCCGCGGCCACCGCCCACGCCATGCCCGCGGCCTGCGTGGGATCACCCAGGTCGAGGCCGAAGCCGCCGATCGAGACGACCCCGGCCGCCACCGCGACGACGCCGGCGCGCGCACGCCACCCGCCGCCGAAGATGAGCGCGGTCGCGACCGGGCCGACGAATTCGATCGACACGGCCGTTCCCATCGGGATACGCGCGATCGCCTCGTAAAACGTCATGTTCATCAACGTGATTGACAGCCCGAACAGCGCCGACGTGACGACCTGCGAGCGCGTGAAGCCCCGCCGCCACGGCCGCCGCCACGCGCAGATGACGGCGGCGCCGATGGCCACTCGCCACCATGCCGCCGCATAGCCCGGCATCGCCGCGAGCAACACGGCGACACCGATCGCCGACCCCGTGTATTGGCTGATGCCCGACGCGACGTAGACGCCCGGCGCCGGGACCGCATCGGCCAGGCGGGACAGTCGCGTCATGACCCGATCGTGAAATCGGCAATGAGCCCCAGGTGGTCGCCGACACTGAAGCGATGCGTCGCCACGGCATCGCACGCGACGGGACCGGCACCCAGGACGTGATCGATCTGGGCCCTCGGCGTCGTCGCCGGGAACGTCGGCGCCGACGCGTCCAGCTCCTCGGGCACGCCCGTCACCTGGCGCACCGTCTGCGCGGGAAGATTCATGTCGCCGGCCAAGAACGCCGGGTGTGGCCAGTCGGTGTTGAGGAGACGCCACGCGCCAAACAGCTGGGCGCTCGCGGTGGCCTGACCGAGTTCGAGGTGGGCGACACCGACGCGGCACGGGCGGGAGTCGACGTCGATCTCGGCGGCGAGGAACGTGCGGTTCTGCCCAACCGCGACCGTCCAGCCGGTCCCGAGTACACCGCCGCTGGCCGAGCGCTTGAGCCGGGCCGGGGCGGCACCCAGGCGACGCCTTATCACGCGGCGAACGCGATGGGGAGTGAGCAGCGCCAACCCGTAGCCCCCGATCGCCGGCCCCGCCGCATCCAGCAGCCGGCCCAGTGCGGGAACGCCGGTGGCACGCGTGCCGGTCAGGGCGGGCAGCCGCAGCCCGCGTGCAGAACCGGAGAAAAACGCGCAGTAGTGCCCGCCCTCGCGCGGCCACGCCAGCCCCTCAAGCAGCTGCTCGACCTGGCTCGCCCGCCCCGAGCGGCGCTGGCGATGGTCGACCTCTTGGACGGCGACGACGTCGGGGTTAAGAGCAGCGACCTCGCGGCCCACGGCGACGAGATCGCCGATCGAGGCGTCCTCGCGCAGGCCGTGCTGGATATTCATCGTGACGATTCGCATCTCAGGCATCCTTCGGCTCGAACGTCAGGGCAACGGAATTCATGCAGTAGCGTTGCCCCGTCGGCGTGGAGGGGGCATCGTCGAAGACGTGACCGAGGTGGGAGTCGCAGCCGGCGCAGCGAACCTCGACGCGCACCATTCCGTGCGAATAATCGGGGCGCGTCGCCACCGCGGCATCGGCGGGATCGTAGAAACTCGGCCACCCGCATCCCGACTCGAACTTCGTCTCGGAGCGGAACAGCTCGGCTCCACACGCCCGGCATCGATAGATGCCGACGCGGCCCTCGCCCAGCAGCTCCCCGCTCCACGGGCGTTCCGTTCCCGCCTCGCGCAACACCCGATACTCCTCGGGGCTCAAGATGGCGCGCCAGTCGGCATCGCTACGAGTGCTCATGCGGGGTCTCCTTCGGGCTAGGGGTGGCCTCGCCCGAGAATATCCGCCCCCGCTCGTCGGCGCGCGGCGATCCCGAATACAGGCGATCCCCGGTCGTGTGCGTCGTCGGGGCCTGCGGATGTGGCAGCTCCGAGGCCGGCAACACCGCCGTCTCGTCCGCGCTTACCTCGTCACGGGTGGTCGGCGGAGTGAGGATCGAGCGGCGCCGAATGGCCCGACGTGCCCGCGACTTCGCCGCGCGCAACCGCGCCCGGTGCTCGCGCTGATCGCTCGTCCTCTCGTCCTCGCCGCGTTCCTCAGTCCCGGCTGGCAGCACCGAGGTCGGCAGCGCCGCCGCCTCCTCGCTTGGGGCTGAGTCGATCCGGGAATGGCCGTGCCCCAGCCCCGGACCCGTGATGTTCGCCAGCTCCTCGGCCAAATCCGCAACCTTCTCCTCGGACAGGTCCCGCTCAATGTGCTCGACGTCGAGGTGCTGATAGCGCGACCGCGGCAGCGCATAGGGTGCCTCGCGGGCGATCCACGTCAGCAGGCCCTCGCGTAGCCAGCACCCGAGATCCCAGGCGTTGCCCGAATTCGACGCGGAGACGACGATGCGCACGGTGATCGTCTCCGCGCTCGCCCCTGTGACCTGCACGTTTGCGTCGTTGCCGTCCCACAGATCCGTCTCGGCCAGCAGCTTGTCGACGTGGGCACGAATCTGCGTCAGCGGGGCACGGAAATCGAGGAGCAGCTCGACGCTGGCCATCATTTCGGTCTGGCGGCGCGTGAGGTTCTCGAACTCGTTCGTCGTGAACTTCGAGGACGGAATGACGATGCGCCGCCCATCCCACACGTGAACGACGACGTAGGTCAGGGTGATCTCCTCGACCGTGCCCTGCACCTTCGGGCCGTCCAACCCGGACACGACGATGATGTCGCCGACGCGCAGGGCATCGGTCATCGCGATCTGGAAGCCGGCAAAGATATTCGCCAGCATCGACTGGGCCGCCAACGTCGCGACAATCGAGGCGACACCCGCCGAGGCCATAACCGAGGCAATCGCCGTGCGCGCGGCCGGGAACGTCATGGCGATTGCCGCTGCCCCCAGGATGAGGACCGCCCCCTGGACGATGCGGCGAATCATCTGCGCCTGCGTCGTCATCCGCGAGGCGCGCTGATGGTCGCGCTCGCGGGCGCTGCGGCGAGCCACGTCCTCGATGGTCTGTGCCCCGGCGATGAGCATCCACGTCGTCGCGATGATGGTCGCGATGACGAGGACATGATCGATTGTGCCCAACCGTGCCGCATCGGAGAGGCGGCCCTCGGCCTGCATCGTCGTCAGCCCCAGGTGCCCAAACCACAGGGCCATGGCAACGAACAGGGGGGTGCGCGCGTGGCGCAGGAAGCGCCGGGTCACGTGATGGCCGCGGGAAAAGACGCCGGCCAGGTAGATGAGCAGCGCGGCGACGACAATACCGATCACCATGCCGACGCCGATCGAGGCGGCCGTGATCGCGTAGTTAATCGTGTCGGTGACGACCTCCTTGACGGTGTCGTCACCGGGGGTGTCTGTCCCACTCAGGTGCGCGATGAAGTCCAAGCCCATGGCGTCCACCCTATGTGGCGAGTCTGGGCGCGCCCTGATGACCCCGGTGGGTGCGCTCTACTTGCCGGCGGCCGCGCGCAGCGCCTCGGCGCGCGAGGTGTCCTCCCACGGAAAATCGGGGCGGCCGAAGTGGCCGTACGAGGACGTTGCCGTGTAGATCGGCCGCTTGAGGTCGAGGTGCTCGATGATCGCGGCCGGACGCAGATCGAACGTCGCGGTGACGGCGCGAGCGATGGTCTCGTCGTCAACGATTCCCGTGCCGAACGTCTCGACGAACAGGCCGACCGGGTGGGAGGCGCCGATCGCGTAGGCGACCTGAACCTCGCACCGCCGGGCCAGCCCAGCCGCGACGATGGTTTTGGCGACCCAGCGCATCGCGTAGGTCGCCGAGCGGTCGACCTTCGAGGGATCCTTACCCGAGAACGCGCCGCCGCCGTGGCGCGCCATGCCGCCGTAGGTGTCGACGATGATCTTGCGCCCGGTCAGCCCGGCGTCGCCCATCGGGCCGCCCGTCTCGAAGGGGCCGGCGGGATTGACGAGGATGCGTGGGGAGGCGCAGTCGATGTCGATAGCCGCGTCGGCGAGGACGGGGTCGAGCACGTGGGTGCGCAGGTCGCGCGCCAGTTGACTCTGGTCGAGGCCGCGCACGTGGTGCGACGACATGACGACGGTGTCGAGCGCGACCGGCCGGTCGCCCTCGTAGGCGATGGTCACCTGCGTCTTGCCGTCGGGGTAGAGGCCGGGCAGCGCGTCGGTGCGGCGAACGTCCTCGAGGCGGCGCGCCAGGCGGTGGGCCAGCCAGATCGGCAGCGGCATGAGGTCGGGCGTGTCCGTGCACGCGTAGCCGAACATGAGTCCCTGGTCGCCGGCGCCCTGCATCTCGAAGGCGTCGCAGTCGCCCGAGCCGCTGCGGTTGCGCGCCTCCCACGACGTGTCCACACCCGCGGCGATATCGGCCGACTGCCCATTGATCGACAGGGTGATTCCGCACGACGTCCCGTCGAAGCCCATGTCCGAGGACGTGTAGCCGATCGAGCGAACGGTGTCGCGAATGATGTCGGCCATGTCGACGTACGTCGACGTCGTCACCTCACCCGCGACGTGAACCAGCCCCGTCGTCACCATCGTCTCGAGGGCAACGTGCGCGTCGGGATCATCCGTGAGGATCGCATCCAAGAGCGAATCCGAGATGCGGTCGCACACCTTGTCGGGATGGCCCGAGGTGACCGATTCGGAAGTGAACAGGCGCTGCGCGTGAGTACTCATCGCCGCTCAGTCTACTGCCCGCGACGCCGCCTAGCGGTCGCCGAAACGGGTGTGGACACCGTTGGTGTGGGCGACGCCACGGAGAACGCGATTTGCCCGCGCGTGCGTGGGTGCGCTACCGTTTAGGAGTTCGCACGACAGGTCGTCCTGTCAGCGCTTGCGCGAGTGGCGGAATTGGTAGACGCGCACGGTTCAGGTCCGTGTGCCCTTTACCGGGCGTGGGGGTTCAAGTCCCCCCTCGCGCACCAGCTCACCGGCCCCGGTCATCGACCGGGGCCGACGTGTATCCACCGCCGCGACGATCCGCGCCAGGTCGATACACTGGGCGCCATGACGCCCCCTCCCGACCGCCGCCCCTCGATGACCGACGTGGCGCGCATCGCGGGAGTCTCCGCCCAAACGGTTTCGCGCGTCCTCAACGAACCCGACCGCGTCGCCGATGGCACGCGCGAACGGATTCGGGCGGCCATGCGCGAGCTCGGGTATCGCCGCAACCTGTCAGCCCGCGCCCTCAAACGCGCGCGTTCGGAGACGATCGGACTCGTGCACACCGGAGTCTCGTCGTATGGCCCCCTCTCGATGCTCGACGCCATCGAGCGCGCCGCCCGCGGCGAGGGGCTTGCGACCCAGGTGGCCGTCGCCGGGCTGGACCCGGACGAAGCCCGCGCGGCGCTGGGCCACCTGCTCGACTACGGCATCGACGCGATGGTTGTCATCTCGACGCACGAGTGGATGGGTGAGGTCGTGCGCCGCGAGGCCCTGCCTATCCCCGTCGTTGCCGTCGAGGCAGGAAACACCGGCAGCGGCAGGATCAGCGTCGTCGCCGTCGATCAGTACGGTGGGGCGCGAGACATCCTCGAGCACCTCTATGCGCGCGGCTACCGCCGCATCGACCACATCGCCGGACCCGTCGACTGGTTCGACGGGCGCGAACGCGCCCGGGCCTGGCGGGACTTCCTCGCCGATCACGACGACGTCACCGGCCGCCTCCACCCGGGAACGTGGGCGCCCCCGGCCGGCGCGGACTACGTCGAACGCTACGCCGACGACCTGCCCGATGCCGTCTTCGTGGCGAACGACGCGATGGCGCTCGGCGTGCTGCACGGACTGTGGCGTCGCGGTATCGACGTGCCCGGGCGCGTCGCCGTCGCCGGGGTCGACGACCTGGCCGTCTCGGCCTACGCGTGCCCACCGTTGACGTCGATGCGCCAGCCCTTCGTCGAGGTGGGGACGCGGGTCGTCGACACGCTGACCGACCTCATGGCGGGCGAGCCGGCCTCGACCGTCGTCGTCCCGGCGACGCTGGTGACGCGCGCGTCGACGCTCGGCGAGGACGCGCAGCGCTAGCCGGAGTCGAAGCGGAGGACCAACGGCGCCCGCCGCCTGCGCCGAGGTATGCGACAATGGGCGCGTGGATTCGCCTCAGCAGACCACCGCTCACCCCCGTTCCACTACCCCCGCGCCAACCGGCCGCCAGATCAGCGACGAATGCGGCGTCTTTGGGGTGTGGTCTCCCGGCGAAGACGTCGCTCGCATGACGTACTTCGCCCTCTACGCCCTCCAGCACCGCGGCACCCAGTCCGCCGGGATCGCCGCCGCCGACGGCTCAAAGATCCTCGTGTATAAGGACATGGGCCTCGTCTCGCAGGTGTTTTCCGACCAAAACCTCTCGGCCCTGCGCGGCCACATCGCCCTCGGACACGTCCGGTACGCGACGACGGGGGCCGACACGTGGGAAAACGCCCAGCCCACCCTGGCCCCGACCGCGGACGGGGCCAACCTCGCCCTCGCCCACAACGGCAACATCACCAATCACGCCGAGCTGACCCAGATCGTCGAGGACCACGCGGATGATCGCGCGCGACGCGACGCGACGACCGACACGTCGATCCTCACGGCGCTGCTGGGCGCCGGTCCCGGCGTCGTTAAGGCGCTCGCGGCGTCGGCGTTGGAGCATGACCGCTCGGTTCCGGCTCGTCCCGACAGCGGCGACGAGGCCCCGACGGATCCGCTGCTCGTCCAGTGTCTCGACGTCCTGCCCCACGTCGTCGGGGCGTTTTCCCTCGTGTTCGCCACCGAGGACGCCCTCTACGCCGCGCGTGACCCGCACGGCATTCGCCCGCTCGTCCTCGGCCGCCTGTCTTCGGGATGGTGTGTCGCCTCCGAGACGGCGGCCCTCGACATCGTCGGCGCCAGCATGGTTCGCGAGATCGAGCCGGGCGAGGTCGTCGCTATTTCGGCGCGCGGGGTCGATTCCTACCGCTTCGCCGCCGCCACCCCGCACGGGTGCGCGTTTGAATACGTCTACCTCGCTCGCCCCGACACGAAGATCGCCGGTCGCTCGGTGCTCATGGCGCGCACGGCGATGGGCGCGGCACTGGCCCGGCGCAATCCCGTCGAGGCCGACCTCGTCATCGCCACGCCCGATTCGGGCACGCCCGCCGCGATTGGCTACGCCCAGGAATCGGGAATCCCGTTCGGGCAGGGCCTCATGAAGAACGCCTACGTCGGGCGCACGTTCATCCAGCCCTCGCAGACGCTGCGCAAGCGCGGCATTAGCCTCAAGCTCAACCCCGTGCGCGAGGCCATCGAGGGCAAGCGCCTCGTCGTCGTCGATGACTCGATCGTGCGCGGCAACACCCAGCGCGCCGTCGTCAAGATGCTGCGCGAGGCCGGGGCGAAAGAGGTCCACGTGCGCATCTCGGCGCCCGAGGTCACGTGGCCGTGCTTCTTCGGCATCGATTTCGCCACGCGCGCCGAGTTGGCTTCGGCGACCCTCGACGTCGACGCCCTGTGCGCCCAGATCGGCGCGGATTCGCTGGCGTTCCTCGACGTCGACGACCTCGTCGCCGCGACCGGGCAGGACCCCGATCACCTGTGCACGGCGTGCTTTACGGGCCACTATCCCGTCGCCATTCCCGCCGGCACGCCGATCCCCGGCACCCCCGGCGTCGTCACCCCGTCACCGCGCGACGCCTACCCGTCCGAATAAGGAGTTCCGATGATCCCCACTGGCCGCTTCTCATCCTCTGACCTCGCGGTGGAGGCGGGCCGGTACCGGCTCGTCGTGTCGCCCCTGTGCCCGTGGTGCCGCCGCGTCGTCTTGGCGCGCCGCCTGCTGGGGCTGACCGACGCGATCGCCCTGACCGAGGCGAGCGGGCGTGGCGACGACGGGTTCACGTTCGCCACGGCCGAGGAATCCTTCGATCCCGATATTCGCGCCGCGACTGTTCGCGAGCTGTATCGCCGCGATCCGCGCTGGTCGCCAGGCGAGCCGACGACGCTGCCCGTGCTGCTGGACGAGGCCGAGAAGCCGGGGACGATCGTCGTGCGCGAGTCCGGCGACCTCCTCGTTGACGTCGCCGACGCCTGGCGCGATCACCATGCTCCCGACGCCCCGGACCTGTTGCCGCTGGCCCGGCGCGAGGAGATCCTCGCCCGCCTCGACGAGGTCACCCGCAGGATCGCCGCGCCGGTCGGGGGCATCATCCACGACCGCGACGTCGAGGCCAATGCGGCCACGCTTGCCGAGGGCCTGGCGTGGGCGGCCACGTGGCTGGACGAGCAGCTGACGATCGCCCACCTGGCCGTGTTCACCCCGCTGACGTCGCTCGTGTCCGTCACCGGGTCGCGCTACCTGCCGGAGGGGCCGGCGCACGAGTGGTACAACGCGCGCGCTGGTGACGAGCTGTGGCTGAGCGCGATCGAACGCGAGGCGCTGTTCGGCGAGGGTGAGGCCGTCGTCGGGGGCGGCGGGGTCACGTACGCCCAGGCCGGGGTCGACATCGAGGCCGGGGACCGCGCCGTTGACCTCATGAAGGCCGCCGTCGCGGCGACGTATTCCGATCGTGTCGTGACGGATTCGGGCGCGTTCGCCGGCATGGTTGACGCGTCGGCGCTCGCCGGGATGCGCCGCCCGCTGCTCGCGACGTCCACCGATGGCGTGGGCACGAAGGTCGCCATTGCCCAGGCCCTCGACATCCACGACACGATCGGCCAGGACCTGGTCGGCATGGTCGTCGACGACATCGTCGTCACCGGGGCGCGCCCGCTGCTCATGACCGACTACATCGCGTGCGGTCACGTGGTCCCCGAGCGCATCGCCGACATCGTGCGCGGCGTCGCCGAGGCGTGCGCAGCCATCGACACCCCACTACTGGGCGGGGAAACGGCCGAGCACCCCGGCCTCATGGGGCCGGACGACTACGACATCGCAGGCGCGGCGACGGGTGTCGTCGACGCCGATCGCGTGCTCGGCGCCGATCGGGTGCGCGAGGGCGACGCTGTCGTCGCCATGGCGTCTTCGGGTCTGCACTCCAACGGGTTCTCGCTCGTACGCGCGATCATCGCTGAGGCCGGATGGGACCTCGAGCGCCACGTCGACGAGTTTGCGCGCACTCTCGGCGAGGAGCTGCTGGAACCGACACGGCTGTACACGAAGGTATGCCTGGAGCAGCTGGACGCCGTCGGTCCCGAGGGCCTGCACGCGCTCTCGCACATCACCGGCGGCGGCCTGGGGGCCAACGTCTCGCGCGTCCTGCCGAAGGGGCTCACCGCCCTCATCGACCGTTCGACGTGGCAGGTGCCGCCGGTCTTCGCCCTCATGCAGCGCCTGGGTGACGTGCCCGCGTGGGACCTCGAGCAGACCCTCAACATGGGGGTCGGCATGGTTGCTCTGGTGGCTCCCGACGCCGTCGATCGCGTGTGCATGATCGCCCGCGAGGCGGGAATCGACGCGTGGGAACTGGGCCGCGTCGTCCGCAGCGACGCCGATCCGGCGCTGCCCGAGGCACGCGTCGTCGAGGGGGCGAAGGGCGCCGACGGCGGTCGCGCGCTGCTGCACTCGACCTATCGCTTCGCCGCGTCGTAACCCCGAGAATCAGCGCAACTCTGTCGTCGCGCATCCCGGCGTGTTAACGTTAACACGCCGGGGTGACTCCCGCGCGAGTGTAGGTAACGAGGCCGATAATCACGGGAGGACCGATGGTCCACGACAGTAAGGCGCAGATCATCACCGAGGGCCGGGCAAGCCTGGGGATCGAGCTGGGGTCGACGACGATCAAAGCCTGCCTCATCGGTCCCGGGGGAACCGTGCTGGCCGAGGGCGCGCACGAGTGGGAAAACCAGCTGGTCGACGGGCACTGGTCCTATGCGCTTCCCGACGTGTGGGCGGGGATCGCCGACGCGTATGCCGCGCTTGCCCGCTCCGTCGCCGATAGCTACGCCGTCACCCTCACCCGCCTCGCCCACATCGGCATCTCGGCGATGATGCACGGCTACCTCGCCTTCGACGCCGCCGGGGAGCTGCTCGTTGCTTTCCGGACGTGGCGCGACACGACGACCGCGCGCGCTGCCGACGAGCTCACCGACGCCCTGGGCGTCAACATTCCCCTGCGCTGGTCGGTCGCGCACTACTACCAGGCGCTGCTCGACGGCGAACCCCACGTCGGCCGTGTCGCCTACCTGAACGACGCTGGCCGGCTATGTCCACTGGCGCCTCACCGGGCGCAAAGTACTGGGGATCGGCGACGGACCGTCGGCATGTTCCCCATCGACGTGACCACCCGCGACTACGACGAGGCCGCCTGGCCGCCTTCGACGCTCTGGCGGCGACCCCGGTGCCCGCACGCCGCTGCGGGACCTGCTGCCCGAGGTGCTCGTTGCCGGGACCGACGCCGGCGAGTTGAGCGAGGCCGGCGCCCGCCTCCTCGACCCCACTGGGACGCTCCACCCAGGGGGCGCGGGCGTGCCCTCCCGAGGGCGACGCCGGACGGGAATGGTGGCGACGAACGCCGTGCGCCGCGCACGGGAAACGTCTCCGTGGGAACATCCATCTTCGCGATGATCGTCCTCGAGGGCGACCTCGCCGGCCTGCACCGCGAAATCGACCCGGTGACAACGCCTGCCGGCGACCCGGTGGATGGTCCACTGCAACAACGTGGGCGGCCGAAATCGCGACGTGGATGAACGTGCTGGCCGAGGCCGTCACCGCCAGCCTCGGCTACGACGTCGAGAAGTCGCGCGTCTACGACGCCTGCCTCGGCGCGGCCCTCACCGGACCTGCCGACGCCGGCGGCGTGCTCGCCTATAACTACCTGTCGGGGGAACCGCTGAGCGGCCTCGCCGAGGGGCGCCCGCTCGTCGCCCGCACGCCCGCATCGACCCTGTCGCTGGCGACGTTCATGCGCGCCCAGCTATTCGGTGCCTACGCGACCGTGCGCATGGGCATGGAGATCCTCCACGACGAGGGCGTCGCGGTCGACGTCGTCTACGGACACGGCGGGCTATTCCGCACCCCGGTGGTTGCCCAGCGCCTGCTCGCCGCCGCGCTCGAGGCACCCGTCGGCATCGCGGAATCCGCGTCGACGGGCGGGGCGTGGGGCATCGCGCTGCTGGCCCGCTACCTCGACCACGCCGAGGAGCTCTCGCTGGCCGACTACCTCGACCGCCACGTCTTCGCCGGCGTTACCCCGGACGTCATCGCCCCTGATGCCGACGACGTCGCCGGATTCACCGCGTACCTGGCCGAGTACCGCCGCGGCCTGGCGATCCAGCCGCCGGCCGCGCAGTCGCTGCGCTACGGCCTTGACGACTGACGCCGGGTCGGACGGCTAGGCGAGGTGCCAGGTCGCCCCGTCCTTGCCGTCTTCGACGACGATCCCCGCACCGCTCAACCGGTCGCGGATCGCGTCGGCGCGCGCCCAATCCTTGCTGGTACGCGCCTCGGCCCGCTCCTCCAGCTGCGCCCGCACGAGCGCGTCCAGCGCGGCCTCCATCGCCTCGTCCGCACCCGAACCGGCGACGAACCCGCGCCACTGGTCCGACAGCGGATCCAGCCCCAACACGTCGAGCATCGCGCGCACACTCAACCCCGCGGCGCGCACACCCTCGGCATCGTCGCGACCCAACGCCGCGTGACCGGCCTTGACCGCCTCGTGAATGGCGGCAATCGCCCCGGCGATGTTGAGGTCGTCGTTGAGCGCCGCCGTGAACGCCTCGGGCAGGTCGAGCGTCCCCAGGTCCGTGCCGCCCTCGCGCTCGCGGTCCCCGCCGATGACGGAGTAGGCGGCCTCGACCTCGGGGCACACCCGCGCGGCCCGCGTGACGAAGCTGGACAGCCTCTCCCACGTCGCGTCCGCGAGCTCCAGCGAGTCGGGGGAGTACTCGACGGTCGACCGGTAGTGCGCCGTCCCCAGGGCATAGCGCAGAACCGGCGCGGGCGTCGTGCGCAAGATCTCGGAAACCACGAGGGAGTTGCCGAGCGACTTCGACATCTTTTCGCCCTTGATCGTCACCCACGCGTTGTGCATCCAGTGGGCGGCGAATCCCCACCCGGCGCCGTGCGACTGGGCCTGCTCATTTTCGTGGTGGGGGAAACGCAGGTCGATCCCGCCGCCGTGAATGTCGAAGGAGTCACCCAGGTAGCGCTGCGCCATCGCCGAGCACTCGAGGTGCCAGCCCGGGCGCCCGCGCCCCCACGGCGAATCCCACGCGGCGGTATCGGGTTCGGACGGCTTCGCGGCCTTCCACAGGGCAAAATCGCGCGGGTCGCGCTTGCCCGCCTCGGTCGCGTCGTCGATCTGCGCGGCGTCCTCGGTCGTGCGCATGTCGTCTAGGCGCTGCCGCGTCAGCGACCCGTAATCGGGCAGGGAGCGCACGTCGAAGTAGACGTTTCCCGCGCCGTCGGCGTAGGCGTGGCCGGCCTCGATGAGGCGCTGGGCCAAGGCGATCTGGTCGGGGATGTGCGCGGTCGCGTGCGGCTCGTAGGTGGCCGGCAGCACCCCGAGGGCGCGGTAGGCCTCGGCGAATTCACGCTCGAAACGCTGTGCCCACGCCCACCACGGCCACCCGGCCTCGGCCGACTTCGTCAAAATCTTGTCGTCAATGTCGGTGACGTTGCGAACGTAGGTGACGCGCAGGCCCGCGCGCCGCAGCCACCGAATGAGGACGTCGAAGGCGATCGCCGAACGCACGTGACCGATGTGGGGCGATCCCTGAACGGTGGCGCCACACAGGTAGATCCGTGCCTCGCCGTCATGTTGGGGGACGAAGGGGACGACCGCTTTGCGGGCCGAATCGTAAATGTGGAGCTGCATGGTCTCCATCGTAACGGCCCTGCCCACTCGCGCCCCGCGTCGGCCCGGGGTCTAGGAGCCGTAGAAGCGGCCGAGGGTCTCGGCCTTGTAGTCCTCGTACGTGCCCTCGGTGATGGAGCGGCGGATCCCGTCGACCATGGCGATGATGAAATGCTCGTTGTGAATGGTCGTCAGCGTCGCCGCCAGCATCTCGTGGGCCTTAAACAGGTGATGGACGTAGGCGGCCGTGTAGTGGGTGCACGTGTAGCACGCGCAGCCCTCGACCATCGGCGAGAACTGCCGCTTGAACACGGGCTTGGTGATCCGGTTGCGCCCCGTCGGGGTGTAAAAGGCCCCGTTGCGGGCCACGCGCGAGGGGCTGACACAGTCGAACGTGTCGGCCCCCGCCTCGATCGCGGCAAAGAAGTCGTCGGGCTCCGAGATTCCCAGCAGGTGGCGCGGCGCGTCCTCGGGCAGCTCCTCGCAGCACCACGCCACGATGCGCCCGAGGTTTTCCTTTTCCAGCGCCCCGCCGATGCCGTACCCGTCGAAGCCGCCGGTCCCGCGCGGGTCGGGCGAGTCGACGTGCATGGCGCGCAGGTCGCGGCAGGCCTTGCGGCGCAGGTCCTCGTAGCCGGCCCCCTGGATGACGCCGAAGAGCAGCTGTTCGCTGCGGTGGCGCCGCTCGGCGTTGAGGTGCTTGTGGGCGACGAGGGATCGCCACGCCCACCGCCGCGTCCGTTCTAGCGCCTCCTCCTGGTACTCGCGCGGGTCGAGCAGCGTCGTCAGCTCGTCAAAGGCGAAGATGATGTCGGCACCGATTCCGTGCTGGACCTCCATCGAGACCTCGGGCGTGAAACGGTGGACGTCGCCGGTGATGTGGGAGCGGAAATCGACGCCGTCGTCGTCGACGTTCGCGTGGGCGTCGCTGGGGCGCGAGCGCTGCGCGGCCTCGGCCGGGTCGGGGCGGCCCGTGCCGGCGAACTCCTCGGACAGGACTTTTTTGAATCCCGATCCCAGGCTCATGACCTGGAAACCGCCGGAATCGGTGAAGGTGGGTCCCGGCCAGTTCATGAACGCCCCGAGTCCGCCGGCCTCGTCGACGATGTCGTGGCCGGGTTGCAAGAACAGGTGGTAGGCGTTGGCCAGCACCGCCTGTGCCCCGGCCTGGGCGAGCGATTCGGGCAGCAGCGACTTCAGGGTCGCCTTGGTGCCCACGGGGATGAATGCCGGAGTCGCGATCACCCCGTGGGGCGTCGTGATTTCGCCCGTGCGGCCCAGGCCGAACCCGGCCTTGAGGTGGTGCTGGCGGCGGAAGATGCTCACCGGGCGGCCCTCACGGCTTCGCGCTGCGCCCACGCCTGGGGCGAGTAGGCGGGTTCGGCCCGCTTGATCGCGCCGATGACGGCATAGGTGAGGGGCAACAGGACGACCTCGACGGCGACCTTGTAGGCCCACCCGACGATGAGGTAGTTGAGGAACGTTCCCCCGGTGATGATCCCGTAATAGGCGATCGTGCAGAAGACGAGGGAGTCGGCGCCCTCGCCCACCAGGGTCGACCCGATGAGGCGGGTCCACATGTTCTTTTCTCCCCAGCGCTGCTTCATGCGGGCCAGCACCACCGAGTTGAGCAGCTGCCCGACGACGAAGCCACCTAGCGAGGCGGCGACGATGCGCGGAACGAAGCCGAGGACGGCCTCGAAGGCCTCCTGGTTGTGCCAGTCCGCTGCCGGTGGGGCCAGCTGGACGAGCCAGAACGTCAGCGAGGCGAGGATCGACAGGGCGAAGCCCGTGATGATCGTCTTGCGGGCGCGCGCCAGCCCGTAGACCTCGGTGAGGACGTCGCCGAGGATGTAGGTCAGCGGAAACAGGATCGCGCCGCCGTCAAAGACGAGGTTCGTCCACGGGGTCGGCACCTCGATGAGTTTCGTCGCCGCGATATTCGACAGCAGCAGGAACGCGACGAAGGCGACGTAGCAGTATTCGAAGTACTTCGGGTGAATTCCGGCCTTGTCAGTCACGACGCTCCTTAGCAATATCGGCCCATTCTTCGCAGTGATCCTTGACGGGACGCCAGGCCTCGATGGCGCGTAGCAGCGCCTCGGGGTCGGATTCGACGATGAGCGAATCGATGTCGCGCTGGCGGATGAACCCGGCCGCGGCCATCGAGTGCAGCGCCTCGATGAGCGGATCCCAGTAGCCGTGGGGATTGTAGAAGGCGACGGGGCAGCGGTGGTAGGCCAGTTGCTGCCACGTCCACGCCTCGAAGATCTCGTCGAGCGTTCCCGAGCCGCCGGGCATGGCGATGAACGCGTCGGCCAGGGCGGTCATGGCGGCTTTGCGTTCGTGCATGGTCTCGACGACGTCGAGGCGAGTCAGCCCCGTGTGTCCCATCTCGACGTCAAGGAGGGCGCGCGGGATGACGCCGATGACCTCACCGCCGCGGGCCAGCGCGGCATCGGCCGCCCGCCCCATGAGGCCGGCGTAGCCGCCGCCGTAGACGATCCCGATGTTGCGCGAGGCCAGCTCGCTCGCGAGGGTGTCGACGGCCTCCCCCAGGCGCGGGTCTGCGCCGTCAAGGGCGCCGGTGAAGAGGGCAATACGCATGGGGCCAGTGTAGCGGCGCCGCGCCGGCCCACCGCGTGCGGTCTACGCCGGGTAGATGAGGGCCGACGCGATGGCGGCGACGCCCTCGCCGCGCCCGGTGAATCCCATGTGGTCGGTCGTCGTTGCGCTCACGCTGACGGGCGCGCCGAGGATCCCGGTCAGCTTGGCCTCGGCCTCGCCGAATCGCGCGCCCATGCGCGGGCGGTTGCCGATGACCTGGACGGTCGCGTTCCCGATGGCGAATCCCGCCTCGGTGAGCATGCGGCGCACCTCGGTGAGGAAAGCCTCGCCGCTGGCGCCGGACCACTCGGGCCGGTCGACGCCGAAGTTTGACCCCAGGTCGCCCAGGCCGGCGGCCCCGAGCAGGGCGTCGCACAGGGCGTGGGCGGCGACGTCGCCGTCGGAGTGCCCCTCGAGTCCGCGCTCGCCCGGCCACGTCAGGCAGGCCACCTGGCACGGCGTCGAGGAACCCTCGGGCGCGAACCTATGGGCATCGATGGCGCATCCCGTGCGCGGCCACGCGGTCGCGGGCGTGTGTGGGGTGTTGTGGCGCGGCAGGCTCATGGGTCCCTCCTAGGAAATGTCCATGACGACGTGGCGGTCGCCGCGGCGCCCCACCGACAGGGGCGCGGTCAGGGCGGCGCCGGCCAGAAGGATGATAACGATACCGAGGATGCCGAAGTATTGCGAGGATTCGCCCTTGTTGATGACGAGGCCGCCGAACCACATGGCCGAGGCGAAGAAGGCCGGGGACAGGAACGACACGGCGCGCCCGGTCGTCGCGTACAGGCCGAAGACCTCGCCCTCGTGGCCCTCGGGAACCAGGCGGCCCAGCAGCGAGCGCGAGGCGGCCTGCACGGGGCCGACGAAGGACGACAGCACCAGGCCGAACACCCAGAACACCCACGTGCCGGCGTCGTGGAGGACGAAGATGGCGATGCCGCAGCCCACCATGAGGATGAGCGAGGAGACGATGACGCGCTTGGGGCCGAGCCAGTCGTCCAGCGGCCCGCAACCGATGGTGAACAGCCCGGCGACGACGTTGGCGACGATTCCGAAAATGAGGATGTCGCCCTGGCTCATGTGGAACGTGCCGGCGGCGATGATGGCGCCGTAGGTGAACACGCCGGCCAGGCCGTCGCGGAAGATCGCGGATGCGACCATGAATTTCAGGGTCGGCGGCGAGACGCGGGCGAGCGAGCGCACGGTGCTCCACAGGCGACGATAGGCGGCCGGCAGAGTCTCGCGCGGTGCCGCCAGGGCCGCCGGGTCGGCGGGGCGATGCGGGAAGAAGGCGAGGACGGGGATCGCGAAGACGGCGAACCACACCGCCGAGATCACCATGACGACGCGAATGTTCAGGTAGTCGACGGCGGTGATGCCGAACCAGCCGACTTCGGGGGCGATGAAACCGACGTACATGAGGGCGAGCAGGATGATGCCGCCGATGTAGCCGAGTCCCCAGCCCAGCCCCGACACGCGCCCCATCGTTTGACGCGTCGAGATGCGCGGCAGCATGGCGTTGTAGTTGACCGAGGCGAATTCAAAGAAGATGTTGCCGAATCCCAGCAGTGCGACGCCGAGCCACAGCGCCCCGACCGAGCCGAGCGGCGAGGTGGGGTAGACGAAGAACATCGCGAGCATCGAGATGACGACGAGCGCGGTGAAGAAGGCGAGCAGCAGGTGGGAGCGGCCGCGGCGGTCGCCCTGCTGGCCGGTGATGGGGGCCGCGATGGCGACGACGATGCCGGCGATGAGCAGCCCCATCGACAGGGCACCGGTGCCGCCGTCGCCGTCGGCGAACAGTCCGGGGGTGGTCAGGTACACGCTGAAGACGAACGTCGTCGCGACGGAGTTGAAGGCGGCCGATCCCCAGTCCCACAAGCCCCACGAGAGCACGGGTACGGACAGGATGCGTGGGGTGGGAGGGGTGGGTGTCGCCGGGGAGGGGGCGGTCATAGGGGTTCTCCTCGCAGATGGGGTTACGCGCGGGCGGTGAGGATGGTGTGCGCCCGGTCGAGGTCAAGGGGGACGGTGATTTTGAAGGCGAGCGGGTCGCCGGCGACGAGGGCCGCGGTGCCACCGGCGGCGACGACCATCTGGATGTCGTCGGTGGCGGCGGCGTCGGTCTCCGGTGCCGTGTGGGCGGCCCAGATGAGGTGTCCGGGGAAGCCCTGCGGGGTCTGGACGGCGCGCAGGCGCGAGCGGTCGAGCGTGGCGCCGGCCTCTTCGACCTCGACGGGTCCGCCTTCGCCGTGCAGCGTGCGCGCGGGGCCGGCCTGGGTGATCGTGTCGACGACGGGCAGCGCCGGGGTGACGGCATCGCATCCGGCGGCGACGGCGTCGATGACGCGGAGAGCCTGGTCGATCGGCGTCAGGCAGCGGGCCGCGTCGTGGATGAGGACGATGGCGTCGGCATCGCGCGAGCGCGTGCCCGAGAGATCGGCTAGGGCCTCCAATCCCGCGCGGACGGATTGCTGGCGGGTATCGCCGCCGGGGGTGACACGCGACGGGCACGACAGCTCGGCGGCCTCGACGATGTCGCGGAAACGGTCGAGGTGGTCGGCGGGTGCCGTCACCGCCACGCCCGCCACGTCGGGCAGCCCCGCGACCAGGTCGAGGGAGTGCGCGAGGATGGTCCGTCCAGCGACGGGGACGAGGGCCTTGGGGTCGCGCGATCCCAGCCGTGTCCCCATGCCCGCGGCCGTGAGGACGACGAACACGGGACGAGTCACAGCGGTCTACTCCTGGTCGTCGTCGCCCACCTGGTGGGCTTCGGCGAGGATCGCGTCGAGGCGGTCGGAGGCGGCGTCCTCGTCCTCGTCCTTGGCCAGCGCCAGTTCGGAAACGAGGATCTGGCGGGCCTTCGACAGCATCCGCTTTTCGCCGGCGGACAGGCCGCGATCGGTGTCGCGGTGCGACAGGTCGCGCACGACCTCGGAGACCTTGAGGATGTCGCCGGTGGCGATCTTTTCCTGGTTGGCCTTGTAGCGGCGCGACCAGTTGGTCGGCTCTTCGACGTAGGCGGTTTGCAGGACGTCAAGGACCTTTTGCAGGCCCTCTTCGTCGACGACGTCGCGCACGCCCACCATCTCGACGTTGTCGGCGGGAACCTGGATCGTGAGGTCGCCGTTGGTAATTCGCAGGGTGAGGTATTTCTTTTCTTCGCCCTTGAGCATGCGGGTCGAAATTTTCTCGATCACCGCGGCCCCGTGATGCGGATAAACAACGGTCTGACCCACGTCGAACGTCATGTGAATTGCCCTTCACCTATCTGTCTTTTCGGCCTATTTTAGCCTAAATCTCGGTGTTTTTCCAGTCTGGGTAGACGTCGGCGCGACGCCCGCCGAGCGGTGGGCGTCGCGCCGAATGCTTGGGGTTACTTGCCCTGGTTGGCGACCGCGGCGATCTTGGCCTCGGCGTCGGGGTCCAGGTACGTCCCGCCCTTCTTGATGGGCTTGAGGGTCTCCTCGTCGAGCTCGTAGACCAGCGGCACACCCGTGGGGATGTTGACGCCGGCGATGTCGTCGTCCGAGATCTCGTCGAGGTGCTTGACGAGAGCGCGCAGCGAGTTGCCGTGCGCGGCGATGAGGACCTTCTTGCCCGACTTCAGCTCGGGAACCAGCGTGTCCTCCCAGTAGGGCAGCAGGCGCTCGAGGACGTCCTTCAGGCACTCGGTGGCCGGAATCGGCTCTCCGGCGTAGCGCGGATCGGAGTCCTGGCTGAACTCGCTGCCCGCCTCGATGGCCGGCGGCGGCGTGTCGTAGGAGCGGCGCCACTCCATGAACTGGTCCTCGCCGTACTCGTCGCGGATTTCCTTCTTGTTCTTGCCTTGCAGGGCGCCGTAGTGGCGCTCGTTGAGGCGCCAGTCGCGGTGAACGGGAATCCAGTGCCGTCGGCGGCATCGAGCGCGAGGTTCGCCGTCATGATGGCGCGGCGCAGCATCGACGTGTAGAGGACGTCAGGCAGGATGCCTTCCTTCTTCATCAGCTCGCCACCGTGAACGGCCTCGGCGCGACCCTGTTCGGACAGGGGCACGTCGACCCAACCGGTGAAGAGGTTCTTGGCATTCCATTCGCTTTGCCCGTGACGGAGCAGAATCAGTGTGTATGTCATGGCTCCAGTCTCTCACCTTCGCCGCGGGCGTGGTAGGGCGTTAGCCCCTGGTGTGCGTGGAAGTCGTCACCTGGCGCGTGCGGCGATGCACGGGCGTACCGCGCTAATAGCGAGGGCGTGAGGTGGACGCGAATCGCTAATGCGTAACAGCGGCGCCCCTAAAGCGCGGAGGCCGCCGGACTTCCCTCGCGTATTTCTTTGTCAATTTCCTGGATAGGTGGACGGGTGGCGGTATATGCTCGGCATGTACGCTGTGGCGTAAGCATCCACTTCAATCTTTTGGCAAACATGGGGGTTTCCATGGCGAAGCAGACAACGACAATCTTGATTGACGACATTACCGGCGAGCCGGCCGACACGACCGTCAAGTTCGGACTCGATGGCGTCAGCTACGAAATCGATCTGACCACCAAGAACGCCGAGAAGCTGCGTTCGGAACTGCGCAAGTGGGCCGATGCGGCGACGCGCATCGGTGGCCGTCGCACCATCGGGACGCCGCGCGGAAAGTCCGAGTCGGCGAAGATTCGCGAGTGGGCTCGCGAGCGCAACATTGACGTTCCCGCCCGCGGTCGCATCCCCACCAAGGTTCGCGACGCCTACTACGAGGCCCACGCGTAAACCGCGCAAAAACATCGCGGCGTCGGTGCGGGGTCTTTGCGCACCGACGCCGCGATGTAAGTCACAGGGGCCACGCTTGCCAGTGTTGTGCGGTCTCGGGCATGATGGCAGTCGTGCCTCGGCACGCCGCCTTAGCTCAGTCGGCAGAGCGATTCACTCGTAATGAATAGGTCGTGGGTTCGATTCCCACAGGCGGCTCCACGTGACACCCATTTTGGTGCGACCTCCGGTCAGATCGGACAGCGACCAAAGTGGGTGTTTTTTGTTGGCCAGGGCAGCCGATTAGCGGTGGTGCGAAACCAAGAACGGGTCCGCGGGGCCGATCCGCGGCCGCTTAGACGGTTGAGAAGCTCCTGATACATCGACGTCTCAGGGCGATGGAGGCATGTCATGAAAACGTATGAGTCCTATCCTGGCTGGTTGTGGGCGCTGCGGTATGGTTTCGGGGCGTCGAAGCTGTGGGGGTGCATATCGACGCTGCTCCTGCTCATTGTCGCTTTTGTTCCCGCGGTGAATGTGTTGGTGGTGCGTTTCCTGTCGCGCGCGCTCGTGAGTTCGACGTCTATTCTCTGGCTGCTCATCGTGGCGGGGATCTTGTTTGGGGCTGGCGGCGCACTCCAACAGGTGGCGTATGCTGCGTCCCGAATTCACGCGTTGCGGATCAATACGCACGCGTTAGATCAATTCGACGTCGCGATGACGCGGATCCCGCCGAGTTCGTACGAGTCACAGTCGTGCATGAGCATCGTACGGAAGGCTCGCGAGTGTTTGTCCGAAGGGCACCCGTCGTCCCAGTTTCAGGCGTCGATTAATGTTCTGAGCGCGATTGTGACGGCGACGAGTTTGGGCTTTGCCTTATACGACTTGAGCGCGAAGGCCGCCCTCGTCAGCCTGATTGCTCCGGTGCCCACTGCGTTGGCCTACGCATGGTATGGGCGCCAGGAGGCCAAATACTGGCCCCTGGCGGCCGAGTCGAATCGGCGAGCCATGTACCTTCAAGATCAGTTTTCGTATCGGCAAACGGGTGCCGAGTTGTCGCTCATGAATGCGACGTCGACGCTGGCTAAGGGCGCCATCCGATCGCGGCGGGAGTTCCGCCGGATTCGCGAGAAGCTCGAGGGAAAGTCCGTCATGACCGACTCCGTTGCCGGTGCAGCGACCACGATCCTCTTCATCATTGCCCTGGTATTCCTCTACCGCGAAGCGGAGCACAGCGTCGGTGCGGTGTTTGCCGGAATCGTCGGCCTCATGACAGGGATCTCGGCGATGGCGGGTGTGGGGTACCAGGTCGGCGAGCTGGCGATCTCCATGCCGGCGAATAGCCATTTCCGATCACTGCTGAAACTGCAACAGACCGACGGTAGGCGGTTTCAGCAGGTCGCAATGGAACGGTTGGCGGTGCGCGATGTGGATGTCAGCTACGGTGACGTGAGGGCCGTTAAGGCGGCGTCTTTCGAGGCTCAGCGAGGTTCGCTGTGCGCCGTGGTGGGCGAGAACGGGTCGGGAAAGACCTCCCTTATTCGGGCGCTCGAAGGTGTCCAGCGTGAGGGGTCTGGTGAGGTCTGCGTCGACGGGAGGACTCTCGATATCGCCGAGGCAGGGGACTGGTTCGAGTTCGCTACCGTTCAGCAGGATTACGGCCGCTACGAGCTGACCGTACGCGAGTTCATCTCCCTTGGGGTTCCGGCTGCGCGGGTCACCGACGACGCTATTCGTGCCGCGTTGCGTTTTTCCGAAGCGGAGGAGTTCGTGGACGCGCTGCCGGACGGCGTCGACTCGGCGCTCGGAGGACAGTGGGGCGGCGCGGAACTGTCCGGGGGACAGTGGCAACGCCTCGCCATCGCCCGCGCCGTCCTCACCGACGCGCCCGTGTGGTTCCTGGACGAGCCGACGAGCGCCGTGGACGCTCCGACGGAAGAACGAATCTTCGACCGCCTTGCCGCGGAAGCCGAAAAGCGGGTCATTATTCTGACGTCGCACCGGGTGTCGACGCTTCGGGCCGCCGAGAACATCGTCGTGCTCAAGGACGGTGCGGTGTGCGAAACGGGTTCGTATGCCGAGTTGATGACGGAAGGAACCGAGTTCCACCGCATGTTTAGTAGCCAGCTAGAGAAGGCATAGGACCCTGCGGCGTCAGGTGAGCTGTCCGGCGAGCGCCGAGGAGATCAGTTGTTCCCGAGCGGTACGCAGCTGCTCGATCGCGGCGGATGCTTTCACCTCGCTGTCACGAGCGGTCTCTGTATAGGAAGTGATCTTCTCGACGATTTTCTTCTGCTCGTTGAGAGGGGGCAGTGGAACTGGCAGCGAAGATAAGCGCGATACGGAGATGCCTTTAACTGTTGTTCCAGATGATGCGGCGCGGATGGCATCCCTATGGCCATTGAAAAAGTGCAACAGAAACTCGGTCGTAAAATGGAGCGATCTGATGATCTTGAGATCCTGGTTGATTGCGATTGCCGTCCGAGCTACGCTGGCTCTTCCAGGGTCGATTCGCGTGGCTAACAGCAAGTCACCCGGGGTGCAGATGTTTGCGCTACTGTTCTGAAGTCCCTGGTTGGAAATATGGTCTTTCGTTTCAGAAATAGACGTATCTGTAAGGTCCTTGACGCTTGCCCAGGGGATAGTCCCGTTCCAATAATCGGGGACAGATTTTGATGGTGTTCCTCCGCCGGTAAAAGTTGTGGAGGCGCCTAGCCGTACCCAGGTCCAGGTCTCCGGGATTGGGTAGGGCTGCTCGTCTGCGGGGATGGCGGCTGGCTGGTCGTCGCTGCGCCGCGCGTCTGTCCGTTTGGTGCGGGTTGCGCGCCACTCCTTGGTGAGATGCCCCCGCATCGCGTAATCGATGATGTGGTGACGGCGGGTCTCGGAGTCTCTGAGAAACTTTTCTAGGCGGGCGACGGCTTCGTCGATCTGCTCGAGGCGCTCTGTCACCTGTGCGACGATCCGCTCTTGCTCATCGAGCGGCGGTAGCGGAATCGGGTATTTTGCGACGTTCTTCGGGCGGGCGCGCGTGAGTGAGCCGCCGACTCCCGAAGTTTCTGAGCATAGCAGCTGCCTGAAAATAGGACTCGAAAAGTAGAGCTCGTAGTATGTTGAGGCTCCGTAGCTTGGCCGGAAAACGATCCACTCAGATGACGCGATCGTGGCATTGTGTGGACTGGTCACCACCCAGACCCTGTTAATCCGAGGGTTGATCTTGCACAAAAGCACATCGCCGGGACGTACTCGCTGCTTTGATGAGCCGATTTCTTTCCCGCGCGTGATCTCTGGTTCTCTCACCGCGAAAGAGGGAACGCTGTAAAGAGTGAAACTCGTGTCTGGAAAGTTGAGAGGTGAAATTGATGCCGAAGTGAAGGTATTCAGATTGGCAAACCGTACCCAGCGCCAGTGCGCCGGGATCGGGTAGGGCTGTTCGGCCGCGGGGACCAGCGCCTCATCGGGGATGTTGTCGAAATCCTTAATGAGCGGCAGTGACTTCTTGCGCGGCATCATTTGGTCCCGTCTGTCGATAGCTCGGCCTCGAGGCCCCGCAGCAGACCGAGCGCATCTTCGAGGAGGCCCGCCGCCTCGCGAACCTGCTCGGCGGGGTCGTAGGTGGACCAGTCGACCTGTTCGGTCTGAGTCTGGACGAGCCCGAGGTCGAGGCTGTCGTCGGTGGCTGCGATGTCGTCTCGGCTGAGGTAGCTCCACCGCTCATCCTCGACAGCCCCACGATCCTCTGCCGTGTAGGCGGCCTCGAAGCCGGCGAAATGCTCGACCGTCAGCGGCGTGCGCTTGCCGAACGACGGCATGTCGGTGCGCAGGTCGTAGAACCATACGCCCTCGGTGTTGCCCCGATCGCTCGGCCCGCGCTCGAAGAACAGCACGTTCGTCTTCACGCCCTGGGCATAGAAGATGCCCGTCGGTAGGCGCAGGATCGTGTGCAGGTTGCACTTGTCCATGAGGTCGGTGCGAATCCGCCGCCCGTCCCCGTCGGCGAACAGGACGTTATCCGGCAGGACGACAGCCGCCCGCCCGCCAGGCTTGAGGCTGCGGTAGATGTGTTGCAGGAAATTCAGCTGCTTATTCGACGTCGGGAACGTGAAATCGTCGCGCGTCGCCCGCTCGCCGCCGCGCTTCGTGCCGAACGGCGGATTCGTCAGCACGACGTCGTACCCGGTGAGGCTCTTGCCCAGGGGTGACAGCGTGTCGCCCAGGAAAATCGGTGACTCGATGCCGTGCAACATGGCGTTCATAAGCGCGAGCCGGTGCGTGTCGTGCACCAGCTCGACCCCGGTGAAGGCCCGCCTCACCTGGAACGCCGCCTGGTCGCTGTTGAGGTCGAACAGGTCGTCGGTGGCGCGGCGAACGTGCTCGCTCGCGGCAATCATGAAGCCGAACGTTCCGCAGGCCGGGTCGTTGCACAGCTCCCCGGGTTGGGGATCGACCAGGCGCACCATGACGTCGATGAGGACCCGCGGCGTGAAGTACTGCCCCGCGCCGGATTTCTTTTCGTTCGCGTTCTTTTCGAGCAGGCCCTCGTAGAGGTTGCCCAGGCCCTCCTCGCGGGCCGAATACCAGTCGAGGGCGTCGATCGAGGCGATGATCTTCTGGAGGTTCTTCGGCTCGTCGATGTTCGTCGATGCGCCCGCGTAGATCTCCTGCACGCGCCCGGTTGTCTCCTCGCCGAGGAACTGCAACAGGTCGCGATAAAACCGCTTGAGCTCAATGCCGGATTTCGTGCGCAGGTCGTCCCAGCGATAGCCGGCGGGAATCGCGCTTTCCGCAGCCGTCTCCTTCGCCATCTTCAAAAACAGGATGTACGTCAGCTCGGTGACGTACTGGTGGTAGGTGATCCCGTCATCGCGCAGCACGTTGGACAGATTCCACAGCTTGGCGACGATCTCGCGATTGTTCACGCGGTCCTCTCCTCGTACATGTAGTCATTGAGCTCGGCGATGATTCCGGCGAGGTTGCCGTCGAAATTCTTGTTGGCGTAGTCGAGTTGAGATTTGTTAAAACGCACGTCTGAAGAAAGCATCTCGGTCGAGATGAGTAGCTCATTCTCCAAGTAGTCTTCGAAGCGATCGATCCACCCCCGCTGTACCTGCGAGAAATTGTGGCGCTGCTTGAGCTTCTCGATGGCACGGGCAACCCGCTCGTGGTGACTGAGCAGGGGCGAGCCGATCGCGTAGTGGCGAATCAGCGAAATGATGTCCGCCGTGATCTCGGTATTCGACTGCTGTGACAGCGCGGACGAGAGTTTCTGTTCGGTGAATCCCTCACGATCAAGCTCGCGCCGCAGGGCTTTCAGCCCCTCCCGCGTCAGATCCGAGGGGCGCGTGCACACGATAGTCAGGGCCGCGATCCGATTCGCATTGTTCTTAATGAACCTGCCGAATTCTTCGAGGTAGTCCTCGGGGCGCTGGGCATTCCCAAAATCGCGCGTATGAGAGACGAGCTCGTCCTCGGCATCCGAAATGACGAGGCGACGCGGTTCGCCTACCGGCGTGCTATCGAGATAGTCGAACAGCTCCGCGTGTGCGCGTACCCACGCCGCGGCCTCGCGGGGGGGGTAGCCTTAAGCGTCGTAATGACGTCGGCGATCGTGCACCCGTCAGCCAGGTCGCGAGCATGTTCGGCGGCGGCAGGCGTGAGGGTCACGCGGCGACGCTGCAACTTCGCGATGACCCTGTCGATGATCGGGGCAAGGCGGGCCTCGTCGTCACCGGCCACGTCGATGCCTTCGATGAGGTCGGCGAAACGCGTCTTCGGATCCACCGCCACGGGCTTCATCGTTGACACCTGCTGCATGGCGTCGTAGACGCCGACGGGGTCGTAGACCTCGAAATGGTCTTTCTCGATGTCGGGGCACAGGCGAGTGGCGCGACCGAGCATCTGCTCGAACAGGATGCGCGACTTCACGCGCCGCATGAACACCAGCGACGTGATGGCGGGGACGTCGATGCCCGTCGTCAACAGATCGACGGTGACGGCCACCGACGGGTAGCGCTCGTTCTTGAACCGCTTGATGGCCTCGTCGATAGTCTTCTTGTTGCCGCCCGCGATCGATCCCGTGATCTTTGCGATCGCCTCGGGTTCGATGCCCTGGCTGGCGTAGATGTCCTTCAGGATGGCGACGATGAGGTCCGCGTGGGCGTCGTCGACAGCATAAATCAGGGTCTTTCCCAGCTTCTCGGGCATGCTCGGGTCGAGGTCGCGCGAGATCTCTTCCAGCACCGTGCGGTTGAAGGACTCGGTGATGACCGAGCGATTGAAGTCCTCCACCTCGAACGTCACGTCGTCGGCGAGTTCCGAACTGTTGATGATCTCGTCCGTCGCCGTGTCGTAGATGGGCACGACGTCGCCCTCGGCAAAATGGATGCCCTCGGTCGACAGCTTGGTGGACAATCGGTGCGGTGCGTCGTGGTCGACGAGGTACCCGTCGATGACGGCCTCGCGATAGGTGTAGGTGAAGACGGGCTGCCCGAAGATCTCGGTCGTATGCAGGGCCGGCGTCGCCGTGAGGGCGATCGTTGTGGCATCGAAGTACTCGATGACGGCGCGGTAGGCCGATTGATAGTCGCGTTGATCCCGATAGAGCGATTCGGTGTCGCTCATCTCCCGATCCAGCAGGTAGCCGCGGTGAGCCTCGTCGACAATGACGAGGTCGTAATCGGTGACCGCCGGCTTGCTCACCTGGTCGCCGTCGCCGGCGTCGGGATAAAACAGGCGCTTGACCATCCCCTGCACCGTCGAGACGTGCACGCGGGTCTCGGGGTCAATATCGGCCACGTCCAGCCCCGAGATCGAGTAGATCTCGGGCAGCGTCAACAGGTCCTCCAGGCGCACGTCGCGGAACGCGTCGAGGGCCTGCGTGCCCAGCGCGGTGCGGTCGACGAGGAACAGGATCCGGCGGAAACGGTTGGTTTTGAGGAATCGGTACATCATCCCCAACACGGTGCGCGTCTTGCCGGTGCCCGTGGCCATCGCTACGAGGGCGCGCGTCTCGCCGGCGACAACGGCGTCCTCGACGGCGTGAACGGCCGCGACCTGGTAGTCGCGCAGGTTCAAGCCGTTGCTGGACGTCAGCAGGTCGTCGTCGAGGTCGGTGAGCGCGCGCTGCGCCGCGTCCTCGTCGGCGTCGAGCATCGCCGCCAGCCCGTCTGGGCTCGGCCAGCCGGAGAGCGCCCGCGGCGTGTTCATCGGGTCGCGCACGTCGCGGAACCACACGCCCGACTGCGTTTGGTACTGCTTGATGTAGGGCCGGCCGTTGGTGGCGAACAGGAAGGGAACCGCGAAGTCGCCCCAGTGGCCGATGACGTGGGCCTCGTGTTCGGCGGCGATGTTCTTGCCGTAGTCGGCCGCCTGGTAGTCGAGGACGGACGGGATCGCCCGATGCTCGGCTTTCGCCTCGATGATCCCCACCAGCTTCAGCCCGATAAACAGCGCGTAGTCGGCGCGGCCACGATTACCCGTCGCGGAATCCGTCGGCCATTCCGCGATCGCCTGATTGCGCCCCTGAGCCGGCCGCGCGCCCGCGCTGTAGCGGATGCGCGCCGTATCGGCCTCCCAGCCGACCTGACGTAGCTGGTCGTCGATGAGCAGGCGGGTTTCGGCCTCGGTCTTGGGCCGCTGGTTGACCGCCGCCGTGGCGCGGCGCGCGCGCTCGGCCCGCGATACTTCCGGCGCGGCCTCCGCCTTCTTTTCGTCTGCCGCGACGAGCGAGCGATTGTCGCGCCCTAGCGCGGCGGCGAGGCGAGCCGCGATCTCGTCCTCGGTGGGAACGACGTATGAGGGCACCCGCACGTCTTGGTCGGCGTAGGTGGCCTCGAACCACCACGTCAACGAATGCACCAGCGATACGTAGTGTTTCGCATCGTCGGTCGTTCCCGCCCCGTTATGTGCGGCGTTGTTGCGCGCCTGGCGAATGAGGTGGAGGATGTTGACGATTTCGCGCGGCAGCACGCCCTGTTGCGCCAGCGTGTTGATCCGGCCGACGGCGCGATGATCTTGTGGCCGCGAGATGCGGTCGAAGCGGTAGATGAGCTCGACGAGGTTTTCGCACAGCATGCCGAGCTTGATGATCGCGGAATTCGGGTCGCTATAGAGATAGGACTCGGCCAGGGTGGCGAGGTTTTCCAGCGACGGAAAATCCTTCGCGAGGAAGTCGAAATTGCCCACTCGGAACACCTCCCCGTCTGTCGGTACGCACGTCGGTCGTGACGACTGCGTCAATAGCCTACCGACGATACCAAAAACCCCGAACCGAAGTTCGGGGTGTGGCGGTAGCGCTGGGATTCGAACCCAGGGTGGGTTGCCCCACACAGCATTTCGAGTGCTGCACCTTCGGCCGCTCGGACACGCTACCCGACTGCCCTAGCAGTACGTCTAGTTACTGTAGTGGCGCCCCTGTCGCGGACGCAAACCGCGTCCATGTAAGACGCCCCACAGCCTCACGCGTCAACGATGCCGTACAGGCGGTCGCCGGCGTCGCCCAGCCCGGGGACGATGTAGGCGTGCTCGTTCAGGCCCTCGTCCAGGGCGGCCGTGACGATCTGGACGTCGGCGCGTTCGCCGACCTTTTCCTTGACGGTGGCCAGGCCCTCGGGGGCCGTCACCAGGCACACGCACGTGACGTCGCGGGCCCCGCGCTCGAGGACGTAGTCGATGGCGGCGACGAGCGTGGAGCCGGTGGCCAGCATCGGGTCGACGAGGAACACCTGGCGGTCGGTGAGGTCGTCGGGCAGGCGGTTCGCGTACGTCTCGATGGCCAGGGTCTCGTCGTCACGCTTCATGCCCAAGAAGCCGACCTCGGCGGTGGGCAGTAGCCGCGTCATGCCCTCGAGCATGCCCAGCCCGGCGCGCAGAATCGGGATGACGATGGGGCGCGGCGCCGTCAGCTTCTTGCCGATGGTCGGCGAGACCGGGGTGTTGATCGCCTGCTTCTCGACGCGAATGTGGCGGGTGGCCTCGTAGGCCAGCAGCGTCACCAGTTCGTCAACGAGCAGCCGGAACGTTTGCGAGGGCGTATTGCGGTCACGCAGGACCGTGAGTTTGTGCTCCACCAGCGGGTGGTCGATGACAGTAAAACGCATACCCCAAACTTAGCGCCTCACTGATGCGGGTCGGCCCGATACGGTAGACCCCATGACCCCCGACGCGTGGCTGCCCCTCATGGACCGGGCGCTGGAGTGTGCCCGGACGGCGGCGCAAACGGACGACGTGCCCGTCGGCGCCCTGGTCGTCGCCAATGCCGACCTGGCGGGTGACCCGGCGCGGATCACCCCGCTGGGGATCGGGGTCAATCGGCGCGAGGACGCCGCGTGCCCCGATCCGACGGCGCACGCCGAGGTCCTCGCCATCCGCCAGGCCGCCCGCGCGCTCGGGCGGTGGCGGCTCCACGACACGACCCTCATTGTCACCTTAGAGCCCTGCCTCATGTGCGCCGGGACGATCCTCGCCGCCCGGATCCCGCGCATCGTGTTCGGGGCCTGGGATCCCAAGGCTGGCGCGTGCGGGTCGACGCGCGACGTCGTGCGCGACCCCCGGCTCAATCACACCGTCGAGGTCTTCGGGGGAGTTCGCGAGGACGCGGCGGCCCGGCTGTTGACCGACTTTTTCGCCCGCCACCGCCGCGGGTAACCGGGATCTCCGGTCAGCCGCTGGCGATAGCGGGCGAAAGGGAATCAGCGCGTGCGCGCGAGCCTAGAAGGCGGGCAGCACCGACTTGTCGGGCCACGTCTTCTCGATGTAGGCGCGCACCTCATCGGAGTGCAACAGTGCATCGAGCTTCTTGATGGCCTCGAGCTTGTCCGACTTCGCGTTCCACACGAGGACGTTGACCGACGGGTTGTTTTCCGTCGATTCCAGGGCGATCGCGTCCTTCGGCGACTTGCCGCCCGACTGGGCGAAGTTGCCGTTGATGACGGCGATGTCGACGTCATCGAGCGAACGAATCAGCTGCGGGCCTTCCACCTGCAAGAACACGAGGTTCTTCGGGTTGTACTCGCGCGAGGCGGCCACCTCGGCGACGTTGAGGTCGGCGTTCTCGGGCAGCTTCAACAGGCCCACGTGCGAGAGCAGGTTGAGGGCGCGCGCCTGGTTCGTCGGGTCGTTGATGATGCCGACGGTGGCTGCGTCCTTGACGTCCTTGATGTCGGTGAGCTTCGACGAGTAGATGCCCAGCGGCTCCAGGTGAATGCCCTCGCCGTGGTCGAAGTCGAATCCCTGCTTCTTCGACTGTTCCTCGAGGTAGGGAACGGTCTGGAAGAAGTTCGCGTCGATGTCGCCGGACTTCAGCGACGCGTTGGGCTGGACGTAGTCCTGGAACTCGACGATCTCGAGATTCAGGCCTTCCTTCTTGGCCAGGTTGTCCTTGACGTAGGTAAGGATCTTGCCGTGCGGGGTCGGCGACGCGCCCACCTTCAGGGTGACGGTGTCGCCGGAGGCGCCCTGCGACGACGAATCGGCCGAATCGGAGGAGCAGCCGGCCAGGGCCAGTGCGGACACGGAGACGACCGCGGCGGCGGCGAATAGACGGTTACGGATGGACATGGTGAACCTCACTTCACAGGGAACGGGTTGGGAGGGTTAGCGATGATCGACCAGGCGGCTGACGGTGTCGCCAATGATCTGGACGATTTCGACGATGATGATGATCCCGATGATCGTGACGATCATGACGTCGGGCATGAATTGTTGATAACCGAAGTTCATGGCCAGGGCACCCAGGCCGCCGGCGCCAAGCACGCCGGCCATCGCCGAGTAGCCGATGACCGAGATCATGAGGACCGCGACGGACTGGATGAGGGCCGGCAAGGCCTCGCGGACGAGGACGCCGAACATGATCTGGTTGCGCGTGGCCCCCATCATCTTTGCGGCCTCCACCTTGCCGGCATCGACCGAGAGGATGTTCGTCTCGACGAGGCGGGCGAAAAACGGGGTCGCCGCCACGGTCAGGGGAATGACCGTCGCCTGCCAGCCGATGGACGTGCCCGCGATGAACCGGGTCAGCGGCACGAGGGCGATCATGAGGATGACGAAGGGAATCGAGCGGCCGATGTTGACCAGCGTGCCCAGCACCTGATTGACGACGCGCTGGGGGAACAGCCCGCGCGGGGCGGTCCCGACCAGGAGAAGGCCGACGATCGTGCCGAAGACGACGGCGAGGAACGTCGAGGATACGGACATGGCGAGCGTCTCGAACGTGGCCGGCCAAAAATTGTGCGTCAGCGACGTGTTGTCGAGCCACATCGCGTCGTGTGCCGCGATCATGCGCGCACCTCCGTATCAATTCCTTGCGCCTGCAACGTGGCCAGGGCGTCGTCGAGGCGATCGCCGGGTACGGCCAGGGCGAGGCGGGCCACCTGGGTGGTGCCCACCGTCTCGAAGACCCCGGCCACGACGTCGGCCCCGAGCGAGGCGGCCAGACCCATGACGCGCGACCCCGTCGGCTCGCCCGGCTGGGACGTGAACGCGATGTCGACGAGGGCGGTGTTCGAGAAGCTGAGGGCGCTCGCCTCGTCCACCGCCGGCGGCGGAATGAGGTCGCGGGCCAGGCGCGAAGACGGCTGGCGCAGGATCTCCTCCAGCGTCCCCGTCTGGGTGATCGCGCCGCCCTCGAGCAGTGTCACGGAGTCGCAGATCTCGCGAACGACCGCCATCTCGTGGGTGATGATGACGACGGTCACCCCCAGGCGGTCGCGCACGTCGCGGATCAGGTGGAGCACCTGCGCGGTCGAGGCCGCATCGAGTGCCGACGTGGGCTCGTCGCACAGGAGCACCTTCGGGTTATCCGCGAGCGCGCGGGCAATCCCGACGCGCTGGCGCTGTCCGCCCGACAGTTGCGAGGGGTACGACGAGCCGCGATCGGCCAGGCCGACGAGTTCGAGCATTTCCTCGACCCGCTCGTGACGCTCGCCGCGCGCCACGCCTGCCAGGTAGAGCGGGTAGGCGATGTTGCCGGCGGCCGTGCGCGAATCCAGCAAGTTCGCCGACTGGAACACCATCCCGATCTGGCGCCGCGCCTTGCGCAGCTGCGATTCGGGGAGCTGCGCGAGGTCCTGCCCGTCGACGAGGATCTGGCCCGACGTGGGCTTTTCCAGCGCGGTCAGGCAGCGGATCAGTGTCGACTTGCCGGCGCCGGATTGGCCGACGATCCCGTGGATGGCGCCCGCGGGCACGTCCAGCGAGATGCCGTTGAGCGCGTGAACGCTCTCGGCTGAGGAGCGCGGATAGATCTTGTAGACGTCGCGCAGGGAAATGAGTGGTTTGACACCGGGTATAGGTGATGCCACGGTTACCTCCCATCGGTCCTGGCGTTAGCACCCGCGTTCCGGGTTGCTGCAACGTCGACGAGCCAGGTCTCTCGGTTGCTCTTGATGGATGTGTGCCTCAGTGTAACCAGGGCATCGCGTGGGTGTGCGAGGGGAGGCCACCAGGTGGACGCGTGAGCTGCGCCACTGCGTGTGGGGCTAGCCGACTCCGGGGCCGTTGACGTGGCGGTCGTAGAGGTTGAGGCTTGCCGAGACGATGATGAAGCACGCGATGCCGGCGAGTCCCCAGATGAAGGCGAAGGACCAGTCGGAGTGGGCGAGGGCGAAATAGAAGATCGCCGTGATGATGGCGTTACCAACCGCTGTGCCCACGCGTTCGGCCGTCTGCTTGACGCCGCCGGCGGTCCCGCCCATCTCGGGAGGTACGTCCATGAGGGTCGCGGTCTGGTTGCACGAACCCAGCCCGCCCTGGCCGATCCCGATGAGCATGGTCGGCAGGATCATCCACCAAAACGACAGGTCGGCGACCTCGGCCAGCCACGCGGTGATGGCCAACCCGGCGATGCCGGTGAGGATCGACACGTGGCATCCGAACAGGATTGTGCGGGCGTAGCGGAAGGCATAGCGGCCAACCACCATCGCCGAGACGCCCGAGATGAGGGCGTTGGGCAGGGTCAGCAGTCCCGATTGCAGGGGAGTCGCGCCCATGCCGTCTTGGACGTAGAGGGCGACGAGGACGAAGATCGACGTTCCGCCCAGGAAGTAGCTGCCCGACACGCTGGTGCCGTTGATGTAGGTCGAGTGGCTGAACAGGCTCATGTCGACCATCGGTTCGTGCCCGCGTGCCTTGTAGCCGCGCTCCCAGCGCACCCACGCGACGAGGAGGACGGCGGCGAGGATGAGGAGCAGGAACATGATCGGGTGGGTCGCGTTGATGAAGGGCACCATGATGCACACGACCGAGGCGACCAGCAGCAACATGCCGATGGGGTCGAGGTCGACGTGCAGGCTGGCGGGCGTACCCGGCACGGTGGGAACATCCGGCTTGCGCTGGGTCTTGGGCAGCTGGCCGGTGTTGATGCGGTGGCGGGTGAGGATCGCGACGAATTGGCGCTCGCGTCCCCACGGCAGCCAGAAGATCGCGGCGATGATCGCGAGGATCCCAATCGGCACGTTGGCGAGGAACGCCGTGCGCCAGCCGGCGTCGGGGCCGACGATGCTGATGATCCCGCCGCACAGCAGCGGGCCGATGGCGACGGCCACCGACACCGTCATGCCGAAGATGGCGAAGGCCTTGGCGCGTTCGGCGCCGCGGAAATACTGCTGAATGATGCCGGCCGACTGCGGGCCGATCATGCCCGCGCCGATGCCTTGCAGCAGCCGGAACGCGTTGAGGGCCAGCGGCGTCGTCGCCGTGCCGCACGCCAGGGATGCCAGGTTAAACAGGACGACCCCGGCGACGAGGAACATCGAGCGCCCCATGATGTCGCCCAGGCGCCCGGCGGGCACGAGCATCATGCCGAAGACGAGCGCGTAGCCCGACAGCACCCATTGCAGATCCGACGAGGATGCGCCCAGGCCGTGCTCGATTGAGGGCAGGGCGACGTTAATCATCGAGACGGCAATGAGCGACATGGCCAGCGGCAGCATGAGGGCGAGCATGATCTTCTTGCGGGAATACTCGCCATCGATTCCGGGCACACTGACGGGAGCGAAAGAATCGGGCATTGTTCTAGGCTACGCCGCGGCTAACGATTGTCCAGTTGGTGTGACATGGGACTAAATCGCCTGTCTGTGCGGAAAAACGGTGAGGGCGCGAACCGTCTGTCCGCGCCCTCACCGCGACAAAAAAAGGGGGGGGCTGTCAGTCCTCCAGCGGTGCCGCCAGCTGGCCAAAGATGTGGCTGACGTCGCCGAAGTAGCGCTCGTTGTGGGCCTCTTCCCACTCGCTCAGGCGCTGGGCCGAACGCTGGATCTCCTCCTCGGCGCCCTCGCGGCCCACCCAGTGGGCGCCCTCAACGGACTTGCCGGGCTCGAGGTCCTTGTACACCTCGAAGAAGTGCTGGACCTCAAGGCGGTGGAACTCCGAGACGTCTTCGATGTCGGTGCGCCACGACGCGCGCTGATCGGCCGCGGGGACGCAGATGACCTTATCGTCACCGCCGTGCTCGTCGCGCATGCGGAACATGCCGAGGGCGCGGCAGCGGATGACGCAACCGGGGAACGTCGATTCCTCCAGCAGCACCAGCGCGTCCAGGGGGTCGCCGTCCTCGCCCAGCGTGCCGTTGATAAACCCGTAATCGTCGGGGTAGCGAGTCGAGGTGAACAGCATCCGGTCGAGCCGAATGCGGCCCGTGCGGTGGTCAATCTCGTACTTATTGCGATTGCCTTTGGGAATCTCGATCGTGACGTCGAACTCCACGGTTTCCCCCTTTTGGCTCGATGAAGTAGTGAACCCAGCGTAGATGGTTAGACTCCTAGTGTTACAGACCCCGACACGTTGCGTGGCGCGGTCGAGTCCACAACAAGGAGGAGCCGCCCCGTGCGGTCGCGTATTTTCTGGCCGATCATGTCGACGCTCGTGTGCGCGTCGCTGGGCGCGGGCTACCTCACCCTCGACGCGTTTGACATCGTCCCCGGCGTCCTCACGATGCAGCCGGGCCTCAGCGACGTCGACCGGCTCGTCCGCCCGGCGACGACGAGCGAACAGGCGGCGAAACTGCCGGCCACGCGCACCCCCGGGCACGTCGACCCGGCGGCCGTGCAGGCCCAGGTCGACCACATGGTCGCCGAACTGGCCAAGCCCGTTCCGACGCCAGAGGGGCAGCAGCCGGCCGAGGGCGAGCAGCCCCCGCCGATCGCCACCCATATCTCCGTCGACATCATCTCGGCCGAGACCGGGACGACGGTGGCTTCCCACGAACCGACGACGGCCTACACGCCTGCGTCCTCGACGAAGGTGCCCACGGCCCTGGCGGCGCTCACCGTGTTGGGTCCCGACCACACGTTTTCGACGACGGCGCTGCTGAGCGGATCCACCGTGACCCTGCGTGGGGGCGGCGACCAGTTGCTGGGTGCCGGCGAGTCGGACCCGGCGCTCGTGCGCGGGCACGCCGGCCTCGCGACGCTGGCGCGCCAGAGCGCGCAAAAGCTCAAAGACCGCAAGATCACGACGGTTTCCGTCGCCCTCGACGACACTCTGTGGGGAGCGCAGGACCCGCATCCCGATTGGGTGAGCGCGCAGACGACGGCATTTGCCGGCAAGATCGCGCCCCTGGCGATCAACACGGGGCTGGCCAACCCCGACCTCACGTATGGCTACGTTGACGACCCGGCGATGGCCGCCACCCAGCGATTCGTCGAGGCGCTTACCGCCAACGGCATCACCGTCACCGGCGTGAGCCGCGCCGCCACCCCGGAAGGCGCGACGACTCTGGCCAGCGTCACGTCTGCGCCTCTGGCCGAGATCGTGCGCGAGACCCTCAAGGATTCCGACAACGTCCTCGCCGAGGGGCTGTGCCGCGCGAGCGCCCTGGCCACGCACCACGAACCCACCTACGACGGCGGCGTCGCCACCGTGCGCGAGACCCTGGCGGGAATTGGCGTCGACACTGAGGGGTATCAGGCCCACGACTGCTCGGGCTTGAGCGAAAACGGCAAGATCTCGGCCTCCGTCCTCGCCCACTCGCTCGCCGTCGCCCGCGACGCCAAGCAGCCGCGCGCCCGCTCGCTGGGATCCGCCCTGCCCGTCGCCGCCCTTGACGGCACCCTGCACGACCGCTGGATGAACACGGACGCCGCGGGCATCGTGCGCGCCAAGACCGGATCGCTGGGCAACGCCCGCTCGCTGACGGGATTCGTGCCCACGGCGTCGGGGGAGGTTCTCATCTACTCCGTCGTCATCGCCGACTACGCCGACGGCCAGGGCGGTCACGTTCTCGACGAACTCGACCGCATGGTGAGTGGTGTCGCCGCACTCTAGGCGCGCCAGCGACCTCGTCGGGGCCACTCCCACGGGTGCGCTGCGCGACGTCTCGCTCGCCCTGCGCCACCACCTCGAGGCCGCCTTCGCCGATCCGGTCACCCTCGTGCTCGCCGTCTC
Source organism: Nanchangia anserum (assembly GCF_015240065.1). GTDB lineage: Bacteria > Actinomycetota > Actinomycetes > Actinomycetales > Actinomycetaceae > Nanchangia > Nanchangia anserum. Next base: position 1,717,885 of record NZ_CP060506.1, on the reverse strand, counting down.
CGGCGGTGCTGACTCGATGGCGCTCGCCCTCGCCGCCATTGACGGTGCCCCGCGCCTGGGCCACCGTGTCGTCACCGTGACGATCGACCACGGGCTGCGCCCGGAATCGGGTGAGGAAGCCCGCCGCACCGCCGCCGCGCTGCGCGACCTCGGCGCGGATGAGGCGAGGATCGAGCGCGTCAGCGTCACCGGGCCCGGCGGACCCGAGGCCGCCGCCCGCGACGCCCGCTGGGACGCGCTCAACCGGCACGCCGATGAGCTGGGCGCCGCCGCGATCCTCACCGGTCACACCGCCGACGACCAGGCCGAAACCGTGCTCCTCGCCCTGGCGCGCGGTTCGGGAACCCGCGCGCTCGCGGGGATGGGCAGTGGCCTGGAGTCGCCCGGGCAGCGCGTGCATCGGCCCCTGCTCGGGCTGCGCAGAGCCACGTTGCGCGAGGCCCTGCGCCAGGTCGGTGTGACGTGGGCCGAGGATCCGACAAATCGCCCCGATGGGCCGTGGCGTGCCGCCGACGGCTCGCCGCTGCGCCGGGCTGCTGTGAGGGCTGAGGCGCTGCCGGCTCTTCGGCGTGCGCTCGGCGTCGATCCCGTGCCGGCGCTCGCGCGCACCGCCGCACTTGCCCGTCGCGACGCCGACGCCCTGGACGCGGCAGCTGCCGAGTGGCTGGCCGAGGTTGTCGTCCCCGCCGAGGACGGCGAGGAGGCGCGGGCGCGGTGTTCGCGGCTGGTCGAGGCCCCGGAGGCGGTGCGTGCCCGGGTGCTGCGCCAGCTGAGCATTCGCGCCGGTGCGCGCCCCGGTGACCTCGGCGTCGTCCACATCGCGGCGCTCGACGGGTTGGTGACCTGCTGGCGAGGGCAGGGGCCGATCGACCTGCCGGGAGGTGTGCTTGTCCGGCGCGTTTCGGGCAGTAGCGTCCTCGTCTGGTGGCGCAGCCAGAGCGTCCACTCCGTATGATGGGGGACGTGGAAGCGAATCAGCTGGGTGACGACCTCAAGACCGTCCTCATTAGTGAGCGCGAGATTTCCGACAAGCTCGACGAGATGGCTCGACAGATCGAGCGCGACTACGAGGGGCGCGAGCTGCTGCTGGTCGGCGTCCTCAAGGGCGCGGTCATGGTCATGGCCGACCTATCGCGCCACCTCAATCGTCACGTTGCGATGGACTGGATGGCCGTGTCCTCCTACGGGTCGGGCACGAAGTCGTCGGGCGTCGTGCGCATCCTCAAGGACCTCGACGCCGACGTGCAGGGCCGCGACGTCCTCATCGTCGAAGACATCATCGATTCGGGGCTGACCCTGTCGTGGCTGCTGGCGAACCTGCGTTCGCGCGGGGCACGTTCGGTCGAGATCGCGACGATGCTGCGCAAGCCCGATGCGGCGAAGGTCCACATCGACGTCAAGTACGTCGGTTTCGATATTCCTAACGAGTTCGTGGTGGGCTACGGCCTCGACTACGCCGAGCGCTACCGCAACTTGCCCTTTGTCGGGTTGTTGAACCCGCACGTGTACGAAAAGTAGCTCCCTCTTTTTCGATCCGCGAGGACCTATGGCGACGACAAAAAAGAAGACCCCCATGCGCTTCGCCCGGTGGCTCGTGCCGCTGGCGATCCTCTTGATCGCGATGTGGGTCATCAGCCAGCTGATGGCGCCGACGACGGTTGACACCTCGGAGGGCGTGAGCGTCCTCAAATCCGGCACGGTGAAGCGGGCCGTCGTCAACGACGGCACCCAGACGGTCGTGCTCGACCTGTCGAAGAAGTACACGCCGAAGTCTCGCGACGACCAGATGACGCTGGTCAAGCCCTCGCCGACCGATCGCGTGACGTTCACCTACACCCGCGCCCAGGCCGAGCAGGTGGCTCAGCTCGTCGAGAAGGCCGACCCGAAGAACGGCTACGACTCGGTGGTGCCGACGGGCGGCTGGTGGCAGTCGCTGCTCCAGATCGTCGTCATGGTGGGCCTGTTCATCGGCGCCATGTGGCTGGTGTCGTCGCGGATGTCGGCCGGGGGCATGTTTGGCCCCGGCGGGGGATTCGGCAAGTCCAAGGCCAAGTCGGCCGCGGCGGACCGCCCGCGCGTGACGTTCGCCGACGTCGCCGGTGCTGAGGAAGCCGTGGAGGAGCTGCGCGAAATCCACGAATTCCTGTCGGCCCCCCAGAAGTTCCGCGCCGTGGGGGCGCGCATCCCCAAGGGCGTGCTGCTCTACGGCCCGCCGGGAACGGGTAAGACGCTGCTGGCGAAGGCCGTGGCCGGCGAGGCCGGCGTGCCGTTCTATTCGATGTCGGGCTCGGAATTCGTCGAACTCTACGTCGGCGTTGGCGCCCAGCGCGTGCGCGACCTGTTCGAGCAGGCAAAGGAAAACTCTCCGGCCATCATCTTTGTCGACGAGATCGACGCCGTCGGTCGTCACCGTGGCGCCGGTATGGGTGGCGGCAACGACGAGCGCGAACAGACGCTCAATCAGCTGCTGGTCGAGATGGACGGCTTCGACGAATCCACGAACGTCATCCTCATCGCGGCCACGAACCGCCCCGACGTCCTCGACCCCGCCCTGTTGCGTCCGGGGCGTTTTGACCGCCAGGTCAACGTCGAGGCGCCCGACCTCAAGGGGCGCGCGGCGATCTTGCGGGTTCACGCCAGCGGCAAGCCGATGACAAAGGACGTCGACCTCGAGCAGATCGCCAAGCGCACGCCCGGGTTCACCGGTGCCGACTTGGCGAACGTCCTCAACGAGGCGGCGCTGCTGACGGCGCGCTCGAACGCCGACCTCATCGACACCGCGCGGTGGACGAGGCGATCGATCGCGTCATCGCCGGTCCGCAAAAGCGCACCCGGGTCATGAACGACCACGACAAGCTCGTCACCGCCTACCACGAGGGCGGCCACGCCCTGTGTGCGGCCGCGTTGCGCTACACCGACCCGGTCACGAAGATCACGATTCTGCCGCGGGCGCGCCCTTCGGGTACACGATGGTCATGCCCAGCGAGGACCGCTACAACAAGACGCGCAACCAGATTCTCGACGAACTCGTCTACGCCATGGGCGGGCGCGTCGCCGAAGAGATCGTCTTCCGCGACCCGTCGACGGGTGCCGCCAACGACATCGACAAGGCGACGGCCTCGGCGCGCAAGCTCGTCACCGACTACGGCATGTCGTCGAAGATCGGCACGGTCAAGTTTGGCAGCGAGGACACCTCGGCGATCGGCATGGGCGGGGGCCGTGGCCCACGCGACTACTCCGAGGACATCGCCGCGACGATCGACTCCGAGGTCCGCGCCCTGCTGGATGCGGCAAACCGCGAGGCGTGGGAGATCCTCACCCGCAACCGCGACGTCCTCGACACCCTCGCGCGCGAGCTCATGGAGAAGGAGACACTGCTTGAGGGCCAGCTCGACGAGCTGTGGGCGAACGTCGTCAAGCAGCCCGAGCGCGACGTGTGGTCGTACGGGTCGGCCGGGCCGTGCCCGGTGCCCGCCTCGGCAACCCGGTGGGGGAGTCCGACGAGGTCGTTCCCACCGCCCCGGTCCCGCCCGAGATCGAGTACCCGGAGTAGGCCGTGTACGACGCCGACGGCGTGAGACGGGCGGTGCGCGACCTGCTGGTCGCGGTGGGGGAGGACCCCGATCGCGACGGGCTGGCCGGCACCCCCGACCGGATGGCCCGGGCCTACCGCGAGATCTTGTCCGGGGCCGAGGCCGACCCGTCGCAGGCCCTGGCGACGACGTTCGACCTGGGGCACGACGAGATGGTGCTCGTGCGCGACATCCCGTTCTACTCGCTGTGCGAGCACCACATGCTGCCGTTTTTTGGCACCGCGGCCGTCGCCTACGTCCCCTCCGACGGGCGAGTGACGGGCCTGAGCAAGCTCGCCCGCGTCGTCGACGGCTACGCGCGCCGTCTCCAGGTGCAAGAGCGGCTGACGAGTCAGGTCGCCGACGCGGTGGACGAGCGCCTGGCCCCGCGCGGGGTTGCCGTCGTGTGCGAGGCGGAGCACCTGTGCATGACGATGCGCGGCATCCAGAAACCGGGCTCGCGCACGATCACCTCGGCGCTGCGCGGCCTCATGCGCTCCGACGAGCGCACCCGCGGGGAGGTCATGAGCCTTATCCTCGGGGCTAGGCAGTAGCTCTCGCCTGGGTTTTGCCACGCGAGCGCGTCGATGTCACGGGGAGGATAGACCCGATACGGGTAGACTCAAACCGTGAGTGACGTCGACTTCCCCGAACCGACCGCAGGGCGCCTCCCGGCTCCGATCCGCGGTGGCGAGCGGTGCCTCGTCATGGGAATTCTCAACGTCACCCCCGATTCATTTTCCGACGGCGGGGCCTACGCCGATCCGGGTGCGGCCTGCGCCCACGCCGAGCAGATGCGCGCGAGCGGCGCCGACATCATTGACATCGGTGGCCAGTCCACGCGCCCGGGTGCGCCGGACGTCGACGAGGCCGAGGAATGGCGCCGGGTTGGTCCCGTTCTCACCCGGCTCGTCCGTGACGGGCACGCCGTTTCGGTCGACACGCTTCACGCCGGTGTGGCGCGCCGGGCCATTGATGCCGGCGCTCTCCTCATCAACGACGTCTCCGGCGGCACGGCCGACCCCCAGATGGGGACGGTCATTGCGGCGTCCTCGGTGGGCTACGTTGCCCAGCATTGGCGGGGCACCCCGGCGACGATGGACGCTCACTGCGATTACCCCGATGGCGTCGTCACCGGCGTGCTGTGCGAACTCGCACACCGCCTGCGCGACCTGGCCGAGGCCGGCGTCGACCTCGGTCGCGTCATCATCGACCCGGGGCTGGGATTCGCGAAGACCACGGAGCAGTCGTGGCACCTGGCGGCCGCGACCGCGCGGCTGCGCGACACGGGTTTCCCCGTCCTCATCGGTGCCAGCAGAAAACGATTCCTCGCCGCGTGTGGCGGCGAGGAGGCCCAGCAGCGCGATCCGGCAACGGCCGCGGTCAGCGCCCTCGTCGCGGCGGCGGGAGCCTGGGCGGTACGCGTCCACGACGTTGCGCCAAGCGTCCAGGCCGTCCGGGTCGGGCGCATGTGGAAGGAGCACGCATGAACGGGATCTCTCATCGCGCCCTGATGGGGCTGGACTGCATCCAGCTGGCCGGCATCACGGGACAGGGACGCCACGGCGTCTACCCCGCCGAGCGCGAGGCCGCGCACACGTTCATCGCTGACATCGACATGTACTGCGACCTGCGCGCGGCCCGTGAATCGGACCGCGTCGACGACACCGCCGATTACTCGGTCATCGCCGAGGCCGTGCGTGACGTCCTCGAGGGAGACCCCCACAACCTCATCGAATCGCTGGCCGACGTGATCGCCCAGCGCGTCCTCGACTTCCCGCAGGTGCGCGCCGTGCGCGTGCGCGTGCACAAGCCCGAGGCCCCGCTCGACCCGCCGCTCGGCGACGTCGCCGTGACCGTGTGGGCCGGACTCGACGACCTCCCAGAACCCGCGGAGCCCGCGACGGACCCGCGAGAAGACGAGGAGCCGCGCGACTGGATGGAACACGGCGCCGCCAGCCGCGATAGCGCGGACTTCCCCGGCCTCGACCGCGCGCCCGACAAGCCGCGTTCGGTCGTGCTGTCGCTTGGGGCCAACCTCGGCGAGCGCGAGCAGACGCTGCGCGAGGTCGTTGGCGAACTCGACCACTGGGACGGCATCGGGGTCACCGAGGTGTCCCCGCTCGTGCGCACGGCAGCGGTCCTGCGGCCCGACCAGCCCTCTCAGCCCGATTACGCCAACGTCATCGTCCTCGTCCAGACCATGCTGTCCCCGCGCGAGCTGCTGGCTGCGGCGCACACGCTGGAGGACCGCCACGGCCGCACCCGCGACGAAGAATGGGGGCCGCGCACCCTCGACATCGACATCATCTCCTACGAGGGCGTGCGCTCCGAGGACCCGAGCCTGACCCTGCCGCACCCGCGCGCGGGCCAGCGCGCCTTTGTCCTGGCGCCGTGGTACTTCATTCGCCCCGAGGCACACCTGGCTGGAGTCGGCCCGATCGCCGAGCTGGTCGAGGAGGCCCCCGATCGCGCGGGCATACGCTCGATCGACCCGAACTGGCTGGTGCGCAAGGTCGCGCTCGCCGACCTCGAACCGCTGCCACTGCCCAAGTGGGAGGCCGTGCGTGACGACCAGCCGGCACGCATCCTCGACGATCCCGAATCCGTCGTCCTCGCCGAGGGGCCGGTCGACCCGCTACTGAGCCTCGAGCGGCCCACGACCCCGGCCGCGCCCCTGGGCATCTCGGGCGTGAGCACGCCGGCCGTGGAGGAAACCGACGCAGCCGAGGAGGCGAGCGCGCCTGCGCCCAAGCCATCGCTGTGGCAGCGCATCAAGGCGTTCTTCGCCGGCTCGCCCGCCTCGAACCAGCCCGTCGAGGTCGTCGAAGCCGAACCGGCACCGCCTGCCCTGCCGGCATCTCTGCCCGCTCCCGCCGATCCCGTGATCGTCGATGACGCCGACACCGCCGTGGAGGGCGTGAATACGCGGTCGCTGCGCCAACTCGACACGGCTGCCCTCGAGCAAGTCGACGCCGACGACACCGACGCCGCCGCAGACGCCGACACCGCTGGTGACCCCGTGCTTCCCGCTCCTCCCGCGCCCGCCGACCCGGCGCCCGCCCCCGCGGAGCAGGCCCCGGCGGAGGAGGATGATGACGATGACGAGGGCGAGCCGACCCAGCCGATCTCGCTGAAAGATCTCGCCGACCACGAGCCCGAGGTTCCCCGCCCCGCACCCGAACCCGTCGCCAACCCCACTCGCCAGTCCCTCAAGGACCGGATGCACGAGTTCGCCCCGGTCCCCCCACCCGCTGCCGAGGACCCCGTCGTCGCCCTGCCCGCGGGCCTGGCGCAGAAACTCGAAAAGTCCGGTGCCGACTGGGCAACCGACGCGGCCCCCCAGACACCGAGCGCGCCGCCGGCCCCCGCCCCCGACGCGTCGGTCGGCCAACCCACGGACGACGAATCTCCCCATGCCCGCACGCGCGCACGGACACCGACGAGGCGCAGGCGACGCCCCCGCCGCCCCTGCTCGACGACATTCCGGAACCGCCGCAGACCCAAGAGATCAGCCAGGCCGACATTGCCGACGCCGCGGCGCAAACTGGGACGAAGCAGCCCGCCATCATGCGCCCGACGACGACCGGCACCATCCCGGCGATGCCCCAGCGCGACCCCGAGGACTCGGCCCAGTGACGCGGCTGCGGCGCCCCCTCATCGCCGCGATCGCCATCGTGGCCGGCATCGTCTCCTTCGTCCTCACGTGGACCCTGGTCAGTCGCGGTGGAACACCCCTGCTCGTCAGCCCCTTTCTGGCCGTGCCCGTCGCGCTCGCGGCGCTTGGCCTCATTCAGGCCGGGCGCGGAGTGCTCAAGCTGAAGCAGCGCAAGCCCACGCGGGTCACGCCGACCCAGGCGGCGACGATCGCGCTCACGGCCCATGCCGCCGCGATCGTCGGAGCCCTGCTCAGCGGCCACATGGCCGCCCAATGCGCCGTCGCCCTGCTGAGCGGCGACTCCCAGATGATGCGCGAACAGGCCATCGGTTCGGCGGTGACGGGCATCGCCGGGATCGTCGTCACCGTCATCGCCGTTCTCGTCGAGTCGTGGTGCATCATCGACGACGATGACGACGACGTCTCGGGCGGTGCCGGCGTCCAGGCATCGCCGGCATGAGCGAGGCTGATACCGCCGAGATCCGGCAGGCGCTGGCGGCATGGTTCGCCTCGGCGGGCAGGGATTTTCCGTTCCGCCGCCCGAACGCACCCCGTGGGGCGTCCTCGTATCCGAGGTCATGGCGCAACAAACTCCCATGACCCGCGTCGAGCCGGCATGGAACGCGTGGATGCGGCGGTGGCCGCGCCCGACCGACGTCGCCGCGGCCTCGCCTGCCGACGTCGTTCGCCAGTGGGGCAAGCTCGGCTATCCCCGCCGCGCCCTCTACCTGCGCACGGCTGCGGCGACGATGAGCGAGGATCGCGAGCTGGCCCACCTCATGACCCTGCCGGCCGCCGACGCTGGCGCGGCGGCTCCGCCTGATATCGAGGATCGGCTTCGCCGCCTCAGCGGGGTCGGGCCGTATACGGCGGCAGCGGTGAGCACATTCGGATTCGGGCGCCGCGCCATCCCGCTCGACACGAACATTCGGCGCGTGATCGCGCGCCTGTTCGGCGGCAGCGACCAGCCCGCCGGGGCGGCCACCCGCGAGGAACGGCCCGCGCCGAAGCCGTGTGGCCGAGCGAGGACGCCGCCGCGAGCGCGTGGACGGCGCAGGTCATGGAGCTCGGCGCCCTGGTGTGCCGCGCCCGGACTCCGGAATGTTCGCGATGCCCGGTCGAGGCCTGGTGCGCGTGGCGCGATGCCGGTTCGCCTGTGCGCGAGCAGCCTCTCGCTCGGCAGCGCTACGTCGGCACGGATCGCCAGGCCCGCGGGCGCATCCTCGACCTGTTGCGCGAGACGTCGAGCCCGCAGCCCCTCGAGCGCGTCATTGCGGCGGGCCGCCTGCCTCAGGCCGCCGACGATTCCCAGGCGCGGCGGGCGCTGCTCGCGCTCGAACGCGACCACCTGGTGACGATCGAAGGCGAGCGGGTGAGCCTGCCGCGCTGACGGCGTGGTCCGGGCGGGCGTCGGGGTCGCCTGGATAAGCTGCACCTATGACGAGCACCAGTAGGCCCCCGAAGCGTCCGGGTGGGCGGCGTCCCGCGTCGGCCCGCCCGACCTCGTCGAAACGGCTGCCGGCCTCGGTGTATCGGCGCCGCCGTATCGCCGCCGTAGTCATCTTCGTTCTCGTCATTGCCCTCATCGTCGGTGCGGTGAGCGTCGTACGTTCACTCGTGCGCGCCGGCGTCGATGCCCAGGATCAGGCGGCCGAGACTCCCACCGTGAACCCGACGACGTCGCCGGTGACCTGCGACGCGTCGATGCTCACCGCCACCCTTAGCGCGGATCCGGCGGTCATTCAGCCGGGCTGGAAGACGACGATCGCGGCGAAGGTGGCCCCCGCGCGTGGCGCTCAGCCCTGTTTGGCGAACGCGTCGCCGACGAAGCTGGGGCTGCGGATCACCAAGGACAAGACGACCGTCTACGACTCGAGCGCGTGCGCCGAAGACGACACCAAGCGCCTGCTGTTCGGCGCCGGCGTCTCCTGGGATACAGAATTCACGTGGGACGGGCAGACGCACGCGGACGCCGCAGGGTCGTGCGCGGCCACGGGTCCGGTCGAGGCCGGCATCTACGGCCTTCAGCTCGTGCTTGACGGCAAGCCGGTCGGCTCCGTCGCCCAGTTGACCGTGACCGGGGCGGCCTCCTCGCAGTAGCCGGATCGGTGGCGGATCCCGGCCCTAAGGCCCGCGGCGCTCGCCAGCGCGCCGATAGGATGGATAGTGGCCCAGGGCACACGACGTGCCGGCCGTGCCAGTCCGATACAACGACGCGAGGTCTGACAGCATCATGAGTTGGTTTGACTCGATCGAACACGTCCAGTGGCTCTCGGCGCACATGCGTCAGCTGATGGCGTATGGCGCCCGCTCCGAGGTGCCCACGGGGTTCGGGACGATGGATGCCGAGGGCAATGTTCACGCCGATGCGCCGGTCCAGCTCTACATCACCGCCCGGATGACGCACATCTATTCCCTCGGGGTCCTGTTGGGGTTGCCGGGCTGCCGCCGCCTCGCCGCACACGGCATCACGTGTTTGCGCGAGTATTTCTGGGACCGCGAGTACGGGGGCTGGTTTGACGCGATCGAGCCGCGGCTGGTCGACGGCAAGGTCCGCCCGGCGCAGGGGCACGACGATAAGCGGTCGTATTCCACGGCATTTGTCATGCTGGCAGCGGCGACGGCGACGGCCGCGAACCGCAATAACGCTCACGAGCTGCTGCGCGACGTATTGCGCGATCACGACGAGCACTGGTGGGACGACGAAGCTGGCATGGTCTGCGAGTCCTACACGCGCGACTATTCCGTGTGCGAGGCCTACCGGGGCATGAACTCCAACATGCACACGGTCGAAGCGCTGCTCGTTGCCGCGGATGTCACCCACGAGAGCATCTGGCTCGAGCGGGCCGTGCGCATTCTGCGTCGCGTCGTCGAGGAGGCCCGGACGTATTCGTGGCGCGTGCCCGAACACTTTGACGCGCAGTGGCGCTACCAGCCCGACTATCACGCCGACGACCCGGCCGATCCCCATCGCGCTTACGGCCACGCCGTCGGGCACTCGTTCGAATTCGTCCGGCTGTTGCTGGAAGCGCGCGCGATGTGGCACGAGGCCGGGCACGACCTCGAAGACTGGATGCTCGAGGGGGCGACGGAAATCTTCGAGCGCGCCCGCGTCGACGCGTGGCGCCGCGACGGTGCTGAGGGCTTCGCCTTCACGGTCGACGCCGAGGGCAAGACGCTCATTCACGATCGATTGGCGTGGGTGTGTTTCGAGGCGATCAACGCCGCCGTGACCCTGTACCGAACCTCGGCCAACGGCGAGCGGACGATGGGAGACATGGAGCACTACGAGCACTGCTACCACGCGTGGATCGACTACGCGGCCCGCTACCTGCTGGGCGCGGACGGATCGGTGGTTGCCAAGCTCAACCGTCACAACGAGGCGATCGACATGGTCAATGCCGCGCGTCGCGAGACGATTTACCACGCCGTCCAGGCGCTGCTGCTGCCGCGACTGCCGCTGACGCCGTCGCTGTCGATGGCCCTGGCGACGAACAAGCTCGACAAGCCCGAGTGGACCCCGGTCGCCGAACCCGTGCGCCCGCGCGGATTGTTCGGCAAGCTGCGCCGACACTAGTGAACTCGTGAGCAGACGCCGCCTGGTACCCCCGCCGCGCGCCGGCCTTAACCCCCGCCCCGTTCGCGTGGCACGGGCTGGCGAGGCCGGCGAGGTCGTTGCCGAGGCGCTCGCCACTCTCACCGCGCATCGGCGCACCTGGGAGGTGGCGGCGGCGTTTCGTCGCGGCGACGTCGTCGATGCCGGCGGGAAGCGCATCGATCCCGGCGACATCATCGCGGCCGGCCAGCGGGTGTTCATCCACTCCGCGGCACCCGACGAACCCGGGTGGCCGCATCCCCTGATCGAGCTGTGGCGCGGCGACGATGCCCGAATCGTCGACAAGCCGGGCGGGATCTCGACGGCACCGCGCGGGGCGTTCGTCGCCCGCTCGGTCGTCGTCGCGGCCCGGCGCCAGTGGGGAATCGACGACGTCGTTCCCGCTCACCGCCTCGACCGGCTGACGACCGGCTGCCTCCTCCTCGTCACCGATCCGCGCGCCCGCGCTCACTATCAGCGGGCATTCGCCGAGCGTCGGGTCGAAAAGACCTACCTCGCGCTGACGCGCCGGAGCGGGCTCAACGTCGGCGACGAGGCGACGTGGCGGCCGCACCTGCTGGCGCCGAAGCGCGGTGGCATCGTCGCGGTCGATCCGCGCGGCGTGCCGACGTATACGCGGGCGCGGGTCCTCGCCGTCGATGGGGAACACGCGCTGTGGCAGCTGCGACCCGAGGGTGGGCGCCGCCACCAGCTGCGGGTGACGCTCGCGCACGCGGGCTATCCCATCCTCGGCGATCCGCTCTACGGCCCCATCCCCGATCCCGCGTCCGATCGTCTCGCCCTGCACGCGGCGAGTCTGACCTGTGACGGGCCGGCCGGTCGCATCAGCGCGGCCGCACCTGTCCCGCGATGGTGGCCGCTTCGCGCCTGCACGCAGTGAGCGGCGTTGGTCTCATCGGTGAGCGCCAACAGGCGACATGTCCGGGCTGACTTTAGGCTGTGTCCCATGTGTCACGTCTCGCCCGCACCGTTCGTGTTCGTGCAGTGCCGCCCCGCCGGGGTGATCGCTGACGACGAGCGCGCGACCATCGAACGCCTCGGTGGGTTGCGCGAGGGGGAGTCGCTGCACTCGCTCATGCTGTTCGAGGACCCCGACGTCGACCCGGCGCGCGACCTCGATCTCGACGCCTACGCCGGCGTCATCATTTCGGGCTCACCGTACTCGGCAGTCGAGGAGAACGAGGCGAGTGACCCCGCCCGCGCCCACATGTACGCCCGCGTCGCGCGGCTCGCGCGCACCCTGATCGAGCGCGATATCCCGACGCTGGGTCTGTGTTACGGGCTACAGATGCTGGCCGTCGCCCAGGGCGAGCGGCTCATCGACACGGTGCCCGAGGACCTCCAGGCCGTCAGCGTCCACCTCGGTGAGGCAGCGGCCGCCGACCCCGTGTGCCGCGGCCTCGCCCCGACCATTCGCTCGTTTGTCGGCCATACCTACGCGCTCGAGCGCACCCCGCCCGGCGCGACGCTGCTGGGGCGCGGCGAGTACTGCACCCAGCAGCTGCTGCGGTGGGGCGACAACGTCTACGGCACCCAGTTCCACCCGGAGATCACGACAGCCGGGATGAAGCTGCGCATCGACACCTACGCCGGCCACTACTACAACGCCGACGAGGCCCGCGACGTCATCGATCGGTGCATGAGCCAGGACGTGACCAGTTCAAACGCCATGATCTCGGCGTTTGTTGACCGCTATCGTGGATACGGGTCGGTGACGACCCCCGCCGCCGTGTGAGGAGGAGAGCGCCATGGTGTTGGATTTTGCCCAGTCCCCACGGTCGACGCTCGGTATCGAATGGGAACTTCAGCTCGTCGACCGTGAATCGCATGATTTGCGCCAATGCGGCGCGGCGATCCTCGAGGCGGTCGAGCGCGAACACCCGAATAACGGGCTCATTCACAAGGAAATGCTGCTCAACACTGTCGAGGTGACGTCGCGCCCGCGCGCGACGGTGGCTGAGTGCATCAGCGACCTCGAGGAGGGCGCGGCACTCGTGCGGCCGTTCTCGGATGCGCTGCACGTCGAGTTGACCTCGGCCGGCTCGCACCCGTTCGCCGACCCGACCTACCAGCTCGTCACCGATTCGGCGCGCTACCTCAACCTCGTCTCGCGCACCCAATACTGGGGTCAGCAGATGCTGCTGTTCGGCACCCACGTTCACGTCGGCGTGGAGGACCGGGCGAAGCTGCTTCCCCTGCTGGGATACGTCGCGACGAAACTCGGCCACATCCAGGCCCTCTTCGCCTCCTCGCCCTATTGGGGAGGCGTCGACACCGGCTATTGCGACAACCGCGCGATGGTCTTCCAGCAGTTGCCGACGGCCGGTCAGCCGCGCCAATTCGAGCGCTGGGAGCAGCTGGAATCCTTCACCGACGACCTCACGAAGACGGGTATCATCACGTGCTTCGATGAAATCCGCTGGGACATTCGCCCGTCGCCGAAATTTGGCACGCTCGAGGTCCGCGTGGGCGACGCGTCGTCGAACACGAAGGAGGTGCGCGCCTACGCCGCGCTCATCCAGTCGCTCGTCGAGACGGGATCGCGGCTGCTGGACGCCGGGCACGACCTGCCGATGCAACCCGAATGGTACGTCGCCGAAAACCGGTGGCGCGCGGCGCGCTACGGCATGGAGGCGACTCTCATCGAGAACGCCCACGGCGACGAGGCACCCCTGCGCGAGACCCTGGCGGGATGGCTCGAAGAGCTGGCGCCGGCGGCGCGCGACCTCGGCTGCGAGGACGACCTCGCTTGGATCGGCGACCTCGTGCGCATCGGTGTCGGCTACCAGCGCCAGCGCGCCGTGTGGGAAAAAGCGGGTTCGCTCGAGGCCGTCGTCGACTTCCTCCAGGCCGAGACGAAGGCCGACACCCCGCTGGACCCGTCGACATTCGTCTCGCGGGCCCGCGGCGTCCACGTGCCGCGTCGCTAGCTAGATCTCGGCGACCATCTTCCCGAAGGGGCGCGTGCACGCGTACGTCCCCACGGGGTCGCCAAACCACTTCGGCGCCAGGCGAGCGAAGGCGTCCCCGCACTTATCCAGCGGGTAGACGTGGTCGATGACGGGCAAGATCTGCTCGGCCTCGACCATCGGCCACACGTGGCGGATGAGGTCGTCGATGACGCGCGCACGCAGCGCCGGCGGCGCCGATCGCAGCGTCGCACCGGTCAAAGTCAGGCGCTTCGTCATGACCGTGTTGAGGTTGATCGTGCCGGCGACCCCCCGCTGTAGCCCCATGAGCAGCAGCGTTCCGGCCGGGGCCAACAGCTTGAGGTTGGTTTCGAGGCCGCCGGCCCCCGTGACGTCGAGAATGAGGTCGACCCCCTCTCCGCGCGTCGCCTCGGTGATGGCGGCGACGAGGTCGTCGTGGTAGTCGACGGCGTGTTCGGCGCCCAGCTGCCGCGTCAGTGCCGCGCGCTCGGGCGAGCCGGCGCTCGTGTAGACCTCGGCTCCCAGGTGGGCCGCCAGCTGGATGGCGATCGTCCCGATGGCGCCGGAGCCCCCGTGAATGAGGACGCGCTGACCGGGCTGGATGTCGCCGAGGATCTTGAGATTGAGCCAGGCCGTCGCGCACGCCTCGACGAGGGCAACGGCGCGAACGGACTCGCTGCACGCCAGCGGCTGGAGCGTCAGGGTAGGAGAATGCGGCGTTGCCGGCTGAACGCTGAGCGCCCTCGTCACCGAGGGAACGGGCAACAGCAGCGACATGTCGGCGGCGACGAGATCGGCGAGGCCGCCGCCCGGCAGCAGCGCGAGTACTTGCTGGTGGGTGTGCATCGCGTAGGCGACGTCGAGCGAGGTGTGTTGGCGCAGGGTGGGCTCGGCGCTGAGGACGGTGCCGGCCACCTCGAGTCCGGGGATGTTGGCGACCCCGGGCGGTGGGGGATAGGCCCCGTGAAGCTGGAGGGCATCGGCCCGGTTGATTCCGGCGGCGGTGACGGCCAACAGGGCCTGCCCCGGCGTCACGACGGGTGCGGGAGCGTTCGTGAGGGCGACGCCCGGCGCCAGGGTGCTGATGACCCCGCCCTGCGGGTCCTCACCAGAGCTGACTGCGCGCATATACCCAAAATACGCGGAATTTCAGCAAAAAATGGCCGTTCGGCCCGACGGGAGTCGCATCGCCGTGGTCCGGCCACACCCGCGAAATCGCCGAAGTGTAGGCTGGCTCACATGAAACTTGCGCGCATCAATCTTCCCGATTCCCGCCCCTACGCCTGGGTCGATACCGCGGCTGGCCTGGTCTTTCCCCTCTCTGGCGATCTCTTCGCCGCCGATGCCGACCCCCGCCGCGACCGAGCCGGGCGAGTCCATCGACTACGACTCCGTCGAGCTGCTGGCGCCGTGCCGCCCCTCGAAGGTCATCGCCGTGGCGAAGAACTACGCCAAGCACGCCGAGGAAATGCACGGTGAAGTGCCGCCAACCCCGGTGCTGTTCTTCAAGACGCCGAATACCGTCGTCGGCCCCGGCCACCCCATCGTGCGCCCCCGCTGGGCCGAGATCGTCCACTACGAGGGCGAATTGGCCGTCGTCATCGGTACCCGCGCCAAGGATATTCCCGCCGAGCGCGCGTGGGACGTCATCGCTGGCTTCACGTGCGCCAACGACGTCTCCGTGCGCGACGCCCAGCGCTCGGATGGACAGTGGGCGCGCGCGAAGGGCTTCGACACGGCGTGCCCGCTAGGGCCGTGGATCGTTCCCGTCGAGGAGTGGCAGCGCGGGCCGAAGCAGGTGACGACGCGCGTCAACGGCGAGATCGTCCAAGACGGGTCCACCGGCGATATGGTGCGCGGCATCGAGGAGCTCATCGCGTACGCCTCCGCCGCGTTCACCCTCATGCCCGGCGACGTCATCCTCACGGGGACGCCCGCCGGCGTCGGCCCCATCGTCTCCGGCGACACCGTCACCGTCCATGTCGAGGACATCGGTGAGCTGGAAAATCCCGTCGTCGACGACGGCGAGTGCTCCTGCTGACTTATTTCCTAGGCAATTCCCAGCTTCGTTCCGGGGTCTCACCAGGGGCGCTCCCTACAGTAAAAGACATCGATCGGGCCAAGCCCGACGACGTAGGGGACATGAGAAGAGGAGAAACGCCTAGCGAGAGACAGAGTGCTTCTTTGAGATGGGGAACATGGGCGAGGGCCCGGGCGCACAGCTCGGGTCCTCGCCTTATGTCTGCGTGGGACATAGAGGCCGGCGAGGGCGCAGCCAACTCGCTACCATGAGAAGAAACTGATCTGTCTCGGCTCGCCACGTGGAGGAGTACGTATGCCCGGCCCGCGCCCAACACCGCCGCCCTCGCGCGTCGTTCGCGCAGGCGGCGCCGTAGTCTGGCGCATCGCCGAGGGCACGGATGCCGATCCGAGCGCACTCACCCACAAATCCATCGAAGTCCTCATCGTGCACCGGCCCAAGTACGGCGACTGGTCGTGGCCCAAGGGCAAGCAGGAACCGGGCGAGCACATCGTCGCGTGCGCGACGCGCGAGGTCGAGGAGGAAACCGGGGTGCCCGTCCGCTTAGGACCGCGGCTGACGATGCAGCGCTACAAGCTCGGGCGCAACACGACGAAGGAAGTCCACTACTGGATCGCCACCCCGGACCTGGCCCAGGCACCACTACTGGCGCGGGCACCGGCCGAGCGGGCGCCTGAGCGCGAAATCGATCGGGTCCGATGGGTCAAGCCCGCCAAGGCCATGCGCCTGCTGACTCGCCGCGGCGATCGGCGTCTCCTCAGCGAGCTTCTCACCCGCCTCGATGCGGGCCGCTTGGCCACGCGCAGCTTGCTGGTGCTTCGCCACGCCAAGGCGATCAAGCGCAGCGAGTGGGCGGACCAGCCCGAAAGCCAGCGCCCCCTCGCCCGCCGGGGCGTCTACCAGGTGGGCCGCGTGAGCGCCGTGCTGTCGGCCTACGGGGTCGACCACCTCGTCACCTCGCCGTGGCGGCGCTGCCTGGCAACGCTGGCCCCCTACGCGACGCTGACGGGGGCACCGATGGACATGGCGCCCGAGTTGACCGAGGACGAGGCGAAGAACGATCCCGCCGCATTGCGGGCGGCCTACCGCGGCCTCATCACCCCCGAGGGAGCGAACACCGTCGTGTGCGTGCACCGCCCGACGATCCCCGCTCTCGTCGGGGAACTCGCCCCCTACACCCCCAACCGGTTGTCGCGGCTACTGCCCCAGGGCGACCCGCTGCTGCACACGGCCGAAGCCCTCGTCGTCCATCTGGCCCGATACGCCGACGACGCGGACCCGAGGGACCGCGTCGTCGACCTGGAAACCGTGCGCGTCTAGTCGCGAGCCACCGCCCGCACGGGAACGCCCAGCAGTCGCGCGATGTTCGGGCCGTGCCCGGTATCGCTATAGCCGTGAACCTCGACCCCCGTCACCGGTCCCGGTCGCAGCAGCGCCGCCGAAATGGCGTCGAGCTCGGGCAGGACGATGACGCACGGCGTCGTGATTTCGCGCCCGTTTGCCACGCCAGCCAGCGGCTGTTCGGCCAGCGCGCCGAGGATGAGGCGGGACACGAGGCGAACGTCGATCGACTGCTCGCGCAACTGCGAGGTCGGGGCAGCCGCGATCTTCCCGGCCAGGGAATCCAGACGCTCCTCGACGACGCGGAACGCATCGGGCGTCTCGGCCAGATCGGCCGCGGCCATACGCGATAGCCTCCGGTCGTTGACGAGGGCGACGATCATGCGCACGATCGTCGCGATCTCGCGTCCGGCCTCCGTCGTATCGTCGTAGGAACGCGCGATTCGCTCCAGCGCGGCCGCGGCGCGGGCGCGCGCCACCTCGAAACGCTCGAGCTCGCGGGCGGCCTCGCCGGTTGACACGTAGCCCTCGGGGTTGAGATCCAGGGTGTATTCCATGCGCGGCAGCAGCGGAGAAAACGGGTCCGGGGGCGGATCGGTCAGGCCCTCGTCAGCGACGGTGTCGACGTCATCGACCGTCGGGGTCGGATCGGCGGCGAGGTCGTCGTCAACGAGCGTTTCCTTGGGTTTGAGGCCGCGGCGGGCCTCGGCCTCGACGCCGCGCCAGTCGGTGCCCAACGCCGCCTTTGCCGCCGCTGCGACGACGCCCTCGACCAGGGGTGCGCGCGAGATGTGTGTGCGGGCGGCGACGTCGGGCTCGGCGAACTCCAGCGCCGTTTGCGCGCTCATGATGGCCGAGCCCAGGTCGACGAAGACGAGGACGTCATCGCAGCGCTCGGCCACGCTGTTCACGGCGTCGAGGACGGCCATCGCATCGGTGCCGATGCCGCCGTCAGCACTGCCCGCAGCCACGGCGAGGGCGATGTCGCGCCCCCCGGTCATCGTCAGCGCGAGATCGCGCGCGGCTTCGGCCAGCGGCCGAGAATGGGCGACGAGAACGAGTCCACACGTCATGCGCCCATCGCCTCCCTGGCCGCACGCAGAATGAGGACGGCCGATGCCGCGCCGGGATCCATCGTCCCGCGCGAGCGCTCACCCAGATAGGACGCGCGCCCCTTCGTCGCCACCATGTCGACGCTCGCCTCGGCACCGCGCTCGGCAGCGGCGACAACGGCGTCCCACATGCGCTCGCCGGCGTGCGCCTGCGCTGCCTCGTAGGCCGGTAGGAGGGCCTCGAGCATCGTCTTCTCGCCGGCCTCGGCCTTCCCGCGTGCCTGGATCCCGCCAATGCCGGCTCCTAGCGCCTCGACGACGCCGGCACCCTCACCCGTCAGCGCCTGGGCGAAGCGGAGGAAGAACGTGCCGTAGAGGGGACCCGAGGCCCCGCCGACCTTCGAGACGAGGGTCATCCCGACCTTTTTCAGGTACGCCGCGGCATCGGGGTAATCCGCGGCATCCAGCGTGGCGACCTCGCGGAAGCCGCGACGCACGTTTAGCCCGTGGTCGGCGTCGCCGATCTGGCGATCGAGATCGGTCAGTCGATCGGCGTCGGCCTCGATCAGCTGCGCTGCCTTCGCCATCCAGGCCGCGGCCTGGTCAACACTCAGTGCCATCAGTGGGATCTCCCTCGTTAGTGGAACACTGGCGACGGCGCGTCCCACGCCGCCAACAGCTCGTCGGTGACCGGCGCCATCGTCAGCGAGGCCCCCGCCATGTCCAAACTCGTGATGTAGTTGCCGACCTTGCAGCGCGCGATTGTCACACCGTGGTCCTCGAGGTACCGCGCGACCTCCCCGTAAAGCAGGTACAGCTCGAGCAGCGGGGGTCGCGCCCATGCCGTTGACCATGACGATGACGGGATCGCTCGTGAAGTCGGCATCGTCGAGGATGGGGCGCGCCAACTGGGCGGCGAGGTCGTGCGCGGAGGCGATGGGAACGCGCTCGCGCCCGGGTTCGCCGTGGATGCCGATCCCCAGCTCCATGTGGCCTCGTCAGTCGAACGTCGGCTTGCCGGCCGCGGGAACGGTGCACGAGGTGAGGGCGACGCCGAAGGACCGAACTCGCGCGGAGACATCGGTGGCAACCGCCGTCACCTCGTCGAGGCTCGCCCCCTTCTCGGCCACCGCGCCGGCGATCTTCTCGACGAAGACGGTCCCGCCCACGCCGCGTCGACCCGTCGTGTACAGCGAATCCTGCACGGCGACGTCGTCGGCGACGACGACGGTCTCGACCCGCGTGCCCTCAATCATCTCGGCCGCCATCTCGAAGTTCATGACGTCGCCGGTGTAGTTCTTGACGATGTGCAGCACGCCCTTGCCGGCGTCGACCGCCTCGGTTGCCGCGAGAATCTGGTCGGGGACCGGGGAGGTAAACACCTCGCCGCAGCACGCGGCATCCAACATGCCCGGCCCCACATAGCCCCCGTGCAGCGGCTCGTGGCCCGAACCCCCGCCGGACACGATGCCGACCTTGTCGATCTGGCCGGCGTCGGCACGCAGGATGAGGTGATGATCGAGGTCAACGCGGTGGGTATCGGGGTGGGCCGCCGCGAAGCCCGTCAGGAATTCCGTGACGACAGTGTCCGCAGAGTTCAAGATTTTCTTCATAGCCCTATTGTGTCTCGCATCACCGCAGCTGTCAGGCAGAGCCGGATTTTGGAGCGTCGGTGAGACGGCGTGGGGCGCGACTAGGGTGGGGCTATGAGTGAGGAGACCCGCCAGACCCCGCAGGTTCGACACGCATCCGCACTGATCGGCCGCGACCCCGACGACGCGATCCTCGCGGCTGTCGCCGCCGGCAGATCGCTGGCCTCGCAACGCGTCGCCGAGCCGACGACGCCCCAAGACAACCCCGACGACGTCGAGGAATTCATCTACAAGCTCGGCCGCAAGGTCCCCCTGCGCGTGACGAACCGCTGGACGCCCTACCAGCTCATCGACTCCCTCTTCGTCGTCATCTCGGCGATCCCGACGTGCTGGCTCGCGTGGGTGCTGCTGCGCGAAGGCTTCCACATCTCGCTCGCCCGCATGGTCTACCTCGTCGTCTTCTGGATCGTCCTCACCTACATGGCGCTGCCGCGCCTGCACCAGATCCTGTCGATCCTCTACGTCCCCGACTACTACATCGGGCGCTCGCGCACCGCCGACGGGATCCTCGGCGACCCCATCAACCTGGCATTCCTCGGCGAGGAAGAAGACATCCACCTGGCCATGCGCGCCGCCGGGTGGACGATGGCCGACGACATCACCCTGTCCTCGGCCGCGAAGATCGTCTTCGCCTCGGTCTTCCGCCGCTCCTACCCCTCGGCCCCCGTCTCCCCGCTCTACCTCTTCGGCCACTCCCAAGCCTTCTCTTACCAGCAAGAGGTCGACGGCGACCCCTCCCAACGCCACCACATCAGGTTCTGGCCGGCCCCCGAAGACTGGGTCCTTCCCGGCGGCTACCGCGTCGACTGGCTGGCGGCGGCGACCTTCGACCGGGCCGTCGGGCTGTCGCTGTTCACGTTCCAGGTCACCCACAAGATCGACGAGAACATCGACCTCGAGCGCGACCACGTCGTGCGCTCCATCCGCCGCTCATGCCCGATCACGTCCGTCGCCGTCATCGCCGACGCCCAGACCGCCTACCACTCGCGCAACGGTGGCGGCGACCGCGTCATCACCGACGGCCACATGCCCGTCCTCGACGTCAACGCCATGAACGAGGAGGGGCTCATCTACTTCGAGGACAGCGCGTGGGACCACGACAAGGTCATGCGGTCCTCGCGCGAAAAGGCCAACGAGGCGCGCGAGGCCGGCAAGTCGCGCGTGCGTGACCACCACCTGCCGCCCCCGGCGATGATCGGCGCCTCCGTCCTCGTCGGGTTGCACATGCTCGAGTTGGCGCTCGCGGGGTTCCTGCTGACGACGCAGACCTCGGTCGACACGGGCGCGCCGTTGACGATCTACGATTCGCGGGCGGCCGGAATCGGCTTCCTCGTCGTCACGGCCATCATGGGGCTGTGCCTCGTCGGGACGCTGCTCAGGCGCAAGTGGCTGCGCCTCATGCTGCTGCTCGTCATGACGGCGACGGCGATCGTTCGCCTCATCGAGACCGTCCAAACGCAGGCCGTCCACACGAGTCTGTGGCTGATATCGGCAACACTCGCCGTCCTGGCGATCCTCGCGCTGACCTCGCCGAGCGTACGCGGGTGGGTGCGTGCCCAGTAGCGCCTAATCGTCTGCGGGTGTGGGCGGGGCGACGACGTCGCGGATGAACAGCCAGATGACGTACCACGTCAGCGCCCACCCGATGACGACGTAAAAGAGCAGGAGCATGCCCCACGCGCGCGGCCACATCACGAGGACGAGCCACGGCCAGATCCACGCGACGACGATGCCCAGGCCGCGCAGGGGATGGGCAAGCGCACACATGGCCGCGTGCGACCACGGCGAGGGGTGGCCCGGGTCGTGAGCTGTGATGGCGACGAGCCACGTGCCGCCGACACCGACGAGGCCGAGGCCGGCGATGACGGCGGCACCGGCGGCGAGCGCGCCCACGCCGCCGAGGATGAGTAGCGCTCGCAGAATCCAGGCGGCGACGAGACCGAGGGCGAGCATGGCGAGCCACCACGCGCTCACGCGGCCCCACGCCCGCCCGCGCCCAAACCCGTGAAAGAACGTCCGTACCGGCCGCGAGCCCTCGTCGGCGGCCAGCTGGGCAATGACGGCGACGGCGCGGCGTTGGGCCTCGCCCGCCGTAACAATGGGTAGGGACGACACGATGAGGCACGCGTTGACGATGACGACGTCGGCGGCAAGCGCCAACGTCTCGTAGAAGTTCCCGTCGGGGCCGAGTGTGCGTTGCCAGCGGTTCATGACGCACACTCTTTCACTCGCGCGCTCGACTCGGCGACGCGCAGCGTGCCGGGAATGAGAATATGGCGGTTTTCCTCGCCCTCCATGAGGGAAAACAGCAGGTCGCACGTGGCCGACACGATGGTCTCGGTGGGTTGAACGAGCGTCGTCAGCCGCGGGGTCGTAAACCGGGTGATCTCGATGCCGTCGAAGCCGGTGACGGATAGGTCATCGGGGACGCGGCCGAGGTCGGTGGCGGCGCGAATCGCGGCCAGCGCCAGCGCGTCGGTCATGGCGACGATCGCCGTGACGTCGGGGCGTTCGACGAGCAGGCGATGGGCCAGGCTGTAGCCGTAGTCGTAGGAATACGGCTCATGCTGGGTGTCCCCGCGACGCACCAGGGTGGTATCGCCGGGTATGCCGCACTCGGCGAGCGCCGCCGAAAACGCCTGCTCGCGCAGGTGGCCGACCGAGCGGTCGGCGACGTCGGAGCCGAGAAACGCGATGCGGCGGTGCCCCAGCGCGTGAAGGTGGGTAACGACGTCCGCGATGCCGCGCTTGTCGTCAATCGCGACCGAGGAATAGTCGGCACCGTCGAGGTGCGGGGCGCACGGCGTCGTGCACAACACTGAGGGGACGGTGACGTGAGCGAAGTCGGCGGGGCTGCGGTCGAACCAGCCGCCGAGAAAGATCATGGCCGCCGGATGGGTGACGGCGAGGGCACCCTTCGCGGCGGCGACCTCGTCGTGGGCGTGGGGGACGCGGACGACGGAGAGGAAGTATCCTCGCGCGCGGATATCGCGATCGACGAGATCCTGGATTTCCAGGAAGAACGGGTTCGTCGGGCCTTTGACGATGAGCGAAATGATGACGCGATTCGACGCGCGCAGATTGCGGGCGTGTTCGTTGGGTTGGTAATCGAGGGTCCGCGCCATCTCGCGGATGCGTCGCTTGGTCGCGGCGGCGATACCGGGTTGATCGTTCAGGGCGCGTGACACCGTCGTCACGCCGACACCGCAGGCTTTCGCGATGTCTTGGATTCTCACATGGGAAGTCATAATGTGCGGCCCGCCCGCTCACGCGGGCGGGCCGATCCTTTCCGGGCTCGCTTAGCCTTTGACGGCTCCGGCAACGACACCCTCGATGATGTACTTCTGCGCGAACATGTAGAACACGACGATGGGGACGATCGCGAGGACGAGCATCGCCATCAGCGCACCCATGTCGCGGTTGCCGTTCGAGCCAACGAGGAACTGAACGACGATGGGGATCGTGCGGAATCGCGACGAGGGCCCCAACACGAGCGAGGGCAGCAGGTAGTCATTCCACACCCACATGGCATTGAGGATGGCCACGGTGATCGCCGTGGGCTTGAGCATCGGCACGACAATCCGCGCGTAGTTTTGCAGCGGATTGCACCCGTCGATGCGCCCGGCCTCCTCAATTTCCAGCGGAATGGACTTCACGAAGCCCGAGAACATGAACACCGACAGCCCCGCGCCAAAGCCCAGGTAGAGCACGACCATGCCCAGGGGATTCGACAGGTGGAGACGGTCGGCGATCTGGACCGTGGGGAACATGACCATCTGGAACGGGATGACCATCGAGAAGACGAACAGGTAGTACAGCAGCGTTGTCCACCACCGCTTCACGCGGGTGATGTAGTACGCCGTCATGGCCGACAACGTGACGATGACGATGACCGAAATGATGGTGATGGTGAACGACCACAGCATCGCCGAGAAGAAGCCCGACAGCTGCAAACCGGTGACGTAGTTCGTGATGCCTGCCCACATCTCGCCCAGGGGCAGCGAGAACGGCGAGCTGGAGATCGCGAATCGCCCCTTAAACGAGTTGATGATGATGAAGACGATCGGACCCAGGAACACGCAGGTGAGGAACACGAGGATGGCGTACAGGGCACCCTTGCCGACGGCCGATGACCCGGTCGTATCCGCCCCGCGGCGCGGGGCTCGGTGTGCGGATCGAGATGTGCTCATGCTTCGATCTCCTTAGCGCGTGTAGCCCGCAGCTGGAAGAACGCGATCGCGACGACAACGACGACGAAAATGACGGCTTTCGCCTGGGCGACGCCTTCCTGGCCGACTTGGAAGAACATGGACTTGACGATGTTGAGGGCGACCATTTCCGTGGAGTTCTCCGGCCCACCGTTGGTGAGGGCGAGGTTCTGGTCGTACATCTTGAACGTGTTCGACAGCGTGAGGAACAGGCAGATGGTGATGGAGGGCATGACCATGGGGATCGTCACGTGGCGCAGCACGCTCCAGCGGTTCGCCCCGTCGATTTCGGCAGCCTCGGTCAGTTCCGGCGGCACGTTTTGCAGGCCGGCGATGTAGATAATCATCATGTAGCCGATGAGCTGCCAGTTGATGAGGATGATGAGGCCGATGTAGCCGTAGGTGCTGTCGGAGGTAATCGTCATCTCGTAGCGCGACAACACGGCGTTGATGATGACCTGCCACGTGTAGCCCAAGACGATGCCGCCGATGAGGTTCGGCATAAAGAACACCGTGCGGAAGAAGTTCGTTCCGCGCAGCTTGCGGGTGAGGACCCAGGCAATCGCGAAGGCGAGAATATTGACGGTGACGATCGAGACGATGACGACGGCGACGGTGAAGAGGAAGGCCGAGAGGAATCCCGAGCGCTCCTCAAACACCTTGACGTAGTTGTCGATGCCGTTGGGCGTCGCGTCGGTGATCGTGCGGAAGTCGGTGAACGAGAGAACAAACCCCATGATCATCGGCACGAGGAACGCGATAGCGAACGCGAGCAGTGTCGGCAGGACGAAGATGGGGAAATAGCGAATGAGGCGTTTGTCCATGGTGCTCCCTTCGTTAGGGCCCGGGCGCACGTGCGCCCGGGCCCTAAGCGATGCGGCGTTTAGCCGGCCTTGCCGGCCTTCCAGCCGTCGACGAACGTCTTCACGACCTCGTCCCACGGCTTGTTACCGGCGGCGTACTGCGCGAGCGCCTGACCGAAGGTGTCCTTGAAGTCCTGCGAGGGATAGGTCTGGAAGACCCAGGAGACCGTCGAGGTGTCCTTGCTCGCGATGGCCTCGTGGACCTGCTTGGCCAACGGATCGGAGGGGACGTCATTGGGTCCGAAGGACTTGTAGGGGGCGTTGAAGCCGAGATCCTTGGTGACGTACTGCTTGCCCTTGCCCATGAACAGCCAGTCGAGGAAGTCCAGCGTGGCCTTCTGATCGGCCTCGGACGCCTTGGCGTTGACCGCCATGTAGGCCTCGGTGCCAACCGCGATGCCCTGCTTGTCCTCATCGGGCAAGCCCATGTAGATCGGCATGAACTTGATGTCGTCTTCCTTCACCGTGTTGCCCTGAACCTCGGCGATCTGCGACCACGCCCAGTTGCCGTTCTGGACCATCGCGGCCTTGCCCTGAGCGAACTCGGCCATCGAGTCGGACACCGTCTTGGACGGGGTCAGCGACTTCGCCACTGTGGAGTCGGTGAGGTAGAGATCGAAGATCTGCTTGAACTGGTCGGCGTAGGTGAACTTGACGGTCTTGGAGTCCGTCACCTTCTCGTCCTTGAACTCGCGAGCAATCGCCATGTTCGACAGGTGGGTCTGCCAGCGCCAGTCCTCACCGCTGGCCAGCGACGTCGAGGCGAACACGCCGTCGATGCCCAGCTCGGACTTCTTGGCCTGCATGTCGTCCGCGACCTCCTTGAGGGTGGCGAACGAGTGGATCTCGTCGACCGACTTCACCTTTGCACCGGGAAGTGCGAAGTACTTGTTCATGATCGCCTGGTTGTAGATGATGCCGTAGCCCTCGACGGCAGCCGGCAGGCCGTAGGTCTTTCCGTCCTCGCCCTTGAGCGCGAGCTCGGGATCGGTCAGGTCCTTCGCCAGCTTCGTGTCAGAGAGGTCGCGGGCGTAGCTCTGCCACGTCTTCAGGCCGACGGGGCCGTTGATCTGGAACAGGGTCGGCGCCTCGGACTTGGCGACTTCCGACTTCAGGGTCTGCTCGTAGGTGCCCGACGCGGCGGTCGCCAGCTTGACCTTGACGCCGGTTTCGTCGGTGTAGGCCTTGGTGATCTTCTTGAAGGCCTCTTCCGATTCCGGCTTCCAGTTGAGGATGTAGACCGAACCGGCCTTGTCCTCATCGCCGCCTCCCGACGAGCAGGCGGCCAGGCCACCCAGAGCGAATGCGCCCACCACGGTGGCGGCGGCAAATCGAGTCAATCTAGACACGTCGATCCTCCCTTGGATCTCGTTGTATGCGCACCCCGTGCGGTGTTCGGAATCGTTTCCGAACTGGGTGGCGCTGTGACTTCTTTAACGTATGACCTGCGCAGGTCAGCGTCAAGCAGTTTTCGGAAACGTTTCCGAAAAGGTGTCACACATCACGCACGGGGTGGTCGATAGTATGCCGATTTCTCAGGGCAGCGGGCGCTCGCGCAACGCCGCCGACACGTCACCGAAGACGCGCATGAGGACGTCGGCATCGCCGGGAGCCATGTGGGCGACGAAGAGGGACTCCACAGACTCGCGCTCGGCGGCGCGCGCCGTGGCGAGAACCCGGTAGCCGGTGGGCGTCAACCTTGCCAGGGCGCCGCGGCGGTCGTTCCCGTCGGGAATCCGCTCGAGCAGGCCGCGCTTACTCAGGTGCTGTAGCCGGTAGGTCAGGCGCGGGCGCGAGACGACGGTCGCCGAGGCGAGGTCGCACAGCCGCATCTGCCCCGCGGGGGCTTCTGACAGGGTCAAGAGGATCTGGAAATCTGCCCGGTGGATGCCCGCGGCCTCGTGCATGATGTGTTCGCAGCTGCGCTCGAGCAGGGCCGAGGCCTCGACGTAGGTGCGCCACGCCCGCAGCCGCTTCGCGCTCTCCTCAGCTTGAGCGCGTGTGCGCGCGAAGATGACGGGCTCGATCCGCTCCCGGGGCTGATCCTGCTCCGCACCCATCGCGACCATCACCGCGTCGCGCGCGTCGCCGCGGCCTCGCCCTGCCCCTTCAGCGAGTGGTCGATCGGCGGCAGCGCCAGCGCCACGCACGTGATCGACCGTGCCGACGACGCCGTCCACGTGTCTTTGGTGGGAATGAGGGGATAGAGGTCGTAGGCGGACTTCGTGTAGTCGATTCCCACGTAGTCGAGGAAGTCCTTCTGGCACAGCGTCTGTGCGCGCGTCACCAGGGTCTCGGTGCCGGGGAACGACGAATCCGTCACCACGTGGGAGCCGACGACCTCGGAATTGTGCGAGCGCGTGCACGAGACCGTATCGACGTCGGCGATATCGGCAGAACCTGTGAGGATGTCGTCCGACGCGGTGAAGCAGTCCCCGGCCTTCAGCGTGTACGTCGCCGACGAACACCCTGTCAAGACGCCGCCACCCACCACCGCGCAGGCAAGCGCGGCGAGGATGCGACGAGGCGTGCTCATCGTCCTCACAGCCCCGGGATGACGAAGCGGAGGATCCAGAAGAACACGGCACCGACGATCGCCGCAGCCGGCAGCGTGAGCACCCACGCGACGGCGATGTTGCCGGCCACGCCCCACCGCACGGCGCTCAGCCGCTTCGTCGCGCCGACGCCCATGATGGCCGCGGACACCGACTGGGTCGTCGAGATGGGAGCGTGGAACACGTACGCCGCCAGGTAGAGCACCGAGGCCGACGTCGTCTCGGCGATGAAACCGTGGGCCGGGGTGACGGCGATGACCTTGGTGCCGAGCGTGCGCATGATGCGCCCGCCGCCGAAGTACGTCCCGATGGAAATGGCACCCGCGGCGGCGAGCTTGACCCACAGCGGAATCGTCAGCTCGCCGGTTTGCGCGTGAGGCGCGTGATAGCCGGCCGCCAGCAGCGCCATGACGATGACGCCCATCGTCTTCTGCGCATCCTGCAGGCCGTGCCCGAGCGCCATGAGGGCGGCCGAAACCCGCTGCATCATGCGGAAGCGGCTCATCGTCGCGTGATAGGGGGCACGCGCGAGCAGGAACAACACCGACTTCATGAGGAGGAACGCGACGACGAAGCCGACGAGGGGCGAGACGACCATGGGGACGATGACGTGGCCGACGATCCCGCTCCAATACACGTGCGTCGACGAGGCCAACCCCGCGCCCGCGAGCCCACCGATGAGGGCGTGCGAAGACGACGACGGCAACCCGAACCACCACGTGATGATGTTCCACGTGATCGCGCCCAACAGCGCCGAGAGGATGATGGTCAGGCCCAGCAGCCGGATCTCCTCGGCAGGGGCCTCGGTGTAGTGGGAAATGTCGATGATTCCCTCACCGATGGTCGAGGCCACCCCCGTGCCCATCATCGCGCCGAGGATGTTCATGACGGCCGCCATGATGAGGGCGGCGCGCGGCTTGAGCGCATTCGTCGACACGCACGTGGCGATGGCGTTCGCGGCGCGTCGTGAAAACCGTTGGTGAAGTCGAAGATGAGCGCGATCGCAATCGTCACCGCAACGACGACGAAGATGACGTCCACCGTTTACGACTCCTTGAGGTACACGGTTTCGACCGTGTTCGCCAGCGTCTCGAACCGATCGATGGCGGCCTCGAGAGACTCGATGATGTCCTTGAGCTTGATGACAGCGATCGGATCCGACTCGGTCTCGAACAGCTCGGCCAGCATCTTGCGATAGGCCTTGTCGCCCTCGTTCTCCAGTCGGTTGATCTCGACCGTGAAGGACTTGAGGTTCTTCAGCGTCTTCAACTTCGGCATGGCCTCGGCCGTCAGCTCCGCGCACTGCTGGAGGATCTCGACCTGCTGGGTCACGCGCGAGGGGATCTCGGCGATCTTGTACAACACGATGATGTCGGCGACCTCGTCGATGAGATCGAGGCAGTCGTCCAGCGTCGAGGCCAGCAGGGAAATGTCGTCACGATCCATCGGCGTGACGAACGTCTGGTCGAGCATCCGCGCCACCGTGTGCGTGATCTCGTCATTGCGGTGCTCAACATCGTGCAGCGCGTTGCGGTGCTCAGCCCGATCGGGCTCGGGCGCCGACACGGTCTGCGCCAGCAGCTTGGTCCCCTCAAGGAGGTTATTGCCGGCCTGAGTGAACAGGTCGTAGAAGTCCTCTTTCGGACCTTTGCGTCGAAGAATCACAGTGCCTCCACTGCTGGGTGAACCGACGATGTCGCTAACAGGCTAATGCATGAAAACGGACTCGCTCGCCAGCGCAGCAGGCTGAGCGGCCCCCAAGTCGAACGCGCGGGAGCACCGAGAGGAGCAGGCCGCGGCTAACGGTGGACCAAAGTCCCGGCCGCCAGGTATGAAAGGGCGCCGGACCGAGAAGCGCCAGTCGGCGCTAAGGCCGCTCGAAGCGGCTAAAAATGGAGCCCGGGGCTAAACGGTCCGACGCCACTGCCAGTCTACGTGGCCACCACAGCCCCTGCGCGCGCGAGTCAACGCGAGAAGTTTCTCGCCCCCGCGCCAAATAATATGCGACGATGGCCGCGGGTGAATGCCCCCAATACAACGACAAGCCTGCCCACACCGCCCGCGTGGGCCGGCGGCGTGTGCCTCATGCTGTTTGGCCTCGCGCTCGCGGCCGCCGCGCTCGCCCGATCGACGCGTTGACAGCGTGGCCGTCGTCGCCGTCATCGTCTTTGCCTGCGGATGGGGGCGCCTCGTTCACGCCCCGGCACCGGGAATCTCCGCCGTCATCATCGCCGTCATGGCCCTGGCGAGCCTCGGCGTCGTCCGCGTGACCATGGACGCCGCGTGGGGCGTCTACGTCGCCGGCTTCGTCGTGTGCGCGGCCTTCATCGGTGAAATGGTGCGCGGAC
The DNA here is from genome assembly GCF_015240065.1 of Nanchangia anserum. GTDB lineage: Bacteria > Actinomycetota > Actinomycetes > Actinomycetales > Actinomycetaceae > Nanchangia > Nanchangia anserum. The sequence goes on along the minus strand of NZ_CP060506.1, from coordinate 1,688,049 downwards.
GCGGGCGAACGTCGGTCCTGGGCTCGCTGGCTACCACGGTGACGGGGACCGTGCTCGCCATGACGACGATCGCGTGGATCGCCCTGGAAAACTACCGGGTGTGGCTCATCCTCGCTCACCCCATGGGGATCTGCCTCGTCGTTGCCGGCGCCTGCCTGTTCCTGCGCGGCAGCGTGTGGATGCGCGTGCTCACCTCGATCGTCTTGTGCACGCTGGGTGGACTGGTTGCCGTCGGACTCGTCATGGTGGCCGGCCTGGGCGCCAATGATTCGATCCTCGTGGCCTCGGCATCGGTCGGGACAACCGAGCCGATGATCGCCATGCTGACGGTCTTCGGCGCTTTCGGGATGGTCTCCGGTCTCGTCGTCGCCGGCTGCCACGCGTTCTTTGCCGGACGAATGGCCCCGACCTCGCTCATGGGCGCGGCCGCGCTGGGAATGATCCCGTGGCTGACGGCCGCGATCCCCGTGTATGCGTTCGCGCGCATCATGGGCGGCTAACGCCCCGGCATAGCGCCACCTACCACAGCTTTTAGGGTGGAGCCATGATGACTCTGCCCGACGACCTTCCCCCGTCCCTGTATCCCCTCGCCTGGCTGCTGGGCAGCTGGCGCGGCTGGGGAACCGCACCCGCGATGGGCGAGGAGGGCGAGGACCGCCCGCTCGTGTTCGCCCTCGACGTCACTCACGACGGCGACGACCTTCGCCACCACCTGCGTGTCTCCTACGCCGAGGCCGCCGACGGGATCGACGTCATGGCCGACGCCGCGCGCGGCCTCGCACTGCTGACCCCTCGGGACGAGGCCTGGGAAGAAACGGGCACCTGGCACCTGACGCGCTCGGAGCCGGCACAGGGACCGGGCACCGAAACCTTCGGCGAGGGCACCCTGCGCCTGCGCGGCGGCCGATTTGGTGGAGAGGGCCTGTGGGCCATTCGCTGCCAGGGCCCGGCATCGGCGCGCGCATCAGCGACATTGACGGCCTCAGTGAGAATGGCACCCGCATCGTCGAGGCCTCGCGCATGTACGGCCTCGTCGGCGGCGAACTCATGTGGGCCGAGAAGCCGCCCTCAACGGCGAGGACATCCGCCCAGCCGTCACCGCCCGCCTGGCGAGGGAGGACGCGTGAGCCACCCCGACTACCTCGACATCATCGATGACCCCGCCGGAGAACAGCACGCCCTCGCCACGGGAGCCGGCATCGTCGTCCTTGACGATCGCGACACCGTCAGCGTCACCGGTCCCAATCGCCTCACCTGGCTGACGACCCTGTCGAGCCAGATCGTCACCGACATCGGCGAGGAATCACGCGAACTCCTCCTCCTCGACGCCCAGGGCCACATCGCCCACGCCGCCGGCGTCATCGACGACGGCGAGACGACGTGGCTGCTCACCGACGCCGGGCGCGGGCCGGCGCTCGCGGCATTCCTCGAGTCCATGCGGTTCCTCCTGCGCGTCGAGGTCGCCGAGCGCAGCACGGAGGTGTGCCAGCTTGGAATGAGCGCCGCGGGGCCGCTGCGCGCGGCCATCGAGCAGCTGCGCGGCGAGGGCGTCATCGGGATCTGGGACGACCCGTGGCCGGGCGTGTGCCCCGGGGAACGACGTATTCCGATATCGCCGACCACCCGGGCACCCACTGGGCCGCGACGATCGTGCTTGCTGAGCGAGAACGGGCCGATGCCCTCGCCGATCGCGCCTGCGAGCTGGCCGCCTCTGCGGGCTTCCCCTGTCGACCGACGACGCTACGTCGTCGCCGCTCCCCGCCGCGTCGGGCGCGCGGCGTGGGAGGCCCGCCGCATCGCGACCTACCGCCCCCGGCTGGATCGCGAGGTCGATGAGCGCGCGCTGGCGCACGAACTCGATTGGCTGCGCACAGCCGTGCACCTCGACAAGGGCTGCTACTGCGGCCAGGAGACGGTCGCGCGCATCGTCAACCTCGGGCGCCCGCCCCGCCGCCTCGTTCACTGCGAATTCGACGGCTCGGATTCGCTGCTGCCCCCGCCCGGAGCCGCCATCGAGGCTGCCGGTCGGGCCATCGGGACGGTGACGTCGGCGGCGCGCGATGCCTGGGACGGCCCCGTCGGCCTGGGCCTGGTCAAGCGGTCTGCACGCGCCGGCGAGGCGAGCGTGACGTGGGAGGAGGACGGCCACAGCTACGCCGTCGCCGCCACCCTCACGCCGATCGTCAGCCCCGACGGGCGCGCCGCCGCCAGCCCCGAGACCCGCCCCGGGCGCGGCATGGCCCGCGTCGCCGGCGCCGCCGAGGGCATGCGGCTGGGTGGAATCTGAGACAGAGAAGGACGAGTTATGCGAGCAGTCATTCAGGTCGCGCGCGACGCATCCGTCAGCGTCGACGGCACGGTCGTCGGCACTTACGAGGGACTCGGACTCGTCGTCCTCCTCGGCGTCACCCACGACGACGGCCCCGACCAGATCGAGCGCGTCGCCCGCAAAATCGCCCAGCTGCGCGTGCTGCCGGGCGAGCGCTCGGCCGAGGACGAGGGCGCGCCGATTCTCCTCGTCAGCCAGTTCACCCTCTACGGCGACACCCGCAAGGGGCGGCGCCCCTCGTGGACCCGCGCCGCCCCGGGCGACGTCGCCGAACCCATCTACGAGGCGGTTGCCGAGGCCCTGCGGGCTCGCGGCTGCGCGTCGCCCAGGGCGTCTTCGGCGCGATGATGGACGTCCGCCTTCACGAACGTCGGCCCGATGACCGTCCTCGTCGAGGCCGAAGCCTGAGGGCGCGACGCGACTCGGGCGGGCGCGAGGTCTCTCACGCCGGTGGCGAACAGAAGCGAGAAGTGCCCGCGCGCCCTCGCATAATGGGGGAGGTTACCGGATAAGGAGACTCCATGTTCGAACGCTTTACCGACCGGGCCGACGGGTCGTCGTCTTGGCACAGGACGAGGCGCGCAGTCTCAAGCACAACTACATCGGCACCGAGCACCTCCTGCTCGGGCTGATCCGCGAGGGCGAAGGCGTCGCCGCCAAGGCGATGGAAATGATGGACCTGAACCTCGACAAGGTGCGCGAGCAGGTCGTCGAGATCATCGGTGAGGGGCAGAGCGCCTCGAGTGGACACATCCCGTTCACGCCGCGCGCGAAGAAGGTCCTCGAGCTGTCGCTGCGCGAGGCCCTCCAGCTGGGGCACCACTACATCGGCACCGAACACATCCTGCTCGGCCTCATTCGCGAGGGCGCCGGCACGGCCGCCCAGGTGTTCGCCAACCTCAACATCGACCTGACGCAGGTGCGGCAAAACGTCGTGTCGCTGCTGTCGGGCTACCAGCAGTCCGGGCAGGGCGAGGGCGGCGAGACCGTCGGTGTCGGCTCGGGCAGCCAGGAGCCGCAAAAGTCCGGCTCGGCCATCCTCGATCAGTTCGGACGCAACCTGTCGCAGGCGGCGGTTGAAAACAAGCTCGATCCCGTCATTGGGCGCAAGACCGAGATGGAACGTGTCATGCAGATCCTGTCGCGGCGCACGAAGAACAACCCGGTCCTCATCGGCGAGCCGGGTGTCGGTAAGACCGCGGTCGTCGAGGGGCTCGCCCAGGCGATCGTTGCCGGGGACGTGCCCGAGACGCTGAAGGACAAGCAGCTGTACTCCCTCGACATGGGGTCGCTGGGTCGCAGGCTCGCGCTACCGCGGTGATTTCGAGGAGCGCCTGAAGAAGGTCCTCAAGGAGATTCGCACCCGCGGCGACATCATCTTGTTCATCGACGAGATCCACACCCTCGTCGGTGCGGGCGCGGCCGAGGGGGCCATCGACGCCGCCTCCATCCTTAAGCCCATGCTCGCGCGTGGCGAGCTACAGACGATCGGCGCGACGACGACCGAGGAGTACCGCAAGTACATCGAAAAGGACGCGGCGCTGGAGCGGCGCTTCCAGCCCGTCCAGGTCGACCAGCCCAGCGTCGAGGAGACGATTGCGATCCTCAAGGGGCTGCGCGACCGCTACGAGGCCCACCACCGCGTCGTCATCACCGACGAGGCCATCGATTCCGCGGCCAACCTCGCCGACCGCTACATCTCCGATCGGTTCTTGCCGGACAAGGCGATCGACCTCATCGACGAAGCCGGCGCGCGCCTGCGCATCCACCGGATGACGGCCCCGCCCGAGATCCGCGAGCTGGATGAGAAGGCCGCCGGGGTGCGTCGGGAGAAGGAAGCGGCGATCGACAATCAGGACTTCGAGGCCGCGGCGAGCCTGCGCGACGACGAGAAGAAGCTGGGCGAAGAGCGAGCGCGCCTCGAGGCCGAATGGAAGTCCGGCGACCTCAACTCGCTGGCCGAGGTCGACGCGGACGCCGTCGCTGAGGTCCTCGCGATGTCGACGGGCATCCCGGCGGCGCGGATCTCCCAAAAGGAATCGACGAAGCTGCTCAAGATGGAAGACGAGCTGCACAAGCGCATCATCGGCCAGGACGAGGCCGTCAAGGCGCTTTCGCGCTCGATTCGCCGCACCCGCGCGGGCCTGAAGGACCCCAAGCGCCCCGGCGGCTCGTTCATCTTCGCCGGCCCCACGGGCGTGGGCAAGACCGAGCTGGCGAAGACGCTCGCCGAATTCCTCTTCGGCGACGAAGACGCGCTTATCCAGCTCGACATGTCCGAGTTCTCCGAGAAGCACACCTCGGCGCGCCTCTTCGGCGCTCCTCCGGGATACGTCGGCTACGACGAGGGCGGGCAGCTGACCGAGAAGGTCCGCCGCAAGCCGTTCTCGGTCGTCCTCTTCGACGAGATCGAGAAGGCCCACCCCGACATCTTCAACGCCCTGTTGCAGATCCTCGAGGACGGTCGCCTCACCGACTCGCAGGGTCGCTCGGTCGACTTCAAGAACACCGTCATCATCATGACGACGAACCTCGGCACGCGTGACATCAACCGCGGCGTCCTCACGGGCTTCCAGGCGCACGGGGAGTTGGCGACCGACTACGAGCGGATGAAGGGCAAGGTCAGCGAGGAACTCAAGCGCCAGTTCCGCCCCGAGTTCCTCAACCGCGTCGACGAGGTCATCGTGTTCCCGCCGCTCGAGCGCGACCAGATTCGCGAGATCGTCTCGCTGCTCATCGCGCGCGTCAACGCCCGGATGGCCGATCAGGGCATGTCGCTCGAGCTGACCCCGGCCGCACAGGAACTGCTGGCCGAGCGCGGCTACGATCCCGTGCTGGGCGCGCGCCCGCTGCGTCGCGTCATCCAGCGCGACATCGAGGACCAGCTCTCTGAGCGCATCCTCTTTGGCGAGATCACGGAGGGCATGAACGTCCTCATCGACGTCGCCGAGTCCGACAACGGCGAGAAGGAATTCACCTTCACCGGCCGCTGATGAGGCCTAGGAGGGGCCCGGTGCGCAGGCGCCGGGCCCCGTCGTCTATCGGGGGAGCGCTCGCGTGGCACAATAGTGTGCCGTGACGAGCGCTTCGCCGTATCGCTGGATCAGCGCGACCTTCGGGATTCTCATCGGTCTCGGAACGATCCTTCTCATGCTGCCGATCGCGCGCACGGGCGCGCCTGCGTGGCCTCAAGGGGGCGCAGTCCCGACGTGGGGACCGGTGATTGACGGCGGGGCACCACTGAGCGTCGCTCTGTTTTCGGCGACATCGGCGTCGTGCGTGACGGGCCTCATCGTCGTCGACACGGCGACGTATTGGACCCCGTTTGGTCAGGCCGTTTTGCTGGCGCTCATGGAGATCGGCGGGTTGGGGACGATGACGGTCGCCGCGTTCGTCGCCCGCATTGTCCGCCACCGGCTGTCGCTGCGCACCCGTTGGGACACGGCGGTCGCCGCCTCGGCGCCGGGGATCGGCGACCTCAACCGGATCCTCAGCCTGACGGTGACGATCGCCGTGACGACGCAGCTGGTGGCCGCGACCGTCCTCGCGGTGCGGTTCATGGTCGCGTACGGCTATTCCTTTGAGCGCGCCGTGTGGCACGCGGTGTTTCACGCCGGTAGCGCCTACAACAACGCGGGGTTCGCGCTGCACACGGACTCCCTCGCGGGGTTTGTCCACGACCCGTGCGTGCTCATCACGCTGGCGCTGCTCATCATCATCGGTGGTTTGGGTTTTCCCGTCATCATCGAGCTGCTGGGCACGCACCGCTTGCGCAGCCTGCACGCGCGCATGGTTGTCGGCGTCACGGCGGTCGCCCTGGGGGTCGGCACCGTGTTCATGGCCGTGTGCGAATGGAATAACCGGGCGACGCTGGCGAATCTCAACGTCGTCGACAAGTGGGTCAACGCGTTCTTCACCGCCGTCTCCCCGCGCACGGCCGGATTCAACTCCCTCGACATCGCCCACATGCACCCGTCGACGTGGTTTGGCACGGACATTCTCATGCTCATTGGGGCCGGGCCGGCCTCGACGGGCGGCGGCCTGAAGGTGACGACGGTCGGTGTGGTTGCCGCGATCACGTGGGCGCAGGTGTGCGGACGCGACCGCGTCCACGTCGGGCGCTGGCGGGTCAGCGACCACGTTCAGGGGCAGGTGGTCACCCTCGTCGGTCTGGCATCGGCCCTCATCGTCGGGGCCACGATGGCGCTCATGGCGCTCACCCCCTACGGCCTCGATCGCTGCCTCTTCGAGGTGATCTCAGCCTTCGCCACCGTGGGGTTGACGACGGGCATCACCCCGCAGCTGCCCGTCGCCGCCCAGGCGGTCCTCGTCGCCCTCATGATTATCGGGCGCATCGGGCCGTTCACGCTGGCGGCGGCCCTGTCGATGCGCCGCCAGCCCCTGCTCTATGACCGACCGGTCGACAACGTCCTCGTCGGCTAGCTGACGGGCGCGGCCGTAATCGTGCCGGTCTTGGCGTCACGCGAGAGGACGAACGTCGTCTTCGCCGTGATCTCGACGGCACCGCCGACCGAGCACATGTTGACCTTCGTGATCGGCAGGGTGAGGACGCGCGGAGTGTCGCCGACGGTGACAACGAGCCAATTGCTCGAATCCGTCGTCTTGGGGGTCACCCCGGCTTTGGCGAGTGCGTCGCGGTAGGCCGCGGGAATCTCGCTGTCGGGCGCGTAGGGGCAGACGATCGCACCTCTGCTCCAACTCGAAATCGTCCCGAAGCGCTGGGGGAGCGGGCTGGGTGTGCCCGTCGTGGACAGGGGCTGGAGCGCCTCGATGAACGCCTGGGCATCGGCGCTCTCGTCCGAGGATGCGGCAGAGGACGAGGTCTTCGTCGAGGGCGCGGGCGTCGACGCGTCAGACGTCGTCGAGGCGTCGGTGGAGGGCGTGCTGGGCGTGCAGGCGGCAAGTGCGAGCGCCGCGCAGGCGGCGAATGTAACCGGAAGAATGCGACGAGTCATAACGTGACTCTACGCTGCTTCGCCTCTCACCGAGTGCCGGTGACGCGCGCGAGCGCAGCGACGATAATCTCGGGAGACTTGCGCATGAGCAGGTGCGGAGTGCGGAAATGCCGCTCGCCGGTGACGGGGGCCGTCGAGGAACGCCGCAGTTCGATGAGCCCCCGGTGCTGTTGGGCGCTCCAGCGTCCCGGGCGCCCCCCGGCCTCGGCGACGATGACGTGAGTGGGGCACGCCAGGGTGGGGGAGCCTGCGTCGGTGGGGCCATCTGGCGGAGGCGTCGCGGCGCGCCGCATGGCGGCGACGGCGTGGGCCCAGCGATGACAGGCCACGGTGATGCGCAGGTCGGCACGGGCGCGCTCGCGACGGACGTAGCGGTCCCACTCCTCGCGCCGGGTGATGGTGTCTTGCCCGTAAAGCAGCGCCCCGGCCTCGACCAGTCGCCACGCGATCTCGGCCGCGCGCGTGTGGGCGAGCACGCGCAGCGGGCGCGGCAGAGCCGGTTCCGTGGCCGAGGCGATCGTCGCGTCGGCCAGCACGAGTCCCGCGACTCGCTCGGGATAGTGGCGCGCGCACGCCTCGGCGACCAGGCCGCCGAGGGAATGGCCGACGAGCACGGCGGGATGCGCCGGATCGAGGCGCTGAGCCACCTCGCCTGCGATCGCCTCGACGTCCACGTCGCGCCCGACGAGGTCGGCCAAGTCGCAGACCTCGACCTCGCCCCACCCGGCCGCCCGGGCACGCGCGCACACGTCCGACCAGGCCCCACCTCGCACGGCGAGGCCACCGATAGCGACGACGCGGGGGCGACTCATGCGCGCGACCTCAGCGATTCACTGCGCAGCGACACGGCCACCAGCACCCACACGATGAGCCCGATGAGCGAGACGCGTTGAAAGACGCCCGCGGCCTCGGAGTGCACGAGCGCGAGGCCGGCCGTGACGAGCGCCGTGACGATGTGCGTGAGCGCGGTCAGATGGGCAACGGCCTCGCGAGCCTGCGGGCGGCGCCGGTGACACCACAGCCACCACCCGGTCAGCCCCAGCGTCGCCATGTTGGCAACCGCCGACGTCATCGTATGGATGTTGTGGGACAGCCCCAACGTCCCCGCCTCGTCGCCGGCCGCACACACCGCGGACAGGCTCGGCGCACAGGCCATGGGAAAAATCGAATCGAGAACGGTGGCGAGGGCAAATACCGCGATCATGGCGCACGCCGGACGCGTGAACGCCCGCGAGCGCCACCCAAATAGCCCCGCGCACGCGGCGCAGATCGCCGCCAGCGTGTCGCCGACGCGGACGATGGCGTTTCCGGGTTGATTGATAGCCGCCAGCTCAGAGACGTAGGAGCGCCACAGCGGCATCGCCGGGTTGAACCACGGTTGGGCGATCCACAGCGAATAACACACCGTGCCGATGAGGACGCAGGCAAATGCGCGGTGAGTAAATGGTCGCAGGCGACGCGGACGCGGCACGGGGGGACTCCTTCCGGTCAGTGTGTGACACACTATCGCACCCCTCCATCCTTCCTCCCGCCGCGAGCTCACCCTCGCGCGACGAGCGTGAGACTGGAGACAATCGGCCCTCTCACCCGGCACCGCACCCGCGCGCTCTCTAGCCTGGAAGAGCGCCGTTACACGCGGCGACTCATCCGCGCGAAAGAAAGGTGTCGCATGACGTCCGTAGCCGAACAGCTCGTTGCTCAACTGGAGATGGCTGGGGTGCGCCACATTTACGGCATCGTCGGTGACTCCCTGAACCCGGTCGTCGACGCCGTGCGCCGCTCGAAGCAGATCAGCTGGATCCAGACCCGCCACGAGGAGGTCGCCGCGTTCGCCGCGGCCGCCGAGGCCGAGATCACCGGCCGCCTCGCCGTGTGCGCCGGCTCGTGCGGCCCGGGCAACCTTCACCTCATCAACGGCCTCTACGACGCCAACCGCACGCGCGTGCCCGTGCTGGCGATCGCCTCGCACATCCCGACCCCGCAAATCGGGACTTTGTTCTTCCAGGAAACCCACCCCGACCGGCTGTTCAACGAATGCTCGGTGTATTCCGAGATGATCTCCTCGCCCGCCCAGATGCCGAGGATCTCGCGCACCGCCATCCAGCACGCCCTGGCGGGCCCCGGGGTCGCCGTCATCACCCTGCCCGGCGACGTCGCGAAGGCTGCCGCCGACGACTCCCAGCCGCTGACGATCACCAGCCCCCACCCGGCCCGAATCGTCCCGGCGGACGAGGACGTGCGCGCGCTCGCGGCCGCCATCAATGAGGCCGAGAAGGTCACGTTCTTCGTCGGCCACGGCGCGATGGGCGCCCACGACGAGGTCCTCGACATCGCCAAGCTCGCCAACGCCCCGATCGGGCACTCGCTGCGCGGCAAAGAGGCGATTCAATGGGACAACCCCCACGACGTCGGCATGTCCGGGCTGCTGGGATACGGCGCCTGCCAGACGGCGATGGAGAAGGCCGACCTGCTCGTCCTCGTCGGCACCGACTTCCCCTACAACCAGTTCTTGCCCGCCAAGGTCCGCACGGCCCAGATCGAACTGGACGCCGCACACCTGGGGCGGCGCACCCGCCTCGACCTCGCGATCCACGGCGGCGTGCGCGAGACGATGACGGCGTTGCGCGGCCTCGTTCAGCAAAAGGAGAACTCGAAGTTCCTCGACGACATGGTGAGCGAACACCGCTCGCTCATGGACAAGGTCGTCGGTGCCTACACCGATACCCCGGCTGCCGACGCCACCGGGCCGATCCACCCCGAATACGCCGCAGCCGTCATCGACCGCCACGCCGGCGAGGACGCGATCTTCACCGTCGACACCGGCATGTGCAACGTGTGGGCAGCCCGCTACCTCCACCTGGGGCCCAACCGCCGCATGATCGGCTCGTTCCTCCACGGCTCGATGGCGAATGCGATGCCTCACGCGATCGGGGCGGCGCTCGCGGATGCGGAGCGTGCGCGCCCGGTGATCGCCCTGTGCGGCGACGGTGGGCTGTCGATGCTGCTGGGTGACCTGTTGACGGTGAAGGCGTATGAGCTGCCCGTGAAGATCATCGTCATGAACAATTCGACGCTGGGCATGGTGAAGCTCGAGATGCTCGTCGAGGGCCTGCCCGATTACGCGACTGATCACGCGAGCGTCGACTATGCCCAGATCGCGGCCGGGATGGGACTGCGCAGCGTTCGGGTCGAGAAGCCGGGCGACCTCGACGCCGTCATCGCCTCGGAGCTGTCGCGCCCGGGGCCGGCGCTCATCGATATCGTCACGGATCCGAACGCCCTGTCGCTGCCGCCGAAGGTGACGCCGGAGCAGATGAAGGGCTTCGCGACGGCCATGGCCAAGGAGGTCCTGTCGGGCTCGGCCAGTGACGTCATGTCGATGGCGCGGTCGAACCTGCGCAACATCCCGCGCAAGTTCGGCATGAACTAATTGCAGTATCGCCGTCGTGGCGCGCGTCGAGACCGATGGTCGGGCGCGCGCCACGCGTGTATCCGTCGCGAGCGGGTAAGGCGGCGCGCGGCGACTGTTTGGGCGGGTTTATCCACAGCGCGCGCGAATGGCCGCGGTGGTGCCGGTGGTGCGGATAGTCTCGGAGGGTCCCCACGTCCCGCATCCCCCTCATGAGTGTCGATAGGGGAGCGAGCAGAGAGGCTCCCTCCATGTTGCAGCTGTGGCCATTCCCTCGCGTGTCCGCGCACCTGTGCCAGCCCAACCGCGCGGTATATGCGCGCGGAGTGATCGTCGCCCTTTCGATCGCCGCCGTCGCGGCGACGACAGCGTGCTCGCACGAGCCGGAGGCGGCGCCATCTGCCCCGCCACGGGAGTCAACGCCGAGCTTCGCACCGCCCAGCGGCGACGTCTGGCCCTACGAGACCCCCAGCCTCTCACCCGACGCCGAACGCGACGACGACGCCGGCGCGTGTGCGGTGGCGGAATACCTCATGGATGCAATCTCCTACGACGCCGTGCGTGGCCGGCACGACGCCCTGGATCGATACAGTCTTCCCGAGTGCCCGACCTGTCAAGAATTCAGCGACAGCATTGATGACGAGGTGCGCAATGGCGGCTGGACTCGCGGCGATTATTCGACGATCACGGGCCGCTCGATTCTCGGCCCGCAAGACGGCGACGACGCCTCGATTGTTTACTGCGTATTTGACGCGGACGTTGCCGAGGCACAGGTGTGGGATGGGGTTTCCGATGCGGTGACGTATTACGGGGAAGGAACGGCGCGGTTCGTCTTTCAAATGCAACGCACAGAGCGCGGGTGGCGCGTCAAAGATTGGAGCAGCCGCACCGATAGGGAGATTTCGTGATGGCCTCCAGGAGAACGCTTTGCTGTGTAGTGGCGTCCGTACTTGCCGCGAGCGTGTGCCTCATTGTCCCAGCCCCACCGACATATGCGGCTGTCAAAGGTGACGATTGCGGCGGCATCGTGTCTGCCGGCGACACCATTACTGTCACCCGCGTTGAGCGTACTCGCACGCGCACGGGTGGGAGTACGGGCGCCCGGCCGCAGCGGGCAGTATCGCCCGCGTCGGTGAGGGGCGGCCAGACTCGGCTCGCGCGCCCGCGCGTCTACCCGGGCGATAAGCGGTTTACGTCCTACACCGATAGGGGACCGCTGGCCGCCACGCCGGCGAACCTCGCCATGCTCCTGCGCGACTATCACGATCCCGCTCCGGCCACCCCGCGCCCCAGACGCACCGCGCCCGCTCGCCAGTCCGTACAGCCCGAGCTCATCGAGACCGTGCGCACGTACATGGCGACGCATCGCATCGACCCGGCCGGCCTGGTCATGCAACCGCCGCAAAACGACGTGCTCATCAACGAACCCGTCATCGTCTACACGACGAGGCGCCACCAAGACTTCGTTCTCACCCTCGGCGAGACCACCGTGCCGATTCACGCCCAGGCGGTGTTGTATCGCTACGCGTGGGGCGACGGCGAGACGACAACGACGACCCGGCAGGGCGCGCCCTACCCCAAGCCGACGATCACCCACACGTATCGGCGCGGCGAACCCACCCGCATCACGTTGACGACGACGTGGAAAATCACCGCGAAAGATCCCGTCACCGGCGCGTGGATCGAACTCGAGACACCGCTGACGACGACCGAGACCAGCCGCACGTTTGCGCTCGTCTCCGCGACGACCTACCTCACCAACCCGACCTACGCGCCGCCGGCCTCGTAACCGGGCAGCCCCAAGTCCGCCGCCACCAGCGGTTAGGGCGCGCAGATGATGCACGTCGTGCCGGCACGCGGCCGAGTGATGGAGGTCACTCGTATCCGCGGAATATATGCCAGCTACCGAAAGTTGAGCCTGTCAGACTCAAGAAATCGAGCGTGCGTTTGGCGCCCGCCGCTAAACGTCGTAAGGTTGAGCCAAGACGACTCAAGGGCGCCGGCAGGCGCAGTGAAGGAGACAGACTTATGGGACGCGCAGTTGGTATTGACCTCGGCACGACAAACTCGGCGCTGGCCGTCATGGAGGGCTCGGAGCCCACGGTCATCGCAAACGCCGAGGGGCAGCGCACGACCCCGTCGGTCGTGGCGTTCTCGAAGTCCGGCGAGGTTCTCGTCGGCGAAATCGCGAAACGCCAGGCCGTGACGAACGTCGACCGGACGATCAGCTCGGTCAAGCGCCACATGGGCACCGACTGGAAGATCGACATCGACGACAAGTCGTACAACGCCCAGCAGATCAGCGCATTCATCCTCGGCAAGCTCAAGCGTGACGCCGAGGCCTACCTGGGTGAGGACGTGACCGACGCGGTCATCACCGTCCCCGCCTACTTCAACGACGCCCAACGTCAGGCGACGAAGGACGCCGGCAAGATCGCCGGCCTCAACGTCCTGCGTATCGTCAACGAGCCGACGGCTGCGGCGCTCGCCTACGGCCTGGAAAAGGGCAAGGAAGACGAACTCATCCTCGTCTTCGACCTCGGTGGTGGCACCTTCGACGTGTCGCTGCTCGAAGTCGGCAAGGACTCCGACGGATTCTCGACCATTCAGGTCCGCGCGACCAACGGCGACAACCACCTCGGTGGTGACGACTGGGATCAGCGGATTCTCGACTGGCTCGTCGCCCAGGTGAAGAACAAGGACGGCGTCGACCTGTCAAAGGACAAGGTCGCCCTCCAGCGCCTGCGCGAGGCCGCCGAACAGGCGAAGAAGGAGCTGTCGTCGGCGACGTCGACGCAGATCTCCATGCAGTACCTGTCGATGTCCGAGTCCGGCCCGATCCACCTTGACGAGCGCCTCACCCGCGCCCACTTCCAGGAGATGACCTCGGACCTGCTCGAGCGCACGAAGGTGCCCTTCACCTCGGTCATCAAGGATGCCGGGATCTCGGTTAACGAAATCGACCACGTCGTTCTCGTCGGCGGCTCCACGCGTATGCCGGCGGTCTCCGACGTCGTCAAGGAGCTGACGGGCGGGCGCGATGCGAACAAGGGCGTTAACCCCGACGAGGTCGTCGCCGTCGGCGCGGCCCTGCAGGGCGGCGTCCTCCAGGGCGACCGCACCGACGTCCTCCTCATCGACGTCACCCCGCTGAGCCTGGGTATCGAAACCAAGGGCGGCATCATGACGAAGCTCATCGAGCGCAACACGGCCATCCCGACCAAGCACTCCGAGATCTTCTCGACCGCCGACGACAACCAGCCCAGCGTGCTCATCCAGGTCTACCAGGGCGAGCGTCAGTTTGCCCGCGACAACAAGCCGCTGGGGACGTTCGAGCTGACCGGCATCGCCCCGGCTCCGCGCGGCATCCCCCAGATCGAGGTCACCTTCGACATCGACGCCAACGGCATCGTCCATGTCTCGGCCAAGGACAAGGGCACGGGCAAGGAGCAGTCGATGACGATCACCGGCGGCTCGGCTCTGGGCAAGGAAGAGATCGACCGGATGATGAAGGAAGCCGAGGCGCACGCCGAGGAGGACAAGAAGCGTCGCGAGGACGCCGAGACGCGCAACGAGGCCGAGCAGACGGTCTACGGCATCGAAAAGCTCATCAAGGACAACAAGGACAAGCTCAGCGACGACATCGTTACCGATGTCGAGGGTGCGCTTGCCGACGTCAAGAAGGCACTTGAGGGCGACGACACCGCCGCGGTGAAGTCCTCGCTCGAGACCCTCAACACGAAGGCCCAGGCGATCGGTCAGGCTATCTACGCCCACGCTCAGGCCGAGCAGGCCCAGCAGGAGGGTGGCGCGGCCAACACCGACGGTGGCGATGATGACGTCATCGATGCCGAGGTCGTTGACGACGAGAAGTAATCGGAGGTGACCACGATGGAGAACCCGGATCGAGGTTCCGGCGTCTTCTCCGAGGCCACCAGCCAGGCGGGGGCGGATCAGCCCGCCCCCGCCACCGGCGCCGGCCGCACCGGCGAAGACGCACCCGCCTCGTCGAGCGACGAGGTGACACCCGAGGCCGCGGCGGACTCCGCGGCAACGCAATCGAGCGCCGAGGAACCTGCCACCTCCGACGGCGACGGTGACCAGCCCGAGGCGGGCAAGGCCGAGGACTCAGCCGAATCGGTGGACACGACCGAAGCCGAAGACTCTCCCGATGCCGACAGCGCGAGCGACACCCCGGCGGGCGACAACCTCGCCGACCTCAAGGGGCAGGTTGCCCAGCTCAGCGACGATTTGGCCCGCTCTCGCGCCGAAACCTACAACGTTCAGCGCGAGTACTCCGCCTATGTTCGCCGCGCGAAGCAGCAGGCCGGCTCGCACCGCGAAGATGGCCGCCGCGAGGTCTGCGAAGCCCTGCTGTCCGTCCTTGACGACATCCAGGCCGCCCGCGATGCCGACGACCTGTCGGGCCCGTTCGCGGCCATCGCGACCAAGCTCGAACAGACACTCGGCACGGTCTGCCAGCTCGAACGCTACGGCGAGGCGGGCGAGGAGTTCGACCCGATGCGCCACGACGCCCTCATGGCAAACGAATCCGCCGACGTCGACACCCCGACGATCGCCCAGGTGCTGCAACCGGGCTATCGGATGGGCGAACGCGTTCTGCGGGCAACGAAAGTGATGGTTCACAATCCCCAGTAACAACCCGAACCGAAGGAGGTGGGTGACATGGGTCAGCAGGAATGGATGACCAAGGACTTTTACGCAATCCTCGGAGTCGACAAGAGCGCGGACGCGCAGGCCATCAAGAAGGCCTACCGAAAGCTCGCCCGCACCTACCATCCCGATCACAACGCGCAGAATCCGCAAGCCGAGGAGCGCTTTAAGGAGATCGGCGAGGCCTACGCGGTGCTCTCCGACGCCGAGAAGCGCCGCCAATACGACGCCATCCGGGCCATGGCGGGCGGTGGTGCCCGTTTCAGCGCGGGCCCCGGCGGGCCGGGGGGCTCAGGAAGCTTCGACGACGTGTTCGCCTCTATGTTTGGCGGCGCAACCGGTCGCGGCGGGGCCGGCTTCGGTAACGGATCCTTCCGGTTTACCTCCCCGGGCGGATCGGGCGGTTTTGAGGACGTCATGTCCGGCCTCTTCGGCGCGGGCTCGCGCGGTGGCTTCGGCGGTTTCGGCCAGCAGCCGCAGCGTGGGGGCGACCTCACGTCGTCGACGCGTCTGTCCTTCCGCCAGGCCATCGAGGGTGCGACGCTGAAGCTGCGCGTGGAGGGACGCGAGATGACGGTGCGCGTGCCCGCGGGGGTACGCGACGGGCAACAGCTGCGCCTGCGCGGCAAGGGCCGCCAGGTTCCCGGCGGCCAGCCGGGCGACCTGCTGCTCACCGTCGAGGTCGCGCCGCACCCGGTGTATTCACGCTCGGGCGAAGCCGACCTCATCGCCGACATTCCCATCAGCATCGGCGAGGCCGTGGCCGGAGGTTCGGTCGAGGTGCCGCTGCTCGACGGATCGAGCGCGCGCATCAAGATCCCGGCCGGCACGTCGTCGGGCATGAAGCTGCGACTGAAGGGCAAGGGCGTTCGCTCCTCCGGTAAGCGTCGCGCAGGTGACCTGTATGCGCGTGTGCGCATCGTCGTGCCGCGCAAGCCGAGCCGCGACGTTACCGATGCCGCGCGCCGCATCGACGAAGCGGCTGATTTCGACCCGCGCGAGGGCCTGACCACGCAGGCGGGGTGGTAGGCGTGAGCACGGATCGGCTGGTCGCCCTGCGCCGGGTTCTCAGAGCTCTCGGCGTCGCCTCGTGGATGGTCGAGGAGATCATCGACCAGGTCGCGCCGGCGCAGGCCGAGCCCGAGGACGATCAGCCGATCTACGTCATCTCCACAGCCGCCCAGCTGGCCGATATGCATCCGCAGACACTGCGCCAGTATGACCGCCTGGGGCTGGTGACGCCGCAGCGCACGAAGGGCGGCGGGCGCCGCTATTCGCCCGCCGACATTCGCCGGCTGCGCGAGATCCAACGCCTCTCCCACGACGAGGGCGTCAACCTGGCCGGCATCTCGCGCATCATGGAATTGGAGCGCGACAATGATCGCCTGCGCCGCGAGGTCGATGGGCTGCGCTCTGTCCTCGACCACCTGGCGAGCTTGCGCACCCGCGTGTTTGCCGCCGACGCGGGCGGCGGCGTCACGGAGTATTCGCGTGGTGAGCGTCCACGCGAACCCCGTGCACTCGTGCGCTACTCGAGGGCGTCGCAAGCACTCGTCCTCGTCCCGCGCACGCCACGCGCGCCGGTGCATCGAGATGATGCCGAGGAGCGATTCCGGTGACGGACATGCCCGAGCGCTACGAGCGCGCACCCCTACCGGGGCACTACGGCGAGGCGAGCCAGTGGAGCGTCGCTGACAATTCGGCCTCGGTCCAGCCTGCCGCGAGCCGCGGCATGCCGCAGATCGGTGCGCCCATCGATCCGGTCTTCGGCAGCGCGCAGTCGGTCCCCGCATACGGCTACGCCGGTGCGATGGGCAGACGGACGGTTCCCGCGATGCCGGGCATCCCCGCCCATATCGTCGCGACGATGCCGGTGGGATTGGGGCGGCGTATCCTCGTCCATCTGCTCGATGCCGCGCTGATTATCCTCGCCAGCAACATCGTGCAGGCCCTCCTCGGCGACCTGGTCGTCTCGTCCGTGACGACGACGGATCCGGCCGGCGAGGACTTTGTTCGTTTCCTCGTCGCGGTGGGTGCCGCAGTGGTCATCTTGGTCGCGATCGTGGTGGGCATCTGCGTCACCGGCTGGTCGCCGGCATCGGCGTTAATGAAGGTCCGCGTCATGCGGTTTTCGCGCCGCGGCGTCCCGGGGTGGCAGCAACTGGGTAAGACGGCATTAGAAGTCGTGTGCATGTGTTTTTTCTTCGCGATTCCCTATCTCGTCGTCGTCTTGGCCACCCGAGACAGCCTGCAACGCCACGCCATCGACCGCCTATGCGACCTCTATGTTGTCGATGTTCGCGCAGGTCGCGACCCACTTAACCGCCGATCGGCGGCCGCTGTTTTAGACTTGATGTGATCCATACCGCGAGTAGTCAGGAAAGCTTATGAGTGACAACACTCCGCGCTACGGCGCCCACCGTGATCCGAGCGATCCCGTACCCGAGCCCTCGACCGTCGGCACCCCGTACACGCCGGGACAGCCGGCAGCGGCCTCCTCGTCGTACGATCCGTACGGCTACACGGCGCAGAACGGCGGATACGGCCAGCCCAGCCCGAGCAACGGCTCGGCCACCCCGCAGAAGCTTCCGGGGCGCGCCTTGCCGATTTTGCTGATCGTCCTCGGCGCCATCATTGCCCTTATCTGCGCCCCGATCGCCGGATTGGTTATGGGTGCGACCTCGGCTATCGATATCGATTCGTTGCAGCGGGCTGCCAAGACGGGTGAGGCCAGCCCCAACCCCGCGGAGGTCGACCTGTCGGCCAATTCTGCGGTCGCGATCATGCTGACCGATCAGTCGGAAAAGACGGCGCAGTGCGAGCTTGTCGGCCCCGACGGCGCGCGGGTTGATCCGAACTCGACTCAGGAGCAGGAGCACGTCCGGACGATTTCCTACATGGTCCAGGCCGAGGGCACCTACACGGCTCGCTGCCTGCTGACCGACGGGACGCCGGCGAAGTCGATGGTGGTCATGCCGGTCGATATCGGCGGCATGGGTAAGTCCGCGCTGATCTGGGGCGGCGGCACGTTCGTCGTCGGCCTGGCGCTCTTCGTCGGCGGCATCGTGTGGCTGGTCAAGCGCAACCGGCGTCGTCGCGAGATCCTCGCGCAGATGCCTCGCTAAGACAGCGGTTGGGCCGCGCTGAGCGGCCATCGTGAGAGGGCGGGTGAGACCGGGTGGTCTCGCCTGCCCTCTTGTTGCGTGATCTGGCGCACATATGAAGTTGAGCGGAATAGACTCAACCTTGTTGGCGTTGCAATGGGCAGAAACGACAGAAGGAGACCTCATATGGCACCTCAACTGACAACCAAAGCCCAAGAGGCGCTCGGCGGCGCGCTCGAAGCCGCCCGCGCGGCGGGAAACCCGGTGGCGACTCCCGTGCACCTGCTGCAAGCTCTGCTGGAGCAGCCCGAGGGGATCGCGGTGGCCCTGCTCGATGCGATCGGGGCCGACCGCAAAATCGTCGGCGCGAGCGCGCGCGCGCTCTCGTCGCCCTGCCCCGCGTCTCGGGCAGTTCGACTCAGCAGGCCCAGGCCTCAACCGATCTCGCCCGCCTCGTGGGCGAGGCCGGGCAGCTGGCCGAGGCGATGGGGGACACCTACACCTCCACCGAGCATCTCCTCGTCGCGCTCTCGCGCGGTCAGGACGAAGCCGGGCGCGCCCTGCGCGACGCCGGCGCGAGCTCGGACGTCCTCGAGGCGGCACTGCCCGACCTGCGCGGTGGCAAGAACGTGACGACGCCCAACCCGGAGAACCAGTTCGAGGCGTTGGCGAAGTACTCGCGCGACCTTACCGAGGCCGCGCGCGAGGGCAAGCTCGACCCGGTCATCGGCCGCGACGCCGAGATTCGCCGCCTCGTGCAGGTGTTGTCGCGGCGCACGAAGAACAACCCCGTGCTCATCGGCGAGGCCGGTGTGGGCAAGACGGCCGTCGTCGAAGGACTGGCGCAGCGGATCGTCGCCGGGGACGTCCCCGAATCCCTGCGTGGCAAGCGCCTGCTCGCCCTCGACCTGGCGGGAATGGTCGCCGGCGCCAAATACCGCGGTGAGTTCGAGGAACGGCTCAAGGCCGTGCTTGACGAGATCACCGGTGCCGGCGGCGAAATCATCACGTTCATTGACGAGCTTCACACGGTCGTCGGCGCCGGCGGCGGTGCCGAGGGGGCGATGGATGCCGGCAACATGATTAAGCCGCTGCTCGCCCGCGGCGAACTCCACCTCGTCGGGGCGACGACCCTCGATGAATACCGCCAGCACATCGAATCCGATCCCGCGCTGGAGCGCCGCTTCCAGCAGGTGTACGTCGGCGAGCCCAGCGTCGAGGACACCGTCGCGATCCTGCGCGGCATCGCCGGTAAGTACGAGGCGCACCACAAGGTGACGATCTCCGACGGCGCCCTGGTGGCAGCCGCGACCCTGTCCGATCGCTACATCACCGAGCGCAACCTGCCCGACAAGGCGATCGACCTCGTCGACGAGGCCGCCTCGCGCCTGCGCATGGAGCTCGATTCCTCGCCCGAGGAGATCGACAAGACCCGTCGCGCGCTGGATCGGATGCGGATGGAGGAGGCCTACCTGGCCGAATCCGATGACGAGGAGGCCAGCGCGCAGCGACTGGAGAAACTGCGCGCCGATATCGCCGACCTCGACGAGTCCTACACCGCCCTCGTCGCCCGGTGGGAGGCCGAAAAAGCCGGCCACAACCGCATCGGCGAGCTGCGCGCCCGCCTCGATCAGCTGACGACCGAACTCGAACAAGCCATGCGCGAGGGCGAGTGGGAGCGCGCCGGCCGCCTCCAAAACGGCGACATTCCTGCCATTCGTCGCGAGATCGACGAGGCCGAGGCCGCCGAGACGACCGAGTCCGACATCGATCCGATGATTCCCGAGCGCGTCGGTGCCCGCCAGATCGCCGAGGTCGTCGAGGCGTGGACGGGCATCCCCACGGGCAAGATGCTGCGCGGGGACCAGGAGAAGCTGCTCGACATGGAGGACCGCATCGGCGCTCGCCTCATCGGCCAAACCGCGGCCGTCGAGGCCGTCGCCGACGCCGTGCGCCGCTCGCGCGCGGGCATCGCCGACCCGAACCGGCCCGGCGGATCGTTCCTCTTCCTCGGCCCCTCGGGCGTGGGCAAGACCGAACTGGCCCGCCAACTGGCCCAGTTCCTCTTCGACGACCCGCACGCGATGGTCCGCATCGACATGTCGGAATACCACGACCGCCACGCCGTCGCCCGCCTCATCGGGGCGCCCCCGGGATACGTCGGCTACGACGAGGGCGGCCAGCTGACCGAGGCCGTGCGCCGGCGCCCCTACAGTGTCATCCTGCTCGACGAGATCGAGAAGGCCCACCCCGAGATCTTCTCGATCTTCCTCCAGGTGCTCGACGATGGCCGGCTCACGGATTCGCAGGGGCGCACCGTCGACTTCCGCCAAACGATCATTGTCATGACGTCGAACATTGGCTCCGAGATCCTGCGCGATCCGACGCTTGAGCGCGGCCCGGCCCGCGAACAGGTCCTCGCTCAGGTGCGCATGACGTTCAAGCCGGAATTCCTCAACCGGCTCGACGAGATCATCGTCTTCGATCCGTTGACGATCGAACAGTTGCGCGGCATTGTCGACCTCCAACTCGACGACGTGCGGGCCCGGCTGCGCTCGCGCCGAATCGACATCGAGGTCAGCGACGCGGCCAAGCAGTGGCTGGCCGAGCGCGGCTACGATCCGGCCTACGGTGCCCGTCCGCTGCGTCGCCTCATTCAGACACAGGTGGGCGATCAGTTGGCCAGGCGCCTCCTTGAGGGCGCCGTCGCAGACGGCCAGACGGTGCACGTCGACGTCGATCCGGACGCGGCGCCGGGCGCGAAATACCGACTGCGTGTGCATTAAGTGAACGCCGTTATGGTGATCGTCTTGCCCGCACGTGAACGGTCACGGATGACGGTGTTTCGGGCGGTCTCGGGGCGGTGCGGATCTTACCGGGGTGTCAAAGGCACCCCGGTAAGGTGTCCGCCGTGTGTTCACGACGAAAAGCTCGTGGAGGGCAAAGGCGAAAACCTATAATATGGTTGGTACGCGGTTGCGGCGTCCCGAGGGAGGGGAGGGGTCATGCCGGAAGCGAGACGTGCGGGTGAGCGCGGCCCCTACGCGGGGGGCGTCGCCAGGCGTGAAGCCATTCTCGATGCGACGGTCGACATGGTCGCCGAAGTCGGTTACCACGGCCTATCCATGCGCGATGTGGCCCGCCGCGTCGGTATTTCCCATCCCGGCGTTATCTACCATTTCCCCTCTAAAGACGTCCTCCTCATGTCGGTTATCGAGCGCTATGAAGAGCGCTTGAACTTTAAGGTGTCCTCGCTCGCCGATATGGCCCCATTTGAGGTATTCGAGGCGTTTATCGAGTTGGCGAATTCCCTGGGCAACTCGCAGACCATTGTCGAGATGGAATGCATGCTCACCGTCGAGGCCTCGGCCAGCGTCCACCCGGCGCACGATCACTTCGCCGCGCGCTTCGCTGGGCTACAGGAGGTCCTCACCGACGCGTTTACCAAGCTGGAAAGCCAGGGCATGCTCAACACGGTTGCCCAGCCTCGCCAGTTGGCTTATCAGCTGCTTGCCCAGTGGTACGGATTGCAGATTCAGTGGCTGTATGCGACGGACGAGATCCCTGTCAATGCCGTCCTCACCCAGACGGTCTTGGCGGCGCTGGACTTCACAAAAGAAGGCGTACTCGAGACGGTGCTCGCCTCGTCGTTTTCCTCTCCCGAGGCGATCGCCATCGTTCAGCGCTCGACGGGTCTGTCGCTGTCTGACATGCTGCAACGCGGGCTGCTTAAGCTCACCCACGACAACCTCAAGCGCTACGGCTTGGCCGAGGTCCCTCCCGAGATCATCGACAAGATCGTTCACTCGGGCATCCTCACGTCCGAGGACCTGGCGTACGCCCAGGACAATCGGGCCTTCTCGATCGAATTCCTCGGGCGCATGGTCGTCAACGGCGTGCTGACGACGGATGAATACACGGTGCTGTCCGACCTCGGCATCGTTCCTGCCGAGGCCGTCGCCGCGCTGACCGCCGTCATGGCCGCCGGTGCCATGCAGGCCCAGCCGCAGAAGTGACATGAGCCGATCCGCAGCGCTGCCTCAGCCCCTCCAACGCGCCATCGAGCAGTGGCATTTTCCCGTCGCCCTCGCCGTTCTCAGGCCTGAGGCAACGTGGATGGGTGGCGACGTCGATACCGAATATCCGTGGATGAGCGTAACCAAGCTCGTGACGGCGCGCGTCGCTCTCGATGCGGTCGCCAGCGGCCTCATCGACCTCGACGACACGGTGACGCAGGCGGGTGCCAGCCTCGAGATGGTGCTCGCCCATGCCGCGGGACTCTCGCCCGAGGGCGAGCAGGTGTGCGAGCCAGGGACGCGGCGCATCTATTCCAACGCCGGCTACGAGGTGATCGGCCAGCACGTCGAGGCAGCCCACCGCGGCGTCAGCCAAACGGGTGGCATCGGCGATCTGCTGTGTGAGGCCGTCGCGACGTGGGGCGGGGCCGTGTCCTACGAGAAGTCTCCCGCGTGGGGCCTCAGCGGTTCACTGGCCTCGCTGGCCGCTCTCACCCGGGAGCTCGCGTGGCCCCGTCACATCGATGCCGAGCTGTGGCGATTGGCGACGCGCCCGGCGTGGCCGGGTCTGCCGGGAATCCTGCCGGGATACGGCCCCTTCGACGACAACGCGTGGGGACTCGGCCCCGAGATCCGCGCCGCCAAGCATCCCCACTGGACGGCCGCGCGGGCCCCCGCCACCGTCTTCGGCCACTTTGGCCAGTCGGGGTCATTCGTTTGGGTCGACCAAGACGCCGACCTCGCGGCCTGCTTCCTGTCCTCGCGTCGCTTCGGCCTGGCCCACCAGCGGGCGTGGCCCGACCTCAACGCCGAGATTTACCGCCACTTTGCGGGGTAACGCCCTTACGCCTCGTCGGCGATGTCGAGGATGAGCGGCACGTGGTCCGACGCGCCCTTGCCCTTGCGCTCGTCGCGATCGATGACGGCGCCGGTGACCCGCTGCGCCAACGCGGTAGAGGCATAGGCAAAGTCGATCTTCATCCCCTCGTTGCGCGGGAACCGCAGCTTTTGGTAATCCCAATACGTATAACCCGGGGCATAATCGCGGCTGACCTCGCGCAATCCGGCATCGGCCAGCGCGGCGAACGCCTGGCGCTCGGCATCGCTGACGTGCGTGGCCCCCTCGAACGCCGCGATATCCCAGACGTCGGAATCGAGCGGGGCGACGTTAAAGTCCCCGACGAGCGCCATCGCGAGGTCCGGCTCGTCATCCAGCCGCTGCGACACCGCCGCGCGCAACGCCTCGAACCACGCGAGTTTGTAGGCCATGTGCGGATCGGTGAGGCCGCGCCCGTGGGGGACGTACAGGCTCCACACGCGCACCCCTGCGCACGTCACCCCGAGTGCGCGCGGCTCCAGCGTGTCGCGGAACGTCGGCTGCCCGGGAAACCCCCGGGTCACGTCGTCGAGGCCCACCCGCGAGATGACGGCGACGCCATTCCACTGGTTGATACCCCACGTGGCCGCGTCGTAGCCGGCTTCGCGCAGGGGATCGATGGGGAACTGGTCGGTGCGGCACTTCGTTTCCTGAATCGCCAGCACGTCGAGGTCGTGGCGGGTGAGGACTTCGACGATCCGGTCGATGCGGGTACGTGCAGAGTTGACGTTCCAGGTTCCCAGGCGCATTCGCCCATGCTAACGACCCCGCGCGGGCGGGCGCTACGCTGGAGCCATGCATACACACGATTCGCAAAAGGCGCGCCTGGCGGAATTGGTCGAGGAACTCGCCGTCGTCCGGGGCCGGGTGACGCTCGCCTCGGGTCTCGAGTCCGATTTCTACGTCGACATGCGCCGCGCGACGCTGCACCACGAGGCCGCCCCGCTCATCGGCCACGTCATGCTCGACATGCTCGAAGAAGCCGGGTTCGGTCCCGACGACGTCGACGCCGTCGGTGGGCTGACGATGGGCGCCGATCCGGTGGCGACGGCGATCATGCACGCCGCGGCCTCGCGCGGTCTCGACATCGACGCGTTCGTCGTGCGCAAGGCCGCGAAGGACCACGGCATGAAGCGCCAGGTCGAGGGCCCGGATGTCGCCGGTCGCCGCGTCGTCGTCCTCGAAGACACCTCGACGACGGGTGGCTCCCCGCTCCAGGCTGCCGAGGCCCTGGAGGCCGCCGGCGCCAAGATCCTCGCCGTCGCCGTCATCGTCGACCGCGACACGGGGGCCAAGGAAAAGATCGAGGCCGCGGGCTACCCCTACCTGGCGGCGCTCGGGCTCAGCGATCTCGGTCTCGACAGCTAAGCATGAGGACTCGCGCCCACACAGGCTCGGGGCGCGCCCTCATCACGGGCGCGTCCTCGGGGCTGGGTGCCGAGTTCGCGCGGCAGCTCGCCGCCGAGGGGCTGTCTCTCGTCCTCGTCGCCCGCCGCCGCGATCGCCTCACCGCGCTTGCCCGCGATCTGCGCGAGCGCCACGACGTCGACATCGAGGTTATCGTGGCCGACCTTGCCAGCTGCGCCGACGTCGACCGCGTCGCCCGCCGCCTGCGCAGCCAGGAGCGGCCGGTGACGTTCCTGGTCAACAACGCGGGCTTTGGGCTGGGGCAGGCCTTCCACAGCGGCGACCTCAAGCGCGAGGAAGCGGCACTCGCCGTGATGGTCCGCGCCGTTATGGTGCTCAGCCACGCCGCCGCGCAGACGATGGCACAGCGAGGCCGCGGGGCCATCTGCAACGTGTCGTCGATCGTGGCCGACACGGCGATGGGAACCTACGCCGCCCACAAGACGTGGGTCAACCAGTTCACCCAGGTCCTCGCCGAAGACCTACGCGGCACGGGGGTGCACGTTGTCAGCCTGCGCCCGGGCACGCTGGCGACGGAGTTCTGGACCGCCGAGGGCGGGGAGGGGACGGCACCGACGATCGCCGTGCTCCCACTCGAGCGCGTCGTTCGCGCGGCATTGAGCGCGCTCAGGCGCGGGCGTGTCGTCTGCGTCCCCGGACTCACCTACGCCCTCATCGACCTCGTTGATGCGAAGGCCCCGCGCGGACTCATTCGTCGCCTCTCCGCCGCGATCTACCGGGCCCGAGCACGCAGCTAATATGCAGGTCAGCGCGTCCATGGGCGCGAGGGTCCCAGATCGCAAAGAGCGCCCTGGGCTAGCATGAGGCCATGAGCGACATGTCGGACATTCTCACGGATTCGCCTCTGTCCCAGTTGCCGCCGGTGCGGGCGTGGCTGACCGATATGGACGGGGTGCTCGTTCAAGAGGAGCAGGCGCTGCCGGGGGCGGCAGACTTTCTCGACGCGCTGCGTTCTCACGACCGCGACTACCTGGTCTTGACGAATAACTCGATCTTCACCCCGCGCGATCTCTCGGCCCGTCTGGCCCGCTCCGGCCTGGACGTGCCCGAGGAACGCATCTGGACCTCGGCGCTAGCCACGGCCGCCTTCTTGCACCAGCAGTCGCCGGGAACCTCGATCGCCGTCGTTGGCGAAGCCGGCCTGACGACTGCCCTGTACACCGCGGGATTCACGATGACGACGCACGATCCCGAATACGTCGTCCTCGGCGAGACCCGCTCCTACGACTTCGTCACGATCACGCGGGCCATCCGCCTCATCGAGGGCGGCGCGAAGTTCATCGCGACGAACCCCGACGTCACCGGTCCCTCGGCCGATGGCACCCTGCCGGCGACGGGATCTGTCGCGGCAATGATTACCGCGGCAACCGGGCGCCACCCCTATTTTGTCGGCAAGCCCAACCCCGTCATGATTCGCGCGGCGCTCAACCGCATCGGCGCTCACTCCGAGACGACGGCGATGATCGGCGACCGCATGGACACCGACGTCAAGGCCGGGGTCGAAGCCGGGTTGCGCTCGCACCTGGTCCTGTCGGGATCGACCGCGCGCACCGACGTCGATCGCTTCCCGTTCCGCCCCTACGCGATCCACGATGGCATCGGCGACCTCGTCGAGGCCGTCGCCACGGGCGTCACCGCGTGAGCGCAGGCGTGGGGCCGTGGCCCGGCGGGTGCGAGGCATGGCCCGAGGGCGACCACTTTGACCCCGAGCTGTTGGCCGGCGGCGACCACCGCAACGTCGAGGACCGGTTTCGCTACTGGAAGCGCGACGCGATTCGGGATGCGCTTGACGAGACGCGGCACCGCTTCCACGTCGCCGTCGAAAACCTCGACCACGATTTCAACATCGGCTCGATCGTGCGCAGCGCCAACGCGTTCGGGGCCGCGGCCGTCCACATCGTCGGTCGGCGGCGCTGGAACCGGCGCGGAGCGATGGTCACCGACCGCTACCAACACGTCGACCATTTCCCCACCGCGTCCGGGTTCGCCGACTGGGCTGACGGGGCCGGCCTGCGGCTGATCGCGATCGACAACGTCGCCGGCTCGACCCCGCTTGAGATGGCTGAGCTGCCCGAAAACGCCATACTCATCTTCGGATCCGAGAACAACGGGATCAGCGAGGACCTGCGCTCGCGCTGCGAGGCCTGCCACCACATCACGCAATACGGCTCGACGCGATCGATCAACGTCGGGGCCGCCGGCGCCGTGGCCATGTATCAATGGATCCTCACCCACGCTGCACCCCGGCGCTGAGGCCGCGAAAGGCGCCGACTTTTGCCCGCCAGCACGGTGACGATGCGCACAAGCGGCGGGACCCTCGTCCTCGCGATCGCTCACAGCCTGTGAGACAATAGGCCCCGTCAGAGTCCTAGTTATATAAGGAGGCTCCTGTGCCAGTCGCAACCCCTGATGTGTACAACGAGATGCTCGATCGCGCCAAGAAGGGCGTGTTCGCTTACCCGGCTATCAACGTGACGTCGTCGCAGACCGCCACGGCCGCCATCCGCGGGTTTGCTGAGGCCGAGTCCGATGGCATCATCCAGGTTTCCGTCGGTGGCGCCGAATACCTGTCGGGCTCGACGGTGAAGGACCGCGTCGCCGGTTCGCTGGCCCTGGCCGCGTACGTGCGTGAGATCGCGAAGAACTACAACGTCACCGTCGCTCTGCACACCGACCACTGCGCCAAGCAGAACATCGACAGCTGGATCCGCCCGCTCATGGAGCTCGAGGCCGAAGAGGTCAAGGCCGGTCGCCTGCCCATGTTCCAGTCGCACATGTGGGACGGCTCGGCCGTGCCGCTGGACGAGAACCTGAAGATTGCTCAGGAACTGCTCGACCTGTCGCAGAAGGCCAACACGATCCTCGAGGTCGAGATCGGCGTTGTCGGCGGCGAAGAGGACGGTGTCTCGAACGAGATCAACGAGAAGCTGTACACGACGCCCGAAGACGGCATCAAGACGGCCGAGGCCCTGGGCCTGGGCGAGCGCGGCCGCTACCTCACGGCGTTGACGTTCGGTAACGTCCACGGCGCCTACAAGCCGGGCTTCGTCAAGCTGCGCCCCGAGATCCTGGCGAGATCCAGGAAGAGGTCGGCAAGAAGTTCAACGCCGGCGAGCGTCCCTTCGACCTCGTCATGCACGGCGGCTCGGGTTCGACGGCTGAAGAGATCGCGACCGCGGTCAAGAACGGCGTCATCAAGATGAACGTCGACACCGACACCCAGTACGCGTTCTCGCGTCCCGTCGTCGAGCACATGTTTAAGAACTACGACGGCATGCTCAAGATCGACGGCGAGGTCGGCAACAAGAAGATGTACGACCCGCGCACGTGGGGCAAGGCCGCCGAGACCGGCATGGCCGCCCGCGTCGTCGAGGCGTGTGAGCGCCTCGGCTCCGCCGTACGCGCATGAAGTAAGTCGCCTCGGGCGCTGCGAGCGTCATCTGCGGGGGCCACACCTTCGGGTGTGGCCCCCGTTTGTGTGCGTGCGGCTGGGCAGCAGCCGTATGAGAGAGGCGCACATATGTGAGGAAAATGTGAGATCGGAACACTTAAGGGTGCTGTCCACATGGAAAGTAGGGAAGTGACCGGGTGGAAATCATGCGGGGGGGGGTGCTCCGAGTCAAGAGCTGTCTAAGTTTAGGCGCTACAGACCTCATAAAGCCACGAAATAGGCGCGATAGAGCCATGAGGGCGCAAATTATTGCGGTTGGCGGACGGTTTCTTGTGGGCGATCCAGAGTGTTGACCGTCGGAAACCCTCTGTTAGAGTCCCTCATGTACAGCAAATCTGAGCAAACTTACCGCGCAGTTGGTGGGTTTGCTGCTCTCGTCGTATTGGACTGGGGACTCTCATGCCGAATTGGCCGCATCGCGCACGCCACCGCTCGGGTGGTGATGTCGTGCGCAGCGATTCCTCGCGCATTAGCTCGTTCCGGTTGTCGACGTGGAAGACGCGCGTCCCCGAGATCCTCGTTGCCGCACTAGTCGTCTGCCTCGTCGCCATGCCGGCGATCACGTGGGCGTTCGAGCCCGCGAAGTTCGACCCCGCCGTTGGCGAGGGCACCACGCTGTCGATTAACTCGAAGGTGACGCACTCCAGTGCGCTCACCTCCAACGGAACGCCCGTTTCGCCGCTGCGCGAGCCCACCTGGGGCGACTACACGGACTACACGTTCACGTGGGACATCAAGAACATGAACGAGCCGGGCACGACCCAGGCTCCGCTCGAGCTCACGCTGAACTTCCCCGCCAATGCAACCCCGGTCAGCGACCTGACTGCGTCGGACTTCCAGCTGCCCTCGGGGTGGCGTATCACGTCCCTCACGAAGGAATCGGCGACCTCGTACTCGGTGAAGGTCTCGGTTCCCGACACGTCGACGTCTGGGACCATCAAGGCCGTTAAGCGCGCTCACGTTCCCGCGCAGGGCCAGCCGGGAGCGCCCGCGAACGGGACGACGCTGTGGGCGTCGTCGAGCGCCAGCGCAACGCCGGTTCCCGACATCACGTTGCAGCCGGGCGACTACTACTTCACGCCGGATTCCGGCAACGCCTGCTCCGGTGTCTTCCAGTACCAGTGGCGCCTGTCCTCGGGCGCCTGGTTGGCCGACATCAAGCTCGGTGACGCCAAGGGCAGCGCAAGATCATCCTCGACGACGATCAGCCCGTGGCCGGAACCGGCCCCAACTCGATCCGCGTCGTTGACGGCAACGGTAACGACATCACCTCGCAGGTGCTGTCGAAGATGGCGTCGTGGGATCCCAACGATTCGTCCGAGCCGTTCAAGGGCAACCCGTACAAGGCCTACTACCCGAACACGCGATGGTTGCAGTCCGCGAACTGGCGCGTTGACACCTCGTCCTACACCGGCGACACGTGGCTGCCGGCGAACTCCGTCGTGACCATCCGCAAGCACGGCCGTCACCTCAACTGTGTGGCCGGCATCGCGACCGACTGGCAGACCGATCGTCCCGTCATCGCCGCCCTCGAGATCGTCCGCCCGGCCATGCCGGTCGAGGACGCCGCCACTGACGCCTTCCTCGTGGGTAAGGAAGAGGACCAGGGGTCGTGGTGTGAGAACAAGATCTACTACACGGATATTTTCTCCGACCACAAGAGGCAGTCTGAGTTCGGCGAGATCATTGTGTCGAAGAACGGCAGTCCGAGCGCTGACGTGCAGGTCATCGGTCCGATGACGGCCGTGCCGACGTCGCAGGGCAACGGACCAGTGGCCGCCAGCTCAGGCAGGCAGGCCTACTACCACTCGATCGCCGCGTCACCGAATTTCGAGAACGAACTGTACTTCTATGCCAACCCCGTCCAGAGCGGCGGCACTGGGGGACTGATGAAGTACAACACGAAGACCAAGCAGATCACCGCCATTCCGACTTCGGGCGGTCCCGGCGTGAGCAGCACGCAATCGATTCCCCTGGGCTTCGACGAGCGCGACCGCGTGTGGATTGGCTACTCGACGTCGGCCGGTGTGTCAGGTGTCCTGGAGTACGTCGACACAGAAGTTCTCCTATCTCGATCTCAAGAACGGCTCGCGCACGTGGGTGCAGGGACCGACTGTCCGAACTGGCAACGCCTCCAGTGAGGTCTACGACATCACCTTCGATGCGTGGGGTAACGCCTACGTCCTTCTGGACTTCAACAACTGGGGCAAGATGACCGGTGAGATCTGGCGCTTCTCGGCCTCGCAGTGGCAGTCCGGTGGGACTCTTAGCCGCTCCAATGCTCAGCAGATTATCCAGCTGGACCCGCTTAGCAACCACCGTGGCCTCGCGTGGGGTCCCGACGGCAAGCTGTACGCAGCCCGTCGCGGCGCTCCCTACCTGTTCGCCATCGACATGCACCTCGATCAGAACACGGGTGCTATCACGGGTACGCCTACCGTGGAGAAGCGCGCCATTACGTCGCGCGTATCGACGGCGCTCTCGGGTGCTCGCCCGGTGACAAGCCTCATGGACCCGGCGAACGACCTCGCGGGCTGTGCGATGGGCAAGGTGACGAACGGCGGATCCGGTCCGAAGTTCAAGCTACAGAAGTCGGTCATCGACCCTAAGACAGGTGCCGTCGTCGAACCGGGGAAGGCCGCGCCCAACCCTGTGTCCCTCGCGACCTCCCCGGTGACGGTGCGCTACGTCGTGTCCGTGTCGAACTCGGGCAGCTCCGACGGGCGCCACGAGGCGATCACGGATCGCGTAACCGTGCCGACGGGCTTCACCATTGAGGACGTCCTCCTCGACGGCAAGTCGCAGGGCAAGTCTGGATCGTTCACGATCCCAGCGGCCGATTTGGCCTCAGGCAAGGTGGAAACGCACGAGGTCGTCCTCAAGCTGCACGCCAACATGGACTCGGTGAACTGGACCCAGGCACAAACCTGTGGAGCCATGAACGGCAGCTACGGTGGCGGTTTCTACAACCAGGTGAACATGGAGGGCGACTCCGACGGTCCGGCAAACAACTACGGTTGTGTGCCCACCGAGCCGCCGGCCGAGCTCAAGCTGGTGAAGTACATTCGCCTCCCCGGCGCCACCACCGATGTGACGGCCGATCAGGAGCCCTTCGCTTCGGACGCGCGCTACTTCACTCTCGGCGCCGGCCTCTCGGGCGGCGGTGCCCAGATCAGCGGCTCCTCGCCGATCTCTGGTCAGATCGCCGTCGACAAGAAGGTTCCCGCTGGCACCTACCAGCTCTTCGAGATCCCCAACGACAACAGCGCGCACACGGGTGCCTACACGTGGGGTCAACAGTGGGCCTGTTACGACCAGAACGGTGCGTCCATCGGTGTCACCGGCGATAACCAGGTCAACGTGGGAGTCAATCAGTCGGTGACCTGCGAGATTCGCAACACCCCGCCGGTCAAGGGTCACGTCGTTAAGACGCCGGCCTCGCCGATCGCGTCGAACCCCCACATCGGGCAGACGATCGAACCCAACGCCGACGGCACCTTCAACGCGGTCTACGACATCACGGTGACGAACACGTCGGGATTCACCACGGATCTCGGCGAGGTGAAGGACCACTTCACGGTTCCCGCCGGCCTGGAGTGGGACGGCACCAAGATGGCGCAGGTTACCGTTCGTAACCTGCCCTCGGGAGCCCAGCTCTACGGCATCGTCCAGAACGTGAGCAAGGATGACCTCGCTCGCTCGGGCGGCACGACGATCGTCAAGACGATCCGCAAGGTGCCCAACAACCAGAGTGTTGTCTTCCGGATCTCGATTCCGCTCAAGCTCGACCCGGGCGACGGCGTCGGTAGCGGGGCGTATGCCCACAGCGAGACGCTGGGAACCTGTGAGAACCTCACGACGGACGGTCAGCGCCACACGTCGATGAAGAGCGGTATCGCTAACGGTGTCGACCTCGAACACGAGGACCTCACCTACAGCAAGATCGCGATCCAGGACAACATCGCCTGTATCCCGGTCAACGTCCCGCCGCCGTTCACCCCCGAACTGCCGGGCCTGCCGCTGACAGGTGGAGGGTGCGCCCGAGACCTGTTCATCCTCGGTGGACTCGCGATGGCGATCCTCGGTGGACTCGGACTGCTGCGGTCGCGCCACCAGGCACGGATGGCACGCAGTGATGACGCAGGGGATGTGATGCCCTGACAGCGAGCGGACATGCCGGTGCCTCGGCACCCACACAGAACTGACAACGACATAACCGCCAGACGAGGCTGAGTCACAGCCAGCTGGCACCCCAATCTTGCGGTGACGGGATCATCGCAGACAGGAAAAGAAAGGAAGATCCATGGCCCCTACATGGATGACACGGGCGAAGAAGGCGGCCTCGCTTGCCGTCGCGAGCGCCCTGGTCCTCGGCGCAGGCGCGGCCGGCGCTTACGCCGCCGATGGGCTCGGCCCCGGGAACATTGACCCGGACCACAAGGGCTCCATCACGCTGTTCAAGCACGAAAACCAGACGTCGGCCACGCCGACGGTCGGTGACCCGACGAGCTCGACCGACAGCCTCGCTGGCAAGTCGAACACCGTCAAGGGCGCCGAGTTCATCGCGTTCCCGTTCACGAACCTCAACCTGACGGGTGAGGGCGCGAACGCGAACTGGACGAAGCTGGATAACCTCACGCAGGCCGACCTGAACAACTCCTGTGCGGCCATCACCGAAGAGGGCACCGGCTCGCCGACGCTCGAGGGCTTCACCTTCGGCGCGGGCCAGAAGTTCGCTCCGACGGACGCCGAGGGTAAGACCAAGCTGGAGAACCTCGCGGTCGGCGCCTACCTGATCTGCGAGTACAAGGCTCCCGAGGGTGTTACCCGCACGGCCGCCCCGATCCTCGTGACGATCCCCTACCCGGACAACGAGCGCCAGGGTGCGACCAACAAGTGGATCTACGACGTCACCATGTACCCCAAGAACACGGTGTCGAAGCTCGACAAGACCATTGAGGATCAGAACCTCCACGGTCTGGGCATCGGTTCCGAGGTTCACTACCCCGTGACCGCGACGATCCCCGGTATCCCCGCGACGGATCACTTCAACGAGTTCATCATTGAAGACCCGATGGACGACCGCTTCGATCCCGCTTCCCTCGGCGTGGAGTCGGTCAAGCTCAACGGCACCGCCATGGACAGCGGTGACTGGCGTTACGCGGTTCAGGGCAACACGGTGTGGTTCAGCCTGACCCAGGCCGGCCTCATCAAGGCTAAGAACAACCCGGGCGCTGCGCTCGAGGTCGTCTTCAAGGGCAAGCTGGCTCGCCTCGGCACCGACGGCACCATTCCTAACAAGGCCAAGCTGTACTTCAGCCACAAGCCGCAGGACAACCCGCCGCCGACCCCGCCGACCCCGCCGACCACCCCTCCGCCGGGTGTTCCGCCGATCCCCTCGATCGAGGTTCAGGACAAGTGGGGTGACTTCGTCCTCCGCAAGCACGATGGCAACGACCCGAAGCAGGCCCTTGCTGGTGCGACCTTCCAGGTGTACGAAGCTGCGAACCCCTACGCCGAGACCTGTGGCACCGAGATCGCCAAGGACGACCAGGGCAACGACAAGCTCGTGACCTTCCCGCAGAACTCGGGCACGGTGAACTCGTTCACCACCGGTGCTGACGGCGTCGTGAAGATCCCCGGCCTGTTCATCTCGGACTCGATCCGCGCCCCGCAGAACGCTGAGAAGCGCTGCTACGTCCTGAAGGAGACCAAGGCTCCCGACGGCTACGTCCAGCTCAAGGACCCCATCGCCATCGAGGTGAAGGCCGGCACCACGACCGCCGGTACCTACGACACCGAGATCGCCAACGAGAAGCCGGTCATCCCGGGCCTGCCTCTCACGGGTTCCGAGACCCAGATGATCCTGCAGATTGCCGGCGCTATGCTGGTTGCCGGTGGCCTCGCGGTCTACGGTGCGCGCCGCATGCGTTCGCGCGACAACGCGTAACCGCACGGGCGGACCTGACCGGATTCCGGTCTAGGTAAGTCACCACGAGGTGGCGAGGAGCATGCCTCCTCGCCACCTCGTCGCCTTGATAGACCCACGTAACAGGAGAACCGTGAGACTGCACCTCAGGCGTTCGGCCAAACGGCCCGCGAGCACCGATACCGCGGATGCTGCGGACGAGGCAGCGAAGCCGACAAAGCGCCGCCGGCTGCGCCGGCCGTGGCGATGGCCGTGGAGTACCTTCATCGCCGTCGTTCTCGTTCTCCTCGGCGTGACGTCGATGCTGTATCCGACGGCCGCCAGTTGGGTCGATCAATACAACCAGTCGCACCTCATCGCCGGCTACGAGCACGAGGTTGACACGGCCGATCCCAGCGCGGCCGAACAACTGGCGATGGCGCATCGCTACAACGAATCTCTGACGTTCGGGGCCGAGCTGAAGGCCAACGAGCGCCTGCCCTACGGCTACGGCACGTCGTCGGATGCGCAGCTGACCTACGACAACCTGCTGAAGACGACGCCGTCGGGCATGATGGCTCGCCTCATCATCCCGTCGATCGATGTCGACCTGCCGGTCTATCACGGCACCTCGGATGCCACGCTGCTGAAGGGGCTGGGGCACCTTGAGGGCACGTCGCTGCCGTGGGCGGTAAGAGCACCCACGCGGTCATCACGGGGCACCGCGGGCTGGCCGAAGCGACGATGTTCACCAACCTCAACAAGGTGAAGGTCGGCGACACGATCCGCATCGAGATCTTCGGCGAAGCCCTGACGTATCAGGTGCGCTCGAGCGTCGTCGTCGAGCCCGACGAACGCGAGAAGCTCAAAATCGTGCCCGGTAAGGACCTGCTGACGCTCGTCACGTGTACGCCTCTGGGCATCAACACACACCGCATTCTCGTGACCGCCGAGCGCATTCCCAATCCCGAACCCGATCCGGGCGTTGGCCGCGCCTCGGAGGTCCCGCGCTTCCCCTGGTGGATCGTCGTCTACGCGGGCGCGCTCATCCTCGGCGTCGTAGTCGTGTGGCGTTCGGGATACACCGCGGCGAAGACACACCAGCGCAAACTGGAGGCCGCGAAGACGTCCGCCGAGAAGGACGACGAGCCGGAGAAGGCGGCCGATACGGTCGCGGCCGCTGACACGGATGGCGTTGACGCCATGACTACCGCGCCGGAGCCCGCCACTGACGAGCAAGGCCACGACGGCGGCGGTGCCCTGGCGCAACCGTGGGAATTCGACCCCTGGGATGGTGCTCCCGACACCGACTCTCGGCGCGAGTGAGCCGGTATTGTTGAGGGCGAAACCGATCAGGGAGGAGCCCCCGATGAGTGAGCACGGCCTCGCTGCGGCTCGCGACAAGATGCGCGACGCCGGCGTACCCGACCAGGCAATCACCGTCTTCGACCACTACTATCGTCAGCTCGAATCCGGTGTATCCGGCCTCATCCTCGAAGCCGACATCGACCCGCTGACCGAGATCGACCACCTCGACGACATCACCGTCAGCGAGGACGACGCCCGCGATGCGTTGGCGCACACGTGCGTCATCAAGCTCAACGGCGGCCTGGGAACGTCGATGGGGATGAACGCGCCGAAGTCGCTGCTGCCCGTGCGCGATGGCCTGACGTTCTTCGACATCATTTGCCGCCAGGTCGGCGCGGCGCGTGAACGCTACGGGGTGCGCCTGCCGCTCATCTTCATGAACTCGTTCAACACGCGTGAGCAGACCCTGGAAGCCGCGCGCGCCTATCCCGACCTCGTCGTCGATGACGTCCCGCTCGACTTCGTCCAGAACCAGGAACCAAAGCTGACCGAGGAGCTGGAACCCGTCGAGTGGCCGGCTAATGCCAAGCTGGAATGGTGCCCGCCCGGACACGGCGACATCTACGTGTCGTTGCTCGCCACGGGCATCCTCAAGCAGCTGCTGGACGCCGGCTACCGCTACGCGTTCACGTCAAACTCCGACAACCTCGGCGCGACGCCGTCGCCCGAGATTGCCGCATGGTTCCAGGCATCCGGCGCCCCCTATGCTGCCGAGGTGACGAAGCGGACGGTAACGGACCTCAAGGGCGGCCACCTCGTGCGCCGCAAGAGCGACGGCCGGCTGATCCTGCGCGAGACGGCCCAGATTCGCGACGACGAAATGGGCTACTTCACCGACGACGTCCGCCACCCCTACACTCACACGAACAACCTGTGGCTCAACCTTCAGGCGGTTTACGACCAGCTGGTCGCCAACGATGGGGTCATGGGGATGCCGCTCATCGTCAACCGCAAGACGGTCGATCCCACCGACGCCACCTCGACGCCCGTCATCCAGATGGAGACGGCGATGGGTGCGGCGATTGAGGTGTTCGACGGCTCGACGGCGATTGCCGTTCCGCGCTCGCGCTTCCTGCCGGTCAAGACGACGGCCGAGCTGACGCTCGTGCGTTCGGACCTGTACACCCTCACCGACGACTACCGCCTCGTCAAGGTGGGCGACGCGACGCCGGACGTGCGCCTGGATAAGCGCTACTACAAGAACATCGCCGACTACGAGGCCCGTTTCCCCGAAGGGGTGCCTTCGCTCACCGACGCCACGTCGCTGAGCATTGAGGGCGATTGGACGTTCGGCGCGGGCGTGCGCGTCGTCGGCGATGTCCACCTGGGCGAGGCCGAAGCCGGCCACGTCGATGCCGGGGAGGTTCTCCAGTGAGCGTCACAAAGGCGATTATTTTGGCCCGCGGCCTGGGCACGCGCATGCGTAAGCAGGCCGACGGAGCCCAGCTCTCGGCCGAACAGCAGGCCGCGGCCAACGCGGGAACGAAGGGCCTGATTGACGTCGGGCGCCCCTTCCTCGACTACATCCTCTCGGCGCTGGCCGACGTCGGCGTCACCGATGTGTGCCTGGTGATCGGCCCCGAGCACAACGCGTTCCGCGACTACTACTCGAGCCTCGATCTGCGCCGAGTGCGGATCCACTACGCCATCCAGGAGGAACCCTTGGGCACGGCCGACGCGGTCGTTGCCGCGCGCGAGTTCCAGGGTGAGGATCGCGCGCTCGTGCTCAACTCCGACAACTACTATCCGCCGGCGTCGCTGGCGTCGCTGGTGGCGTGCCCGGGATCAGCCGTCGTCGGCTTCGAGCGCGAGGCGATGGCGACCGACTCGAACATCGCCCCCGAGCGCATCACTGCGTTCTCGGTCATCGACGTCGAGGGTGAGGGCGCCGATGCACGCCTGCGCCGGATCGTCGAGAAGCCCGACGAGGCCACGCTGGCCGCCATGGCGGACGCCCCGGTGTCGATGAACTGCTGGCTGTTCACCGCCGCGATTCAGGCCGAATGCGCCCGGGTGACCCCGTCGCCGCGCGGCGAACTCGAGCTCATCGACGCCGTCATGGCGCTGCGCGAGAAGGAACCGATTCGCGTCGTTCGCTCGGCTCACGGCGTCCTCGACATGTCGAACCAGGACGACATTCCGGCGGTCGCTAAGGCGCTGGCCGACGTGGAGGTGAGCCTCTAACACGACGGGGTGGGCGCGAGACACCTTCGCGCCCACCCGCGTGCAGAGGTTTTGCGCAATTTTCTGACCGGAATCATGCGTAGATTCGGCATACTCTCGCTGTATGCGCATCGTTCCCCGGCTCGCGCTCGTGCTCTGCGCGCTCGTCGCTCTCATCTGCGGTTTAGACGCCGCCCTCAGCCGTGCCGCTTTGCCAGCACTGGACTCCGACGGCATTGTCGGTGCTGTGCACGGCCCGCTCATGGTCCACGGGTTTCTCCTCGTCGTCATCGGCGTTGAGCGCGCTATCGCCCTCGAGTCCGGCGGGCGGCGCATCGGCTTTATCGTGCCGGCCATCGCCTCTGTTGGCTCGGTGGTGATGGCCGCGGAGATCGCCGCGACATCGTGGCGCGGACACCTGCTCGAGCCTCCGGTGGTACCGGGACTCATCTGGCTCGCCGCCCTCCTCGGCCTCGTCATCGTTGAGGCAGCGCTGTGGACACGCCGCCGCGATATCTCCGTCCTCGTCGAGATCGTCGGAGTGTGCGCGTGGATGGAAGGCACCGCGCTGTGGACAATGCGGCTGGACACGGCATCGGCGGTCCTATGGTGGGGCATCGGCCTCATGCTGTTCATCTCCGGGGAACGCCTCGATCTCGCGCGGCTAGAGATCGGTCAGGGGCTATCACAAGCCGTGTTGTGGCTGGGCATTGCGATTGTTCTATCCGCGGCCCTCACCCTCGTCTCGCCGCAGATCGCATCGATCCCATTGGGGGCGCTCCTCGCCATCCTGAGCCTCGTCATGGTTCGCCGTGATGTTGCCCGACGCGCGTGGCGGCTGGGCGGGACAGCGGGATTCTCAGGCATCGCCATGCTCGCGGCCTGGGCATGGCTTGCCGGTGTGGGAGCAGCCATCATGGTCGCCGGACTGCCGAGGTCGGGATACGCGTTCGACGCGCTCACCCACGCGATAACGATCGGCTTCGTGCTGTCGATGATTCTCGCTCATGCTCCCATCATCTTTCCGGCGATCCTCCATCACCGCGTTGCTGTGACCGTCGGGTCGTGGGCCGGACTCATTCTGCTACACGTCGCCCTGCTGATCCGCGTCGCCTCCGGCATGCGGGGGATCGACGACGCCTGGCGCTTCGGCGCGGCACTCGCGGTCGGTGCCCTTCTCGTCTTTGTCGTGACGACGATGGCGGCGAGCGCGAGGAGCTCGCGGTGATGCGTCGGAGACTGCGCATCGACCGGTTAACGACGGTATGGATGATTGTCGCCATCGTCGTTGAGCCTGTCGTCATCCTGTTTCCGTCGGCGTTTTCTCAGCCGTTGTGGACTGGGGTTCACGTCGTCACGCTTGGGGTCGTGTTGACGTCGATCCTCCAGTGGTCGTGGCATTTCGCGCAGGGTCTCCTGCACCTGCCACCACAGACCAGTCGAGCGCGAGGGTGGCGCAGCGCCCGCGTCCTCCTCGTCCACAGCGGTCTCGTCGTCATCCTTGTCGCCATGAGCCTCGCCAGCTGGGGTGGAGCGCTTGTCGGCGTCGTCGCCGTCCTCGTGGCCATCATCGGGCACGCGATCGCGATTTTTCATGCGCTGCGTACTCCCTTCGCTGCGACATTCACTCCGACGATGCGCTACCCGCTGGCGGGATTGGGCTGTTTTGCCGCGGGCATCAGCCTGGCACCGTTTATGCTCGCGGCGATGTGGTGGCCGAACGCCCCCGACGGGTTGGTTCGTGCCCGCGACGGACTGACCCTGGCCCACGTCGTCCTCAATGTTTTCGGAGGGGTTGGGCTGACGATCGCCGGAGTCCTCGTGACGCTTGGCCCGACGGTGCTGCGCCAGCGTGCCCATCCGCGCGCGCTCGCGTGGGCGCGCCGCGCCCTGGGGCCCGCGGTGGCGTGCATTGTCGTCGCTGCGGGAGCGGTCGCCACCAGCCATCATCGTCTCGCGGCGGGTGCCGAATTCGCGTGGGGACTCGTCCTCGCCCTGGCTATCGGCGCGCCCGTGGCTGCGGTGGCGAGCAGGAGCCGGCGTCGTGAGATCGCTCCCGCGACCATGGGGTGTGCCCTAGCGTGGCTGGCCGTCGCGTTCCTCGGTGTTGTGTGGGCGACGTGGCGCCACGCGGATCCGGCAGCCGTTCGCGGGGCCTGCCTCGTGTTCTACGTCGTCGGCGCGGTCGGCGGGTGCGTTCAACTCATTTGTGGAGCGCTGGAATACCTCATGCCGATGACCGTCGGTGGGGGACCGCGCCCCCTCAAGGTGGGACTGGCGCAGATGGGTGCATATGGTGGCGCGCGGCTGGCCGCACGCAACACCGCCCTGCTGCTGGCCGTTGTTATGCCCGGTCCTGCGCGTATTGCCTGCATCGCCATTGTGGCCCTGACATACGTCTGGGAGATCGCGACGTTTATCCGCGCCGCCCGCGCCCAGGCGACAGCTCGCCGCCTCGCCGGCCCCCAGATGCCTCAACCGTTGTCCGCCCCGACCCTGCTGGCGCAGGCGTCGCGCCCCAAGGAGAGTGACCAGTGAGTACGTCCACTTCCGCATCAACCCCGGCGAGCTTATCGAGTCACGTCGGCGCCGCGATCGCGACGATCAGCGTCATTGTCATCGCGCTGTTGGCCGTCACCCTGACTCCGGGCCGCACGCCGGCGCTGACGAGCGAAGGTGCCTCCACGGCGTCCTCCGCCGCAGCGGCCACGCGCACGCAGGAGGTTGACGTCACCGTCAAGGGCATGAGTTTCGTCCCCGACACGATTGACGTCTCACCGGGCACGCACCTCATCGTCAACCTGACGAACACGGGTGCGCTCGCACACGACCTGACGACGCCATCGGGGGCCAGCAGCGGCCTGGTGGCACCGGGCGAGAAAGCTCGGGTCGACATGGGCGTCATTCAGGAATCGACGCAGGCGTGGTGTTCGGTCGCCGGACACCGGCAGATGGGCATGACTCTGGACATCCGGGTGAGGGGAAGTGAAGGGGACTCGAGGCAATCGGGGCACGCGGATGCCTCGAGAATCGGCATGGAGGCGCTCCTGGAAGACGACCACCCGCTCGTCACGCCGATGCTGGACGCCGCCGAGGCGAGCAGCCACCATCGCGTGGAACTGACGATGACGGAGCGCGAGGAGCGTCTCGCCGGACATGCGCGTGCCGTGTGGACGTTCAACGATCGCGTCCCCGGACCGACGCTGCGCGGCAAGGTCGGCGACACCTTCGAGGTCGTCTTGCACAACCGGGGAACGATGGAGCACGGCGTCGACTTCCACGCGGGTGAAGTCAGTCCCGATGAGGCGATGAAACCCATCCCGCCGGGGACCAGCCATACCTATCGGTTTACCGCGACCCACCCGGGCATCTGGCTCTATCACTGTTCGTCGCATCCCATGAGTGCGCACATTGCCCACGGCATGTTTGGTGCCGTCATCATCGATCCGCCCGATTTGGGCGATGTCGACCACGAATATCTGATGGCTTACTCCGATCTCGCATTGGGTGACGAGGGTGCCCAGATGACGCCAGATGTTGTCGCATTTAACGGCTACCCCTTCCAGTATGTGCGTCATCCGTTGCAGGTCACGGTCGGTCAAACTGTCCGGATCTGGTCGGTGAATGCCGGCCCGAATTCGCCGTTGAGCCTGCACGTCGTGGGCGCGCACCTGACGGGTACGTGGAAGGAAGGCGAATGGGGGGTTCGCCCGGGATCGGGCATCGCCTCGCAAGCCATGGAGCTAGCACCGGCCCAGGGAGGTTTTGTCGAGGTGACGTTCCACGAACCGGGGACTTATAACCTCGTTAACCACGTTATGAGTTATGCCGAGCGCGGCGCGAAGGCCCAGTTCGTCGTTACCGAGTAACTACACGGGGCACGCAGAGACTAAGCAGCGGGGCCGGGAATCACGACGATTCCCGGCCCCACGCTCGATGCCGCCCTCACTTAGTCGGCATCGACGGCCTCGATGATTTCGTAGCCAAACGGCGCCAACTCGATGGCTCCGTGCCCGGGTAGGTCGCACGTGACGGCGCTGGAGCGGTGGTTGAGGACGAACGCCTTCTCGCCGCGCCGAACGTATTCCACATCCTCGGGCGTCTCGACGTGCGCGATGCCGGCATCGGCAACCAGCGCGTCGACGACGGCCTCTTGCAGGTCGCGATCGGGCAGGCAGCCGAGGTAGTAGGCCCGCCCCTTCCCCGTGTTGCGGCGGGTCAGCGCCGCATAATCGGGGAAGAACTCGTCGCGGTAGCGATAGAGCACCTCGGTGCCCTTGCCAGCGGTGAGCATGTCGCGGAAGACCCCACCGCGAGCTTGCGCCGGACCCGACCACGAATCGGCGCACCGATCCAGGCAGAACTCGTCCAGCGACTGCACCGATTCGGTCTCGGCAACCTCGACGCCCAACCACTCCTGGGTCAGAAGCGGCAGCGTGGCACCAAAGGCGAGGTTGTTGTCCTCGTCCTTGGCAAACGAGCGGAACATCACGAGCACCGTCCCGCCGGCGCTCACGAAGTCACCCAGCCGATCGGCCACCGTCGGGTCGGTGAGGATCATGTGCGGGACGACGAGCAAGCGGTAGCCCGAGAAGTCCTCGCCGGCCGCGACGATGTCGACCATGATGTTGCGCGCGTGGAACAAGCCGTGCCAGCGCGCCATCTCGGCGGGAACGTCCATGAGGATCGACTGCTGCTGAATCTCCCAGCACGCCCGCGACCGATAGTCGGCGAGAATCGCCACCGGCGCATCGACCGGGGCCTCCAGCACAGGCTCGATACCGCGAGCGAACTCAAACACGTCGCGAACCTCGCGGTAGCGCCGCCCGACGCGATTATCGGCGTCAATGATGC
This sequence comes from Nanchangia anserum, assembly GCF_015240065.1. Lineage (GTDB taxonomy): Bacteria > Actinomycetota > Actinomycetes > Actinomycetales > Actinomycetaceae > Nanchangia > Nanchangia anserum. Next base: position 1,645,492 of record NZ_CP060506.1, on the reverse strand, counting down.
CGTAACAGAACTGCTCGGCACCCTTTGTAGCCTGACGGTAACGGAAATAGCACAGCCCCGTGGCCCCGCGCGCGAGCGCCTGCACCGACCATAGCGCCGCCTGGCCAGGCCGTGGCAGGAACCCTGTGACGTCGTGCCCCTGCGCCCCCATGATGGCCTCGGTGATCCACAGCGGCGTGCCCCGGTTCAGGCCGCGCATGTGGTCGAGCCCAAAGGCGATCTCGGCCGGCGGCAACGGCTCCTTCTGACCACCCCAGACGGGATAGTTGTTGTAGCCGATGACGTCGAGGCTCTTGGCGACGTCGGCATAGTCGACGTGCTTAGCCAGCCCCCCGCCCGGGAAGTCGTGCATGATGACGGCACCCGGACGCTCCTCGCGCACCCAGCGGGCCTGATCGGCGGCGAAGCGCGACAACGTGTCGGAGCGGAACCGCAACCAGTCCAGGCGCAGCGCCGGGTTGTGGGTCGTGATCGTCGCACGCGGCAGCGGAACCTCATCGAAATCGTTGTACTGCTGCGACCAAAACACCGTGCCCCACGTGTCGTTGAGCCGCTCGATATCGCCGCCGAAGCGCTCGCGCAGCCACGCGCGAAAAGCCACCGCGCACGCATCGCAGAAGCAATCGTCTGCGCCTTCGTGACCGAACTCGTTATCGAGCTGCCAGGCAACGATGCCCGCCTCGTGACGATAGTGAGCAGCGAGGCGACGAACGACGTCCTCGCACGCCTGGCGGTAATCCGGCTGATTCGGACACGCCGTGTGGCGCCCACCGAACGAACGCGCCGTCCCGTCGGCGAAACGCGAGGCGATGTCGCACTCGGTAGCCAACCACGCGGGAGGCGTGGCCGTCGGCGTGCCAAAGACGACATCGAGGCCGCGTGAGCGGGCACGCGCGATGACGTCATCGAAGAACGAGAAATCGTAGGCACCGTGGGCGGGCTCCATGAGGTGCCAGGCAAACTCACCGATGCGAATCGTGTCAGCCCCCAGTTCGACGATCCGGTCAAGATCGTCGTCCATGAGCTCGAGCGGCCACTGCTCGGGATAGTAATCGACGCCGCGCATCACGCCTCCTGCTCACGTGCGGCCTCGGCGGGCGATTCCCCGCGCAGGCTCGCGATGACCTGACGGTAGTACGTCTCGTTCAGGCGGTAGCCCTTGACGTAGACGACGAGACACAGCAGCGACAGGATCGCCGGAACGACGATCATGATGACGCGCATCCCCGTGATCGCCGTAGCCGACTGGACCTCGTTGGGCACAAACCCGATGAGCTTCAGGCCCACGCCCGAGATGAGGCCCGAGAACGCACCCGCGAACTTGACGACAAACGTCTGGGTCGAGAACACAACCGACTCGTTGCGCGTGCCCAGCTTGAACTCGCCGTAGTCGACGGCCTCGGCAAGAATGACGGTGATCGCCACGAGCATGAAACCAATACCGACGTTAATGATTGCCGAGGACACGCCAACCAGCACGATGCTGCGCGGATCGATGAGGCCGACGGTGAACAGCACGACGAAGCCGATCGTCGGCAACAGCGAGGCCAGGGCAAACAGCTGCCGCTTCGTGATGATGCGCGACAGGATCGGGAACGCCACCATCGCACCCATCTGCGCGAAACCGGCGACGGCCGTGTACGTCGCAAACAGCGACTCCTTCACGCCACACACGTACTCGAAGTAGTACAGGGCAAAGCCGGTCGAGAGCTGGTAGCCCATGTTGAAGAACAGGGCGATACCGAGGACGACGATAACCTGATCGTTCTTCGTCAACACCTTCACCATGTGGCGCAGCGACGTCTTCTGGCCGGTGCCCGCCGTCGAGACGACGCGCTCGCGGACCTTCCACACGGTGAGGATCGACGTAATGATGAAGATGCAGGCGATGCCGATGGCGAAACGCGAATACCCGAGGATCGAGTTGCCATCACCCAGGTACTTGACGATGAACAGGCCACCCGACCCCACGGCCAGCCACGCCGTCGAGGCGAAGAAGCGGGGGATCGCGCTCATCTGCGAGCGCTCTTGCTCGTCGTCGGTGACGGCGGGAACGAGCGACCAATACGGGATGTCCATGATCGTGTAGGTCATGCCCCACAAGATGTACATGGCCGCGACCCAGGCGGCGTAGGCGCCGGGGGAGAGGTCGACATCGAGGAACAGCAACACCAAGACGACGGCGTTGACGATGGTGCCGATGAGGATCCACGGGCGGAACTTGCCCCAGCGTGAGCGCGTGTTGTCAACGATGACGCCCATGATGGGGTCGTTGAACGCATCCCAGATTCGGGCGGCCATAAACAGCACGCCGACGAATGCCGGGTCAACCATGCGAATGTCGGTGAGGTACTTCATGAGGTAGGTGCCGACAATCGCGTACACCAGGTCCTTACCGAACGCGCCCATGCCGAAACAGAGCTTTGAGGTCCAGGACAGTCGATGAGAAGCCATACGCGCTCCTTCGTCGCGGGGAAACATGCAACCGGCGGGCGATAATGCGCGCGCCTGAGCGCGAGTCTAAGAAAGTTTCGTGGCGACAGTAAGACCCCTCAGAAGGCCCGAACGAATGTGCCGGATGCGGCGTCCTGACCTGGATGAATGCCCTTACTCCGTGACAAAACGTCCCTCGTATGGACCCCTGGCGCACGTCACTGTGGCCGGTGCAGCTACATTCCGGCGAAGACCTGGGCCACGAGAATCTTCGTAATCATCGCCATGGGATAGACCATCGCGTAGCCAAGCGCGACGCGCGGATCGAATCCCGTGCGGGTGTTGGCAAACGCGAGGATCGCCGGCTGCGTCTGGGCACCGCCCATGAGGCCGGACAGCCGCGTGCCACCCATGCCGAAGCCGTAGCGCATGATGACGTAGAGGCCGATGCCGACAAATCCGGTGATGAGGAGCCCGAGGAGAAACATTTTCACCCACGCCCCCGAGGTGAAGGCCGTGAGGATGGCCGAGCCCGCGTTCGTGCCGGCCTGGGCGAGGAAGACGAGCAGCCCCAATTCGGTGAGCACCTGCGTCGCCGTGTGCGGCAACGCCGTGACAACCGAACCGATTCGGCCGATGCGGCCAAACACCAGCCCAACGAGGAGGGTGCCCGCCGCAGATCCGATCGAGAACGTCGCTCCCGTCGGGGTGAAGATCGGCAGTTCGCCGATGAGGATCCCCAAGGCCATGCCCAGACCCAACGCGATCGGGTTGATGTCGGACAGCCCCTTAGCCGAGTCGCCAAAGAACTTCGTCACCGCCGACATCTGCGAGCGCGGCGCGACGACGCGCACGCGGTCGCCCAGCTGCAACACGAGTCCCGGCTCCGCCATCATGTCGGTGTCGCCGCGGCGCACGCGCGAGGCCGTCGCCGAGAAACGCCGATCCAACTCGAGACCCTCGATCGTGTGACCGGCCAGCTTGGGATCCGACACGGTGATGCGCCGGAAGTCGAGGAAGCGGCGATCCTCGATGAGGGAGTGCGAGGACGAGTGCCCCAGCTCCGTGATGGCCCGCGCAACCAGGTCTTTCGGGCCGACGATCGTCACCAGGTCGCCGCGGTTGAGCCGATCATCCGACTTCGGACGTGCGACCGGGCCCGTCTCGCCACGACGCAACCGAGAAAACGCGATCCGCCCGTTGTAGGTCGCCTCCAGATCACCCACGCGCGGTTTGTCGCCGCGCTCGACGCGCACGGTTCGGTTATCCAGCGCCGTCGGGGTATCGGTGTCGGTGCGCCGATAGGCCAGTGACGCGAGAGAAAATCCCAGCATCCCGATGACGCCGAAGAGATAGGCGATGGAATAGCCCACCGTCGCCTCGGGGGCATTGCCCGAGGCCTTGCCCGCGGCCGACAGCGCCGGGGTATTCGTGAGGGCACCCGCGTAGGTCCCGATGGCCTCGGCCACCGGCATCCCCAGCAGCCCCGTCCCCACGTAATATGCGAGCGCCCCCGCGGCGATGAGCAGGACGACGGTGGCCAGAATCGGCCACAGCGACGAGCGCAGCGCGTGGAAGAAATTCGGCCCCGACGACACGCCGATGGCAAACGCGAACAGCGCCAACCCCAGCGTGCCGATGACGGGATTGAGCGTCAGGTCGACGCCGCTGGAGTGCCCTAGCGCCGAGACGACAATGGCAAAAAACAACACCGCGGCCGCCCCCAGGGACACCCCGCGCACCTTGATATGGCCAAAGACCATCCCCACACCCATGAGAATGAACAGCAGCATGATGGGGTTTGCTGCCACAAACGTGAACACCTGTGTCACAGCGAGCGGGCCTCCGTGGTCGTCACTCGTAAATGCCTCTATTGTCTCAGCGCCACCCGCGCCACACGTGTGACCCCAGTCCCGCATCGCGACACTCCCGCATGCTGAGACACCCCACCACACCCCGCCGGCTTGACTACCATCAAAGACATGGCGAATCGCACGCGAATTCTCGTGGTTGTAGGCCCGGTCATCCTAGCCGGGCCTGCGACGCCGTAACTGACCCCACGCACAATGAGATCGCGCGTACGCAGGCCCCCGGAATCCCAGGGGCCTTTCTTTATGCCCCGCGCCGCGAGCGATTGCCATCCAGACGACTATAAGAAAGGCTCGATCATGGCAAAGATGTCACCGAAGCCCGTGCCCCGCCCACCCGGTGCCCCTCACACAGAGCGGATGACCGGCGCGCAGGCCATCGTCAAGACCCTGGAGGCGTTGGGGGTCAACGAGGTATTCGGACTGCCCGGCGGCGCCATCCTCCCCACCTACGACCCCATCTACTCGGCCAATCTGCGCCACATCCTCGTCCGCCACGAACAGGGCGCCGGCCACGCCGCCGAGGGATACGCGATTGCGTCGGGCCGCGTCGGCTGCGCCATCGTCACCTCCGGCCCCGCGGCGACGAACATGCTGACGGCGCTCGCGGATGCCAACCTCGACTCCGTGCCGATCGTCGTCATCACCGGCCAGGTCGGGGCGAGCGCGATCGGCACGGATGCGTTCCAGGAGTCCGACATCGTCGGCGCGTCGATGCCGTTGACGAAGCACAACTTCCTCGTCAAGGACGCCGCCGAGATTCCCTCGACGATCGCCGCCGCGTTCCACGTCGCAGCCACGGGACGCCCGGGGCCCGTCCTCGTCGACATCACGAAGAACGCCCAGGTCGACGAGCTGGAGTTCTCGTGGCCTCCGACGCTGGACCTGCCGGGATACCGCCCGGTCACTAAGCCACACAAGAAGTCGATTCGCCAGGCGGCGAAGGTGCTCGCTAGCGCCCAGCGTCCCGTCCTCTACGTCGGCGGCGGCGGCGTCATTCGTGCCGATGCGCACGAGGAGCTGGCCGAACTTGCCGAGATCAGCGGGGCTCCTGTCGTCACCACCCTGATGGGGCTGGGTGCCTTCCCGGCCGACCACCCGAACAACTTCGGAATGCCCGGGATGCATGGCACGGTGGCAGCGGTGCGCGCGATGCAACGCTGCGACGTCCTCGTCGCGCTCGGTGCGCGCTTTGACGACCGCGTGACGGGGAAGATCGACGCGTTCGCCCCCGATGCCACGGTGATCCACATCGACGTCGACGCCGCCGAGATCTCGAAGAACCGCTACGCCGACGTGCCGATCGTCGCCGACCTCAAGTTGGGTTTGGCCGCGCTCAATCCAGCGCTGCGCGCCTACCAGGCCGAGCACGGCACGCAGGACTTGGCGGGCTGGTACACGCATCTGCGCTACGTCGCCGAGCGCTACCCGATGACGTATCCGGTAAAGGAAGGCGTCATCGCTCCGCAGTACGTCATCGAACGTCTGGGCGCGCTGTGCGATGCCGACACGGTGTTCTGCACCGGCGTTGGCCAGCACCAGATGTGGGCCGCGCAGTTCCTCAACCACCAGCGTCCCCGCAGGTTCCTCACCTCGGGCGGCCTGGGCACGATGGGCGTCGCGGTTCCCGAGGCCATGGGCGCGAAGGTTGCCTGCCCCGATTCGACCGTGTGGGCGATCGACGGTGACGGCTGTTTCCAAATGACCAACCAGGAGTTGGCGACGTGCCGCATCGAGGGCATTCCCATCAAGGTGGCGCTGTTGAACAACTCGGTGCTGGGGATGGTCCACCAGTGGCAGGACCTGTTCTACGGCGGCCGCTTCTCGAACACCTTGCTCTCGGATGCCGGCGACAACCCCGTCCCCGATTTCTGCAAGCTCGCCGAGGCCTACGACTGCGTCGCCATTCGGGTGACGCGGCCCGAGGACGTGGACGCGGCCATCGAGAAGGCGAACGCCATCACCGACAAGCCGGTGGTCGTCGAGTTCCGCGTCGATCCGGATGCTCAGGTGTGGCCGATGGTCCCGGCCGGGCATTCCAACGACGACATCATTTACGCCCAGGGCACCAAGCCCGTGTGGGGAACGGAGGAGTGAGCGATGCCCGATAACCGTCACACCCTGTCCGTGCTCGTCGAGAACAAGCCCGGCGTGCTCTCGCGCGTGTCCGCTCTGTTTACCCGGCGCGGATTCAACATTTTGTCGCTGGCCGTGGGCCAGACCGAGCACGAGGAAATTTCGCGTATCACCGTCACCGTTCAGGCCGAACCACTGCCATTTGAGCAGGTGACCAAGCAGCTGAACAAGCTCGTCAACGTCCTCAAGGTCGTTGACCTCGATAAGGACCAGTCGGTGCAACGCCGCCTCATCCTCGTCAAGGTGCGCGCGGACGATAAGACGCGGTCGAAGATCTTGACGATCGTCGAGATGTTCCGCGCCCACGTCGTTGACGTGCAGCCCGAATCTCTGGTGATCCAGGGGGTGGGCGAGACTGCAACCCTCGAAGCTCTGCTGGATATGCTCGAACCCTACGGGGTCAGCGAGCTCGTCCAGTCCGGCGTCGTCGCTATCGGGCGCGGGGCCCGTTCCATAACCGACCAATTGAAGGAGAACACTCGTGGCTGACATCTTTTATGATCCGGATGCTGATCTGGCGAAGCTGAAGAACAAGAAGGTCGCCATCATCGGCTACGGCTCGCAGGGGCACGCCCACGCCCTGAACCTGCGCGATTCGGGCGTCCAGGTGGTCGTCGGCCTGCGTGAGGGCTCGTCCTCGGTGGCCAAGGCCAAGGAAGAGGGCCTGGAGGTCCGCTCCATCGAAGAGGCGACCGCCGAGGGCGACATCGTCATGATCCTCGCGCCCGACCAGGTTCAGCGCAGCCTGTACGCCGAGCAGATCGAGCCGAACCTCAAGCCGGACGCCGCGATCTTCTTCGCCCACGGCTTCAACATCCGCTACGACTACATTCAGCCGTCGGCCGGCCACGACATCTGCCTCGTCGCCCCGAAGGGCCCGGGCCACAAGGTCCGCGCCACCTACGAATCGGGTTACGGCACGCCCGCGATCATCGCGGTCGAGCAGGACGCCTCGGGCGAGGCGTGGGAGCTGACGAAGGCCTACGCCAAGGGCCTGGGCGCCACGCGTGCCGGCGTCATCAAGACGACGTTCACCGAGGAGACCGAGACTGACCTGTTCGGTGAGCAGGCCGTCTTGTGCGGTGGTGTCTCCCACCTCATTCAGGCTGGTTTCGAGACCCTGACCGAGGCCGGCTACCAGCCCGAGATCGCCTACTTCGAGGTGTGCCACGAGCTGAAGCTCATCGTCGACCTCATCAACGAGGGCGGCATCACCAAGCAGCGCTGGTCGTGCTCGGACACCGCCGAATACGGCGACTACGTGTCGGGTCCGCGCGTCGTCACCGACCAGACGAAGTCCGCGATGCGCGACATCCTGTCGGACATCCAGGACGGCACCTTCGCCAAGCGCTTCATTGCCGACCAGGACGCGGGCGCTCCCGAGTTCACGCAGCTGCGCGAGAAGGGCGAGGCTCACCCGATCGAGCAGGTCGGTCGCGAGCTGCGCAAGATGTTCTCGTGGAACCAGGCGGCTGACGACTACCAGGAAGGTCACGCACAGCGTTAAGCGCGCGTGAATTCTGCGCGGCGGGGCGGTCACGATACGGTGGCCGCCCCGCCGCTGTATGAATGCGCGACGTGGGCACAGTGGCGTGAGAGCGGTTACACGGCGCCACAGTGTAGACAGTTCGGCGCCGCGATGTGCGCGTATCCCTACGATGGGGACGTCGACCAGCCAATCGAACGCATGTAAGGAGATCGGCTGATGGCTCTCATTGTCCAGAAATTCGGCGGTTCGTCGGTGTCGGATACCGACGCGCTGAAGCGGGTGGCCCAGCGCGTCGTCGACGCGCATCGCCTCGGCCACGAGGTCGTTGTCGTCGTTTCGGCGATGGGTGACACGACGGACGACCTCGTCGATATGGCGACCGAGTTGAACCCGGACGCGCCCAAGCGCGAGATGGACATGCTTCTGTCTGCCGGCGAGCGCATTTCCATGTCGCTGCTGGCGATGGCCATCACCAAGCTGGGCGTGCCCGCCTACGCCTACACGGGCCGCCAGGCGGGTATCCACACCGATACCCGCTATGGCAAGGCGTCAATCACCGGCATGGTTCCCGAGCGCGTCGCGCGCGCCCTCAAGCTGGGGTCGGTCGCGATTGTCGCGGGGTTCCAGGGTGTCAACGACAACGGCGACGTGACGACACTGGGACGTGGAGGATCCGATACGACGGCGGTGGCGCTGGCGGCGGCCCTCCACGCCGATGTGTGCGAGATCTACACCGACGTCGACGGCCTCTTCACCGCTGATCCCCGCATTGTGCCGCTGGCGCGGCAGGTGCGCCGCCTTGACTATCAGGAGACGTTGGAGCTCGCGGCGAACGGGGCCAAGATTCTGCACCTGCGGGCCGTCGAGTTCGCTCGGCGCTACAAGGTCGCGCTGCACGTGCGCTCGTCGTTCTCGAATAAGCCGGGAACGTGGATTGCCGATTGCGATCCGTCCCCGCGCCTGACGGGGTATCTGGCCAGCGAGTGTTTCACTACGAAGGAGACCGAGATGGAACAGCCGATTATTTCGGGGATCGCCCACGACCGTTCCCAAGAAAAGATCACAGTCGTCGGGCTGCCCGACCAGCCGGGTACGGCCGCCGAACTCTTCCGCCAGGTGGCGAAGGCGGATGCGAACATCGACATGATCGTCCAAAACATCGCGGCCTCGACGCCGGGGCGCTCGACGATCACCTTCACGTGCCAGAGCGGTGACGCTAAGGACGTGCTCGCCCGGTTGGAGGAGGCGCGCGACGTCCTCGACTATCGCGAAATCGTCTACAACCCCGACATCGGCAAGCTCTCGCTGGTGGGCGCGGCCATGCGGACCTCGCCGGGTATTTCGGCGCGATTCTTTGACGCGCTGTCGAAGGCCAATGTCAACGTCGAGATGATTTCGACGTCCGAGGTGCGGATCTCGGTCATTGTCGACGCCGATCGACTGGACGAGGCGGTGCGCGCGCTGCACCACGAATTCCAGCTGGATGCGTCGGAAACGGAAGCTGTTGTGTACGGAGGGACGGGACGATGAGCAAGGATCTATGTGTTGGCATTGTCGGTGCGACCGGCCAGGTTGGTCGCGTCATGCGCGCGATTTTGGCCGAGCGGGAATTCCCGGCGACCCGGATGCGGTTCTTCTCGAGTGCGCGTTCGGCGGGCCAGGTGGTGACGTATCGGGGTCAGCAGATCGTCGTCGAGGACGTGGCAGACGCCGACCTGAACGGCATTGATATCGCGATCTTCTCGGCCGGCGGTGCCGCCTCGCGCGAGTACGCGCCGCGCTTTGCCGCCGCGGGGGCGGTCGTCGTCGACAACTCGTCGGCGTGGCGGAAGGATCCCGAGGTCCCCCTCGTCGTCTCCGAGGTCAACCCTGGCGACATTGCGTCTCGCCCCAAGGGCATCATCGCGAATCCCAACTGCACGACGATGGCCGCGATGCCGAGCCTCAAGGCTCTGCATGACGCGTTCGGTCTGCGCCGTGTCATTGCCTCCACCTATCAGGCCGTGTCGGGCTCGGGCCGCGCCGGCGTCGAGGAACTGCTCGGCGGCATCAGTGCTGCCGATACCGAGCAGCTGCGGGGCCTGGTCACCGATGGGCGGGCCGTGCAGTTCCCCGAACCCTCGACCTATGTCGCCCCGATCGCCTTCAATGCGGTGGCGCAGGCGGGATCGTTCGTCGACGATGGGTCCGAGGAGACGGATGAGGAGCAGAAGCTGCGCAACGAGTCTCGGCGCATTCTGCACCTGCCCGACCTGGCGGCATCGTGCACGTGCATCCGCATTCCCGTGCTGACCTCGCACCTCGTGTCGGTGAATGCCGAGTTTGAGCGCGAGGTCGACCTCGAGACGGCCTATCGGGTGCTCGACGCCGCGGCGGGCGTGACCCGCGTCGAGGTGCCGACTCCGCTGGATGCCGCGGGTCGCGACGGCACCTTCGTCGGGCGCATCCGCATTGACCAGGCGGTCGCGAACAATCGCGGGCTGGCGTTCGTCGTCGTCGGCGACAACCTGCGCAAGGGCGCGGCCCTCAACGCGATCGAACTGGCGGAATTGGTGGCGAAGGAACTCGGCGCCTAAGTCATAATCGCAAGCGGTGCCCACCGATCCCGATAGGGACGGTGGGCACCGCCTATTGGAGTTCTAGAACTGACCGACGGTGCCGCCGCCGGCGGTGAAGCCGTGCCCGGTCATGGCGTCCCAGCATTCGACGCTGCTGCCCGAGGACTGGCAGGCGATCTTGCCCTGGGCAACCGCCGCAGACGGCGCGAGAACCGCCGCGTTTCCGGCCGCCGGAGCCTCGCTTGAGGCATCGGTCATCGTGAAGGCTCCGCCCGACGTGATGGTCAGGCGCAGGGGGCCACCCTTGTTGCCGTAGTCCTGCGTCGTCGACGCGACGAGACAGGTGGCCTGTGCCGACGAGATCGTGCACGTCACAGCGCCGTCGTTGACCTGGAAGTGGGTGACGTCGGTGTAGGCAGCCGGCGGAACCGGGCGCACGCCCGCGGCGGGATCGCGGGTCGGGAACTCCTTGACCGCGCGCTGCTGCGTGGGACGGGCAAGCGACTGCTCCGCCTCCTCGCTGCCCTCGCGATCGGCGGCCGCCGGGTTGTCGGTGTCGGCCGGGCTGGACGTGCGCATGCGCGCCCCGTCGCGGCTGTCGTCGCCGAGTAGGTCCGCGACGACCTTGCCCAGCCCGGAATCGCGGTGCCCCGTTGCGTACAGGATGCCGCCGACCGCACCGACGGCGAGGACGATGACGAGGATCGCGCCAATGACGATGGCGGCGATACCGGCGGGTTTGCGCGTAAACGGCCGATCGTCGGAATTCGTCCGCACTCGTCCGCGCGCATCGCCCTGCCCGGCGTGTGCCTGAGATTGGGATGGCGTAAGGGGATGCCAGCGGCGACGATCCTGATCCCAGGCAGGCGCAGCTTCCGTATCAGTGTCGGTGGCGCTCTCCGCGGCCTCCTCCACCGGCCCATCGTCGCCGGTCTGCGTCGGCATGCTCTCTGTCCGGTCGCCGCCGGACGCCGTGGCCTCAGCGATGTCGGCACTGATGGCCTCGCGGGGTGCGGGGGACTTGCGCGAGGCCAAGGCGGCGTGAATGTCGGGGTCCTCGAATTCGGCGAGCCAGTCAAGCAACGCCGGATAGGTAGACGGGTTGGCCGCGACAATCGGGCGAGTCTCGGGGACATTCTGCGCCAGATATTGAAGCTGCGTGAGCGGCGTCGTGGGGTCGCCTGCGCGGCGCAGGTCGTCGTGAAGGCTCATGCTCACCCTTTCCCGTCGGTTTCTCCCAAGCCTAACCGCGCACCGGGCAGCACGGCATCAGGCGGGCTGATGCACGGGACAGATACCCATCGTCAAGGCGGCATCGGATTCGGCGGGCGCGAACGGCGACTGCGTGATGGCGACGGGATGGCCCAGAATTGCCCGGGCATCGGGTAAGGGAGCGGCAGACGCAGCGACGCCAAGCCCGCGAAGAATGAACGCCTGGATGGCCTGGATGAGGTATTCGCGCGCCTCGAGATCGCTGGGCATCCGACGCCCGGCCAAACACCCGTTAACCAGCGAAATGCACACCATGAGGTTGTGGGTAGGGATCACCCGGGCCGCCATCGCCTCCTCAAGGATGTGGGACAGTACGTTCTCGATCTCGTGCCCGTGCGACGACAGCTCCTGAATGGTCCGCGTCGACACCTGCTGACGCAGGTTCGTCTCGGGCGTGAGGTGATAGGTGGCGCCAAGAATGAGCTGTTCGCGGATGTAGACCCGCAGTTTCTGCAACGGATCATCGATGCCGGCCAGACACTCGCGCAGATGAGACGAATAGCGTCGCGTCTCGTAACTCATAAACGCCAACAGCAGCGACTCTTTATCGTCGAAGTGGTTATACACCGCCGTGCGCCCGACACCCGCCGCGGCCGCAATCTCGGCCATCGTCAGCGACTGAAACGAGCGCTCGTGCAGCAGGTCGCCCAGCGCGGTGAAGAGGCGCTCGCGGATCTGCTGACGGTGATCGGCGAGGTTCTGCCCGATGATTTTCGGCATGGCCCCATCATGTCAGTTTCTGACAGACCCCGCCTGCTCGTCGCGACGCTATGGGACGTTTGGCGGGGACTTGCGGGCGATCAACCGTGCGATGGGCAGGTCGGGAGCCAGCCAGTCGAGGTCGGCTAGGTGCGTGCGCGGTTGCCAGACGTGATGCAGGTGCGCTGCCGTCACGGCTGGCTCTGCGCCCTCGGGAATGCGTGCCCACAACACGCGCATGTCGCGTCCCTCGAGGATCGGCCATAACCCGTCCGCGCGGTCGGGGTTGGCGAGCTCTGGGCCGATCTGCGCGCAGACACACAGTTCCTCGGCGAGTTCGCGCCTCAGCGCCGTTGCGGCGTCCTCGCCGGGTTCGACCTTGCCGCCGGGAAACTCGTAGCGGCCCGCTAAATCTGGTGGGTAGGCCCGAGCGGACGCCAGTACCGTGTCGGCAGGGCCGGTGATGATGGCGGCGACGATGAGGCGAGACACGACGGGATCCTATCGCCCCGGCGTCGGTTTGGCCGCAGTGGCGTCCTGCGGTTACACTGGCCACGTTCATTCGTCGCGAATGGATGCCCCTCGCGGGTGTAGTTCATCGGTAGAACGACAGCTTCCCAAGCTGTAGAGGCGGGTTCGACTCCCGTCACCCGCTCCACTTTCACGTCGCATTTGATAAGTCCCTGGTTGCTTCGGAGCGTTGGCGCTGGACGGGGACGGCCCGCGGCGGCGGGCAAGTCTTCCCGTCTCGTCTACTCCTTGTGGTTGAGGCGTGCGTGAATGAGGGGCAGCAGGACTCGATCCACATCGGCTTTGAACTGTCGATCTGACAGGTACTTGATGGCGAAGTCCTGGTTTTGGTTCATCCGGTCGAGCACGATGTCTTGGATGCGTTCGGCGTAGACGATGGAGAACATGTCGAGCGAGTTGTGGGCGCGCGACTTGACCTCGGCGTCTTCGACCATGTCTTCGGTGAGCTGCTCGATGACCTTGTCCATATGGGTGAACTCGGTACCCCAGCGGTCGTTGAGCTTGGCCAGGATGTTAGACAGGTTGTCCGTTTCGTCCTCGCTCGCGCCACCGGTGTCGGGATTGTTCGACAGTTCCCCGTGCTTGTCAGCCAGGTCAATCGAGCCTTCATAGACCTGCTGGAGCCGGTAGTACTGTAGCGCGACTTCGCCTTCCAGGTGTGGAGCGGGATCGCCCTCGATACGGAGCTTGCGCACGAGGAGCTTGGCATAAGCGGCGAACCGGTGAAGTCGTTTGTCGTCGTAGCGGATGATGTGGGTCAGGAAGTCGTAGTTGCGGTTGAACTTGTTCATCCGCGCCCGCACCTCGAGCTTCTCGTCATCGGCAAGTTGGTTGAAACGTGCGACGGCTGGGTCGAGGTAGGCGTTGAGGCGACTAAAGTCGAGGTTCGTTTGCTTTTTCGACTCGGTGAAGAACACCTTGGTAAAGCCCTCGATCTCCTTGTCCGTCCACAAGTGGTAGGAAGCGAGGGAATGATAGAGGTCGTAGACGATGTTCGGGTCGGTCTCCTCGGTGATCCCGGTAGAGATGTAATAGTCCTGGAACGACTTTTGGATCTCCTCGGCAGTGTTGACGAAGTCGAGCACGAACGTGTCGGTCTTGCCCGGATGCATCCGGTTGATCCGCGACAGCGTCTGCACCGCTTTGACCCCGTGCAGTTTCTTGTCCACGTACATGGTGTGCAGCAGCGGCTGATCGAAGCCCGTCTGATACTTCTCGGCCACGAGCAGCAGCTGGTACTCGCCAGTGGCAAACTTCTCCGGCAGCTCGGCTTCGGGGATCTGGTTGAGCTGTTCCTCGGTGCACTCCGCGCCCTGGTCCTCGACTGTGCCCGAGAACGCCACGAGCACGCCAAGATCCGCGTATCCCCTCTGTGTGATGTAGTCGCGGAAGGCGAAGTAGTAGCGCACCGCGTGCAGGCGCGAGCCGGTGACCAGCATGGCTTTCGCATTACCGCCGATCTTGTGGGCGACGTTGGCGCGAAAGTGTTCGATGATGATCTCGGCCTTCTGCCGCAGGTTATAGGGGTGCAGGCTCAGGTACTTGCCGAGCGCCTTGTTGGCTTGCTTCGTGGAGTACTCCGGATCTTCGGTGATAGTTTTCCCGACCCGGTAAAAGGTCTTGTAGGTGGTGTAGTTTTTGAGCACGTCGAGGATGAATCCCTCTTCGATCGCCTGCCGCATCGAATACACGTGGAACGGGACCGGGGTCCCATCGGGCACAGGGGTACCAAAGATCTCTAGAGTCTTCTGCTTCGGAGTCGCGGTGAAGGCAAAGAACGACAGGTTCGGCTGGCGACCCTGTGTACGCAGCTCCTGGGCAATCTGCTCGTCAATCTCAAGCTGCTCGGCCTCCACCTGAGCCTCGGCCGCCGCGTAGCGATCGAGCAGGTCCTCCTCAGACTCCTTGCCAGCCGTGGCCGTATCGGCGAGCACCTGCTTGAGCTTTTCCGACGCTTCACCGGTTTGCGACGAATGCGCCTCGTCGACGATCACAGCGAACCGCTTCCCAGTGGTGGCAATCTGGCTGACATCAACGAATGGGAATTTCTGTAGCGTGGAGATGATGATCTTTACGCCATCGGCTAGCGCGTCGGTGAGTTGGCGGGCGTCCTTGTCGACCTTGACCACGGCGCCAGCGGTGTGATCCATCGCGTAAATCGTGTCTTGTAGCTGCTTATCGAGGACGCGCCGATCGGTGATGACAATGATCGAGTCGAACACTGCCCGCTGCTGTTCATCGTGCAGGTTCGACAGGTGATGGGCGAGCCAGGCGATGGTGTTCGACTTGCCTGATCCAGCCGAATGTTGCACCAGATAGTTCTTCCCCGCGCCGTGGCTTTTCGCGTCGGCCACGAGTGCGCGCACGGCGTCGAGCTGGTGGTAACGCGGGAAGATCAGCTTATCTTTGCGGGAATCGTGCTTGTGCGGGACGAACTGGACGAACCTGTGCAGGATGTCGAGCAGGGAATCCTTCGCCAGCACCTCTTCCCACAGGTAGGACGTCTTGTACTTACCTGCCACTGGCGGGTTGCCGGCACCATTGTTAAAGCCACGGTTGAACGGGAGGAACACTGTGTCCATACCGGCGAGCTTCGTGGTCATCCAGGCCTCGTCAGTATCAACGGCGAAGTGCACCACCGCGCGGCGGTTCACCCCAAACAACACCTCAGAGGCTGGACGGGAGCGCTTGTACTGGTCAATCGCGTTCCGATAGGTCTGCCCGGTCAGTTGGTTCTTTAACTCCAACGTCACCACCGGGATACCGTTGACGAACAGCACGGTGTCGACAGAGTTGTCGTTCTTCGTCGAGTAACGCAGCTGGCGCACAATCGTCATCCGGTTGGCCCAATACTTCTCCGCCAACATTTCGTTCAAGTCCGAACCCGGCGCGAAGTACACCAGCTTGAAGCGTGCACCCAGATCCTCCACACCGCGGCGCAGCACCTCGACCACGCCACGCCGATCCAGCTCGCGGGCCACGCGTTTGCAGAACTTATCGCCAGCCTTCATCCCGTGGATCCGTTCCAGGCGTTCCCACTGCTGTGGCTGCGTCTCACGCACAAAATCCAGGAGGTCGTCCGGATAGAGACCAAGCTCCTTGTTATAGTCACGCCGGTCACGCGACTCATAGCAGTCATACTCGGAAGCGCCAGCGTGAGTCAGCCAGTACTCGATCTCGTCTTCAAACCTGCGCTCGGACGTATCCATCACGCCACCTCTCCCACACGAATCTTGCCGGTCACGGCATCGTTGATGACTTGCTTGCGGTACCGTCCCAACAACTCGATCTGCCTGTTGATGCCTGCAACGGTCGAGTCGATATCGGATGTCTTCTCGTCAAGATAATTAGCGATTTCCTGCTGTTCGTCGATCGGTGGAGAAAAGAACGGCATTGAGGAAAGCGTAGACAACTTGAAGTCCCATTGGTCTGTTCTGATCCCATAGGAGTCTCGACCAAAGAACGGCACGTATGCGTCCGACCTAATCGCCCAGTTGAAGAAATCGGGATTGGGGTGGTTTAGCGCAAACACGTAATATGCCGGGCTTACGATTCCGTCGAGTCGGGAAACCCCATAAGATCCACGCCACGCCTTCATTTTATTCATGACGAACTGACCGCGATCCACTGCCAAATATCTACTCAGATCGTCCGGTAGCCGGTTGTGATTATCCGGTGATCCCTCGGTCTCTCGATCCACGACCCCATTCACTCGCTCGACGGATAGAACACGACGCTCTGGCTTGTTCCTGATGCTGATCCTGCGCAGCATTGACTTGAGAGAGTCTTCTCGCCAAGCCGAAGGTATCTTACCGATCCATTCGATGCCGCTGTCGCGTGTGGGCGCGCCGGGGTTGAGGCCGCGGGTGACGGTGTGGGCGATCAGCTCCCGCCGGTAGCGCTCCAGCAGCTCACGCTCACGCTCCAGTTTCGACACCAACCCATCAATCTCAGCCGTCTTGGAGTCAAGATATTTGACGATGTCATCTTGCTCTTTTTGTGGAGGGATCGGGACGGGGAAATCCAGGAACCATTTTGTCTCGACGCTCTCGACAGTAGCGCCGACTTTCAGACATGAACGAAGCACGTGATCGTTCATGCCGGTTAGGTAATACAGGATATACTCCGCCAAACGCCTGTTATCTAAACTCAGGGCGCGCAAGTCTTGATTTATCGTAAACGGCTCTGTCGCCAGAGCTACTGGGAACGTGTGGCGAAGTATGCCGGACCGAAAACAGGCTACAAGGGTGCCTGGTTGGTGTAGCGATAGGCCGCATTCTTTCACTGCATCGCCGGTCACCTGATCGAGGGATCTCGATATCTTTAAAGACTTCAAGTCCTTTGAAGAAAACCAGTTAAATCCATCGCCCCAGTATCGAGCTTCGGTTTTTGGTGGAGTTGAACCTGTGTGCAGGTGACAGATATTCCTTAAAGCCGTAATCTCCCATTCGTTAGGAAACTCGTTAACGAAGGTAGAAACAACTGATTTAGTGTGCAGGTCTCGCAGATCCGTCATCACTTCACCTGCTCACTGAACAGCTTGGCGATGTCAGCCTGGATCTGCGCGGATAGGGCCTGGATCTCAGCAAGGGTCTCTACCGGGTCACCCAGCTCTTCGTATGTGTAGAAGTAGCGGGTGAAGGGGATCTCGTAGCCGATCTTGGTCTTGTCGCGGTCGATCCAGGCATCTGGCGCGTAGGGGATGACCTCTCGCTGGAAGTAGGCGTCGATATCCTCACGCAAGGGGATCTGCTCGGTGTCGCGAAGATCCGGATCTGGCTCCGGGTTGCCTTTCGCGTCCACGCAGATGTCCGCGTCAGGGTTCTTTGTGCCAAGTTCAGCGACGATCTTTCGTAGCGCCGCGATGCCGATCTTCTCGCCACGGGCCTTGATGCCGTCGCGGAGGAGGCTGCTGAACTCGCTCCGGTTGAGATACAGCCGTTCAGGGTCGAGCGTTTCGAGGGTGGCGATGATGGCGTCCTGCACCCGCCTACCTGTTTCGATTTGCTCGGTGCGCGCTGACTCGGTTCGCTTCTTCGAGGTAGCGAGGTCCGTGAACGGCTTCGCCTGCCGGAGAGCGTCAATCGCCTCTGGCGTGGCTTGGAAGCTCAGTCGTAGTGGGCGTTCGACAACGATTTCGTGGTAGCCGAAGTCCTCGGTGTCGAAGATCTTTGACTCGTCGGTTTCCTGGAACGCCCCATAGATTCGAGTGATGTCGGCGATGTCGTCGTCGGTGAGTTCCTTGCGTTTTTCGCCCAGCGGTTTGCGCATCCGCTGGAAACGACTAGTCGCATCGATCAGTTGCACCTTGTTTTGGCGGCGGCGCTCCTTCTTGTTCGACAGCACCCAGATGTAGGTGAGAATGCCGGTGTTGTAGAACATCTGGTCGGGCAGCGCGATGATCGCTTCCAGCCAGTCGTTTTCCAGAATCCACCGGCGGATCTCTGATTCACCCTGTCCTGCCCCCCCCGTGAACAGGGGTGAGCCGTTGAACACGATCCCGATCCGCGTGCCCGGGGCATTCACGAGGTCGTTGGCCTTGTAGGGCTTCATCTTGGAGATCATGTGCTGCAAGAAGAGGAATGAGCCGTCGGAAACACGCGGCGTTCCCGCGCCGAAGCGCCCCTGGTACCCCTTGCGATCGGCCTCTTCAATAATCGGGTCGGCGTACTTCTTCCAGTTCACGCCGAAGGGCGGATTGCACAGCATGTAGTCAAACTGCATCTCCGCTGTCTTGTCGCTCGTCAACGAGTTGCCGAAGTAGATGCGTTCTTGGCGTTCGCCCTTGATCATGATGTCGGACTTGGCGACCGCGTAGGTTTGCGGGTTGAGCTCTTGGCCGTACACCTCGAGGCGCGCGGAGCTGTTCAGGTCAGCGACGTGCTGGGCGGCGACGGAGAGCATGCCGCCGGTGCCGACCCCGGGTCGTACAGCGAAGCCATAGCTCCGTTTGCGCACAGCCGGTTGATGTCGTCTTCGGGATTGAACAAGAGATTGACCATCAGGCTGATGACCTCACGCGGGGTGAAGTGTTCGCCGGCAGTCTCGTTGGATAATTCCGAGAATCGGCGGATGAGCTCTTCGAAGATGTAGCCCATCTGATTGTTGCTGACGACGTCGGGATGGAAGTTGACCTTCGCGGAGGTGAACTCGCTGAGCACGTGATAGAGCAGACCGGCCTTGTCGAGGCGTTCGATCACGTTGTAGAAGTTGTAGGCCTCCATCACCTCGCGGGCGGCAGGCGCGAACGCCTGCACGTAGTAGGCGAGGTTCTGCTCAAGGTTGTCTGCATCGTCGAGCAACGTTTTGAGGGTGAAGTTCGAGGTGTTCCAAAACGGGTAACCGGTTGCCTTCGCGTACTGCAATTCCTTGATCTGCGACGGAACCGGGGTGGCCTTGATGTCTAAGACCGCCTGTTTGGTGTCGACCAAAACCGAATCGAGCCGGGTCAGCACGGTGAAGGGCAGGATCACGTCGCCGTACTCGTGTTCCTTGTAGTCGCCACGGAGGATCTCCGCGATGTTCCAGATCAGCGACACATGGCTCGTTGGTTTTTCAGTGCTCACTTGGGTCGATTCCTTGAATCCGTCAGTCGTTCGTAGCGCTCATGGGAGATCAGTACTGCGGTCGGTTTGCCGGACGCAGTACGTAGGCGGACTCGTCCTTCTCAGCAGCCGCTCTGACCAGGAGAGATGCCCAGCCGCGCGACAGATCGCCGATGTTGATGTGACGCATCGGGACCTTTCGTCGTTTGGTCACCATTGCCTCCATAGTGCTCGCACAGGTTCCGTCAGCTTACCAAGCCCGAGCCCTCGACGGCCGGTGCGTCGCTCCTCGGATCGGCGGTGTCCCTCGTCCGAGCGTCTACCGCGATACGGTGCTCCTCGTTCTCACGGGTGTTGGGTCGTCAGGCCGCGATGTGACTGTTAGTGATTAGCGCCGGCGGCTGAAACGTCGGATAGGGCAAGATTCTTGTGAGGGGCGGCGGCTGGCGCATCGCCCGCGCGGTGCGCCAGCCTAAAAGTACGCAATTTAGTTTGGCGCGCGAGCGCTTCAGATCCTTGAATTGCCTATTGTCGAGATGGTGTGCCGGTTGTGACAGTATGAATGAGGGGAATGTGTGAGTGTGGCGGCACTCAAATGTCTAGATATTCACCACCGTGTCGAAACAGTCGAGGTTTGAGCGGGAGTGGAGAACGACCACGGATTGCTTGCCGTTATTCTTGAGCTGCTTGGCGAGCGATTCGAGCTCGGCACGTTCTTGGCGCGCAGTGAGATTTTTGAAAGTCTCGTCCAAGAGAAGGAGCTGCGCTGCGCCCGACAGTGTTTCAGTGCGAGCCAGGTTCAGACCGCTTGCGTTCGCGTCGTCTGGCGCGAATGGATCGACATCGGGAATGAGCGCGACCTCGCTGTCGGGGAGGCGACGGCACAGGGCGTCGAGCAGCACCGATTTGCCCGCTCCAGTGGACCCGATGAGAGCGACGAGCGTGTCGCCTGCCCGGATTGCCTTATAAACGCGATCGAGGTCGTGATGGCGTACCGGCGGGTATGTCGAGTTAACGTGGAAGTTTTCAAGGAGCCGCACGCGCTCCGCGGTGAGTCCAAGTACGCCAACCCGTTGCAAGGTTTCTACTGTTGACTGAATGCCAGAAGCAAGGGTGAGGCTGAAGAAAATGACCGCGGCGGGAGCAATGAGGGAATGAGGTCCGCTCGACGTTGTGGCAAAAAATACTGCGAAGACGTTAAGCGCGAGAGTTAATGACTGTATGAGGACCGTTCGATATGTGTAGGCGTTAGCTTGGTTGACCGATGCAGCCCAATAGCTGCCTTCGCAGTTGTTGTAGGCCAGTTCGCCGGCATGTCGGAGTCCGTTGCTCACGGGCGCGCTGTGCAAGCCTGCTTGGGTCCCGACCGCACCAAGGAAGTCGCCACGCCGGTTTGCGGCGATTGTGGCTGCGGGCATCATTCGCTTTGCGCCCTGCCTCATAGCGAGCGCCGACAGCGGCATGACGGCTGCTACAACGATGATGAGGGGTGGGGCACCTGCCACAGCACCTGCAATGAGCATGAGAGTTTGTACGACGACGATGAGGACCGCCCCGAGGGCCTGCGGCACCGACATTTGCAGCTCTGAGAAGTCTTCACCGAGTCGCCCGACGACGGCGCCGCTCGTTTGCGGGCGCGCGAATCGGTCAATCCTGTGGATGAGGCCGCTGTGAAGCTCGCTTAACCGCGCGATGGGGACGCGATAGACCGGGAAAAAGAACATAAGAGATCCCAGCAGGGATGCCGCCGCGCATACGCCGGCAGCGCAAGCTGTGCGGAACGAGAGCCGATCGTTTCCAGCAACGCTGAGGGCGAAAAGCACCTCCGACCCCGCGAGGAGGAGGGCACCCAGGGAGATCACGACGATATGCGGTCCAAAGAGCAATTCCACGGAGCGCCGAAATGTGGCGCGTTTCCGCTCGGGGTCCGGCAGGGTGGGCGGTGGAGCAGCGTTGGCGGATTCGCTGTGGTTTCCTCGTGGAGCAGGTGCCTGTTGACCGTGCCGAGGCGATCCAGCCGTTCCTTCACCAGGCGAGATACGCAGGGATGTACTCCTCCGAGCTGGTGATGATCGTGCACGCGGGAACATGCGACAAGACGACTTTGGCGACGAGATCGCGTGTGGCGGGATCGGGCGCCGAGAAAGTCTCATCAAGAATGAGCCATTCTGGTGCCTCCGTCATGACAAGGGCCACGGCGGCACGGTGGCGTTCGCCGGAGGACAGAGTGTTTGCATCTTGCCAAAGTCGCTCAACCACCTCTCCTGGCAGAGCCATCGCTGCGGCGAGGTTGGTGAAGCGGGATAGGTCGTCGGTGGTCGCTGAGGCTCGCCATGCAGACAACACTGATTGAGATAACTGCGGGTTGTGGGGCACGAACGCGCATTCGGGAGGAACGGCTGATGTGCGGAGCAAGGTGGCGCGGTCGGAATCGGCGAGTAGCACTTCCACGGGCTGAGTTGGCCGATTGGCAGGATCAGACGTGCCGTTTTCTCGCTTTGGCGCAGCTTCAAGGCTGTCAAGCTCTCGCATCATCGGAACCGCAAGGCGAATGATTCGATAGTTGGTGAGATTGCTTTGCACCGCACCGTATAGGTAACGTGCGGCGAGAATGATGCCCAGGCCGAAACGCGTGTCAGGCCATATTGTCCAGGCAAGAATGGCAACGATAGCTAATGTGATGGTGAGCGCACTACGGTCGACGAATCCGTTTATCACCTGTAGAAGTACCCGCCGGCGTAGGACGTGCTCTTCCTTGTTTCTGATGTGTGTGATCGTATCGAGCGCCGAGTCCCAGCTCGGGATCAGGCGTCCGCGTGGTAACGCGTCAGCTACCCGTTGAATCCAGCGGCGGCGCTCTCCTTCGAGGTTGACGTACTGTTTCCATAGTCGACCGATGAGAGTGATGAGGCGAATCCCGACGAGGGCGAGGCCGACGATGAGTAACACGGCGATAGCGCCGCCGACTCCGTACAGCGTGAGCGACATGACCAGAAATGCAATGATCTGGACTGTTGAGACCGCGCCGTCGACAATGAACGCAAATTGGCTGATCTGTGCCGGGTAGGTCAGGACGTGTCCACGTACCTCAAGCGAGGGACGAGACCTCGCGAAGACACTACGAAATCGGCGATACGTGAGTTGCCGTACTGCGACCATGAGAAGTAATTCCTGGCGCTCTTCCACGATATATCCGACGCTCTCGGCCACGAAAGCTAGGGCAAGGAGCCACGCCGTGCCTACCGAGACAGACTCGCCGCTGGTCACATGGTTGATGCCCAGCGTGATGACGATGCCGGCGGCAACGACGACCAAGCCAGCTACGGCCACCACGAAGCTAAGCCCTATGGGCGCGAGGACGAGAGCGAGCCACCGAAGCTGTCGCGGCACGCGCGTTACCAGTCGCCGATAGCGCTCGTATAGCTGCTCAATGAAAGCGTCGTTCGTGGAAGCGATGTGAGGGATATTCGGTCTGTTTAGATACTCATCGTTGTGTACTGTCAACACGTACCGGTACTTTCGTGTCGTTGGTTATATCTCGGCATGTTATCAGGCCAGATCGAGGTCAAACGCCCGGCTTTGTCGTCTGTTCTCCCGCTACATTGGTCGCAGCTGCTCCATCTATCGCGCGCCTGGCCGAGCACCTTGCTGGTGGGGCGAATTCGCTGGCCGATGCTGAGCGCGTGCGCGCCACTGGAGCAGGCCAGCGTGGTAAAAAGAGGGAAACATGCGCTCCCAACGTCGGTAGCTGAGAGGTCCATCATGAGTGACAAAGCGTGGCTCTACCTGTACGAAAACGCCGAGAGCAAGGCGCTATATGTGGGCATCTGTGAGAGCATGGGGCGAGTGTTTCAAGGATGCAACCCAGTGGCCGAGGAGCTTCGGGAGCAGCCGGGAACGCTCATTCGGCAGACGAGTCGGCGCTTTTCGACACGACGCGACGCCCTCATAGCTGAGGCTGTTGCCATCCACGTGGCAGTTTTCGCTGGCAGGGACGTCATGGTCGAACGGGAAGACTGGGAAGAGATCGCGGAGCAAGGTGAAGGCGCTTCTCGTGAGGGGGTGTCTGGCTCGCGTGGGACGGTTCACCTGACCAACATCCAGAGCACACAATCTACGAAATACCTCAGTCCGGCGATATTCGTGAAGAGCGGAGAGGTTAGGCAGGATGAGCTCACGAATACGCTTATCGTGCCCATTTCGCCAGATGAGGTCAGAGGCATGCCCTCGCCTTTCGGAGGGCACAGCGGTGAAGAATTTGCTGCTCGCGCGACAAAGTGGTGGAACGTTGCGGTAGAGAAGCGGCGCCACGTGAGGCATCTTCTCGCGGTGCTGCGTGGCTGTCACGTCGTTCTGGGATCGTGGGAAATTGATCCGATGGGGGAGTGGAGACTAAATCCGGAGTACGAGACGCGAAAATCCGCATATAGAACCCGTATTGAGATCCCGCTCGTGTCGCCGGCTGAACATGACTATGGCGGGCTGAGAGGCAAGACCTACATGGGGACGCTCAATCAAGGGGTAGCGTACTCGCCAGACGTGCCGAAGTGAGGCGGGATCTCAAAGTTGAGGGTGGACCGCGCAACCGGCGCAGACGGAGGCTCGGCGAATCGTGATCGATAGGAGTTTTGTGGTGATAAGAACTTTGAGGGTGAGATGGCCCTGGGAGCGGTGGCGTACCTATCGGCTCAACATCGATGGACGCCGGTTCGTCGCGCATGTGTCTCCGTTTAATGCTGACGTCGAGTGGATCAATTGCCCCAGCGAATACCTGCCGGCTGGATACGGCTCGCACGCTCTCGTCCGCGCGACGACGAGGTGGGAATACTATGTGGCGACGCTCCGGCTGTATCTCAGTCCTCTGCCCACGCGTAGCGAAGTGGAAGCGGACATTAGGCATTGGCTCGCAACGCTTGACGACGACGAAGACGATTAGGTCAATCCGTCGGGGCTCCGCCGCGCCCGGTCTCAAGCTCAGGGACGCAGCGATTTTCTAGTTCTTAGCCCAGTAAGACCGTTCCCTTCGTGCCGTCCACGGTGATCGTTTGCCCATCGGCGATGCGTGACGTCGCGGTGCGTGTTCCCATGACGGCGGGAATGCCATACTCGCGGGCGACGATCGCCGCGCGTCGTCTGCCGTGATTCTTCCTTCAAGCGCATCGGCAATCTCGTCGAAGGTCAGCGTCTTCGCCCCGTCACTGCGGTCTACGTCTCCCAAAACGACGAGACGCTCGGCGAGCATGTGTATGAGCGATCACGCGTGAACGTATATGTGCCAGGGGTTCGCTCGCGCCAGTTTGAGGTCCAGATCTCGGGCAACAAGTCTGCCCGAACCTGCTGAAAAACTTGCTGACTTGTCGCATGTGGGGCAGACGCGCGAGTGCGATGGACCAAGTGAAAGCCTCTGGGCACACGCAGCAATCAAATGCATCATCGTGCTGCTGGAGAAGAACGTACTAGGCCGAGAGTGACAGGCCGCCCGAGAAGATCTGCAGCGGAGGGGCATCATCTGGAGTGAGCAGGCTTGCCATCGGCTCCGATGACAGACGCGTCTGGGACGCTTGTGGCAGGTCGGAGTGGAGTCGATTGCCGACCACAGTCGCATCCACGCCGCGTGACCCAGACTGGCACCTAAGTTTCCATCGAATTAGATGTGACCGCCGCAACAGGTGTGGTAGGGTCGACATACCGCGTGAAGGAGGTGATTGTCAATGAACGACGCAGAATCGGAGGACGTCGAGTTGGTCCTCGAGGAGATCACCGAAGAGACACCAGCCCTGATCCAGCAGGGCAATCGTCTTGGCTGCTGATGGAACAGTACATAGGTTGGTCTCAACATGCACTGGGCCAACCTATTGCTGTAAATAGGCAGATCGGACTACATTGTGAAACTTCGTGCAGTGGCAGGCTTGCGTATCCGCAATCGATCTTCAAACCACTGGGAAATGACAGACCTCAAGACGCGTCGCGTCTGGAAGGTTGACCACAAAACCGCTGCCGTGGCTCTTCTCTACATCGGGGAGGACGCTCTGGCAGGAGCAGAAGCAGCTGAGATCCTCTCATCTGTCATGCAGCGGAAGAGTGTTCAGAAACGGATCGATGCTCTCCTCAATCTTGAGCTTCTTGAGGCAGCAGATCGCGAGTCCGCGCTCCTTGAGACCAATGCGCGCTGGGCCTCGCGGGGGTGGGGAGATGCTTTCGATTATCTCTTAGCCACCTGGGACTACCCTTTTGAGAACTACGCGGCAGGGGGTCAGGCGCGGGATGAGGAGCGAATGGAGCGGTATGAATCTGAATCCCCGGATAACGTCCGATATCTCCCCGCCAAGGGTGAACTGCGACATCAAATAGCAACGGTGCGGGAAGGATTGGAGAGGCATATTGCGCGCGCGGAGGTTTCAGAGGCCGATCTGCTTGATGCTACTCTTGATATAGCATCAGCAGTGACTCAACCAGTCGAATGGCGAGCCTCTAGAACTGGCGGGGCTGATCATATGTTGCGGGTATCTCCGAGCGGCGGTGCTCGACACCCGGCTGAGGTGTACCTCATTGCTCTTAACGTCCCAGGTCTTGACCGGGGAGTCTATCACGTAAGCGTCGGTGACGCGGCGTTGGCTTGGGTGGGTGAAGCCCCCTCCAATGAGGACCTTCAGAAAAATATGCCCGGAGCTTACCGTCTAGACGCAGAGCCGAGAGTGATATTCGTGGTGACTCTGCATGTCGCGAGGAACATGTATCGATACCGAGAGCCCCGTACGTTTCGAACGATCTTCCTCGACGCGGGGCATATGGGTGGCCTAATTGAGGCGTTGTGCGACTCGAGAGGCATGACGGCGCATGGACATCACGGCTTTAACGACACGTTTGTTGGTGAGCTCCTTAAGTGCGGCGATCTGACTAAGGAGGTGCCCGCCTACCTTGTCTCGGTGGCGCTCGAGGATGACTGCAGCGGTGCGTCTATCAAAGTAGGGGAGTCGGTGCTGAACTCGTGAACGATATTGTCTTTAGGAAAGACTTCAACGGAGCCGGTGCAACTGTTGAAATTGCGCCGCAAGAGACTGCGAAGAGATATCGTGTAGGTGCGCATCATCTTGCGCGGAGCGTAGCGAGCTCGGAATCCCTTCCCGGTTCTCTCGAGTGCCTCGCGGTAGCTAATCCGAAAATGGACTTCGAAGAGTGGCGTCAGCATCAGTGGGCCGGAGCGATTCAGTGTTTTGTGTCCTCTCTCGATCGGGACTACGTCGACCATGAAGAGAATTACCCAGAAGTTCACGAGAAGGTGCTTTTGGAGTATGCTAAAGAGAGCGAGATGCCGGTAAGCGGTGTTCCTGTCGGCGATCCGATTAAACTGGATGTTCCTGCACCTACTTCGTTGTCTGTTGTTGAAGCCTTGCTCAGGCGTCGGACCACACTGGTGCCCAGTAGAAGGTCATTGACACTAGACGAACTTGCTGCAATTCTTTACCGTGCTATGGCGCGCATTCGGGCCTTCCGAACCCCTGCTATTGAGTCACGGCCAGAGCTTGCGATGACGAACTTCGCGCCAGCTCTCGATGTTTATGTTCTTGTGTTCGACGTGGAAGGGCTGGGAGCCGGAGTCTATGCTTATGATATCCGTAACCACACATTGACTCAGAAACAGGGCGAGCTAGACCGCAAGGAGTGCCGCCGCGTCATTGTTGGACAACCGGCGACCGAGACAGCTGCGGTCACACTTCTCTACGTTTTGGATGTCGAAAGACATCAGTGGAGGTACAGGCACCCGCGGGCTCTTCGTGGCATGTGGATCGATACCGCGAAGGCAGTCAATGAGTTGCTCTGGGAGCTTTCGAGTCGCTCGATTATTCCGCATATCACGCCGGCCCTGAGTGATACTCGAGTGTTGGAGCTTCTCGATCTGCCGACCGATATGACGGTGCATGCCGCCTACGCAGTTTCGTTCTCGGGAGAGTAGCGTCATCGACGATGAATGAGATGGAGTTCTCACGTAGAGAACTAATGAAGTATGCATGGCCTATGGTGCTGTCATCCCTGGGAACATTGGCCGTGAGTTTCACCGATAGCGTCGTGATGGGCAACTACTCTACGACGGGATTAGCGGGCGTGGGCCTAGGGGTGGCCGTATACTCGCTCCCCATCAACGCTCTACTTGGCGGTCTTATGGCGCTGCGGATCTATGCGCCGAGAACAGCAGGAGAGAATGGGCGCCAACGTGACCTATGGGGTTTATCGCTAGTTCTTCGTAAGCTTGTGCCCCTTGCGTTGATGACCTCTGTTGCGCTCAGTGTTGTTTGCTGGGTTGTCTTCGGGGAATCCAGTAATTCCGTCGTGCGTGAAATGTCCGCGTACCTCAAGTTTCGCGCCTGGAGCGCAACGCCCGACATCGTTTCCTCTGCGGGAGTGATCTGTCTTGTTGCCTGGGGCTTCGCTAAAGTTCCTCTGCTGGATTTTATGGTCACGTCGGGTGTGAACTTGGTTCTGGATGTGGCGCTGGTTTACGGTCTTGGACCGTTTCCTGAGCTTGGAGCAAGCGGTGATGGCATCGCTAGCTCGGCCGGTAGTACCGTCGGTGCCGCGTTGGTGATTGCCTTGCTGCTTAAGAATCGCGGGCCAACGGCATCACGCCAAGAGATTGAATCGACGTTCGCTGGTTGGGTGAGGCTGTCCTTGCCTGCTGTGTTTTCAGCTGCTGTTGACTACGCAGGAAACAGTCTATTTGCAGTAATTATCTCGTTCGGTGGTGCCGCTGCTCTGGCTGGTTCGCGCGTTGGCGATCAGGTACACATGTTGGCGTTCGTCATTGTGTCGTCTCTGTCTTCAGCGGGCTTGGTCGTTTTCGGCCGAACGAACGCTAGCGTAGCGAACATGTCGACGAGCTTCATTGGCGCATTTCGTAGGACTATGTTTTTTTGGGCCGTGCTCTTCGGTCTGGCTATTGCGGGGATGTCTCCTGTCATTTCTTACCTGGTGACGCCAGATCCCAGCGCACGGAAAGCGATGATCGTAGCCATGTTAATAGTGGCGATGTCCTGTCCGGTCGCTGGAATTGCTTATGCAAATGTCACATTGCTGCGAGCTTCTGAGAAGACGGGCATGGAGTTTGTGAGCAATGCATTAGCGGTATGGGGTGCGCAGATCCCCGTGGCGGCGATTGGAATGTTGGCCGTAGGAGGGATTGGGGCGTTCTCGGGAATTTTCGCGTACTGGATCCTTCGCGCTCTTCTCACCGGAGCGCAGGTGCGGCGAATGTCCGGCCGCAAGTCGTAGTGGTAAGGGTGCAGCTACATTGGAAGGTGTGAGCAGGACAGCATATGCTTGGCAGCATCTTCGGTTCGGCGAATGGTGGCGCTTAGATTATGAAGCCTTTGAGGGCAAGCTGAGGGATAGGCTGAGCTGGTATCGCCGGTATACTCGGCGGCGAGATGGCGGTATGACGTCTGCCCGGCTGGTGGAACCTCTGGTCTTGCCAGAAGGGTGTGATCTAGCGCGCTATTCATCCAGCGCTGACGTCACGTTGGATTGTGCTGAGAATCTCTTTGGCGACTGTCTTCGGGTTATCTTTCAGACTGGCCCCAGGATCAATGAATTGCAGAACGAGGTCGCTTCCAGATGGTTCCAAGGAAGTGACCCGATTAGCTCATTGAGCAATGTAAGGGACGCGCTTGCATCAAGCGCGAATGTGGAGGCTGATATGCTGGCGAGGGCCCGGGTTCTACCAGTTCCAGATGGGTTTCCGGGTGCCGTGGACTTGGCGATGTTTCCACCGCTTCCCCCTTGGGCGCTGCCAGAGCTGTGGGTCGCAGCGGATGCTGTCGACCGCTCAATGTCTGACCCTGGTGTAGCGGCTCGCCTCTTAGTCGCCATCGCTCATGAAGGTCTCGGGCATCTCCTTCAGTATCACTCGTGTGTTATTGGAGCTACCGACGGGTGTTTTTTGGATTCAGAGATTATGGAGGGGTGGGGTGTCGCTGCTGAGATGAAGATCCACCAGTTAGGCGAAGCAGAAGGAAGCATTGCAGACATGTACATGGTGAAGCGGATTTTGCCGTTCATGGCGACAACGTATCCCGAGATGTGGAAAAGGAGGTATCGCCCGACTGTTGAGGCGCGGTTCCCGCAGTTTCTGACGAGTTCCGAGTTCGCTGTGTTCCGTGTTGGAGTTGGGACGCACGCCCGAGGGATGCTTCGGACGCGCGAACTCAACGAAGGAAACTCGGATGGGCTTTCATGGACGGCGAGTTCATCGAGTCCATGGATTAAATCGTTTTAGGGAAAGCTGGCGGCACTGAACGGCTAGTCGTTTTCCGCACGCAAAATGCGTGTAGCGTGATTGTGGCGGCGCTACTCGGCCGTGCGTCGTAGGCTGCAAGATTTGAGATTCGCGTCGCAGCAGATGCTCGTGGCATAGGTACGCCATGGCTAGACCGTGATCTTGGAAGCACGGGAGCGCCTGGGGTTATATATTAGCTTATGCGGCAGCTTTCGCACTCAAGTAAGAGTCATCGGGCGCTCTAAGGCGCACGCAGTCAGCAGAAGTCGATCGTTGTGCTATCTGCGGCGACGCGGGCCTGGCAAGGTGTGAGAGATGATCAAAGATCATCCCGAATGCGCTCACGTGCTTGCTTGTGAAGTGCCCGCTAAGGAAGAGAGTCTGGCACTTAC
This sequence comes from Nanchangia anserum, assembly GCF_015240065.1. Taxonomy (GTDB): domain Bacteria; phylum Actinomycetota; class Actinomycetes; order Actinomycetales; family Actinomycetaceae; genus Nanchangia; species Nanchangia anserum. Next base: position 1,615,299 of record NZ_CP060506.1, on the reverse strand, counting down.
GACGACTCCGGCATCACACCGGTGCCCTTCAGCGGTAGGTGGACTAGACGCCTTCGGGTCTGTGACTTGTGCGAGCTTAACTATCCTGTGAGTTCGTTCTGGAGGTGGAGCCAAGCGAAATTTGCCTCTTTGGGAATTCGCGTCCCCCGCATGGCGGCGTTGGGTAGCCGCGTCAGAACGTGACTGACGGGGAGTTGCGCTTGCGGCCTAAAGGTCGGATAACGCAACACCTCTTCTGAGGTGGTCTGCACGAGTCAAGTTTCGGTGAGGGGCTTACGACTGAGCGGGTATAACACGTTGAAAGGAATTCCACTGTGATGATTGCTGCAACGTGGGCGCCGATGCTGGACTGCACCGAATGTGGGGCAACCTGTCCGTGCGGTTCCTGCTCGAGCTGGGGGGGGCTGGCGCACCGCTTGGACGGCGCGCCAGCCTAAAGGTGCTTAATAACTTGATGCGTTATCTTCGCGACTTTAATAGGGGAAGTGACCTGTTGAGCGATATTGTAGAATGCCGGAGATGGCTTCTTCCGCTTGCTTCTTGGGCCTTGCCCAAACAAGCTCAGCCACTACAAGAGTCGAGACGAAGATGATAGTACCCCAAAATAGTGTAGGGTTCGTTTGGTCCAAGATGAGAGTGTGCAGCCCTGGTGTTAGCGAGATTAGCGTCTTGAGTGCTGCTGCTACAATCCGTGTAGGGCTTCTCTTGTGAAGGAGGGTGAGATAATCGACTTCTTCTCGAGTTAGGAGCGGGGTGAACAATCCGTCGTCCCTGTCGCATCGAGCATCCATTTCTGTAAGGTAATTGATGACTTTTAGTTGTGAGTCCACTTTTCTACTCCTTTACTACTGTTTCTATTGTGTAGACGCCTTGGGTGGCGACGTTTTATTTTAACATAAATTTTCGGGTTTAGTAAAGTGAATTTCTGATCGTTTTGGATGTTTTATTGTGTTGGGTATAGCAAGTGAGGTGTGTGTTGTCGAAGCGCCGGAATGGCGGGCGTGTTTTGAGTTGGGGCATCGTTGTCGAGTATGTCGTACTTGATTGGCGTAGGTGTCGCACCTTGGTGACCTTTTGTCGAAGTCACCCGGAGTGCCACTTCCATGGGTGTGTGCGAGGCGGTGCCCAGGAATCGCAGTTCTGGGCACCGCCTACGGGGTGTGCAGAGCTGCGTTAAACCATGAGATAACGCCGCAGCGTAGCCGGATCCGTGATGATGGCACCGTCGTCGATGAGCGCGTCTCCACTGTTGAGGGCGGTGGCTAGACCGGCTTCGATGAGGATCGTGCTCCGAGAGCGCTCATCGCCGTTGGGGGCGGACCAACCTTCCTCGTTCGTTGGGGCAATCCACTGGTTATCCGTCTGGAAGGACGACGGGATAACCCGCGCCGCCTGCTCGGCGGTGATCGTGCTGTTGCGGGTGATCGAGCGAGCTACCGAGCGGGTGGCGTTGATTCCCAACATGTCCGCGATGGTCTGGTAGGTGGTGATGGCGCCGGACTCGCCAAGGCGAACGACGACTGCTTCGATGCGTTCCCTCGCGTTTGCAAGAGGGGCGGTCGACACGATGTCGGCTCGATAGCCAGGCGCGAGACCGATCTCAAGATTGCCGTCGGGCTTGAGCAGTAGCGTGTGAGCGCCGAACTGGATGCGGTCGGCTTGAGATTTCTTCAGGAGCTCGTCGAATTCGTCCGTCCCCATAGGCTTCCACCCCGCCCCATCGCCTTGTTTCCAGTAGGTGCCCTCAGGGGAGAGGCGGTGCCCGACGAGTGCTGCGCAGGCGGGGATGTCTTCAAGGTCCCACTCGTAGCGATTGTCGTCCTTGAGGTGGGCGGCACCCTTGACCCGATAGACGCCCCTGATGTGGTTGGAGACAACTCCGACGACAACTTCGGCACTTTGGAGCAGATCATGCTGGCGAGCCCCCCGGGCCTTCCATGCTCCAGACATGGCTTCCTTGGTGGAGGTGCGCCGCTTGATTGTTTGACCGATATTGACGACAATGATGTGATTCATCTGATTTTCCTTTCTATTTGTGGGTTCAGATGGTCGGTGTGGTTGCGGCTGCTTTGGAGTGCGATGTCGCAACCACACGTACGACTCTATGACCGAGCGTGCTTTTGGTCAATAAGTGCGGCGTTTTGTGTTGGACGTCACACGTGTTGGATGTGTGGTGCGTTAGCTCGTGGTCGTCGCCGGAGTGGACGGGGTAGCGGGACTCCAGCGCGATAAGTCCTTAGCCCAGTAAGACCGTTCCCTTCGTGCCGTCCACGGTGATCGTTTGCCCATCGGCGATGCGTGACGTCGCGGTGCGTGTTCCCATGACGGCGGGAATGCCGTACTCGCGGGCGACAATCGCCGCGTGCGACAGTTGCCCGCCGGTATCCGCGACGACGCCGGCGGCGAGGCCAAACAGCGGCGTCCATGTGGGATCCGTGTATTGGCACACGAGGATGTCGCCCGGTTGCAGGCGGTTGAAGTCGTCGGGCGAGATGATGATCCGCGCGGACGCGGTGACGAGTCCCGGCGAGCCCGCCACGCCACTCAAGGTTGAGCCGTCCTCACTGGCATCAGCATTGTGCTGCCACCACGCGGCCACGACCGCGGCCGCGCCTGGGTGCGAGCGGCAACCCGTCGTCGCATCTCATCCGCCGCGAGCTTCCCATTGAGCGCGTCGACAATCTCATCGAACGCCAGCATCTTCGCCCCGTCCCTGTGGGCCAGGTGTCCCGAATCGACGAGGCGCTCGGCGAGCAGATCCATCAGTGCTCGCGCGTGAACGTAAGTCTCCTCGATGAGGTAGAGCGACGCCTCACGGGCAACGTGCCCAGCCCGCCACCGCTCGACCATGCGAAGAAAACGCCTCCTCGCGAACCGTGGCAGCCGTCGTGTTACTGACGCGACCACCTCGTCGTGGCTACTCCCGGTGCGCGGCGCAGCTGATTGGCGACGAGCCGCCGCCAACGTCTGAGCAAACAGCTCGGGATCCTCGCGCCAGGATCGCTGCGAAAACGGCAGGTACATTTTCGGCGTTCGCGCACCATACTCCGCGAGGAACTGCTGAATCTGCTTCTCGGTCTCGGCGCCGGGAGGAAGTGCAGCTAGGCGACGGAGCTCCCGATCAATCACCGCGGTCGTGTAGTCGAGGTCGCCCAACAGGTCGTACGGGCTGAGATCCGGCCGCCTGGCCAGCCGCAACATCGCACCCAATCGCGTCGCCAACAACATCGCCGGGCCCAGATAGTCGAGAAACCTGGCGCGGGCAATCTCGTCAACGAGATCCAATGTCTGCCGCAGCGCCTCGATAATGGCCGAGGTCGGCGCGTCGGCGGGCGATGATCCGATGGCGCGCAGCCGATCGCGGTAGCCGCGTTCGACCTCGGGCCACCCGCCTGGATCGGGGGACGGATAGCGCAGCAACCGCAGCAGTCTCGGGGTGAACCGCACAGCGGGGTAGTCGACGGTGATGACGCCATCGGCGTCCATGGTGATGAGGTCCGCTATCGGCGTCGACCTGACGCCGACCTGTTCCATCCCGAATTGCAGTTGCTCATGCACCCGGGTGATCGCCAGCAGATCGAGCGGGAACGGACTGGGATAGTGCTCGATGAGATCGTGATGGAATGCCCGCGACAGGCGTGAGTGTTTGTGGGTTGGCTGCGCGTCGCGCTGCGTCGCGACTGTTTCGCCCGCGATAGTCGTGATCGGGCGCGCCTGCAAGATCCACAAACCGTCATCATCGATGGCCCACTCGATATCCATCGGCATCCCGAAATGGTCATGGATCTGGTGACCAACGTCGTCAAGCTCGCGAACCTGTTCCTCACTCAGGCACTGCGCGTCAGCACAGCGCGGATCGGATGTGCGCACGACATCGGTGCCGACGCGGTCGAGACGAGACTCCTTCGCCCCAACTCGCACGCTGATCTTGCCCGACGCGACCCGGTATTCATCGGGCGTAACCAGGCCCGACACGACACTCTCGCCCAGTCCCCACGACGCGTTAATGATCGTCTCGTCAGCGCCCGTTACCGGATCCGCCGTGAACATCACTCCGGCGATCTCCGCGTCAACCAGCCGCTGAACGATGACGGCGATCGCCACATCGTCGTGGGAAATCGAATTGCGCTCCCGGTAAGTCACCGCGCGCTCGGTCCACAGCGAACCCCAGCACCGCCGCACCGCATCGGCAACCGCCTCAACACCGCACACCCCGAGGAAAGTATCCTGCTGTCCGGCAAAAGACGCCTCGGGGAGATCCTCGGCGGTAGCGGACGAACGCACGGCAACGGCGACACCGTCACCCCAGGTGCTCATGCGATCACGTAACGCGACGAGGAGATCTGCGGGCAGGGGCTGAGACTCGACGAGATCGCGGATATGTGCGGTCTTATCCGAAGCCAGTAGCGCAGCAAGATCCAGCCCGGCGACGGCGTCACGGTAGGCATCGGCCGCTATGACGAACCCGTCCGGCACGCGAAACTCACCGGCAACCAGCCGGCCAAGATTGGCGGCTTTACCTCCCGCAGTCGCCAGAGTGGAATCGGTGAAAGACAGAATTCGGCTCGGCATGGCTACGCCCGCAAACCGTTGAACACCACGTCGAGCTGGGTGGCAATGACGTCCTCGAGCCTGCCCGCCTGCGGTTCCAGCGCCCACAACGCCACCGACGAGAAATAGCATGCGGCGAGTCCCTGAACGACATGTTCTGCTGGGATGTCCCGCCACACCCCTGAACGCATCCCGTCAGCGGCGATCTCGGCAAGAAAACTGAGCAGCCGTGTGCGTTCGGCGCTCGCGGGCGTCTTGCCCATCGACCGAATCCGCGCGAGTGCCATCTGCCGCGCAATAGCCTCGTTGTCACTGAACCACGTGGCGGCGGCCTGAAAACTGCGGCGCACTCGTTCGTCAGCGGGTGCGGACGCGTCGTCGGCCTCCAGCATGACGTCGAGGACCTGCTCGCTTAGGTAGGAAAACACGTCTTCCTTGGTGGGGAAGTGGGTGAAGAAGGTTCCCTTGCCGATGTCGGCGGCCTCGGTGATTTGGTCGACCGTCGTCGCGTCGAATCCCTGCTTTTCGAACAGCGAGACGGCGGTCTCGACGATGCGTCGTCGCGTCTCCTCGCGGCGTCGTTGCGCGCGTGATTGCGGTGCCATGAATTTAGAGTAACTATAGACCTGACTGTGGTCAATCAGGCTGTCGGGATCGGCGTGGCTCCGATCGGCAGTCTCGGAGCGGTGCGCGGCCGCTCACATGTCGGGTGCGGTCAGCGGCCGAATAGCTTCGAGAAGAATCCACTGCCCGCGGCGTTAGCCTTTTCCGCCTCGGTGTGGCGGCCATCGCACCACTGTTCCGGCGGCACATGCCGCTTCACCTCTGCGACGTGTTGGCCACAGCCCGCCCACGTCGTCTTTTTACACACCTTGCACGTCACCGCTCGGCACATGATGTTTCCTCTCGTTGCGCCGTCTATCCCAGAGAACCGATTCTCCCCTGGGAGTACGTGGATCGTATCCCAGGGGAGAGAAACTGCGCCGCCGGAAGTGGCGATGATTAGTCGAAGAGCCCGAGTTGTTCGCGCGGCGCGGTGAGGGCGGCGGCGTAGTCGGCGGCGATCTGAGCCAGTTCGGTATCGCTCAGGCTCATCGAGCCGGCGGTGACAAACGGGCGCAGGTAGCGGGCGCCGATGAGGTTACTCGTGGCTTGAAGAGGCCGCAGTAGCTCGGTGACGGTGTAGCTGTACCCTCCGTCGCGCTGATACTGGCTCGCCTGTGCGCCAGGAGAAACGGCGACGAGAAGCTCCTTGCCGTGCAAGGCGGTGCCGGTCGACCCGTAGGCCCACCCGTACTCGAGCACACGGTCCTCCCATTCCTTAAGCAGGGCGGGGCTGGAATACCAGTAGAACGGGAACTGGAGGACGATGCGATCGGCGCTTTCCAGCACCGCCTGCTCGGCCTTAACGTCGATCTTTCCGTCAGGATAGAGGCCGTACATGTCACGTACCTCGACGTCAGCCGCGGTGCTGGCGGCAGAGGCCAGGGCCGCGTTGACACGTGAACCGTCGGTGAGGTCCGGGTGAAAAACGCAGACAACAGTGCGCACGAAAAATCACTCCTTGAGTAGGTGCAGACGACACGACCGTGAGACGGTGTGCCGGACCGCATCAGCCTTGCACTTAACGCGTGCTTTAAGTCAAGGGAGAGAACGGGGCGATGGTGAGGCGGGGAGCGCGCAGATGGCGAGGAGATGCAGTCCGGTGACTGGCAGCGCGCAATCGCTGTGACCTGCATAAGCTTGATGTCATGACAGTGACAGGTACCGAAGACGTGATGATCCGGCCGGCACGCGCAGGCGACGAAGACCAGATGGTCGAGCTCACGCACGTGATCGCTCGTGCCGAGGGGCGTCCCGAGGCCTGCACCGCGACGACCGAGGGGCTGCGTTCGGTCGTCATCGACGACGGATGGGCGCAGGCGTTGGTAGCTTGCGAGCCCACCGATCCCGACACCATCATCGGGATGATCATCTATTACCGCTCTTACGCCTCCTACGCCGGCAAACGCGGCTACTTCGTCGAAAACGTCGCGGTGGCCGAGAGCGCACAAGGGCGCGGGGTCGCCTCCGCGATGTTTGACGCGCTTGTGCGTCAAGCAAAGGCCGAGGGTGTGGGCAAGCTCGAGTGGGCCTGCGACCGAGCCAATTCGGCCCGGCGCTTCTATGAGGATCGGCTGAAGGCCGAGCCCAACGAGCACTACATGATCTACTCCTATCGGCTCTAGCCCAGCTGCCTCAGTTAGGGCGCACGTGGGAGCCGACGATGTGGTCGTTGACGACCCCGATGGCCTGCATGAGCGCATACATCGTCACCGGCCCGACGAATTGGAACCCCGCGCGCTTGAGGTCGCGCGCCAGCTCGCGCGACGCCGGGGTAGAGGAGGGAATGTCGTCGCTCGAACGTGGCCCGGGAGCGGTGGGGTCGTAGTACGACCACACGAGCGCGTGCAGGCCACCGTCGCGGCGTAGCTCGCGGCAGGCGCGGGCGTTGTGAATGACGGCCTCGATCTTGCGCCGGTTACGGATGATCCGGGGATCGGCGAGCAAGCGCTCGACGTCGCCGGCGTCGAATGACGCGAGGGCGTCGGGATCGAACCCTGCGAACGCCTCCTCGAGCGCCTGCCGTTTGCGCATGACCGTCGCCCACGCCAGTCCGGCCTGAAAACACTCGAGACACAGGCGCGCAAATACTCCGCGTTCGTCGCGGACCGGCCGGCCCCACTCGGTGTCGTAATACTCGCGCATGTCGCCGTCGACCGCCCAGGCGGGGCGAAGCTTGCCATCGTCGCATCGAACCAATCCGCGAGGCACGACCTCGCCAGTGAATTCGCTCATCGGTGCTCCTTTCCGTCGATTCAGCCTACGGGTGGGCCAGTGCGGCGACTCGGGAGCGCGCGGGGATGCGCAACAGGCGCCGATGCGTACGCGCTGGGGACACGAGACGACAGCGGCGAACGCGCGGGGAATAATGGGCGGCGATGATCGCCTCGTTCTTTACCGATCCGACCTCGTGGCTGCACGAGATCGTTGACGTCGCCCGCGCCCCACTGGCACTCGCCGTCCTCATGTGGATCATCCAGATCCTCGCCTCGACGACGCACCACCGCATCAGTCGGGCACTCGCCATTCACGCGTGGCAACCGACGCGCATCTGGGCAATCGCGACGGCCCCGCTCGCGCACGGCGGCTTCGGTCACCTCATCGCCAACACGATCCCGTTCGTCATCTTCGGATCGCTGCTGTGCGTGTGGCCCCAGCCGGTGTTGCCGCCGCGGCTCAGCGCCGTGCCCGGCATCGCCCACCTCGACCTGTTCTGGTTGGTGACGATCACCGCGGCCCTGACCTCGGGCATCGGAGCCTTCGTCCTCAACCGGCGCGGCAGCGCGACGGTTGGCGCCTCCGGCCTCATCTTTGGCTACTTCGGCTACATCGTCACCTCGGGCCTGCGTGAGGGCGACGGGCAGGCCCTCGCCATCGCGCTCGGAATCGGCGCCGTGTGGGGAATCTCGATGCTGCGCGGCGTCATCCCGCGCTTCGGCTCGCGCGTGTCGTGGCAGGGGCACCTGTGCGGACTCATCGGCGGAGCGGGCCTGGGCATCTGGCTCTACCCGACCGCCTAGCCCGGTGCGGGGCGACGAACCCCACAGTGCCTGCGCTTGGTGGACAAAGTTCGCCGGGTGCAAGATAGGGGACGCTCATCCCCGCCGCATTTCCTGGTGCGCCGATGACTCCCTCGACCGAGTAGGAGGCCCCTGTGAGCGCTCAACGCTCGTCCCTCACCGAATCGGTGACGTTTAAGCCCGACCGCGACTTTTGGGTCATCTACGCGTGCCTCATGGTCGTCATGTTCCTGTCTTCCCTCGATCAGACGATCGTCGGCACCGCGCTGCCGACCATCGTCGGTGACCTGGGCGGCGTCGAGCACATGGCGTGGACCATCACCGCCTACACCCTCGCCATCACCGTGTCGATGCCGGTCTACGGCAAACTCGGCGACCTCGTCGGGCGCAAGCCGACGTTTCTGACGGCCATCGCCATCTTCGTCGTGGGCTCCGCCCTGTGCGGACTGGCGACGACGATGCTGCCCTTCATCGGGTTCCGATTCCTTCAGGGACTGGGCGGCGGCGGTCTCATGATTACCTCCCAGGCCATCACCGCCGACATCCTGCCGGCGCGCGTGCGCTCGATCTATATGGCCCCGATGGGTGCCCTCTTCGGCGTCTCCTCGGTTCTCGGGCCGCTGCTTGGCGGCTGGCTGACCGACTCGGTGTCGTGGCATTGGGTATTCTTCATCAACCTGCCCCTGGCGATTGCCGCGTGGATTGGGGTGTGGGCGCTCATGCGCCTGCCTAAGCCCGCCGGCAAACCGCGCGTGGACTGGGCCGGGCTGGGGCTGCTCGACGCCGGGGCCATCCTCATTGTCGTGTGGACGTCGTGGGCCGGCCAACAATTCGCGTGGCTGTCGTGGCAAACCGCAGTGCTCCTGGGCGGTGCCGTCGTGCTGTGGGCGTTCCTGTGGCCCGTCGAGCGTCGCGCTGCCGAACCCATCTTGCCGATCAGCCTGCTGCGCAACCGCACCTTCATCGTGTGCACCCTCGTGGGGATCCTCGTCATCGGTGCGATGTTTGGTGCCATTGGGTACCTGCCAACGTACTTCCAGGCCGCGTACCAGGTCACGGCCACCCAGTCCGGCCTGCTGCTCATCCCCATGACCGCCGGCATGATCCTGGCCTCCACCGCGTCGGGATACTTCGTCGCCCGCACCGGCCACTATCGCGGCTACCCGGTCATCGGCTCGTTTATCGCCGCCGGTGGCATGCTCGGGCTTTCTACCGTCGAGGCCGGCACCCCCGTGTGGCAGGTATGCGCCTACACCTTCGTGCTCGGGGTCGGCATCGGCCTGTTCTTCCAGCTCCTGGTTCTCCTCGTCCAAAACGCCGTCCCCGCCCGCATCGTCGGCACGGCGACGTCGGGGAACAATTTCTTCCGCGAGATCGGCGTGTGCATGGGGTCGGCCGCCATTGGCACCCTGTTTACCAGCCGGCTGGCAGATCGCGTCCACGACACCATCGGTCAGTGGATGACGTCGACCGATCCGAACGTGCAGGCGGCGCTCGCCTCGTCCTCGGCCCTCAAACTCGACGTCAATTCGCTGACCCCCGCCCTCATCCAGCGTCTGCCCGACCTCATCCGCGAGGGCATCGTCGACTCCTACGTCTACGCCCTCACCCCGCTGTTCGCTTGGATGGCGCCGATCATGGCGCTTGCGGGTCTCGTGTCGCTGGCCATGCCGAAGCTCGATCTGGCCACGAAGACCGGGATGGAACAGATTGCCGAAGCCGAAGCGCAGACGCAGGCCGAGGCACGTTAAACACACCCCGCTAGCGCGTGCCGTTGCGCCCTCTCGTGCCACAATGGGAGCGGTACGTGTCATAGACGACGAGGAGACACCATGGCGGAAAAGCAGACGATTCTCGGACGAGTTGCCCAACTGGCGAAGGCGAACATCAACGCCCTGTTGGATCGCGCCGAGGATCCCGAGAAGATGCTCGATCAACTGATCCGCGACTACACGAACAACATCGCCGAGGCCGAGTCCGCGATCGCCCAGACGATCGGCAACCTGCGACTGGCCGAAGCGGACCAGGAGGAAGACCGCACGAACGCGGCCGAATGGGGCCAGAAGGCGCAGGCGGCGTCGCGGCGCGCCGACGAATACCGCGCTGCGGGTGAGACGGCGAACGCTGACAAGTTCGACCGCCTGGCCAAGGAGGCCCTGCGTCGCCAGCTCGATCACGAGCGTCAGGCCAGTGATGCCGAGCCGATGCTCGCCTCGCAGCGCCAGATGGTCGAGCAGCTGAAGTCCGGCCTTGAGGCGATGAAGGCGAAGCTCGAGGAGCTGAAGTCCAAGCGCGACAACCTCGTCTCGCGTCAGAAGCTCGCGCAGGCCCAAAACAAGCTGCACGACGCGATGGGCAGCATCAACGTCATGGATCCCACCTCCGAGCTGTCGCGTTTCGAGGAGCGCGTGCGCAAGGAAGAGGCGCTGGCGATGGGTCGCCAGGAGCTCGAGTCCGATTCGCTTGAGGCCCAGTTTGCCGCCCTCGGCGACAGCGATGAGGACGCCGAGATCGAGGCGCGTCTGGCCCAGCTGAAGTCGCGTTCCGACTCCTAAGATCGCGCGTACGTCGGCCCCGTCGACCCCGGTGTGGGACGGCGGGGCCGACGTCTATCTGCGCGCTGCTGCGGCCGCCTAAGCGAGGAGAGAACGGGCAGCACAGGATGGCCGGTGTCGATCAGCACGTGAGAACGGGCAGTCTGGGCGCGGCACCTCGCCTATGCTTGGTATCAAGCCAGATTTCGAGTCCTCGATAGGAGAGCGTTATGGCGAAGATAGTAAATTCGTGGAACGATTTTGATCCGTTGAAGCGCGTTATTGTCGGGCGTGCGGATTTCTCGGTTATTCCCCCCGAGGAGCCCGCGACCAGCGAGAAGGTTCCCGTCGACTCGGCCATGCGAGGGATGTGGGGCCCGCGTCCGACCGAGACGGTGGAAAAGGCTAACGCTCAGCTGGACTACCTGGCGAAGGTTCTCGAGGACAACGGCGTCACCGTCGATCGCCCCGAGCCGTTGCAGTGGAACCAGCCCGTCATCACTCCGGATTTCCGCACGGATTCCATGATGACGTGCATGCCGCCTCGCGACATTTTGCTGACGATCGGTTCCGAAATCATGGCGAGCGCCAACTCGTTTAGGTGCCGCTACTTCGAATACCTGGCCTATTGGCCCCTGATGAACAAGTATTTCGAGGAAGATCCGGAATTTAAGTGGACGCAGGCCCCGCGCCCGCGCCTGACCGATGCCTCGTACAAGCACAACTACTACGACGAGAAGATCTCGCTCGAGGAGCGCCTCGAGCGCACGGCGAACAAGGACTTCGTCACCACCGAGGTCGAGCCGATGTGGGACGCGGCCGACGTGCTGCGCCTGGGCAAGGACCTGTTCATCCAGCACGGCCTGACGACGAACCGCAAGGCCATGGAGTGGTTCAAGCGCTACTACCCGGACCTGACCGTGCACGCGGTGAACTTCCCGGGCGACCCCTACCCGATCCACATCGACGCGACGTTCGTGCCGCTGCGTCCGGGCCTCATTATCAACAACCCGCAGCGTCGCTTGCCCGAGGAACAGCGCGCGATCTTCGAAGCCAACGATTGGCAGATCGTGGACGCGGCCATGCCCGCCCACAAGGAGCCGCCGCCGCTGTGCTACTCGAGCGTGTGGTTGTCGATGAACTGCCTCGTGCTCGACCACAAGACGGTCATCATCGAGGCCAGCGAGCACAACCAGGCCGAGCAGATGGACAAGCTCGGGATGAATGTCATCCCGGTTCCCTTCCGCGACGCCTACCCGTTCGGTGGCGCGCTGCACTGCGCGACCGCGGACGTGTACCGCGAGGGCGGATGCGAAGACTACTTCGCTAATCGGGTTCCCGATCCGACGCTCGTCTGACACATCGACTTGCCGGCGGTCTCGGCGCGACGCGGAGGCCGCCGGCAAAACCATACCCGCCCATATTGCGAAAGCAGTGATACCGATGTCCACCACGAAAACAACCGATGATGAAACCGGGGTGCTACGCAAAGTCGCTTTCGCGTCTGGGCTGGGCAACTTCATTGAGTGGTTCGATTACGGATCGTATTCGTATTTCGCCATTGTTCTCTCTCAAATCTTCTTCCCCGCGGCCGATCGCTCGCTCCAGCTCGTCCAGATCTACGCGGTATTCGCCCTGTCCTTCGTGCTCCGGCCCGTGGGCGCGCTCGTGTGGGGCCACCTGGGGGACCGGCTAGGGCGGCGCTGGGCGCTGTCGGCGTCGATCCTCGTCATGACGATGGCGACCTTCGGCATTGGCCTCGTCCCGCCGTACGCGAGCATCGGTATCGCAGCGCCGATCCTCCTGCTCATCATGCGCGCGATTCAGGGCTTCTCGGCGTCGGGTGAATACGCCGGTGCCTCGACATTCCTCGCCGAATACGCCCCGGCGCACCAGCGCGGCATCTACGTGTCGCTAGTCCCCGCCTCGACGGCCGGTGGGCTGCTGGCCGGCGCGGTCTCGGCCTTCACCCTGTCGGCCGTGTGTTCGCCGGAGGGGTTGCTGTCGTGGGGGTGGCGCCTGCCCTTCCTCATCGCGCTGCCGTTGGGCCTGGTCGCCTGGTACATCCGCATCCACCTTGAGGATTCCCCGGCGTATCAGGAGATGCAGGAGCGCCTGAAGCACGAGGCCAGCGACGACAAGCCGGCGCACCCGATCCTCACGCTCTTTAAGCGCTACAAGAAGAAGCTCGTCATCGCCTTCGGCGTCTCCTGCCTGAACGCGGTCGGTTTCTACATCGTGTTGACGTACCTGCCGACGTACCTGGAAGAAGAGGTCAACATGTCGGCCTCAACGTCGACGGGCATCACGTCGGTCACCCTCGTCGGATACGTCGTCCTCATCTTCGCGATGGGGCACCTGTCCGATAAGTTCGGACGCAAGCGGATGCTCGTCACCGCCTGCTTTGCCTTCATGGTCTTGGCCATCCCGGCGTTCATGCTGCTGGGCACCGGCTCGGTCGCCGTCATCCTCGCGGTCGAAATCGTCATGTGCGTGGCGCTGACGATCAACGACGGCACGCTCGCGAGCTTCCTCACCGAGACCTTCCCGACCGAGGTCCGCTACTCCGGCTTCGCGCTGTCGTTCAACCTGGCGAACGCCCTCCTGGGCGGCACGGCCCCGATGATTTGCACCGGCCTCATCAAGCTGACCGGATCGTCGATGGCCCCGGCGTGGTACCTCGTCACCATCTCGGCGATCGCCTTGGTCGCGATGGCCTTCTGTGTCGACCGCTCGGGCGAGGATCTCGCGAGTTCTGGCCGCACCGACTAGCTGCCGGATGCGCGGTGACCCCGGGAGGTCAGCGGCGCGTCAGTGGTGAGTCGCTCGCCACTGCGCGGCCGCTTCCCGGTCGCGAGCCAGGCGCTGCTTGTAGGCAGCGACCTCGTCCGCGTGCGCACTGCGACGCCGGTGAACGAGCAGGACGGCGCCGAGGACGAGGAAGAAGACGAACGTCGCGATCATCGCCACGCGCGTCTCGGGCTCGCCCCACAGGGCGACGAGCATGAGGCCGATAAAGACGATGACGAGGCCGCAGGCGAGCGAGCCGCCGGGCATGCGGAACGTCGAGGATGCGTGCAGCTGCGGGCGGGTGCGCCGGTAGCGAATGTAGGCGACGACGATGCTCAGCCACACGAACATGAACAGGATCGAGGCGACCGTCGTCACCATCGTGAAGGCCTGCATGACCGATCCGCCGAAGGCCATGAGAACGATTGACGACAGCAAGAGCACGCACGTGAGCAGCAAGGCGTTTCGGGGAATCAGGCGCGGGGAGAGCTTGTGGAAGACCTCCGGTGCCGCCGAATTGCGTGCGAGCGAAAAGAGCATCCGCGACGTCGAGTAGACCCCGGAATTACACGACGAGGCCGCCGACGTCAGCACGATCGCGTTCACCACCGACGCCGCACCCGCGAGGCCGACGAGGGAAAACATCGTCACGAACGGCGACATCTCGGGGTCGACCGAGTCCCACGGGGTGACGATCATGATGGCCGTCAACGCGCCGACGTAAAACAGCAAGATGCGCACGGGAATCGAGTTGATGGCCTTGGGCAGCGAGGTCTCGGGATCCTTCGTTTCGGCGGCGGTCGTCCCGACGAGCTCGATGCCGACGAAGGCGAAAATAGCGATTTGGAAGCCGGCGACGAAGCCGTCAAAACCATTGGGGAAAAAGCCGCCATGATCCCATAGGTGCGTGAGGGAAGCGACCGTGCCGTCGGGACTGGTGAAGCGGGTGAGGACCATGCCGATGCCGATGACGATCAACGCGATGATGGCGACGATCTTGATCATCGAGAACCAGAACTCGACCTCGCCAAAGGCTTTCACCGTCAACGCGTTGAGGGCATAGAGCAGGGCGACGGTGGCGAGGGCGGGAATCCACGAGGGCACACCCGGCCACCAAAAGTGGATGTAGCCGACGATCGTGATGACCTCGGCGGTTGCGGTAACGATCCAACACAGCCAGTAGATCCACCCGACGAAAAACCCCATGTCGGGGCCGAGGATGTCCTCGACGAATTCGGAAAACGTCGCGTAGCTGTGGTTCGACAGCAAGAGTTCGCCCATGGCGCGCATGACGAAAAACAGGACGAAACCGATGATGAGGTAGACGAGGAGGACCGACGGGCCGGCCAGCGAGATCGTTCGCCCCGACCCCATAAACAACCCGGTGCCGATGGCGCCGCCGATGGCGATCAGCTGGATGTGGCGATTCGACAGGTTGCGTTGCAACCCCGCTTCGGAATCGTGCTCGCCAACGATGTCTTCGACGTCACGTGTACTCATCGTGTCCTCCTTGCAATATCGGGGGACACTCTACCGGGTCGCGGTGGCTGAGCGCGCCGAGGTCCGACGCGCTCAGCCACCGCGTGACCTCGCAAAACTCAGCAGAACAGCGGCCAGCGCGTGGCCTCTTCGGTGATCGCCTCGCGCGTGGGGGCGAAGGCCCCGTGCTTGGACACGGTGATGCCCGACGTCAGCGTGGCGCGGTGGATGGCGGGGAGGACCGTGTCCCACGTCGCCGCGCGCAGACGATCCTTGGCCTCGACGGAACCGCCCAGGCCCGCATCCAGCAGCCCCGAGATGAGGCCCGCCATGAACGAGTCCCCGGCCCCCACGGTGTCGGCAACCGGCACGTCAAGCGGAGCGACGCTCAGCAGGTCGCGCGCTCCCGCCAGCGCGATGAGCGCGCCGCGCGGCCCACACGTCGCGACGACCATGCCCACGCCCGCCTTCAGCCACTCGCGCATGACTTCCTCGACGTCGCGGGTGGGGTAGAGCCATGCGATGTCTTCGTCCGATGCCTTGACGATGTCGGCGCAGGCGATGAGGTCGCCGACGCGGCCGCGCACATCATCGGGGCTGCCCATGACGGCGGGGCGAATGTTGGGGTCATAGGAGACGGTGCCGGTGCGCGAGGCCTCACGAGCGGCTGCCAGCACCTTCTCGCCGCCGGCGCCGAGCGCCGCCGCGTACGACCCGGTGTGCAGGTGAGCGAAGTCGCCGAGGTCGGGCAGGGCCGGGACGTCCCAGTCGAGGTCGAACGTGTAGGTGGCGTGCCCGGCCTCGTTGATCTCGGCGTGGGCGACGGTCGTGTGCGAAGCCCCGCGCGTGCCCTCGACGACGCTGATGCCGCGCTCGGCGCAGAACTCGTCGAGGCGGGCACCGCGATCGTCGCGACCCCAGTACGATGCGATATGCGAATCGTGGCCGAGGGCAGCCAGCCCGGCGGCAACATTGAGGAGCGAACCGCCGACGATCTCGGTCGTGTCACCGTCGCGGTGAACGGCATCGATCAGGGCTTCGCCGAGGCACAAAACACGAGACTGCGCTGACATGGTGGACCTTCCTTCACCAGATACACGTGCACTGTCATTGTCTCACGCCGAGCGGTGCGCACATGGGACGATCAGCGCACGAGCAGGCCCCGATATCGCGACAGGGCCGCGGCGATATCGACCCGGCGCGGGGCAACGAGGAACGCCGGCGCCGTGTGCTCACTCACGCTATCGAGGTTCGCACTCGTGCGCGCCGCCACCGCGTCGACGGCCTCGCGCACGGTCGCGTGCTGGGCGAGCTCGTCTTCGGTGAGGCGTCGCAGCGCCCACGCGATCGCCTCGGCCTGGCCGGGATCGACGATCTGCGCGATGGCCGAAATGTCGATCGACGTGCGATCGAGGACAACCGCGCGCGTCGCCATCGCCTTCGTCGTCCGCCGTTTGCCGTGGCGCGGTGCCGGGCACGCCCTCCCCGCCCGGTCGCGAACCAGAGCCCCGGGGCGGTCTTCCCCCGGGATCGGCGTCGCGCCGGCGATATCGTGAGCGCGCGCCGTGAGATCGCTGACCCGATAGGTGTCCAAGCCGAGGACGAGGTCGGCGTGCGCGAGGTAGTCGCCCGACCCACCCATGACCAACACGCTCGAGATCCCGCGCCCCGACAGCAGACGAATGCGATCGACCAGGGGAGTGATCGGTTCGGCCTGGACGAGCTCGCGCATCCGCGCGTCGCGAATCATGAGGTTCGTTGCCGAAGTGTCCTCGTCGATGAGTAGCGTGCGCCCCCCGGCCTCGATGGCCTCGGCGATCGAGGCGGCCTGCGACGTCGAACCCGAGGCGTTGTCGGTTGAGAACGCCGAGGTGTCGGCACCGCCCGGCAGATCGTCAATGAACAGCGAGATGTCGGTGCCGCGAATGGCGCGTCCATCCTCGGCCCGGATCTTCATGGCGTCGGGATCAGTGGCGCAGCGCTCGCGCCCGTCGCCGGGAATGTGGGCGTACACGGCGCGCTCGAGAGCAGCCAGCAGCGTCGACTTGCCGTGGTAGCCGCCGCCGACAATCACGGTGACACCGGCGGGAATCCCCATGCCCGTGACGGTGCCCGCGTGGGGAAGGTCGAGGTGAACCCGGGTCGATTCCGGGCTGGCGAAGGCAACGGCTCCCTCCATCGGGGCATCGCTGATCCCGGATGCGCGCGCGAGCACGGCATCGTCGGCGACGAAGGCAACCCAGTTGCGCTCGGCCAGCGTGGCGCGAATGGTCAGGTAGTCGACGTAGCAATGGACGTGTTCGGTGAGGGCGCGACGTGCGTCCTCGCCAGCCTCGGCAAAATCGCAGGCGGCAAACACGGCGTCGGGAACGTCGAGGTCGAACAGGCGCGCGGCCTGGTGGCCGAGGATACGCCGGCCCCGCGCGGGCAGGTGAACCTGGAAACGCAGTTCGAGCCCGCGCTCGTCCAGCCGGCAGCTCGAGCGCTCAAGGATCTCTTGTCCCAGCGGCGCCAGCGCGATGTCGCGCGTATGGGCGATGACACGGGCGAACCGGCGTGCGATGTGGTCCGCGGCCGCCACCCGCTCATCCTCGGTGCTCACCAGCCCATCGGGCAGCGCGAGCACGTCGAGGGGCACCCGCACGCGCACCCCCGAGGGCGGGGCATAGGGATCGGACTGGATCCGGGTGAATTCGAGGGTGAAATCGCCGTAGTCGTAGACGTCGTCGCGCAGGCGCTTGTAAGCGCCGTACGAGTTGGCGTCGAGACGGTGCAGAGTCGAAATGAGCTGGTCGGCATCGCGCATGCCTCCAGTTTCCCACCTCGCAGCCGGCTCACCACACCATGCCGAAGCCGTCATCGTGGTCGACGATGCGGTCGTGGGCGTCGAAAATCCACCCGTGGTCTTTGCGCCGGCGCATTGATAAGGCGACGTCGCCGATAGTGACGTCGGGGAAGCTCTGGCGCAGCCGCCGCTGGATCTGTTCGGTCTGTCCGATGTGGGTGAGGTAGCAGGCGAATAAGAAGCTGACGGTGCCGACGACGGAGGCCGCCATGCGCGCGTGCAGGTGCTCGCGCGCGAACACCGCCAGGTCGGGTGTGCGCTCACCGGCACAGTGGCAGTAAAAGGTCGCGACGATGGGGTAGCCGAGGTAGGCGGGGGAGGTCTGGAGGCGGATGCGCACGTCGTCGCGGCTCAAGATGCCACGCAGGAGCCGCCGGGCCGTCGTCGCCGACAGGTCGAGGCGGCGGGCGAAATCGGAGATCGGTACGCGCGCATCGCGAGCGAGAATGCCGATGCCGGCGCGCTCCAGCGCGCTGGGTGGATGCTGCGGGCGTCGAGCCTCGTTATCGGTTCCCAGACGCTCGAGCCGATGCCGCTGCGACGGGTTGATGACGCGGTCGCTCCACGCGGCACCGGTGACATGCAGAGTTGTCACCGGCAGCACGTGGATGCGGCGGATGCCCGGAATCGCGCGCAGCTGCGGCGTCGTTCGCACGTGCAAGTCGCGCAGCGTGGGCGTGACGGTGTGGCAGGCTGCGTCGGCCACGGTGAGCAGGTCCTCGACGAAGACGATCTCGGGGATGCGGCACAGAGCGTCGAGGACGTCCTCGCGCTGGGCGGGATCGGCCTCGATGGTGACGAAAGATAGCTCGGATGCGGACGCCGCCGAATAGAACTCGACTCCCATGCGCATGACGTTGTTCTCGATCAGGCGGCGATAGCGCCGGCGCAGCGTCGAGGCGGGCGTGGCAAGAACGGCCGACAGCTCGGCCCACGAGGCGCGCGGGGCAATGCGCAAGGCATCGATGAGCTCGAGATAGGGCGTGTCGAGTTCGCCAACAGCGGTACTGAGAATGGCTGAATCTGGCATCCACACCTCTTTTCGTGCGTGTATCGAGCATCTTGGGTCGATGCGTGGCTGGTGCCACAGACAATAGCAGGACAACGACCGGCCAAAGGTGCCCCGATCGAAAGCAGGTCCGATGACCACAACAACTTTTGCGCTATTAGCGACCGTTTTTCTTGTTCTCGTTGCCGGTTTTACCCTTGCCAAGTGCGGGGTTGTCGATGCCAAGCTCAACACCGGCCTGTCGACTCTGCTGCTGCGCGGGGTCCTGCCGATCGCCATCGTCGGCTCGGCCGCCTCGCCCTACAGCCCCGCGGTCGCCAAGGGATTCTTCATCGTCTTTGGCTTCGCCCTGGTCTACTACCTGGTGGCGCCCCTCATCTTCTACGCCATCGGTAAGCGCGTGAGCGTTCCCGACAAGGCCGACGGGCTGTTCTCGTCGATGACGGTCTTCGGCAACGTCGGCTTCATCGGCATTCCGCTGGCCTCGCAGCTGTACGGGTCGACGGGTTTGATCTTCGCTGTGTCGCTCAACATCGCGTGGAACCTGTCGATGTTCTCGCTCATGCGCATCATCTTGTCGGGCGAGCGCCACTTCAGCCTGAAGAACGTCTTCACCGACATCAACATGATCGCCACCTACATCATGATGGTCTTCTACTTCCTCCAGCCCTACTGGGCGTGGCAGGAGCTGGCCGTGTCGCAGATCATCATGGACGCGTGCAACAAGGTCGGGGCCATGCTTACCCCGCTGTCGCTGTTCATCATCGGCTACGCCATCGCATCGATGTCGGTGAAGGAAGTCATCACCGAGAAGTGGGCCTACGTCGTCTCGGTCATGCGCCTGCTCGTCGTGCCGCTGGCGTTCATCGCGCTGTTTGCCGTGCTGCCGCTTCCCCCCACCGTCGAGCGCGTCACCGTCTTCTTGCTGGCGATGCCATGCGCCACCCTCAACGTCATCTTTGCCAACATGTTCCGCCTCAACGTCAAGTTCTGTTCGAAAACCGTCACCGCCTCCTACGTGCTGATGATCGCGACGCTGCCCATCATCTTGACCGTTTCCGGTGCGGTACTGGGGACCAACTAGGAGATCACCATGAAGCTCGACGCCATCTATCGAAACGGCCGCATCTACACGATGCGCGCCGACGGCGAGACGATCGAGGCCCTCGGGATCCTCAACGGCCGCATCGTTGTCGCCGGCTCGAATGCCGATGTGGCCGACTACGAGGCCGAACGCGAGGTCGACCTGGAGGGAGCCCCCGTCATCCCCGGTCTCGAGGACACCCACATGCACCTCTACCTCGACATGCTCGGGCGGCGCCGGGTCGATCTGGGTGAGGCCCGCAGCTGGGACGACGTCGAGCGCCTGCTGCGCGCCGGGTTGGACCATCTGGAAGAGGGCATGTGGCTGACCGGCGAAAACATGTCGATGGCCAAGCTCGCCGAGGGTGCCTACCCGCCCCGGCAGGTCCTCGACCGCGTCTCGACCGAGGTCCCCATCGTCGCGGGATCCTTCTGCCACCACTTCCACTCACTGAACACGGCGGCGATCACCGCCTGCGGGCTCGACCGCGACGACCTGGGCGAAACCGACGGACAGGTACCGCGCGAAGACGATGGCTATCCGACGGGTGTGGTGCGCGACCAGGCCTACCCCGCCTTCGTCGCCGAACACATTCCCCTGCCCACGCTGGCCAACAACATTCCCGCCGTGGCCGAATACCTGCGCGAACTCGCCGGACTGGGGCTGACGACCCTCCAGGTGTACCAGGAGGACAACCCGGACGGGGCGCGGCTGTACCAGGAGGTTCGCCGCCTCCACGGCCCCCTCATGCGCCTGGGCTTCACGTGGTACGCCGACCGGGCAAACGATCGCGGAATCGTCTCGGGATTCGGCGACGAGTGGCTGAAGATCGGCCCCCTGAAGTACCTCGCCGACGGCTCGGTCGGCGGGCGCACCGCCTACCTCGAGGAGCCCTACAGCGACGACCCCACATCCTGCGGGGAAGCCTCGTTTACCCAGGACGAACTCGACGAGATCGTGCGCACCCGCTACAACGAGGGGCACGAGCTGTGCATCCACGCGATCGGAGACCGCGCGATCAGCATGGTTCTCGACGCCTTCGAGCGGGCCTACGACCCCGAGATCGGCGACGCCCGCCGCCTCTACATCGGCCACTGCACCGTGCCGCCCACCGACTTCTACGAGCGCATCGCCGACCTGCCCGTCTACCCGCAGCTGTCGCCGAACTGGTGGGTGAACTTCGAGCACTTCAGCCACGACCGGCTGGGACCGGAAGGATCTGAACGCCACAACCGGCTGTTCCCCATCCGCGACATGCTCGACCACGGCGTCATCGTCCAGTGCGGCTCGGACGCACCGGTGGCGACCGTCAACCCGTGGGTCGGCATCGAAGGGGCAGTAACCCGCCGCGCCGTCGGCTCCGACATCCCCCAAGCCGCCGCCCAGGCCGTGAGCGTCTACGAGGCGCTGCGCTGCTACACCGCAAACGCCGCCTACTACAACCACGAAGAACACGACAAAGGCACCCTCGAGGTCGGCAAATTCGCCGATTTCGTTCAGCTCAGCGCCGATCCGTTTACCATCGACAGTGACCGGCTGCACACGATCACGGCCGTGCGCACGATCGTCGGCGGTCACGAGAGCTACGGGGAAGCCAGGGACGCATCATGAGGATTTTTGCCTACGACGCCAACGCCGGTGAGATCGAGTTTTATCGCGAATTCGAGCGCGACCACCCCGACGTCGAGGTCGTCGAATTCTTCGGCTATCCCACCATCGACGACTTCACCGACACCCACGTCGACGTCGTGTCGACCTCGGGAGCACCCTTCGGCGCCGACCTCATCGAGGCCGCAGCGAAGGCAGGCTGCCGCTACGTGTGCGCGCGCTCGATCGGATACGACAACATCGACCTGGAGGCGGCCGCGCGATGCGGAATGCGCGTCTCGAACGTCACGTATTCGCCCCACTCGGTCGCCGAATCCCTACACCGTCATGATGCTCATGGTCCTGCGCAAGATCCGGCCCATGCTGCGCCGCTTCGACGCCCAGGACTTCCGCACCGACGGACTCGAAGGCGGTGAACTGGCCGGGCGAACCGTCGGCATCATCGGAGCCGGCAACATCGGCGCGACCCTGGCACGCTGCCTGAGCGGATTCGGCTGCGAGATCCTCGCGACCGACCCCTACCCGCGCCCCGACCTCGACACGATCGTCACCTACGTCGACCTCGACGAACTGCTGCGCCGATCCGACGTCGTCACGATCCACATGGCGCTGAGCGAGCAGACCCGACACCTCATCGACCGCGACGCCCTGGCCCAAATGAAACCCGACGCCATCCTCATCAACTGCGCTCGCGGTCCCATGGTCGACACCGCGGCGCTCGTCGACGCGCTGGCCGAGGGGCGACTCGCGGGCGCGGGACTCGACGTTGTCGAGGGCGAGGAGGCATTCAGCTACCGCGATCTGCCAACCCACATCGTCGACGACGTGGCGTTCGCGCGGCTGCGGGCGATGCCGAACGTCGTCGTGACCTCGCACATGGCCTATCTGACGCGCGAGGTCGTGCGCGAGACCGTCCAGCGCGGTTTCGGCCACGCGCTCATGTTTGCCGCGGGCGAGGACGTCCCCTTCGAGATTGCCCTGCCCGATGTCGCCGACTAGCGCCCGCGGGCGCGAGGACGCGAACACCGAGACCATCATCGAACAATGTCGGTGCGCGCTGGCGCACTCTCGCGCTCGCGGACGCCGCGGCGTCGTCCTCATCGATGGGCGAGCAGGCGCGGGAAAATCGACCTTGGCTACCACGATCGCCGAATGCCTCGGCGAGCAGATGCTCGATCTCGTCGTGGCACGGATGGACGACTGGTACCCCGGTTGGGACGGCCTGGCCGCGGGCTCGCGGATGCTCGCCGAGGACGTGTTGGGCACGCCGTCGGGCTATACCCGATGGAATTGGCAGGCGGATGAGCCAGGGGCGTGGGTCAGCGTCGACCCTGCCGCCCCACTCATCATTGAGGGCTGCGGGGCGCTGACGACAGCCAGCCGCGAACGCGCGGATTTCGGGATCTGGGTCGACGCGGACGCGCACGTGCGGCGCCAGCGAGCACTGACCCGCGACGGTGAGATGTTCGCGCGCCAGTGGAAACGCTGGGCCGCGCACGAGGACGATCACATTCGGCGCGACGACCCCGCGGGACTTGCAGATCTGCGCGTCGACACGACCCCGCCGCGACTCACCTGAGGGGCTGCTCGCTCGCGGCCTCGGCCTCCCACTGGGCGCGGTAGAAATCGGCCAATTCCAGGCGAGCGGCCGCGGCCTCGTCGACGAGGACGGTCGTGTGCGGATGCATCTGGGTGATGGTCGCCGGCCACCGCGCCGACACGGCCCCCTCAACGAGGTGGGCGACCGCCTCGGCCTTACCGGCTCCCGTCGCCAGCAGCAGCAGGTGACGGGCCTCCATGATCGTGCCCAAGCCCTGCGTGACACACTGCGTGGGCACCTGGGAGAGGTCGTCGTCGAAGAACCGGGCGTTGTCTTGGCGCGTCCGTGCCGTCAGCACGCCGACGTTCGTGCGCGAGGTCAAGGATCCGCCCGGTTCGTTGAAACCGATGTGCCCGTCGGCGCCGATCCCGAGGATCTGAATATCGACGCCGCCGCTGTCGCGAATCGCCTGATCGTAGTCGGCAGCAGCCTGATAGGGATCCTCGGCCAGAGCATCGGGGGTGTGAAGATGAGACTCGCGCAGTCCCGTGCCCTCGTCGGCCTCGATCAAGTGGTGACACAGGAAATTGCGGTAGCGCTCGGGATGATCTGCGGCGATGCCGATGTATTCGTCGAGCGCGAAGGCACGCGCATGCGACAGGTCGAAACGGCCCGCCGAATGGGCCGCCCGCAGGCGCTCGTACAGAGGGATCGGGGTGCCGCCGGTGGCAACACCGAGGACGAAATCGGGGCGGGCGTGCGCGCGAATGATGAGGGCGGCCGCCTGATCGGCGACCTCGTCGGCGGTGGCGAAAATACCGATGCGCATATGAACTCCTAGCGGGTGTTGGCCTGGCGAACGGCGGCGTCGAACCACCGGGTGATGGACGTCGGGTGAGTGATGGCCGTACCGACGACGACCGCCCACGCCCCGGCCTCCATGACCTGCCGGGCCTGATCGGGGGTATGGATGCGCCCCT
Source organism: Nanchangia anserum (assembly GCF_015240065.1). Taxonomy (GTDB): domain Bacteria; phylum Actinomycetota; class Actinomycetes; order Actinomycetales; family Actinomycetaceae; genus Nanchangia; species Nanchangia anserum. Next base: position 1,591,256 of record NZ_CP060506.1, on the reverse strand, counting down.
CACAAATCACAGGGGTCTGTGGGAACGCCTCGATCATCTGGGTCAGCAGTTCGACGTCGGGGCCATCGGTTTTCTCCCGCTCACCGGTGTAGCCCGACAACGTCGTCGACAAGATGTCCGTGCCGGCCTCGTGAGCCATCGCGGCGTCGTCGAAACTGCCGCAATCGGCCATGACAACAGCGCCGTCGGCATGAAGCGCCGCGACCGTCTCGGCGTAGGTCAACCCGTCGGGGCGGGGACGGCGCGTCGCGTCAATGGCGACGATGTCGCATCCCGCGGCCAGGCAGCAGCGAGCGTGGCGGAGTGTCGGCGTGATGTAGACGCCCTCATCGCCCTCCTTCCACAGGCCGATGACGGGAACGCTGACGCGCCCCTTGATCGCGGCGATGTCGGACAGGCCCTGACAGCGGATCGCGACAGCCCCACCGGCCGCAGCGGCCTCGGCGACCTGGGCCATGGTCTCGGGATGGCGCAGGGGTTCACCGGGGTAGGCCTGCGCCGACACGATGAGGCCGCCGCGCAGGGAATCGATGAGTGTGCTCGTCATGGTCATCCTTCACATCGACGATACCGATACTTCTACTATCTACCCCGCCCGGCGCGAATGTGCCCAGATCAGCCCGCCACTTGCCGGAGCGAGGGAGGCGAGTTTGCTCCGGCACTGTCGGCCACCACGCGCGGGCCCGGCCGGCCACCCCTGGCAGCCGCGACCGATTGGGACGATACTGGGAGGGCATACGCAACCGAACCAGTGGCGCTACGCGAGGAGGCCGCTCCATGTCTTGCTGTTCATCGACGACGTCGACCACCCTGTCGTGCCCGTGCCCCAAGCAGTGGCGAGCGGCAGGCCTCGGAGCCGCAGTGTTCGCGTGGTACGCCATGCCCGACGTCGTCCACTCGCGCGTGGCCCGCGCCGCCATCAAGGTCGCGCTTAGCGCCGGCGCGGGCGCGCTCGCGATGCAGCAGTGCCCATTGTCGCTGCGCGACGTCGCCACCGGGAATTGGCATCGCGGCGAGGCCGGATCCTCCTGCTGCGGCCACCGCGGCGAGTCGGCGGACACCAGCGATGACGCTGCGGAGGAGAACATCGGTGTGACGCCCGGCAGCCGCGAGGTCCTGGGCACCCTGCGCGACCGCGAGACCTTCGAGGCCGGCGGCACGTGCGGGTGTGGCAAGGGAACCGGCAGCGCCGAAGGTGGATGCTGTAAGGGCCAGGCCAGCAATAAGGAAAAGTGCTGCAAGGAGTCTGCCCGCGAGGACGGCACGTGCTGCAAGGACGCGGCAGGATCGCGGTGCCCCGTGCTCTCCCACCTCGAGTCCCCGCAGGCCATTGCCGCAGGGGCCGCCTTTGCCGGCGCCGTCGCCCTCGGCGAGAGCGCAGCCTATCGCTGCGGCGAATGGCTCGCCTCGCGCGGGGTCCGCTACGCCCACACGAAACAGGCCGGCGTCTTCGCCGCGCTCGCGGCGGGTGCAGCCGCCGCAGCCGGCTCGTGCTGCATCCGCGACTAGAGTGAGGGTGCCGGCCGGATGCGCCAGCACGTGTTGCCCCGATGACCGTTGAAGAAGGAATAGGACCCGACGTGAGCGACAATCCCCGTCTTCTCGACACCGTCCAGGCGATCAACTGGAACAAGATCGAGGACGACAAAGACCTCGAGGTGTGGGACCGGTTGACCGGGAACTTCTGGTTGCCTGAGAAGATTCCGCTGTCGAATGACATTCCCAGCTGGAAGACGCTGACCCCCGACGAGCAGACGATGACGAACCGCGTGTTCACGGGGCTGACTCTGCTGGACACCGTTCAGGGCACCGTCGGAGCCGTCTCGCTGATTCCTGACGCGCGCACCCCGCACGAGGAAGCTGTCTATACGAACATCGCGTTCATGGAGAGCGTACACGCCAAGTCGTATTCGTCGATCTTCTCGACGCTGTTGTCGACCGAGGAAATCAACGAGTCCTTCCGGTGGAGCGAAGAAAACGAACACCTTCAGCGCAAAGCCGAGATCATCATGTCGTATTACCGCGGCGATGATCCGGAAAAGCGCAAGGTCGCCTCGACGATGCTCGAGTCCTTCCTGTTCTACTCGGGCTTCTATGCGCCGATGTATTGGTCGGCGCACGCCAAGCTGACGAACACCGCCGACCTCATTCGCCTCATCATTCGCGACGAGGCCGTTCACGGGTACTACATCGGCTACAAGTACCAGCTGGCTGTTCGCGAATCGTCGCCGCAGCGTCAGGCCGAGCTCAAGGACTACACGTTCGACCTGCTCTACGAGCTGTACGAAAACGAGGAGCAGTACACCGAGGATCTTTACGACCCCCTGGGGCTGACCGAAGACGTGCGCAAGTTCCTGTGCTACAACGCCAACAAGGCCCTGATGAACCTCGGCTACGAGGCGCTGTTCCCGCCCGAGGCCACCGCCGTGAATCCCGCTATCCTGTCGGCGCTGTCGCCCAACGCCGACGAGAACCACGACTTCTTCTCGGGGTCGGGCTCGTCCTACGTCATTGGCGAGATCGTCGATACCGAGGACGACGACTGGGATTTCTAGTCTCGACACTGTAGATTCCGTCGGTTAGCGTATAGGCATGGGTTTCTTGCTGTGAGATAGCCGCGCGTCGAGGCTGAGCCCCGCGCGGAGAGCATCCACATTGCGAGGAACCCATGTCTGTACACGCACCCCTCACCGTCACCCATCTGGCAGGCGGCTATCCCGAGTGGGACGTCTTTCGCGACCTGTCCTTTTCCGTGCCCGCTGGGCAGCCGACCGCGCTCATTGGCGACAACGGCTGCGGTAAGACGACGCTGCTGCGGCTCTTAGCCGGCGAGCTGCCAGCACGCGCCGGAATGGTGAGTGCTTCGGGAACCGTCGGCTATTTCCGTCAAGAGAGCTTCGCTGACGAGCTGGCAGCAAGCGCCGGAGACGTCTTGCGCGCGGGGATTGCAGCAGACACCGCCCTGTGTGAACGGTATGTGCGCGCGTGTGCGGATCTGGTCGACGGCGGCGATGACAGGGAGATTGCACGTCTCGCCGACGAGATCGACGCCCGCGAGGCCTGGCAGGCACCCGAACGCGCCGAGCAAATGGCCCGTGCATTTCGGGTAGACGCCGCGAGCCTCGGGCGCGACCTCGACACGGTAGCGATGGGGGAGCTGTCGGGCGGTGAACGGGTCCGTCTTCGCTTGGCGGCATTTTGCGCCGCGCGCTGCGACGTCGCGTTGTTAGACGAACCGACGCTGCATCTCGATGACGACGCGATTGATGCGCTAGCGGCGCAGGTGCGCAGCTGGCCCGGCGTCCTCATCGTCGCCAGCCATGATCGCCACTTCCTGAGCCACGCGGTGTCGACCTACCTCGACTTCGATCCCGCGCCCGTGCTCCACGCCGAGGAGCACGGCGACTGTGTGACCTGGTGGCACGGAACCTGGGACGAGGTCGTTACCCAGCGACGCGCGCGAGACGAGGCCTGGCGGGCGCGGTATCGCCGGGAACGCGATCGCATCACGGCGCTGCGCGCCGCCGCACACCGCGACGACGAACCCGCGCGTTACCGCATGCATACCGAAGTAAAGAAGGCTAAGCGCTTTTTCGAGGATCGGCACTCCGCCGCAACCACCCGGATCGATGCGCGCCGGGCTCAACGGGTCCGCGAAGCCGAAGCCGCGTGGGTGACAAAGCCCCCGCATCAGCTGCGCCTTGACATTTCATCTGCGCCGGATCGCGGCGTCGGTTTCACTTTGCGCAACGTTGAGGTCGCGGGACGGCTTGCCCCGGTGAGTATCGATGTTGAGCCGGGCGAGCACGTGCTCGTGTGTGGTCCGAACGGCGCCGGTAAGACGACGCTGCTGCGTCTCCTCGGCCACGAGATCACCCCGACTGGTGGGCACGCTGCGTTGCCGGATGCCTCGGCGATCGCGAGCGTCAGCCAGTTTGTGTCTCGCCGTGACGACGTCGATAACCTCACGGTTGTCGACTATGCGCGCCGGCTCGGGGTCGGTGTGCTGGACAAGGGGTTGGTACCCGGCATCATCGCGCACCGTCGTCTCTGCGAGCTGTCGGGTGGCCAACGAGTCCGCGTCAACCTGGCCGTGGGACTGGCCCGTGGAGCCCAGCTTCTGTTGCTCGACGAACCGGGCAATGCCATTGCACCTGTAGTCGTGACGGAGCTGGAAGATCAGTTGCGGGCGTGGCCGGCGACCCTGGTGTGGGTTAGCCACGATAGGGAGCTTCGGCGCCGATGGTGGGGGCGAACGCTGACGTTGTCCCCGGTGCAGTGCCGTTGAACGGTTACAGCCGGCCGTTTCCTGCCGCCTGGGGGCGAAACCGCTAGACTGGAGAAACGTGCGCTTCTTGAACTCCGCATCCGTGCCCTATGACCTGACCTACAACGACGTGTTCATGGTCCCCTCGCGAACCGATATCGGCTCGCGCTTCGACGTCGATCTCGCCTCCGACGACGGCACCGGCACCTCGGTGCCCCTGATCGTCGCGAACATGACGGCTGTCGCCGGCAAACGCATGGCGGAAACCGTCTCGCGGCGCGGCGGCCTCGTCGTCTTGCCGCAAGACGTTCCGGCCGACATCGTCGCCGAGACGATTGCGAAGGTCAAAGCGTGCGGGACCGTCTACGACACGCCCGTCACGCTGCACCGTCGCGACACGGTTTCGCAGGCGCTTTCGCTCGTTCACAAGCGTTCCCACCACGCCGTCATCATCGTCGACGACGATAAGCGCCCGCTGGGTATCGTCCCCGAATCGGCGCTGGCGGGAATCGACCATTTCGCCCAGCTGCACACGATCATGAGCGAGCCCGTCATCGTTGCCGCCGGCGTGACCCCGGCCGAGGCCTACGACACGCTCGCCGCCAAGCACCTCGGCGTCGCCTCGATCGTTGACGACGACGGCCGGTTGGTTGGGGTGCTCACGGCCAAGGGTGCCGTGCGCTCGTCGATCTACCGGCCAAACGTCGATAAGAATGGGCGCCTGCGCGTGGCCGCCGCCATCGGGATTAACGGCGATGTGCGCGGTCGCGCCGAGACGCTCGTCGCCGCCGGTGTCGACGTCCTCGTCGTCGACACCGCTCATGGCTACCAGGAGAAGACCCTGCGCGCGCTCGAGACCGTGCGCGAGGCCGGCGTGGACATCCCCATCGCATGCGGAAACGTCGTCACCGCGGACGCGACCCGCGACCTCATCAACGCCGGGGCCAGCATCGTCAAGGTGGGGATCGGTCCGGGGGCCATGTGCACGACCCGCATGGCGACGGGAGTCGGTCGCCCACAATTCTCGGCCGTCCTCGAGTGCGCCGAAACCGCCCACGCCCTCGGCGGGCACGTGTGGGCTGACGGCGGCGTGCGCCACCCGCGCGACGTCGCCTTGGCGTTGGCGGCGGGCGCCTCGAACGTCATGATCGGCTCGTGGTTCGCCGGCACGTACGAGTCTCCCGGCGACATCACGCACGACCCATCGGGGCGGCCCTACAAGGAGAACTTCGGGATGGCTTCGCGGCGGGCCGTGCGCAACCGCAACGCGGCGGCTCAGGGATTCGACCGCGCGCGCAAGGAACTGTTCGAGGAGGGCATCTCCTCCTCGCGCATGTACGTCGATCCGCTGCGTCCCGGCGTCGAAGATCTCATCGACCAGATCGTCGCCGGGGTTCGCAGCTCGTTCACGTACGCCGGCTCGAAGACCCAGGCGGAATTCCGCGAACGCGCGATCGTCGGTATCCAGTCGGCCGCGGGCTACCAGGAGGGTGCCCCGCTCGCCGAATCGTGGTCGTGAGCGCTACGGGGAGGAATGACTCATGACGCGCGTGCTCATGGTTTGTACGGGCAACATTTGCCGCTCGCTCATGGCCCACGCGGTCCTCGACCAGCGAGCGCGCGAGGCCGGCGTTGACATCGTCGTGGATTCGGCCGGAGTCTCGGACGAGGAGGCCGGCAACCGCCCCGATCCTCGCGCCCAACGGGTTCTTCGCGAACACGGCTACGAGGTGCCCGATCACCGGGCACGGCAGGTCCGGGCCGAGGACTTCGCCGACTTCGACCTCATTCTCGCGATGACGGACACGCACCTGGCGAGGCTACAGCGTCTCCATCGTCGAGCCGGAGCAGCCGCAGACGTGACGATCGCGCTGTATCGCGACTGGGATCCCGACGGAACCGGGCAGGTTCCCGACCCGTGGTACGGCGACTACTCGGACTTCATCGACACGCTGGAGTGCATCGAGCGGGTGACGCCGCGTCTGCTTGAGGATCTGCGCGCCTAACGTCACACATATTCTCACCCTCGCCCCCTCGCGCGCACCGGGGCGCGGTCGTAGTGTGGAACGGACACGGGTGGCGGCGCCATATGGCGGGGAAGGCGCGCGGATGATCTCACAGGTTCGAGCATGGGCGGCTAAGGCTGCCGTCGCGGTGTGCACGCTGGGTACGGTCGGGACGTTGGCGGCGGCGGGCATGGGGGACGGCCCCCTCGCTGAGGTCGCTCAGGAACTGGGGCTGGACTCAGTCGGTGAGGCGTCCTCGCGCATCGTGTGGTATCCGACATCGGATCACGCACGCGCCTACTGGGCCGATCACGACCCGGACTACGCCGATTCCGACCGCGAGATGCACGACGACCTGCTCGACGACACCCTGACGGACGTGGCGATGTGGGTCGCCGATTCGATTGACGGGTCGGCGGCGGAGACCCAGGGTGGGACGTTGCCCGAGATGGGGCTGCTCATGACGCTTGATGACACGGGCACAGCGGTGCCCGTGTGTTCGGCGACGATCGTCACCTCGCCGACGCGCGACCGCGTGCTCACCGCCGCGCATTGCCTCGATGGCGTGACCTCGGATCTCGTGTTCATCCCGGACTATCACGACGGGCAGGCCCCGCTGGGCGTGTGGGACGTGACGGCAGCTGCGATCGACCCGCGCTACGGCACCTCGCCCTCGGGCGACCAGGCCGTCCTCGTCATTGCCGATCGCGGCGGCGAGAAGATCGAGGATGCCGTTGGCTCCCTCGACCCCGCCTACGACGTGTCGCCTAACCGCAGCAGCGTCATCATGGCCGGCTACCCCTACGCCACCGTGGAGCCGCGGCTGTGCCGGTCGTCGACGTCCGCCTACAGCGAAGCCGGGGACACCTTCCTCGCCATGCATTGCGCGGCCATGCCCTCGGGAGTATCTGGCGGGCCGTGGCTCAGCGAAACCGACGACGTCGTCATCATCGGGGTCACGGGTGGGGGAGCGGACGGCGGTGGTTACACCGACGACGATTCGGTGGCCACGCGCCTGAGCGAGTCGACGAGACAGCTGATCGAGGGCACGGTGACCCGCCACGAACACCGCATCCTCGCCTCCACAATCCGCTAGGGCTGCTCGCAGTCGCTGGTGACCGGCGGCAGCGTCGACCACGGGAAGTTGATCCACTTGTCCGTGTGCTTGAGCACGTAATCGGGGGTAATGACCGAGCGCGACTTCATGTAGATGCAGCAGCTGCGGGCCTCGGCCACGCGCACCATCGTCGACGACGCGGGGTCACCCGAGGGAATCCCCTGATCGCGAATCATCTGCATGACCAACGCCAGCGTTTTGCCCGAGTCGGCGACGTCGTCGACGACGAGCACGCGCTTGCCATCCAGGGCGCTCACGTCCATGAGCGGTGGAATGAGGACGGGTTCGGGCAAGGTCTCGGCGATGTCGGTGTAAAACTCGACGTTCATCGTCCCGCACGCCTTGACGCCCAGGGCATACGACAGGGCGCCGGCCGGTAGCAGACCGCCGCGGGCAACGGCAACGACGAGGTCGGGCATCCAGCCGGAATCACGGATGGTGACGGCCAGCTCGCGCATGCCGTCGCCAAACCCCTGCCAGGTGAGAACTTCGCGATCGATGGGGGAAGAGGAAGAATCAGCCATGTCCTCAGCATAGTGTCCGGGACGGACTGGACACATGCCCGTCGGCGCTATCAGCCCGTACGATGAGGGCGATGTCTTCTTCGCGTCCCTCGGCCCGCCCAGGCAGGCGGCACCCGGCTCACGTGTATCGGCGTCGCCGCGCTGGGTGCGGGCTCGTGGCCCTCGTCGTCATTATCCTCGTCGGTGCCGTCATCGCCGGCGGCGTGCGCGGCTGTGCAGCCAAGCACGCCGAAGAGGCCGCAGACGTCCCCGAGCCGACCACCCCGCCCCTATCGTCGGCGGGATTCACCCCGGGCATGATCATCTCGAATGCCGATTTCACCAATACGGCGACGATGAATGAGGGCACAGATCCAGGAGTTTCTCGACACGTGGGGGACCGGCTGCCGCCCGGGCAGCCAGGCGTGCCTGAAGGACTACCGCACCGATTCGGCCCCCATGCCGGCCACCGCGTCGTGCCCACGCCAACGCGAGGGCGGCAGGAGCCTCGCCGCGTCGACGATCATCTGGCGCACCGCCCAGGCGTGTGGCATCAATCCCGAGGTCATCCTCGTGACGCTGCAAAAGGAACAGGGCCTTATCACCGCCTCGTCGTCGCGGCTTACCGGTGACGCCTACGCGTGGGCCATGGGGTACGGCTGCCCCGACGGCACGAATTGCGACCAGCAATTCGCCGGCTTCGACACCCAGGTCTACCAGGCCGCGGCGCAGTGGAAGCGTTACATGAACGAGCCATTTTCGTTCTCGATCCTCGCCGGAGTGACGAACACGATCACCCACGCCCCGGACCCCGCGTGTGGCTCGCAGCAGGTGTACGTCGAAAACCGTGCGACCGCCGCCCTGTACAACTACACGCCCTACGTGCCCACCGACGCAGCGATCAAGGGAGACTTCACCGGCTGCAACGCCTACGGCGCGGGAAACCTGCGGTTCTACCAGTATTACCGCGCCTGGTTCGGCTAGGCGGTTGCCTACAGAGTCTCGGCCAGGCGTGTCAGTCGCTTGAGGCTGATCTTGCGCGCGGTGCCGACGTGCTGGGCAAACAGCGATACGCGCAGTTCTTCCTGGGCGAGGGTGAGCTCCCAGGCGGCCTCGGCCAGAGACGACTCCCACGGGCGCGAGCGCGCACGATCAAGCGCTGCGGCCGTGACCTCGGCGGCTTCGCGTGCCTGCCACGCCAGCCCCTTGTCGCGACCGGGATTGTCCGCGGCCCGGCGAATCCGCTCGGCGCTGGCGCGCAGCCACCGTTCGAGCGCGGGCAGGCCCGCCGCACCCCATCGGCTGATGAACCCGGGGCTGATGAGTGCCTGCACGTGGCGCGTCTCGTCCGCCAGGACGTCGAGCAGCCGCAGCCGGGGAACCTCGGCGCTCGCGCGCTCGTAGTCGTGGCAGGCCCGCAAGGCCGCGACGACGTGGCCGACGACCTCGTGAACGCGATCTTCGAGGCGTTCACGCACCCACGCGACCACCGACTCGCATGCCTGCTCGTCGCGCACGCTCCACACGTTGGTGTCGTGTTCGAGTGCCCACTGCTGGACGAGATCGCGGCCGGCGCACCACTGGATGTCGTCGATAAGGGCCTCGGTGGTGGCGTACGGGCTGGCCGCAAGCGTCGCCGCGTCCGCGCCGCGCCATCGCGTCTTCACCCTCGTGGCGGGCAGAGCGGTTTGGGCGAGGACGAGCGCCGCCACCCCGTCCGCGTGGTCGCGGCGAGCGAGCGGGGCGGCGTCGCAGATACACAGATCAGCACGCCACGGCCCCTGCCAGCCGGGAGCCTCGGCCCACGCCGGATCCAGCACATCCGCCGGCATGTCCGCGACGACGAGCGCCGGATGGGCGAGCCGCGACGTCCCGGCGGGGCCGGCCACGCGGATGTCCTCGGGCAGCGGGGACGGCTCTGTCGGGAAGGACGTCAGTCCGCTGACCTCGCGCACGGTCGGGGCCGCCGCTCGCGTTCGAGCCCCCGGTCGGGCGGAGTGTGCCCGTGCATCACGGATGGCCTCCCGCACGGCCTGGCGCTCGCGATCGCGCAGACGGTGGGCCAGTTTGGCAATGTCTTTGCCGTGGGCGATCGCGCGGCCATTCGCATCGGTTACCACAACGGTCATCGTCAGGTGGGCCGGCAAGCGTGTGCGTGCGTACTCCCACGCGCCTTCGTCAATCTCGACGCCACGAGTCGCGTCGAGACCGCGCGTGACCATGTCACGAAGAGACGCATCGGGCGAGGTATAGCGTCGGTCCCACCCGGCCACCTCGCGCGGCGGCTCGGCCTCCGCCGGAGGCTGTTCCTCGGTAGCCGAGACGCTGGGAGCCTCGACGCCCGCCCATTTCGCGAGCCGCGCCATCGAGGCATCCAACGCCTGGCGCTTCTTCTCGGCAACGCCTGGGCCCTCGCGCCGCATCGGCGCGTGCGGGTCATCCAGATGCTCGCGGATCCACGCCGTCACCTGCGCCGCGACGTCTGGTGCCGGCACCAACTGGCGGCGCACGCTCTTCGGCATCGCCTTGATGAGACCGGCGACGAGGTCTTCCCACATCCCGGGAACCAGCCAGGAAAAGGCATCCGGCTCCAGGCCGCTCACGACCTCGAGCGGGACCTGAACGCTGACGCCGTCGCGATCGGAGGAGGGATCAAACTCGTAGGAGAGCGGGAACGATACCCCGCGTCCGCGCCAGCGGTCGGGGAACCCCGAGGCCTCGCGCTGCTTCGCCGACGCCACGAGATCACCGGGCGAGACGGCCCCGTCGAGCCTCTCGGCAATGCTCGTTCCCGAACTTCCTGAGCTGTAGGTGAGCGGCTCATCCGATGCCGGCGGCGTCTCGGGCAGCAGCAGCGACGGGGGGAAGTCCAGCAGCCGCGGATCCTCGCGTTGGGCAGTCTTCCACCATCGCGCAAAATGTCCCTGCGAGACGACCTCCGGCCCCACCCGACGATCGAAAAAACGCGCCAGGGCGTCGTCCCCGGCGACGATACCCGCCCGCCGGGTCCGCCGCTCCACCTCGCGCGCCTGTTCAAGGGCGCGTCTGTTGCGCTCCATGAACCGGTGTCGGCCGTGCCAGTCGCCCTCAACCAGCGCGTGCCGGATAAACATCTCGCGGGCCAGCTCGCGCGCCGTCGGCGCTTCCTCGGCGTTCGACGTCTCGCCCAGGGCTTCGCGTAAAGCACCGACTCCGCTCGTATCGGCGAGCTTCTCGCCCGGCAGTCGCTTCTCACCGAGGCGCCCCAGCAACACCGGGCGGTCGGCGCTAATCGTCAAGCCGTACAGCGTCGAGCGTTCGCGCACCATTGCGGCCCCGGCCCGCGAAGACCAGTAGATGCCCGAATAGCTGCGCTTGATGAGGCACGATCCGGCCTCGTCGATCCAGGCCGGGTCGATAGCGGCGACCGTGCGGGCGAACAGCCGTGAGGTTTCCACCAGCTCGGCCGCCATCACCCACTCGTGGTGGCGCTTGGCCAGCCCCGACCCCGGCCACACCCGGAAGTGCGTTCCGCGCGCCCCCTCGTAATCCTTTGCCGAGGCATCCCAGCGACCGAGATTCGACAGCAGCCCGAACAGTAGCGAGCGATGCAGCGAGTCGGCGTCGGTTTCCTCGGTGGTCAGCGCCACGCAGGCCGCGGCGATCGCGTCGGTCGCCGACTCACCGAGGCCGCGCTGAGCATCGATCGCGCGCTCGGTGGGGCGCGACAGCGGATGAATCGAGATCCCGATATCGCGCGCCATCTGGCGCAGCTGCGTGACCATGTCCTGCCACTCACGGGTGCGCAGATAGTGGAGGTATTCGCGCTGGCACGTGCGCCGCAGCGCGGATCCCGACATCTCGCGCGAGAGCGTGCGCAGGTAGCGCCAGAGATTGAGATAGGCGAGGAAATCCGACGACGGATCGGCGAAACGCGCGTGGGCGGCGTCGGCCGTGCCCGGCGCCTCGGCGGGACGCAGCCGCACGTCCTGCATGGCGAGTGCGGCGACGATGACGAGAACTTCGGATGCGCAGCCGCGCCGGTCGGCCTCGATGAGCATCCGGCCGAGCCTCGGGTCGATGGGCAGGCGCGCGAGGTTGTGGCCGATCCGCGTCAGGCGGAGCTCGCCCGATTCGCGCAGGGCCCCGAGTTCGCGCAGCAGTGCCACACCATCGCGGACCTGGCGGGGATCGGGCGGGTCGAGGAAGGGGAACCCCTCGATGGGCGTCAGCCCGAGCGACGCCATCTGGAGGATGACGGCGGCCAGCGATGTCCGCAGGATCTCGGGATCGGTGAACTCGGGGCGTGAGGCGAAGTCCTCTTCGCTGTAGAGGCGGATGGCGACGCCCTCGGCGACGCGCCCGCACCGACCCGATCGCTGGTTCGCCGAGGCTTGGCTGATCGGTTCAATCGGCAGGCGCTGGACTTTCGTGCGGTGGGAAAACCGCGAGATGCGGGCCAGGCCGGGATCGACGACGTAGTGGATTCCCGGGACCGTCAGGGACGTTTCGGCAACGTTGGTGGCCAGCACGACGCGGCGGGTGTGGTGAGCCTCGAAAACCCGGTGCTGTTCGGCGGGGGACAGGCGGGCGTAGAGCGGGATGACCTCGATCGCGTTCGGGTGACGTGAGCGGGCGCCGGCCGCGATGTAGCGCGGCCCCAGGTGGTCGCGCAGGGCGGCATCGGTGTCGCGAATATCGCGCTCGCCCGGCAAGAAGACGAGAATGTCGCCGTCGCCGAGGTCACACAGCTCGTCGACAGCGTCGCAGATGCCGTCGACCATGTCGATGTCGTTGCCCTCGTCGTCGCGTAGCGGGCGATAGACGATGTCGACGGGATAGGTGCGGCCCGAGACCTCGATGACGGGCACGCTCGCACCGCCGAGCGCGCGCGAGAAGTGCTCGGCGAAGCGCTCGGCGTCGATGGTCGCCGAGGTGATGACGACCTTGAGGTCGCGGCGCCTGGGCAGTAGCGCGGCCAGGTAGCCCAGGATGAAGTCGATGTTGAGGCTGCGTTCGTGGGCCTCGTCGACGATGATCGTGTCGTAGCGTGTGAGGTCGGGGTCGGCGGCGATCTCGGCCAGCAAGATGCCGTCGGTCATGAGCTTGACCATGGTGTCGGTGCCGACGACGTCGGTGAAGCGCACCTGGTATCCCACTGTGTGGCCCAGGCGCTGGCCCAGTTCGGCCGCGATGCGCTCGGCGACGCTGCGTGCGGCAAGTCGGCGCGGCTGGGTGTGGCCGATGAGTCCGGCGGCGCCCCGGCCCAATTCCAGACACATCTTCGGCAGCTGGGTGGTCTTACCCGAACCCGTGGCACCCGAGATGACGACGACTTGGTGATCGCGAATCGCCGCCATGATGTCGTCACGCCGCTGCGACACGGGCAGCGCCGACGGGTAGGTGATCGCCGGGACCGAGCGGCGACGCTGCTCGATCTGTTCGGCAGTGAAGGCGCGGGGTTTGCGGCGGCGACCAGACGAGCCGCGGCGAGGCCGATGTGGGGAGCGGGAAGGCGAAGACGTCATCGCCTCCATCCTACGAGGGGCGGCTGGCTGCGCCGCTGGGAGGCGGGAGACCGCGCACAACCCATCGCTAGTGTGATGTTGCGCACATCAAAAATGAGAAGCGATCGCGTTGGGCGCCTTGGGTGTCGCGTCCGTCTCGGCTCTCTTTGTGCTACCACGCGGTTAGTTAAATATGAGAGGTTGTGACGAAACCTCTCATGATGTGGGTTTTCTGGCATATCCACCCGGTAGGTAGGGCTTGAATCTCACAGTGTTATGACGTACCTGTGAAGGGGCGAGGGCCTCATGGCTCCGATCACAAGCGAAAGGACACAACGATGTTTGCTGGCGCTCCACTTGATCCCTTCCACGATCCCCACCCGGTTCTGCATTGGCTGCAGGAAGTCGTTCCCTCACTGCTCGAGGCCATCAAGGCCATGCTCGGTTTCGCGACCGGAATCATCGGTTAGGCGGTGCGACGATGATGCTGAGACGCCTATGCGCGACCGGCGCGGTCGCGGTGTGCGCCCTGGCCGGCATGAGTCAGGTCGGCGCGGCCAACGCGCAGGCCGCGTGGTGGGACGACTGGGATCCGACATACGTCATCGAGTCCCCCGTCAATCCGCAGACCGCGCAGGGCCGATTCGATTCCGTGCTCGTCACGGATGCGGCCGACGGCGACCACGAAATCCCCGTCCTCATTCACGTCAATCGCGGCAAGGGGCCCTACTACGCCAGGGTCCAGGCCGAGGCCTCCGGCTACACCCCCGGTGCGAAGTACACGGTGCGGATCACCGCTCGCAGCGCGGGCAGCGGAGACAACTGGGGTGTCTACACGTGGCAGCGCTACACGGCCACGCAAGACGGCAAGCTCCACATCGACCTGCGCCTCTACATCCCGTCGAAGCGCGCGCACGTGGGCGAGCAGATCGTCGCTGCGCCGGCCGTCTACAAGGCCGAGGACATCCGCCAAGACGGCCGACCCGAAAAAGTCGATAAGAAGTGCGTCCTCAAATGCGAACGCGTGGCCCCGGTGACCCGCTTCGAGGACTACACCTCGCCCGACGCGATGATCACGTTCGGCCCGGCCGAATAACCCTCTCACGAATCCACTCACGACCACGAAAGCGAGATCACGATGCCTGACGGACAGATGCCCTTCCCGGGATACTTCGACCAGGACGCCCTGCAATTTGCCGTTGAGATCGTCAAGAGAATCCTCGGCGAGATCGGCTGGCTGTGGGGCCACATCGGCATGTAGGTGCCCCACATCCGAGCGCGTCCGACGCGGCGTCTGTGAGTCATTGCGGCAGGCAGTGACCAGGCGCCGCGTCGGGCGCGTCTGGGGCCTCGGTCCTATACTTGGGGCGTGCGAGTCGTCAACCTGTTAGGGCGCCTGACCCCTTACCTCGAAGCCGACCACATGCAGCGCAGCCTGCACGAGGAGGTGGCCGCCGGCGGCGAGGACACCCTTATGTTTTTCGAGGCCGAACCCACCTATACGGCCGGGCGGGCGACGAAAGAGCGCGACATCGTTGACGCGACGCTACCGGTCGTGCGCACCGATCGCGGCGGCTCGGTGACATGGCACGGACCCGGGCAGCTCGTGTGTTATCCGATCGTCAAACTCGCTAACCCGAACGACGTCATCTCCTACATCCGCACGGTCGAAGCCGGCCTGCTCGAGGCCATCCGCACGACATGGGGTCTGGACGTGACGACGGTAGAGGGCCGGGCGGGAATCTGGCTAAAAACGCCGGGGCGTCGCGACCGCAAGATCTGCGCTATCGGCCTGAAGGTCGCGCGCGGTGCCACCATGCACGGCCTCGCCCTCAACGTTGACCCCGACATGAGCCGGGCCTTCAGTGGCATCATCCCGTGCGGCCTCGACGACGCCGACGTCGCCACCTTGGCCGGTGAAGGACTCCGCGCGAGCCTCGACGACGCCAAGCGGGCCGTTGAGGCGCACCTGTCGCGTGCGCTCGCCCCGCTGCTTGACCGCCCCCTGACCGACGTCACCGAAGAAACGAGGGCCTGATGTCCACCGTCCCCCAGCCCGAAGGCCGTCGCCAGCTGCGTATCGAGGTCGCCAATGCTGCGACCCCCATCGAGAAGAAACCGAAGTGGATCCGCACCCAGGCGGTCGCCGGCGACAACTACCACGACATGCGCTCACGCTCGATCACCAATGGCCTGCACACGGTGTGCGCCGAGGCCGGGTGCCCGAACATCTACGAGTGCTGGCAAGACCGCGAAGCGACCTTCCTCATCGGTGGGGCCTTCTGCACGCGCCGCTGCGACTTCTGCGACATCGCCCACGGTCGCCCCGACGGCTACGACCGCGGCGAGCCCGCCCGCATCGGTGCCCAGGTTGCCCAACTCGGCCTCAACTACGTGACGATCACCGGCGTCGCGCGCGACGACCTGCCCGACGGGGCGTCGTGGCTGTATGCGGAAACGTGCCGCCAGATCAAGATGCAGAACCCCGGCACGGGCGTCGAGCTGCTCGTCGACGATTTTCGCGGCGATCCAGACGCCATCGCCGCCGTGTGTGAGTCCGGTCCCGAGGTGTTCGCCCACAACCTCGAAACCGTGCCCCGCCTGCTCAAACGGATCCGCCCTGCCTTCCGCTACGAACGCACCCTCGGCGTCATCGAGCAGGCCCACGAGGCCGGGCTCATCACCAAGTCCAATCTCATGCTGGGATTCGGCGAGACGACGGCCGAGCTCGAGGAGGTCATGTGCGACCTCGTCGACGCCGGCTGCGACCTGCTGACGATCACCCAATATCTGCGGCCCTCGCCCCAGCACCATCCCGTCGAGCGCTGGGTCAAGCCCCAGGAGTTCGTCGAGCTGGCGAAGATGGCCGAACGCATCGGATTCCACGGCGTCATGGCGGGCCCGCTCGTGCGCTCGTCCTACCGGGCCGGGCGACTGTGGGCGAAGGCCATGACGGCTCTGGGGCGCCCCCTTCCCGAGGCCCTGGCTCACCTCAACCACGAGGGGCCGGCACTACAGGAGGCCTCGGCCATTCTCGCCCGCGGCGGCGAGGCCGCGCCTATCCGATCGTCGGGCGCTCTTCCGGCATGCGGATGAGGCGGCGGCGGTCGCGCAACGCCAGCGCGGCAGCCAGCGTCATCGTCCCCGTGCGCCCGGCGAACATGAGGGCGACGAGCCAGTACTTGCCGATGAGCGGCAGGTCGGCGGTGATGCCGACGCTCAAGCCCGTCGTCGCGAACGCCGAGATGACCTCGAAGGAGATGACATCGAGCGTATAGGGCGTCACCAGCAGCAGGAAGAACACCGAGAACGCGACGATGAGCGTTCCCAGTCCCACGACGCCCACCGCCAGACGCAACGTCGAGGGCGGGACGCGGCGCCCGAACGCCTCGATGTCTTGGTCACCGCGGGCCTCGGCGATGATCGCCAGCGTCATGACGGCGACCGTCGTCACCTTGATCCCGCCGGCCGTGGACGCCGAGCCGCCACCGATGAACATGAGGATGTCGAGGAGGAACCACGACCCGCGCGTCATCTGCGACACGTCGATCGTCGTCAGGCCCGACGAGCGCGAATTGACGCCGAAGAGCAGCGCCGTCTGAATCTTCTCGTGCAGCGCGAGGGGGCCAAAGGTGTCGGGATTATTCCATTCCGACGCGGCGATGATGAGCGCGGCGGCGAGGAAAATGGCGACGTACGTCGTCAGCGTCAGCTTCGAGTGCAGCGTCAAGTCGCGCGGGCGACGCCAGTGGTGACGCAGATCGAGCATGACGGGGAAGCCCAAGGCCCCCGCGAACGTTCCGGCGATGACCGGCGTGATCAGCCACCAGTCGCCGACGTGGGCCTCCAACCCCTCGGGCAGCGCGACAAACCCGACGTTGTTGAAGATCGACAGGGCGGTAAAGAACGCGTGCCACACGGCGGTGGCGACGTGTTCGTGAAGCGTGAGAAACCGCGGCAGCAACACGGCGAAGATGAGGATCTCGCAGCTGAGCGAGGTGACGATGACGGCCCGGATGAGCGAGCCGACCGCGCCCAGGCGATCCTCCGACTTGGTCTCCATCGCCGCGAGCATCCGCTGGGTCAGCCCGATGTGGCGCGAGACAGCGAGGGCGAGGATCGAGGCCATCGTCATGACGCCGAGGCCACCGATCTTCATGCCGAATGCCAAAATGAGCTGACCGAAAAACGACCAGTCATTCGCGATCGACGTCGTCGTCAATCCGGTGACGCACACAGCCGAGGTCGCCTGAAACAGGGAATCGATGAACGGGGCCCGCTTGCCCGTCGCCGTTGCCGCGGGCAGCTGTAGCAGCAGCGTCTCGACGGCAATGATGAGGGCGAAGACGCCCAGCGCCAGGCGTGCCGGGGACGAGCGGGCCACGCGATTGACGTAATCGCGCACGAATCCCAGCCGTTTTGTGGACGCCATTCGCCCTCCTTTCGCTCACCTATCGTAGGCAGCGAATCGCCTGCTGCCGCCCGCGGATCCGTTCGCCAACTTGGTCACATGCACGCGGAAGGTCGCCATGTGTGCCGGCGTGGTGGCCGCTTGAAGCGGCGTCCATAGGCTACAGTGGGAACCAACACCCAGACGCTGTTCCGCCGCTCATTGTCTGTCAATGCGCGGGGCCGGGACGCCTACCGAGGACGGAAGACGATGCCACAACCCTCAGGCCCGCGCTTTGTGACCGTTGCCGAGGTCGCTGAACTTATGCGCGTGTCCAAAATGACGGTCTACCGGATGATTCATTCCGGCGAGATCCCGGCGGTGCGTGTGGGCAAATCGTTTCGTGTTCCCCAGTCTGCTGTGCAGCAGCTGATCGATGCCGGCCTCGGGGACTGGTCGGCCACGCAGGCAGGCGGCGAAGTAGCCAATCAGTAGACGCGGGGTTTAGACTGACTCCTCGGTTAGACGTCCATACGATCCCGGAACAAAGGAGGCCCCATGGGTTCGGTGATCAAGAAGCGCCGCAAGCGCATGTCGAAGAAGAAGCACCGCAAGCTCCTGCGCAAGACGCGCCACCAGCGCCGCAACAAGAAGTAGCTCGGTGCGACAACGGACCCGCCAGTCGGGTCCGTTTCGTCTATTCACCCTAGACTGGCCGGTGAGTGATCAAGCCAGCCTGCCTCGACTGCGCGTGCATGTTCGCCCAGCCACCCCGTGTGATCCCATTGATCTGGTCGCCGCGCACACGTGCGCCCCGGTGAACGCGTGGATAAGCGAGGGCGACGTCGTCATCGGTTGGGGGCAGGCCTGGCGAATCGAGGTTGCCGGCGCGGACCAGTGCCGACGCGCCTCGGGAATGTGGCAGGCCATTGCCGCGCGCGCTCGCGTGAGTGGGGAGGCCGGCGTTGCGGCCCCGCTGTGTTTTGGTTCCTTCGGATTTTTCCCCGATACCCCGGGGGCGCTCATCGTCCCGCGCACGCTCTATTGCCTGTTCGATCAGCGGGCGTGGGTGATCGAACAGAGCGTCGAGGGCAGTGACGCGGCATGTCCGCCGTTGCCCGATGAGCGAGGCGCGGTTGAGGGGCCGGGCTCCACCCGCGTGCGCGACGGAGCGCATTCGCGCACGGATTACCTGGCCATCCTCACCGACCTGATCGCTCGCTTGCGCGCGGGTGAAGCCCGCAAAGTCGTGCTTGCGCGCGACGTCGTCGTCGAGGCTGAGGCCCCGGTGCGTCCCGGTTGGGTGGCGGCTCGGCTCGCGCGGGCCTATCCGACGTGCTGGACGTACGCTGTCGACGGCCTGGTGGGTGCCACACCCGAGATGCTCGCCGAGGTCCGCGATGCCCACCTGTACACCCGCGTGTTGGCTGGGACCGCGGGTGCCGACGACGCCGAGGCCCTAGCCGCCTCGGCCAAAGACCGTCGCGAACACGCCCTCGCCGTCGACTCGGTGCGCCGGGCCCTCACGCCGCTGTGCGAGCACCTCGACATTCCCGAGGAACCCGAGATCCTGACGCTGCCCAACGTCACGCACCTGTCATCGACCGTGCGCGCAATCGCGCGAGTGACCTCGCTCCAGGCAGCCGGCGCCCTCCACCCAACCGCGGCCGTGTGCGGGACTCCCACCGCGGAGGCCGCCGAGATCATCGCCCAGATCGAGGAGATGGACCGCGGCCGCTACGCCGGCCCCGTCGGGTGGATGGATTCGCGCGGCAACGGCCAATGGGGGATCGCCCTGCGGTGCGGGATCGTGTCCGAGAACGGGCTGAGCGTGCGCGTCCTGGCCGGCGGTGGGATCATGCCCGATTCCGAACCCGAGCGCGAGTTTGCCGAGACGCAGGCAAAAATGCTGCCCGTCCTCGCCGCCTTGGGATGTGGCGAGAACGGGCAGCAGACTGGCTAGTGCCGGCTAGGACTTCTGATCGTCGGCCGTGCCGAGCGTGACCTCGGTGGTGTGCGACTTACCGTCGCGCACGTACGTCAGCTTGACCTTGTCACCGGGAACGTACCAACGCACGAAGCCCGTGAGCGCGGTGCCCGAGGTGACCGTGTGGTCGTCCAGGGCGGTGACGAGGTCGCCCTTCTTCAGGCCCGCCTTGTCGGCGGCACCGCCACCGACGACGTCGGCGACGCTCGCGCCCGACAGCGTCCGCCCGTCGACCTGGGCCGAATCGGTGCGAATCATGACGCCCAGGTAGGCGTGCTGGGCGTGGCCGGTGGAGAGGATCTGATCGGCGACGGATTTCGCCAGATTGACGGGGATCGCGAAGCCAATCCCGATCGAGCCGGACGACTCCGAGCTCGACTGCGACAGGGAGGCAATCGACGACGTGATGCCGATGACCGAGCCGTCGGCGGCAAACAGTGGCCCGCCGGAATTGCCGGGGTTAATGGCCGCGTCCACCTGGATCGCGTTGGTGACGACCTGCTCACCGGTCGACTGCTGCTGGGCACCGGGAATGCCGAGGGGGCCGTCCTGACCACCCTGGTTCGTCGACTCCTGAGTGACCGTGACTGGGCGGTCGAGCGCCGAAATGATGCCCGTCGTCATCGTGTTCTCCAGGCCCAGGGGCGCACCGATTGCCGCCACCGGCTGCCCGACCGACAGCTTCGACGATGAGCCCAGGGTCACCATCTGCAAATCCGAGGGGGGATTCTCGATCGCGAGGACGGCGAGGTCGGTTGTGGAGTCCACGCCGACGACACTGGCCCGATACAGCGAGCCGTCCGAGAGTTGCAGGGTGATCTGCCCGCGCCCGGACACGGCCGAGGCGATGACGTGGTAGTTCGTGAGCACGTGGCCCTTGGTGTCAAAGATGACGCCCGAACCGGTGTCGCCCGAGTTCCCGGCCTGGACCTGGATGGCGACGACGGCCTGCTGAACCGTCGAGGCGACTTCCTCCCAGTTCGTGTGCTCCGCACTTGCCTGGCGCACCGGGGCCTGGGTGGCGACCTCGGCGCCCGAACGTGACAGCGGCGTGGTCGATCCCGACCCCCACAGCAGGAAGGACGCTCCCAGGGTCGCCAGTGCCGTGAGGATGGCGACGGCGATCGTGCCCGACCAGCCGGGGCCGCGCCGACGCGGCGCGCGCGTCGGCGCGTGTCCGGAGGGAGGCTGCGTCGGCGGCTCCATTGCTGGCGGGGTGAGAGGCTCGGCCGGCGGCTGCGCGGGTGCCTCCGACGGGGTCTGTGGGAAGGACTCGGTCACCGGCTGTACGGCTGGCTCTGCCGATGGCTCTGCGAGCGGCTCCTCAAGGGAGTGCGCTGCCGGCATCGTCTCGGTTGGGTACCCCTGCGGGTCAGAAGTGGCGGGGGGCGAATAGTCGGGCTGGTTCGGGGCGAACCGATCGCCAGAACGGGGGTCAACCTCGGACATGGACTCTCCTAGAGGGATGTGATGTTCACTCGTGCTCGCTAGCTAACCAGGCGGCGCTGATGTGGCTCTGGGCAGTTTCTGGATACTTTCTGGACGGGGAGTCGGTGGGCGGTGCTACTCCAACGTCACCTCGACGAGACTGCGGCCGCGAACCGGACTCGCCGCGACGTAGTCGACCTCGTCGGGGCCGGTAGCTGCCACGTAGTCCCAGCCCAAGCCCCTGGCCAACGCCGGAAATGCTGCCAGCTGGGGGGTCGCAAAGAAGCGGTGGAAGTGAGTCGAGGCGGCATCGCGGCCGTATTCGAGGCTGCGGAAGATCTGGCCGCCGGCGTCATTGACGACGATGACCTGAACGTTGTCGTCGCTGTCCTCCAGTACCCCCGTGGCGAGTCCGCCCAGGTCGTGCATGGCCGTGACGTCGCCGAGGAGGACGCGGACGGGTTCGCCCGTGGCGGCGGCAACGCCACGGGCAAACGACACGGTCCCATCGATCCCGGCCAGACCACGGTTGGCGAGGACCGGCGGGCACGAGGTGCCCACGCGCCCCGCACGGTCGATCGCCCGGATGGACAGCGAGGCTCCGATGACGAGGATCGGCGGGCGCGGCCCGTCCTCGACGTGACGCTCCCAGACGCGGGCGAGGACACGCTCGCGCGCATCGGCGGGAGCGTAGCCGGCGTCGACGCTCTGCCAACGGTTCCCCCACGCGGCGACGTCGGGACGGGGACGGGCAGGGGCCGCGGGAACCCGGTCGCCGACGATGGCGACGGCACCGGCCAGGGCGGTGTGCGTGCCCGCCCGGGTGATCGCGACGATGTGGCGCGTGGTGTCGCTCAGCAGCGCGGTGACCGGGCGAGACAGGGTCGGGTGCCCGACAACGAGGACCTGGCGGGCCTGCGCCACCTCATCCGGGCGGTCGGCGAGAAGCTGCTGGTAATGGGTGACGGCCGGGGCCCGGCGCACCCCGGAACCCGGCTCGGCGAGCAGGGGCCACCCGAGCGCCGCGGCCAATTCGGGAACGGTCTCACCTCCACGGCACAGGTGGGCCTGATTGCCGGCGACGATGATCCCCGGCTGGGCGGGATCGAGGCCGAGATCGGCCAGGGTGGGGGAGGCCACCGGGTCGGAAACGGGAATAAAAGTGGCGGTATGCTCGGGCGACGCCAGGGTTTCCGTGGCCTCGGCAGGTCTCGCCGCCGCAACGCTCGCGGGATCCCACTTGGCGGCCGCCGCATCATAGAGGGGCGGTGCGAGCTGAACGTTGAGGAGCACCGGCCCCGGCGGCAACTCGCCGCCGCGCGCCACCTCGACGGCCCGCGTCGCGGCGTGGCTGCCGGTGCCGCGCGTGACATCCCACGTCCCGCGAACGGTGCCGGCCAGGACCGCGAGATGGTTCGTCGTCTGATTCGCCCCGGTCCCGCGCATCTCGGCCGGGCGATCCGCCGCGACAACGACGAGGGGGACACACGCGTGCGTGGCCTCGAGAACCGCCGGATGCGCGTTCGCCACAGCCGTTCCCGACGTCATAACGAGCGCAACCGGGCTGGCGCTGCGGCGCGTCAGCTCACCGGCGCGCGAGATACCGAGGGCGAAAAAGGCGGCCGAGCGCTCATCGATGCGCACGTGGATGCGCACGAGCCCCGCCTCTTCGGCATCGGCGAGGGCGTAGGCAAAGGGCGCATCGCGCGAACCGGGACAATAGACGACATCGCGAACGCCGCCGGCGACGAGGGCCGAGACGACACCGCGAGCGCGGGTAAGGGCCGCGGCGGTCATCGGGCCGACTCCATCCACGCGGCCACCTCGTCCAGACGCCGGAGCCACCGGGAAACCAGCTCGGGAGTGACGGGGGCCGCATCGGCGACGTCCGGGGCAACGCGGCGCACGTCAATGGCGCCCTCACGAACGGTGAGCGGCGTCGACGAGACATCACCGGTCAACAGACTCAGCGTGCCCAGCCCGCACGGATGGGGCAGTTCGGGCAGCACCGCCGCCAGGTGCGCCCCCATGGCCAACCCCACCGACGAATCGACCGCCGAGGACACGACGACCGGCACGCCGGCCTCCTCGGCCACGGCGAGTGCCGCGCGCACCCCCCCGAGCGGCTGAACCTTCGTGACGATGAGATCGCACGCGCCGGCGCGGACGACCGCCAGGGGGTCGCCCGCACGCCGCACCGACTCATCCGCCGCGACGGCGACGTTCACGGCCCGGCGCACCCGCGCCATCTCCTCGACCTCAGCGCACGGCTGCTCGACGTATTCGAGGCCCCCGGCGGCGGCATCCAGCTCGCGGATCGCCCGAGCGGCCTCATCGACCTCCCACGCCCCGTTCGCATCCACGCGCACGACACCGCCCCCACCGGCCGCCAGCGCCTCGGCGACGGCCGCCACGCGGGCACAATCCTCGCGCAACTCCACCCCGGGATCGGCCACCTTCACCTTGACCGCGCGCACCCCCGGATGCGCGGCGACGATCCCGACGGCCGCCGCCGGATCACACACGGGAACCGTCGCGTTCACCGGCACGCGATCGCGCGCAACCGGCGGAAACGGCACCGTCGCCGCCTCGAGGCCGGCCGCAAACCACCGCGCCGACTCGGCCGGACCGTAATCCCAAAACGGCGAAATCTCACCCCATCCAGCCTCGCCGCGGATGAGCACACCCGAGCGACGATCGATACGACGAAACCGCCGCCGCAACGCGATGTCGTAGACGGCCACCTCATCGCACGCCCCCAGGGCGCGCTGAAGGTCGGGATAGGACGCCAGCTCACTAAGACGCAGCGAACTCACACACACAGGGACAACCACGCACCCAGGCTAGACGATCACCTGTGCGGCCACCTCGCTCAGCGAGGCCGGCGCTTCTTCGCCGAGTTCGCGCTGCCTTTCGCCTGGGCCTTGCGCTCGCGGCGGGCCTCACGCACCCGCTTGCGTTCGGCCGATTCGGCCTGCCGCTGCGCCGAGGACCAATCCGAGCGAGGCCTCGTCTGCGAGGTCGGCAGGCGCCCGGCGTCTCGAGCCTTCGCAACCTCGCGCGCCCACGCCGGAATGATCTTCTTCGGGTAGGGAACGCGCAGCAGCGACACGACGAGGGCGAGGAAACCCGCCGCCGCCAACACGACGCACACGGTCAGCGCGACCGATTGGGCAAGACCGGGCATGAGGACGGCGAACTGCAACAGGCCCATCCCGAGGAACACGAGGGCGAGGCCGGGAACGAAGATAAATGCCATTCGCTCGTCCATCGCGCCGCGGTTGGCAATGATCCGCCGGGTGCGGTCGCTGTCGCGGCGCAGGTAGGCCGCGTAGGCGAGGTTGACGATGCCCAGGGCAAGCGCGATCCACGAGAACATGTCCCCAGCCTACGCACGATCGCGGCCGCGACGCGTGCCTTGTGGATGCGCGGGCGATAGCGTTGAAGCGCCCGGCTGCCGCCGGGTCCATGCGCACCCGTACAGGAGGACACGTGAGCAGCTGTGCCGTCTCGGATACCTTCGATCCGGCCAGGTGGCGCGAGGTCGAGGGTTTCGGCCTCACCGACGTCACCTATCACCGCGCCATCTCGCGCGGCGAGGACCTCGACGGTCGACCCGCCGGCGCCGACCTGCCGTGGGTGCGCATCGCCATCGACCGCCAGGGGTTGCGCAACGCCTTTCGACCCCTCACGGTCGACGAGCTCTACCGCTGCCTCGACCACGCCCGCATGAGCGGCGACGTCGGCGCCGTCATCCTCACGGGTAACAACCCCGATCCGAATCTCGGCTACGGCTTCTGTTCGGGCGGCGACCAGCGCATTCGGGGCCGTGACGGCTACCGTTATGAGGCCCGCGACACCGCCGAGGGTGACGACGCCGCGACCCGCCGCGAGGCCATCGACCCGCGCACGTGCCGGCCGACTGCATATCCTCGAGGTTCAGCGCCTCATCCGCTCGATGCCGAAGGTCGTCATCGCCGCCGTGTCGGGATGGGCTGCCGGCGGTGGGCACTCCCTCAACGTCGTGTGCGACCTGTCCGTGGCCTCGCGCGAGCACGCCCAATTCATGCAGACCGACGCCAATGTCGGCTCGTTCGACGCCGGGTATGGCTCGGCGCTGCTGGCCCGGCAGGTGGGCGACAAACGCGCCCGCGAGATCTTTTTTCTGGCTCGTCGCTACGACGCCGACCAGGCCGCCGACTGGGGCGTCGTCAATGAGGCCGTGCCCCACCCGGAACTGGAAGATCGCGCGATCGAGTGGGCACAGATCGTCACCGCCAAGTCGCCCACCGCTATTCGCATGTTGAAGTTCGGCTTCAACCTGGCCGACGACGGACTGGTGGGGCAGCAGATCTTCGCCGGCGAAGCCACGCGGCTGGCCTACGGCACGGACGAGGCCGCCGAGGGCCGCGAAGCCTTCGTCGAGCATCGCCGCCCCGACTTCACGGCATTTCCCTACGCCTTCTAAGCACCCGGAGGAGACACGCCATGTGGGATGGTAGCGACAGCGCGCGGATCTTGCCCGGCGGAACCCGCCCCGACGACGTGGCGACTCTGCTCGACGCCATCCACGCCGAGTTCACCCCCGCCGCCGGCATGCCGCGCCCTGGACGCGTCATCGTGCCGGTCGCCCCGGACAGCGACATTGACGAGGTTCGCCAGGCGCTGGCACGCCGCGTCACCGGTCCCGTTTCTCCGGCCGTCTCCGTCATCCTCCAAACCTCCGGGTCGACGACGGGACGCGGCCACCTCGTCGGGCTATCGCGGCTGTCGCTGACGGCTGGGGCACTCGCGACCGAGGCCGCGCTGCGGGGTCCCGGGCGGTGGATTCTCGCGCTGCCAGCCCACCACGTCGCGGGTTTCCAGATCCTCGTGCGCGCGGTCACCGCCGGCATCGCCCCGATCGTCGTCGACACGACGGCGGGTTTTTCGGTGGAAGCGCTGGCACGCGCCGCGCGGCGGGCCCGGCGGGGGAGCGAGCCCGCGTACACGTCCATCGTTCCCACCCAGCTGAGTCGGATTCTCCAGGCATCGCCCGAGGCCATCGCCGATCTCGCCGCCCTCGACGCCATCCTCGTTGGCGGGCAAGCCTGCGACGCCGATCTGCTGGCGCGGGACGACGCGCCGGCCTGCGCCTGGTGACGACGTACGGGATGACCGAAACGGGCGGAGGCTGCGTCTACGACGGCGTTCCCCTGCGCGGCACCAAGGTCGCGACGGTGAACACGCGCATCTGGATATCTGGGACGACCCTCATGGAGGGCTATCTCGACGATCCCGACGCGGCGGCGCTCGTCGCTTCGGGTGGCAGGCGCTGGCTGCGCACCACCGATTGCGGCCGCATGGTGGGAGCAAAACTCGAGGTAACCGGACGCGCGGACGCTGTCATCAACACCGGCGGCGTCAAGGTCAATCCCGGCCTCGTCGAGGATTGCCTGCGCACCCTGCCGGCAGTCGAGGACGTGTGTGTCGTCGCCCTGCCGCATTCGGAATGGGGCCAGGTGGTCACCGCCGTTTTCGTGCCCTCTGCCGATGCCGAGCCCGCCGAGATCGCGGCGATGCGCCGCCGCAGCGGGCGCGCCTGCACCGACGAGGCGGCGTCGTCGCCCGAACTCAAAGACGCGATGGCGGCCATGAGCGCGGCGATTCGCGGCACCGCCACCGAGGCGGGCACGGCCGCAGGAGAAGACCCGACGGCATCGGGTGAGGACGAGGCGATGAGCGAGGAGGAGCGCGATCGCGACATCGCCGTGCGCATGCGTGCTCACGTCGCCGCCGAACTCGGGCGCGCCCAGGCTCCCCGGATCGTCTGCATGGTCGATGCTCTGCCTCTCATGGGGATCGGCAAAGTCGACCGTCGCCGCGTTCAGGCGCTTGCTCAGGCCGAGGTGCGGGCTAACCGCGCGTGGGTCCGGTAGCGAGGCTCGCCGAACCGCCGCGTACAGTGGGAGCCGTGACTCATCGCGCCCACCTGGCCGACTGGATTGAAGCGGCCCGTCCCAAGACCCTGCCGGCATCGGCGGCCCCCGTCATGTTGGGCGCCGGCTACGCATGGGCGATTACCGGGCACCCGCACATTGTCGCGAGTTTGCTCGCCCTCCTTGTGGCCCTGGCGTTACAGGTGGGTGTCAACTACGCCAACGACTATTCCGATGGTATTCGCGGGACTGACGACGTCGGTGCGCGCGTGGGTCCCCAACGGCTGACGGGCCCGGGGCTGGCGAGTCCGCGTGCGGTCCTCACCGCGGCCATGGTGAGCTTCCTTGTCGCCGCGGTGGCGGGCTTCGTCCTCATTGCGCTTTCGGGCACGTGGTACTTCCTGGTCGCTGGGGTGTGCGCGCTGCTGGCCGCCTGGTTCTACACCGGCGGGCGCCACCCGTACGGCTACATCGGCGGGATCGCCGAGGTCCTCGTGTTCGTCTTTTTCGGACTCGTCGCCACGCTCGCGACGACGTGGACGCAGGTGCGCATCCTGCCGGGTGCGGAGTGGGCCGCCGCCGCCGGCATCGGCTTGTTGTCGTGTGCCCTGCTCATGGTCAACAACATTCGTGACATCGCAGGCGACACGCGCGCGGGAAAGACGACGCTGGCCGTTCGCGTTGGCGAGGTGCCCGCCCGGTGGATGTGCGTCGGCTACGTCGTTGTCGCCGCCGTCTTGGCCTATCCGACCTCGCTCGCCGTCGCGATCCTCACCGCCGGCATCGGCCTCGTCATCACCCGCGGAATTGTCACCGGCGCGACGGGGCCTGCCCTCATCGTCACGTTGCGCCGGATCGGATTCCTCACGTTGTTTTACGGCGCGGGCCTCGCCGTCGCCGCCGTCGTCTAGGCGTGCGGATGTCGAGTCCCCACGGTGTCGATACACTGGCTTCATGGCCAGAGTTTTCCCGGTGATCCTCGCCATCGCCCTCGCGATCTACGCGATCGCCGACTGCGCGCGCACCCCCTCAGACCAACTTCCTGGCCGCCTGCCGAAGCCGCTGTGGCTCATCCTCATCATCATGGTCGTCTACCTCGGACCGATCGCGTGGATCATCGCCTCGCGCGTGAGTCAGGCCGAGGCGCGCGGCGGCGCGGTGTCGACGGGGATGTGGTCGGCCGAGGAGGGCCTGCCCTTGACGCTCACCCGCCCCGACGGGCGCGGGTCTGGCCGCGACACCCCGAAAGCACCCGACGACGACCCAGATTTCCTCTTTTCGCTACAGACCCAGATTTATCGCGAACGCAAGGAACGTGAAGAGCGCGAGGCACGCGAGCGCGACGCCGCTCACGCCCGCGATGACGACGCCGAGGAGACGCACGAAAGCACGACGGAACGCGACCACCCGGGCGACGAGGGCGGCCCCGCTCGTGAATAGCCAGGCCTAGCGGCGCAGGTGTCGAAGGATCGCCGTGGCCGCCCACAGTCCGCCGGCGAGGTAGGCCGAGCGCCTGGCCTTCGGCGTGTGGACGAGACGCAGCGTTCCACGAAAATCGGCAATCGGCCAATCGTTGGCCCGCGCGTGGGCGCGCAACGCCGAATCGGGATTGACGGCGCAGGGGTGGCCGACGGCCGATAGCAGCGGCAGATCGGATTTGGAATCGGAATAGGCCCACGAGCGCGACAGATCCAGCCCCCGCTGGCGCGCCAGCGCGCACGCCGCGTCGGCCTTCACCTGACCGTGCATGACCGGGGTCGACAGCTCCGCGCGATAGTAGCCGTCCTCGCGCGCCAACTGGGTGCCCAGGGATCCCGTCGCCCCGAGGTGGGCTGCCAGCAGATCGGTCACCTCTTGGGGCGATGTCGACAGCAGCCACACCTCGTGCCCGAGCGCCTGGTGCTGTTTGAGGATGTGCGTCGTGCCGGCGAACAATCGCTCGTCGTAGAGGTCGCGGGCAAAATCGACCCCGATCGCCATGACCTCGGCAACCGAGTGGCCCGCCATGGCCTGGATCGCTCGCTCGACGACTCGGCGAATGCGGCGGGGATCCTCGCCGCGAACGAGATAGAGGACGCTCTCGCGGAACGCGAATGCGAGATCGGCCGGGGTGAAAAAGCCGCGCCGGTACAGCTCGCGGGCAAGGTGATAGGACGAGGCGCCGCGCACGAGCGTCTGATCGATGTCGAAGAAGGCCGCAAACCGGCCGGGTGGCACTGCCCATCGGCTCCACCCTAGCCGACCTGGCCGAGGCGGCGAGAAGAGGCACGGGCGCGGGTGGCGCCGCTAGGGTGGAGGGCATGACACCGACGACGACCATCCACGTCATGCGCCATGGCGAAGTCGATAACCCCGAGGGGATTCTCTACGGTCGCCTGCCCGGGTACGGGTTGACCGAGCTGGGTCACGCGATGGCCGCCGAAGTCGCGCGAACGCTGAGCGTGCAAAAGCGCGACATCACGCACGTCGTGGCCTCGCCCCTGCTGCGGGCCCAGCAGACGGCCCGGCCCACAGCCGAGGCCTACGGACTCGACGTCGCCGAAGACCCCCGCCTCATCGAGGCCGCGAACGACTTCGAAGGCGAGCCCGTCAATGACGGGTGGACGTCGTTCCTCGCTCCGCGCCTGTGGTCGCGCTACCGCAATCCGCTGCGGCCGTCGTGGGGCGAGCCCTATGCCGACCAGGCCGACCGCATGGTTCGCGCCGTCAAGGCAGCCGTGCGCGTCGCCGCCGGACACGAGGCTCTGGTCGTCTCTCACCAGCTGCCGATCTGGTGTCTGCGCAGCTTCGTCGAGGGCCGCCCCTATGCGCACCTACCCTCTCAGCGCGAGTGCTCGCTCGCCTCGTTGACGAGCCTGACTTTCAGCGGGACGACGCTCGTGGGATTGAGCTACTGGGAGCCGGCCGGCGAGCTGCTGTCTCAAGCCGCCGATATGGTGCCGGGCACCTCCGATGCCACCCTGGCGCGAGGGGAGGCCCGATGACGTCCTCGCGGCTTCAGCGCGGTCTGCGCGCCAACATGGATAAGCGCGGCGTCGATGTCGCGGCGATGTTCGACCAGGTGGCTGCCCGCTATGACCTCACCAACGATGTCTTGACGTTTGGACTCGACCGCGTGTGGCGCGCCGCTACCCGCGCGGCCGTCGCCGCGAAGCCCGGCGAGCGGGTGCTCGACGTGGCGGCGGGGACGGGCACGTCGTCGGTGGAATACGCCAAGGGCGGCGCGCGGGTGACGGCCTCGGACTTCTCCTCGGGCATGGTTGCCGAGGCGAAGCGGCGCCACCCCGACCTCGAGGTCATTGAGGCCGACGCCCAGAACCTCCCCTTTGCCGACGAGACGTTCGACGTCGTGACGATCAGCTACGGGATTCGCAATGTCGAGGATTGTGAGCGGGCGCTGCGGGAGATGGCCCGCGTGACGAAGCCCGGGGGGCGCCTCGTCATCGCCGAGTTCTCCACGCCGACGTGGGCGCCCTTTGCCGCGCTCTACCGGCTGTTTCTCACCCGGGTTCTGCCGCGGCTGGCCAGCCTGACGTCGTCGAATAACTCCTCCTACACCTATCTCGTCGAGTCGATCAGCAAGTGGCCCGCCCAGCGCGACTTCGCTCGCACGATCGAGTCCGCCGGCTGGCGTGGCGTGCGCTGGCGCAACCTCACCGGCGGGATCGTCGCCCTTCATTGGGCCGAACGTCCCGAATCGCCTGCGAATTAGAGAAGCGAAATGTAGCGTATTGCCTACGGGTTCCCGCGGGTGTCGTGGTCGCGAAACCGCTTATGACCTGCGAAAACGGGGCCTCTCGAGAGGTTGGCCGAGGTGCGCATTAGCGTGATGGGCGCATGTGTGCGAACAGGCCGGTGCGTGCGGAACATCCGGGCAGCCGGTCGAGGAAGGTAGTAGAGCGTGACGGTTGGTAGCGAGATCGGCGACCCCCAGGTCGTCGTCGTCGGCGCAGGCCCCGGCGGCGCCGCCACCGCCTATCACCTGGCTACGGCCGGCATCGACGTCGTCGTGTTCGACAAGGCGACGTTCCCGCGCGACAAGGTCTGCGGTGATGGCCTCACCCCCGCGGCGGTCGCCGAAATCCTCGCCATGGGCATCGATCCGAACGCCGAGGAGGGCTGGCAGAAGAACCGCGGCCTGACCGTTATCGGCGGCGGCCACCGCATCCAGCTGCCGTGGCCCGAGAGTTCGACCCTTCCCGGGTACGGGATGGCCCGGGCCCGCATGGACCTCGATCACCGCCTCCTCACCCAGGCCAAGCGCGCCGGCGCGCGCGTATTCGAGGGCATGACCGTCACCGAGCCGCTGCGTGGACGAGACGGTGCCGTCGTCGGCGTCCGCGTCGTGCCCACCGGCGAGCGCGACCGTGATCCCATCGACGTGAAAGCCCGCTACGTCGTTGACGCCGGGGGAGCCTCGGCGCGCCTGGCCACCGCCGTCGGCCTGGCGAAGAATCCCGCACGCCCCATGGCGGTTGCCGCCCGCGCCTACTTCACCTCCCCGCGCGGGGACGAAGAGTGGATGGAATCCCACCTCGAGCTGTGGGACGGCCCGCGTGGGGAATCGAACCTGCTGCCCGGCTACGGCTGGATCTTTCCGCTGGGCGAGGGCACGGTCAACGTCGGTCTCGGCTCGGTCTCGTCGAGCGCGCGGGCGACGAAGCTGCCCTATCGCCAGATCTTCACTCGCTGGGTCGCCACCCTCCCCGAGGAATGGCAGCTCACGCCCGTCCACCAGCGCGGCGACCTGCGCTCGGCACCGCTGCCGATGTGCCACAACCGGACGCCCCACTACCGCGCCGGCCTGCTGTTGGTCGGCGATGCCGGCGGCATGATTTCGCCCTTTAACGGCGAGGGGATCGCCCCGGCGATGCAGGCCGGCCGCCTGGGTGCCCAGACGATCGTCCAGGCGTTGGGGCGCACGTCTCGCGCCGGCGCCGAGGCCGCGATGAGCGCCTATCCGCGGGCAATACGTGACGCTAACGGTGGGTATTACTCGCTGGGACGCCTGTTCGTGCGCCTCATCGAGAATCCCGAGATCATGCGGATCTGCACGACGTACGGGCTCCCGCGTCCCACGTTGATGCGATTTGTGCACAAACTACTCTCAGATGGTTTTGAGCGCCGCGGCGGCGACGGCTTCGACCGGATCCTCCAGGCACTGACCGCGATGGCACCGAAGGTGTGAGCGATGAGTGACGTGCGCGCGACGACCGCCCCAGACGGTCCCAACGTTTCGGGCAGGCAGCTGGGGCTGCCGGCCACCGAGGAAGAAGTGAGGGCACTATGAGTGCAAGCGTGGCATTGCTCATCATGGGCGCCGTGGCATTGGTCGTCGCCGTGGGCGGTCTGGCGGCCTCTGCTGTCTTGAGCCCGAACAAGTTCTCGCGCACCAAGGTCGCTACCTACGAGTGCGGGATCGACCCGATGGCATTCCAGGCCAGCCAGGGACGATTCCCCATCAAGTACTACCTGGTGGCCATGAGCTTCATCGTCTTCGACGTTGAGGTCGTCTTCCTCTACCCGTGGGCAGTCTCGATCGCCGAGTTCGGCGCCGTTGCCCAGATCGCCCTGTTCGGGATGCTGACGTTCGTCGAGCTGCTTGCCGTGCCCTTCCTGTACGAATGGGCCCGCGGCGGCTTCGACTACTAAGGGGGTACACCGTGTCGTTTGACAACTCTCTGCCCGCGGGCGTGGGACTGACGAGCATCGAGAAGGTCCTCGGCCTGGCTCGCAAGTCCTCGATCTGGCCCGTGACGATGGGTCTGGCCTGCTGCGCTATCGAGATGATGGCCTCGGGCACGCCGCGTTTCGACCTCGCTCGCTACGGCATGGAGGTCTTCCGCGCATCGCCGCGTCACGCCGACCTCATGATCGTCTCGGGCCGCGTGTCGTGGAAGATGGCGCCGATCATCCGCAACGTCTACGACTCGATGCCCGAACCGAAGTGGGTCATCTCGATGGGGGCATGCGCCTCGAGCGGCGGCATGTTCAACAACTACGCGGTCGTCCAGGGCTGCGATCACGTCGTTCCCGTCGACGTCTATCTCCCGGGATGCCCCCCCGCCCCGAGGCGCTGATCAACGCGATCCTCGTGCTGCGCGAGCAGATTGGCTCCGAGACGCCGCTGGGCAAGAAGCGGCGCACCGAGATCGCCCGGATGGCCGAAGAGGCCGCCCTTAAGGCGACCCCGACGCACGAGATGAAGGGACTGCTGGCATGAGCGACACCGCTGATACGCGCCCCGAGGACTCCCAGGTGGTGCCCGCCCACGTCGACGCTGCCGCACAGGGCGCACCGCTGGGCCGGCGCCTCGGTCTGTTCGGCGTCGCCGACGACGGCGACACGACGGGATTCGGGGGACTGGTTCGCGACGTGGCCATGCCGGGCGCGTCGGCGCGCCCTTACGGCCGCTGGTTCGACCAGGTCGTCGACATCTTGTCCGAGCTCATCGCGTCCACGGGTGCGAGTGCCGACGCCGTCATCGAGAAGGTCGTCGTCGATCACGACGAGCTGACGGTCTTCATCGAGCGCTCCTCGATCGTCCAGGTGTGCCAGTGGCTGCGTGACGACCAGGATCTGCGCTTCGAGCTGTGCCTCGGCGTCGACGGCGTCCACTACCCCCACGACCACGGTCGCGAGCTGCACGCGACCTACACGCTGATGTCGCTCACCCACAACCGGGTCATGCGTCTGGAGGTCACGTGCCCCGACGAGGACCCGACGATCCCGTCGGTCGTCAGCGTCTACCCGGGCAACGACTGGTGGGAGCGCGAGACGTGGGACCTCATGGGCATCGTCTTCACGGGCCACCCCGCGCTGACCCGCACGGCCCTGCCCGATGACTGGGTCGGTCACCCCCAACGCAAGGATTACCCGCTCGGCGGCGTTCCCGTTCACTACAAGGGCGCAACTGTTCCGCCGGCCGATTCGCGGAGGTCGTACAGCGCATGAGCCAGGAAAAGGACACCCTGTACCGGGCGGCTGGTCCCGCCCTCGACGAGGTCGGTGGCACCGACATCCCCGAGTACGTCGTCACCGGCGGCGACTGGGATGACATGGCCAGCGAGATCGAGAAGCTCGCGCACGAGCGCATCGTTATCAACCTCGGCCCCGTTCACCCTTCGACCCACGGCGTGCTGCGCCTGATCTGCGAACTCGACGGCGAATACATCCGCGAGGTCCGCGTGGGCACCGGCTACCTGCACACGGGCATCGAGAAGAACATGGAGTACCGCACGTGGACGCAGGGCACGACGTTCTGCACCCGCATGGACTACGTCGCTCCGTTCTTCCAGGAGGTCGGCTACTGCCTGGCCGTCGAGAAGGCGCTGGGAATCACCGATGACGTGCCCGAGCGCGCGACGCTCATCCGCGTGCTCATGATGGAACTCAACCGCGTGGCCTCCCACCTCGTCGCCGTTGGCACCGGCGGCAACGAGCTGGGCGGAACGACGCTCATGACGATCGCCTTCCGCGGTCGCGAGGAGATCCTGCGGATCTTCGAGCGCATCACCCGGGCTGCGCATGAACCACGCCTACATCCGCCCCGGCGGCGTCGCGCAGGACCTACCGGCCGGAACCACGGAATACATCCGCGACCTGCTGCCGCGCGTGCGCCGCGACATCAACGAGTTGCAGGACATCGTCGTTGCCAACCCGCTGTTCAGGGCGCGCTTCGTCGACGTCGCCACGCTGCCGCTGGCGGGCGCGATGGCGCTCGGGTACACGGGACCGGGCGTGCGTGCGGCCGGCTACCCGCTCGACCTGCGCAAGTCGCAGCCGTACTGCGGGTACGAGACCTACGACTTTGACGTCCCGGTCTACGACAAGAACGACGCGTTCAACCGCACGATGGTTCGCTTCGACGAGTGCTACGAGTCGCTGAAGATCATCTACCAGGTCATGGAGCGCCTCGACGCGTGCGAGGGTGCCCCGGTCATGGTGGGCGATAAGAAGATCGCGTGGCCCGCCCAGCTCTCGGTCGGCACCGACGGCCAGGGCAATTCGCTCGAGCACATTCGCGAGATCATGGGCACCTCGATGGAGGCCCTGATTCAGCACTTCAAGATCGTCACCGAGGGCTTCCGGGTCCCGGCGGGCCAGGCTACCCAGCTGGTCGAACACGCCAAGGGCATCCTCGGCGTTCACGTCGTCTCCGACGGCGGGACGCGTCCCTACCGGGCCCACTTCCGTGACCCGTCCTTTACCAACCTGCAGTCTCTGGCGATGATGGCCGAAGGCGGGACGATCTCCGACCTCATCATCGCGTTGGCGACGATCGACCCGGTTCTGGGAGGTGTGGACCGCTAATGAGCTTCTATCCCACTGACGTTGAGCGCCGGCTGCGCGAGGAAGCCGCACAGATCATCGCGCGCTATCCGGCCGGGCACGAGCGCTCCGCGCTGTTGCCCATGCTGCACCTCGTCCAGTCCGAAGACGGTTACGTCTCGGCGGCCGGTGTCGGCCTGTGCGCCGACATCCTGGGCATCACCCGCGCCGAGGTCTCCGCGGTCGCGACGTTCTACACCCAGTACAAGCGCCGCCCGAATGGCACGTACACCGTGGGCGTATGCACGAACGCCATGTGCGCGGTCATGGGTGGCGACGCCATCTTCGAGACGCTCGAGCACGAACTCGGCATCGGGCACGAGGAAACGACCGAGGACGGTAAGATCACGCTCGAGGCGCTCGAGTGCAACGCGGCGTGCGATTACGCGCCCGTCATCATGGTGAACTGGGAGTTCTTCGACAACCAGACGCCGGCCTCCGCGCTCCAGCTCGTCGAGGACATCCGCGCCGATCGTCCCATTCGTCCGACGCGTGGTCCCGACGTGTGCCCGACGTTCAAAGAAGCCAGCCACATTCTCGCCGGCTTCCCCGACGTTGAGTCGGCGAACCAGGGTGTCAGCGCCGGAGAGCCGACGCTGCTCGGGCTGTCGGTGGCTCGCGAGCGCGGCTTCGACGAGACCCTCGTCATGAACCGCGAGGGCGGTGCGGGCACGAACACGGGCGAGGTCGAGGCGGCCGGCACCAAGCCGGTCGGACACGAGCAATCCTCGGCCGAGCGTAAGTCGAAGGAGGCCCAAAAGTGAGCGCCATCGCGAATCCCGTCGGCCTCATGCCGGTGACGTCGGCGATCTATGCCGAGCCGAACTCGTGGCGACTGTCGACCTATCGCGCCCACGGCGGCTACACCGGCCTGGAGAAGGCCCGGAGCATGGACCGCGCCGACATCATCGAGGCCGTCAAGGCGGCTGGCGTGCGCGGACGCGGCGGCGCCGGCTTCCCGACCGGTCTCAAGTGGTCGTTCCTGCCGCCCGACGACGGCGGCCCGCGATACCTGACCGTCAACTGCGACGAGTCCGAGCCGGGAACGTGCAAAGACATCCCCATGGTCATGGCGAATCCCCACATGCTCATCGAGGGTGTGGCGATCACGTCGCTGGCGATCCGATGCACGCACGCCTTCATTTACATTCGCGGCGAGGTCGTCCATGCCTACAAACCGCCTGCTCAGCGCCATTAAGGAAGCCGAAGACGCCGGTCTGCTCGGCGACCTGCGGATCATCGCCCATGCGGGGCGCGGGCGCCTACATCTGTGGCGAGGAAAACGGCGCTGCTCGATTCGCTCGAGGGCCTGCGCGGTCACCCCCGCTTGAAGCCGCCGTTCCCGGCGGCCGAGGGTCTCTACGCCCGTCCGAACGGTCATCAACAACGCCGAGACGACGCCCAGGTGGCGGCGGTGTTCCACAACAGCCCCGAGTGGTACCGAGCATGGGCACCGAGAAGGCCAAGGGCTACGGCCTGTTTAACATCTCGGGTCACGTTCGTCGCCCCGCCCGCGCAATACGAGGCACCGTTCGGCATCACCATGCGCGAGCTGCTCGAGATGTCGGGCGGCATCCGCGCCGGCCACAAGCTGAAGTTCTGGAGCCCTGGCGGCTCCTCGACGGGCCTGTGGACCGAGGAACAGCTCGACGTGCCCTGGCCTACGAAGAGGTTCTCGCCAACGGGTCGATGCTCGGCACGCGTGCCCTACAGGTCTTCGACGACACCGTTTCGGTCGTGCGCGTCGTGCGCAAGTGGACGGACTTCTACCAGCACGAATCGTGCGGCAAGTGCACCCCGTGCCGCGAGGGCACGTTCTGGATGAAGCAGATCATGCGTCGCCTCGAGGCCGGCAAGGGCCGCGAGGGCGACATCGATCTGCTCTACGACGTGGCCGGCCGGCAATATCCTCGGTCGCTCGTTCTGCGCGCTCGGCGATGCCTCGGCGACGCCCGTGCGTTCGGCTATCGAGAAGTTCCGTGACGAATTTGAACTCGGCATGACGACGCCGGCGGCGGAACTGTTCCCCACGCGGCATCCGAGCTGACTGAGGAAGGAGGCGCCCGATGAGTGCGAGATGGTATCCCTCACTATCGACGGGCAGCCATCGAGGTCCCCAAGGGCACGCTGATTATCCGCGCGGCCGAACAGCTGGGGATCCACATTCCGCGTTTCTGTGACCACCCGCTGCTCAGCCCGCCGGCGCCTGCCGTCAGTGCATGGTCGAGGTGGCGATGCCCGGACGCGACGGCAAGATCGCGAAGATGCCGAAGCCCCAGGCCTCGTGCACCATGGTGTGCACCCCGGGGATGGAGGTCTACACACCCAGTACACAGTCGCCGGTGGCGAAGAAGGCGCAGGAAGGCCAGCTGGAATTCCTGCTCATCAATCACCCCTCGACTGCCCGATCTGCGACAAGGGTGGCGAATGCCCGCTGCAGAACCAGTCGATGAGCCACGGCACGCTGCACACGCGCTTCAGCGACGTCAAGCGCACGTGGCCCAAGCCCGTGGCGCTTACCTCGCAGATCCTGCTGGATCGCGACCGCTGTGTCCTATGCCAGCGGTGCGTGCGTTTCGCCAAGGAAATCGCGGGCGATGCGTTCATCGATCTTCAGGGTCGCGGAGGTGGCACGCACCGCTGCGATGACCACGACTTCCTCGGCGAAAACATCGGTGGGTTCGACACCCACGTCCTCGGCGTCACGCCCTCGGATGGGCGCGGCGGTGTCGTCGACGAGACGATGTCCGGCCCCACGGGCGAGGCGTCGCTGCGCGGCAACCAGGACGTCGGCCCGGTGGGCGCCGATGAACAAGACGCCGCGGGCAACCTGTTCGGCTCCTACTTCTCGGGCAACGTCATCCAGATTTGCCCGGTCGGCGCGCTGACGTCGAAGGACTACCGCTTCCGCGCCCGCCCGTTCGACCTGACGTCGACGCGCGGGGTCACGGAACACGATGCCTCGGGCTCGGTCATCCGCACGGACATCCGTCGCGGTCAGATCGTGCGCCGCATGGCTCAGCGCGACATGGACGTCAACGAAGAGTGGATCACCGATAAGGATCGCTTCGCGTTTGCGTGGCAGCACGGGCGCGCGCGCCTGACCTCGCCGCTCGTGCGCGAGGACGGCCAGCTCGTGGCGACGTCGTGGGCCGACGCGCTCGACCGCGCCGCCCGCGGAATCGAGGCCGCCCGCGGCAAGGCTTCTGCCGCGCTGCCCGGTGGCCGCCTGAGCTTTGAAGACGCCTTCGCCTGGTCGCGCTTTGCCCGCGCGGTGCTGGCGACGAACTCGATCGATCAGCGCACTCGCCCCGCGGGTAGCGAAGAGGAGTCGTTCGTCGCCTCGCACGTGGCCGGCACCGGCCTGGAGGTGACCTACGGCGACCTCGAGAAAGCCGGCCAGGTTCTCCTCGTCGGCTTCGACGCCGAGGACGAATGCGGCTCGGTGTTCCTGCGGCTGCGCAAGGGCCACCTCGCGGGGACGGTTTCGGTTGCCGCGATTGCTCCGGTGCGCACGCCGGGACTGGTGAAGATGGGCGCGACCTGGCTGTCGGCTGTTCCGGGAACGGAACCCGACGTCGTCGCCTCGATCACGACGGGAGCCGAGGGCCACTTCGGCGACCTCGCCGAGGCGCTGGCACAGCCGGGAGCCGTCATCGTCGTCGGCGAGCGCGCGGGCAGCGTGCCCGGCCTGCTCAGCGCCGTGGCGGCGCTGAGGGAGCGCACGGGCGCCCGCCTGGCGTGGATCCCGCGTCGCGCCGGTGAGCGCGGCGGCGTCGAGGCCGGCCTGCTTCCGGCCCTGCTGCCGTTCGGCCGCGGTGTCGGCGACGCGGAGGCGCGCGCCGATCTGGGCGCCGCGTGGGGCGTCGACATTCCCGCAGAGGCCGGACTCGACACTCAGCAGATTCTCGCCGCCGCTAAGGACGGTCAGATCGGCACGCTCGTCGTCGGTGGCGTCGACCACCGCGACCTCGTCGCGTCGGATGCCGCCTTGGACGCGCTGCGCGGAGCCGACTTCGTCATTTCACTCGAGGTCAACGCGACGGCCATCACCGAGGTCGCCGACGTCGTCTTCCCCGTCGCGCCGCCGGCCGAAAAGCCGGGGACGTTCATCAACTGGGAGGGACGCCTGCGCCCGTTCGGGCAGGCCCTGACCTCGCGGGCGATGTCCGACCGCGAGGTGCTGGCGCGCCTGGCCGACGAACTGGGCTACGACATGGCGATGGACAGCCTGCGCGACCTGCACGATCAGGCCAACGAGGTCATGGACTGGGACGGCCAGCGCGCCGTCTTCACCCCGGTCGCCGCCGCGCCGACTCCTGCGCCGCAGGCCGATGAGGTCGTTTTGGCCTGCCACAAGCCCATGCTCGACGACGGCCTGACCCAGGCCGGCGCCGACGACCTCGCCGCCTCGGCCCGCAAGCCCGTCGCGCGCATGAGCGCGCGCACGATCGAGCTGCTGGGGCTGAGCGAGGGCAGCGACTGCACGATCCAGACGACGCAGGGGAGTGTGACGCTGCCCCTCGTCGCCGCCGACATGGCGGACCGGGTCGTGTGGGTACCGGAATGCTCGATCGATTCCCACGTCCACGCCGACCTCGGCGTGAGCGCGGGCGCGTTCGTTCGGGTCTTGGCCACAACGGAGGTGAACCGGTGAACGCCATTTCGCATCTCGCCGTGACGACCCTGCCCGGGCAGGTTGTTGCGGACTTCACGGACGACCGGTGGTGGATCACCATCATCAAGGCGTTGTGCATCGTCGTCTTCCTCATCCTCTCGGTCATCATGGCCCTGTGGGTGGAACGGCGTGGACTGGCGCGGATGCAGACCCCCCGGCCCCAACGTGCACGGCCCCTTCGGGTTGCTGCAGGCGATCGCCGACGCGGTCAAGCTGTTGACGAAGGAAGACTTCTGGAAAGCCGGCGTCGACAAGGTCACCTACCTGCTGGCCCCGCTGATCGCCGCCTTCACCGCATTTATGGTGTACGCGGTCATTCCGTTTGGCCCTAACGTTCACTTCGGCTCGATCTCGACGCCGCTGCAACTGGCCGATACCGACGTCGCCGTCCTTCTATATCCTGGCGATTACCTCGGTCGGCGTCTACGGCATCATCCTCGCCGGGTGGTCGCCAATGGCTCGCTGCCGCTGCTGGGGTCGACGCGTTCGGCCGCGCAGATGATCAGCTACGAACTGGCGATGGGCCTCTCGCTCGTCACCGTGTTCATCATGTCGGGCTCCATGGCGACCTCGACGATCGTCGCCGCCCAGTCGCCGGTGTGGTGGGGGCTGGCGCTGTTCCCGTCGTTCCTCATCTACCTCGTCGCCATGACCGGCGAGGTCAACCGCCTGCCGTTCGACCTGCCAGAATGTGAAGGCGAGATCGTCGCCGGCCACATGACGGAATACTCCTCGATGAAGTTCGCGTGGTTCTTCCTCGCCGAATACATCAACATGTTCAACGTCTCGGGCGTCGCGACGACGATGTTCCTCGGCGGGTGGCGCCTGCCGTTCGGCGACCAGATCCTCGGCGGGATGTTCCACACCGGGTTGTGGCCGATCCTGTGGTTCGGCATCAAGGTGTGGATCGTTATGTTCTGCCTCATCTGGGTGCGCGGCACGCTCGTGCGCGTTCGCTACGACCAGTTCATGAAGTTCGGCTGGAAGTTCCTCATGCCCGTCGCCTTCGCGTGGTTCTGGATCGTCGCGGTCATGCGCGTCGTCACCCACTACGGGCTGGCGACGACCCCGCAGCTGTGGCTGGGTGCGGCCGTCGTGCTTCTCGTCATCTTGGGGATCATCTGGATCTGGGGTGCCCGCGCCGATCACAAGATCGCGCGTGCCCAGGAGGCCCGCGAGGCCGAGCTGCGCAAGCCGTTCGACGCGTTCGCCGGCGGTTACCCCGTGCCCCCGTTGCCCGGGCAGGTGCTGCCGCCGAGCCCGCGCATGGGCGACGCGGTTGGTGACGAGCTGGTGACCACTGCCGCGAAAGCTGAAGGAGACGCGAAATGAGTAGGCGTAATCCGACGCGCGAGGACATGAGCTTTGAGCGCGACAAAAAGGGCGTGCTCGGCGAGTTCTTCGCTCCCGTCGCGGGTTTCGGGGTGACGATCGCCTCGTTCTTCCGCCCCACGGTCACCGAGCAGTATCCCTTTGAACCCGCCCACGTTCAGCCGCGCTTCCACGGACGCCACCAGCTGAACCGTTACCCGGACGGGTTGGAAAAGTGCATCGGCTGCGAGCTGTGCGCGTGGGCGTGCCCCGCCGATGCCATCCTCGTCGAGGCGGCGTCGAATTCCCCGCAGGCCCAGTACTCGCCGGGCGAGCGCTACGGGCGGGTGTACCAGGTGAACTACCTGCGCTGCATCTTCTGCGGCATGTGCATCGAGGCGTGCCCCACGCGGGCGCTGACGATGTCGAACGACTTCGAGCTGGCCGATCAGCACCGCGAGAACCTCATCTACGAGAAGGATCAGATTCTCGCTCCGTTGGCCGATGGGATGCTCGCACCCCCGCACCCGATGGTCGAGGGGCTCAATGACGGCGACTACTATCGCGGCGACGTCACCGGCCCCACGCCGGCTCAGGTCGAGTGGGTTCGCAAGCATCGCCCCGATGACCCATCGCTCAAGACGGTCAAGCCCCGTGAGGAGGCTCAGCAGTGAACGTCACTGACCAGTTCTCGCTCGGCGAGTCGGTGTTCTTCTGGGTGGTCGCCGTCATCATGGTGGCCGCCGCGATCGGCGTGGCGACGTCGAAGAAGGCCATTCACTCGGCTATCTGCATGGTCGGGGTCATGCTGGGCCTGTCCATGCTCTACATCTCGCAGGGGGCCTACTTCCTCGGCGCCGTTCAGGTCGTCGTCTACACCGGCGCGATCATGATGATGATCCTGTTCGTCATCATGATGATCGGTGTCGCGGCGTCCGACCACTACACGAAGACACCGCTGGGGCTGCGCCTGGGCGCCTGGATCGCCGGCGCACTCGGTGCCGCGCTGCTGGCCGGGGCGATGATCGTCGCCAATCTGCCGGCCACCGGCTCGGTGAATACCGGCGATGCCTCGTCGAATCCGGTTGCCCTGGGGCTGTCGCTGTTTAGCCAGCACCTGCTCAGCGTCGAAATTGTCGCGACGCTGCTCATCATCGCGCCCACGGGCGCCATGCTGCTCACGCACTCCGACCGCCTCAACCGCCTGTTCCGTCAGGCCGAGACGGCCGAGGCCAAGATGCTCGACTACGCCGCGGGCCGCCGCCACCCGGGCCAGCTGCCCGCGCCCGGTGTCTACGCCGACTCGAACGCGCCGGATGTGCCGGCGCTGTCGGGTGAGACGATGCGTCCGGTCGAGGAGTCCGTGCCGCGCGTCCTGCGTGCGACCGGTCAGGACCGCTCGATCGCCGAGGCGAGCCCGGCCACGGCAGTGGCCGTGCGCAATGATCTGCACGGCGATGCGACGCAGGGCCTCCACTCGCTCGCCGCCTCGCGCGCGGTCAAGCAGTCGACGGCGTGGGGCAT
Source organism: Nanchangia anserum (assembly GCF_015240065.1). Classification (GTDB taxonomy): domain Bacteria; phylum Actinomycetota; class Actinomycetes; order Actinomycetales; family Actinomycetaceae; genus Nanchangia; species Nanchangia anserum. The sequence goes on along the minus strand of NZ_CP060506.1, from coordinate 1,548,310 downwards.
GGCTGGCGGTAAGGTTGAGCGCAGCCTGCGTCAACCCGGTGCCTCGAGCCTCGCCTCCACCCAGGCTCCCGAGACGAAGGAGGAAGGCGAATGATTACGCTGACGCACTACCTCGTCCTCGCGATCATCATCTTTGCCATTGGCGCGGTCACCGTGTTGGTGCGCCACTCGGCGGTGATTTCGCTGATGGGTGTCGAGTTGATGCTGAACGCGGCGAATCTCGTTCTCGTGACATTCTCCAACCAGACGGGATCGCTGGACGGACAGATCATGGCGTTCTTCGTCATGGTCGTCGCCGCCGCCGAGGTCGTCGTCGGATTGGCCATCGTCGTGTCCATCTTTAGAGCCCGCAGGTCGACGTCGCTTGACGACATCAACCTGCTGAAGAACTAAGGGAGGTCGAAGCACATGCACGCATTCGTTGCAACGGCCGAATCCGCGCAGGCAACCGGTGTCGCATCGCTGGGCTGGTTGATGATCGCGATTCCGCTCGTCGTCTCAGCCTTCCTGCTGATCGCCGGACGACGCACCGACAGGTGGGGGCACTGGCTGGCCACGCTCGCCTCGTGGGCCTCCTTCGCGATCGGTGCCGCCATCCTCATCCAGCTCATCGGCATGGCCCCGAGCGCGCGGAAGATGATCAACCACGTGTTTGACTGGGCGATCACCGACGAGGTGACGATCCCGTTCGCGCTCCAGCTCGACACCCTGTCGCTGACCTTCGTCATGCTGGTGACGTTCGTCGGCTCGCTCATCCACGTCTATTCGATCGGCTACATGGCCCACGACGCGGACCGGCGCCGGTTCTTCGCCTACCTCAACCTGTTTATCGCCTCGATGCTCACGCTCGTGTTGGCGAATAACTACGTCGTGCTGTTCTTCGGCTGGGAGGGTGTCGGCCTCGCGTCCTACCTCCTCATCGGCTTCTGGAACCACATCCTCGAGAACGCGGTCGCCGCGAAGAAGGCCTTCGTCATGAACCGCGTCGGCGACATGGGGCTGCTGCTGGCCATCATGTCGATGATCGCCGTGACCGGTCACGTCGACTTCGATACCGTCGTCGCCCACGCCCCCGAGAATCTCACCGTCGGGTGGGCGACGGCCATCGGGCTGTTCCTGCTGCTGGCCGCGTGTGGTAAGTCCGCGCAGTTCCCGCTGCAGGCATGGCTCGGCGACGCCATGGCCGGCCCGACCCCGGTGTCCGCGCTCATTCACGCGGCGACCATGGTCACCGCCGGCGTCTACCTGATGGTGCGTTCAGGTGCCGTCTTCGTCATGGCGCCGGCCGCCCAGCTCATGGTGGCGATCATCGGCGCGATCACGCTGCTGTTCGGTGCCATCGTCGGGTGCGCGAAGGACGACATGAAGAAGGTCCTCGCGGCCTCGACGATGTCGCAGATCGGCTACATGATGCTCGGTGCGGGCCTCGGCCCGATCGGGTGGACGCTGGCGATCTTCCACCTCTTCGTGCACGGCTTCTTCAAGGCTCAGTTGTTCCTCGGGGCCGGCTCGGTCATGCACGCCATGGGCGACCAGGTCGACATCCGCCGCTTCGGCGCGCTGCGTCGGGTCATGAAGGTCTCGTGGATCTGCTTCGGCATCGCGTGGCTGGCGATCCTCGGCATCCCGCCGTTCTCGGGCTTCTTCTCGAAGGAGCCGATCATCGCCGCCGCGTTCTCGGCCACGCCGTTTGGCGAGGTCGGCGGCTGGATCTTCGGCCTCATCGCCATGATCGGTGCCGCGATCACCGCCTTCTACATGTCGCGTCTGTTCTTCATCATGTTCTTTGGCAAGGCTCGGTGGACGAGCGAGGCCGAGGGCAAGCCCGTCCACCCGCACGAGGCCGGCTGGCTGATGAACGGCCCGATCGTCATCTTGTCGATCTTCTCGATCGCGCTCGGTGGCGTCCTCGGCGCGACCAATGTGTTCGAGCGTTGGCTCTCGCCGGTGTCCGGTGAACTCGCCGGCTACCACACCGAGGTCCACGACACGGTGCTCGGTCACACGACGATCTCGGTGCTCACCCTCGCCCTCGTCATCGTCGGGATCGTCATCGCCTGGGCGCTCTACATTCGCCGCGACGTTCCCCAGCGGGCACCGAAGGCGAACGCCCTCGTACGCGCGGCTCGCGCCGACCTCATGCAGGACCGCGTGAACGAGAACCTGGCGATGATTCCCGGGCAGGGGCTGACCGCCGCCGTCGGCTACGCCGATCGCGGGATCATCGACGGGATCGTTCGCGGGCTGGCGCGCCTGTGCGGCGGCCTTGGCGCGTTCATGCGCGGCAGCGAAAACGGTTATACCCGCGCCTACGCCGGATACATCACGGTCGGTGTGTTGGCGGCTCTAGTTATCGCCCTGTACGTCCAGGTGTAGCAAGGCGGGAGGAAAGAAAAACATGAATGTCCTTTCTGCAACGTTCCCGTTGCTATCGCTGATGGTGGTGGTCCCCGTCATCGGGGCCGCGGCCCTCGCGCTCATCAAGCCGCTGCGCTCGCTCGCGCGCGAGGTTGGCCTCGTCATCTCGCTGCTCGTCCTCGTCGGTGCGATCGTCGCGGCGTGCCAGTTCGATTACGCGGCGCCCGCCAGCTACCAACTGGCCGAGACCCACTCGTGGATCCCTGTCATCGGGACGTCGTGGGCCCTGGGTATCAACGGCCTGGGGCTGGCGATGATCGGGTTGTCGGCCATTCTCGTGCCGATCACGCTCGCGGCCGCGTGGCATGAAGACGACGGGGAGGGCGCCGAATCGGCGCGCGCGGGCTACGTCGGCCTCACCCTGTGCGCCGAAGCCTTCATGGTGCTCATCTTCGCCGCGCGCGATGTGTTCTTGTTCTACGTCGCCTTCGAGGCCATGCTCGTGCCGATGTACTTCCTCGTCGGTCGCTACGGCCTGGGCGGGGTCAAGGCGAAGGCCGCGGCGCTGAAGTTCCTCCTGTACTCGCTGCTGGGCGGCCTCATCATGCTGGCCGGCGTCGTCGCGCTGTACACGGTCTCGCCGGTCGAGAAGAACCAGTACCTCATCGAGAATCTCGCCGGGCGCATCACGACGAGCGCGGGGATGGAGATGTTCATCTTCGTCACGTTCTTCATCGCGTTCGCCATCAAGGCGCCGATGGTTCCCGTCCACACGTGGCTCGCCGACACGACCGAGGTCGCACGCCCGGGCACCTCGACGCTGCTCGTCGGCGTGCTCGACAAGATCGGCACGTTCGGGATGATCACGCTGTGCCTCCAGCTCTTCCCCAACGCCGCGCACAAGGCGGCGTTGCCGATCATCGTGCTGGCCGTGATCTCGGTTCTGTGGGGCGCGCTTGCGGCGCTGGCTCAGAAGGACCTCATGCGGCTGATCTCGTTCACGTCGGTGTCGCACTTCGGCATCATGGTCATGGGCATCTTCGTCGGATCGCGCCTGGCGCTGACCGGTGCGATGGTCTACATGGTTGCCCACGGCCTCTCGATTGCCGGGATGTTCCTCATCAGCGGGTTCCTCACCCAGCGCGGTGGCACGCAAGCCATTGACGGGTACGGCGGGATGCGTCTCGTCACGCCCGTGCTCGCCGGGACGTTCCTCGTGGCCGGCCTGGCCGCGATCGCCCTGCCGGGCCTGTCCGGGTTTGTTCCCGAGCTCATGGTCCTCGTCGGAACCTTCGGGATCCTTCCGTGGGCGGCGGGAATCGCCGTGCTCGCGGTCGTCGCGGCGGCGCTGTACGTGCTGTTGCCGTTCCAGAAGATCTTTACGGGGCCGGCACGCGCCGATAAGAAGCATGTGAGTGACCTGACCTGGCGCGAGAAGCTCGCGGTCGTCACCCCGCTGATCGTTCTCATGGTTGTCCTTGGCGTCTACCCGCGCCCGCTCGTCTCGACGCTCGAGCCCGTGGCCGAGCACAGCGTGCTTGCCGAGGTCGGCTCCGCCACCGTGGCTACCGAGGGGGGAAACTGATATGAGCTCCACCATGCAAGCCAGCCTGGATATCGACTGGGGCCTGATGGCGCCACTCGTCATCGTTGGCGGTGCGGCTGTTCTCGGCGTGCTCATCGAGGCCTTCGTGCCCCGGGGCGCGCGGTGGAAGACGCAGGCCATCTATACGCCGGTGGTCCTCGTCCTCGCCCTGTGCGTTTACATCCTCACCTACAGCTCCGGCGTGTTCAGCCACGGGACGGATCCCGTGGGCTTCGCGATGACCGGGGGGAGCGGGACACGCACCGGCGAGCTGCTCATCGATCCGTTCGCCGCGGCGGCCCAGGTCGTCATTCTCGTCATCGCGATCCTGTCGGTGCTCGTCATGATCGATCGCACCCGCTCGGGTGTGGCCGCTTTCGCCGGCCAGCCCTCGGACATGCCGGGATCCTTCGAGGAAGATCAGACGGAACGGCGGGGCTATCAGCGCTCCGAGATGCTGCCGCTGACGCTGTTCAGCACGGCCGGAATGATGCTGTTCCCCATGTGCACCTCGCTGCTCACGCTGTTCATCGCGTTGGAGGTCATGTCGCTGCCGCTGTACATTCTGTGTGCGACGGCCCGTCACCGCCGACTGCTCTCGCAGGAGGCCGCCCTGAAGTACTTCATCTTGGGGGCCTTCTCCTCGGCGTTCTTCCTCATGGGCATCGCGCTGCTGTTCGGGTATGCCGGGTCGTTGTCGCTGAGCACGCTCGCCACCGCCGTCTACGACGGTGCGGGATCGGACATGCTGCTTATCTCGGGCATCGTGTTGCTGCTCATCGGGCTGCTGTTCAAGGTCGGCGCGGTTCCCTTCCACGCGTGGACGCCAGACGTCTACCAGGGCGCACCGACGCCCGTGACGGGGTTTATGGCGGCCGGCGTGAAGGCGGCGGCGTTCCTCGCCCTCGTTCGGTTCTACTTCACCGTGGCCGCTCAGATGGAGCCGCACCTGAAGGTCATCATGTGGGCGGTCATCGTCCTCACGATCGTCGTCGGCACGTTCTTCGGGCTCGTCCAGGACAACGTCAAGCGACTGCTTGCTTACTCCTCGATCGCGCACGCGGGCTTCATCCTCATTGCCGTGCAGTCGCTCGATGAATCCGCGTTGAGCGCCGTCACCTTCTACGTGCTGTCTTACGGCATCGCCACGGTGGGAGCGTTCGGCGTCATCACGCTCGTGCGCGGCGTCGACCGCGGGGGTAACACCGTGGCCGAGCAGCAGACGATTGACAAGTGGGCTGGCCTGGGGCGCCGTCATCCGTGGCTGGGCGCAGCGATGATTATCTTCCTGCTCTCATTCGCCGGCATCCCGTTGACCTCGGGCTTCATCGGTAAGTGGACGGTGTTTGCCGCCGGCATCAAGGGCGGGCTGACCCCGCTCGTGATTGTCGCTATCGTGGCCTCGGCGATCACGGCCTTCTACTACTTCCGACTGGTGAAGGTCATGTTCCTCGACGAGCCCGATCCCGAGACGCGGGTCGTGCCGGCGCAGGGGACGGCGAGCGCGGCCATCGCGATGTGCGCCATCGCCACGCTGGCGCTGGGCATCGTGCCCGGGCCGGTTCTGAACTTGCTCGGCAAAATGGTTATCTTCGTGTTGTGAGGTCTACACACGACGGTGACGTTTTCTCCCTCCTCCAGGATCGGCTGGCGCCGGCCCTGGAGGAGGTCGAGCGTGTTCTCGCTGAGCAGACTCGTGACGAGCGCGGCGTCCTGACCGACATCCTGTCCCACCTGGCCCAAGCCGGTGGTAAACGGCTGCGTCCGCTGCTGGTCCTCCTCACCGCTCAGCTGGGCGAGGACGAGGCCGCGCGCACGAGCGACGCCGTCAAGACGGCCGCCGTCGCCGTCGAGCTGACTCACCTGGCGACGCTCTACCACGACGACGTCATGGATTCCGCGCCCGCCAGGCGAGGGGTTCCCTCGGCGCAGATGGTGTGGTCGAACAATCAGGCGATCCTCGCCGGCGACCTCATCTTTTCGCGCGCCTCGATGCTCGTCGCCGACTTGGGACCCGAAGCGGTACGCCAGCACGCGGCGACGTTCGTGCGCCTGTGCCAGGGGCAGCTCAATGAGACCGCTGGCCCGCGCGAGGACGACGACCCGATTTCCCATTACCTCCAGGTTCTCGCCGATAAGACGGGGTCGCTGGTGGCGCAGTCGGCGCGCTTTGGTGCCGAACTGGTGGGTGCGCCCGCGTCGCAGGTTGACGCCCTCTATCGCTTCGGCGACGCCGTGGGCGTGGCCTTCCAGATAGCCGACGACGTCCTCGACATCGCCTCCGACCACGAGGTCTCGGGGAAGACGCCGGGCACGGACCTGCGCGAGGGCGTCGACACCCTACCGATCCTCCTTCTTCGCCGCGACGAGGCCGAGGGCACGCTCGACGCCGCGGGACGGGAGATCCTCGACGGCCTCGCCGGTGGCTTGGGCGACGACGCGGCGCTGGCCGCCGTGGTCGAGCGGCTGCGCGCCCACGACGTGCTCGATCGCACCCGCGTGCTGGCGCTCGAGTGGAGCGAGCGGGCGAAGGCCGAGCTCGACGCCCTCGACGAGGGCGAGGTCAAGTCCGCACTGCTGGCATTCGCCGACCTCCTCGTCGACCGCGTCGCCTAGCCCGGCAGCGCTCCCGGGCAGGCGCGATAGCCGTGCTCCGGAGGGTTGGATAGGATCGGCGACGGTAGTGGCCAAGGAAAGGACTCGTGAACGTGAGTGAGCGCAAGCTGAACGTAGCTGTCATCGGAGCCGGTCCCGCCGGCATCTATGCGGCGGACATCCTCTCTAAGTCGGGTGTCGACGTCGCCATCGACCTCTACGAGCGCCTGCCCGCCCCCTACGGCCTAGTCCGCTACGGCGTCGCCCCTGACCACCCGCGCATCAAGACGATCATCGACGCGCTCTACAAGATCCTCCAGCGCGGCGACATCCGTCTGCTCGCCAACGTCGAGGTCGGCCGCGACATCACGGTCGAGGACCTTCAGGCCCGCTACGACGCCGTCATCTTCGCGACCGGCTCGGATCGCGACAAGCCGCTGAACGTCCCGGGTACGGACCTGCCGCAGGTCTATGGTGCCGCGGACTTCGTGTCGTGGTACGACGGTCATCCCGATTACCCGCGCACGTGGCCGCTCGAGGCCACGCAGATCGCGGTCCTCGGCGTCGGCAACGTCGCCCTCGACGTCGCGCGCGTCCTCGCGAAGCATGCCGAGGACATGCTGGTCACGGAAATCCCCGACAACGTCTACCAGGGCCTGAAAGACAACCCCGTCACCGACGTCCACGTGTTCGGCCGGCGCGGTCCGGCACAGGTAAAGTTCACCCCGCTGGAGCTGCGCGAGCTCGGCAAGCAGCCCGACGTCGACGTCATCGTCTACGAGGAAGACTTCGACTTCGATGCCGGTTCCGAGCAGCGCCTGGCCGAGGTCAAGCAGCAGAAGATGGTCGTGAAGGCGCTGATGAACTACGCGATGGAGGAGGAACACACGGCCTCGCGTCGCATCCACATCCATCTGTTCGCCTCGCCGCACGAGGTTCTCGCCGACGAGGACGGCAACGTCCGCGCCCTCGTCACCGAGCGCACGGAGCTCGTCGGCGACGGCACCGTGCGCGGGACCGGCGTCTACACCGAGTGGCCCGTTCAGGCCGTCTACCGGGCCGTCGGCTATTTCTCCTCGCCCATCCCCGGCCTGCCCTTTGACGAGAACGCCGGAGTGATCCCCAATGACGAGGGACGCGTGCTCGGCGAGGACGGCTCGGCGCTGCCCGGCCTGTACGCGACGGGATGGGTCAAGCGTGGCCCGGTCGGCCTCATCGGGTCGACGAAGTCGGACGCGCAGCAGACGATCGCTCACCTCGTGGCCGATGCCGAGGCGGGTCGCTTGAATGCCCCGGCGGGCGAAGCGGGCCACGACGCCATGGTTGCCCTGCTGGACGAGCGCGGGATCCGCTACACGACGTGGCAGGGCTGGGAGCTCCTCGACGCCTACGAGCGCAAGCTCGGCGAGGATTTCGGCGAAGTCGAAGGCGGGCGTGGCCCGCGCGAGCGCGTCAAGGTCATCTCGCGCGAGGCGATGACGCGGGTCTCGCGCGGCGAGGACGGCGGTGCCGACCTCGACATCATCGGCTCGCCCGAGGAGCGTTAACGCCTCGCCGTCCCGGGCGTTTCTCGGGCGCGGTGTGGAGGTTTGCTGCCAGACTGGGAGCATGCATTCTCACTTTAACGGCGTGAAGACCTTCGGCCTGTTTGGCCTCATGTGGGTCATCCTGCTCGGTGTCGGCTACGTCGTTGCCCACACGACGAACAACCCCGTGTGGCTCATGGGCTTCGCCATCTTCGGGTTGGTCTCGACGGTCTACACGTATTGGAATTCGGCGTCGCTGGCGTTGCGCTCGATGAGCGCCTATCCCGTGAGCGAGCGCGAGCAGCCGCGCATGTACGCGATTGTCCGCGAACTCTCCGAGAGGGCCGGCCAGCCCATGCCGAGTCTCCACGTCGCGCCCACGCGCACGCCCAACGCGTTTGCAACGGGACGCAACCCCGAGCACGCGGCGGTCTGTTGCACCGAGGGCATCCTCGACCTCCTCGACGACCGCGAGCTGCGCGGCGTGCTCGGTCACGAACTCATGCACGTGTACAACCGCGACATCTTGACCTCCTCGGTCGCTCAGGCCATGGGCGGACTCATCACGACGGTTGCCCAGATGCTCTACTTCTTCGGCGGCGGGCGCCGCGACGAGCCGGGACTCGGCGGCATCGCCCTCGTGCTGCTCGCGCCGCTGGCGTCCTCGCTCATCCGCCTGGCGATCTCGCGCACGCGCGAATACGACGCCGACGAGGACGGATCGCGGCTGACCGGCGACCCGCTGGCGCTGGCCTCGGCGCTGCGCAAGCTCGAGGCCGGCACCCAGGCCGCCCCGCTGACGCACACCCCGCGCACCGAGCAGGTCGCCCACGTCATGATCGCCAACCCGTTCTCGATGCGCGGCCCGCAGCGGCTGCTCTCGACGCACCCGCCGATGGAGCAGCGGATCCGCCGGCTCGAGCAGATGGCCGGCTACTGACGTGAAGCCCCCGAGGGTCATCGGGCACCGCGGTGCATGCGCCCACGCGCCCGAAAATACCCTCGCGGCCTTCCGCTTGGCAGCTGAGATGTGCGGGTGGGCAGAACTCGACGTCGACCTCCTCGCCGATGGCACGGTCGTCGTCTGCCACGATCGCACCCTCGAGCGCACGACCACGGGGTCGGGCAGGGTCGAGGAGGCGACGTGGGATGACGTCGCAGGCCTCGATGCCGGCGGGTGGTTTGATCCCCGCTTCGCCGGCGAGCCGCTGGCTCGCCTCAGCGACGTCATCGACCTCGCCAACGAGGTCGGACTGAGCATCAACGTCGAGCTCAAATCCCCGCTGGGCGGTGCCGAGATCGCTCGCCGCCTCGTGGCCGCGACGGCTGCGCAGCTGCGGCGACTCGACCCCGGCTGCGACGTCATCGTCTCGTCGTTTAACCACCTCATGCTGCCCCTCATGGCCGCCGAGGGGGAGTGGCCGCTGGCGTGCCTGTTCGAGGCGGGGCAGTTGGGGGAGGACTGGCGCACCCGAGCCGAACTCGCGGGCGCGCGCATCCTCCATCCGTGTCTGCCCGACGTCACTGCGGGTCTCGTCACCGAGATGCGCGCCGCGGGCTATCGCGTCAACGTGTGGACGGTAAACGATCCCGAAGATGCCCGTGCGCTCGCCCGCATGGGCGTCGACGGCATTATCACCAACGACCCCGAAGCAATCCGCGCGGCGATCGCGCAGGTGTGAGAAACGACGCGTTTGTCGATTGGCGTTAGGGCGCGTCGCCCTGCTAGTGTTTCGGGTGCTGCGTGAGTAGCCCGGCAGGTTTCCCGAGTGGCCAAAGGGAGCTGACTGTAAATCAGCCGCTGTTATGCTTCGGGGGTTCGAATCCCTCACCTGCCACGATCGCTTCGGCGGTTGACGTGGGTCCCAGATCCATCTATGTTGGATCGGGTTCTGCGCCCCGATAGCTCAGTCGGCAGAGCGTCTCCATGGTAAGGAGAAGGTCAAGGGTTCGATTCCCTTTCGGGGCTCGACTGACCGGTCTCGGCCGGAACGTCGACGCGGCGGGGTAGCTCAGTTGGTGAGAGCGCACGACTCATAATCGTGAGGTCGCGGGTTCGAGTCCCGCCCCCGCTACGTTTGTCCTTCGTATTCATCCAGCCTCGGGCTGGCGACAAGTGAGGTATCAGGTGGCTTCCAAGACTTCTGACGTCCGCCCCAAGATCACGCTGGCGTGCTCCGAGTGCAAGGAGCGCAACTACATCACGAAGAAGAACCGGCGGAACAACCCCGACCGGCTCGAGCTGGCGAAGTACTGCCCGCGTTGCCGCAAGTCGACGACGCACAAGGAAACTCGCTAGAGCGTTTCCGCATCACGCCCGGTGGAATCCCACCGGGCTTTTTCTTTTCGCTACGCTTCACGCATGGCCCCCGCACGCAACCAGGTCGGCGCCCACGCGCGGCGCGCGGCGATGCTCGAGATGATCCGCGAGGCCGGCCAGTGCGCGGCCGCCGACCTCGCCGAACACTTTGGCGTATCGGGCGAGACCGTTCGCCGCGACCTGCGCGCCCTCGAGCGCGGCGGCCAGATCGAACGCAGCTACGGCAGCGCCCGCGCCCTCGCCCCGAGCACGTGGGAGTCGCGGTTGGCGGCCCGCGAGGCCCTCGACGGGGAGCAGAAGCACCGCATCGCGGCGCGGGCGGCCGAATTCATCGACGATGCGACGACAATCTTCATCGACGAGGGGCACCTGCCCTCGCTCATCCTCGACCATCTCCCGGGCCGGCCGCTGACGATCGTCACCTCCTCCCTGCTCAGCGCCCTCAAGGCGGCCTCGATTCCGCACGTGACGTGCCTGCAACTGGGTGGGCGGGTGCGCTCGGTGACGATGGGGGTCGTCGATCATTTCGGCGTCGAGATGCTCTCCGGCCTCAGCATCGACCTCGCCTTCATCGGCGCTAACGGGATTGACGAGAACGGGTGGATGTCGACGCCCGACCCGGCCGTCGCCGCCATGAAAAAGCAGGCGATTGCCTGTTCGCGCCGCAGCGTTTTCGTCGGGACCCACGCGAAGTTCGCCCAGACATCGTTCGTGCGCTTCGCGCATCTGGCTCAGATGCAGGCCGCGGTCACCGGATCGGAGCTATCGGCGTTCAAGGTCCGCCAGCTCGCCCGCCACGAGGTCCCCATCATCCGCGCCTAACACACGCAGCGGGCACGCTATACACGCACAACGGTCAATCTCCGGCGGAGGTGGTAGCCGCTAGTGCGGGCATATCCGCGCGTGTCCGCCGACAAACCCACGAACATCGGTCACGTCTGGCGGGTGCAGTCGTCAGCTCCTTTCCCGCGTAGGCGCCGCACGATGGAAGTGACCTTCCCACATGGAGGTGGGAACCCATCGTACGGAGGATCAATGACGTCTTCTCATGCATCTGGTTTGGGCGGGCTGCTCGCCCGCCTGCGCTTCCCGCGCGAAAGCGGCCTCGGACTGGCCGCGGTTGTCCTGTTCGTCGTCGGTGACGGCATTGAGGCCGTGTGGATCACGGAGTTTCTCCACTCGCACTCGGGCTACACCGTCTCCCAGGCCTCGGCCGTCTACACGTGCTACGGCGTCATCGTCGCGCTGGCGGCGTTCCTGTCGGGCGCGCTGTGCGATGCCATCGGCCCGCGCCGCGTCATGACCGTCGGCCTCGTCGCCTTCCTCGTCTTCGACGCGGCGTTTATCCTGCTCGGCCTCACTCAGGGGTCGCTCGTCCTCCTCATGATCCTCTACGGCATGCGCGGCTTCGGCTATCCCATGCTCGCCTACGGCTTCCTCACGTGGATGATGCTCATCACCCCGCGCGAGCGCCAGTCCTCCTCGTCGGGGTGGTTCTGGTTCGCCTTCTCGCTCGGCATGCAGACGATCGGCGCGTGGGCCTCGTCGATGCTGCTGCCGAACTTTGGAGGCATCGTCACCCTATGGGTCGGCTGGGTCATCGCGGCGCTCGGTGGCGTCGGCGTCCTCGTGTTCCTGCGCGGCGCGCCGAAAGCCAATGAGACGCAGGGGCTGTCCATCCTCGCCTCGGTCTCCTCGGGCGTGTCCGTCGTGTGGCGCCGCCCCAAGGTCGGCATCGGCGGGATCATCAAGATCATCAACCTCTCGGGCCAATACGGTTTGCAGGCGTTCTACCTCGTCTACATTCAGCGCGTTCACGGCATGGACCAGACGCTGGCCATCACGGAGTTCACTCTGTTCGGCGTCGTGTGCATCCTCGGCGACGTCGCGTGGGGGATCGGCGGGGATCGGCTGGGGTGGCACCGCACGCTCCAGATGTTTGCCACGCCCCTGTGCGCGATCTCGCTGCTCTACCTCTACGCGATCCCGTTCCTCGTCGGGCCGAACTTCCTCCTCATCGCCATCGGCATGGCCGGGATGGGTATCGGCCTGTCCGCCCACGTGCCGACGACGCCGCTCATCATGGCCCACGCGGAACCGGAAACGGCCAACGCGCTGGCCGTCCTCAACCTGGGTGCCGGCATGGGAGCCTTCGTCGGCCCGGCCGTCGTGACGATCTTCGTCGACTCCCTGGGCTACGGCGCCGTCGCCTGCGCCCTGGCCGGCCTCTACGTCATCTCGTTCTGCCTGCTGTTCGTCATGAAACACGACGCCGATCCGCGCGAAGTGCGCCGGCGCATCCGCTCGACCCACGCCTGAACTCGATCCGAAAGGACAATTGCCATGTCATCACACCCTCACGACTGCGAACTCACCCCGACCTACGACCGCGACGCCCTGGGGAGAGGGATCGTCCACTTCGGGATGGGCAATTTCCACCGCGCCCATCAAGCCATGTACATCGACCGGTTGGCACGCGCCGGCCGCGCCGACGGCTGGGGCATCGTCGGCGTCGGCACGATGGAGCACGATCGCAAAATGCGTGACGTGCTGCGCGCCCAAGACGGCATGTACACCCTCGTCCTGAAATACCCCACCGGTGAGTGGGAGCCGCAGGTCATCGGTTCCGTGCGCGACATGCTGTATGCACCCGAGGAAGCCGATGCGGTCCTCGACGTCTTGACCGCGCCGTCGACCCGCATCGTCACGCTGACCGTGACCGAGGGCGGCTACCCGATTGACGACGAGGACGGTCACTTCCTCGCCGACGACCCGGGAGTCCTCGCCGACGCGGCCGATCCCGAGCACCCGCGCACGGTCTTCGGATTCCTTGTCGAGGCGCTGCGACGCCGTCGCGAGCGCGGCATCGCCCCGTTCACCGTCCTCTCGTGCGACAATCTGCCCGGTAACGGTCGCATCGCGCGGCGCAGTGTGCTCGGCCAGGCGCGCCTGTGCGACGCCGAGTTCGCGGAGTGGATCGAGGTCGAGGTTGCCTTCCCCAACTGCATGGTCGACCGAATCACTCCGGTGACGACGGACGAGGACCGCAGGGACATTGAGGAGAAGTTCGGAATCAGCGACGGGTGGCCCGTGTGCGCCGAGCCGTTCGAGCAGTGGGTCATCGAGGACAAGTTTCCGGCCGGGCGCCCGCCGTTGGAGGAGGCCGGGGCCCACATGGTTGACGACGTTGTGCCGTATGAGCTCATGAAGCTGCGGCTGCTCAACGCCGCTCACCAGTCGCTCGCGCACTGGGGGCGCCTGCTCGGCGTCACCTACGCCCACGATGCGGCCACCGATCCCGATATTGCCGCGCTGACGAGGGCCTACCTCGCCGAGGCGAGGCCGAGCCTGCGTCCGGTACCAGGCATCGACCTCGACGACTACGTCGACACGCTGTTCGAGCGCTTTGCCAATGCCTCGATCGCCGACACCCTGGCGCGCCTGGCGCAAGACGCCTCCGATCGGATGCCGAAGTTCGTCCTCGGCACCGTGCGCGACAACCTGGTGGCCGGGCGCTCGATCACGCTGGGCGCCGCCATGTGCGCGGCGTGGGCGCAGGGCGTGCGGGGGACAGCGGAAGACGGCAGCGAGATCGTCCAGGATGACGCGCTCGCCGAGGACCTCGTCGCCGCTGCGCGCGAACCGGATCGGGCCGAGGCGGCTCGCCGGTTCCTCTCGCTCACCCGCGTCTTCGGCGAGCTGGGCACGGACGAGCGCTTCGTCGCCGCCTTCACGCGCGTGTGGCGCGATCTCGAGACCCGCGGCGTGCGCGACGTCATGCGCGGCCTCAGGTGAGTCGTCGTGGCCCGGTCGGCGGCGGTCGGCCGGGCCACGGTTCGCCCTGTGGTGGGCGAGAGCGAACCGTTAGAGTGTGCAGTGACTGAGTCGTCACAGTGAGGAGGCCTCATGTTCACGCCGTCGCACCTCGGTACGGCCCTGACCGATTCCGCCCTCCGCGTCCTGCTGCTGGGATCGGGCGAACTGGGCAAGGAAGTTACGATCGCCCTCCAACGCCTTGGCGTCGAGGTCCACGCGGCCGATCGCTACGCCAATGCCCCCGCCCACGCCGTCGCGCATCGGGCCTACTGCCTCGACATGACCGACACACGCGAGCTGCGCGAGCTCGTCGAGACCGTGCGCCCCCACCTGGTCGTCCCCGAGATCGAGGCGCTGGCCACCGAGACCCTTGCCGAACTGGACGCCGCCGGGGTGACGAGCGTCGTCCCCACCCCGCGCGCCGTCCAATTGACGATGAACCGCGAGGGAATCAGGCGCCTGGCCGCCGAAGAACTCGGCCTGGAGACCTCGCCCTACCGCTTCGCCTCCAGCCTCGAGGAGCTGCGCGAGGGAATCGCCGCCGTCGGCCTGCCCGCGGTCGTCAAACCCGTCATGTCGAGCTCGGGCCACGGCCAGTCCCTCGTGCGCAGCCTCGACGAGGCCGAGGCCGCCTGGCGCACGGCCTGCGAGGGCGGGCGCGTCGCGACGACCCGCGTCATCGTCGAGGGCTTCGTCGACTTCGACTACGAAATCACCCTGCTCACCGTCCGCTCGCTTGACCCCGCCACCGGCGAGGTTCGCACGGACACATGCGCGCCTATCGGGCACCGCCAGGTCGACGGCGACTACGTCGAATCCTGGCAACCGGCGCCCATGAGCGAGGCCGCCCTGGCCAGCGCCCGTGACGTCGCCACCCGCGTCGTCGACGCCCTGGGAGGGCGCGGCATCTTCGGCGTCGAGCTGTTCATCTGCGGCGAGCGCGCCATCTTCTCCGAGGTCTCCCCGCGTCCGCACGACACGGGAATGGTGACGATGGCCTCCCAGCGTTACTCAGAATTCGACCTGCACGCCCGCGCGATCCTCGGCCTGCCCGTCGACGTGCGCCTCGACCAGCCGGGCGCGAGCGCCGTCGTCAAGGCCCCGAGCGACGTCGTGTCAGGAGCGCCGATCTACGAGGGACTTAGCGAGGCGCTCGCGGTCGACGAGGTCGACGTGCGCATCTTCGGCAAGCCCGAGGCTCACCCCGGGCGCCGCCTCGGCGTGGCGTTGGCGCGCGCGGAGTCGATCGAGGAGGCGAGGGAGCGAGCCGGCGAGGCCGCACGCCGGATCCGCGTGCGGTCGAAGGGCGAGACCGCCGATGCCTAAGCTGAAGGCATGACAACTCTTGCCACCGACGGGGATGCGTGCGAGTGGGTCGCACACCCCGTGCGTGACCACATCGCTTCCCGTCCCGCCAGCTACGCCCCGGCACCGGGGACGTGCGCGCAGCCGAGCCTGGCCCAGCTGACGACGCTGGGCGTCGGGGGAGAGCTCGCCCGCTACGTCGAGGCGACCGGCGAGGCCGAGTTCCTCGAGACGATTCGCGAGGCCGATGCCACCGGCACCCCCGTTCTCGTTCTCGGGGGCGGGTCCAACATCGTGGCCCCCGACGAGGGTTTTGACGGCGTCGTCGTGCGCGACGTGCGCGACGACATCGAGGTGGTCGACGACACGGGGTGCGGCGGCGCGACGGTGCGCGTGGCCGCCGGGGTTGGCCTGGACGCCCTCGTGGCCCGCGCGATCGAGGAGGGATGGATGGGGCTGGAGGCGCTGTCGGGAATCCCCGGCACCGTCGGTGCCGCCCCGGTTCAAAACGTCGGTGCCTACGGCCACGAGATCGCCGAGGTTATCTCGTCGGTGTCGACCCTCGACCGTCTGACGGGGCAGCGCGCCCACCTCGCCCTCGCGGAGCTGGGGCTGGGGTACCGCACGTCGCGACTCAAGCGCGAGCGCGTGTGGGGACAGCATAGCGGCGAAGTGACCCCGCGCTGGGTCATCACCTCGGTCGAGTTCGCGTTCCGTCACGCGAGCCTGTCGGCCCCCATCGCGTACGCGCAGCTGGCCGACGCCTTGGGCGTCGAGGTCGGCGACCGCGTCGATGCGGCTCAGGTGCGCGAGGCCGTCCTCGCTCTGCGCGCGAGCAAGGGGATGGTGCTCGACGAGCGCGATCCCGATGCGCGCTCGGCCGGGTCGTTCTTCACCAATCCCGTCCTGAGTGCGGCCGCCGCGGCCGCCCTGCCCGCCGAGGCCCCGCGCTTTCCCGTCTACGACTACGCGGCGCGCAGGAACATTGCCGACGCCCCGCCGCTGCTCGAGGGCGTCGTCAAGACGTCGGCGGCGTGGCTCATCGAGCACGCCGGAATCTCGCGCGGCTTCGCCCTGCGCGACGACGCCACGGCGGCGATCTCGTCGAAGCACACCCTCGCGCTGACGACGCGCGGGTCTTCCCCGTGCTCCGCCGACGTCCGCGAGCTGGCCGAGGCCGTGGTCGAGCGCGTGCGTGAGCGCTTCGGCGTCACCCTCGTTCCCGAGCCGGCACTCATGGATCGCTCGGGCACGGTGGCGATCACTACCGCGTGAGAGCGAAAGGTGAGAAACTGACCGGTATGAGTGCTCAATCACATTTGTCAGACCGACTTTCCGCTATCGCCCCCTCGGCCACCCTCGCCGTGACGGCTCGCGCCGCCGAGCTGCGCGCCGCCGGCGAACCCGTTATCGGCTTCGGCGCGGGCGAACCCGATTTCGCGACCCCCGACTACATCGTCGAGGCGGCCGCCGCTGCTTGCCGCGATGCGGCGAACCACAAGTACACGGCCGGTGCCGGGCTCGCGAGCCTGCGCGAAGCCATCGCCGCGAAGACGCTGCGCGACTCCGGCTACGAGGTCGATCCCGCCAACATCGTCGTTACGAACGGTGGCAAGCAGGCGGTGTTCCAGGCCTTCCACGCGCTGCTCAACCCCGGCGACGAGGCGATCTTGCCGACGCCGTACTGGACGTCCTACATCGAGATCATCAACCTCACCGGCGCACGCGCGGTCGAGGTCTTCGCCGGTGCCGATCAGGACTACAAGGTCACGGTCGACCAGCTGGAGGCGGCACGAACCGACCGCACGAAGTGTCTTCTCTTCTGCTCGCCGTCCAACCCGACCGGCTCGGTCTACACCCGCGACGAGGTCCGCGCGATCGGCCAGTGGTGCCTCGAGCACGGCATCTGGGTGCTCACCGACGAGATCTACGAGCACCTGCTTTACGACGACGCCGAAGCCGCCCACATCGTCGCCGAGGTTCCCGAACTCGCCGACCAGACGATCGTCCTCAACGGCGTGGCCAAGACCTACGCGATGACGGGGTGGCGCGTCGGCTGGATGATCGGTCCGGCCCCGGCGATCAAACTGGCGAAGAACTTCCAGTCGCACCTGTGCTCCAACGTGTGCAACGTCGCCCAGCAGGCCGCGCTCGCCGCCGTGTCGGGCCCCCTTGACGCCGTCTACGAGATGCGCGAGGCCTTCGACCGGCGCCGCAAGACGATGGTCAAGATGCTCGCGGGCATCGACGGGCTGTCGGTGCCGACCCCGAAGGGCGCCTTCTACGTCTACGCCGACTGCCAGGATCTGCTGGGACGCGACATCAACGGCACCGTGTGCCACACCTCGCAGGAGCTGGCAACCCTGCTGCTCAACGAGGCGAAGGTCGCGGTCGTTCCCGGCGAGGCATTCGGACCTTCCGGGTACTTCCGCCTGTCCTACGCGCTGGGTGACGACGACCTCGCCACCGGCTGCGAACGTATCGCTGACCTGCTTCAACAGGCCCGCTGACGCGGTAGAGTAGGGGCTTCGGCTCGACCGGGCGGTCATGCGAGGAAGGACGGTGAGGCGCGGGTGCGCAGGAGTTCGCTGCTGGTAGCGACGGGTGCCCTCGCCGTACTCATCATCATCGCCGTGATCGTGCTGGTCGGGCTGTCCCTGCGCACGCGCTCACACGACTTGGGGCCGGGCGTCAGCGTGTCGCCGCCCTCGGCCGTGTCACCGACGGCACCGCGGACCGCTCCGGCCGGGGTCCCGGCGGAACCGACGAGACTCCCGGAGACGGCCGATGAGTGAGCGTCGCCCCGCCTACGCGCCCGCCGCTCGCACGCTGCCCAAGCGCGTCATCGACCACGCCGAGTTCTCGGACGCCCGGCTCAAGCCCGTCGTCGGTCGATTCACCCTGGCCAACCTGCGGGTGCGCATCACCGTCAACATCGTCGTCATCTCGCTCGTCGTCCTCGTGCTCATGGGCACGGTGATGGCGATCGCCGGGATCATTCAGGTGCACTCGAGCCAGGACCGCCAATCGCGCGCCGCCCTGGCGTCGGTGCGCGAATTCGCCGATTCCCTCGATGGCACAAGCGGGTTCGAGGTGCCGACGACGACCGAGACCCTCGTCTACAGCTACCTGACTCGTGCCCCACGTGAATCGGGCACGACGATCGTTGGCTTCGTCGGAGGTGTTCCCGAGCTCTACCAGGCCGGCAGTGCCCAGGCCGTCGTCGCGAAGAGCGCGCTCATGGACCGGGTGACGTCGCTCGTCGCCACCTCCTCGCGCGCGCGGGCGACGACGCTGCGCGTCGCCAGCCACGACTACCGGATCACCGTCATCCCCCTGCGCGTCGTCGGCGACGAGCCGGGGGCGGTGGTGCTCATCCACGACACCGACGAGGCGCTCGACCAGACGATCAACCTCGTTCGCCTCTTCAGCGGGGTCGCCCTCATCGTGCTTTCGCTCGTTGGGCTGGTGACGTCGCTGTCGATGTCGCGCATCTTGAAGCCGCTGGCGCAGCTGCGCGCGATGATGCGCTCGGTCGCGACGGCCGACGACCTCACCCAGCGCATCCCCGTGTCCTCCAGTGACGATCTCGGCGACCTCGCGTCGTCGTTTAACGGCATGGTCGACCGCCTGCAAAACGCCACCGAGGCCCAGCGCCACCTGCTCAACGACGCCGGGCACGAGCTGCGCACGCCGCTGACCGTCGTCCAGGGGCACCTCGAACTCATGGACCCGACTAACCCGACCGACGCGGCGCACACCCGTGACCTCGTCCTCGGCGAAATCTCGCGGATGCACCGGATGAGCGAGGACCTCATCGACGTCGCTCGCGCGGCCACTCCTCACTTCGTCCGCCCCGAACGGATCTCCCTCACCGAGCTCACGCTCGACGTCTTGCAACACGCCGCGCAACTGGGTTCCCAGCGCGTCGCCCTCGACCACCTGGCCGAAGGCGACGCCATCGCCGACCCCCAGCGCCTGTCCCAAGCCATGCTCCAGCTGGTCGAGAACGCGACGAAGTTCTCGGCGCCAGACTCCCAGATCTTCATCGGATCGGGAATCGGCTACGAGCCCACACTCGGCGGCGCGGACAGCCCGATCACGCCGACGACGCGCACGCTCGCCCCGGGGACGTCCCGCCCGGATGAGCCGTGGGCAAGCCTGTGGGTGCGCGATCACGGGATCGGCGTCGAAGCGCACAACGCGCCGCGCATCTTCGAGCGTTTCGCCCGCATCGACCACCAGACACCCGGCTCGGGCCTGGGGCTAACCATCGTCACAGCCATTGCCGCATTGCATGGCGGAGCTCTCGAACTCACGTCACGTCCCGGATGCGGCAGCATGTTCACGCTATACATCCCGCTCACCTCGAGCGGGAACCAAGGAGGACATCATGAGTGAACGAATTCTCGTTGTCGAAGACGAACCGGGAATCTCGTCATTTCTCGAAAAAGGCCTGCGTGCCGCCGACTACGACGTCACCATCGTCGACCGCGGTCGCGAGGCCATTCGCCAGATCATCGATCACGCCTACGACCTCATGCTGCTCGACATCGGCCTGCCCGACATCGACGGCTTCGAGGTCCTCGAACACGTGCGCGGCCAGGGCTACCAGCTGCCCATCATCGTGCTCACCGCGCGTACGAGCGTCGACGACACCGTCCAGGGACTCAATCAGGGGGCGGACGACTACGTTCCCAAGCCCTTCCGCCTCGAAGAACTCATCGCCCGCATCCGCCTGCAACTGCGCAAGGCTTCGGGATCGGTTGACTCCGACGACGTGTTGGAGGCCGGCGACATCCGCCTCGAGCTGCGCACCCACCGCGTCTTCGTCGCCGACGAGGCCGTCGAGCTGACCCCGCGCGAATTCACCATGCTCCAGGCCTTCATCGAACACCCCGGCCAGGTGCTCACCCGCACCCAACTGCTCGACCTGGTCTGGGGATTCGACTACGATCCCGGCTCGAACGTCGTCGACGTGTACGTGCGCTACCTGCGCCTCAAGATCGGCATGAAGCGGATCGTCACCGTGCGCGGCATCGGCTACCGACTCGATCTGGACTGAGCGATGAGCCGCCCCGTCGTTCCCCTCAACGCGTGGTCGCGCACGAAAATCCCCGACCCGACGATCTCGATACGCTCCCTGCGCATCGACGGCCAACGCGTCTTCGTGCGCACCTACCGCGTCACGCGCGATAGCTCGGGCAGGGCCCTGGGCGAGGGCGGAGTACCCGTCATCGTCCTCGTCCACGGCATCGGCGTATCCGCGCGTTACTTCATCCCCCTCGCCAACGCGCTCGCGGACTTCGCCGACGTCCTCATGCTCGACCTGCCGGGGTTCTCGACGCTGCCGGTGCCGAAGAAGGCGTTGGGAATCGACGGTTTTGCCGACGTCCTCGCCGCCGTCATCGAGGCCGAGGGAGTGAGGGATCCCGTCATCCTCGGTCACTCGATGGGTGCCCAGGTCGTTATCGCTGCGCTTGCGCGCCACCACGATCTCGCCGGGCGAATCCTCCTGCTCGGGCCGCCGGTCAATTCCGCCGAGCGCTCGCTCGTGCGCGTCGGCGCGCGCTTCATCCAGTCGTCTCTGCTGGAGCCGCTGCGCGTTGGACTCGTCGCGATCCCGGCCTACCTCATGTGCGGGCCGCACTGGTTCGCCGAGGTGCTGCCGGCCATGCTGGGATTCCCCGTCGAGGACGTCATCGCGCGCACGAGCTGCCTCGTCGTCCTCGTGCGCGGCGAACACGACTACGTTGCCCCGCGCGACTGGCTGGCCAGCCTGGCCGAGGCGGCTGGGGGAGCGGCGGAAATCCACACGGTCGACCACGCGGCTCACTCGGTCATGTACCGCCACCACGACATCATTGCCCACCGCCTCATTCAGCTGGCGGCCACGGCTTCACCGCTGGGAGGCGACCGCGTGCGCGAGGCGGACGTGTGGGCTGCCGCCGAACGCCTGGATGTCGATACCTCGGGCATTGAAACGGCCTACGACCTGCTCGAACACGTCTTGCCGACGAGTGAGCACCAGCGCGACGAATCCGTCATCGCCATCGGGAGCCGCCGCATGCGCGAGCGCCGGCGCGGTTCCCTCGTCGAGGCGTGGCACGTGGTGGCCGCGCAGGCGATGGACGCGGCGCGCGCGAGCATCGGGTCGGGCCAGTGGCGCAGCGTCACCCCCGGTGACTACGCCCACTCGGTGCGCCAAGAGGGCCGCAACATGGCCGAGGCGGCGCGCGAGGCGTGGACCCTCCTCCGTCACGGCAGCACGGATGCCCCCGGCGCGGGTGAGGGGGAGCCGCTGACGCCCTATCCCGTCTACCTGCTGTCGGGGATGACCCAGACGTGGCGAATCTGGTCGCGCCTGGCCGAGCGGCTGCGCGCGAGTGGCTGCGACGTCCGCCCGATCAAGGGGCTGGGGCGTTCTCTGGCGACCATCGACGAGTTGGCGCGGCGCGTCGGAGACCAACTGGCCCACGACGACGCCACCGACGCCGTCCTCGTCGCCCATTCCAAGGGTGGACTCGTCGCCAAGGCCGTTCTGCTCGGCGATCAGGGCGCGCGCGTGCGCCGGGTCATTGCCGCCGGCACCCCGTGGTCGGGGTCGGCGCTGGCGGGGCTCGCTCCGTGGTGGGCGCCCGCGCGCATGCTCTCCCCGGATGCGCGCGAGCTGCGCGAGTTGGCCGAGCATCGCGAGGTCAACGGGCGCATCTGGACGGTCTCGGCCTCGTTCGACCAGCAGGTTCCCAACGGCACGACGCTAGATGGCTCGCGCGACTGGCGACTCGCCACGCCGGGGCACAATCACCTCACCGATTCGCCCGAGGCCTTGGCCGCGATCGAGGCGCTGCTCGCCGAGGACGCCGCGACGTAGCGCCGCTCACTTTTTTAGCCGTGATTGGACCTGGGGCGCGCGAGCGCGTACACTCATTCGAGCGGTGCAGCTCGCGCTGTACTCAAGGACAGTGGCGCAATTGGTAGCGCAACGGTCTCCAAAACCGTAGGTTGTGGGTTCGAGTCCCGCCTGTCCTGCTCGATAGGCACCCTTTCCGGGGCCCCGGGAAGGCGAAAGATGGCCAGTCCCGGCGGCTGGCTCGACACAGCGAGGTTGGACGTCGTGGCTGGATCCCGTTCTCAGGCGCAGGAATCAAAGCCGGGCCTGTTTGCCCGGATGATTCTGTTTGTCCGTCAGATCGTGGCGGAGCTGAAGAAGGTCGTGTGGCCGACCCGTGAGCAGTTGTGGACCTACTTCACGGTCGTCATCGTGTTCGTCCTTGCCCTCATGGTGTTCGTCGGCATCCTCGACGTCGCCTTCGCTTCGCTGTCGCGACTGGTATTCGGCTAGTCGCCCGCGCGCCGCAAAGGAGTTTTCCTCACAGTGAGTTCCGACATGGATGAGATTTTCCAGGCTGAAGGCGAGGCCGCTCCGGCGGCCAAGGCCCCGCTCAGCGACGCAACCGTCGACGAGGCCGAGGACGAGGCGGATGCTGACCTCTCGCCCGCTCAGGCCCAGCAGGTGTCGCTCGACGCCCGCGTCGAGGCGGCGAAGGCCGAGATCCGCGAGGAACTGAGCATCCTGCCCGGCTACTGGTACGTGCTCCACACGTATTCGGGCTACGAGCGCCGCGTGAAGTCGAACCTCGAGCAGCGCATCCAGACGTTCGACATGGAGGACTACATCTACCAGGTGGAAGTCCCCATGGAGAAGGTCATCCAGGTCAAGAACACCGAGCGCAAGATCGTCGATCAGGTCCGCATCCCCGGCTACGCCCTGGTGCGCATGGAGCTCGTCGAGGAGGCCCCCGACGCCTGGCGCGTCGTCAAGGACACGCCCGCCGTGACGGGATTCGTCGGCGACTCTCAGCACCCCGTGCCGCTGACTGAGGACGAGATCGTCTCGATGCTCGCCCCCAGCGCCGAAGCCATCCAGGCCGCCGACGTGGCCGAGGGGCGCGAGAAGTCGCGCCGCGACGAACCGCGCGCCCGAAGATCCACGTCGACTTCGAGATCGGCGAGAACGTCACCGTCACCGACGGCCCGTTCGCGACGATGCCGGCGACGATCTCCGAGATCGAACCTGAACAGCAAAAGCTCAAGGTCCTCGTCGTCATCTTCGACCGCGAGACCCCGGTGGAGCTGTCGTTCAACCAGGTGGCAAAGATTTCCTAGCCCTCGTGCGGGGTGATGTCCCCCACGAAGACTGCGCAGGCGCGCGCACGCAGCGTAGACTCACGCATCGTGTGCGCTGTGCGCACCCTGGCCCCTCCCGGGGCCTGAGACCAGAGAAGAAAAAGGACCCTACATGGCTGCGAAGAAAAAGAAGAAGGTTACCGGCCTCATCAAGCTGCAGATCCCTGCAGGCTCGGCCAACCCGGCTCCTCCCGTCGGCCCGTCGCTGGCTCAGCACGGCGTCAACATCATGGAGTTCTGCAAGGCGTTCAACGCCGCAACGGAATCGCGTCGCGGGGACATCGTTCCCGTCGAGGTGACGGTTTTCGAAGACCGCTCCTTCGAGTTCATCACCAAGGAGCCGCCGGCCGCCCAGCTCATCAAGCGTGCCGCCGGGATCGACAAGGGCTCGGGCGAGCCCCATGTCAACAAGGTCGGTTCCCTGACGATGGATCAGGTCCGCCAGATCGCCGAACAGAAGAAGGCCGACCTCAACGCCAACGACATCGAGGCCGCCGCGAAGATCATCGCCGGCACCGCCCGGTCGATGGGCGTGACCGTTCAGTAACCCGCGCGCGAGCGTCGTGGAAGGGCCGAGTGCGGCCCGCTCACCACAACTGCAAGGAAGGCAAAGCAGATGGCAAAGCACTCAAAGGCTTACGAGGCCTCGGCAACCAAGGTTCACCGGGACCGCAAGCACCAGCCGCTGGAGGCCATGCGGCTGGCTAAGGAGACGTCGACCGTCAAGTTCGACGCGACCGTCGAGGTCGTCATGCGTCTGGGCGTTGATCCGCGCCAGGCCGATCAGATGATCCGCGGCACCGTCACCCTGCCCAACGGCACAGGCAAGACCCAGAGGGTCCTGGTCTTCGCCAACGGTCCGAAGGAGCAGGAAGCGCTCGACGCCGGCGCCGACGAGGTCGGTTCGGACGAGCTCATCCAGAAGGTCTCGGGCGGCTACACGGACTTCGACGTCGCCGTCGCCACCCCCGACATGATGGGCAAGGTCGGTCGCCTGGGCCGCATCCTCGGTCCCCGCGGCCTCATGCCGAACCCGCGCACCGGCACGGTCACCATGGACGTGGCCAAGGTTGTCAAGGAGATCAAGGGCGGACGCATCGAGTTCCGCGTCGATCGCCATGCCAACCTCCACTTCATCATCGGCAAGGTCTCGTTCAGCCCCGAGCAGCTGGCGCAGAACTACGCCGCCGTCCTCGATGAGGTGCTGCGCCTGAAGCCGTCCTCGGCGAAGGGCCGCTACATCAAGAAGGCGACCGTGACGACGACGATGGGGCCGGGCATCCCGCTCGACGCAACGCTCACGCGTGATCTCGACACGGATCAGCCCTCCTAAGCACGAGTAGACGAACGCGCCGGAACCTCATCGATTCTGGCGCGTTCGTCTATTGAGGGGCAACGCGTTGGCGAGGCGCCCGGGTCCGTTGGCCAGGGAGCGCACCGCATGGGCTAAGGTGAGCGCATGAGTCTCGTCCGCCGTCGCCGTGCCCTCGCCATCAGGCGAGGCATGCTCGCGGCGGCGCTCGTGGGCGCTGGCCTCATCTGCGTGGCGCCCCCGGGGTGGGCCGAGGCTGAGCCGTCACCGGTCGCGACGACGACCGCTCGCACGCCCGACGCCACTGAGCCGCCGTCGCCCTCGCCCTCGCAGCCGACGCCAGAGGTGAACTGTGCGGCGTTGACCCGCGAACAGCAGGCGGCCTTGGACGCGTGGAAACGGGGCGACGCCGAGCTGCCCGCAGACCTCGTCGCCTGCGCGAAGGCCGAGGAGACGACCCCGCCGAGCACGCCCGCGCCGACCACTCCCACGACGCGGCCGCCCGCGGCGATCGGCGGGGAGGATCGCAACTATCAGGACTATGCCGACGAGACGACGGCAGCCGACGAGCGGGCACGCGAACGCTACTATCGCCGCATTCGCGAAAACTCCCGCGTGCAGGCACCGGCCTCGCCGCCTCCCAGCGCCGCGCCAACGACCCAGGCGAGTGAGCCGCCACCGCCAGCCGCGGACCCGACGGGCACGCCGACGTCGCGGCCGCTAGCCAGCACCCAGATTGCCGCGGGCGGACGCGTCGAGACCGCCACGGCCACCGGGTGGCGCATCCCCGTCGGGGTTGCCGCGGCCAGCTTGGTCGTGTGCGTGGGAGCCTACGCGTTTGTCGTCTCGCGCGGCGGCAAAGCCCGGCGAGACGACGGCGACGAGGCCTAGGGCACGGGGAGCGCCCAGTCGAGGAAGGCGCGCAGCGCGGGATCCCAGAAGGCCCACTCGTGACCGCCCTCCCACTCCGCGTAGGTTAGCTCCAGCCCGATCTCGTTGGCCCAGTCGCGGAACGTCCGAGATTGCTCGAGCACGTGATCGCTGGATCCGCACGCTGCCCACAGCCGCGGCGCCCGGCGCCCAGAAGACACCAGGGCCTCGGCGAGCGCGAACAAGTCGGCGTCGGTCCCCGTGACATCCGCGCTGGCGAAGGCCCCGCGATAGAGCTCGTGGCGGCGCGGCCGGTTAAACTCCGACGCGATATCGAGAACGCCCGAGAAGGACCCGGCCGCCAGGTAGTTTTCCGGGTGGGCCAGTGCCGCGCGAAACGCCCCGTATCCGCCGGCCGAGAGCCCGGCGATGAGCGCCGACCCGGCGGTGGTGTCGACGCGAATGTGGTCGGCAACGAGGAGCGGCAACTCCTCGGTGAGGAAATCCGTCCACGCCAGCTGACGCTGCCAATTGAGGTAGAACGAGCGCCCGGCGGACATGCACACGAAGGCGACGTGATGGCGGTTGGCGAGTCCGTGCAGGACCATCCGCTGCGTCCACGTCCGGTGGTTACCCGTCGTCCCGTGCAACAGGTAGCACACCCGTGGCGGCGCCATGAGGGCGGGCGTGGGTGCCCCCTCGTCGGCCAGCGCGCGCGAGGCCGGCACTGATCCTGCGGGGGTGTGTGGGCCGAAATGGCGCTTCGGTGCCTCGGGAGCGACGATCGTCAGGTCGATCCACTGGCCGAGGATCTGCGAGGAGGTGGACAGCTCGATCTGCGTCATGACACCAGTCTAGGCAGCGTCGGGCCTCACGAGACGAGGAATGCCCCCATCGCCCGCGCCATCGCCGGGTGGTCCTCGACGTGGGACAACTCGCGCGCCGAGTGCATCGACAGGATCGGCACGCCGACGTCGATCGTGCGAATACCGAGCCGCGTCGCGGTGAGCGGCGCAATCGTCGAGCCGCACGAGACGGCGTTATTTGACACGAACACCTGGTGGGCGACACCGGCGCGCTCGCAGGCCGCGCGCCACAGCGCCGTGCCCGGCGCATCGGTGGCGTAGCGCTGGGTGGCGTTGACCTTCAGCACGGGGCCGCCACCGAGCATCGGCCAGTGATCGGGATCGTGCTTGTCGGCGTAGTTGGGATGCACGCCGTGGGCGACGTCGGCCGACAGGCAGGCCGATCGCGCGATGAGGCGGCGCAGTGACGCGCGGGTGGGGGAGAGGGACTCGGCGCAGCGCTCGAGCACTTCCTCGAGAATCGGCCCCGCGGCGCCCACGGCTGTATTCGAGCCGACCTCTTCGTGGGTGAAGGCCGCGAGGACGAGGATCCGCCGCGCGCGTTCGGCGGCCCCCGAGGCCACGGCGGTCTCGAGAGCGCTCAGCGCCGAGAAGACCGACACGAGGTTGTCCTGACGCCCGGCAGCGAGCAGATTGGCCTCGGCCCCGATGAGCCGGGGCCCCTGGGCATCGATCGTCATGACGTCGAAGCCGGCGATGTCGGTACCGCAGTCCCAGCCGACCCGGTGCGCCAGGTGGTCGAGGACATCGGCGTCGCGGCGCAGCGTCCAGATCGGGCGCAGATGGCGCTGGCGATCGAGCGAGAGCGAGCTCGCCTGGTCACGGTCGAGGTGAACGGCCAGCTGGGGAATCCTCGCGATGGCGTCGGTGCGGACGAGGGCCTGTCTACCGTCGCGATGAACGAGACGCCCGGCCAGCGCGAGATCGCGGTCGAGCCACGAGTTCGGGAGCATCCCGCCGTAGACCTCGACGTTGAGCTGGCCCCAGCCACTGGGGTGGGTCGACGACGGGTGTGGCTTGAGCATGAACGCGGGGGAATCCGTGTGCACCCCGAGGATCCGTGCCTCGGGATCGGCGACCTCGCCCGGCAACCACCACGCCATGACCGCCCCGTCGCGCACCATGACGTAGCCGCCCGGGGACGCCGGCCAGTCGCCGTCGGAGGCAACGCGGGTGAATCCCGCGGCGACCAGGCGCTCGGCGACAACGTGCGCGGCGTGCCACGACGACGGGGAGTCCGCGAGGAACCTCATGAGGTCCTCGGTGAACTCCCCGGTCGATGATGTGACGGTGTTGGGGGCTGATGCGGTGCTCATGCCCCCATGGTAGGTCCGGCTAGCCGCCGTAGCGGTAGACGTTGGTCTCGCGCGCGACGAAGCCGCAGCGTCGGTAGAGCCGGTTCGCGGCCTCGCGCGAGGGGCGCGATGTCAAGTCGATGGTCTTCGCCCCGATCTCGTGGGCGTACTCGCACGCCGCCTCGACGAGCGCCGCCCCCGCGCCGTGCCCGCGTGCCGCCTCGTCGACGACGACGTCCTCGATCCACGCGCGCTTGCCCGTGGGGATGACGAAGGTCGCGAGCGTCAGCATCCCGAGGATCGCCCCGTCATCGTTCGAATACGTGAACAGGTAGACGCCGTCCTGGGCCAAGAAATCGGCGATCTCGTCGCGGGTGGGAGGGGTGGCCGAACTCGACAGCTGCGGGACCAGGTTGGCAAAGGCCGCAACCAGCGGCTCGGAAACGTCGGTGATGCGCGTAACACTCATGCGCACAGTGTACGCATGCGCGGGGCAGAAGTCGCGGACCCAGGCGGGACAGACGCCAGGCAGAGGCGTAAAGTGGGCAGGATGCTATCCCGTCATCGCCGGTGAGGAGAAGCCATGCTGTGGACGCTGACACGCACCTACGTGCGAGGCTCGCGTGTCGGCATCGTCGCCCTCATCGTCGTCCTCCAGCTCATCCAGACGTTTGCGTCACTGCTGCTGCCCTCGCTCAATGCCGACATCATCGACCGAGGCGTGGCCCGCGGCGACATCGGCCTCATCTGGCAGCTCGGTGCTGCCATGCTCGGGGTCACCGTCATGCAGGCGGCGTGCTCGGCCGGAGCGATCTATCTGGCGGCTCGCCAATCCATGGGGCAGGGGAGGTGGCTGCGCGAGCGGGTGTTCCACCACGTCCAGCGCTTCTCCACCGCCGACCTGCGCCACTTCGGCGCGCCCTCGCTCATCACCCGCTGCACGAACGACGTCCAGCAGGTCCAGATGGTCATGTTCCTCGTCTACGAGCTCATGGTCATCGCCCCACTCATGGGGATCGGCGGGGTGCTCATGGCCATTCGCCAAGACGCCAAACTGTCGCTGCTCCTGCTCGTGTGCGTGCCCGTCCTCGCCCTGACCGTCGGCCTCATCATGATGCGCCTGGGGCCGCGATTCCGCGCCCAGCAGGAGGCGATCGACCGCATCACCGATGTCCTGCGCGCCCAGCTGTCCGGCGTCCGTGTCATCCGGGCCTTCCGTCGCCAGCGCAGCGAATACGACCGCTACGACGAAGCCAATCACGAGCTGCGCGCCATCGCGCTGGCCCTGGGATCGCTCTTCGCCCTCATGTTCCCCCTTGTCTCGCTCATCATCTCGGCCTCGCAGGTCGCCGTCGTCTGGCTCGGCGGACACCGCATCTCGCAGGGCGGCATGGAGGTCGGCTCGCTGACCGCCTACCTCAACTACCTCGTCCTCATCCTCATGTCGGTGATGATGGCCTCGTTCGTCTTCACCATGCTGCCGCGCGCACAGGTGTGTGCCGAGCGCATCAACGCCGTGCTCACCTACGACCCCGTGCTCACCGAGACGACGACGCCCACGCCGATTCCCCGCGGCGCGACGTTCGCCCTTGAGGGAGCCAGCGTCCACCACACCGACGCCTCGGCCCCCGTCCTCGCCCCCCTCGACCTTGAATTCCGGCCCGGCCACACGACCGCCATCATCGGCTCGACCGGCTCGGGGAAGACGACGCTCGTCTCGCTGCTGCCGCGCCTGCGCGACACCTCCGCCGGAAGAGTCAGCCTGGGCGGAATCGACGTGCGCGACCTCGACCTGGCCGACCTGCGCTCGCGGATCGCCTACGTGCCCCAGACGTCCTACCTGTTCTCGGGGACGATCGCGACGACGGTTGCCGCGTGTGCGAGCGAGCGCATCGATCGCGACCGGTTAACCCGCGCCCTCGAGTCGGCCCAGGCCGCCGAGTTCGTCGCCGAGCTGGACGAGGGCGTCGACGCGCGCGTCGAGGCCGGCGGCAAGAACTTCTCGGGTGGTCAGCGCCAGCGCCTGGCGATCGCGCGGGCGCTCTACCGCGACGCCGACCTCTACATTTTCGACGATTCCTTCTCGGCCCTCGACTACGCGACGGATGCCAAGGTGCGCTCGGGCCTGCGTGCCCACGTCGGCGACGCCGCCATCGTCATCGTCGCCCAGCGCATCGCGACGATCCGCCACGCCTCGTGCATCATCGTCCTCGACCACGGCCACGTCGTCGGGCGCGGCACCCACGGCGAGCTCGTGACGACGTGCCCGACCTATCAGGAGATCGTTGCCTCGCAGACCGGTGAGGAGGAGCTGGCATGAGCAGACGTGGCGTTGACCCCACGGCGGCCGCCCGCGACCAGCGCGCCGCGCTGGCGGGACTCGTACGTCAGCTGCGTCCCGAGAGCTGGCGGATCGGCGTCTCCCTCGTCGTCACGGCCATCTCGGTGGTCGCCTCCGTCGTCGGCCCGGTACTGCTCGGGCGCGGCACCGACATCATCTTTTCGGGCGTGCTGTCGATGCAGGCGCGCGCCGTGGCCGCGGACGGGACCCCGATGTCGCAGGTCCCGCGAGCCGCCCGCGCGGCCGGCAAGACCCACCTGGCCGAGCTGGCGACCAAGGCCGACGGCGTCGTCGGTGCCGGCATCGACTTTGCCGCGCTGACCCGGGTGCTCGCCCTCGTCATGGGCGCCTACATCGTCTCGGCGCTGGCCCTGTGGATCGGCGGGCTGCTCATTCGCACGGCCGTCCACAACACGGGGCTGCGGCTGCGCCGCGACGTGCAGGCGAAGATCGACCGCCTGCCCCTGTCGTACCTGGACTCGCACGCGCGCGGCGACATCCTCTCGCGCGTGACGAATGACGTCGACAACGTCACCCAAACGCTGCAACAAACCCTGTCGCAGCTGTTCTCCGCCCTGCTCCAGGTGGTCGGCATCTTGGCGATGATGCTCTACCTGTCGTGGATCCTCTCATGCGCGGCACTCGCCATCATCCCGCTCACCCTGCTGGTCACGCGCTGGCTCATGCGCCGGGCACGCCCCCACTTCGGCCGACAGTGGGCCGCCACCGGCCAGCTGTCGAGCACGGTCGAGGAGGCCTTCACCGGCCAGGAGGTCGCCGCCCTGTACGGCCTCGAGGACGACTTCGCCGCGAGGTTCGCCGGCGACAACCGCACGCTCTTCGACGCAAGTTTCCGCGCCCAGTTCTTCTCTGGTCTGTTGCAACCGGCGATGTCGGCCCTGTCGAACCTGTCCTACGTCCTCGTGGCCATCGCCGGCGGCTTGCTCGTCCTCACCGGATCGCTATCGCTGGGGTCGGTCCAGGCCTTCATGCAGTATTCGCGCCAGTTCACCCAGCCGCTGTCGACGCTGGCGACGCTGGCCAACCTGCTCCAATCGGGCGCGGCCAGCGCCGAACGCATCTTCGACCTGCTGGACGCCCCCGAGATGGCGGCGGAGGTGGCGAGCGAGGAGCGCGTGGGCGAAACGTCGGTGTCGTTCGAGCACATCCGGTTTGGTTACGACCCGGACGACCCCGTCATTCACGACTTCAGCCTCGACGTGCGCCCCGGCCAGACCGTCGCTATTGTCGGGCCGACGGGGGCGGGCAAGACGACGCTCGTCAACCTCCTCATGCGTTTCTACGAGATCGACTCGGGGACCATTCGCCTCGGCGGCATCGATACGGCGGCCATGACGAAGGACCAGCTGCGGTCCCACTTCGGGATGGTTCTCCAAGACACGTGGCTGCTGCCCGGCAGCGTGCGCGACAACATCGCCTACGGGCGCAGCGGGGCGAGCGAGGACGACATTCGGGCCGCCGCGGCCGCCGCCGGCGTCGACAAATTCGTCGCGACGATGCCCGAGGGTTACGACACGCAGCTCAGCGACGAGGGCGCGCGGCTGTCGGCCGGGCAGAAGCAGCTCGTGACGATCGCGCGTGCGTTCCTCGCTGACCCGGGGATCCTCATCCTCGACGAGGCCACCTCCAGCGTCGACACGCGAACCGAGGTCCTCGTCCAACGCGCGATGGAGCGGCTGCGCACGGGGCGCACGAGCTTCGTTATTGCGCATCGCCTGTCGACGATCCGCGACGCCGACGTCATCGTCGTCATGGAACACGGCGACGTCGTCGAGCAGGGCAGCCATCACGACTTACTCGAGCGCGACGGCGCGTATGCTCGTCTGTATAACGCTCAGTTTGCCGACATGACCGACTAATGCCGGCGGGACGGTCCGAGGCCGATCACGTCATCGGAGCGGTCGGAGAGAAGGAGACGCGACGTGACCGTTGCACGCCTCGAAGCCTCCTGGTGGCGCCAAGCCGTTGTCTATCAGGTGTATCCGCGTTCGTTTGCCGATAGCAACGGTGACGGACTGGGCGACATCGCCGGAGTGACGTCGCGGGCCGACTACCTCGTCGACCTGGGGATCGACGCGGTGTGGCTGTCGCCGTTTTACCCCTCGGAACTCGCCGATGGCGGCTACGACGTCGCGGATTATCGCGACGTCGACCCCCGCCTAGGCACTCTCGCCGATTTTGACGACATGGTGCAGGCCCTCCACAGCCGCGGTATTAAGGTCATCGTCGACATCGTCCCCAACCATACGTCGCATCGCCACGAGTGGTTCCAGCAGGCGCTGGCCGCGGGGAAGGGATCCCCCGAGCGCAACCGCTACATTTTCCGCGACGGCCGCGGCCTGGACGGGGCGGAGCCGCCCACGGATTGGCGAGCGATGTTTGGCGGTTCGACGTGGGAACGCGTCGCAGATGGGCAGTGGTACCTCCACACATTCGCTCCCGAGCAACCCGACCTCAACTGGGCCAATGATGAGGTTCGCGAGGATTTCCTGACGACCCTGCGGTTCTGGTCTGACCGGGGGGTCGACGGATTCCGAATCGACGTGGCTCATGCGCTGACGAAGGATCTCACCGAACCGCTTCCCATGTGGGACGAGCTCCAGGCGATGCCGTGGGATGGGACCCACCCGATCTGGGATCGCGACGACGTGCACGAGGTCTATGCCGCCTGGCGTGAGGTCTTCAATTCCTACGATCCTCCGCGCACGGCCGTTGCCGAGGCGTGGGTCGCGGCCGATCGGGTTCCCCGCTATGCGAGCCCCGATTCGCTCGGGCAGTGCTTCAACTTCGACCTGCTGCGCGCGAACTTTGACGCCGGGGAGTTCCGCGACATCGTCACCCATAACCTGCGCCTGGCAGGCGAGTCGGGATCATCGTCGACGTGGGTGCTCTCCAATCACGACGTCGTGCGCCATCCCACCCGCTACGGGTTGCCCTTCGGCACGGTCGATGAGCACGGAAACTACCTCGTCAATCCCGGGCGCGACTGGATTCTCAGCGGCGGGGTCACCCCGGCGCTCGACGCCGAGCATGGTGGTGAGCGTGCCCGAGCCGCGACCGCCTTCATCCTCGCCCTGCCCGGATCGACGTACCTGTACCAGGGCGAGGAGCTGGGACTTCACGAGGTCGCCGAGATCGCGCCGGAGCAGCGCCAAGACCCGACGTTCTTCCGCTCCGAAGGCACCGACTACGGGCGCGACGGCTGCCGCGTCCCCCTGCCGTGGACGACGCAGGGGCCCTCCTATGGATTCGGCGATGCCGGTGCCCACCTGCCGCAGCCCCCGGAGTTCGCTACCTTCTCGGTGCAGGCGCAAGAGGGCGACGAGGCCTCGTCGCTGTCGTTCTATCGGCGTGCGCTTGCGCTCCGGCACCGTCACCAAAGCGCTGAGTCGCTCGAGTGGATCGACACGGGACACCCCGAGGTGCTGGCGTTTGAACGCCCTAACGGATGGGCGTGCGTGACGAACTTTGCCGACGCGGATGTCGACCGTGCGGCGCTGAGTCCGCAGCTGCGCGAGGTGCTTGAGGAGCGCCACATCGTCTTGACCTCGCGCGGCGACGTGGGTGAGGCGATTGCAGCACGAACGACGTGGTGGGCGGTCGCTGGTTAACAGGTGTTGCCCGTGGTAGGCACCAACGGCTAGAGTTCTCAGAGGATTCTCATCGGGCGGTCATCGCGTGCGTGCAGATGCGTCGCGGTGTCCGTTTGCCCCGTGTTCAAGGAGTACCTATGGAGACCCCGTCCCGCTCTACCGTTCCCCTATCTCTACGCCGCCGTGCGATCGCCTGTGTTGCCGTCATGGCCACACTCGGGCTGATCCTCATCGGAATCATCTCGGCGCAGGCCGGTCATGCTGCCGACTCCATGCAGATGCTCTTCCACAAAAAGACGACCGGCACCATCTCCATTACAGGAAACACGCTGTCGACGTGTTCCCCGACAGCGCGCAATTGCCCGGAGGCTCTGAACCTCACGGGACCCAGTGCGGGGAATAACTTTTTCAAGGCCGTGAGGGTCGACGTCGATGACGACCCACAGACGCAGACGTCGTCCTCGGCCCACGTGACGGTGCCGGATGGCGGGAAGGTCCTCGCGGCCTACCTGTTCTGGTCGGCCACGCAAACGCGGGCGACGGATCCCAAGACGATCAAGTTCCGCGCTCCCGGCGGCAGCTATCAGACGCTGTCGCCGTCACCGCGCGCATCCACGCTCAGCGGTGGTAACTACCGGCCGTTCTCGACCTTTGCCGATGTCACCGATATCGTGCGCACCGCCGGCTCCGGCGACTACTGGGGAGCCGACGTGTCGGCGACGTACGACCTGACGGACCGCTACGCCGGCTGGGCGCTGGTCGTCGTCATTGAGGACGAGACCATGCCGATGCGTGACCTCGCGGTATTTGAAACGGCGTCGAAGATCAGCGAGACAACTCCCGTTGAAGCGAGCATCAATGGGTTCGTGACCCCGAAGACCGGCCCGGTTCAGGCGAAGATCGGAACGGTCGCCTGGGAAGGCGACAAACACATGGGCGGCGACTGGGTTGAGCTGGATGGCAAACGCGTTGCCGACGCCCTGAGTGAATCGAACAATTTCTTCGTCGGCGTCGTCAGCAACAACGGCGTCAATCTCACCGATCGCAATCCCAACAATCCGGACACCCTCGCGGTCGACGCGAAGATTGTCGATGCCACCGGCTTACTTGAGAATCAGCAAAGCTCAGCCACCGTGAAGTTGGGTTCCAAGGGTGATGTCTTCTACCTCAGCGCGGTGACAACGCAGATCGACCTTTACGTCCCCGACATCACGCCCGAGAAGTCGGTCGTCAATATTTCGTCGGCCCAGCGCGGTGACGCCGCCGATGCGCCCGCGAAGGTCGGTGACATCCTCGAGTACACCGTGGCCATGGTGAACAAGGGGCAGGACACGGCCACCGAAACGGTCTTTTCCGATCCTCTGCCCGATCACACGACGTATGTGCCCGGTTCGCTCAAGACGATTGCCGGCGCCACGACAACGGAACTGACCGACGCCTCGGGCGACGACGCCGGCGAATTCGCCGACAACACGGTCACCGTGCGATTGGGAACCAACGCGACGGCGAGCGCTGGCGGCAATATGCCCTACAATGGCGCGCAAACCGTGAAGTTCCGCGTCAAACTGGCCGAGGACTCCGCCGGTCAGACCATCACGAACCGGGCGAAGGTCACCTACACGGGCGACACGGACGGGGAGTCGAGCACGCGCGGCTCCAACGCTCTGGCCACCCCCGTGTCCGAGGCCGCCGACGTGTCCGTGACCAAGACCGGACCGCGTCGCGTCGACGCGGGTCGCGGCATCGAATGGGAACTGAACGTGCACAACGCCGGACCGGGTCCGGCAACCGACACGGTCGTTCGCGACACGCTCCCCGCCGACATCACGAATCCGCGGATCGTTTCTCCCAGCGAGGGCTGCTCGCTGAGCGAGGGATCGGTGACGTGCCGCCTCGGCGACGTGCCCGTCGGCGACACGCAGGTCATCCGCATTGCCGCGGACATCGATCCCGCACTTGCCGACCCCGTCACCTCGGTTGTCAACGAGGCGTCGGTGTCGACGTCGACGTCGGATCCCGATCCCGGCAACAACCGGTCGAGCGCGGTGACCGCCATTGATCGTCACGCCGACGTGGCGGTGACGAAGAAGGTCACCGACAACCCGAACCCCGTTCCCGGCGAATCGGTCACGTTCGAGGTCACCGTCGCCAACAACGGCCCGTCGCAGGCCAAAGACGTCTCGGTTAGCGACCCGTTGCCCGAGGGACTCGTGGCCGTGGGGACCCCGACGACGACGCTCGGGTCGTGCTCGGCGAGCGAAGACACGATTGCGTGCGGGCTCGGCGACCTCGCGGCGGGGGAGAAGGCGACGATCACGATCACCGCGCGTGTCGTGGCGACGTGGACGGATAGTTCCGACATCGTGAACACGGCGGTCGCCCAATCCTCGCGCACCCCCGATCCCGATACGTCGAACAACTCCGCGTCGGCAACCGTGAAGCCGAAAGCGCCCCAGGCCGACATCGTCGTCACCAAGACGATGGACTCTGCCGAGATGGTTCCCGGGCGTCAGGTGACCTACAGCGTTCAGCTGACGAACAAGGGACCCTCGCGCGCTCGCGACATCACGCTGACGGACCGGCTCCCGGCGGGGCTCCACGTGAACTCCGTGTCGTCGGCCACCGACGGATGCGCGGCTGAGGGCGACGTCGTGACGTGTCGCTACGACGTCTTGGCCGTTGGGTCGCGCAGCGGACGGTGACGATCGTCGCGACCGTGGATCCCGCGGCCACCGGCACGGTGACGAACACGGCGAGTGCCACCTCGTCAACCGATGACCCCAACCCCGACAACAACACCTCCTCGGTGACGAATTCGCTGAGCCCCAAGGCGGATCTCAAGATCGAGAAGACGACGCCGCCGCGCGTCGTCTCCGCGGGTGAAACGGTCGATTTCGCGCTCACCGTGACGAACGCCGGTCCGTCGCAGGCTCGCGACGTCCACATCACCGACGTGCTGCCGGCTCCGCTCGAGTACGTCAGCGCCTCCGGACTCGGGTTTACGTGCTCGCGGGACGGGGCGCGCGTCGACTGCACGCTGGCGACGTTGGACCCGCAGGCGCAGGGACGCGTCGTCGTCAAGGCGCGCATCCCCGCGTCGGCTGCCGTCACCGAGAACACCGAGATCGTCAACACGGCCTCGGTGACGTCGACGACCCCCGATCCGAACACCGAGGACAACTCGGCGAGCCTGAAGGTCCCCACGGGAACGTCCGCCGACCTGGCCGTGACCAAGACGGGACCGGCGAAGGCCGTCGCCGGCGGCAAGATCGAGTGGACGCTCGAGGCCGTCAACAACGGTCCCTCCGATGCCGACCACGCCGTCCTCACCGACGAGCTGCCGAGTTCCATCGACCCCGCCACGGCGAAAGTGACGACGGAATCGGGGCCGCTGACCTGCGCGATTGAGTCGGCCACGGTGACGTGTCGCGCCGATCGGTTCGCGGCTGAGGCGGAGGCGAAGGTCGTCATCACGGCGAGTGTGAAGGCCGATGCCGACGGTGGCGACCTCGTCAACACAGCGACCATCGCGTCGAAGACGCCCGACCCGACGACGTCGAACAACTCGTCGTCGGCGACGACCGAGATCACGCGAAGCGCCGATGTGTCCGTGACCAAGACCGGCCCGAGCAGCGCCATCGTCGGCGACACCGTCGTCTACACGATCACGGTGGCCAACGACGGCCCGTCGAGCGCCACCGACGTCCGCGTCACCGACGCGCTGCCCACCGGCATGGTGTTCGTGAAGACGAGCGAGCCCGCGTGCACCGGAGAGGCCGGATCGCAGTCGATGACGTGTCTGTTCGCCTCGTTGGCGCCTGGACAGAAGCGAGAAATCGAGGTCACCGGGCGGGTTCTGCCGGGAACGTCGATCGACATGCCGCTGACGAACATCGCGACGGCGGACTCGAAGACCCCGATCCCGACCCGAAGAATAACCGCGGCGAGGTGGAGACGAAGCTCGAAGCCAAGGCCAAGCTCGTCATCACGAAGGAGGCCGATCCGACGACATTCACCGCGGGGAGCACCGCGACGTATCTCCTCAAGGTGACCAACGCGGGACCGTCCTCGGCAAAGAACGTCGTCGTGTCGGACACCATTCCCGAGGGCATCACCCCGACGTCCGTTCAGGGCCCCGGTCGCTGTGGCATCGACGGTCAACGCGTCACCTGTCGCATCGACTGGGCTGCGCCCGGCGAGGACGCGTCGCTGCCCATCTCGATCGCCGTCGATATCGACGACGACGTGACGGGCGAGGTCACCAACACGGCGACCGTGTCGACGGATACGCCGCTGGACCCGACTTCGGTCACGTCCGCTCGCGTGACGAATCCGGTGCGCGCGAGCGCGGATGTGCGGATCGCCAAGACGACCGACGCCGACTTCGTCTACGCCGGTACGGGAATGACGTGGACGCTGAGCGCGACGAACACCGGCCCCTCGCTGGCTCGCGACGTCGTCATCACCGACACCCTGCCCGCTCACATGGAGCTGGCGGAAGTCCCCGAGGGCTGCACGTGGAAGGCCGTCACGCGCGACCTCACGTGTCCGGTCGGCGACATTGCCCAGGGTAAGACGAAGCTCGTCGAGGTCCGCGTCAGCATCGATCCCGACGCCACGGTCGAGGGCACGGGCGGAAAGCTGACCAACCATGCGAGCGTGGCCTCGCCGACGCCGGACCCCAACACCGACAACAACAGCACGGATCGCGAGGTCGAACTCAAGCAGAATTCCACACTCTCGATCGTCAAGAGCGCGCAGACGAGCAGCGTCGTCGCGGGAGATCCCGTTCGGTGGCTCATCAGGGTCCGCAACGAAGGCCCGTCGACCGCGCACGGTGTGGTCGTGACGGACAGGCTCGACGACGCACTGTCAGTGACGTCAGCGACGTTCGGCGACGCGCAATCGTGCGCGATCTCGGGTCAGGACATCCGCTGCGAGCTCGGCGACGTGCCGGTCGGAGTGACGACGATCAGCGTGGAAACGACGACGGACGCGGCATACGAGGGCACGAGCATCGCGAACACGGCGAGCCTGACCTCGGGTAGCCCGTCGAATGCGACCCCGCCGTTGACGTCGACCACCGAGGTGTCGGTGGCTCACCTGGCCGATCTCGGGATCGTCAAGACGGCTCAGGCCGTCAACGCCCAGGGACAGCCGCTCGACGGTGCCCCCGTTGCCGGCGAAAAGGTGCGCTTCACCTTCGTCGTGACGAATAAGGGGCCGTCCAACGCGCTGGGAGCGCGGATCGAGGACGTCCTTCCGGCAGGTCTCAGCGGTATCACGTTTGAGTCGGGTGAGCAGGGAACGTGCGAGTTCTCCGATAGCTACGAGCACCCCGACGGAACCCCGATCTCCGGCAAGTTCTCGTGTGTCGCGACGTCCTCCCTGCGGGTCGGACAGACGTGGACCGTCACCATGACGGCGACGATCGATCCGGGCGCAACCGCGGCGATCACGAACACCGCTAGCGTCGGTGGGAAGTGGAACGATCCCGATGGATCGAACAACTCCTCGACGGCGACGGTGACGCCGAACAGCCGCGCGGACGTGTCGATTAAGAAGAGCCTGAGCGGCCCCGTTGTTCCGGGCACGCGGGCGAGCTGGCTGCTCCACGTGAGCAACGCCGGGCCGTCGCTGGCACGCAACGTCTCGGTGACCGATACGCTGCCCGCCGCGGTGTCGCAGGCCCGAGTCGATTCGGTGAGTTCCGACGCGCTCAGCTGCACAGTGAACGAGAGCGTTATCCGCTGCGTCGGCGACAGTCTGGCTCCCGGCGCCGCCGTCGACATCACGGTGTCGGGCCTGGTCGACGAATCGGCGAGCGAGCCGGTCGTCAATGTCGCTCAGGTGACGACGACGACTCCCGATCCCGACGGCGACAACAACTCGTCGACGGCCGGCGGGGATCCGACGCCCCAGACGTCCGTTCACGTCACCAAGAAGGCCGAGCCGCAGACCGTGGCTCCGGGCGAGGACGTGGCGTGGACGCTGACGATCAGCAACGACGGTCCGTCCGCGGCCCGCGACGTCGCGCTGACGGACGTCATCGATCGCCAGCTCACGATCGGGAAGATCTCGGCGCCTGACGGGACGACGTGCACGGTCGCGGACGCGACCCTCGCGTGCTCGACGACCTCTCTGAAGGCGGGCGAGACGGCGACGATCGTCTACCACACGACGGTCTCGGCATCTGCCGCGCCCGGCACCATCGTCAACACCGTGTCGGTGACCTCGCCCCACGGTGGCGACGGCGGTCCCTCGACTGACCAGGCGACGACGAGTGTCACGGTGCCGCCGACGCCATCGACGTCGCCGCACACGACGGCCACGCTGGCGCGCACGGGGGCATCCGGCTTCGCCGGTGCGGCGCTGGCTGTCATCCTCCTCGTCGCGGGCCAGGCGCTCATGATCGGGGCGAAGCGCCGACGCTCGTAATCGGTCTCGCAGACGGACGCGGGCGGGTCACCCAGAATGTGGGTGACCCGCCCGCGTTTATGAGGCAGCCGGTTAGCGAGTCGGCAGCGGCTGATTGGGACAGGTCGAGGCCACCTCGGCCATGGCCCGCCGCTCCGGTTCGGTGACGCTGAGCCCCCACTCGCGCTTGACCGCGACCTGGCGCGCGACGTAGGCGCAGTGATAGCCGGAATTTGCCGGCAGCCACGCATCCGCGCTCTGGGCCGATTTCTCCTGGTTCTCTTCGCCGTCCACGGCCAACAAATTGAGCGGGTCGTTGGCGAAGCGCTGTCGCGTTGGCGCATCCCAGGCGTTGGCCCCCGAGCGCCACGCGTCGGCGAGCGCGACGA
This sequence comes from Nanchangia anserum, assembly GCF_015240065.1. Lineage (GTDB taxonomy): Bacteria > Actinomycetota > Actinomycetes > Actinomycetales > Actinomycetaceae > Nanchangia > Nanchangia anserum. Next base: position 1,507,511 of record NZ_CP060506.1, on the reverse strand, counting down.
CGTGGTCGATTTGGATGGCCTCCGACGTCTGGCGACCGCGAGTGAACCGCATGTGTCGGCCCGTGTAGGGCTCGACGAAATCGCCCGAGACGACGATGCAGTCGTGGGTGCCCGGCTTGAAGCGCACGTTGGAGAGGTCGCGGGCGAGAACGTCGTTGCGGGTATCGCAGCCGTTGTGATCCTCATCGGCCCAGCGCACGCCGAAATCGTCGCGGTTGTACCCGCCGGGGCTCGTTTCGCGCACGGGCAGCGCCGCGATGGCCTGCGTCATGTCGGTGTGGGGACCGGCGGCGAGAATCGCGGTCGAGTCGCGCCCGAGGACGATCTCGCGTCCTCCCGGCAACGACAGGTGGGTGGGGTCGAAGTCACGCCGGCCGAGGTCGGTCATGGACGCCCAGGCCAGGACGAGCGCGACGACGAGGAGCACCACCACCGTGGGTAGGCGAGGACGGGCGCGGCGAGAGGAGCGGGAACGATACGTACGCGTCATCCCTCAAGCATCCCCCACGCGGGGCCAGCGTGGTACCGGCGCGGCGGGTGTTGAGGATCCTCGACCTATCCTGGATGGGTGAGCACGTGGAATCCCGACGCCATCTCGCGGCGTCTGCGCGGCGCCGGACTGCCCGTGAGCGGGCGACTTGACGACATCGTCGCGCGTGTGGAGGACGGACACCGCCTCGTCGTCCAGGCACCGCCGGGAAGTGGCAAAACCGCGCTCATTCCCGCCGCCATCGCCGCCTGGCTGAGCGAGCGAGGCCGGCCGGGCCGCGTCTGGTGCACGCAACCGCGCCGAGTCGCCGCACGGGCCGCGGCGCACTACGCCGCGACGCTCACGCGGACCCGCCCGGGCGAGGACATCGGCTACACCGTGCGCGGCGAACACCGGATCGGCACCGAGGCGCGCGTGGAGTTCTGCACCGCCGGCATCGTCACACGTCGCCTTGCCGCCGATCCGTTCGCGAGTGGCGCGGCGGCCATCATCCTCGACGAGGTTCACGAGCGCTCCCTCGACACCGACCTAGCCTGCGCGCTGGCGGCGGAGGCTGGTCGCGCCCGCGACGACCTCGTCGTCATCGCGATGTCCGCCACTCTCGATGCCGAGCGCTTTGCCCAGCTGCTCGGAGATGGTCGCCCGGCGCCGATCCTCACCGTGTCCACCGCGACACATCCGCTCGATGTCACGTACGCCCCGCCGCCGCGCCAGATCGTCCCCCTCGACGCGCGCGGCGTCACCGACGGCTTCCTCAGCCACGTCGCGACGACGGCGACCCGCGAGATCGCCCGTGCCGACGGCGACGTCCTCGTCATTGTCCCCGGCGCGCGTGAGGTCGACCGCGTGGCCCGCGCGATCGCGCAGGCGAATCCCGACTATCGCGTCGACCGACTGCACGGGTCGCTGCCGTTCCGCGAGCAGCAGCGCGTGTTGGATGCCGAACCGGCGGCGCGCCCGCGCGTCGTTGTGTCGACGGCGATCACCGAATCGGCGCTGACCATTCCCGGGATCCGCTGCGTCGTCGACTCGGGGCTGGCGCGCGTCCCGCGCTACGACCACGCGCGGGGAATGGGCGGGCTCGCCACCGTGCTGGCCTCGAAAGCCGCCGCCACCCAGCGGGCCGGCAGGGCTGCGCGCGAGGCCCCGGGCCGAGCGGTGCGCTGTCTCGACGAGGCGACGTGGCCGAAGCTCGCGGCGTATCCCGATCCCGAGATCGCCGTGAGCGATCTCGCCGATGCCGTGCTCACGCTGGCCGCCTGGGGTGCGCCCGGGGGAGTGGGCATCGATCTCGTCGATCCCCTCCCAGAGGCGGCACGCGAACGCGCCGTCGCAACGCTGCGGGGGCTGGGCGCGCTCGACGAGGCCGGAGCGCTCACCGACGTCGGCCGCCGCCTCCACGACGTGCCCGTCGATCCGCGCCTCGCGCGCGCTCTCCTCGAGGGGGCCGAGCGCGTGGGTGGGCGGCTGGCCGGCGAGGTCGTCGCGCTGCTGAGTGAGGATGCCCGAGGGCGCGGCGACGACCTCGCGAGCGCGCTTACCCGGATGCGTCGCGGCGAGGATCCGCAGGCAGCCTCGTGGCGCCGTCAGGCCGCCCGGCTGTCCCGCTACGCGCCCACGGGGACGCAGGAGCTGCGGGGGAGCGACGCGCTCGCCTGGGTCGTTGCCCTGGCCTACCCCGAGCGCCTGGCCCGGCGCCGCTCCACCTCCGCGCAGGGACAACGCCGCATCGGCTATGCGCTGGCTTCCGGCAGCGGGGCGAGCATCGCCGCCACGTCGCACCTGGCCGGCGCGCAGTGGCTCGCGATCGCCGATATCTCCCGCACGGGTGGGCACGCCGACGCGTCGGGGGCGGTCATTCGCCAGGGCGTGCCGATCAGCGAGGAGCTGGCGCTGAACGCCGGGCGCCACCTCATGACCTCGCGCGTGACGACGACCATCGAGCGCGGTCGTGCCCGCAGCCAGGCGGTCCGTAGCCTCGGTGCCATCGAATGCGCCCGCGTCGCCTGCGACCCCGACGACGCCTCCCTCGCACGGGCCATCGACGAGGCCGTCGCGCGCGACCGCATCGGTCCCGGACCACACGCCATCTTGTCGTGGCCCAGCTCTGCCCTCGATCTGCGCGCCCGCCTCACGCTGCTTCACGCGGCCATCGGGGAGCCGTGGCCCGACGTCTCCGATGCCCAGCTGAGGGCGAACGCTCACGAGTGGTTTGCGCTGGCCTGGCAGCGCCTGCGCGCGGGACGACGCATCCCCGCCGAGGCGAGCCTGGACGCCCTGCGCGCCCTGCTGCCGTGGCCCGAGGCCGCCCGCCTCGACGAGCTGGCGCCGACCCACCTCGAACTGCCCAGCGGGCGCCGCGCCGCCATCGACTATGGCGCAGACAAGCCATGTGTGAGGGCCAAGCTTCAAGAATGCTTCGGCTGGGCCGAGACCCCGCGCATCGCCGACGGGCACGTGGACGTGCTCATCGACCTGCTCGACCCGGCCGGGCGTGTCCTCGCCCACACCGGCGACCTCACGTATTTCTGGAACAACGTCTACCCGGCCGTGCGCGCCGAGAAACGCGGCCGCTACCCCAAGCACCCGTGGCCCGAGGACCCGTGGACGGCGCAGCCGAGCCAGCGGGTCAATCCCCGTCGACGCTGACAGACGTCGGCGGCGGCCACCGCGTGGTGACCGCCGCCGGACGTTTGCCGATTAGCGCGACAGCGCCTGCGAGACGACGACCTTTGCCTCGTCAACGACGCGCGCGAGGTGGTCCTCGCCCGCGAAGGACTCGGCGTAGATCTTGTAAATGTCCTCGGTACCCGAGGGGCGCGCGGCGAACCACGCGGTGGGCGTCGTCACCTTGAGGCCGCCGATCTCGGCGTCGTTACCCGGGGCGCGCACGAGCTTCGCCGTGATCGGGTCGCCGGCCAGCTCGTCGGCCGTGACGTCGTCGGGCGAGAGCTTCTTCAGCGTCGCCTTCTGCTCGGCGTCGGCCGGGGCCTCGACGCGCGTGTAGGCCGACGCGCCGAAGCGCTCGACCTGCTCGCGGTGCAGCTGCGACGGCGTCTTCCCCGTGACCGCGAGGATCTCGGAGGCCAGCAGGCACATGATGATGCCGTCCTTGTCGGTCGTCCACACGGTGCCGTCGAAGCGCAGGAACGACGCGCCGGCGCTTTCCTCGCCACCGAATCCCACCGAGCCGTCAACGAGACCGGGGACGAAGTACTTAAAGCCGACGGGAACCTCGATGAGGCGACGCCCCAGCGACTCGGCGACCTTGTCGATGAGCGAGGACGACACGAGGGTCTTGCCGATCGCGCAGTCGTCGGCCCACCCGTCGCGGTGGGTGTAGAGGTACTCGATGGCGACCGCGAGATAGTGGTTGGGGTTCATCAGCCCGTCGGCGGTGACGATGCCGTGGCGGTCCGAATCCGTGTCGTTGCCGGTGGCGATGTCGTAGCGGGTCTCGCCGTCCTCGTTCTTCTCCATGACGGCCAGCAGCGAGGCCATGGCCTGTGGCGAGGAACAGTCCATGCGGATCTTCCCGTCCCAGTCCAGCGTCATGAAGCGGAACGTCGGGTCGACCTCGGGGTTGACGACGTCGAGATCGAGCCCGTAGCGCTCGGCGATCGCCTGCCAGTAGTCAACCGCGGCCCCGCCCAGCGGGTCGGCGCCGATGCGCACGCCGGCGCGGCGAATCGCGGCCATGTCGATGATCTGCTCGAGATCGTCGACGTAGTTCGTCAGGTAGTCATATCGGGTGATGTCTCGCTCGTGTCGGGGTCGAGGGCCTCGCCAAAGGCCCGGCTGACCGTGTCCCACCCCTCGTGCAGGATCTGGTTGGCTCGCTCGGCGATCCACCCGGTCGCGTCGGTGTCGGCCGGCCCGCCGTGGGGCGGGTTGTATTTGAAGCCGCCGTCGCGCGGGGGATTGTGCGAGGGGGTGATGACGATGCCGTCGGCCAGGCCCGGACCCTCCAGGCGCACGCCCTCGGGCGTGCCGGCACCGTTGGCCGTGAGGATGGCGTGCGAGATCGCCGGGGTGGGAACGAAGGAGTCGCGCGAGTCCACTCGCACGTCGACGCCGTTGGCGACGAGCACCTCCAGCGCCGAGCGGTGCGCCGGCTCGGACAGCACGTGAGAGGTCACGACCGAGGAACAGCGGGCCGTCGTAGCCCATGCGGGCGCGATAGTCACAGATCGCCTGCGTGATCGCGACGATATGGGCCTCGTTAAACGCCGTATCGAGAGACGATCCGCGGTGCCCGGAGGTGCCAAAGGACACCCGCTGGGCGGGAATATCGGGATCGGGTTGGAGGTCGTAATACGCCGACAGCACCGCATCGACATCGATGAGATCTTCGGGCAGGGCAGGGGTACCAGCTCTTTCATGCATGGCGCCCATTGTCCCACCTTTTCCCCGCGAAATCAGCCGTCCCAATCGACGCCACAACCGCGTGGAGCGACGCGGAGGAGCGCGGGCGCGATAGTGTGGAGCGGTGGACCACAGCACTCCCTCGGATCCGGAGCAGCGCACCCCGGCGGTCGCGGTCATCATCCCGGCGATGAACGAAGAAGACCGCATCGCGGCCACCGTGCGCGCATCGAAGGCGATTCCCGGTGTTGACCTCATCATCGTCGTCGATGACGGGTCCACCGACGAGACGAAACTGCGTGCCCGCGAGGCCGGGGCGATCACCGTGCGCCACACAATCAACCGGGGCAAGGCCTCGGCCATGCAGACCGGCGCGAACGTCGCCGGCATGCACGACCAAGCCGAGGGGGAGCCGCGCCTCCTCCTCTACCTCGATGCCGATTTGGGCGACAGCGCGGCCGAGGCAGCCCCGCTGGTCGAGCCGGTCGCCTGCGGGCGCGCCGACTGCGCGATCGCTGTCCTCCCCCCGGCCAAAGGTGCCGGCGGCCACGGCTTCGTCTTGGGGCTGGCGCGCAGCGCCATCGAAAAGGCCGCGGGGTGGCGGCCCGTGGCGCCCCTGTCCGGGCAACGCTGCATGACCCGCGAGGCCTTCGCCGCCTCCCAGCCGTTCGCGCCCGGGTGGGGCGTCGAGACGGCGATGACGATTCGCATGCTCGTGGCGGGGATGACCCTCATCGAGGTGCCGTGCGAACTGGGGCATCGGGTGAGCACGCGCGACTTCGCGGGCGAGATGCACCGGTTGCGCCAGTGGATCGACGTGCGTCGCGCCGTCACGTCGCTGGCACTGGCGCGGGTGCGCCTGCCGCGGGCGCGTTTCGCCCAGGCTGCCGCTCGCCAGCGTGACTACGAGCCCTATTGCGCGCTGGGTGAGGCGGCGCGGGGCCGCCGCTAGCTACTCCGCCGCCCGCTTCTCGTCGCGCGCGTGGGCGCGCGAGGCGATGACGACGTCGAGGAGCAGCGGCACGGCGAGGATCGCGCCCAAGCCCGGCAGCAGGATCCCCGAATCGTTGAGGGCGAACCCGAAGACCTCGGTGACGACCCACGCGATCGTCATCGCGGTGATCCCGTCCAGGCGTGTGCGAGCCGAGGCGTCCGGTGCTGAGGGCGCCAACCATCCCCAGGCGCGAATGCGGGCGGCGCGAAGGCGCTCACCCAGGCGGCGGCCCGGCGTCGGCGCGGGCGCCGGCGTGGCGCGCAGCCCGAAGGCGAGGGTGCCCGCGGCGAGGACGAGCGCGGCGAGGACGACCCACCGGTGTCCCGACCACGTCAGCGCCGCCAGGTTCGCCCCGAGTTTGCGGGTGATGATCGGCACGAGGTCGCCGTGCAGGCTCGACTCGATGAATCGGCCGAGGTGGGTGCGCGAGGCGGGGGGACGCAGCCAGTCGGCGACGGCCAGTCCGACGCCGACGAGGGCGGTGCCCCCGAGTGCGAGGACCAGTTTACGCCACGACAGGCGCGCCCGCGCCAACAGTATGGCGCCGACGGCGATCCCCGGCAGCAGCGACAGCGGGCCGCCGAAGTCGGCACCGAGGTTCGGCGCGCCGTCGATAATGACGAGGACGATTCCGGCACCGACGAAGACGGCGAGCCCGCCGAGGCGGTGCCCCCGATCGATGAGCCACGCGGCACCGAGGCCGACGGAGAAGAAGAACCCCGTCGCCATGAGGGTGTACGCCTCGTTGCCGGCGCCGTAGAAGCGCGCGCCAGCCAGCGAATTGAAGCCGAGCGGCGCGTCGATGAGGGCCTGCGACCCCGTCGCAATGTCGAGGGCAAGCAGCGCCATCGTTGCCCCGCTGATGGCGATCATCGGTCCCAGCGGCGAGCGCCAGGCGAGGAGGGCGAGAGTGGCGAGGATAGCCCCGAGACCCCACGTTCCCCAGCCGAGCACCGCTGAGGGCGAGGCTGCTCGCCACCACGGCGTCAACGACACGAGGAAGGCCGCCACCGGTTGGGCGGCAAGCGTCAGGCACACCAGCCGACCTAGGACGCGCTCGCTGCCACGTCCGCCCGGGATCGTCGGTACCAGGCGACGATAGACGGGACGAATCGTCGCGATAGCCGCGAGCAGGAAGATGAGCGTCGCCGCCGAACGCAGCGGCGTGTGGAAGGCATTGCGCGCCGTCGAGATCGCGCTCGCGCGCGTCGAATCGTTGAGAACCTTCGTCCAGCGCGCCTGCGGTTGAGAGCCCAGGGCAACACCGGAGATGACGGAGCCGGCCGGCTCGACGAGATCGCTCGAATCGAGTCCGACGGATGCGGCGATGCTGACTCCGACGTCGGCCAGCTGCACCATCCCGGCCTGACGCACGGAACCCGAGTGGCCGAGCCCGCCCGATCCCTTCGGCGTGATAATCATCCCGGCCCCCATCTCGCGTGAGGGCGACGCCGTCGTCGTCGAGACGACGATGACGGTGACATCGCGGGGAAGCCCAGCCAAGATCGTGGCGAGCCGGCGTTCCTGTTGGGCCGCCTGCGCGGCCTGGATGCGCCAGGCTCGCCCGCCGGTGGCCGAGAGGTCCACGCTTCGGTGCGGCAGGATCCCCGGGTGGGAACGCACGAGGTCGCCAATCGGGGTCCCGCTGGCACCGCGGAGCGGGTTGAGCGCGGCGCTGACTTCGGTAATCGGCTGGTCGACGATGGTGGCGGGATCCTCCCCGCGCGCCTCGGCGGCGGCTAGCTCGGTGTGGCGGATGCGCGCGGCCGCCTGAATCTGTCGGGTGGGATCGTCGTTGACCGAGGCCGCCTCGGCGTCGACGACGGTGAGGCGGTGCTGCGAGACCGAGGCGGCAACCGCGTCGGCCATATCGGCATCCGAGGTCGGGCGCTCCTGCACCGTGGCGGCCACCGACCCGTTGGAGCGGGCAAGCACCGCGGCGGCGTTACCCCCGATCGCGTGAGCATCGACATGGTGCTTCGCCACGGCGTCGCCCAGCGCCCCCAGGCGCGACGTGTGCGATCCAGCGGCCTCGGCGGCCCGGAAATACTCCCAGCCGGCCACGGGCTCGCCCTCGCGCGGTAACGGGATATCCATGCACAGGTCGCGGCCTCCCAGTGAGCGCGAGGACACGGGAGCCGCCGCGTTGGTAGCGAGGAACGCGTCGAGGGGACACGATCCCGAGGATGTGCGCAGGGGAATGACGTTGAACATCCACGAGCGATCGATCTGCGCACCCAGCCCGGTGTCGGCGGCGTAGCGCAGGCGCTGCCACGATAGGGAATGGGTGTAGAGGACGACCGTGCGGTGAGCGCTGAGTTCCTCGCGGTCGCCGCTCGAACTCGGCGTCGGGGAGGGGCCGAGCAGCGTCGCGACGACGGCGCCGATGCCGATGAGGGAGAGAACCGCCACGGCGGCACCGCGCCACTTCGGGAGCCTCGGTGCCGCGGGCAGGGGCAGCGACGCCGTGAGCAGCCCGGCACAGAAGAGGGGCAGGGCGATGAGCGCGGCGGCACCCACGATGATGAGTCCCGAGTCATTGACGAGGGCCGCCAGGATCGTCGACAGCAGCCCGGCCGCGGCCAGGGGCGTGAGGCCGGGGACGCGGCGCAGACCGGTGAGGACCGCACGCACGTCGGGACGCTGACGCATGCGGGTGAGGCGGCGCAATCCCCACGCGATGGCGAGGGCGACGACGACGGCGAGAATGAGAGAGACGATGCCGAGGCCAGAGCCGATGAACGTCCCCACCATCGCCGCGATCTTGTGATGGAAGGCCGCGCCGCCGTGGCCCTCAGCGAGCGCGGCGACGAAGCTCCCCGCGTGCGAGCGCTCCTGCGCGGGGCGGGCAAAATCGCGCAGCCCGAAGTGGGTGAGGATCCGAGGGTGAGCAGGGCAATCCACACGATGTCGATGCGGCGCAGGTAGCCGCGAATGAGGAGGATCGTCAGGACGAGGACGCCGGGCGTCAGCGCGAGAGGACCGCCGACGTCGGCCCCCAGCGAGGCCGCCCCGTCGATCGAGACGACCCACATGCCGCCCGCCGCCGCCACGATCAGCCCCGCCAGGCGGTAGCCGCGACGCACGAGGAGCGAGCCGATGAGGGCAGCAGCAGTGAGGGTGAGGACGACGACGAGAGCGAACTGGGTGTTGCCGATCCCGTAGAAGCGCGCCCCGAGCAGCGATGAGGAGCCCATGACGGCATCGAGGCTCAGCCGCGACGCCCGCGCCCCGCCCACGAGCAACCCGGTGAGGGCGAGCGTGATGACGATGAGGCCGACCCAGCGGGTGTCGTCGTGCTCGGGCGCCAGCGCGCGGACGAGCTGGGCGACGCCGGCGGCGACGGCGACGATGACGAGCGAGATCAGCGCCGTGACGGCGAGCACGGCGAGCATCGCTGGCACCGGCGCCCCCGAGGACAGCCGCCACCACGGCACGAGGTTGGCGAGGAACGTCGAGGGCGGCGCGCACGCGGCGATAAGCGCGAGGACGGTGAGGATGCGCCGGCGACGCCTCGGCAGGTTACCCAGGCGATGGGCGAAGACGAGGCGAATGAGCAGGAACAGACAGGCGAGGGCGACCACCGCCAAGACGACCATGACGAGGGGCTGGATCGACAAGGTGACACGGGCGTGCAGCGCGGCATCGGCCAGCCGATCGATCCGCTCCTCGAGCTGGGAACTAGCGAGCGCGGAGGCGGCGTCCTCGTTCGAGAGCGCGAGCCGGGTGCCGCCCCCGCCGGTGATCGCCATGCCCTGCCCCTCGCTCGTCACGGGCAGCCCTGCCGAGGTGAGGATGAGCTGGGTGATGTCGGCGGTGAGAACCAGCCCGTTTGTCCGCGTCGATCCCGAGCGCGCATAGCCGCTCGTCATGGCGTCGGTCGACAAAATGGTGGCTTGCAGGCTCGACAGCGACGTCCCATCGGCCAACGAGGTGATGATGACCTGGGTGTTGTCGTCGAGCTCGGCGACGATCGTGTTGAGCCGAGTCAGCAGCCGCGTCGCGCGGCGGGTGTCCGTGGGTGGGGGAGCGGCGAAACCCTCCCACGTGTCGGTCGCGGAGTGACCGGGGGTGGCAACCTGGAGGTCGGGAACGTCGACGTCGGCGTCGACGACGGTCACGCGCGTTGACGATGCGGCCTCGGCGACCTGGCGGGCCAGCTCGCCATCGGAGGCCGCGGCGGCTTCGCCGGCAGCGGGGTGCGTCGGGGTTCCCAGGGCGATGCGCGCGCCCGGGCCGATGGCGCGCGTCGAGATCCCAAACGCCTCCAACGCCTGCCCCAACAGCCCGAGGTGGGCATCGTCGGGACCTCCCAGACCGTCGGCGGGCATGCCGTGGTCGGCAACATCGGCCACGTTGGGGCACGTCCCCTCCGCACGCCCCGCGCGATCCGACAGGCGCTGCGAGGCTTGCAGACTCAACCAGCCGTCGACCGGGCACGCCACCTGGTCGGCTCCGCGCACGACCTGGTTGGCGATCGCGCCCGTGGACGCGCGCTCGGCGAGCGCCGGATAGCGCGAGATGTCGCGCAGATCCGCGCTCGTCAATCCGCTGACCCCGATGACGACGAGGGGCGAGCGAGCACCCGGCGTGATCTCGTTGTCAGCCGTCGGATAGATCGCTCGCTGGGCGCGGCTCATCGCCACCGGCGCCTCGCTCTCACGCGGTGCCTCGTGCACGATCCCGGCGATGCGCACGGCGTCCCCGATGAGCAGCGCGATGACGGCAACCGCGATGACGACGAACGCGTGTCGCATCCGTATGCTGGCTCGACCCATGCGCACCAGTGTAGGGCGACTACGGTTGCCGAAGACGAAAGGAAAACCGATGACCGACACCCCGTCCTACGCCTTCCTCGGCCCGGTTGGGACATTCTGTCACCAGGCGCTCAGCCAGGTCGCCCCACCCGAGGCGACGATCGTCCCGTGTGCGGGCGAACGCGCGGCGATGGACGCGACGCGCAGCGGCCGCACCCGCTACACGGTGGTGCCCATCGAAAACTCGGTCGAGGGCGGGGTCACGGCGACCCTCGACTCGCTGGCCTGGGGCAAGCGCCTACAAATCGTGCGCGAAATCGTCGTCCCCGTCTCGTTCACCCTCGCCGCTCGCCCTGGCGTCACCCTGGACGACGTCGAGCGCATCGGCACCCACTCCCACGCGTGGGCCCAATGCCGCAACTGGATGACTGACACGCTCCCGGGTGCTCAGCACACGCCCACGACCTCCACCGCCGAGGCTGCCCGCCTGCTCGCCGAGGGCTACGACGGTTTCCAGGCGTGCCTGTCGTCGGCCATCGCGACGTCCCTGTACGGCCTGACCACGCTGCGCGCCGACGTCGCCGACAATCCCGGCGCCATCACCCGCTTCGTCATGCTGTCCCTGCCCGGCCACCTGCCCGAGCCCACCGGCGCCGACAAGACGACGATCCAGGTCCGCCTGCCGCGCAACCACGCCGGCGCCCTCCACCAGCTGCTCGAACAGTTCCGCACTCGCGGCGTCGACCTCACTCGCATCGAGTCGCGTCCCGTCGCCGGCCAGCCCGGCGCCTACGGTTTCTCCATCGACCTGGCCGGGCACGTGTGCGAGGAGCGGGTTCAGGCGGCCCTCGTCGGCGTCTACCGCACGTGCGATGACGTGCGCTTCCTGGGCTCCTACCCGCGCGCCGACGGGCGGGCGAACGCGATCGAGCCGGGCACGAGCGACGAGGACTTCCGCGCCGCCCGGGCGTGGGTCGACGCCCTGTTCACCCAGGGGTAGCCCTCACAGCGAGCGCACGATGAGGGCGTGGCGCTGCAAGCTCACCTCGAGGTCGTGCGCGTAACCGAGGTCGTCGCCGTCGACCTGGACGCGGCGGGCCTCGCTTTCGATGCGTGCCTGGGCCTGCGTCGAGCGTTCGGTCGTCAGGGTCGCCGTCACCGGGGCGAGCCGCTTGCGCGCACCGATGGCGCGAGCGATGACGTGGACCCCCAACTCGATCCAGCCGACGAGGCCGCCGCGCACGTCAATGGCCATGACCTCCATCCACCCGTCCGACGGGTCGGCACCGGGGGCGAGGGTGAGGCCGGCGGTCAGTTCCCCGCACGAGGCGAACAGCAGGGTGCGCGCACGCAGCCGAGTCGGGGTGGGCGTGTGGGCGTAGCACAGGGTCACGTCCATCGCCGGGTTGCGCAGCGCCCGCACCCCGGACATGACGTAGGCGCCCCAGCCGATGCGCGACTTCCAATCCGCGCTGGCGCCCGCCATCATGTCGGCGTCGAAGCCGGCGCCGGCGATGACGAGGAACGGGTGGCGCTGCTCGTGACCGTTCAGCCGCATCCAGCCGATGTCGAGGGCCGACTCGTGGCCGGTGAAGGCGATCTGACACGCCTGGGGCAGGTCGTCGATGGGAATGCCGAGGTTGCGCGCGAGGAGGTTGCCGGTGCCCAGCGGCAGAATGCCGACGGGGATCGAGGAGCCGGCGAGGACCCCGCACACGAGGCGAACCGTGCCGTCACCACCGGCGACGAGCACGAGGCCGGCATCGCCCGCGAGCGCCGCGCGCGCCTGGCCGATCCCCGGGTCCTCCTCGGTCGTCTCGATGATGAGGGGATCGCCCCAGCCGGCGGCGAACGCCGCCGCGCAGATGGTCGCGCGCAGCTGGCGCCAATCCGAGACCTTGGTGGGGTTGACGATGACCCACACGCCGCCACTGCGCGCGGGGGAATCCTCGGACGTGGGGCGCAGTCCTCCGAGGGCCGCTGGGGTCAGGTGGGGGCGACGCCGAGAACGGCGAAAGGCCAGGTTCGCCATGACGAGGGCGCAGGCGGCGCAGGCGAGGGCGACCAGCGAGATGCCCAGGGCCCACAGCGACATACTCATGTGACCCAAGTTTAGCCAGGCGCCCGACGTGGGCGGGGTGAGAGGGCGGGCGCGCGGCGGCATAGGATGGCGCCATGATCGATTTGCGAAGCCTGCGTGACAACCCCGAGCCCGCGCGCGCCTCTCAGCGTGCTCGCGGTGCCGACCCCGCCGACGTCGATCGTGCCCTCGAGGCCGATCGGGCCTGGCGCGAGGCGCTGGGGAAGTTCGAGTCGCGCCGCGCCGACCAGAAGGCGCTGTCGAAGCAGATCGGTGCCGCCTCGAAGGAGGAGCGCCCGGCGATCCTCGCCCAGGCGAAGGCGATGGCCGGTGAGGTCAAGGAGCTCGAGGCCGCGGCATCGGCCGCCGAGGTTGCGGCGCGCGAGGCCGCCTACGCGATTCCCAACATCGTCAACCCCGGCGTTCCCGCCGGCGGCGAGGACGACTACGTCGTGCTGGCCGAGCACGGGCGTCGACGCGACTTTGGAGCCGAGGGGATCGACGTGCGCGACCACGTCGAGATCGGCGAGGGCCTCGACGCCATCGACACCAAGCGCGGCGCCAAGGTGTCGGGATCGCGGTTCTACTTCCTCAAGGGGATCGGGGCGCGCCTGGAGCTCGCGCTGCTCACGTGCGGCCTCGACCTCGTCATGGAGGCCGGCTTTACCCCGATGATTACCCCGACGATGGTCAGCCCGCGAACGATGGGCGGCACGGGCTTCCTCGGGGCCCACGCCGACGAGATCTACCACCTGCCCGCCGACGACCTCTACCTGACGGGAACGTCCGAGGTCGCCCTGGCCGGCTACCACACCGACGAGATCGTCGACCTGTCGAACGGGCCGATCCGCTACGCCGGGTGGTCCTCGTGCTACCGGCGCGAGGCCGGCTCGCACGGCAAGGACGTGCGCGGCATCATCCGCGTCCACCAGTTCAACAAGGTCGAGATGTTCGCCTACACCCTGCCCGAGGACGCCGCAGACGAGCATCAGCGCCTGCTCGCGCTGGAGGAGCAGATGCTGGCCAAGCTCGAGCTGCCCTACCGCGTCATCCACACGGCGGCCGGTGACCTGGGGTCGAGCGCGGCCGAGAAATTCGACTGCGAGGCGTGGCTACCCTCCCAGGAGCGCTACCTCGAGCTGACGTCGACGTCGAACTGCACGACCTTCCAGGCGCGCCGCCTGGGCATTCGCTACCGTGGCGAGGGTGGCACCCAGCCGGTGGCGACCCTGAACGGCACCGTCGTCAACACCCGCTGGATCGTCGCCTTCCTGGAAAACCATCAGCAGGCCGACGGCTCGGTCTACGTCCCCGAAGCACTACGCCCCTACCTGGGCGGTCGCGAGGTGCTCACCCGCGACTGACGCGCCCGGCCCGCCGCCACCGATAGGAGACTCATGGCTGTCCCGTTCATCCTCGACACGGACTCCGCGCAGGACGACTGCGTGGCGATCCTCTTCGGGTTGCTCGACCCCGCCGCCGACCTCCGCGCCATCACTATGGTCGCCGGCAACGTCGGGTTCGACCGCCAGGTCCACAACGCCGCGATGACGCTCGCGGTCGCCGACAAGGTCGGGGCCTGCCCGATCCACCTGGGGTGCTCGCGCCCGCTTATGCGGGCGTGGGAGGGTGCCGAAGACGTCCACGGGGACGGCTCTGGCGGGCTGAGCATGGACGTTCCCGACGGCATGGTCTCGAATGAGGGCGCTGTCGACGCGCTGCTGCGGATGACCTCGGAGGAACCGGGCGAGCTCAGCATCGTCGCGATCGGCCCGCTGACGAATATCGCGGCCGCCTGCATCGCCGACCGCACATTTCCCCAACGGGTGAAGTCGCTCTACATCATGGGCGGGTCGAACAATGGGGTGGCAACATCACCGCCGCCGCCGAGTTCAACTTCTACGTCGACCCCGAGGCCGCGCAGATCGTCTTCGATGCGGGATTCTCCGACGTCGTCGTCTTAACGTGGGATCCCGTCACCCTCACCGACGCCCTGCTGCCGCGCCTCGACTACGAGGAGCTGTGCGCGATCGACACCCCGATCGCCCGCTTCTTCAAGGCCCTGTGCGATCACACGCTCGCCTACGACGAATCGGTGGGCGTGCCCGGGTCCACGCACCCGGACTCGATGACGCTGCAGTGCCTCGTCCACCCCGAGCTCATCCTCGCCGAAGCCCCCTATCGCGTCGACGTCGAGACGACGTCGGCCCTCACGCGCGGGTACTCCGCGATGGCGTGGGACAAATTCGAGGCCACCGCGAACGCGCGCGTCATCGAGCGCGCCGACTCTGCGGCGTTTTTCGCGCGCCTGCGGGCATTGCTCGAGACCCACACGCGCCCGGTGCTGCCGATTTCCGGGCTGTAGCCCGCGGCGTTTACCTGGCGTTCACCTTCGCCTTCCTTCCTCGCTACCTGTCCTTCCTACGGTGAGGGCGCGCGGGCAGCCCACCCCAGGCTCCCGCGAGAAGGAAGGAGAAGAAGGTGTATCCATCATCCCGCTTCGTGCGTCGCGGCGGCGCACTCATCGTCACCCTCACCCTCGCGCTCGGCCTCGCGGCCTGCGGATCCGACAACGCCACGGGCACGTCCGAGACGTCGCGCTCGGCTAATGCAACAGTGTCCGGCCACATCGTCGGGGCCGGTGCCTCGTCCCAAGAGGCCGCCCAAAACGCGTGGAAGGCCGCGTTTAGCCAGGACAACCCCGACGCCACGATCACGTATGACCCCGTGGGCTCGGGCGCCGGCATCGAGCAGCTGGCATCGGGCCAGGTCAACTGGGCCGGCTCGGACGCCGTCCTGGAAGCCGACGAGCGCGCGAGCGTCGAAAAGACGTGCGGCTCGCCAGCTCTCCACCTGCCCCTCTACGTCTCCCCGGTCGCCGTCGTGTTCAACCTCGACGGGATCGACCACCTTAACCTCGACCCCGACACGATCGCCAACATCTTCGCCGGGCGCATCACCCGCTGGAACGACCCGGCGATCGCGGCGACCAACCCCGACGCCACCCTGCCCGACCTCGCCATCACGCCGGTGCACCGGGCCGATGAGTCCGGCACCACCGAGAACTTCACCGATTACCTCCACCAGGCGGCCCCCGACGCGTGGCCCCACGAGGCCAAGAAGTCGTGGCCGCTCTCTGGCGGCGAGGCGGCCCCGCAAACCGCCGGAGTCATCTCGACCGTCTCGGGCAGCACCGGCACGATCGGCTACGCCGACGCCTCGCAGGCGGGCACACTTGGCACAGCCAAGCTCAAGGCCGGCGACGGCTACGTCGCCTACAGCCCGGAATCCGCCGCGGCCGCACTCGACGAGGCCACGCCCGCCTCCGCGGACACGGCCGACCTCGCCGTGGCGATCTCGCGCACGCCAGCCTCGCCGACGGCCTATCCGCTGGTCCTCGTCTCCTACGAGATCGTCTGCCAGTCGTATGAGGATCCGGCGATCGCGACAGGCGTCAAGGCCTACATGAGCTACCTCGCCTCGGATAAGGGACAGCAACTCGCCGCCGATAACGCCGGTTCGGCCCCGCTGTCAGCGCAGATGTCGACCCGCGTGCGCGGGGCAATCGAGACGATCACGGGGCGCTAACTATGACGACCTCGGTCCACTTCCACGGCGGGCATACCCACTCCAGCCCGCCGGCGCCGGCCAGCGACCTCACCGACGCCGTAGCCCCCGACATCCGCCTCGACGGGCGAGTCGGCACCGCCGGCAACCGGATCTTCGCCGCGCTCGCGGGCGGGGCGGGGATCCTCATCCTCGCGACCCTGGCCGCCGTCGCCATCTTCTTGGCGATCGAGGCGTGGCCGGCACTGACCGACTCCTCCGCGAGGTTCCGGGCGATGGGGCAGGCCCAGCCCGTCAGCCTCCTCGCCCTCACCGGCCCCCAGCTGTTCGGCACCGTCCTGGGTGCGGTGCTGGCGATGGTGTTGGCCGTCCCGCTATCGGTGGGTATCGCCTTGTTCATCACCCAGTACGCACCCGCGCGCCTAGCCGGATTCCTCGCCGCCGTCATCGATCTACTCGCGGCGATCCCCTCGGTCGTCTTCGGGCTGTGGGGTGGCCTGTGGCTGCTCCCCAAGCTCGCCGGCGTGTGGACGGGGATGCGAGAGGCGCTGGCGTGGCTGCCGATCGGCACCACACCCGCCTCGCCGACGGGGCGCGTCCTGGCCTCGGCCGCCGTCATTCTCGCCGTCATGATTATCCCCATCGTCACCGCGATCAGCCGCGACATCTTCGCCCAGACGCCGCGCTCGATGCACGAGGCGGCACTGGCCCTGGGCGCGACGACGTGGGAGCGGTTGAAGCTCGCCGTGCTGCCCTACGGGCGGGGCATCATTTCAGCCTCGATGCTCGGCCTAGGACGCGCGCTGGGCGAGACGATGGCGGTCGTCATGGTGCTGTCTGTGGGCGCGACCTATTCCTTCGACGTGTTCGCCTCGGGCGCACACTCGACGATCGCGGCGAATATCGCCCTCCAGTTCCCCGAGGCGTCGGGGCTGACGATGTCGGCGCTCATCGCCACCGGGTTGGCGCTGTTCGCCGTGACGATGGTCGTCAACATGCTCGCCCGCCTCATCATCGCCCGCACCCGGGCCTATTCGGGCGCGAACGCGTAAGGAGCCAGTCATGACGATGTCTCATGCCCTCGCGCTGGCCCCGGTGGATGCCCGCCACATGCGCCGACGCAAGCTCACCGATGCCCTCGTGCGCGGCGGCGTCATCGTGGCCTTCGCCCTCGCCGTCATCCCGCTGGTCTCGCTGCTGGCGACCATCATCGTTCGCGGTGCCCCGCGGCTGTTCGCCGATTTTCCCTATTTCCTCACCGTGTCGATGAAGGGCGTCTTCGGCGGGATGGATGCCGGCGGCATCTACCACGCGCTGCTCGGCACCGTCCTCGTGACGGCCTGGGCCTGCCTCATCTCGGTGCCCATCGGCATCCTCGCCGCGGTGTTCCTCGTCGAATATGGCCACCCGCGTCCGCTCGCGCGCGCTTTGACGTTCTTCGTCGACGTCATGACGGGCATCCCCTCGATCGTCGCCGGCCTCTTCGCCGCCGCCGTCTTCGCCCTGAGCGTCGGCCCGGGCTATCGGGCGGGGATCATGGGCGCCGCCGCGCTGTCGGTGCTCATGGTGCCGACGATCGTGCGCTCGACCGAAGAAATGCTGCGGATGGTGCCGAGCGGGCTGCGCGAAGCCGCCTACGCGCTCGGCGTGCCCAAGTGGAAGGTCACCGTCAAGGTCGTCTTGCGCACGGCGTTCACGGGAATCATCACGGGCATCATTCTGGGAATCGCCCGCGTCATCGGCGAGACCGCGCCGCTGCTCGTCACCGTCGGCACGTTCGACGCGATCAACACCGACGTCTTCAACGGGCGCATGATGACACTGCCCGTCTACGTCTATCGCCAATATGCCATGGGTGAGGCAACGTGCGCGGCCTCGGCCACCTCGTGCGTGACCTCGATCAACGAACAGCGCGCGTGGTCGGCGGCGCTCGTCTTGCTCGCCGTCGTCGTCCTCATCAACTGCGGTGGGCGCTGGCTCGCCCACATGTTCCAACCGAAAGGCGAGAAATGACTACGACCACCTCCTCCGCCTCCCACGCGCCCGTGACTAAAGGCCGCGTTATCGCCGGCGAAGACACCGACGTGACGTTCAATCCCACGGCAATCGCCGTGCGCCACGCGTCGATGTATTACGGCGACGTCCTCGCCGTTGACGACGTGACGATGGATATTCCCGAGCACTCGGTGACGGCGCTCATCGGGCCGTCCGGCTGCGGCAAATCGACCTTCCTGCGCTCGCTCAACCGGATGCACGAGGTCATCGCCGGCGCGCGCGTCAGCGGTGACATCCGCATCGGCGGTGCCGACATCTACGCCCGCGGGATCGATCCCGTGCTCGTGCGCCGCAAGGTCGGAATGGTGTTTCAGAAGGCCAATCCGTTCCCGACGATGTCGATCGCCGATAACGTCTTGACCGGGGTGCGGTTGAACTCACGACGTCTCACCCGCGCTCAAGCCGAGGAGATCGTCGAGACCTCTCTGCGCTCGGCGAACCTGTGGGACGAGGTCAAGGACCGGCTCAACCGACCCGGCTCGGCCCTGTCGGGAGGCCAACAGCAGCGCCTGTGCATCGCGCGCGCCGTCGCGGTCAAACCCGAAGTACTGCTCATGGACGAACCGTGTTCGGCGCTCGACCCCGTCTCGACGCTGGCGATCGAGGAACTCATGGCCGAGCTGGCCGAGGACTACACGATCGTCATCGTCACCCACAACATGCAGCAGGCGCGTCGCGTCTCCCAGCAGACGGCATTCTTCTCGATCTCGGGCCCCTCGCAACCGGGGCGCCTCATCGAGTACGGCCCGACCTCGCGGGTCTTCGAGCACCCCGAGAACGAATCGACGGCGAACTACGTCGCCGGCCGCTTCGGTTAGCCCCATAACAGTCGATGCCCGGCGCCTGCTGCGCCGGGCATCGCATTAGTCTTCTGCGAGCTTGTAGCCCAGCCCGCGCACCGTCACGATGCGGCGCGGGTTCTTCGGATCGGCCTCGAGCTTGGCGCGCAGCCGGGTGATGTGGACGTCAAGTGTCTTCGTCTCGCCCTCGTAGTCCGGTCCCCATACCCGGTCAAGGATCTGGGCGCGGGTGAGGACGATCCCGGGATTGCGCATGAGGAAGGCCAGCAGCTCGAATTCGCGCAGCGGCATGTCGACGCGCCGCCCGGCACACGTCACCTCGTGGCGGTCCTCGTCGACGACGAGATCGGCAACGACGATGCGCGACTCGTCATCTGCTGCCGCGGGTTGCCGCGTTCGCCGCAGCAGGGCACGGATGCGCGCGAGAAGCTCGCGATAGGAATACGGCTTGGCCAGGTAGTCGTCGGCCCCCATCTCGAGGCCGACGACCCGGTCGACGACCTCGCCCTTCGCCGTGACCATGATGATCGGCAGGTGGGCGGTGGCGGGATTGGCGCGCAGGCGGCGGGCCACCTCGATGCCGTCGATGCCGGGCAGCATGAGGTCGAGGAGAACGAGATCATACGTGCTTCGGTCAATGGCGGTGAGTGCTGCGTGACCGTCGGCGACGCTGTCGACCGTGAAGCCGTCGCGGGTAAGCGAATAGGCCAGCGGTTCGCGGAAGGCATCCTCGTCCTCGACGATGAGCACGCGCGTCATGTCGGCATTCCTTTCGAATGTGGCGATCCTGGCAGCCGCGGCAGGGTGATGGTGAATGTCGCCCCACGCCCGAGCTCGGAGTCGAGGCTGATATCGCCGCGGTGATCGTGAACGACGTGGGTGACGATCGACAGGCCCAGGCCGGTGCCGCCCGAGGCGCGTGAGCGCGCGGGATCGACGCGGTAGAAGCGGCGGAAGATCGCCCGGTGCTCGCTTGGGTCGATGCCGATGCCGCGATCGGTGAAGGCGATCGCGACCTCGTCGGCAGACTCGGTGAGAGTGACGTCGACGCGCCCGCCATCTGGGCTGTAACGCACGGCGTTGCTCACGAGGTTGGCGATGGCCGCTCCAGCTGGTCACGCACGGCAAGCACCGTGGCGCGCGCCTCCTCGACGCCGTGGGTGTGGATCGTCATGCCGCGGGTCGCGGCCGGCAGCGACTCGCGCGCGATCCCCGCGGTGACGATGTCGCCGATGGCGCACGGGCGCGCCCGCAACAGCGGAGCGCGCGCCTCGACGCGCGAGAGCTCGATGATGTCGGCGACCAGCCGGCTCAGCCGCTCCGACTCGGTGCACAGTGACGCGGCGAAGTGTCGAACCGCCTCGGCGTCGTCGGCGGAATCGCGAATCGTCTCGGCCAGCAGCGAGATCGCGCCGATCGGGGTCTTGAGTTCGTGGGAGATATCGGCGATGAACTGCTTGCGGGTGTCGTTGAGGCGACGCATCGGCGTGTGGTCGCGGGCAATGAGGACCGTGTAATCCTCGGCCAACTGTACGCCGTCAATGCGCAGGTTGAGCATCCGTTCGGGGCCTCCCGACGGACTCGACGCCGCGACGTCGACGACGCTGCCCTCACCGGTCGCGCGAAAGTGCGCGAGGGCCTCGCGCAGTTCGACGCTGGCGATGACGCGCTCGCGCACCAGCCCCATGGCGAGGGCGGAGACGTCGGCGCGAACGACGGTATCGGTGGAGTCGACGACGATGACGATGCCGGGCATGGCCTGGAGCAGCGCCAACACGTGCCCCGATAGGACGGGTTCGGCCATCGCGGCGCGGATGTGGGAACGCTCGCGCATCCACCACCACACGCGCGCCGCGCCGATGGCGATCCCGAGCATGGCGACGAGGGAAACGATGAGGAAGTCCCTGTCCACACCCGCAGTCTATCGAGTGCGCCGTCCGCCGGTTGTGCGCCCTCGTTCGGCGGCGTATTCGTCAACGGCGCGCCCGTGGAGTATCGTCATCGGGTTCTCGTGAGCATCTATGACAAGACAAGGAGACAACGTGACTGACGCGAAGCGCCGTCGGATTCCCCAGGCCGCCATCGCCGGCCTCATCGCCGGCATCATTTCGGCGATCATCAAGTTCGGGTGGGAGGTTCCCCTGCCTCCGCGCACACCTGAGCGCAACGCGACGAACCCGCCGCAGGAGCTCCTGCAACAGCTGGGCTTCTCCGAGAGCTTCACCCACCAGACATACTCGTGGCTGGGAAACCACATGCCGTGGGTGTCGTTCATCGTTCACTTTGCGTTCTCGATCGCCTTCGCCCTCATCTACTGCATCGTCGCCGAGTACTACCCGCGCATCAAGCTGTGGCAGGGCGTCGCGTTCGGCATCATCGTGTGGATCGCCTTCCACATCATCATCATGCCGGCGATGGGCACCGTGCCCGCGCCGTGGGACCAGCCGTTCGGCGAGCACTTCTCCGAGCTTTTCGGTCACGCCGTGTGGATGTGGGTCATCGAGATCGTGCGCCGCGATATGCGCAATCGTCTCACCCACGAACCCGATGCCGAGGTCGCGCTGGGTTCGACCCGCTGATTTCGCGCACCTGGCCGGCCCCTTCACGTCACCGCGTGAGGGGGCCGACGCGCATTCCGGCAGGGCGGCGATACGATGGAACCGCGAGAGTTAAGCGGAAGGAACACCATGAACGCGCAGACGTGGACCCTGAAGACGACGATCGACGGCCCCGAGGACGCCCCCGTCCTCGTGCTTGGGCATTCGCTGGGATCCTCCCACGTCATGTGGGATGAGGTCGTGGCCGCGCTGGCCGATCGCGTCCGCGTCATCCGCTACGACCTGCCCGGTCACGGCGGCTCCGCACCGGCCCCACTCGATCGGCCGATGACGATGGCGGATGTGACCGCGGCACTCACGCGCACGCTGGCCGACCTCGGCGTCGAGCGCTACCACCTGGCCGGGCTGTCGTTTGGGGGATTGACGACCCTGGCGATGGGGACCGCCGCCCCCGCCGGCCTCGAATCGATCGCCGTGTTCGGGTCCGGCCCGGTCACGGCGCCGCTCGAGCAGTGGCCCGAGCGCGCCGCCCTCGTGCGCGAGCAGGGCGCGGAAGGACTCATCGAGGCCACCTTCGAGCGCTGGTTCACGAAGGACGCGCGCACCGAGCACGCCGACGTGTGGCAGCGGGTGCGCGATGCCTTTGCCGGGTGCGACCGCGAGGGGTATGCGCAAGCCTGCGAGGTCCTCGGCTCGACCGATCTCAGCGACGACGTCGCCGCCATCGCGGTGCCGACGCTGCTCGTCGCCGCAGAAAACGACGGCGCCTTGAATTACGACACCGCCGAGCCGCTGGCGCGCACGATCGGGGCCGGCGCTACGCCGGTAGAGGTCGTGCGGCTCGCCGACGTCAAGCACATGAGCGCGGTGGAGCGTCCCCGCGAGGTAGCGGTGGCGCTGGCGCGCCACATCGGTGTGGACGCGTAGGCTCGCGAGATTTGGCACAATAGCCCCGTGCTGCTCTCCGACCGCGATATCACCGAGCTCATCGAATCTGGCCGAGCGACGATCGATCCGTTCGACCCGGCGATGGTTCAGCCGGCCTCGGTGGACGTCCGCCTCGACCGCTACTTTCGGCTGTTCGATAACCACAAGTACTCGGTGATCGATCCCGCGCAGGACCAGCCCGACCTCACCCGCCGCGTCGACGTCGGAGAAGTCGAGCCCTTCGTCCTTCACCCCGGCGAGTTCGTGCTCGGCGCAACCCTCGAACGCGTCAGCCTGCCCGCCGACATCGCCGCGCGCCTGGAGGGCAAGTCGTCGCTGGGCCGCCTCGGCCTGCTCACGCACTCGACGGCCGGATTCATCGACCCAGGCTTCGACGGCCACGTCACGCTCGAGCTGTCGAACACGGCGACGATGCCGATCGCCCTGTACCCGGGCATGAAGATCGGCCAGCTGTGTTTCTTCCGGCTGACCTCGCCCGCACTGCGCCCCTACGGAGCCGGCGCCTACGGATCGCGCTACCAGGGGCAGCGCGGACCGACGGCCTCGCGCTCGCACCTGCGCTTCGACCGGGTGGACGTCCCCGCGCTCGACGATGAGTGAGGACGACGCCCGCTCACGCGCCCTCACCGACACGCTGCTGGGCCTGAGCACCGAGCACACCCAGAGCCTGCGGGTCATCCGCGACGATGCCCTCGAGGTCGCCCAGCTGCCCACCGTGGACCCGGGAGGCTCGTTCCGCCTCAGCCAGGGTCCCCTGCCCGAGGCCGCGGTCGCGAACGACCTGCTCATCTTGTCGGGCGAGGTCGACCCCGCCGAAGTCGACGCCCTGGCCGTGTCCCTGTGGGACGATGCCGGCTGGCTCAGCCCGGGCGTCCTCCGGCTAAGGGGCGATGATCACCTGCGGGGCCCCTACGACCTCGACCGCGCCGCGCGCGCCCGCCTCGGCGTAGGGTCGTGGGCCACCATGGCCTTTGCCTACGCGCACCCCGGAACCGGGAGCGGCCCCATTCCGGACGAACTCCTCACGTCCCACCCCCTCGTGCGCGCCTACCGTGACGACCAGCCGGCACCCGCACAGTGGGAGGTCATCGAGGGCCTCTACGCGATGGCCCGCCGCCTCGCCGGCGCCTGGCGCGTCGGCCGGGGAGGCGCGCTCCTCCAACCCGATCCCGATTCCGCGACCGACCTCGCGCTCTACGCCCCCACCTGGATCGAGGAGGCTGACCTGCGCGCCCTCATCACCCAGGCGGTTCCCGCAGCGAGCCTCGTCGAGGCTCCCGCGCCCCAGCGCCCGAGCGGGGCGACGCGCGCGGCGAGGCGTCGGGCCGAACGCGCCGTGCGCGAGTGGACCGAGGCACGGCTGGGCAGCGACGAGGTGGAACGCCTGGCCAAGGAATCGCGCGCCTTCGACGAGATGGCCGCAGCTCACCCCGCGCCGATCGTCGGCTACGCACTCACGCTCGCCGCCGGCCACGACTCCCACATCGTCGTCACCGTCGACGCCACCGAGACGGTGCCGCCGGTGTTGCGGTGGGAGCCCTGGGCCAGCGGCAGCCTCGCCCACATTCGCGTCGCGTGGCTGGCCCCGACAACGCCCCCGCCTGCTCAGCGACCGAGCCGCGTCTACCGTGTGGAGCGGCTGCGCGTGAGCGAGACGATCGAGGCGCTGGCCTCGGCCATCCACCATCTGCTCGGCGGTGCCGTCGTCGACGAGGACGGCTTCCTCGTCGTCCTCGATCCCTCATCGCGGTAGCGCTCGCCGGATCCCGCCGGCTCCCGGTATCCTGGGGGCGACCCCCGTGACCTATCCCAGGGAGAAGCGTGCTCGGTATTGCCTTCGCCTACGTGTGCGGGGTCGGTGCTGCGCCGTGGATCATGCGTCGCTGGGGCGTGCGCGGCTTCGCCATCCTCGCCCTGATTCCCGCGGCGGTTGCCTGCTGGACGGCGGCGCAGGCCCCGGCGGTATGGCGCGCCCCGCTACGCACCGAGGTGGGCTGGGTCAGCGACCTCTCCGTCGGTTTGTCCCTCCGCCTCGATCAGCTTTCCTGGCTGCTCCTCATGGTCATTTCGACCGTCGGCGCCCTCATCCTCGTCTACGCCACCCGCTACTTCCCCGCCCGCGCCCCGGGGCTGCGCCGCTTCGCCACGGTATTCATGGCGTTCGCCGGCGCCATGAGCGGTGTCGTCCTCGTCGACCACACGATCTGGCTCTACATCATGTGGGAGGGCACCTCGCTGTTCTCCTTCCTCCTCATCGGTCACCACTACGGACGCGGCTACGCCCGCGCCGCCGCGCGCCAGGCCCTCCTCGTGACGACCACCGGCTCGCTCGCCATGTTCGCCGGCTTCGTCACGCTCGGCGAGATGAGGGGCGGCAGCTACCGCATCTCGGTCCTCGTCGAGGCGCTCGCGGCCGGACACCTCCAGGAGGGGCCAGCGTTGACATGCGCCCTGTTGGCCGTGTGCGCCGGGGCCGTGACGAAGTCGGCGCTCGTTCCCACGCACTTCTGGCTGCCTCAGGCGATGGCGGCACCGACGCCGGTGTCGGCCTTTCTGCACGCCGCGGCCATGGTCAAGGCCGGGGTCTACCTCGTCATCCGCTTCGCGCCGGGGGCCGCGCACCAGCCGGGCTTCACGGCGGTGCTCACCGTGTGCGGCTTAGGCGCCCTCGTCATCGGCGGCTATCGGGCGCTGCGCCAATACGACCTCAAGCTCATCCTCGCCTATGGGACGATCTCGCAGCTGGGACTCATGATCGCCCTGGCCGCCCAGGGAACCGCCGACATGATCGCGGCGGCGATGACGCTGCTGCTGGCCCACGCGACGTTCAAGTCGGCCCTGTTCCTCACGACGGGAACGATCGAGAAGATCGCGGGAACCCGCGACCTGCGCGAGCTGTCCGGGGTGCGGTTGGGCGCGCGGCGACTCGCGACGATCGCCGTGTGCGCGGCGGCCTCGATGGCGGGTCTGCCCCCGACGCTCGGCTACCTCGGCAAGGAGGCGGGCCTGAGCGGGGCACTCTCGCGCGGCGCACAGGGCTGGGTGTTCACCGCCGTCGTCGTCGCCGGATCGGTGCTGACGGTGGCCTACACGCTGCGCTACCTGTGGGCGGCGTTCGCCGTCAAGGGCAAGCTGCGCGGGAGCCTGGACACGCGTCGCTACACCCGCCTCGAACGCGTGCCGACCCCGACGTGGGTGGTCCCGGGAATCCTCGCGGGCCTCAGCGTCCTCGGGGGCCTTCTCCCCACGGGCGTGTCGGCGCTCGTGACCCCGTGGGCCGAGACCGCCCCGGGCCACGCGCACATTGGCTGGTGGTCGGGCTGGCTGCCCGCCCTCCTCACCGCCGCCATTGTCCTCGCGGGATGGCTCATGTATCGCCGCCGCCCCCAGATCGCCCGGCTGCAACGGCGCGCTGCGTTCCCGACCGCGCTCAGCGCCCGCTCCATCTACGAGCGCTCGCTCGCGCTCCTCGAGCAGGGCGCGGGCCGCGTGACGGCGATGTTCCAGCGCGGCTCGCTGCCGTGGGAGACGACGGGAATCCTCATCACGACACTCGTCGTCGTCAGCGCGGCCGCGGCGTATTCGGGCACGACGGCCCAGGCGTCGTGGGTGGGCGCGAACTCGCTCATCGAGGCCGCCGTGTGCCTGCTCGTCATTTGCTCGGCGCTTGCATGCGTGAGCGCGCCGCGCCGCCTTCACGCCGTCCTCGCGCTGGGCGCCACGGGCGCGGGTATCGGCGTGCTGTTCTTGACGTTCGGCGCGCCCGACCTCGGCCTCACCCAGATCGTCGTCGAGGCCGTGACGATCGTCGTCTTCGTCCTCGTGCTGCGGCGCCTGCCCGGGACGTTCCCCGGGCGCGGCGACCTCGCCCACCACCGGCGCACGCGGGCGCTGCGCGGCATCGTCGCCCTCCTCATCGGGGTGGGCGTCGTCAGCGTCGGTTTGTTGGCCGGCGGCGGCCGCATCGACGACCCCGTCTCCGCCCTCTTGCCCGGCGAGGCCGTCGAATTCGGGTATGGCCACAACATCGTCAACGTCATTCTCGTCGACGTGCGCGCGTGGGACACGATGGGGGAGCTCTCCGTCGTTCTCGTCATGGCGATCGGCGTGGCCTCCCTCGTCTACGTCAAGGAGTTGCGCGCGCGCAATCATGCTCGCGGGCGCACTCACCGCCGCCGCAACCGGCAGGCCGCCCGCGCCAAGTCGCGCGAACAGGACTCCCAGATGCTGCTCTCGGCCTCGGTGCTGCTGCCGCCGCAGGCGCGCTCGGTCGTTCTCGAGATGACGGTGCGGATCCTGTTCCACACCCTCCTCATCGTCTCGGCATGGCTGCTCGTTATCGGTCACAACATGCCCGGCGGCGGCTTCGTCTCGGGCGGCGTGGCGGGTATTGCCCTCATCGTGCGCTACCTGGCCGGAGGGCGCGCGGAACTGCTCGAGGCCGTGCCGTTTAACCCCGGTCGACTGCTCGGATCGGGCTTGTTCGTCGCCGCGATTGGGGGGTTGTGGCCGCTGACGTCGGGACGCACGGTATTCCAGACGGTTCCCCTCGACCTCGATTTTGGCTGGGCCGGCAGCCTGCACCTGACGAGCGCGCTCGTCTTCGACATCGGCGTCTACATCGTCGTGCTCGGCCTCGTCCTCGACATCATCGCCGCCCTGGGCGGCCACGTCGACGCCATCGGCGAGCGCGAGGGCGACCAGCGCGTCGAAGTCGATTTCTCCCAGCCGCTCGCGCCGACGAAAGAGGGCACGTCATGACGGTATCGCTCGCGCTGCTCATCACCGCCGGAGTTCTCATCGGCTGCGGCGTCTACCTCATCATGGATCGCACCCTGACACGGATCCTCATCGGCCTTGCGCTGGCGGGCAACGGGGTCAACGTCTTCATGGTGGCCCAGGCTGGGCGGGCGGGCGCGCCGCCCCTCATCGATGAAACGACGGGCGCGGTGATGACGGATGCGCTGCCGCAGGCCATGACGCTCACGGCCATCGTCATCACCTTGGGGACGACGGCGTTCGGGTTGGCGCTGGCCTACCGCTCGTGGCGCCTGGTCGGTCACGACGAGGTCGCCGACGATGTTGAGGATCACCGGTTGGCGCTGCGCGCGAAGCTGCGTCGCCAGGGCGAGCGCATCGCCGACGCCGGCTCCGATGCCGAGGCGCGGGTGGCCCTGGACGATCTCATCGACGCCGACGGGGGGACCGCATGACGTGGCTGCTGCCCGGGCCGGTGCTCATTCCCTTCCTCGCCGCGGGGGCGGCGATGATGCTGGGGCGTCACCACCGCACCCAGGCGTCGCTGTGCGTCGGGGCGCTGTCGACCTCCCTGGTCGTCGCGATCGTGTTGGCGGTACAGGCGGCGTCGGGACCGGTGGCGCTTGACGTCGGGTCGTGGGCCGCCCCGCTCGGCGTCACCCTCGTCGTCGATCAGCTCTCGGGGATCATGCTCGTCATGTCGCTGACGATCACCCTGCTCGTCCTCGTCTACGCGCTCGCGCAGGCCTCGGCCAACGACGGCGATTCGGACGCCCCGGCCTCGGTCTACCACCCGGTCTTTCACCCGGCCTACCTCATCTTGTCCGCGGGCGTGTCCAACGCCTTCCTCACGGGTGACCTGTTCAACCTCTACGTAGGCTTCGAGATCCTGCTGGCCGCCTCGTTTGTGTTGATGACGATGGGGGGAACGGCTCAGCGGATTCGCTCGGGCACGGTCTACGTCGTCGTGTCCCTGCTGGGCTCCCTCATCTTCCTCATCGCGATCGCCCTCGTGTACGGGGCGTGCGGGACGATCTCGTTTGCTCAGCTGGCGATTCGCCTGCGCACGATCGATCCCGGGGTCGCGATGGTGCTCCAGACGATGCTGCTCGTGGCGTTTGGACTCAAGGCCGCCATCTTCCCGCTGTCAGCCTGGCTGCCCGACTCCTACCCGACGGCGTCGGCGCCGATCACCGCGGTGTTTGCCGGGTTGCTCACCAAGGTCGGGATCTACGCGATCATTCGCACCCAGGTGCTGCTGTTCCCACCCTCGCCGGCAGACACGGTGTTGGGCCTGGCCGGGATCGTCACGATGATCGTCGGCATCCTCGGTGCCATCGCCCAAGACGACATCAAGCGTCTGCTCTCCTTCACCCTCGTGTCGCACATGGGATTCATGCTGTGGGGGATTGTGCTTGGCAACCGGATCGGGCTGGCCTCGGCGATTTTCTACGCCGTCCACCACATCCTCGTTCAGACGACGCTGTTTCTCGTCGCCGGTCTCATCGAGCAGGTGGGCGGCTCGACGTCGCTGCGGCGGTTGTCGTCGCTGGCCTCGGTGTCGACGGGACTCGTCGTCCTCTATCTCATTCCCGGACTCAACCTCGTCGGCTTCCCCCCTGACGGGCTTTCTCGGCAAGCTTGGCCTGGCCCAGGCCTCGATACGCTCGGGAACGTCGCTCGGGGTGGCCCTGCTCGTCGCGGGATTGGTGACGTCGTTGCTCACTCTCTACGTCGTCATCAAAGTGTGGAACCTCGCGTTTTGGCAGGGCGACGATCAACCCCAGGCCGACCCGCGCCCGGCCGGCGGGCTGACCTATCACCGGGGTCGGGCGATGGCGGCCCCCACCGCCGCCCTCGTCGTCATCGCCCTTGGCCTGTCCGCGGGGGCGGGGCCGGTCTATGGCTACGTACACGCGCGGCGCGGGGCAGCTGCTCGAGCGCACGCCGTACGTGCGCGCGGTGCTCGGAGACCTCGGTCGAGGCAGCGGCGAATCTCAGCACAGTGGTGGCGCAGATCCCGAGGGGTCGCTCGATCGTCCCCACGACGTCGGCGGGGACCCGGACACTCGGCTGGACCACCCGTCGGACCGGACCGGCGAGAACGGAGGTGCACGCGATGACTAACCCCGACCCCGCGACCACCTCGCGGTGGCGCCTGCTCACGAGTCACGTGTCGGTGCGAATGACCGTGTGGCTCGTCGTCGTCTGGGTCGTCCTGCGCGCCGAGTACACGCTGGTCTCCCTGCTCATCGGCATCATTCTCGCCCTCGTCGCCCAGGTGGCTTTTCCCATGCCGCACCTGGGGATCATCACGCGCGTGCGGCCGCTGTGGCTCCTCGTGCTGTTCGGCCACTTCGTCGTCGACATGGTCGTCGCCGCCGTGCAGGTGTCGTGGCTCGTCCTGCGCCCCGCGCCGGTGGCCTCGCGGGCCGTCATCATTCCCCTGCGGTCGCAATCGGCGCTGTTTCTCACGATCGGAACGGCGCTGACCTCGCTCGTTCCCGGCACCGTCGTCATGGACGCCCACCTGCGCCCGGCAACGATCCACCTCCACGTCCTCGATCTGCCGATGGCCGGGGGAGTCGCCGGGGTTCACCGCTCCCAGCTCAAGCTCGAAGAGCGGATCATGTGGGCACTGGCCTCGCGCAAGGAACTGCACGCGCGCGGGATCTCCCGCCCCGGCCGATACTCGCCGATGGCGCGCCACCTCGAGGGAATCGATGCCGACCACCGCGCCATCGATCTGCCGCTGCGAGACGGGAGCCCGTCGTGACGATCCTTGTCTCTGTCAACATCATCGCCCTCGCGATCGCGGGTCTGCTCACGCTCGTTCGCCTCGTCAGGGGCCCGAGCGCCCTCGACCGCGCCGTCGCGATCGACGTCCTCACCGCCGTCGTCATCGCTCTGGCGGTGTGGACGCTCGTCATCTCGCGTCGCGCCGATGTCGGCGTCATCGTCATCACGCTGACGATGGTGGCCTTCGTCTCCTCGACGGTCATCGGCAGGTTCGGGCGGCGCTACCGTGGCACCGAGCCGCTCGTTGACGATCCCGACACCGACGCGAAGGGGGAGTTATGACGCTCGCCGCCTGGCTCGACGCCATCGGATACGTCCTGTTGAGCGCCGGCACCATCTTCACGTGCCTCGCCGCCGTGGGCATCGTGCGCTTCTCGACGCTGCTCCAGCGCCAGCACGCGGCGACGAAGCCGCAAATGCTCGGCTTCCTGCTGTTCATGGTGGGGATCATGCTCATCCAGCGCACGCCGATGTGGACGGGGTTTGGCATCCTCGCGATCGCGCTACAGGCGATCACGGCCCCCCTGGGGACGCACATCCTCGCGCGCGCGGCGTACGGGCGCGAATGGCTGGGCACGGCGCGCGAGGACGACGAGGAGTGAATCGCCTCGATACCATGGGGAGGCGGACGCCCGTCCGCGTCCTGACCTCACAAGGAGAATGACCTCATGGACATCGGCTGGAAGATTGCCTCTGCCGGATCGCTCGCCGTCGCCGGCTTCATCGCCGACAAGATCGTTGACCTCGGGTGGAAGGCCGTGACCGGTCACACGGCGCCGCGCAAC
This sequence comes from Nanchangia anserum, assembly GCF_015240065.1. Classification (GTDB taxonomy): domain Bacteria; phylum Actinomycetota; class Actinomycetes; order Actinomycetales; family Actinomycetaceae; genus Nanchangia; species Nanchangia anserum. The sequence goes on along the minus strand of NZ_CP060506.1, from coordinate 1,476,555 downwards.
GCCGAGGAGGAGGCGCAGGCGAACCTCGCCGAGGTCGTCATCTTCGGCGTCGTCTCAGGCGTCCTCGTCACGCTGATTCGCCGCCTAACGGTCAAGCAGACGAACAAGTGGTACGGCGGGCGCACTAAGGACGCCGTCGCTGAGCACTCCGAGCGCTAGTCAGCCCGGCCGCGCCGCCCAGAATGTGGCGAAGGTCACTCTATGTGTGAGCTGCGCAATACATACGTGACTGTGCAGGCAGGCATATAGTGAGGTCATGAGCGAACACGTCATTCATGAAAACCACGATCACGTCCATGGTGCCGACTGCGGCCACACCGCCATCGTGCGCGACGACCACACGGATTACCTCCACGACGGCCACCTCCACCACGACCACGGCGATCACTACGACGAACACGTCGTCGAGGGCCACGAGGTCGCCGAGGATCACGCCGGTCACGTCCATGGTGCCGACTGCGGCCACGAGGCCGTGAGCCACGACGGCCACACCGACTACCTCCACGACGGCCACCTCCACCACGACCACGGCGATCACTACGACGAGCACTGAGTCGTAGCCACGCCACAGACCACGCGAGCGCCCCGCCTCATCAACTGGCGGGGCGCTCGCGCATCGGCGATGAGCGACCGCGATCGTGGCTCATGGACTAGGGTGGGAGGCGACAGGGGAGCGGCGGGTGCCGCTGAGAGTGCGAAAACGGTTCGCAGACCCTCGAACCTGATCCGGGTCATGCCGGCGAAGGGAGTCGAGTCTCTCCTCCTCACCTGTGTGTCTGGGAGGTGTACGTATGTCACGAGCGCGAGTGATGCGACGCGTCAGGAGCGCGTGTGCCCTGGGTGTGGCAGCGGTGATGATCGCCGCAGCGGGGGCGTGTTCATCAACCGACGATGCCGCGACGAGCAACGACGTCACGCTGCTCGTTCACGACTCGTTTTCGGTCCCCGACGAGGCCAAGGTGGCCTTCGAGAAGAAGACGGGCTATCACCTGAACATCGTGACGACGGATTCGGGCCAAGCGCTCATCTCGAAGCTCAAGCTGACGAAGGACGCTCCGGTGGCCGACGCCGTCTACGGGTTCACGGACACGACGTCGGGTGACCTTGAGGGGGCCGGCGTCATCGCCGACGCCGGTGTGACGCCGGCGCCGGGGAGCGAGGACTACCGATTGCCGCAGCTCCCCGGGGCCATCCCCGTGGATACGGGCGCGGTGTGTGTCAACATCGACACGACATATTTCGCCGCCCACAAGCTGGCGGAGCCGCAGACCCTCGACGATCTCACCGACCCGGCCTACCGCGGCTTGCTCGTCAGCCCCGACCCCGCCGGCGGCGATACCGGGTTGGCGTTCTTCTACGCGACAATCGCCGCGCACCAGGCGAACTGGGGCGACTACTGGCGCCGCCTCGTCGCCAACGACGTCAAAATCGTTCACGGCTGGTCCGAGGCCTACGAGCAAGAATTCACCCAGGGTGGCGGCGCCGGCTCATACCCGATCGTCGTGTCCTACGCGACCTCGCCCGCCGCGACCGTTGCCGCCGACGGCCAATCGGCGACGACGAAGGCCCTGCCGAAGACGTGTTTGTCTCAAACGGAATACGCCGGCGTCCTCGAGGGGGCACAGAATCCGCGCGGCGGTAAGGCCGTCGTCGAGTGGCTGACGTCGCCCGAGGTTCAGGCCACCATCAGCGAGCACATGTACATGTATCCCGTGCGCGAGGGCGTGGACCTGCCGCAGACGTGGAGCCGCTTTGCCCCGCGCCCGCCCGCCGATGACGTCCTCACGCTCGCGCCCGCGACGATCCGCGATCACCGCGAGCAGTGGCTGCGCGAACTCGCGGACATCATCGGGTGATGATGGCGCGTCGAGGCAACGCCGCGTGGCGCGCAGCGCTCGTTCTCGCCGGGGTCGTGCCCGCGGCGTTCCTCATCGTCTTTTTCGCCTGGCCTGCGGCGACGCTCGTCGGCTACGGCCTGGGGGGCGAGGATGGCCTCGACGTCGCGGCCCTCGGTGCGATCCTTGCGCGAGCGCGCGTATGGTCGGTGGTTGCGACGACCGTGTGGATGGCGGCCGCCGGCACCGCGGGATCGCTCGTCCTTGGCGTCGCCGGTGCCCACGTCCTGTATCGGCTGCGCTTTCCCGGGCGCGGGGTAGCTCGCGCGCTCGTCTTGGCCCCGTTCGTGTTGCCGACCGTCGCCGTGTCGGCGGGATTTCGGGCCCTCTTCGCCGAGACAGGCAGCTTGGGGTTCCTCGGGATCGATGAGACGCCCGCCGCCGTCATCATCGCCATGATGTTTTTTAACGTCTCGCTCGTCACCCGCGTCGTCGGCTCGGCCTGGGCCCACCTCGACCCCAGGCCCGAGGAAGCCGCACTCATGCTCGGTGCCGGCCCCGTGCGAGTCATGTGGGACATCACCCGTCCACGCTTGACCCCGATCCTTACCTCGGTCGGTGCCATCGTGTTTCTCTACTGCGCCGCCGCGTATTCCCTTGTTCTCATTCTCGGAGGCCACCACGTCGCGACGATCGAGACCGAGATCTATCGCGAGACGACGCAGCTGTTCAATCTGCGCACCGCGGCGGTGCTGTCGCTGCTTCAGCTCTGCGTCGTCGGCGTCGTCCTCGTCGTGGCCGCGCGGCTGCGCGCGCGTTCGCTTGCCTCCTCCGAGGTCGCCCGCGCGGTCGATCGCCCGATCCGCCGGCGCGATATCCCCTGGGTCGCTGGTGTCGGCCTCGTCATTGGCGGGCTGACGATCGCTCCGCTGGCCGAAATCGTCGTTCGTTCGCTCACGCGTGGCGGGGAGTGGACGCTCGCAAACTACGCTGATCTTGGGCGCGAGGACGCCAGCGGTGCACTGGCATGCTCGGTCGTGGAGTCGTTGGGGACGTCGCTGCGCACGGCAGCGGTCGCGGCGACGTGTGCCCTCGTCATCGGCTGCCTCATCGCCCTCGTTCTCGCCCAGCGTCCCGCGACGTCGTGGGACCGTCGCCTCATGCGGGTCTTCGATTCCTTCACCATGCTGCCGCTGGGAGTGTCGGCGGTGACCGTCGGTTTCGGGTTCCTTCTCACCCTGTCGGGGCCGCCCCTCAACCTCGCGCGCTCGGGACTCATCGTCGTGGCGGCCCAGGCCAGCGTTGCCGTGCCGCTCGTCGTGAGAATGACCGTCCCCGTCATGCGTGGCATCGATCCGCGCGTGCGCGAGGCGGCAACGATGCTCGGGTCGTCCCCGCTCGGTGTGCTGGCCCGCATCGACATGCGCTTCCTCGCGCGCCCCGCCCTCGTCGCATGGGGGTTCGCGGCGGCGATGTCGCTGGGGGAGTTCGGGGCCACGTCGTTCCTCGTGCGGCCACTCACGCCGACGCTGCCCGTCGTCATTTACCAGTTATCCGCGCGCCCGGGTGCGAGCGAGCAGGGACTCGCGATGGCCGCTTCGGTCGTCTTGTCCCTCGTCGCCGCCACGGTGATGGTCGCCGTCGATGGAGTGCGGCGCCGCGAGAGGAGGCATGATGAGCACGCGTGAACCGCGCCTCGACATCCGCGTCGTGTCGGTGCGTTACGGCACGCACACGGTGGTGAGGGATGCGAGTCTGGGCGTCGAGGCCGGCGCGATGACGGCTGTCCTCGGACCGTCCGGGTCGGGCAAGTCCTCACTCCTGCGCGCCGTCGCCGGTCTGGAGACGCCGGCGGGCGGGCGGGTCGCCATCGATGGTGTGGACGTCACCGCTACGCCGCCGCACGAGCGCGGAATCGGCATGATGTTTCAATCGGGGGCGCTCTTCGATCACTACAGCGTCGGTGGCAACGTCGCCTACGCGCTCTCGCGCGGGCGTTTTCGGGTGCCCAGGGCCCAGCGAAAGCATCGGGTCGAGGAGCTGCTCGATCTCGTCGGCCTTCGCGGGTTTGCATCGCGTCCTCCGGCGAGTCTGTCCGGCGGACAGGCGCAACGCGTCGCGCTCGCCCGCGCCCTCGCCTCGCACCCGCGCGTCCTCCTCCTCGACGAGCCGCTCTCAGCGCTCGATCGGTCCCTGCGCGAGCACCTCGCGCTCGAGATTCGTCGCATCGTCACGTCGCAGGGGATCGGGGGACTCTACGTCACCCACGACCAGGACGAAGCCTTCAGCGTTGCCGATCGCCTGGCGATCCTTATCGACGGTCGCATCCGCCGCGAGGGAGGTACGCGCGAGGTGTGGGAGGACCCGCGCGAGGCCGACGTCGCCGCGTTCCTTGGCTATGATCCGATCGTGCCGGCCGACATTGCCGCCACATGGGGCGTGAGCGGGCCGGCACAGCACGCGCTCGCTCTTGCCCCGGGTGCCCTGCGCCTGGCCGAGGACGCCGCTCGCCCCCTCGTCATCGACGCCGAGGTCGTGTCGATCACCGACGTTCGGGGAGCGCGCGACGTCTGCGTCGACATCGCCGGGATCGGCCGTGCCCGCGTGCGCGCTCCCATGCGATGGCACCCACGCGGATCGGTGTTGCCGCTGCGCCTCGATGACGACCAGGTCGCGTGGGTGCGCTAGCGCGCGTTGGGGTTGCCCGTGCAGATGGCGGACGTCGCGGCGTCCACGCGCGGGCTCGTCACCGTGATGGCCGAGACCGACGTGGGGAAACGCCCCTCGCAGGCCTTGAGGTATTCCGTGGCGTCCTTGCCGCGCGCGACTTGATCGGCGGTGACGACGCCGACGACCGGCTCGGCCCCCTCGAGGCCGCAGTCGACGGGAACCGTCGTGACGGCCGTGGAGCCGTCCGCGGCGGTCGTGCGGACGCACGTCTGCGCCGAATACGTGATTCCCGGCGACACCTCGCCCTGCGAGGCCGCAGCACCGGTGGCCACGCGCGCGGGGGTCTCGCCGCCGCCGGCCCAGGTGAACAGGCCGTTCTCGGACGACACGGTGAACGCGGCCTCGTTGAGGGTGAGCATGCCCAGGGCGTTATCGGGCAGACTCCACTCGAGGGCACCCGACGTCAATCCGTATCCGCGCACCTCGCCCGACGTCGTGTTGACGATGACGACGTCTTCGCCAATGCGCAGGTCGTGGGCATCAACCGAGACGCTCCACAACTCCGCGCCGCGCTGTCGAGAAAAGGCCGTCATGACGTGGTCGCCGGCGACGACCTCGACGTCCTTCGTTTCGGCCAGGCGCGGCGTGCCTTCGATTGTCATCGCCAACGAGGCGTAGGCGGGGCGGCCCACCGAGGGACCCGTCCAGTTGATCGCGTGGAACTCGCCCGAGCGAATGACGAGTGAAGGCAACGAGTGATCGACGGGGATCGGCACCGACACGTCGGCCGGCAGCAGCTGAACGCGATTGCGACCCGGAGTGACAACCGCTGCCGGGGCACACCCGGCGGAGGGGGCAACGACGATGCGCCCGCCCTTGTCGGCCGGCTGCGTAAGCAGGGTCCCGGGGACCGCGCCGACGACCTGGTTATTCGCGATCGTGATGAACGTGTTGAGGCCGCCGTGAGTGATGAGGTACATCGTCGGCGATAGCGCCCGGAAGGCCTCGGGGGCATCGATCGTCGCCGCACCCAGTCGGCACGACGAGGAATCGGGGACGAGGTCGGGCGACGTCGGCTGCTGGCTGAGCATGGGCTCGCCGGTGAGCGTTCCCTCCGCGTTGATCGGCGTGATCGACAGATCCGATCCCAGCAGCAAAATGGCGTTGTCGGCGCCCACGGCGACGTTGATGTAGGCCTGGCCGTCCTCCCAGATCCACTTCGCGATCCCGGTGCCCACGTCGACGAGGGCGACGAGGGTGCCCGTAGAGGACTTGACGAGGCACGGCAGTGACTGGCCCTGGGCCTGGGCGGCGCACGCGATGAGGGGGCCGCCCAGCGACGTCTGCCATGACGCCCGCGCGCCCTCTCCCAGCCCGATGAGGACGCTCTCGCCCTTCTTCGTCGCACCCGCCATGATGCGGGCGTCGCCGTAGCTCACCGGCTGCGTCGTGTTGCCCGTGCCAAGGACGGGCACAAACGCATCGAGGTCGAAATCGCCCGGAGTGACCTGCTCGCGCAGGTGGGGTTCTTCGGCAAAGACACCGGAGGCGGCGACGGCATCGGGATTGGCTTTCTTAGCCAGCAGCCACTTGCCGGCGACGATGCAGGCACCGATAAGCGCGATGACGACGAGGATCGTGACGATCGTCCACACGCGCGTGCGCCGGGAACCCTGAGCCACTGCGGTTCCTCCTTGGTAGGCGGGGAGCGGAGCGAGCGCTCCGCTCCCAGATTAGCCGATCTGCCCCGCGAGGTCGGAGGGGCTTACCTTGCACTCGGCACCGATGCGCATCGGTGCGATCGCGCCGCTTTCGCGCAGCAGGTTCAGTCGGGGGAGCACGCGGTCGCGAATCGCCCACGGGTCGAGGGTGTTGAGATAGATCCGGGTGCCGCCCTCAAACCCCGCGAGCGTCGAAATCCGCCACTTGAGCAATACCCGCCACCGCATCGGGCGATGCACCGAGCGGGGCCGGTGGTACCACTCCTCATTCGTGGCCACGTCCGCCCCGGTTGCCGCGTGCACGGCGTGGAGCAGATCCGAGACCCCGCGCACGAGCGCGTCGGGGGCGTCCCACGGATTGACGGGATCACCCAGCGGCCACACGGCGATGGTCGGGTAGCGGTGTCCCACCCCGACCATGGCGACGGCCGCGTCGTTTTGGGCGAGCAGTAGGCCCCGCGTCGCGCACAGCTTGAGGATCGCCTCGTAGGAATCGGGGTGATCGTAGAGACGATCGAGCTCCGCGATAGTCGCCACCGGATACTCGTCGATGGCCACCAGCTGCTTGTGGAGGTGATCGAACGAGGCTCCGGCCGGTTTCAACCAGTTTTGGAACGCCGCGACGTAGCGCACGTGTGGCGAGAGGTCGTAGAGGTCGCGCATCGAGCGGGCGGTAAAGCGCGTGTAGGCCGCGTGTTCGTCGGGGGTGAGGGTGCCCGAGGAGGCCAGCTGGCTCGTCGTCTCGGCCTGGTCCGTGTAGTGGCGCCGGCCGATGATGAGATCGTGGCCGCCGGCGAAGAACCCCGTCGCGTGGCGCAGCAGCGTCTCTTCGTCGAGCTCCGCGACCTCGGCCTCGGACGCCCCGTAAGCCGCCAGGCGCGCCCGCACGACGCGCAGGACATGGTCATAGCCGGCGGGTTCGGACAGGTATTCGGCCATGCGCCGGTGCTGCTCGGGGGACGGCTCCACATCGTGATTGCGTGTCCAATAGTCAAAGCTGACGATCTCGAACAGGTTCGGCACCCGGCGAAAGGCCGCCGTCGTCTCGGTCAGGGCCGACGCGCGCAGGCCCTGAAGCTCGCGCCACTGCCCGTTCTCGAGGACAAGCCGCGATTTTTCGGGCGGAGTCTCGAGGTAGCGGGTGGGGCAAAAGGCGCAGGCGCAATCGCGCTGCGCCGGATCGATCGGTGTCTCCACAGCCGGGGGCATGGCGAGGGGGCGATGCCCGCGTCCGGGAACCGTCCACACCTCGGTCCCCGTGAGCATGTTGCGCTGCTTGACCGTACCGTCCGCCAGCTTCACCAGCGAGCTGGAGTGTTCCGGCAGTTCTTTCGACATGAGTTCGTCAGTCCTTGTACCCGGAAGGGAGTCGTCAGTGATCCGCTCCCATGGTAGCGCCGCGACCCCTGCGGGCCGCGGCGAAACTCTGACCCCGCCCAAAAGACGCCCGGGCGGGTGGCGTGTGCGGCCCGCGCGAGATGCGCGGACCGCGAGGACCTAGGACTGGGCCCACCCGCGCGCCTGCCGAGAAAGCCGGTCGAGGGTGGCCATCGCGTCGTGAGCGCGATGCTTGGGAACGAACAGGTGGTCGTGGCGCATCCCCGAAATGACGTTGCACGGAATCTGCGCGGCGGCGAGGTTCTGGGCGACCGTGCCTGTGAGGCCCTGTAGCTTCACCGACAGGTTGATCCCCAGGCTGATGCGCGAGAGCGGTTCGTGCGAATAGGCGACGTCGTGTTCGCGCGCCTGCTCGAGGGGAATGAGCGCACAGGTTCCCTCGGCCTCGGCGATGACGGCGAAGGGGACGATATCCGCACTCAGCCCCTCGGCGTCACAGTAGACGTAGGTGCCGCGCACGGCCGGCTCGAGGCGAGCCAACGCAGAGTCGAAATCGACAATATTCTCCATACGATCACGGTAGATGGCCACGCCCCATTCGGGCGCGGCCATCTCACAACGTGAGTGCGCCCTAACCAGGGGTGACGCCCGCTCAGTCGGCCGCGCCCGCCAGCCCGGTGTCGTCGTCGGATTGCGTCGAGGACGGCGAGACGATCGAGACAATATGCACGCCGGTGCGTGCCAGCGCAGGCAGATCGTCGGCCCCGGATCGGGCGCGCCGCCACGCCTGTTCCACCGCATCCGCGACCGCCGGCGCCACGACGCGCGGGACACGATCGGACACGAGGGCGATCGACACGTCGATGCTCGCTCCCTCCTCGCGCGTCGCGATGATGATGCGCTCGCGGGCGGCCTTGTCGGCGACCTCACCCTCGAGGACCCGACGCATAGCCGTGGGGGAGGCGACGAAGGCGACGCCGTCAACGGCGGTGATCGCGTCGTGGAGCAGCTGGCGAATGGTGGAATCAACGTCGGGGGAGCACAGATCGGCCAGATTCATGCCTCCACCCCCGTGATGTCTCCGTAGGTGTCGGCGACCGTCACGTCGACGCTGTGCACGTCGAGCGGGGTCGCGCGCATGATGGCCGACGTGGCCGCTTTGCGTGCGCGCGCGACGGTGTCGGGAATCGGCGCGCCCAGGCGCACGTGCAGCGTCATGTCGAGATCGACGCGTGCGCGATACGTCGTGATGTCGCCGTTGAGTCGGGTTCCCACGACGATCGTGTCGTCGTCGCCGACCTCGTTGCGTACGAGGGCGCGCAGCGACCCCTCGGTCTGGTCGAGGACGCGCTCGGCAGTGGGAGCAGCCAGCGGGATCGAGCGTCCCGGGCGCGCCTCAAGCATGAGGTTGTGAATGAGCTGGTCGAGCCAGGGGCCCTGCGCAGCCGCGGTCGCCTCTTCGTCGAGGAGCGTGCGGGCGTTGACGTGAAGGGCCGATAGCGAGGCCAGAGTCTGCTGGCACAGCGCGCAGTCGGAGACGTGAGACGACAGCTCGCTCGCGCGTTGGGGTGCCAGAGCGTCATGGGCGCCCTCGCGGTAATCGAGGAGGGCGTTGAGATCGCGCACGTGGGTGCCGCATTCCAGCGTGGTATCGGTGCTGCTCATCTCCATTCCTCCAGTTGGGTCATGATCGTGTGGCGGGCTCGGGCGAGGCGGCCGCGAACAGAAGCGACGGAAATCCCGAGCGTGTGGGCGATGTCTTCGTACGACATGTCGGCGCCTTCGCGCAGCCACCAGACGGTGCGCTGCGACTCCGGTAGATCGGCGAGGGCGCGTGCCAGGGCCTGCGAGCCGGCCGAGACGACGGCCGCGGAATCCGGCGACGGGGTCGGGGCACTGACCGAGGTCAGGGCGTTGACGTCGTCGTGGGACTTGTGGCGGCGGGCGTGGTCAATCGCCTTGCGGGCGGTGAGCCGCAGCAACCACGACCGCACAGCCGCGGGGTCGTCGAGCTGATCGAGGCGTTGCCAGGCCTGAAGCAGGGATTCTTGGACGATGTCGTCGACATCGGCGAGGGAGGGACCGAGTCGCGAGGCGACGGCCTTCATGGCGGGCGCGTAGCGGCGAGCTAATTCGCCAAACGCCCACGGGTCGCCATCGGAACTGAGACCAACGAGGGCCTCATCGCGCATATGCGACTGCTCCACCTGCTCTCCTTGCGTCGTGGCTACCGAGAGGGGCCCAGTCGAATGACTGGGCCCCGTTCAGGCTCAGCAGGCGATGGCCTACTTGTTGCCGTCCTCGGAGAAGCCTTCCTTCAGCTTACCGAAGGCGGCCTTGAGGTTAGAACCGGCCTGCTCGGCGAAGTCCTTGGCCTGCTCGCCGATCTCGGCGGCCTTGTCCTTCACGTCAGCAGCCTTGTCCTTGACGTCGGCCGAGACCTGATCGGCCTTGCCCTCAGCCTTGAGGTCCTTGTTGTCCGTGGCCGAACCCGCGGCCTCCTTGACCTTGCCGCCGAACTTTTCGGTGGTGTTCTTGATGTCGTCTTCGAGAGCCATGATGGTTCCTTTCCTGTGGTGTGGCCTGCCCACATGCGGGCCTGGCCTCGGTGTTTAGGGTAGTTGAGCTAGCTCACTCGATCAGCGGAACCGATGCGAGCGCGCAAATTCGTCGTCAGGTGAACGCGGACCGGGACCTTCTCGCCCAGCACCGAATCCAGGCGGGCGATGGCCTGATCGATGACGTCCTTGAGGTGAGCCGGGTCGGCTCCCTTGTAGGCGTTGACGTCGATGGCCAGGCCCGTCTTGCCCTTGACCTCCCAGGCCGTGGCCTTGGCCGAGGAGACCCAGCGGTCGTCCTCAAGCAGGCCGGCCAGCAGGGCGTTGACGAACGAGATCGTCGGAACGGTGTCGCCGGAATCGGTGTGTGAGGCCGGTAGCTGGAACTCCTTGGTCTTGCCCCCACCCTGGCTGAAGATCCAGCGCAGGGCGATGAGGGCGAGGATGATGGCGATGGCCACCCAGGCGATCGTCATCCACGAGAAGTTCTGCACCCCGCCGATCGCCACATAGGAACGATCGACGATGCCGGTGTACCACGATTCGAAGCGGTCCATGCCGCCGCGGATGGCCCGCAGAATGGGGGCCGAGATGGCCGCGGCGATGAGGGCCGCGCCCGCCGCGATGAGCAGCAGCGAACCGATGAATAGCAGGGTGCGATTGAGTGCGCGTGGAAGGTGCTTCACTTGGCCACCTGCCCTTCTGATGCCACGCGCAGGCTCGTGCGCGGAGCGGGATCCAGCTGGTAGGAGGCGACGCGCTCGCTGGCGAACGCATCGAGGCTCGCCTGGTCGAGACCCAGCCCGGATGTCGGCTTCGCCGTGATGGCGACGGAGCCGCGCGAGACCGAGGTCGTGACCTGGCCGTCGGCGAGGTTGGCCTCCTCGCGGACCGCACGCGAGATCGCGGCGGCCACCACCGAGTCGTCAACGATGTAGGCGGCGCGCTGGTCGCGAATCGCGTGGCGCCCCAGCGTCCCCGGCAACAGCGCCTTCGCCAAGAAGACGAGGCCGATGAGAACGAGGACGACACCGATGACGATGGCGAGCGCCATCATCTGCTTCGGCAGCGTCGCGATGGAGTGCCAGATGGCAGTGGGGCGCGCGAGCAGAGCCCGCTGACCGGCCATCGCCAGGATGCCCTCGATCGCCAGGTAGACGAGGATGACAATTGCCAACACCGCCATGACCGTAGCCGCGATCGCCCGCGAGGAATGGGTCTCGCGACGTACGAGATAGGACACGTGCGGTCCGGGGCCAAGGTCGGTGCTCAAGGCCCGCTGTTCGCTAGGTGTGAGACTCACTGGAGCTCCCTCCTTTCTTCGTGTCCCGCCTGCCGGCTAATCCCGGTGACGTAGACGTTGACGTGACCGACGCGGTGACCCGACACGGTGTGAAGCCGTGTGCGGATCGTCTCGCGAGCCTGGTCAACGAGGGTGAACAGGGTGTGGTCGCCGCGAACGGAACAGCGTTCGAGGTCGTCCGCGCGCAGGGCCGCCTTGACGGTGACCCCGAGCTTGCCCTCATCGTCAAAGGAAGACACGGACACGTCGTCGGGGGCGACGCGCAATGTCTGGGATGTAGCGGCCTGGGCAATGGAGTGCAGGGCCTTGCGCGTGATGGTCGTCGACCCGCGCAGGTCGCGCTGCTTGCCCGTGAGGTCGGTCGTCATACTAGTCGGAGGTCGTGGTCGACTTGCCGATCAGCGCTTCCCCGACGCCACGCAGATCCAGTTTGCCCGTTGCCGCGCGCCCGATGACGGCGCCAACAGCCATGAAGATGACGGCGAGGAGGAACCCGCCGAAGCCGTGCTGAGCGGCCATGAACGCCAGGAAGGCGCCAATCGCGATACCGGTGGTCGTCATGCGTTACTTCAGCTCCTTCGATTCCTTGTCGTCCTCGTCCTCGTCCTCGGAGGGAACGTGAACGTCGGCGACCTTGATGTTGACTTCCTTCACCTCGAGGCCAACGAGGCCCTGGACGGAGGCGAAGATCGACTCGCGAACCTTTTCGGCAACCTCGTGAACGGGGTAGGGGTACTCGACGATGAGGGTCAGGTCCAGCGCGGTCTGCGTCTGGCCAACCTCGACCGAGATGCCCTGCTTGAGGTTGTCGTCCGCGCCGACGGTCGAGCGCAGCGAACCGAGCGCGCGAGCGGCCGAGTTGCCGACGTCGTAGACGCCGGGGATCTCGCGGATCGCGAGGCCGGCGACCTTGGCGACAACCTGGTCGGCGATCGTCGTCGTGCCCTTGCCCTCGTCGGCGCCGACGTTGGTCGTCGGGGCCAGGTCCTTGGCCTGGTTCGCGGTGGGGACGGTGCCCTTCGCGGCCGGTGTGTTCTTCGTGTTAGCCATGATGTGCTCCTGAAAATCACAGATCGTGTGTTCGGGGGATCCCGAACGACGGACACATAAAAGACGAGGCGGCCCGCGACTTCCTCACGCTACGCACCGTGTGGTCTCGGTCACGTCGGCGCGGAGGGGACGGGTCGCCGTCGCGCAGTGGGTGGGTAGGCTGAAGGCGTGAAGTTCCAGCGCGCGGCGGTTGCCGCTACCGATCCGGCAAGGCGGCGCGAGCGCGCCCGCAGGCGACGGCTCGTCGGCGTGGTCTGCATCGGCGTCGCGTGCGTTCTCGCCGCGGGGATCGCGCTGTGGGTGAGCGGGGTCGGCGCCGGCGGCTATTCCTCGCCCACGGAACTCGCGCGCGCCTACACGCAAGCCGCGCGTTCGGGCGATGCCGCCACACTGTGCGACACCGTGAGTCCCGAGGATCGCGACAGCCTCGAGGCCGGCGCTGGTGTGCGAGGTGACGGCGGGTGCGCCGAGCTCATGGGAGCGCTCGTCAGCTCGGCCAAGAGCTCGGATGGTGAGGCGGGCAGCTTCAGGTATGTCGTCGCTGCGGAAGACGCCGAGACGGCGCGGGTCCGCGTGCTGCGCGACGGAAAAGACTATGACACCGTCTATGCGCGAAAAGTCGGTGCGCGAGGCCGCTGGTACCTCGACCTCACGCTGCCGAGCGAAGGCGGCGAGGGGCGCTAGTCCTCGTCCTTGACCACGTCGTCGACGTCGTCGTCGACAGCGAGGCTGTCCTCGAAAGCTTCCCACTCCTCGGCGTGGTTGGCCCAGTTGCCCGAGGGGGAGCGGGTGAAGTCGCCTCCGGCGTCCTCCATCGTCTCCTCCGCGGCGAAATAGACGTAGGCGCGCACCCGGTCTTGCCCGCTCCACGTCTCGCAGGGGGCGACGTCGACCCAGGCGACCTCGCGGACATAGAGGTTGTCCGAGCGCCCCTCGCCGATATAACCCTCCTGCTCGTCGATCTCGCGCACGAGACGATCGAATTGGCGCTCGTCGAGCAGGCAGATCGTGCCCGCAACTCCCGTCCCGGCATGGTCGCGCACGCACAGGGGGTAGGACGAGCCGATATAGAGAGTGGCGTCGGGCAGGGTGGCGGGGGCGTGCTCGCTCACGGCCGAGGCCAGCGTGGACCCGAAACCGCGCGAGTCCGGCTGGGAGGTGCCGTAAAAGAAGAACGGGCGATATGTGGTGTCCATAAACCGATGCTACCGGCGTGACGGCGGGCGCGGGCGGGTTCGGATGGGCGTGAAAATGCGCGACAAAAACGGAGGTTGAGTCTAGAGCGCTCAACTTTTGCGCTGTGGGTGAAATCTGTTGGCACTCGCCAGTCGAGAGTGCCAATCTGGATCCATCGAGATCGAGTGGACCGACACGGTCCCGCAACGAAAAGAGGACATCATGACCGCACGTAATTCGCTGTTCCGCGATCCCTTCCGCGAGATCGAACGCACCTTCGAGCAGGCCTACCGCGCCTCCGCTCAGGCCCCGGCGATGCCGCTGGACCTCGTGCGCTCCGGCGACGTCTACACGGCCTACATCGACCTGCCCGGCGTCGACGCCGATTCGATCGACATCGACGTCGAGGACCGCACCCTGAGCGTGCGCGCGACGCGCAAGGCTCCGCAGGGCGCCGACCTTCAGTGGGTGGCCCGCGAGCGCACGTCGGGAACCTACGCCCGCCAGCTGACGCTCGGCTACGGCGTGGCCCTGGACAAGGTCGAGGCCACCTATGCCGACGGAGTGTTGACGCTGAGCATCCCGGTTGCCGAGGAGGCCAAGCCGCGCAAGATCGCCGTGAAGTCGACGTCGTCGCCGGCGACGATCGAGGCCGAAGCGGAGGAGGCTGCCGAGTAGATCGGTGCGAGTGACAGACGGCTGCGGCGGGGTGACCACCGGTCACCCCGCCGCAGCCATGTCGCGATGGGTCTAGCGCGTGATGAGGTCCATCGTGTCGGGGTGAGACCCCTGCCGCCCGGCCTCGCCGCGGTCCAGGCCGTCGAGAACCTCGCGGGCGGTAGGCGGCAGCGAGAAATCGAAAATGGATAGGTTCTCGAGCTGGCGTTCGGGATGGACGGACTTGGGGAAGATGACGTCGCCGCGCTCGATGGCCCAGCGCAACACGACCTGCGCGGGGGTCCGCCCCAGGTCCTCGGCGAGTGCGCGCACCTGCGGGTCGTCGAGGATGGCGCCGCGGGCGAGCGGGGACCACGCCTGAGTGAGGATCCCGTGACCGGCCCCGAAGTCGCGCACGTCGTTGTTGGGCAGGTAGGGGTGGGCCTCGATCTGGTTGATCTCGGGTACGACGCCGACCTCATCGATGAGGCGGCGCAGGTGCGGGATCTGGAAATTCGACACCCCGATGTGGCGGGCGCCCCGTCGGCGGCGAATTCCGTCAACACCCGCCACGTCGTCACGAAGTCGCCGCCGTAGCGCGTGGGCAGCGGCCAGTGGATGAGGAACAGATCGACGTAGTCGGTGCGAAGATCGCGCAGCGAGCGCTCAAAGGAGCGGCGTGCGTCGTCGGGAGCGTGATTGCCGTTGTTGAGCTTGGTCGTGAGGAACATGTCGTCTCGCGCGATACCCGATTCGGCGATGGCGCGACCGACCTCGGCCTCGTTGCCGTACATCTGGGCGGTGTCGATGTGACGGATCCCGATCTCGAGGGCGCTCCTCACGGTCGCGACGGTCTCGGCGGGCGCCACCTGGTAGGTGCCGATCCCGAACTGGGGGATGGAACCGCCCTCACGCAAGGCGATGTCGGGGATGGCGATGTGTGTCACGGCGACGTCCTTTCGCGAGCGAGAGCTAGTGTTTTGTCGATCCGGTCGCACCGCGCGTGGCGACGGCGCGGACTCGGATGGCCGCCGCGACCCCGATGAGGAGGCAGGCGGCCGCCGCCCACAGGATATGCGACACCGAGGCGGCGAAGGCTTCGCGGGCTGCGGCGACGATGTCGGGGCCCGCCGGTCCCAGCTTGCCCGCGTCGGCCTGGGAGGCCAGCCCCGTCAGTGCGGCGCCGGCCGACTGGGTGACGGCGTCGGCGATTCCGTGAGCCTGCTCGCCACCGATCCCGAGCTCGCTGAGGCGCTCGATAATTCGATCGGGAAGCAGGATGGCGATGAGCGTGCCGGCGATGGCTGTGCCCGCGGCCGCGCCAAACTGGCGCATCGTCGACTGGGTGGCCGAGCCCTGGCCCGAGCGGTGGGCGGGAACGTCGGCGAGGATTGTCGAGGTCAGCTGTGCCGAGGCGAAGCCCAGGCCCGCCCCGTAGACCGCCAGGCAGGCGGCCATCGCCCACAGGTTCGCGCCCGCGTTCACGCACCACGAACTCAGGCACACCCCGATGAGCTCGAGGCCGACCCCGACGATGACGACAGACGCCGAGGAGAGGAACAGCGAGAGCCCGCGCGCGCCCGCCCCGGCGAGGAACGCCCCGCCAGCCATGGCCGCGAGCACCCACCCGGCTCCCATCGGGGAGAGGCCGCGGTCGGCGATGAGATAGAGAGGCAGGACGAACACGAGGACGTATTCGCCGGCCGAAATGACGAGCGCGGCGACGTTGCCCCACGTGAAGGCCGGCAGCCGGAACAGACTGAGCGCCAACAGCGGTTCGGAGGCGCGGGTCTGCCACCACAGGAACAGCCCCAGCATGACGAGGGCGAAGGTGCCGATGAGGGGGATGGGGGAGAAGTCTCCCTTGTCGACGATCCGCCACGAGCCGATGACGACTCCGGCCCGGGCCCGCCACCATCCCAGCGTCTCGCCCTCGATGATGGCGAACACCGCTGGCGCGGCGAAGAGGATCGACAGGACGAGGCCGAGAGGATCGAGCCGGCCGCGCCGCTCGCCCTCGCGCGCGGGCAAGACGACGTAGCCGAGGGCGACGAGGACGATTCCGATGGGAACGTTGACCCAGAAGATCAACGGCCACGACCAGTTAGTCGTCAGCCAGCCCCCGGCCAGCGGACCAATCGCGGCCGCGCCGGCCATCGTCGCGCCCCACGCGCCGAACGCGATCGTGCGCTCGCGCCCGGTGAACATCTGGTTCAGCGTCGACAGCGACGAGGGGAGCACGGCGGCGGCCCCGACGCCCTGGATGGCCCGCGCGGCGATGAGGGGTTCGGCCGTGCGCGAGAGCGCGGCAATCAGGGAGCCGATGACGAAAGCCGCGACGCCCAGGCGAAACAGGCGGGCGGTGCCGAAAATGTCCCCGGCCTTGCCGAAGGAGAGCAGCAGCGCGGCGAAGATCACCGAATACAGGGCGTTGACCCATTCGGCCGTCGTCAGCGCCAGGCCAAGATCGGTGATGATCGTCGGCAACGACACACCGACGATCGTGCCGTCAATGACGATGAGGCCGACGCCGACGGCCAATACCGCCAGCCCGGCCCAGGCGCGCGAGCTTGTCGTGGGCATATGTCCTCCTTCCGGCGCGGTGTCCCCACCGCCCAGTTAATGACAGCGAGTCATATCCCTGCAGCGTATAGCAGGATCGACGCTCTCGCGCACGGTGGACTCCGTCGCCACGACTGGGCACGATAGGCCCATGAGTTCCCTCCTCGCGGCTAATCCGCTGCTGACGATCTTCCTTGTCATCACCCTCGGTGCACTGCTGGGCAGCATCAGGTTCGGCCCCATCAAACTCGGCGCCGCCGGGGCGCTGTTCATCGGCCTGGCCGTGGGAGCCCTCGTCCCCGAGACCGCGCAGGGCCTCGAACTCATCCAGGCCGTCGGCCTGGCGCTATTCGTCTACACCGTCGGCCTCGCCGCGGGCGCGACCTTCTTTCGCGACATCACCCGCCAGGGCGGCCTGTTCGCCGCGGCCGCGGCAATCCTCGTCGTCGTCGGCGCCGCCGCCTGGGGGATCGGCCGCATCCTCGGGGTGGACGTCGATTACATCACGGGAGCCTATGCCGGCGCGTTGACGTCGACCCCGGCGCTCGCGGCCGCCAACGACGCGGCGGGCTCGGTGGCTCCCGGCGTCGGCTACGCGATTGGGTATCCCGTCGGGGTCGTCGTCACCATCCTCGTCGTCGCCGCGGTGGTCACGCGCTCGTGGCCGGCCACCTCCGACACCCCCTCGCTCGCCGGGGCCAGCCTCGAGGCGCGCACGATCGCCATCGACTCCGACACCGCGCTGCGCCGCATTCCCGGCTGGCAGGAGGGCACGGTGCGACTGTCCTATCTTCAGCGCGCCGGGCGCACCCGCGTCGTCTCGCCCGGCGAGGAACTGCTCGCCGGCGATCGCGTCCTCCTCGTGTCCGCGCCCGATCACGCGCGCGCCGCGATCGAGTGGCTCGGCCATGAGGTCGACGACGAGCATCTGGAAGCTCACCGCGACGAGGTCGACTTCCGCTACTTTCTCGTCTCGCGCAAGGAACTGGCCGGGCGCAGCGTCGGCGAGCTGGGGATGGCCTCGCGGTTCGGCGGCATCATCATGCGCGTTCAGCGCGGCGACCTCGAACTGCTGGCCGCCGACGACCTGAGCCTGGAGCTGGGCGACCGGGTCCTCGTCGTGGCCTCGCGCGAGGAACTGGGCGGCGTTGCGCAATTCTTCGGCGATTCCCAGCGCGACGTCTCCGAGGTCGACCCGCTCGGGCTGGGCCTAGGGATGCTGCTCGGCCTCGTCGCCGGTTTGCTCTCCTTCACGCTGCCCGGCGGCGCGCCGTTCACCCTGGGAATGGCATGCGGACCGCTCATCGTCGGGATGATCCTCGGCGCGCTACAGCGCACGGGGCCGCTCGTGTGGGTGCTGCCCCAGGCCGCGAACCTCACCGTGCGCCAGCTGGGACTCCTCATCTTCCTCGTCGCCGTCGGCCTGGCCTCGGGACCCGCCTTTGCCGCGAACGCCTTCACGCTCGAGGGCGTGAAAATCGGCGGGATCGCCCTCGTCGTCGTTGCGGCCTCGGCGGCCGCCATCGTCGCCGCCGGGCGGCTGCTCGGGTTGTCGGCGCAGCGAACGGCCGGAGCGCTCGCCGGGTTCGTCGGTCAGCCGGCCATCCTCGCCTACGCCTCTGCTCGCGTCGCGGACGAGCGCATCGAGGCCGGCTACGCCGCCCTGTTCGCCTACGCCATCATCATCAAGATTCTGTGCATCGCCGCGATCGCCGCGTTTGCCTAAGCGCCGCGTGAGTCCGCTCACGGTTGGGGTGCGCCGGTTGGTTTGATCGGGCGAACGTGCTAGCTTGGCACGTGCCCAAGACCGCCGGTGTACGACAGTACCGAAGGCCGCGCAAGCGGGACCAGCGCAGGTGAACGACCGCGATCCTCGCGTGCCCCGTGCTCCTGCGCGGGGTTTTTCTGTTGCGCCACCGGCGGCGTGACATGGAAGGAGGGTCATGGCAAAGCCCAACAAGGAAGCGGCCATCGCCGAGCTGGAGGAGAAGTTCCGCACCAGCTCCGCCCTGCTGCTCACCGAGTACCGCGGCCTGACCGTTTCGCAGATGACCGATCTGCGCAACGCGCTGCGGGCGCACGCCACCTACTCCGTCACGAAGAACACGCTTGCCCGTATCGCCGCCAAGAACGCCGGTATGGACTACCTGGTTGACGAACTCAAGGGCCCCACGGCCATCGTGTTCGTCTCCGGCGAGGCGGTCGACGCCGCCAAGGCTCTGCGCGACTTCGCGAAGGAGAACGAGAAGCTGGTCATCAAGGCCGGCGCAATGGACGGGAAGCTGCTCGACGCCGACGGCGTCAAGGCGCTCGCCGACCTGGATTCGCGCGAGGTCACCCTCGCCAAGCTTGCCGGTGCGTTCATCGCCAAGCAGTCCCAGGCCGCGGCTCTGTTCGCCGCTCCCGCCACCAAGATGGTCCGCACCATCGACGCCCTGCGCGAGAAGCAGGAAAAGGCCGCCTAAGCGGCACCCGACACCGGATTTTCTGCGATATCGCAGAGTGATGAAAGGAACCTACTCATGGCTAAGCTTTCCGCCGAAGAACTGCTCGACGCGTTCAAGGAAATGACCCTGCTGGAGCTCTCGGACTTCGTCAAGCAGTTCGAGGAGACCTTCGACGTTGAGGCCGCCGCCCCGGCCGCCGCCGTCGTCGCCGCCGCTCCCGGCGCGGGTGCCGCCGAAGAGGCCGAAGAGAAGACCGAGTTCGACGTCGTCCTCGAGGACGCCGGCGCCAAGAAGATCGGTGTCATCAAGGTCGTTCGCCAGCTGATCCCGGGCCTGGGCCTGAAGGACGCCAAGGAGCTCGTCGAGGGCGCCCCCAAGGCGATCCTCGAGGGTGCGGCCAAGGAAGACGCCGAGAAGGCCAAGGCCGACCTCGAAGAGGCCGGCGCCAAGGTCACCCTCAAGTAAGGGACTGCGCCTGTTCACGCGGCTTGCCGCGTGAGAAACGCCCCGGTACCCTCCGCGGTACCGGGGCGTTTGCCTATTCCCCGGCAGCGAAGGATGACTATGGGATCGCCTTTTCCGCGCCACGTCGGCCCGCCGCTGAGCGAGGCTGAGCGCCGCATCGGGTTGTCGACGCGGCGTGACTGCCTCGCCGTCGCGATCTCGGCGGCCCTGTCCCTCGTGACGAGCCTGTGTGCCGCCATGGTGTGCGTGTGGATCGGCGACGTCGTCACCGCGCTGCCCGCCGGGGCCGTTCCCCTCGGGATCCATCCCATCGCCTGGATCGTCCTGGCCGGACTCAGCGAGGCCGCACGCATCGGCATTCAGCAGCGCTCCGCCGCCAGGCTCGTGGCGAGGCTGCAAACGCGCCTGATGCGTCACGCCTTCGCGCTGGGACCCGCACGTCTCGCGGCGCGGCGCACCGGGGGACTGATCGCGCTCATGACCCAGGGTGTCGAGAAGATTGCCCTGTACCGCCAGACCTACCTCGGGCCGCTCGCCGGCGCTTACTCACCCCGTTTGTCGCCCTCGCCGTCATGGCACTGCTCGTCGATCCCGTCACCGCCCTCATCCTCCTCGTCCTCACCCCGGCGCCCCCGCCCTCGTGTGGGTGTTCACCCGGGTCTCGCGCCGGGCCGGGGCCGGGTCGCGCCGCGCCCGCGGCGAACTCGCCGCCCGCTACCTCGACGCCATTCAGGGCCTGGAAACGCTCGCCGTCACCGGCTCGGCGCGCCGCATGGCCGATGAGCTCGCGGCCGCGGGCGAGAAGAATCGGGCCTCGACGATGCGCATGCTCAAGTCGAATCAGCTCGTCCTCTTCGTCATCGACGCCGGCTTCTACCTCGCCTTCCTCACCCTCGGGCTGGTTGTCGCCGCGTGGCGCTGCCGCAGCGGGGCCATCGGTGGGGGCGAGGCCGCCTCGATCATCGCCCTCACCCTCCTCATGCTCGAACCGATGGCCCAGATCGGCGGTTTTTTCTACGTCGGCATGGGCGGGCGAGCCAACCAGGCCGGGGCGCGCAAGTTCCTCGGCCGGCCGCGCCCCGACTCCGGCGAGACCGGTACCCCGGCCGTGCTCGGCGATGCCGCCCGGCGCGCGCCCCGCCTCACCGCTGCGGGTCTGACCTTCGCCCACCCCGGCGGCACCGAGGTGCTGCACGGCCTCGACCTCGACGTCGCCCCGGGCGAGCACGTCGCCATCGTCGGGCCGTCCGGGCAGGGCAAGACGACTCTCATCAACCTGCTCACGGGAACGCTCAGCCCGAACGCGGGGACGATCACGCTCGACGGCATCCCCGCGACGCCGCCGGCACTGCGGGCAGCCTCCGCCCTCGTGTCCCAATCGACATGGCTGTTCACCGGGACCGTCCGCGACAACCTCGCGCTCGCGGCTCCCGCAGCCCGCGAGGCTGACATGTGGGCGGCGCTGCGGCTGGCGCGGCTGGACGAGGAGGTGCGCGCGCTGCCGCACGGCCTCGACACCGTGATCGGCGAGCGCGGATCGGGCCTGTCGGGCGGGCAGGCGCAGCGTCTGTCGCTCGCTCGCGCATTCGTCTCGGGCCGGCGCCTGCTCGTTCTTGACGAGCCGACGAGTTCGATCGACCTGGCATCCGAGGCCGCGATCACTCAGACGCTGACGCAGATCGGGCGCGATTACACGGTCATTCTCGTCACCCACCGACGCACGACGCTGGCCGGGTGCGACCGCGTTGTCGCGTTGGCCGGCGGCGTCCTCGCCGAGGAGGTGGAGCGATGAAGGTGTGTCGCTGGTTGGTGTCTGAGACGCGTCCGGTCCTCGCGCCGCTCACCGGTCGATCCTCGCCCGCATCCTCGATCACGTCCTGGGCTGTGTCCTCTACGGCCTGGCCGCGGGTGCCGCGGTCGGCCTGGCAACACAGGTCCCGGGGCCGTCGTGGGGAGTACTCGGCGCCCTCATCGCCGCCATGGTGCTCCTGTGCCTCGTCAAAGGCCTGTGTCACTACGCCGAACAGTTCCTCGGCCACAGCGTCGCCTTCCGGGCGCTCGAGCTGCTGCGGCGCGCCTGCTTCGTCCGCCTCATCCCGGCCTCTCCCGCGGCGCTCGCGGGAGCGCGCTCGGGTGACCTGCTCGCGCGCTTGACGACGGACATCGACCGCATCGAGGTCTTTTTCGCCCATACGATCGCCCCGGCAATCTCGGCCATCGTCGTCCCGCTGCTCGCGTGCACGGCGATCGGCGTCGTCGGCGGCGTTCAGGCGGGTGCGGCCGGCCTGGCCATCGTCGTCATCACCTTGCTCGTGTGTGCCTACGCCGGTCACGATGTCGCCCGCGTGGCCTCATTGAGCAACCTCGGTGCCAAGGGCGACGTCGCCCAACAGCTCACCGACTCGGTGCAGGGCGTGGCCGAGGTCGTCGGCTACGGAGTCGAGACGGCGCGGCTATCCTCTCTCGCCGAGGCGCAGGATCGCGTGCGCGTACAAGACGCCCGGCTCACCCGGGTCCTCGCGGTTCGTCGCGGCGTCGTGCAGGTCGGTCTGTTGGCCATGGTCGTCGCCCCGACCGCGCTGGCGGTCAGGGCAGGGGCGGCGGCGTGGGCGGTGGCCGCTATCGCCGTCGTCGCGTGGCGCAGCTGGGAGGTCGTGCGCGGAGTCGAGGACTTCTCGACGAGCCTGGCGACGTCGCTGGCCGCCGCCCGACGCGTCCACACCCTCGTTCACACGCCGCCAGCCGTCGCCGACGGTCCCGACACGCGTGGCCTCACCCGCGCCCCCGAGGTCGTGTGGGACCGGGTCACCTTCGCCTATCCGCCCACGCCGGGGCGCGCCGCGGCTGCCCCGTCGTGCGCGAGGCAACGGTGCGGGCGCCGGCGGGAAAGTGGACGGCTTTCGTCGGGGCGACGGGTGCCGGAAAGTCGACCCTGCTCGCCCTCGCGCTGCGCTACTGGGATCCGCAATCGGGTTGCATGCGCATGGACGGCACGGACATTCGCGGCTACCGTGTCGAGGCGCTACGCAGGCGGATCGCCGTCGTCGACCAACGTCCCCACCTGTTCACGGGCACGATCGCCTCGAATCTGCGGCTGGTTGCCCCGGCCGCCAGTGACGACGAGCTGTGGGCGGCCCTCGACGCCGCCCAGCTGGGCGAGGATGTGCGACGGATGGGAGGCCTCGAGGCGCGCGTGGGGGAGCGCGCGGCGACCCTCTCGGGCGGCCAGGCTCAGCGCCTCGCCCTCGCGCGTGCGTTCCTCGTCGACGCCCATCTCGTCGTTCTCGACGAGTTCACCTCGCACCTCGATCCCGAGCTGGCGGATCGCGTTCGCGCGAGCGTGCGCGAGATCTTCCCCGACGCGACGATCCTCGAGGTCACCCACACGGCTCCGGCCGATGCGCTGTCTCAGCGCGACGCCGGCATCGATCGGCTCGTCGTCGTGGGCGAGGGCGGAATCGATGAGGCCGCCTCGTTGTCGACGTAACGCAGCAGATCGCCGGGTTGGCACTCGAGAACGCGGCACAGTGCCTCGAGGGTCGTGAACCGGATGGCTTTGGCGCGCCCGTTTTTTAAGACGGCGAGGTTCGCCGGGGAGATGCCGACACGTTCGGCGCACTCGCCGACCCCCATGCCGCGCTCGGCCAACAGCACATCGATGCGACACGCGATCATCTAGATCACCGCCGCCAGCTCGCGGCGGTCGGCGATCGCCGCGGCGAGAACCTGGCGCGCAACCCGGATGACCAGCCACAGGGCCAGAGGGACGACGACGCTGAGAACGCAGATCGCCGAGACGCCGATGTGGCCCGCCGGCGAGCCGATGAGGAACGTCGCCGCGGCGATGAGGGTGAACCCCGCGGTGACCAGGCTCGCCGCTTGCATGAGCGCGAGGTAGCGCAGGGCCGGGGTGTCGATGCCGTCGCGACCGGTGCTCAGCCGCGACAGGCGAGCGAGGCCGTAGAGGACGACCTCGGCGCACACGAGGGCCGCGATGGCGCACGCGGCGGCGATGGCGACCACCGGCACCGGGAGATTCCACTCGCGCACGAGGTCGACGGCCAAGGCCGGGATGAGGCCCACCTGGACGACGACGCACGCGAATGCGAAGAAGACGAGACAGCCGAGAAAGACACCGTTGTGAAGCCGCATATCTCGATTATCGATCGAAACCTATCGAAAAACAAGAGGTCTGTTCCCGTATGTCGACGGTATGTAGTAGAACTGCTATATTTTGTCGTGTTATCGCGCTGTATGGATGGGGGAAAACATGGAACCGGTCGTTGCCCTAACGAACGTCCGCTTCGCCTACGGCAAGCACGAGGTCCTCGAGGGGGTCTCGCTCGATGTCGCCGAGGGCGAGCTCGTGGTTCTGCTCGGCCCCAACGGGGCCGGCAAGTCCACGCTGATCGAACAGATTGTCGGAACGAAGCGCCCGCATGCGGGCACGGTGCGCGTGTTGGGTGCCGATCCCGCGCGCCCCGACGACGCTTGGCTCGGGCGGATCGGGGTGGTCGCGCAGCATAGCCGTGATCGTGGGATGTGGAATCTCCGCATGTTCCTCTCCTGGGTCGGCGCGCACTACCGCGCTCTCGGCCGTGACGTCCTCAGCCCCGAGGTCGCCGCCGACCGGGTCGGCCTGGGCGACCAGCTCACCCAGCGTCTCGGCCAGCTCTCGGGCGGCGAGCGCCGCAGGGCCGACCTGGCGGCTGCCCTCATCGGCGTTCCCGACCTCCTCGTCCTCGACGAGCCGACGACGGGACTCGATCCCGTCGTCAAGGCGCAGGTCCACGACGTCCTCGCCGACGAGATCGATCGCGGTGCCACCATCGTCATGACCAGTCACGATATGGGTGAGGCCCAGCGCATCGCTCAGCGGGTGGTCGTCCTCAGCTCCGGGCGCATCCTCTTCGACGGCACGCCGGCACGGTTGCGCGAGCGAGTGGGCGCGCACGCCGAGGTGACGTGGGTCGACCAGGAGCGGCGCTACGTCCACGCCACCGCCGACCCGGAGGCCTTCATTCGCTCCCTCGACCTGTCCCAGGTGCGCAATCTCGAGGTAACGCGCCCCAACCTCGAGGACGCCTATATCGATCTGCTGTCGCGTCAGGGGGATGACCATGAGTAAGCACACGGTGCCGGTGGCCGATCGCGTGAAGCTCGCCCTCATGTTCGGATGGTACGAGGTGCGCGCCCGTTACTTCTCGCGACCCCTGTCGGTGATCGGATCCATCTTCTCCTCCGCCTTCCTCATCGCCGTGCTCCCGCTGCTGTGCCTGCTCGAAGAAGTCATCACTCCCGGCGTCATCATCGGCTACGCCGACTATCTTGCGGGCTTCGCGGGAATCCTCATGCCGGCGGCAGCGTTGCGTCTCGAGTACGCCGGCGGGGGATTCGGTCGACTGCGGCTGCTGCCCTACGGACGCGGCGCCGTCTACGGCGCGCCTTCGTCCCGATGATCTGGACAATGGCGTGCGTCAACATCGGGGTTGTCGTGGCGCTTACCTGGGGACTCGACCTCGCGCCCGGCCAGATCGCGCGCACACTCGGTGCCACCGTTGTCGGCGAGGTACTCGTGTGGGCGATGTGCACCCCGATTGGGATGATCGTCGTGCGGTGGGCACGCTCCATGCCGCTGGCGCTTGGGGCCTGCATCGTCGCCTACCTCATCATGCGCCCCCAAACCGTGACGGGGATGAACGAGGTCCCAGTTACTGCCCAGGTCGCCATCGCGTGGGTGACGCCCCCGGCGTGGGCACACCAGCTCGCTCTCACACTCGGTGACATCGCGCCGGGATGGCTGGAATCGGCCCCGACGCTCCTGCTGGTCGCGATGACGGCGGTATTCATCGTCCTCGCCTGGATTACGGCGATCCTCAGTACCCGCAAGCTGTTTAGCCGCATCCACCTGGCGGAGGACGCCGCGCCGGCGGGCGGTGACCGCACCGCGCGGCGCGAGGCCAGGAGGTTCGCATGAGCGCGCAGCTGAGCACTCGCGACCGCCTCACCATCGGTGTGCGGATGGGAGCGACGCCGTGGGCGGTGAAGCTGGCACTCGGCATCAGCGCGCTGGCGTGGGCCATCCTCCTCGCGCTCATCGCTCGCGGACACGCCGACGCGGCCGCGCTCTACCGCGACGCCGGCCTCGTTTGGGTCGTCCTGGGCCTCATTTGCGCCTCCCTCGCCTTCCAACAGGTGGGCGACGAGTTTGCCAACCGTGACGAGCTGCGCTGCCGCCTCCTTCCCGCAGGCCGCACCGAGTGGCTGTGGCAGACGCTGGTCACGCGCGGGTGCGAGGTCGCGGCGGCGTGGGTCATCTGGGCCGTCTACGTCCTCCTCGCCGGCATTGGCTTCCACGGCGCGCCGGCACTCGCCGGGGCCCTCGTTGCCCCGCTCGGTGCCCTCGCGGTAGCCTCGCTGCTCGGTGTCGTGCTGGCGACGCTCTTCCAAGGGCCCGTCACCGGGTGGGGTGCCTACGCCGTCCTCGTGCTCTCGCTCGTCGGACTGCGGGGAACGACCGTCGCGGTCTCGCCCCTCGACGGCTGGGAGCAGGCGCTCGCGGCCTCGCCGTGGTGCGCGAGTGAGCGCCTGTTGCGGTTCGTCCTGGGGATGCCGAGCACCGGCCCGGGCGCCGGCATGCTCGTCGGCACCGTCGCGGCGTGGCTGGTCGGGGGAGCCCTCGTGCTCGTTGGCGCGTGGCGGTGGCGGCTGTCACGGGTCAGCCTTGCCGGCACCTCGGTCAGGCAGCGGCGGCTGCGCTACTACAGGGGGATGTGATGGCTGGCAAAGACAGCGACGGGGTCGTCAACCGCATCGCCGTGTTGCGTGCCGATCGCGGGGTGTCGCGGCGCCAGCTCGCCGAGGCCCTCGGTGTCCACTACCAGACGATCGGCTATCTTGAGCGCGGCGAATATGCCCCCTCACTCAACCTGGCCCTGCGCATCGCGGCGTTTTTCGAGGTCCCCGTCGAATCGGTGTTCAGCCTCGCGCCGTTCCCACCCCTGCGGTGAGGGCGCGCCTAGGCCCAGCCGAGCGCGTGGAGCTGGTCGTCGTCTAGTCCCCAGTAGTGGGCGATTTCGTGCACGAGGGTGATGTGAACCTCGCGACGTAGCTCCTCCTCGTCGGCGCTGATGTCAGCGAGGGCCTCGCGGTAGAGGACGATTCGGTCGGGGAGCTCGCCGTAGCCGTAGCCCTCGCGCTCGGTGACGTCGAGGCCCTCGTAGATGCCGAGCAGGTCGGGTTCGTCGAGGTTGCGGTCCTCGACGAAGATGGCGACGTTATCGAGGCCCGCGACGAGATGCTTGGGCAGGGCGGCGTATTCGTCCTCGACCAGCTCCCAAAACGCCTCGTCGTCGATTGTCATCGGTTACCTCGTGGCTTACGCGGGGTCGGGTGCCTGCCCGTCGTGGGGCTGCCACAGGCACTCGCCGACGTGGAAGTCGGTGAAGGTCGCCGTGAACGAGGAGTCCTCGGGGCTGCACGCGTAGACGCCGAAACGGATCGGGCCGGTGGCCGCGGCGAGGTGGCAGATGCGGATCTGCTCGAACCGCTCCCCATCACGCGAGCACTCGATGCGGAAGTCGTCCTCGCGCCGGCTCAGCCGGTACCACATGGAGCGCACGGACGCCGGGATCTCGGTTGTCGACCAGTCGGAGTAGCCGGCGTTCGTCACGACCGCGCCGAGGTGCTGGATTTCGGGGGTGTCGTACTCGATCGAGGCCTTCAGCCAGTTCTCGCTGTCGAGATAGACGGCGATCCCGCACTGGTCGAAGCGGTGAGACGAATCGAAGTGCGTTCGCACCGTGAAGGTGAAGAAGTCGGCGTCGGTGGTGTACTGGAGAACCGGGGCGTTGTCGTTGCGGAAGTGGTAGTACGTGCGCTGCCACAGGTCGGTGCCCGGCTCTGTGCGGATGCTCACGCGGTCGGCCTCGACGCTATAGCTGCGCGGCGGCCGCGTCCACGTCATTGTCGTGCAGTCCGTGATCACGTCTGACCCCTAACCGTGCCGATACGACACGCCGGCCCCGCCTGCCGGCGGGTGCCACGTCAGCAGCTCGGGGCCGCCGACGTGCGTGCACGTGCCGCATTCGAGGCAGGCGGCGTATTCGACCGAGATCGACCCGTCGGGATTCTCGGTGTACACGTGCGCCGGACAGATGGCGACGAGCACCTTGCCCAGTCCTGTGGCGCGGGCGTAGTCCTGGTTGACCTCGATGTGGTTCGTCGTCTCGTCGGTCTGATAGCGGTTTACCGAGAGGCGTTCGTGGATCGATCGTTCGGTGGGCTTCACAGCGAGCGTCCTCCTTTCCACGCAACTCGCGCGAGGTCGCGAAGTTTCACCGGCGAGGCGACGACGGCGTCCTTGGCGATCTGCCACGCGTGGCGGTGCGGGGTGTCGTCGTGGCGGTAGATGTCGTGGAAGATCGTGCCGAGCAGCGGTCCGATCTCGCGATAGAGGGCGTCCTCGGCGAGCGCATCGGGCGCATTCTTGTAGGTGGCGACGTCCGCGCCGACGGTGCTGGCGGCCAACATCGTCGGGTAGCGCTCAAGGCCGCCGGAGGCGTAGTCGTTCGCGCGCAGCGCCTGGGAGATGGCATCGGCGGCGACGAGGGCGGAGCCGGCGGCGAGGTCCATGCCGCGGATGGCGAATCCCGTGTTCAGCGTCAGGCCCGCGGCGTCACCGATGACGACGAATCCGTCGGTGTGGATCGGTCCCTCAAGTGCCCCGGCCTCGGCAGTGAGGTGGCAGCCGTACTGGACGAGTTCGCCCCCGTCGATGAGCGGGGCGACGCTGGGGTGGGTGAGGAACGCGTCGTGGACATCCGAGCTGGCCTGCCTCGAGCTGAGCAGCGCGTCGAGGCGCATGACGACGCCGATCGAGACCGAAGAACGGTTGGTGTAGAGGAAGCCGCCGCCGGGCAGCCCGCGGGTGGCCTCGCCGACCATCGCCCACGCCGCGCCTTCGCGCTCGCCCAAGCCAAAGCGCGAACGCACGACGTCCTCGCCCAGTTCGATCACGCTCTTGACCCCGAGGGCGACGTGGTTGTTCGCGGGCTGGGGCCGCAGCCCGATCGAGCGGGCCGCGAACGACGTGATGCCGTCGGCGGCGACGACGACCTTGCAGCGCAGCTCGTCCTCGCCGACGGCGACGCCCGTGACGACCCCGCCCGTGGTCAGGAGGCGATCGACGTGCATGCCGGGGACGACGGCGACGCCCGCGGCCTCGGCCTGCTCGGCCAGCCATGCATCCAACCGGACACGCAACACGGACACGGCGTTGCCGGCCTCAACCAGGCGGGAGTCGGCGACGTCGAGGCTGATATGCCCCGTCTCGGTGAGGAAGCTCAGGTGGTTGCGCAAGATGACGCGCTCGATGGGCGCGACGTTGGCGAAATCGGGGATGACCTCGTTCATGATGTCGCAATAGAACACGCCCCCGGACAGGTTTTTCGTTCCGGGGGCCTCGCCACGCTCGACGAGGGCGACCTCGTGGCCGAATTGGGCCAGGCGCAGTGCGCACACGGTTCCGGCGATACCGCCGCCAATGACGATGACGTCGAAATCGAGTTCGGTCACGTTGGCTCCCTCACTGCCGCCTGAAGCTATTCGCGCCTCATCCTATCGACCCCCGCGCCCACCCGCGCCACGGAGAGGTCGGTGGGCGGGGGAGCGGCGCCCTCGTGAATTCGCGCACATTGTTCAGCGGCATCTTGGCTGGTATGTGCACGCGCACTAATGTGGATGGTTGCGCCTGTAGTATCCGAGGTGGGTTGTTACACCGGTCGTCTCATAACAGAAGGTGCGCCGGACGATGGTCGGGGCAACGCCAGTTAGGGGTCGCGGGCGCGTGTGCGCAAAAAGACTCATCCGGAAGGATACCTTTTGGCTGCCTCCGCAACCACCGCATCGGGCATCAACGATCGCCTGTCCTTTGGCAAGCTAGGCGAGGTCCTCCAGCCGCCGTCCCTGCTGAGCATCCAGCGGGAATCGTTCGAGTGGCTGCTGGGCACCGACGAATGGAAGGAACGCCTCGAAGCGGCCGCGGCCGCCGGGCGCTCGCCGGTGCGTTCCGACGTGTCGGGCCTGGAAGAGATCTTCAACGAGATCTCGCCGATCCGCGACTTTGGCGAGACGATGTCGCTGTCGTTCTCGGACCCGAAGTTCGAGCCGGGCGAAGTACACGATCGACGAGTGCAAGGCGAAGGACTACACCTACGCCGCCCCGATGTTCGTCACCGCCGAGTTCATGAACGAAAACACCGGCGAGATCAAGTCGCAGACCGTCTTCATGGGCGACTTCCCGCTGATGACCCCGTCGGGGACGTTCATCATCAACGGCACCGAGCGCGTGGTTGTGTCCCAGCTCGTGCGCTCGCCCGGGGTCTACTTCGACATCACCCCCGACAAGACGTCGGATAAGGACATCTTCGGGTGCAAGTTCATCCCCTCGCGCGGTGCGTGGCTGGAGCTTGAGATCGACAAGCGCGACAACGTGGCCGTGCGCATCGACCGGCGCCGCAAGCAGTCGGCGACGGTGTTCCTGCGCGCCCTGGGCATGAGCCCGGCCGAGATCCGCGAGGAATTCGCCGACTTCCCGGTGCTGCTGGAGACGCTGGAGAAGGACTCGGATGCCATCCAGACGACCGAGGATGCGCTGACGGACATCTACCGCAAGATTCGCCCGGGCGAACCGGCCTCGGCCGAGGCCGGGCGCACCCTGCTCGAGAACTTCTACTTCAACGACAAGCGCTACGACCTGGCGAAGGTCGGGCGCTACAAGTTCAACAAGAAGCTCGGTCAGGTCGATTCCCTCGATCTGGGCGTGCTCACCCTCAACGACATCGTCATCGCGGCAAAGTACCTCATGGCGCTGCACCGCGGGGACAAGACCCTCACCGTGAAGAACAGCGAGGGTGCCGACGTCGAGCTTCGCGTCGAGACCGACGACATTGACCACTTCGGCAACCGGCGCATCCGCGCGGTCGGCGAGCTCATTCAGTCGCAGGTGCGCACGGGGCTGTCGCGCATGGAGCGCGTCGTTCGCGAGCGCATGACGACCCAGGACGCCGAGGCCATCACGCCGCAGTCGCTCATCAACATTCGCCCGGTGGTTGCGGCGATCAAGGAGTTCTTCGGCACCTCGCAGCTCTCGCAGTTCATGGACCAGAACAACCCGCTGTCGGGGCTGACCCACAAGCGCCGCCTCTCGGCGCTGGGTCCCGGCGGTCTCTCGCGTGACCGCGCCTCGATGGAGGTCCGCGACGTTCACCCGTCCCACTACGGGCGCATGTGTCCGATCGAGACCCCGGAAGGTCCGAACATCGGCCTCATCGGCTCGCTGGCCACCTACGCCCGCCTCAACGCGTTCGGGTTCCTCGAGACCCCCTACCGCGTCGTGCGCGACGCCCAGGTCACCGACGAGGTCCACTACCTGAGCGCCGATGAGGAAGACCGCTTCAATATCGCGCAGGCCTCCGCTGTTCTCACCGAGGACGGCCACTTTGCCGAGGAGCACGTGCTGTGCCGTGTCGCCGGGCCCGACCCGGCGCTCGTCGAGCGCGACGACGTCGATTACATGGACGTCGCGGCCCGGCAGATGGTGTCGGTGGCGACGTCGCTGATTCCGTTCCTCGAGCACGACGACGCCAACCGCGCCCTCATGGGTGCGAACATGCAGCGCCAGGCGGTGCCGCTGCTGACGACCGAGGCGCCCCTCGTGGGCACCGGCATGGAGCGGCGCACGGCGATCGACGCGGGCGAGGCCCTCGTCGCCGACCGCGCGGGTGTCGTCACCGAGGCCGATTCGGCCTCGATCACGATCATGGCCGACGACGGCTCCTACCAGGTTCACAAGCTCCAGAAGTTCGACCGCTCGAACCCGGGCAACTGCTACAACCAGCGTCTGCGCGTCGCCGAGGGCGACCGCGTCGAGGTCGGCGACCTGCTGGCCGACGGCCCGGCGACCGACGGCGGTGAGCTGGCGCTCGGCAAGAACCTCCTCGTCGCCTACATGTCGTGGGAGGGCCTGAACTACGAGGACGCGATCATCCTGTCGCGCCGCATCGTCCAGGACGACGTGCTGACCTCGATCCACATCGAGGAGCACGAGATCGACGCCCGCGAGACCAAGCTCGGTCCCGAGGAGATCACCCGCGACATCCCCAACGTCTCTGAAGACGCCCTGGCCAATCTCGACGAGCGCGGCATCATCCGCATCGGCGCCGAGGTTACGGCTGGCGACATCCTCGTCGGCAAGGTCACCCCTAAGGGTGAGACCGAGCTGACGAGCGAGGAGCGCCTGCTGCGCGCGATCTTCGGTGAGAAGGCGCGCGAGGTCCGCGACACCTCGCTGCGCGTCCCCCACGGCGAGACCGGCATCGTCATCGGCGTGCGCGAGTTCTCGGACGAGGAAGACGACATGCCCGCCGGCGTCAAGCAGATGGTGCGCGTCTACATCGCCCAGCGCCGCAAGATCACGGTCGGCGACAAGCTCGCCGGTCGCCACGGCAACAAGGGCGTCGTCTCGCGCATCCTCCCCGTCGAGGACATGCCGTTCCTCGAGGATGGCACCCCCGTCGACATCATCCTCAACCCCATGGGTGTTCCCGGTCGTATGAACATCGGCCAGGTTCTCGAGTTCCACATGGGCTGGATTGCCGCGATGGGCTGGGACGCGACGAAGGCTATGGAAGAGGGCGCCGAGTGGGTCAAGAGGCTGCCGGCTGGCGGTCTCAAGACCGATGCGCGCACCCGCATTGCCACCCCGGTCTTCGACGGCTGCACCCAGGAGGAGCTGGCCGGTCTGCTCACGTGCACGAACCCGAACGAAGACGGGATGCGCCTCATCAACTCCGAGGGCAAGGCCCGCCTGTTCGACGGACGCACCGGGGAGCCGTTCCCGTACCCGATCTCGGTCGGCTACAAGTACATGCTCAAGCTCCACCACCTGGTCGACGACAAGATCCACGCGCGCTCGACCGGCCCGTACTCGATGATCACCCAGCAGCCGCTCGGCGGTAAGGCCCAGTTCGGTGGCCAGCGCTTCGGAGAGATGGAGGTGTGGGCGATGGAGGCCTACGGCGCCGCCTACTCCCTCCAGGAGCTGCTGACCGTGAAGTCGGACGACATCACGGGCCGCGTCAAGGTCTACGAGGCGATCGTCAAGGGCGAGGACATTCCGGAACCGGGCATCCCCGAATCGTTCCGTGTCCTCATCCAGGAAATGCGCTCGCTGTGCCTGAACGTCGAGGCCCTCGACGTCGACGGCGAGGTCGTGTCGTTGCGCGAAGCCGACGACGACGCACAGCGTGCCACCGAGGAGCTAGGGATCAACATCGGGTCCCGCCCCAATCCCAACGTGAAGTTGGACGACATCTAACCGAGGCCGGCCCGGTAAGGGACGGCGCCCCGGCCGCGTCAGCGGGCGGCCGGGAGCCGGAAACCAGCACGCTGGCATCCGGTAGTACAGGATTGAGGAAGAAGGAAACGTGACCGACGCAAACGCCTTCGACAAGCTCCACATTGGGTTGGCGACCGCCGAGAACATTCACAGCTGGTCTCACGGCGAGGTGAAGAAGCCCGAGACCATCAATTACCGCACGCTCAAGCCGGAAAAGGACGGCCTGTTCTGCGAGCGGATCTTTGGCCCGACGCGCGACTGGGAGTGCGCGTGCGGCAAGTACAAGCGCGTGCGCTACAAGGGCATCATCTGCGAGCGCTGCGGCGTCGAGGTGACCCGCTCGAACGTTCGTCGTGAGCGCATGGGCCACATCGAGCTGGCCGCTCCCGTGACGCACATCTGGTACTTCAAGGGCGTGCCCTCGCGCCTGGGGTACCTGCTGAACCTGGCGCCGAAGGACCTCGAGAAGGTCATCTACTTCGCCGCCTACATGATTACCGAGGTCGACGAGGAGGCCCGCCACCAGGACCTGCCCAGCCTGCAAAACGAGCTGGACCTCGAGAAGAAGAACATCGAGGATCGCACCGAGGCGGCGCTCATGAAGCGCTCGGAAAAGCTCGAGAAGGACCTCGCGACGCTCGAGGCCGAGGACGCTCAGGCCGGCGCCAAGGACAAGGTCCGCAAGGCGGCCGAGAAGGAGCTCACCCAGATTCGTCGCAAGGGCGCTCGCGACATCGAACAGCTCGAGCAGGTCTTCGATCGCTTCAAGGACCTCAAGGTCGGCGATCTCGAGGGCAACGAGCTGCTCTACCGCAACATGGTGGCCCGCTACGGCATCTACTTCAAGGGTGACAAGGGCGCGGCCGCGGTGAAGAAGCGCCTGGAGGACTTCGACCTCAAGGCCGAGGCCGCGGCACTGCGCGAGGTCTCCGAGACCGGGACCGGTCAGCGCAAGACGCGCGCCCTCAAGCGCCTGCGCGTCGTGAACGCGTTCCTCTCCACGGGGAACTCACCCGTGTCGATGGTGCTCGACCGCATCCCCGTCATCCCGCCGGACCTGCGTCCGATGGTGCAGCTGGATGGTGGCCGCTTCGCGACGTCGGATCTCAACGATCTCTACCGCCGCGTCATCAACCGCAACAACCGTCTCAAGCGTCTGCTCGACCTGGGCGCGCCCGAGATCATCGTCAACAACGAGAAGCGCATGCTTCAGGAATCGGTTGACGCCCTGTTCGACAACGGCCGCCGCGGCCGTCCCGTCGCGGGTCCGGGCAACCGTCCGCTGAAGTCGCTGTCCGACATGCTCAAGGGCAAGCAGGGGCGCTTCCGCCAGAACCTGCTGGGCAAGCGCGTCGACTACTCGGGTCGTTCCGTCATCGTCGTCGGCCCGCAGCTGCTGCTGCACCAGTGCGGCCTGCCCAAGCAGATGGCGCTGGAGCTGTTTAAGCCCTTCGTCATGAAGCGCCTGGTCGAGCGCCAGGAGGCCCAGAACGTCAAGGCGGCCAAGCGCATGGTCGAGCGCCAGCGCGACGCCGTGTGGGATGTTCTCGACGAGGTCATCACCGAGCACCCGGTGTTGCTCAACCGCGCCCCCACGCTGCACCGCCTGGGCATTCAGGCCTTCGAGCCGGTCCTCGTCGAGGGCAAGGCGATCCAGCTGCACCCGCTCGTGTGTGGCGCCTTCAACGCCGACTTCGACGGTGACCAGATGGCCGTTCACCTGCCGCTGGGTGCCGAGGCGCAGGCTGAGGCCCGCATTCTCATGCTGTCGAGCAACAACATCTTGAAGCCGTCTGACGGCCGCCCGGTGACGATGCCCGCGCAGGACATGATCATCGGCGTCTACCACCTCACGGCTGACCCCGACCCGGCCCTGCCGGTGCCGCACGATGCCGAGGGCAACGAGGTCGTGCCGGCGTTCGCCTCGCTGGGCGAAGCCATCATGGCCTACGACCGCCGCGACCTCGACATCAACGCGACCGCGCGCATTCGCCTCGATCCCGACACCGTGCCTCCGGCCGGCTGGCAGGCCCCCGAGGGCTGGACCGAGGGCGACCCCGTCGAGCTGGAGACCTCGATCGGGCGCGCGTTCTTCAACGAGGCGCTCCCCGTCGATTTCCCGTTCGTCAACGAGCAGGTCGGCAAGAAGCAGCTGGGCAACATCGTCAACACGCTGGCCGAGTCCTACGACAAGGGCAACGTCGCGGCGTCGCTGGACGCGTTGAAGTCGACCGGCTTCCACTGGGCGACGTGGTCGGGCATCACCATTTCGGTGGCCGACGTCGTCGAGCCGCCCGAGAAGCCCGAGATCCTCGCCGACTACGAGGAGCGTGCGGCTAACGTTCAGGACCAGTACGACACCGGTTTCATCGATGCCGACGACCGCTACCGCGAGATGGTCGACATCTGGAACGAGTGCACGGCCAAGGTCGCCGAGGCGATGCGCAAGAACTTCGACGCGCGCAACCAGGTGTTCCGCATGGTCAACTCCGGTGCCCGTGGTAACTGGGACCAGGTTCGCCAGATCGCCGGCATGCGTGGCCTCGTGGCCGACCCGAAGCAGAAGCTCATCGAGCGCCCGATCAAGTCGAACTACCTGTCGGGCCTGACGGTTCTCGAGTACTTCATCGCCACCCACGGTGCCCGTAAGGGTCTGGCCGACACGGCTCTGCGTACCGCCGACTCGGGTTACCTGACGCGTCGTCTCGTTGACGTGTCTCAGGACGTCATCGTCCGCGAGATGGACTGCGGGACCCGCCGCGGCCTGGCGATGCCGATTGGCACACTCGGCGAGGATGGCTCGGTCACGAAGCTCGAGTGGGTCGAGACGACCGCCTACGGGCGCACCCTGGCGAAGGACGCGGTCAC
The DNA here is from genome assembly GCF_015240065.1 of Nanchangia anserum. Classification (GTDB taxonomy): domain Bacteria; phylum Actinomycetota; class Actinomycetes; order Actinomycetales; family Actinomycetaceae; genus Nanchangia; species Nanchangia anserum. The sequence goes on along the minus strand of NZ_CP060506.1, from coordinate 1,440,506 downwards.
CGAGGCCGGAGACGTCGTCTTCGCCAAGGGCACCGACCTGGGCGACAAGGAGATCACCGCGCTCGTCGACGCCGGCGTATCCGAGATCACCGTGCGCTCCGTGCTCACGTGTGAGTCCGAGACGGGCACGTGCGCCGCGTGCTACGGGCGTTCGCTGGCCACGGGTAAGCAGGTTGACATCGGCGAGGCCGTCGGCATCATCGCCGCCCAGTCGATCGGTGAGCCCGGCACGCAGCTGACGATGCGGACATTCCACACCGGTGGTGCCGCGGGTTCCTCGGACATCACGCAGGGTCTGCCGCGCGTTCAGGAGCTCTTCGAGGCCCGCACCCCGAAGGGCGAGGCGATCATGACCGAGGCCGCCGGCCGGGTGAAGATCGTCGACGAGCCGCCGGCTCAGCGCAAGGTTGTCGTCGTGCGCGACGACGGCCAGGACGACCTCGAAATCGAGATCTCGCGCCGCATGAAGCTGCTCGTCTCCGAGGGCGATCACGTCGCGGTCGGCCAGCAGCTCACCGAGGGCCGCCTCGACCCGAAGAAGGTCCTGCGCATCCGTGGCGTCAACGCCACCCAGCGCCAGCTTGTCAACGAGGTGCAGGAGGTCTACCGCTCCCAGGGCGTCGACATCCACTCCAAGCACATCGAGGTCATCGTCCGCCAGATGCTGCGTCGCGTGACCGTCCTCGCCTCGGGCGACACCGACCTGCTGCCGGGCACCCTCGTCGATTCGATGCGGTTCCGCTCCGAGAACCGCCGCGTCGTGTCGCAGGGCGGGCAGCCGGCGTCGGGCCGTCCCGAGCTCATGGGCATCACCAAGGCCTCGTTGGCGACGGATTCGTGGCTGTCGGCCGCGTCGTTCCAGGAGACGACGAAGGTGCTGACGGATGCCGCGATGAACGCCAAGGAGGACCCGCTGGTCGGCCTCAAGGAGAACGTCATCCTCGGTAAGCTCATCCCGGCGGGTACGGGCCTGAGCACGTACCAGTCGGCCACCGTCGAGCCGACCGACGAGGCGCTGGCGGCGATGGGATGGACCGAGAAGGACTTCCGCATGCCCGAGTTCGAGGATGCGGCGGACTTCCTGAAGGACATCACCTTCGGCGATTCCTTCGGAATCGATCTCTAAGCATTCGGTTCAGCTGTGCCCCGGCCGCTTACGGCCGGGGCACAGCCGTATCTCGGTCAGGTTGAGCGCGGCGACGCCGCTAGAGTGGAGCCATGGATACAGCGACAGTGGCTATTCACGTGCTCTCGGTTATCGTCGTCCTCGCGATCATCGTCGCTCTGCTGGTGGCGATCGTCCGTATCAAGCGCGCCCACGCCGCGAAGGTCGAGGAGCTGAACTCGACGATCGACGCGCTTGAGCACCAGGTGAAGTCCTGGCAGTCCGCGGCCGATCCGAAGTAGCGCGATCGGCTACGATTTCGCGAAGTCGTTGAGGGCGTCAACGATCACCTGCGCGTAGAGGTTCTCGGCGTCGGGCGTGCTCGGATGGGTGCCGTCGGGTCCCAGCCAGTCGGTGTGGGCCGCGATGGCATCGTGCCAGTGCGCCACCCGAACGCGATCGGGGTAGCGCGTTTGCGCATTCGCGATGACGTCGTTGCTGATGGGAATCCACGTGTCGCGCGCGGGCCCGAAGGCGTCGACGAAGACGATCTTCGTGTCGTCGCCGGCCGCAGCCATGATGTCGTCGACCTGCTTGTTCGTCATCTGGGTGTTGGTGGCCAACGAGATGACGACGTAGGGGCGCTGGCCGTGCGAGGCCGCGTAGCTCTGCATGAGCGGGATCGCCTTGAAGATCGAGCGCGACACCTTTCCGTCGACGATGACGCCGGGCAGGTGCTGCTCGAGCGCGGGCTTGGCCCCCAGCGTCACCGAATCGCCGATGACGAGGACCTGGTCGCCGGTCACCGGCTTGGCGTTCGTCGGTGCCTGGGGTTGGGCGGGCGCGGGAGCGGGGGACGGCTGCGTCGGCGCGGTGGCGACGGCCTCGAGCTGTTGTTCCAGAGCCGTCTGCTTCGGGGCGTCGGCGACGGCCGCACACGTGAACATCGTTCCGATGATGACGACGGTGGCGGGAGCGACGAGGCGCCAATGCGTGCGCACGGAAAGCCCCTGTGCGATGGCGGCCCGGATGCGACCGACGAGGACGCGGCGGCGAATGGGTTCTTCGATGAGCGCAAAGGACACGGCGGCAGCCAGCACCGAGAGCGTGAGGGCGACGACGGCGCACACACTCATGGGGGCTTGCGGGAACGCCGTCTCCATCATGACAATGACCGGCCAGTGCCACAGATAGATGCCGTAGGAGCGCTGCCCGATCCAGCGCAGCGGCGCCACGTCGATCGCGCGGGTCAGCCACGACGAGGCGGGGCTGGCACCGCTGACCTCGTCGCAGCAACCCTGGAGGTAGCCCATGACGGCGAGGGAGACGACGAGGGTTCCCCAGGGGTACGTCCACGCCTGGTCATCGGGCACGATGAAGAATCCCGCGATGATGACGGCCAAACCCACCCACGCCAGCGCGACGCGCAGGCGACGGGTGCGCTCGGCGAGGCGGCGAAGGGCGGGCGCCATCGGTCGGCTGAGGGCGAGTGCGAGGCCAGCGCCGAGCATGAGTCCGAAACAGTGGGTGTCGGTGCCCATGTAGGCGCGGGTGACGTCGAGGTGCCCCTGGTCGGCGGGCAGGTTGGCCACGACGACCGCCATCGCGATAGCCGAACAGGCAGCGAGCGCCCACGCACCCCAGGCGAGGCGACGCCGCCATGCGCGGCGAATGACGTGGGCCGCGAGGACGACGATGAGGGGCCACACGAGGTAGAACTGCTCCTCAACCCCGAGCGACCACACGTTCATGTACAGCCGCGGCAGCTGCTGATCGAAGTAGGACGCCCCGTCCGCGATCGTCACCCAGTTGTAGACGAACGCGAGGGCACCGGCGATCTGGCGGCCGATGCCGACGAGGAGGTCGCGCGAGATCGCCCAGGCGATCGGTACGGTGACGACGAGCATCGTCGAGACCGCGGGGACGAGGCGGCGAACGCGTCGAAGCCAGAACTGGGCCAAGTTGATGCGCCCCGACCGCGCGCGCTCCTCGATGAGCAACCCGGTGATGAGGAAGCCCGAGAGGACGAAGAAGACGTCGACACCCAAGAACCCGCCGGGCAGCGAGGTTGGCAGGACGTGGTAGAGGAGGACGGCGATGCAGGCGAGGGCGCGCAGCCCGTCGAGGCCGCGCACGTGGAACCGCCCGGCCGGTGCGACCTGCCTAATCGATGTGGGCGCCGGTTCTGGCTCCGGCGCCGGAGCCGACGTGCGCGGGTGGGGCGGGCGCGGCGGTCGAGGCAGCTGCGAGGAGGAGCGTGTGAAGCCGGCAGCTGACGATGACGTGTAGGTCAACCCCAGTGCGTCGGACATCTTCCTCATGTGGCCCATTACCGTGCGTTCCTCCCACGACTGTGATTCGACCCGAAGTCCCTCACAAAGTAGTCCCGAGCTGGGAGAGCTTCAACGAACGCGCCGGATTGTAATAAGGATGTGACCTGGCGATCCCGCCGCGGCGTCACCACTCCTCGTGGGTGTTCGGATCCCACACGAATCGCTCGCCGGCGTCGAGCAGGTCGAGGTGACGCATGTGGGTCTCGCTCAGCGTGAAATCGAGGTCGAGGTTCTCGCGGTTGCGCTCGGCGCGCGAGGACACGGCGATGGGGATGATCCCGTGTTGGACCGCCCACCGCAAGACGACCTGAGCGGGGGAGCGCCCGATCTCCTCGGCGATCGTGACGACGAGGATCTGGTCGAGCAGGTGCTCCTTGTAGCCGATGGGACGCCACGCCTCGGTGCGGATGTCGTGAGCGTCGAGATACTCGCGGACATCGCGGCGCGCGATCATGGGATGGAGCTGAATCTGGTTGAGGACGGGATAGACGCCCGTGTCGCGGTGAATCTCCTCGATGTGCTCGGGCAGGAAGTTCGACACCCCGATGTGGTGGGTCAACCCGTCCTCACGGGCGCGCACGAGCTCCTCCCACGTGCGCCGGTACAGCCCGCGCGAGGGATTAGGCCAGTGAATGAGGGTGAGGTCGACGTAGTCCATGCCGAGGCGGCGCAGCGACCCCTCCAAGCCGGCGCGCGTCGCCTCGCCCTGATCGCCGCCGGCGATCTTCGTCGTGACGAACAGCTCGGCGCGATCGATCGACGAGGCGCGCAACCCCTCACCAACGGTCGCCTCGTTGCCGTATTGCGCGGCCGTGTCGAACAGCCGGTGTCCGTCGTCGGCGGCCTGCGCGAACAGCCGCACCCCGGCGGGCCCCTGGTGGGAGTACGTTCCCATGCCCCACGCGGGGATGGTGCCGTTGTCGTTGAGCGGCAGGGTCGGCGGCGTTGCCATGGTGGCTCCTCGTCTCGGGTCGATAGCGTTTCTTCCACCCTAGGGCGAGGACGACCGCGGTGCATTCGCGAGGGGAACGAGCGCACCGCGGCCTCGAATTAGCGCGTGGCCGCCCGGGCGCGCGAGCGCGCGGCGCCGACCCCCACCAGCGACAGCACCGCCAGCGCGGCGATGTAGATGGGGATGGGCCACCAGTGGCCGCCGGCCTCGTGGACCATCCACATGGCCAGCATCGGCGCGGTTCCCGAGAAGATGGCCGCCCCGATCTGATAGCCGAGCGTGATGCCCGTGTAGCGAATCTTGGCGTCGAAGAACTCGCCCATCATCGTCCCCAGCGTTGCGGTGACGAAGGACCAGGCGATGCCGATGGCCACGAGGGATGCGACGATGAGGGCCAACGCGTTGCGCAGATCGGCCAGCAAGAAATAGGGCAGGCTGACGAGGGCGAGCGCGATGACGCCGCCGACGTAGACGCGGGCCCGACCGAAGCGGTCCGACAGCGCCCCGCACGCGGGGATGGCGACCGAGGCGACGACGGCGCCGACCATGATGGCGAGCAACACCGTCGACTTGTCGTAGCCCTGCGACTCGGTGGCGTAGGTGACCATGAACGTCGCGAAGATGTAGAACGGCGCGGTCTCGACGGCCTTGACGGCGATGGCGATGAGGACCTCGCGCCAGTATTCGCGCAGCGTCGCCAGCAGGGGATTGCGCTCGATCGCGCCCGCGTCCTTGACCCGCTGGAAGTCGGGCGTCTCGTCCAACTCCTTGCGGATCCACAGGCCCAAGAAGATGAGGATGAACGACGCGAGGAACGGCAGCCGCCAGATCCACGACGTGAAGGCGGCCTCCCCGGGGATCATGGCGATGAGCAAAGCGATGTTGCCGAGGATGAGTCCCCACGTCACCCCGGTCTGGGGAATCGCGCCAAACAGGCCGCGCTTATTGTTGGGCGCGTACTCGTAGGCCAGCAGCAGCGCGCCGCCCCATTCGCCGCCGATCGCCAGTCCCTGGACGATGCGACAGGCGAACAGCAGCAGCGGTGCCGCGACGCCGATCTGGGCGTAGGTGGGCAACAGCCCGATGGCCATCGTGCCGGCGCCCATCATCGACAGCGTGACGACGAGGGTCTTCTTGCGCCCGATCCGATCGCCGATCGAGGCGAAGATGATCCCGCCGAAGGGGCGAATGAGGAAGGTCAGGGCGTGTCCGAAATAGGCGAGCATCATCGCCACAAAAGGATCGGACTCGGGAAAGAACTGCGGGGCAAAGACGAGGGGAACGACCGTGCCGTAGAGCAGGAAGTCGTACCACTCGATCGTCGAGCCGGTCACGGAGCCGATGAGCGCGCGTCGCTGCACCGTGCGTGCGGATGGGGTGGGGGTCATGGGGCCTCCAAAGAACGTACGTGGGACCTATGTCCCTAGGTGGTTCCACTGTAGCGGCCCTGACCTGCGACGTCAGCGCTTTAGACCCCCACCCCGACCCGAGTGTTACAGGGTGCCCAATAGCGCCGAGCGCATGACGTCGAGCGGCAGCGATCCCAGCCGCAACGCCTCGGTGTGGAAGCGCCGATGCAGCGGGTGCACTCGCCCGTCGGCCTCGCGCACCGGCAGGTCGGCGCAGGCGCCGGCAGCGCGCAGATAGTCCCCGCGCAGCTGACGCCAGAACCGCTGCCCGAGCGCGTAGCTGGGCGCCTGACCCGGCCATCCGAGATAGCGATCCAGCTCGAAACGCAAGAACCTCTCGGCCATCGCGACGTTCGCCCGCAACCACTCCCACGCGTAGGCGCGATCCCATCGCTGCCCCACGGGAAGATCTCCCCACGGTCCGGCGCCGGGCACCTCAAGTCCGAGGTGAACGCCGATATCGAGGGCCACCCGGGCCAGGCGCAACCGCTGGGAATCGAGATAGCCCATGCGCTCCCCGGCCTCCGTCTCGTACCCCAGCTCGGTCATCAGCGACTCGGCATAGAGCGCCCAGCCTTCCCCGTGCCCCGACAGCCAGCAATCCTGCGCCCGCCACGCGTTCAGCCCCGCGCACATCGCCTGACCGATCTGGAGGTGGTGTCCCGGCACCCCCTCGTGGAACACCGTCGTCAGCTCCTGCCACGTGTGAAAGACGTCCTCGCCCTCGGGCACCGCCCAACACATCCGCCCCGGCCGCGAAAAATCCTCCGCCGGCGCCAGGTAATAGATGCCGCCCGTGCCCGCGGGATCGATGACGCAATCGATCGTGCCCATGCGCGGGTCGATGTCGACGAGATCGCGCCCCACCTCATCGAGCGCCCGATCCGCCCAGCCCTGCATCCATCGCTGCAACTCGTCGGCACCGTGGAGCTGGCGAGCCGGATCGGCATTGAGGCGCTCATACGCCTCGGCCACGCTCGTCCCCGCCCCATACAGGTCCGCCGCGAGCTTCTGCTGCTCGGTGATGAGGCCGGCCAGCTGGTTGAGCGCCCACTCGTAGGACTCGACGAGGTCGACCCGCGCACCGACGAACTCGTGGGAAAAACGCTCGTAGCGCTCGCGGCCGACGGCATCGGCTGTCGGCGCCGAGGGCGCGAGGTCGCCGCGCAGCCACGCCGAGAACTCGCTCAGGCCCCGTCGCGCCTGCGCTGCCGCGTCGCTCCACGCCTCCTCCCCGTTGCCGTGGGCGGTCAGCTCGTCGAGGTAGCCGCCCGGTTTGGCGAACTCGTCGGCCTGCGCGGCGACGACCTCGACCTGGCGCTGCGCTGCGACGAGGCCGCGTTCGCGTCCCGCGCTCAACCGTTCGCGCATCTGCTCAAGCGCGCGGGGCAGGGCACCGATGCGGGCGCGCAGCCGCTCGCGCTCGGCCGCCGTGTCGGTCGGCATGAGGGCGAAGGTGTCGCGCAGCGACTGGAACGGCGAGGTGATGTTGTTCAGCTCGGCGTGCCACTCGGTGGCGTCGTAAAACTCGAGGGAAAGGCCGAGCCGATCGCGCATCGCGGCAGCCGTGACGGCGTCGGCACCGGTGAAGCCGCCCTCGGCCTTCTCGATTGCGTCGATGTCGCGCAGCGTGTCGTGGATCAGGTCGGCGATGCGGTCGAGCTGTGCGGGCGAAAAATCGTCCCATGTGTCGTCGTTGTCGTGGATGCCCGCGAAGGTCTGGGCGATTGGCGAGAGAGCCAGCTGGTCGTCGTGAAAGCGGTTCGCCCGCGCGTCGAGCGCGCTGGCCTTCGTAGGATGTGGCGTAGTCATTTTCCTAATCTATGTGAGGCGATGCCGTGGGGCACAGGGTGCGACGTGCGCGACAGACCGAGGCGCATCCCCTCGTCATCGATGCCGCGTGTGGGCGCATCGAGTGCGTGCGCGAGGGCAACATGGCGACGGTCTACATCGACGGCCGCCCATCCTCGGCGCTCGATCTCTCCGACCCCACGCACCTGTCGTTTGGCTACATGCAGATCATGGACGCCGCGGCCCGCGTTGCCTACACGCCGGCGGGGGAGCGTAGCGCCGCCCTTCACTTGGGTGGCTGCGGCTGCGCCCTGCCGCGGGCGTGGGCTCGTCGGTGGCCCGATACGCGCCAGGTCGCCGTCGAGATCGATCCCGACATGGTGGCCGCGGTGCGCGCCTGGTTCGACCTGCCGAAGAAGCCCGCGCTGTCGCTGCGTTGCGAGGATGCCCGCGACACCATTGTGGCGGCACCGGCGCGCCGCTATCGTCTGGTCGTTCGCGACGTCTTCGCCGCCGGTGTCTGTCCGATCGACCTCGCCGATGCTCAGGCGTGGGCTCACTACGCCCGCATCGTCACCGAGGATGGCCTCGTCATGGTCAATTCCACCGGCGGAGTTGGCGCGGCGCGCGCACAGGCCGATCGCGCCCGCGAGGCCGGCTTGGAGTGGGTGCGCTTGGTGGGAACCCGGCGCGCGCTGACGCCGGGCAAGGCCGGCAATGTCGTCGTGCTCGCCGCCCATCGCCCGCTCGACGACGCAGCGCTGCATCGGGCGCTTCAGCGCTGCGACGACCCCGCGCAGCTGAGGCCGCATCCCAGCGGATAGCCGCTCACACGGGCCACTCCGTGCGGTATGCTTCGTCACATGAAGTTTGGTTCCCGTTCTCTTGGCAAGGTTTCTCCCCCCCCCTCGACTGAAGGCTCGATAAAGAGACCGTGGTGGAAGCGATGGTATGGGATCCTCGGAATTATCGTCGCGGTTCTGTGCGTGCTGGGGTTCCTCGTTTCGTTGTTTTCTCCGGAGAAAACGGTTCCTGATGTCGTGGGAAAATCCGTTCCCGAGGCTCAGGAGATTCTGAAAGCGGAGGGTTTCACCAACGTCTCGGTCGATCTTGTCGACAAGAATCGCGATCTGGAAGATGGCGACTACGAGGTTGTCAGGCAGGATCCGCGTTCTGGACGCTCGATTAAGACTGTCAATAAGGTCACTTTGACGGCGAAGCCGAATGAGGAAGCTGCGGCGAAGCTGAAGGCGCAAGCCGAGGCGGAAGAACGTAAGCAGGCTGAAGCGGAGAAGCGCGCTGCAGAGGAAGCGGAGCGCAAGAAGGCGGAAGCAAAGAAGCGTGCAGCCGACGCAGAGGCTGCGGAGAAGGCACCACTGCAGAAGATCGACAAGGTTGAAGGGTATCAGCGATGTGTTGATTTGTTGACCGGCTGGCAGCAGGGCGTGAGTACCAGTGAGCCGATCGCCGATAGCGCGAAATGGACTGAGAAACGTTCTAAGGATCATCAGTGGGAGTATGAACTCGCGTTTAAAGCGAAGCTTCACGCACAGGGCGAGACCGCTTATATCGTGATGAGGTGCCGCGTGTACTTCGAGTCATATGACGGTGAACATACTTTCATCGATGCGTCGCAATCGAGTGTTGAGCATATGCCTGTGAGCAAGTGGGACGCTTGGCACTGACAGCGACCTGGTAGACACCAGAACGCTGTTCAGATATAGCGATGGCGCCGGGCCCTTCAAGGGGCCGGGCGCCATCGCGGTATAAGGGAGAGGGAACTACCAGCCCGCTCCCTGCTCGAAGGTCGCCTTCGTACCCGCGACCGTGTGCGAGCGCACGGCCTGCTCGAGCTCGGCGTTGCCCGGAATGTCGTTGGCCTCCGGGCCCAACGGCAGACCCGTGCGGTCTTTGAGCAGGGACACCGCCGCGAGACCCGCTGCGGTGAAGATGAACAGGTAGGCCGACACGGCCATCGACGTGTGGAAGCTCGCCTGGAGCGAGGTCGCGATCATCGGCGCGAATGCGCCGCCGAGGATCGCGCCGATCGCGTAGGCCATGCCCGCCCCCGAGTAGCGCACCCGCGCGGGGAAGATCTCGGCGAACAGTGCCGATTGGGGACCGTAGGTCAGGCCCAGGCTGATCGTCAGGGGCAGCAGCCCGCAGGCGATCCACCCCATGGAGGCGCGGTCGACGAAGAGGAATAGGGGGAATACCCACAGCAGCTGAAGTGCGAAGCCGATCTGGTAGGTGCGCACGCGCCCAATCTTGTCGGAGATCCGCGCGGCAAACAGCGTCGTGAGGATCCACGCCGCCGAGGCAAGCGTGATGAGGTAGAGCATGTGGTCGGCGTTCACCCCCAGGCCGCCCGAACCCGAGGCGTAGGCGAGGATGTAGCCGCCGGTGACCATGTAGCCGGCCACGCCGTTACCCATGAAGGCCAACGCCCCGAGTACGACCTGCTTGCCGCTGAAGCGGAAGAGCTGAACGATCGGCAGACGCAGTTGCTCGTCGTCCTTGCGGACCTCCTCAAAGATCGGCGATTCGGAGACCCCCAGGCGAATGGCCATGCCGACGACGATGAGGACGATCGACAGCAGGAACGGCACGCGCCAGCCCCATGTCGCAAATCCATCTTGGGCGACGGCGTGGACGATCGCGAGGACGGCCGTGGCTGTGAGCATGCCGAGGGGAACGCCTACCTGCGGGAATCCGCCGAACCACCCGCGCTTGGCGGCGGGAGCGTGTTCGACGGCCATGAGGGCGGCACCGCCCCACTCGCCCCCGGCGGCGAAGCCCTGGAGGACCCGCAGCGCCACGAGCAGTACGGGAGCGCCAACCCCGATGGTGGCGTAAGTCGGTAACAGCCCGATGAGGAGAGTCGCCGCGCCCATGAGGATGAGGGTGGCGACCATCATGGCCTTGCGACCGATCTTGTCGCCGAGGTGGCCGGCGACGAGGGCACCCAGAGGCCGGAAGAAGAAGCTGATTCCCACCGTGGCGAAGCCGATGACCTGGGCCAGGGTGGTGTTGTCGCGGGCCAGCGGCTCGAAAAACAGCGGGCCAAAGACGAGGGCGACGGCGTTGGAATAGATGAAAAAGTCGTACCACTCCACCGTCGTGCCCACGAGGGTAGCGATCGCGACTTTGCGATCTTCGCGCCTGTGGGGATCGAGGACGAGGTGGGTAGAGGTCGTTGGGGTGGTCATGGTGGCTCCTATCAACGATGACCGCGAGTCACATACGAGACCGTAAACGAAATCGTATATGGTGAGTGTATAGAGGAACCGCTCGATGTCAAGGGAACGACGTCCCTACGCGGAGAAGTCGGTGGCCGAGTGGTCGGTAGTGATGTAGTCGCGCAGCGACCGTAGCTTGTGCTGGCGAGCCAGTTCCTCGATGTGGTTGCGCGAGGCCTGCGCCCGAATCGCCGCGATGATCTCGGCGTGTTCATCAACAGATCGCAGCGAATGGGTGGGCGTGAACACGAACTGCGCGCGGCGCACAATTGTCACCCGGTCCCACTCACGTTCGAGCAGATCAATGAGGCGACCATTCCCGCACGCCGACGTCAAGGTGTGGTGAAAACGCTGATTGAGGTCGGTGACAATACGCGGATCGAAAGCCGAGGTCATCCGGTCGCGAATTTCGTTGTTGATGCGTGCGGCGGTGGCGAGATCATCGTCGCTGAGGTAATCCCGCGCAAGGGCTGTCGCATACCCCTCAAGGACGGCGAGAGATTCCATCACCTCGGCGTAGTCTTCCTTGTCGATAGATGAGACGACCGCGCCGACGTTGCGCTGAAAAGTCACGAGGCCCTCGGCCTCGAGCAGACGCACGGCCTCGCGCACGGGCACGGGAGAAACCTCCTCGTCGCGGGCAATGCGGTCAAGAACGAAGCGATATCCCGGACCGTATTTTCCCTCAAGGATGCCCTGCCGAAGATGCATATACACCCGCTGCGACTTCGAGATGCATTCGGCCACGGCTGCCTCCTTGAGTATCGGCCCGCCCGGCGGCGGCGTCGTCTAAAGCATAGCGAGTATGCGTCAGTACAAAACATCGCCGCCGGTGGGCCCCACTCGCGGATTACAGCTGCATGCCGACCTTGAAACCCTTGTCCGTATCGCCCTTGCGGGTGTAGGAGAAGCCGTCGGCGCCGATCGTCACGTCGAGCTCCTTGGGCTCGTGGCGCGCCACCAGCGGCTGCGGGTTGCCCTCGAGGTCGAGAACGAGCGAGGCGTCGCGGTACCACGAGGGCACGACGAGGTGGCCCCACCAGTCGCGACGCTGGTTGTCGTGGACATCCCAGGTGATCGTCGGGTTATCGGGATCGCCCGTGTAGTAATCCTGGGTGTAGATCTCCACGCGGTGTCCATCGGGATCACGCAGGTAGAGGTAGAAGGCGTTCGACACCCCGTGGCGACCCGGACCGCGCTCGATGGCGTCGGACTGACGCAGCGCCCCGAGCTTGTCGCAGATGTAAAGGATGTTGTGCTTCTCGTGAGTCGCGAACGCGATGTGGTGCATGCGCGGGCCATCCCCGCCGGTCAGAGCCGTGTCGTGGACGGTGTGCTTGCGGGCGAACCACGCCGCGTAGGTGACGTCCTCGTCGTCCTTGATGTCCTCGGTGCGGCGGAATCCCAGGTCTTCGAGGTACTTCGAGCCATTGACGACGTCGGGGAAGACCTGGTTGAAGTGGTCCAACCGCACGAGCGCGCCAGGGCCCTGCTTGTCGTAGTCCCAGCACATGCGCTCGACGTGGTCGCACTCGTAGAAGAACTCGTACGGGAAGCCCAGGGGATCCTCAACACGCACGGCGTCACCGATGCCGTCGACAAATCCCTCGGCCTTGCGCAGGGTTTTACATCCCAGCTCGCGGTAGTAAGCCTCGGCCTTGTCGACATCCTCGGGCGAACGCACGCGATAGGCGAACGCCGCGATCGCAGGCACCGGGCCCTCACGCAAGACGAGGTTGTGGTGGATGAACTCGTCGAACGTGCGCAGGTACAGGGCGTCGTCGGTCTCCTTGGTGACAACGAGACCGAGGGTGTCGACGTAGAAGGCGCGCGAGGCCGCCAGGTCGGACACGACGATCTCCATGTAGGCGCAGCGCAGAATGTTGGGCGCGGGAGCTTCGGGCGTGGGGATGGGTCCAAGTTCATTCATGATTCAGTCTCCTTTGGCTGTGAATATGGACGTGAGCTGCCTGCGGGCGGGGCGCGGACCCGGCGGGCCCGCGCCCCGGATGGTCATGCGGACGGGCCGCCCAGGCCGAGGTCGTTGTCGGCGTAGCCCGTCGCCCCAAAGCGGGTGTGTGGACGTCGCCGAGGCGGATGTGCACGGCCTGCTGGTCGGAATAGAAATCGAGGGAGCGGTAGCCGCCCTCGTGGCCCAGGCCAGAGGCCTTCACGCCCCCAAACGGGGTGCGCAGGTCGCGGACGTTGTGGGAGTTCACCCACACCATGCCCGCCTCGATAGCGTGGGAGAACAGGTGAGCGCGGGTGACGTCGCTCGTCCACACGTAGGCGGCTAGGCCGTAGTCAACGCCGTTGGCCAGGGCCAGGGCCTCCTCGTCGGTATCGAACGGGGTGATGCATACGACGGGGCCGAAGATCTCCTCCTGGAAAATCCGCGCCGTGGGGGCGACGTCGGCGAAGACGGTAGCCTCGAGGTAGTTGCCCTCCTCGAGGCCGGCCGGGCGGGAGCCGCCGGCGACCAGGCGCGCCTCTTCCTTGCCGATCTCGATGTAGGACATGACCTTGTCGTAGTGCTCGGGATGGACCAGCGCGCCGATCTCGGTATCGGGGTCCGAGGGCGGGCCAACCTTGATCTTGCGTGCCCGCTCCGCGTAGGCCTCGACGAAACGGTCGTAGATCGGCCGCTCCACGAGGATGCGTGACGACGCCGTGCAGCGCTCGCCGTTGAGCGAAAACACGCCGAACAGCGTCGAATCCAGCGCCTGGTCAACATCGGCATCGGCGAAGATGACGGCGGGGGACTTCCCACCCAGCTCCATCGACATCGCCTTCATCGTCGGCGCGCAGTTGGCGAAGATGACCCGGCCCGTTGCGGCCTCACCGGTGAAGGAAATGAGGTTGACATCCGGGTGCTTGACGAGGGCGTCGCCCGCGGTCTCGCCGAAACCGTTGACGAGGTTAAAGACGCCCTCGGGCACGCCGGCGCGCTCGAAGATTCCCGGCCACAGCGACGCCGAGGCCGGAGTGAACTCCGCGGGCTTGAGAACGACGGTGCATCCCGAGGCCAGGGCCGGGGCGAGCTTCCACGACTCCTGCATGAACGGCGTGTTCCACGGCGTGATGAGGCCCGCCACGCCCTTGGGCTTGCGGTTGACGTAGTTGATCTGGCGCCCCGGCATCTTGTAGGTCTCGTCGCGCTGGGCGACGATGAGGTCGGCGAAGAAGCGGAAATTCTCCGCCGCCCGATTCGCCTGCCCCTTGGCCTGGCGGATCGGCAGCCCGGAGTCAAAGCTCTCTAGGGCCGCGAGCTTCGCGTGCACCTTCTCGACCTCGTCGGCGATCGCGTAAAGCACGCGGGCGCGCTCACGCGGCTGCATCGTGGGCCACGGCCCATGATCGAACGCCTCGCGGGCCGCCGCGACGGCGGCATCGATGTCGGCGGCCTTGCCGGAAGCGCAGGAAATATAGGCGGCGTTCGTCGTCGGATCGATAACGTCAAACGTGTCGCCATCCGCGGAATCGACGTGGTGGGCACCAATGTAGTGCTGAATGTGGTCGGACAGGAGGTCGGTTGCCTCGCTCATGATCTCTCCTTCGGTCGGTTCCTGGATCAGGGGGTGGGCAGGGGTTGGCGGCCAGCCACTCCTCGTAGCGGGCCTTCCACTCGTCGGTGGACACGGGGAACAGGCCGTCGAGGCTGGCACCGGCACCAACCTGTTCGGCGATAAAGCGCTCGCGGTGTTCTTGGGCTTCGGCGTCGGCGAGGACCTCGTCGAGGAGATCGCGGGGGATGACGACGGCGCCGTCGTCATCGCCGACGATGACATCGCCCACGCACACCGTGGCACCGCCGCACGAGACGGTCACGTCGTGTTCCCAGGGCACGTGGCGCCGCCCGAGGACCGCGGGGTGGCGGCCGCCGGTGAAGACGGGCAGGCCGACGTTTTCGACTTCCGCGCTGTCGCGTGCGGCTCCGTCGGTGACGATCCCGGCGGCCCCGAGCGTCTTCGCCCGCAGGGCCAAGATGTCGCCGAGCGTTCCGGCTTCGACGCACCCGCGCGCCTCCATGACGAGGACCTCGCCCTCGCGCAGCGAGTCGACGACTTGCTTCTGGTGGTTGAAGCCACCGCCCTTGGCTGCGAAAAGGTCCTTGCGGTAGGGCACGTAACGCAGTGTGCGCGCCGGGCCGATGAGGCGATCGCCTCGGCGCAGCGGTGCGACGCCGTCGAGAATGGCCTCGTTGAACCCGCGCTTGCGCAGCTGAACCGACAGGGTTCCCACCCCGACGTTTCCGAGGCGGCGGCGCACATCCTCGCTGAGCGGTTCCTTGCGCGCGGCTGCGTCCTTGACGGTGCCAACGGGGAAGCCCCAGGCATCGGAGCGTTGGGTGTCGTCGACCTTGGGCGGGTTGCCAACCTCGGCGAGAGCGGGCCCCTCGACGATCTGTGTGCGCAGTCGCCCCGAGGTGAGGGAGGGGTCGTCGAGGCTGAACACCTCGACCTCGACGACCTGGCCGGGCTCGGCCACCGAGGCCCCGGCGGGAACGCCGGTCATAATCATGTCGCCGACCTCCAGGGTGAGCAGGCGCGACAGATCGGCGATCATCTGCGAGATCGGGAAGATCATCCCGGCGGTCGAATCGTCGCTGACGAGGTCGCCATCGAGCCACGTGCGCACGCCGATGCGATCCTCACGCACGGTGGCGGCATCAATGAGGCCGGGGCCGACGGGGCAGAATCCGTCGCCGGACTTGGAACGGACGTTCGAGCCCTTGTCGGCGTAGCGCATGTCGTGGAGGCCGAAGTCGTTGCCGGCGGTGACCCAGCCGACGTGCGACCACGCGTCAGCCTGAGCAATGTTGCGTCCGGCGGTGCCGATGATGACGCACACCTCGCCCTCGAAACCGATGAGTTCACAGCCGGCGGGCCGCTCGAGCGTGCCGCTGCCGGCCAGCGAGGAGGGGGCCTTGAAGAAGTAGGAGGGGTAACGCGGGGTGCGGCCGCGCTGGGCGGCGCGTGAGGCGTAAGAGAGATGGACGGCGAAAATCTTGCCGGGTCGATGGCCCAGGTGGGTGGTGACAGGATCCATGATGCCCTTCCCTGGAGGGCGTCGATGCCCTCGCGGTTCGATCGTACATCGAATCGTATATGATTGGCCCCAGCCTACGGGGCTGTGGTGGTGCCGTCAACCGGTTTGCCGAAATTGCGCACGAATTTCACCTCTGCGGCGATGTGCCGGCCTGCCGCCATGTGAGGTCTGCGCGATTATCGAACAATGCGCCGAGAGATCGTATACGATCGCCTGTGAGGGGCGGTTCGCGGCCCGCAGGAGTGTCGCCCGCCCGGTACGTCGGCACGAAAGGACCTGTCATGGCGGACAATCCCACCACTTTGTATGTCAACGGTACGTGGCGAGCGAGCGCTGACGGCGCCACCTTCGACGTCCTCAATCCGGCGACGGGCGAGGTCCTCGCGCAGGTGGCCTCGGCGACGCCGGCCGACGGCATGGCTGCTCTCGACGCCGCCGACAACGCGGCGCGCGAGTGGGCCGAGACCCCCGCGCGCGAGCGCGCGCACTACCTGTGGCGCGCCTTTGACGCCGTGACAGCGCGAGCCGAGGAATTCGCCCGGTGCATGACCCTGGAGATGGGCAAGCCTCTCGATCAGGCGCGCGCCGAGGTCACCTACGGTGCCGAGTTCCTGCGCTGGTTCGCCGAGGAGGCCGCGCACGTTCACGGCGAGTGCTACCACACCCCGGAGGGCGCCCTTCAGGTCATGACGCTCAAGCGCCCGGTTGGCCCCTGCCTGTTCATCACCCCGTGGAACTTCCCGCTGGCGATGGCCACGCGCAAGATCGCGCCCGCTCTCGCCGCGGGCTGCACCTGCGTGCTCAAGCCGAGCGAGGATACCCCGCTGACCGCTCTCCTCTTCGCCCAGGTGCTCGATGAGGTCGGGCTGCCCGCGGGCGTCGTCAACGTCGTGCCGACCGCCGACACCCCGCCGATGACCGGGCCGATGATCGCCGATCCCCGGCTGCGCAAGATTTCGTTCACGGGCTCGACGGCTGTTGGGCGGGCCTTGCTGAAGGAGGCGGCCGAAAACGTGTTGCGCACGTCGATGGAGCTTGGTGGGCTCGCGCCCTTCATTGTCTTCGACGACGCGGACCTCGACGCCGCCGTCGACGCCGCGGTCGCGACGAAGATGCGCAACATGGGGGAGGCGTGCAACGCTTCGTCGCGCTTCTACGTCCACAACAGCGTGCGCGAGGAATTCACCACGCGCGTGAGCGAGGCGCTCGGTGCCATGCGCGTGGGCGACGGGATGAGCGACGGCACCGAGGTCGGCCCCATCGTCTCGGCCAAGCAGCGCGATCACGTCGTCGACCTCGTCAATCGCTCGGTTGCGGCTGGGGGAAGGCTCGTCTGCGGCGGGCACCCGTGTGAGGGCCCGGGATTCTTCTATCCGCCCACCGTCGTCGCCGACCTGGCTCCCGACAACCCGCTGCTGCATGAGGAGGTGTTCGGTCCGGTCGCCCCGATCTGCGGTTTTGACACCGAGGAGGAGGCCCTTGCCCTGGCCAACGCCACGGAATTTGGCTTGGCCGGCTACGTGCACACCCGCGACGTCGCGCGGATCATGCGCCTGGCTCAGCGTCTCGAAGTCGGCATGATTGGCGTCAACTCCGCGACGATCTCCAACGCGGCGGCCCCGTTCGGCGGCGTCAAGGCGTCGGGGCTCGGGCGCGAAGGCGGCCTGGATGGCATCGAGGAATTCCTCGAGACCATCTACGTCGGCATGCCGCGTTAGCCGGATGCGCGTGTGCTCCGCAGCTATCGGGCTGCGGAGCACACCGGAGCGGAAGGGGACTAGCCGAGAAATTCCTCGGCGAGTTTCTCGCTGCCGCGCGCCAGCACGGTGACGTCGGCGTTGACGAAGACGAAGTCGGCTCCGGCATCGAGGTAGCGTTTGGCCATCGTCGGGTTGAAGGCGTTGGTGCCCACGGGCTTGCCGGCGCGGTGGCCTGCGGCGATGCAGGCCATGACCCGGTCGACGACGCGGGCATCCTCGGCCTGACCGATGATTCCGAGATCGGCGGCAAGGTCCGCGGGACCGACGAACAGGGCGTCGACGCCCTCGACGGCGGCGATCTCTTCAGCCTGGGAACAGGCTCGGTCGGACTCGATCTGGACGGTGAGCGACAGGGTCGATCGCGCCGTTTCGAGGTAGTTGGGGACGCGGTTCCACCGCGAGGCGCGCGCCAGCGCCGAACCGACCCCGCGCACCCCGCGACTGGGGTAGTCGACGCGCGCGGCGGCCTGCCTGGCCTCATCGGGAGTGTGCACCATCGGCACGAGCAGATTGATGACGCCGAGGTCGAGGTACTGCTTGATGAGGCGCTCGTCGTTGAGTGGCACCCGCACGAGGGTCGTGACCGGGTAGGCCGACACGGCGTGGAGCTGGGCCAGCAGCGAGGAGAGGTCGTTGGGGCAGTGCTCGGCGTCGATGAGGACGAGGTCGAGCCCGGCTCCCGCGCAGATCTCGGCGGCAATCGGTGAGGCCGAGCAGATCCACATGCCGACGAGGCCGCGCCCGGCGGCGTCGATGTGGTCGGTCAGGATGCGATCGCAGGTTAGCTGAACTGGCATGTCACGGTCCCCAAATCCTTGTAGTCGGCGACAATCGTGTCTCCGGCCTCGACCCATAGCGGTCGGGTGAAGGATCCGGCGAGGATGATCTCGCCGGCCTCGAGATGGTCGTCGTGGGCGGCGAGCTTGTTGGCCAGCCACGCCACCCCGGTGGCGGGATGACCGAGGACGCCGCCGGAGACCCCGGTCTCCTCGATCGTCTGGTTGCGGTAGACCATGGCCGAGACCCACCGCAGGTCGATGGCGTCGGGTCGCACCGGGCGCCCGCCGACAACCATGGCCCCCATCGCCGCGTTATCGGAGATCGTGTCGACGATCGTGCGCCCCTCCATCTCGATGTGTGAATCGAGGATCTCGAGGGCGGGCATCACCCATTCGGTTGCCGCGAGGACGTCGAAGATCGTCGCGCTCGGGCCGGAAATCGCCGAGCCGAGGACAAAGGCGAGCTCAACCTCAATACGCGGATGGGTGTAGCGCTGCCAGGGAACCTCGCACCCGGACTCGAAAACCATGTCGTCGAAGATGACGCCGTAGTCGGGTTCCGTGATGCCCGTGGCATCTTGCATGGCCTTCGAGGTCAGGCCGATCTTGTGGCCGACGAGACGGCGGCCGTTGTCGATGTTGCGCTTCGCCCACAGGCGCTGCACGGCGTAGGAATCCGCGACCTCCATGCCCTCGTAGCGGGTGGTCAGCAGGGGAACGGGGGTGCGGGTGCGCTGGGCCTCCACGAGCTCGTTGGCGATCTGGGTGATCTGCGTGTCGTCGAGCATGACGCCTCCTTGTGTCAGGCCGATAGGCACAACCTATCCTATCCGAAATCATACACGATTTGGCGGAAGGGTGCGGGTGGGTGGCGGGAAATGGTGAGAATCGCGCGAAATCCTAGACGTCCTATCTGGAATCGTATACGATCGATCTCGGTACACCACCCCACAAGGTTGTGAGGAGCGACCATGCAGCAATTTCACCACCACGGCTATGTGTCGACGAATCCGCGTGTCAAGCCCGCTGCCGGCGTCGGGCTCGAAGAGCGCCCCGCAGATCCGCCCACCGAACTCGACGTCCTCATCGTGGGGTCCGGTCCCGCGGGTATGCTCATGTTTTCCCAGCTCGCAGAGTTCGGCGACGTCCGCACGGCGATGATCGAGCGGCGCGAGGGTCGCCTCGTTCTCGGGCACGCCGATGGCGTCCAGCAGCGCAGCGTCGAGATGTTCCAGGCGTTCGGCTTTGCCGACGAAGTCATCGCCGAGGCCTACCGCATCACCGAGACGTCGTTCTGGAAGCCCGATCCCGCTAACCCGGACCATATTTACCGCGCCGCGCGCACGCCGGATGATCCCTTGGGGATCTCGGAATTTCCCCACCTCATCATCAATCAGGCGCGCATCCTCGACTATCTGCGCGAGCGGGCCGGCACCTATTCGCCCGCGCGCCTGTCGCCCTATTACGGTTGGGAGTTCCTCGACCTCGAGGTCGTTGACGGGGAGGAATATCCCGTTCACGCCCGGTTGCGTCGCGTCGGCGACGGGGGTGAGGAACGCCTCGTGCGCACGAAGTACCTCTTCGGTGCCGATGGCGCCCACTCGCGGGTGCGGCGCGCGATTGGCGCCCAGCACCTTGGCAAGGCGCAGCTTCACGCCTGGGGTGTCATGGACGTCCTCGTCAACACCGACTTCCCCGACATTCGCAACAAGGCGATCATCCAGTCGCGCCACGGGTCGATCCTCCACATCCCGCGCGAAGGCGGCTACCTCGCCCGCATCTACGTCGACCTGGGCGCCCAGAGCGCCGAGGACGACCACGCGGTGCGCCAGACGCCTATCGACGAGATCATTCGCCGCGCCAATGCGATCCTCACTCCCTATAGCCTCGATGTGCGCGAGGTGGCGTGGTGGTCGGTCTACGAGGTCGGCCACCGCGTGACCGACCGTTTCGACGACGTGCCCACCGACGAGGTCGGAACGCGCGATCCCCACGTCTTCATCGCCGGCGACGCCTGCCACACCCACTCGGCGAAGGCGGGGCAGGGCATGAACGTGTCCATGCAAGACGCCTTCAACCTCGGCTGGAAACTCGGCCACGTGCTCACGGGGCGCGCCCCGGCCTCACTGCTGGCGACCTATACGGCCGAGCGCCAGCAGATCGCCCAGGACCTCATCGACTTCGATTCGCGGTGGTCCTCGATGATGGTCAAGGAGGAAGCCGAGGAGTCTATCGAGGACTTTTACGTGCGCACCGCGGAATTCCCCGCCGGCTTCATGACGCAGTACCGCCCGTCCATCCTCACATGGGGCGACTCCGACCAGGAGGCCGCGAGGGGCATCCCGTTGGGCAAGCGGTTTAAGTCGGTCGAGGTCGGGCGGCGCAGCGACGCCAATCCCAAGCAGCTCGGGCACCTGCATGAGGCCGATGGGCGCTGGCGCCTGTATGTCTTTGCCGACGAGGCCCCCGCGGGTGCACCCGACTCGGCGCTGGCGCGGTGGGCGATGTGGATGAGCGAAAACCCCGTCTCACCCTTCCGCGCCTATCGGCGCCAGGGCGAGGACCTCGACGCCCTGATCGATGCCAAGGTCATCTACCAGCAGCACCACCACGACATCGACCCCAATGCGGTTCCGGAGCTGTTTAAGCCGGTCACCGGCGGGCTCGAGCTCGTCAACCTCGAGAAAATCTTCGGTATCACCGATGACGTCGACATCTTTGCCGAGCGCGAGATCGACCGCGGAGGTGTCGTCGTCGCGGTGCGCCCCGACATGTACGTCGCCGCGATCGTGCCGCTGTCTCGCCCGAGCGAGATCGCCGATTTCTTCGCCGGAATCTATCGGCGCGACTGACCGAACGGCAGGAGGGCCCGGGGTAGCGGTGATGCTGCCCCGGGCCCTCCTGCGTGCCGGTGTCCGCGTTGCGTGCAACCGCTCACACGGGCCGCCCCGCGCGTTGACGCGCCAAGCCCGCGCCACATACAGTTACACGCGGTGCCCGCTAGTCGGGCCCCTCTTTCGCTACCTCGCGTAGCAGCGGGCTCCTCTCCGTCGGAGCTCCGGACGTCTTTCAGGCGGGCCGGCCCCTGGCGGTGCCGCGTGCCCGCAAACGGGGCCCTACTCACGACTCTTTTCGCGTGGAACGGGCGACAGACCGAAAAGATGCAGTCAGACAGAAAGACGGAGAAGTAGTGCCTACAATCCAGCAGCTCGTCCGTAAGGGGCGCAGCTCGAAGGTCGCGAAGTCGAAGACTCGCGCCCTCAAGGGCTCGCCTCAGCGTCGTGGCGTGTGCACCCGCGTGTACACGACCACCCCGAAGAAGCCGAACTCGGCCCTGCGGAAGGTCGCCCGTGTGCGCCTGTCCTCGGGTATCGAGGTCACCGCGTACATCCCCGGCGAGGGCCACAACCTCCAGGAGCACTCGATCGTGCTCGTTCGCGGTGGTCGTGTGAAGGACCTGCCCGGTGTCCGTTTCCACATCGTCCGCGGCGCGCTGGACACGCAGGGTGTGCGTGATCGCCAGCAGGGCCGCTCGAAGTACGGCGCAAAGAAGGAGAAGAAGTAATGCCTCGTAAGGGCCCCGCTCCCAAGCGCCCGCTCGCTGTCGACCCCGTCTACGAGTCGACCCTCGTCTCCCAGCTGGTCAACCGCGTGCTGCTCGACGGCAAGAAGTCGCTGGCCGAGCGCATCGTCTACAACGCCCTCGAGGGCGTTCGCGAGAAGACGAACCAGGAACCCGTCTCCGTTCTCAAGCGCGCGCTCGACAACATCCGTCCCGCGCTCGAGGTTCGCTCCCGCCGCGTCGGTGGCGCGACCTACCAGATCCCGGTCGAGGTGCGCCCCTCGCGCGCGACGACCCTGGCGCTGCGCTGGCTCGTCGACTACTCGCGCGAGCGTCGCGAGAAGACGATGACCGAGCGACTGATGAACGAGATCCTCGACGCGTCCAACGGCCTGGGTGCCGCGGTTCGCCGTCGTGAGACCACGCACAAGATGGCCGAGTCGAACAAGGCCTTCGCCCACTACCGCTGGTAATCCCGGCGGGCGAGAAACTCCACCACGAGTTTAAGGAACATTTGTGGCATTAGAAGTTCTCAAGGACCTCGGCAAGGTTCGCAACATCGGCATCATGGCCCACATCGATGCCGGTAAGACGACCGTGTCGGAGCGCATCCTCTACTACACCGGCATCAACTACAAGATCGGCGAGACCCACGACGGCGCCGGCACGATGGACTGGATGGAGCAGGAGAAGGAGCGCGGCATCACGATCACGTCGGCCGCGACGACCTGCTTCTGGAAAGAACACCAGATCAACATCATCGATACGCCCGGCCACGTCGACTTCACGGTCGAGGTCGAGCGCTCGCTGCGCGTCCTCGACGGTGCCGTCGCGGTCTTCGACGGCAAGGAGGGCGTTGAGCCCCAGTCCGAGACCGTGTGGCGCCAGGCCGACAAGTACAACGTCCCGCGCATCTGCTTCATCAACAAGATGGACAAGCTGGGCGCCGACTTCGACTACTCGGTCCAGACGATCCGCGATCGCCTCCACGCCGAGCCCGTCGTCATCACGCTGCCGATCGGCGCCGAGAACGACTTCTCGGGCGTCATCGACCTGCTGACCATGAAGGCCATCCGCTTCCCCGAAAAGGACGAGTTGGGCAACGACACCCTCGGCGCCGTCCTCGTTGAGGAAGAGATCCCGGCCGAGCTGCGCGACAAGGCCGACGAGTACCGCGAGGCCCTCGTCGAGAAGGCCGCCGAGGGCTCCGAGGAGCTCATGGAGACCTACCTCGACTCTCCGCGAGCTCACCCTCGACCAGATCAAGCAGGGCATCCGCGCCCAGGTTCTGGCCGGCGAGATCTACCCGGTCTACGCGGGTTCCGCCTTCAAGAACAAGGGCGTCCAGCCCATGCTCGACGGCGTCATCTCGTTCCTGCCGGCCCCCACCGACGTCCCCGACGTCGAGGGCACGGCCGTCGGCGACGAGGAGAAGACCCTGACCCGCAAGCCGTCGGACGACGAGCCCTTCTCGGCTCTGGCGTTCAAGGTCGCGGCTCACCCGTTCTACGGCAAGCTCACCTACGTGCGCGTCTACTCGGGCAAGGCCGAAGCCGGCTCGACCGTTCAGAACGCGACGAAGGGTCGCCGTGAGCGCATCGGCAAGATGTTCCAGATGCACTCCAACAAGGAGAACCCCGTCGACGTTGCCCACGCGGGTAACATCTACGCGTTCATCGGCCTGAAGGACACGACGACCGGCGACACCCTGTGCGCGCAGGACAAGCCGATCATCCTCGAGTCGATGACGTTCCCGGATCCGGTTATCCACGTCGCCATCGAGCCCAAGACGAAGGCCGACCAGGAGAAGCTGGGCGTCGCCATCCAGAAGCTCGCCGAAGAGGACCCGACCTTCACGGTCAACCTCGACGCCGAGACCGGCCAGACCGTCATCGGCGGTATGGGCGAGCTCCACCTCGACGTCCTCGTCGACCGCATGAAGCGCGAGTTCCACGTCGAGGCCAACGTCGGTGCGCCGATGGTTGCCTACCGCGAGACCATTCGCAAGAAGGTCGAGAACGTCGAATACACCCACAAGAAGCAGACGGGTGGTTCGGGTCAGTTCGCGAAGGTGCAGGTCACCTTCGAGCCGCTGCCCACCGATGCCGAAGAGCAGTACGCCTTCGACAACCAGGTCACCGGTGGCCGCATTCCGCGCGAATACATCCCCTCGGTCGACGCGGGCATCCAGGACGCCATGGAGACCGGTGTTCTCGCCGGTTACCCGATGGTCGGCATCAAGGCGACGCTGCTCGACGGCGCCTACCACGAAGTCGACTCCTCGGAAATGGCGTTCAAGATCGCCGGTTCGATGGTTCTCAAGGAAGGCGCCAAGCGCGCCAAGCCGGTGCTGCTCGAGCCGATCATGGCTGTCGAGGTCCGCACCCCCGAGGAGTACATGGGCGACGTCATGGGCGACCTGACGGCGCGCCGCGGCAACATTCAGGGCATGAATGATGTCAACGGCGTCAAGGAGCTCAAGGCCAAGGTGCCGTTGTCCGAGATGTTCGGCTACGTCGGCGACCTGCGTTCCAAGACCCAGGGACGCGCCGTGTACACCATGCAGTTCGATAGCTACGATGAGGTTCCGCGTTCCGTCGCGGAGGAGATCATCGCGGCTTCGCGGGGCGAGTGATTGATACGGGTGCGGTGTCCGACACCTCACCCACTACCCCAAGTGAGATAAATAACCCGTAGGAGATCGCTCGCCCGGTGATGTTACGATCTGAGGCGAGAGACAAACTACCCGAGTCCAGGAGGACACAAGTGGCGAAGGCCAAGTTTGAACGCACCAAGCCGCACGTGAACGTCGGCACCATCGGTCACGTTGACCACGGCAAGACGACGCTGACCGCGGCGATCACCAAGGTGCTTCACGACAAGTACCCCGAGCTCAACGAGTTCACCCCGTTCGACCAGGTCGACAACGCTCCCGAGGAGCGCGACCGCGGTATCACGATCAACGTCTCCCACGTTGAGTACGAGACCGAGAAGCGTCACTACGCCCACGTCGACGCCCCCGGCCACGCCGACTACATCAAGAACATGATCACCGGTGCGGCTCAGATGGACGGCGCGATCCTCGTTGTCGCCGCCACCGACGGCCCGATGGCTCAGACCCGTGAGCACGTTCTGCTGGCCCGCCAGGTGGGCGTTCCCGCCATCCTGGTCGCCCTGAACAAGTCCGACATGGTTGACGACGAAGAGATGCTCGAACTGGTTGAGGAAGAGGTCCGTGACCTGCTCTCCTCGCAGGAGTTCGACGGCGAGAACGCCCCCGTCGTCCGCGTCTCGGCTCTCAAGGCCCTCGAGGGTGACCCCGAGTGGACCGGCAAGGTCGAAGAGCTCATGGAAGCTGTCGACACCTACATCCCCGAGCCCGAGCGTGACCTCGACAAGCCGTTCCTCATGCCCGTTGAGGACGTCTTCACGATCACCGGTCGCGGCACCGTCGTCACCGGCCGTGTCGAGCGCGGTAAGCTCGCGGTCAACTCCGAGGTCGACATCCTCGGTATCCGCGCCCCGCAGCACACCACGGTCACCGGTATCGAGACCTTCCACAAGATGCAGGACGAGTGCCAGGCCGGCGACAACTCCGGTCTGCTGCTGCGCGGCATCAAGCGCGAAGAGGTCGAGCGCGGCCAGGTCATCTGCGCCCCCGGCTCGGTCACGACGCACACGAAGTTCGAGGGCCAGGTCTACATCCTGAAGAAGGAAGAGGGCGGCCGTCACAAGGCGTTCTTCTCGAACTACCGTCCGCAGTTCTACTTCCGCACGACGGACGTCACGGGCGTCATCACGCTGCCCGAGGACACGCAGATGGTTATGCCCGGCGACACGACCGAGATCTCGGTCGAGCTGATCCAGCCCATCGCCATGGAGGTCGGCCTCGGCTTCGCTATCCGCGAGGGTGGCCGCACCGTTGGTTCGGGCCGCGTGACGAAGATCGATCTCTGATCTAGACTCGCGTCTTAACCTGACAGACGGGTCCGATGTGTTCATCACATCGGACCCGTCTTCTTTTGGCCGGGCACGTGTTTGCGTAAAATGTGAGTGCTTCTCACATATGGCCGCTCAGAGCAGATCGGAGCCACGATGATTCCTACCGGAGTGCCGCCCGAGTTCCTGGCGCGGGTGACCTCGCCCGCGCAGGCATTCTCCGGTGCGCCGGCGCAGGCCGTCCAGATTTGGACGGGGGAGGAGCTATGCGAATTCCCGACGGCCGCCCCCAGCGACGTCGTTCGCGCCGTTGAGGTCGCCCACGAGGCGCAAGTGCGCTGGTGGGGGCTGACCCAGATCGAACGCTGGCGGGTATTCCGCGATTTCGCGACTCTCGTGAAGACGCATCGCGAGAAACTCATTCGTCTGCTCCAGGTTTTTGGTGGGCAGTCTCGATTCGATGCGTTTGACCAGTTCCAGGACACGTTTAACTCGGCGTCGCAATATGCCCAGTTCGTCAAGCGCATGTCGATGTCGGAGTTCTCGCACGGCGCCATTCCTTTCGTGTCGCGACTGCGCAAGGATTCGCTGCCGCTGGGAACCGTTGCTGCCTTTACGCTGTCCGACTACATGCTTTCCTATGGCGCGGTCGATATCGCGCCGATCCTCGCCGCCGGCAACTCCGTCATCCAGTTCGTTCCCGCGCAGGCCTATCCCGTGTCGATGGCGGTGCTCGAACTGGCCGAGGCCGCCGGGCTGCCGCATGGAGCATGGCAGGTCCTGCCCGCCCACTCGACAGATCTCGGTCGCGCCCACATCGACCTGTTCGACCACGTCGTCTACATCGGTAACACGGCGACGGGCGTATCATTGCAGCAACAGTGTCTCGACGCGACCGTCGGCACGACGATGTATATGTCGGTAAAAAATCACTCGGTCGTCATGGCCGACGCCAACCTCGAGGTCGCCGTGCGCTCGGTCGCCTGGCAGGCCTTCATGAACGCGGGTTATTCGTCGGTCCATATCGAGAAGGTTCACGTCGACCGTGGCCTGTATCCCGACTTCATTCGCAAGCTGCGCTCGCTCGTCGAACGCCGCATTGTCCCCGGTGCCACCTACGATCACACGGCGACGATGGGTTCGGCCTATTCGCAGGCGCGCTTTGACCGCGTGCGCAACCACACGGTCGATGCACTGTCGCTGGGCGCCGACATCCTCTGCGGCGGCAATCCCCGCCCGGAGCTGGGGCCGTGGTTCCACGAGCCGACGATCCTCCTCGACGTGCCCGAAGATGCGCTGGCTTACTCGGAAGAGACCTACGGCCCCGTCCTCATTGTCGAGCCCTTCGACCAGGTCGACGAGGTAACCACCGAGATCGCGCATTCGCAATACTGCTACGGCATGCAGATCTTTACCGAAGACATGGCGCTAGCCAACTACGTCGCGTGCGCGTCCACCGCCAGCTTCGTGTCGATCAACGACGGCTATCATATGCTGTGGGGTGCGTGGAATGCGCCGGTGCGGGGGTCTCGCGACACGGGTACCGGCGTTCGCCACGGGGTTGCGGCCATCCGCCAGTTCACCCGTCAGTGCCTGACGATGCGCGAACTTGCCTACACCGGCGAGCCCAATTCCACGCAGTCGCTCAACCAGTGGGAGCGGCTGTCGCTGAAGGTCGTCTACACCTCGGCATTCTTGCGTTCGCTCTAAGGGGCGTGGGGGCCTTCACAGGACCCGCGGCTGGCGTCTCGCTCGGCGACGCTGCTAGAGTTGATTCTTGGCTCCGCAGGCCTGGCCGCCGCCGCGCATACGCGCTCAGGCGGATCGCCTCGGGTCTGCACATTGAGTGTGGGCGCCTTCGGCAGTCACAATCCCGGTTTTCCCTCCGGGGATGTTGCGGCTCAGCTCGCGACACGCCCGGAAGCGGGGACCGGAGTCTGACACGAGAAGTAACGAACAGGAGAACGGCATGGCGGGACAGCAGATCCGCATCCGGCTGAAGTCGTACGACCACGAGGTCATCGACAACTCAGCTCGCAAGATCGTGGATACAGTCCAGCGCGCCGGCGCCACCGTTGTGGGTCCGGTGCCTCTGCCGACCGAGAAGAACGTGTACTGCGTCATTCGGTCACCCCACAAGTACAAGGACAGCCGCGAGCACTTTGAACAGCGCACGCACAAGCGGCTGATCGACATCTATGACCCGACGCCCAAGGCAGTCGACTCGCTTATGCACCTCGACCTGCCCGCTGACGTCGACATCGAGATCAAACTCTGAGGAACTGCGCAATGAGCACAGATACGAAGCAGGCTGCCGCAGTGCCGGTTAAGGCACTTCTCGGCCGCAAGCTCGGCATGACGCAGATCTGGGACGAGGACGGTAAGCTCGTTCCGATCACCGTCGTGCAGGTTGATAAGAACGTCATCTCGCAGATTCGCTCTGTCGAGACCGACGGTTACGAAGCGATCCAGCTGGCGTTTGGCGAGATCGACAAGCGCAAGGTGACGAAGCCGCTGGCCGGCCACTTTGACAAGGCCGGGGTTACGCCTCGCCGCCACGTCGTCGAGGTCCGCACGTCCGACGCCGCCGAATACACGCTCGGTCAGGAACTGGCTGCCGACACGTTCGAGGCCGGCACCAAGGTCGACGTCACGGGCACGACCAAGGGCAAGGGCTTCGCGGGTGTCATGAAGCGCCACGGCTTCGCCGGCGTTTCCGCCTCGCACGGTGCCCACCGCAACCACCGCAAGCCGGGTTCGATTGGCGCGTGCGCCACCCCGGGTCGCGTGTTCAAGGGGCTGCGCATGGCTGGGCGCATGGGTAACAAGCGTCGTACCATCCAAAACTTGACGGTCCAGGCTGCCGACGTCGACAAGGGCGTCCTCCTGCTCACGGGTGCCATTCCCGGCCCCAAGGGCGGCATCGTGCTGGTCCGTACCGCAGCGAAGGGTGCGTGATCATGAGCCTGAATATTGACGTTATCGATGTCGAGGGCAAGGTCAGCGAGTCTGTCGAGCTGCCCGCCGAGATCTTCGATGTCGAGCTGAACATCCCGCTGATGCACCAGGTCGTCGTGGCCCAGCTGGCCGCGGCCCGCCAGGGCACCCACTCGACCAAGACCCGCGGCGAGGTCCGCGGTGGTGGTCGCAAGCCGTGGCGCCAGAAGGGCACCGGCCGCGCCCGCCAGGGTTCGATCCGCGCGCCGCACTGGCGTGGCGGTGGCGTCGTCCACGGCCCCAAGCCGCGCGACTACTCGCAGAAGACCCCCAAGAAGATGAAGGCCGCCGCGCTGCGCTCCGCCCTGTCGGACCGCGCCCGCAACGGTCGCATCCACGCCGTCACGGCGTTCGTCGGTGGCGAGACCCCGTCGACCAAGGCCGGCCGCGTCGCCGTCGAGCGCATCGCCGAGAACCGTCGCGTCCTCGTCGTCCTCGGCCGCTCTGACGCCACGGTTCAGGGGCTGTCGGTGCGCAACCTCCCGCAGGTCCACCTGCTGTTCGCCGACCAGCTCAACACCTACGACGTGCTCAACTCCGAGCACGTGGTGTTCACGAAGACGGGCCTGGACGACTTCATCAACCGCGGCCGCAGCGCCCGTTCGGAAGAGGAGGCCTAAGTCATGAGCCTGGAATCTTCGAGGAATCCGCGCGACATCATTGTCCGCCCGATCGTGTCGGAAAAGGCCTACGGCCTCATCGACAATGGCAAGTACACGTTCGAGGTCGCCCCGGACGCGAACAAGACCGAGATCCGTATCGCCATCGAAAAGCTCTTCGATGTCAAGGTTGCGAAGATCAACACGGTGAAGCGCCAGGGCAAGCGCGTGCGTACCCGCACGGGTTACGGCAAGCGTAAGGACACCAAGCGCGCCATTGTTACCCTCCGCGAGGGCACCATCGATATCTTCGGCGAGACCGTCGCCTGAGGGGTGAAGTGAACTATGGCAATTCGTAAGTACAAGCCCACGACGCCGGGCCGGCGCGGCTCGTCGGTCTCGGACTTTTCCGAGCTGACCCGCTCCCACCCCGAGAAGTCGCTGGTTCGTCCGCTGTCGAAGTCGGGTGGCCGCAACTCGTACGGTCGCGTGACCTCGCGTCACCGCGGTGGTGGCCACAAGCGCGCCTACCGCCTCATCGACTTCCGCCGCGCGGACAAGGACGGCGTTCCCGCCAAGGTCGCTCACATCGAGTACGACCCCAACCGCACGGCCAACATCGCGCTGCTGCACTACGCCGATGGCGACAAGCGCTACATCCTCGCTCCGGCGAAGATCAAGCAGGGTGACCGCATCGAGCAGGGCCCCGGCGCCGATATCAAGCCCGGCAACAACCTGCCGCTGCGTCACATCCCGCTCGGTACCGTCATCCACGCCGTCGAGCTGCGCCCCGGTGGCGGCGCCAAGATCGCCCGCTCCGCGGGTGTCTCGGTTCAGCTCGTCGCCAAGGAAGGCAAGTACGCCCAGCTGCGTATGCCCTCGGGCGAAATCCGCAACGTCGAGGTGGCGTGCCGCGCCACGATCGGCGAGGTCGGCAACGCCGAGCAGGGCAACATCAACTGGGGTAAGGCCGGCCGCATGCGCTGGAAGGGACGTCGCCCGAAGGTCCGCGGTGTCGTCATGAACCCGGTCGACCACCCGCACGGTGGTGGTGAGGGTCGTACCTCCGGTGGCCGCCACCCGGTCAGCCCGTGGGGTAAGCCCGAGGGCCGCACCCGTCGTCCGAACAAGGCGAGCGACCGCCTCATCGTGCGTCGCCGCAAGACCGGCAAGAAGCGCTGATAGGGGGAGACAGCTATGCCACGTAGCCTGAAGAAGGGCCCGTTCGTCGACGACCACCTGATGAAGAAGGTCGACGCGATGAACGACGCCAACAAGAAGAGCGTCATTAAGACGTGGTCGCGCCGGTCGATGATTACCCCGGACTTCATCGGTCACACGATCGCGGTGCACGACGGTCGCAAGCATGTGCCGGTCTACGTTACCGAGAACATGATTGGCCACAAGCTCGGCGAGTTCGCTCCCACGCGTACCTACCGCGGCCACGACAAGGACGACCGTAAGGCCCGCCGTCGCTGACGGTGGCCCGTATCTGGAAGAAGTGAGGCAAAAGATGGAAGCCAAGGCGCAAGCGCGCTATGTGCGCTCCACGCCGCAGAAGACGCGCCGCGTCGTGAACGAGATTCGCGGCAAGCGTGCTCTCGAGGCCTACGACATCCTTCGTTTCGCGCCCCAGCGGGTCGCCGTGGACGTTCGTAAGGTGCTGCACTCGGCGATGGCCAACGCGCAGGATCTGGCTACTCGCGACGGGCTGAGCGTTGACGCCAAGGATTTGGTTGTCAAGGCCGCCTACGTCGACGAGGGCCCGACGATGAAGCGGTTCCGCCCGCGCGCCCAGGGGCGTGCCGGCGCGATCCTCAAGCGCACGAGCCACGTCACGATCGTCGTGGCCAGCGACGATGACAAGGAAGGGAACGAGTAATGGGACAGAAGGTTAGCCCCACCGGGTTCCGGCTGGGTATTACCACCGACCACCGTTCCCGTTGGTTTGCTGATTCGACCACCCCGGGTCAGCGTTACTCCGACTTCGTTGCGGAAGACGTCAAGATCCGCAAGATGATGGAAGACCAGCTGGAGCGCGCGGGTATTTCGAAGATCGACATCGAGCGCACGCGCGACCGCGTCCGCGTCGACCTGCACACGGCCCGCCCGGGCATTGTGATCGGTCGCCGTGGCACCGAGGCCGACAAGCTGCGCGCGAAGCTCGAAAAGCTCACGGGCAAGCAGGTTCAGTTGAACATCCTCGAGGTCAAGCGCCCCGAGATCGACGCTCAGCTCGTTGCCCAGGGCATCGCCGAGCAGCTCGCCGCCCGCGTGTCCTTCCGCCGCGCGATGCGCCGTGGAATCCAGTCGGCGCTGGGCGCCGGTGCGCAGGGCATCCGCGTGCAGTGCTCGGGTCGTCTGGGCGGGGCGGAAATGTCGCGCTCGGAGTTCTACCGCGAGGGTCGCGTTCCGCTGCACACGCTGCGCGCCTACATCGACTACGGCTTCTTTGAGGCCCGCACGACGTACGGCCGCATCGGCGTGAAGGTGTGGATCTACAAGGGCGACATCACCGAGTCCGAGTTCGCGCGCCAGCAGGCCGAGGCCGCTCAGCGTGGCCGTGGAGGCCGTGGCGGGGATCGCCGTGGCCGCGGTCGTGGCCGCGGTGGCGACCAGCGTCGCGGCGGAGGCCGCGGCGGCAACCGCGGTGGCCAGGGTGCCGCCGCCGAGAAGCCGGCCGAGACGACGGAGGCCACCGTCCCCGCGTCGACGCCCGAGACCACCGGATCGGAGGAGTGAGACGTGCTCATCCCTCGTAGGACCAAGTTCCGCAAGCAGCACCGCCCGTCCCGCAAGGGCATGGCGAAGGGCGGCACCGAGATCTCGTTCGGCGACTTTGGCATCCAGGCTCTGGAGCACGCCTACGTCACGAACCGTCAGATCGAGGCCGCGCGTATCGCGATGACCCGCTACATCAAGCGTGGCGGTAAGGTCTGGATCAACATTTTCCCGGACCGCCCGCTCACGAAGAAGCCGGCCGAAACCCGCATGGGTTCCGGTAAGGGTTCGCCCGAGTGGTGGGTTGCCCCCGTCAAGCCGGGCCGCGTCATGTTCGAGCTCGCTGGCGTTCCCGAGAACGTCGCGCGAGAGGCCATGCGTCGCGCCCAGTACAAGCTGCCGATGAAGACTCGTTTTGTCACTCGTGAGGGTGGTGATCAGTAATGGCGAATAAGGGACTGACCACGGCCCAGCTCGACGTCATGGACGATGAGCAGCTCGCCCAGGAGCTCGAGAAGGCGAAGACCGAGCTGTTCAACCTGCGTTTCGCGCTGGCCACGGGTGCCGGCGAGGACCGCGGCCGGATGGCGACGCTGCGCCGCGATATCGCGCGGATCTACACGATCGCGCACGAGCGCGAGCTGGGGATCCGCACCGCACCGGAGCCGAAGGAGTAATCATGGCGGAGACGACTGAACGTAATCACCGCAAGGTTCGCCGCGGCTACGTCGTGAGCGACAAGATGGACAAGACCGTCACGGTCGAGCTGGAGGACCGCGTCAAGCACGCCCTCTACGGCAAGGTCATGCGTCGCAACAAGCGCGTGAAGGCCCATGACGAGAACAACGAGTGTGGCATCGGCGACCTCGTTCGCATCATGGAGACCCGGCCGCTGTCGAAGACCAAGCGCTGGCGCGTCATGGAGATCATCGAAAAGGCCAAGTAGACCGCACGGTCTGTGCGCCTCGAGGGCCCCGGAAGTTTCGGCTTCCGGGGCCCTCGCGTATGCGCGGCACTTCGATTGTGAGCTAGGTGCGGCGGTTCGCGATCGACCGGGAGCCGTCGATGGCGGGTCACGGCGTGAGACAATGCGAGCGTCCCCTCGTCGCGAAGGAGTTGCTATGTGCGCTGCTGCATCCCCCGGTGTTGCCCTGGATGCCGGACACGTCGCGGGCCGATCCGCGCAGGCGTTTGACGACGTGTTGAACGCCGCGCGAGCGGAGGCCGACTCGACGCGCGGCTACGGCAACCTGTTCGAGGACATCGTCCGCGCCTACCTCACCCACGATGCGCTGATGCGTCGCCAGTTTGCCCGCGTCTATTCGTGGCGCGACTGGCCGGGTCGGCAGGGGCGCCCCGATACGGGCATCGACCTCGTGGCGATCGAGCACGAGCACATGCCCGCCAACGGTGAGCCGGACGCGTCGACTCCGGCGACAGCCATCCAGTGCAAGGCGTTCGCCGCAGGGCACACGGTGCAGCGCCGCGACATCGACTCGTTCCTCGTCGCGTCCGAACCGGCGATCTTCACACGGCGGATGTATGTCGAGACCTCCGACACGGCGTGGGGGAGCAATGCCGAGGCGGCCGCGCGCGACTCCGCGAAGCCGCTGACCCGGATCGGCCGGGCCGACCTGCGCCAGTCGAACATCGACTGGACGACCTTCCACCCCGAGACCCGCACGGCAGCTCCCATCGCAACGCAGGCGCGCAAGACCCCGCGCGACCACCAGGTGCGCGCCGTCAACGACGTCCTTGCCGGATTCGAGGCCAATGACCGCGGCACCCTCGTCATGGCGTGCGGCACGGGCAAGACGTTCACCGCGCTGGAAATCGCGCGTCATGTCGTGGAGGACGGGCAGGGCCGCGCCCGCATCGCGTTCTTCGTTCCGTCGCTGGCCCTCATGTCGCAGACGCTGCACGAGTGGGCCAGCGAATACGCCGGTGTCTTCACGGCGTGGTCGGTGTGCTCCGACATAAAGGTGAACCGCTCGCGCGCCCGCGCCGACGACATCGCCGACATCGCGACGGTCGACCTGAAGGTGCCGCCGACCACGGACCCGCGCAAGCTGGCCGCCTCCTGGCAGGGCCACCGTGACACCGAGGGCCTACAGGTCGTCTTCGCCACCTACCAGTCGATCGACGTTGTCCACGCGGCGCAGGAATTGCTGCCGGTGGGGGAGGGCGACTTCGACCTCATCATTTGCGATGAGGCTCATCGCACGACGGGCGTCACCGTCGCGGGCGAGAAGGAATCGGCGTTCGTCCGTGTCCACGACGACCGCTACATCGCCGCAACCAAGCGCCTGTATATGACGGCCACGCCGCGGATCTTCAACGACAAGGTGAAGAACACGGCGAGCGAGCGAGACGCCGTCCTCACCTCGATGGACGACCGCGAGATCTTCGGCCCGCTGTTCCACCGCCTCGGCTTTGGCGACGCCGTCGCCGCCGGGTTGCTGACGGACTACAAGGTCGTTGTGCTGGCAATCCCCGAGGAGCAGATGACGGAGATCTGCCAAAAGGCCTCGGCCGCCTGCGGCGAGCTGTCCCTGCCCGAGACCGCGAAGCTCGCGGGCTGCTGGAACGCCCTGGCCAAGCGCCACAACGGCCGCTTCGACGTCCAGTACGGCTCGGATACTGCGCCGATGCGCCGCGCGGTCGCGTTCGCGAAGGACATCAGGTCCTCGAAGCAGATCGCGGAGGCGTTCCCGACGATCGTGCGCGATTACTTGCGCAATCTCGATAACGACGATGCGACGGACAACCTCGACGTCCAGTGCCGCCACGTCGACGGCACGATGAACGCGATCGACCGCGGCGAGGCCCTGGACTGGCTGAAGGAGGACCCGCACGCGCCAGACGGCCCGGTGTGCCGGATCCTCACGAACGCGCGCTGCCTGAGCGAGGGCGTGGACGTGCCGACGCTGGACGCCGTGCTGTTCCTCAATCCCCGCAAGTCGCAGGTCGACGTCATTCAGGCGGTGGGACGCGTCATGCGTCGCGCCGAGGGCAAGGAATTCGGTTACATCATTTTGCCGGTGGCGGTGCCGATGGGCGCGACACCCGAGACGGCGCTGAACGACAACAAGCGGTTCGCCGTCGTGTGGCAGGTGTTGCAGGCGATCCGCGCCCACGACGACCGCTTCGACGCTGCGGTCAACGCCATCGAGTACAACTCGGCGGATCCCGAGAACATCATCGTCGACGTCGTCAACCTGCCCAGCCCCACACCGCGCGACCCGTTCGGGGGAACGGCCGGCGACGACGATCCCACGATGCCGGGAACTGATGTCGGGCAGGAGGACCCGCCCGAACAGTTGCAGCTGACGTTCGCGCCCTCGGAATGGAAGGACGCCGTCTATTCCAAGATCGTGCGCAAGGTGGGCACGCGGCTGTATTGGGACGACTGGTCGCGCGACATTTCCGAGATCGCCACCCGCTACATGGCCCTGATCCGGCATCTGTTGGCCGAGGAGGCGAACCGCAGGCCCTTCGAGGAGTTTCTGGGCGGGCTACGCTCCACCTTGAACCCGCAGATCGACGAGGACGCCGCGATCGAAATGCTCGCGCAGCACATCATCACGAAGCCGCTGTTCGACGCGATGTTCCCGGATCAGACGTTCACCCAGCAAAATCCCGTGTCGCGGGCGATGCAGGGGATCCTGTCGCGGTTGGCGACGACGCAGGTCTTCGACAACGAGCGCGCGCCGCTGGAGAAGTTCTACGCGACGATGGTCGACCGCATCACCGCCCTCGATAGCCTGGCCGGCAAGCAACAGATCATGCGCACGCTTTACGATCGCTTCTTCTCGAAGGCGTTCCCGTCGATGCGCGACCGCCTGGGCATCGTCTTTACCCCGGTGGAGATCGTCGATTACATCCTGCGCTCGGCCGACGACGCGCTACACCGCCACTTCGACAAACACCTGGCCGACGAGGGCGTCGCCATCATCGAACCGTTCCTCGGCACGGGCACGTTCGTCGCCCGCCTACTCCAGCTGGGGTTGATCCCGCCGGACGCCTTAGCACGCAAGTACGAGCGCGAGATCTTTGCCAACGAGATCGTGTTGCTGTCGTACTACATCGCGAGCATCAACATCGAGCAGGTCTACCGCGAGGTGCGCCGCGAGGCCGGCCTGGGGGAGGGCTACGTCGAGTTCCCCGGCATCAGCCTGACGGACACGTTCCAGCTGCACGAGGATGACGGGACGATCGCCGAGGGTGGCGTCTTCGCGACGAACATCGAGCGCGCGAGGCGCCAGAAGGCTGCGCCGATCCGGGTGGTCGTCATGAACCCGCCCTACTCGGCCGGGCAGAACAGCGCGAATGACAACAACCAGAACCTGAAGTACGACCGGCTGGACGGCAGAATCACCGAGACCTATGCGGCGTGCTCGAGCGGCCAGAACAAGAACATCCAAGAACAGCCTCTACGATTCGTACTTCCGGGCCCTGCGGTGGGCGACCGATCGCATCGGCGACGAGGGCGTCATCGCGTTCGTGTCGAACAACGCCTTCATCGACGGCAATACGGCCGACGGCGTGCGTCTGACGTGGCAGGACGAATTCGCGGACATCTATATATACAACCTGCGTGGAAATGCGCGGACTCAGGGTGAAACGCGTCGCCAAGAAGGCGGGGGAGTATTCGGTGAAGGTTCGCGTACCGGTGTCGCCGTTACTGTCCTCGTGAAGAAGTCGGGCGCGAGTGGCCCGGCGACGATCCACTACACCGAGGTCGACGACTACCTGACCGCCCAGCAGAAGCTCGACGCGCTGGTGGGATCGCGATCACTGGCCCGCACCCGCTTCGAGCCGATCACCCCAAACGAGCACGGCGACTGGATCAACCAACGCGACGAGGCCTATGCCACCTATCAGCCGATCGGCGACAAGGAGACAAAGGGCAAGGCGACGACGCCGGGCATGTTCCGGCAGTACACGAATGGTCTAAAGACCAACCGCGACGCGTGGTGTTACAACTTCTCGCGTGAGGCCGTCGAGCGAAACATCGCCACGCATGTCACCTATCTCAACGAGGAACGCGAGCGGGTGAGGGCTCTTCTCG
This sequence comes from Nanchangia anserum, assembly GCF_015240065.1. GTDB lineage: Bacteria > Actinomycetota > Actinomycetes > Actinomycetales > Actinomycetaceae > Nanchangia > Nanchangia anserum. The sequence continues at coordinate 1,403,200 of NZ_CP060506.1, read as the reverse complement.
GCGACAACCCGACGGTTGCCCAAATCCGTGGAGTTCTCGCATATGACTCGACCCGTGGAAGCATCGCCACGATTAATGTCGGTGACATCCGTGCTAATCGCTCGACGGCATTGTCTGGGCATATTCAACTTGCCGTATACCGCCCCTTTGTGTCGCAGCAGGTGTATGTTGATCAGTCTGGCCGACTGAATGAGAGAACTTATCAGCTGCCGCAGCTGTACCCAACGGCGCTGACACCGAATTTGGCGCTTACGGTGCCCACGGATTACCGACGCGAATGGGCGCCGTTGATGACCGGGGCACTGCCCGACCTCACGTTTACCCCGGCGTGCCAGTGCTTCCCCCTCTATACGTGGGAACAGGCCAGCGGGGGGGGGGGACTCGCTGCTTGACCTCATCGACGAGCGCGCCGAGGACGCTGAGGAGTTCAGCGGCGTCTTCGACTTCGCCCGCCCGATCGGCGAGCGGGTGCCGCGCCGCTGCGACGGCTACGTGCGCAGGGACGCCATTACGGATGCGACCCTCGAGACTTATCGCTGCGTCCACGGTGATGCCGGGATCACAAAGGAAGACATCTTCTTCGCCACCTATGCGCTGCTGCATCACCCCGAATATCGCTCGCGCTACGAGGCCGATCTCAAGAAGGCGCTGCCGCGCATTCCCCTCGTCTCCGGTTTCGCCGATTATGCCCGGATTGGGCGTCAGCTAGCGGATATCCACGTTAACTACGAGCGCGTCGAGCCTCACCCGCAGGTGTGCGAGCAGTGGTCGGCCCTGACCCCGGATGACCCGTGGCGGCGCTACAAGGTGGAGAAGCTGCGGTGGGGCGGCACTGCCCGCCAGCGCGACCTGACGACGCTGGTCTATAACGACTACCTGACGTTCACGGGCATTCCAGTCGCAGCCAACGACTACATGGTGGGCGGGCGTAGCCCCCTGGAGTGGATGATCGACCGCTACCGCGTCACCATCGACAAGAAGTCCCAGATCAGGAACGACCCCAACGACTGGTGCCGCGAGCACGACAACCCGAGTTACGTTGCCGACCTCGTGCCGCGCCTGGTCACGGTATCGATGGCAACGCAGGATCTGATCGCTACCCTCCCGAAGCTGGCCATCATCGATGTTCCATAACCGCAGGTGGGGTGCCGTTTTTACTTAACCTGGTGTCCAATGAGGGAAAGTTGGAGCGCACATCCGCGAATGAGTGATATCCTTTAGGGATCCTCAGGGAAGAGGTCAAAGTCATGCGCGGAATACGCCGGTTGTTCGTTATCGTTGGTTGCCTAGCCGTTTGCGTGGCCGGGTTAATCTGTCGGTATGACCTCATCCAGCGACTTGCCGTGTTTCCCGTCGGCACCGACACTATTGCGACGCTGAGTGTCGGTGTCGACGCGGGAAACAAGGCTGATCTTATCGATTCGCTGGATCGGTCTCTGACTGCTGCCCATGTCAGTGCGTATCGTATTGATGATTCTGGTCGAGATCGTGTGGTCTACTATCGCTTTGGCAAAAACGCGCAGGTGCTGGATTCTGGACTGCGTGACCGGCCTGCACGGATAATTGGCGGGCGTGACCTCGGCGATCTCTCGCTGTCCGGCTCATATGCCCTCACACCTTCGTCCCCCGCTACTCAACAGACTCTCGCTCGCTGGGCGAATGCCCACAACGTCGGAATATCCTTCGATAAGGACCAGTCTGGGTTGGGGGTCTTCCTTGCGGGGATTGTGCGTACGTCGTTAGGGCTAGGGCTACTAAGCGTGCTTCTTCTGGGTGCGGCGTGCGTGACAACGTGGTACGGAACGCGCGTGAGGGAGCGCGGGTTGCGGTTCATTAGTGGTCAGTCGCGTGCACGCCTCGAAGCGGAAGACTTCCGCAGCTGCTGGGGGCGATTGTTCTGTGGTGTCATCATCGGCGGATGTCTCGCCGTCGTCGCGGGCGCTTTGACATTTGCTGGATCAGGATTTTCTAGCTATTGCCGTCAACTACTCGTCGTCACGTTGGCGATAACTGTCATTTTTGGCATTCTCTGCGTGGCTGCGGGTTGGCTTGTTAAGCCCGGAGTGCAGGTTATTACTCGTGAGGCGATCGGTCGCGACTCGCTCGGTGCGTCCAGCCTCGCGTTACGTGTTATTGCCCTTGTCATTGCCTCGTCACTCGTGCCGATCGCGGTGAATGCATATGCTTCAGCTCGCGACACCGGGGATCGTATTGCCGATGCAGCCGCGTTGGGAGATGTCACCAGGGTGAGTGTTTCGTCAGTAGCCGACGAAGACACGGTGAGGGATGGCGCAAATGCGGCCGCAACGCGGTGGGTGTCTGAACTCGAGCGGCGCAATGCCGTACTTGTGAGTTATCCCCTGGATTCCGGTTTTGAGGTATCCGAGTCACTCCGGGGCTACTCACATCTAGTCCTCGTCGACGCGGCGACGTTCGAACGACTGAAAAGCAGGGGCCTCCGTCTGAGCAGTGCGCCGGAATCCGCGGTGTCTGAAATGGACATCACGATGGAACCCTGGTTACGCGAGGGTGCCGACCTCACCGACGTGAAGTACTACGTCGGCAGCGGCATCAACGTGCCGATTCTTGGTCAAACATCCGCGGCATCATTCGCCGTTTCCAACGATCATCCACTTCTTGCCGTCCTGCCTCATGGAGTCGCCAAGACGCTGAACGGCGATGCGCTCATCGCCCTGGCGGCGAACGGTGGGCTCGTGGTGTCCGATCCGGGCATTGCGCACGATACCTTGCGGGCAACGGGCATGGATGCCTACACCGTGTCGGTCGATCGCGTGTTGCCGGAGCTTCGCGAGCAACAACGCGACGCCCTACGTGAAGCACAAATCGGCATCATTGCGCTCGTCATCACCTTGCTGAGCCTCCTTGTCGGCCTTGTACAGACGGCAGCGATGTGGTCGGCTCGCCACTCCCAGCTCATCACCGTTCGCCGGCTCGCCGGGCATCGGCTCGCACAGGTGGCGCGGGGCAAGTGGTTCGCCGAAATGTGCCTGGCCCTACTCGCGCTCGGCGTCGCATCTGGTATCGCGCTTGCCGACGTGACCCTTCCCCGCTACCTCATCGCCATGACGGCGCTGGTACTTGGGTGCGTCTACGCGCTCGCGTCCGCAGTCGTGCTGCTCCGAAGTGTTGCCCGCAGTGCCGTGCTGGCTGTTGAAAGGAGAATCTGACATGGGCCTGAGTGCTGAAAACCTCGCGGTCACACGCGCTGGTCGCCACATTTTTACCGACGTCTCGATCTCAGCCGAAGCCGGCGACATCACCGCGCTCGTCGGCCCCTCCGGATGTGGCAAGACCACCTTGCTGTCGTGCCTCGGACTTTTGCTGCGCCCGGATTCCGGAACCGTCGTCGTCGACGGTGTGTCGACACAGAAATGGTCGAGTCGCCGCGTCGCGCGCTGGTGGCACGAGGATGCGGCGTTCGTCTACCAGGACTCCGGTGTCATTGACGAAAAAGACGTCGGCTACAACGTGACGCTCGCGTCGAATTTGTGGGGACGCACCAAGATTGACGATGGTGCCCTCGACATGCTGAAAAACGTCGGACTCGCCGATCGTGTGCGCGAGAAGGCTGCGGTGCTGTCTGGTGGCGAAAAGCAGCGGTTAGGCATTGCGCGTGCTCTGTATCGGCGAGCTTCCTTCATATTCGCCGACGAGCCAACGGCGTCCCTCGATGCGGCGAACCGCCAGTCGGTATCCGACCTGTTGCGCCGAGCCGCCGACACCGGCGCATGCGTCATCACGGCGACCCACGACGACGGCCTGGCGGCTCGCGCCGATCGCGTGATCGCGCTCGCCCCAGCCAGCTGAGCGTTGCTCAGCGCTGCACGCCCGACGTGCTCGCCGGCGTTGTCTTTCTGCGCCCAGTGATCGTCGTCTGGAGATATTGACACAGCCATCTCGCAGAATACGGGATTGAGTAGGGTAGTCATCTGATTGCCGAGGAGATCTCGGATGGCGTGCAGGATCTCGGAAGAGGTAGAGATGGCGAAGCATGCGAATACCGCGAAGGGCCGGACTAAGTGGGATCGTCTTCAGTTGGTTTGGGGGCGCGTGCAGGAAGCATGGCGATTTGTACCACTAGAATTAAAAATAATGGCCGGCCTTATTGTGTTGCTCGTCATCCTTTCGTTTTGGGAGCGGTCTGGACTGGGCGCGCTAGAAAAGTCCGCGTTTGAACTCATTGTGATCGCTGCCTTTGCGGTATTGTGGTGCATTTTTATCGTGTTGATTTGCAAAGAAGTGCTGGAGCTCGTTCGGGGCTGGAAAGAGAAGCCCGAGCGCTTTCGGAATGAATGCGGCTATTTTGTCCAGGAGGTGTCGGATGCGCTCAGGCGCATGGGGTCACATCACGGCGAGGGTCGGGATAGGGTCTTGTCTGGCGCCGGCGAGGGGCTTGGGCCTGTTTCTTCGTCCGAAAAGGCGTGGCTTATCAAGCGTTATATCGAAATCTGGCGTCCAGCAGAGGCGGCACCTTTCCCTAGCCGCGTCCTGCGTGTTCTCTCTGTCGCGGTTCCGACAGTGCAATTGGTGGTTTCCATCTTTGAGAAAATTGATCCGAGGCAGGTCGTCAGTGAGTGGAGAGAAGAATCCGCATTGATGGGTTCTCCGTTGCCGGTTGCTGGTACCGGCGCTATTGTGTTAGTACTTTGGATCTTGTCGATTATGTATCGCCGGAAACACTTCGTTGTCACCACGGCGATGCGGCTGTGGTGCGAGCGCGAGCTCGGCGGCATTGATCGAGATGGGATGCAGGACGGTGCGTGACCTCGCGCGGCGGGTCGCCCCAATGTCCGTCATCGGATTTCCGCGAGTCGAGGCTTCGCACGGTCGCTCTCGCGTGGGCAAACACACACGGGCTGCGGCAATGGTCGGGTTTCGCCGCCGCGGCGCGGTGACGTAGTCTAGGAAAGTTGCATTCCGCCCCGGAATGCTGTGGCAGAGACCTGGCGGTCATCTCACGGGCGCTTGTGTCTGCCTCTGCACCTCGTGCCAGCCACCCCGGGGAGCCGGGCAACCGGGCAACAGGAAAGAACAACCGTTCGGTCAGGCTCGCGTGAGCGAGAACCGGCCCAACGACAGGAGAACAACGAATGATTCAGCAGGAGTCGCGACTGAAGGTCGCCGACAACACGGGTGCTAAGGAGATCCTGTGCATCCGCGTGCTCGGCGGCTCCGGGCGTCGCTTCGCCGGCATCGGTGACACGATCGTCGCCACCGTGAAGGACGCCATTCCCGGCGGCAACGTCAAGAAGGGCGATGTCGTTCGCGCGGTCATCGTGCGCACGAAGAAGGAACGCCGCCGTAAGGACGGGTCCTACATCCGCTTCGACGAGAACGCTGCCGTCATCCTGAAGAACGACGGCGAGCCGCGTGGCACGCGCATCTTCGGCCCCATCGGCCGCGAGCTGCGCGACAAGAAGTTCATGCGCATCATCTCGCTGGCCCCGGAGGTGCTCTAAATGGCAGCCAAGATCAAGAAGGGCGACCTCGTCGAGGTCATCGCCGGGCGCACCAGCGACGAAAAGAAGCTGGCCGAGCGCAACAAGCGCCGCGAAGAGCAGGGCCTGGCCCCGCTCAAGCCGGGTGACAAGGGCAAGCAGGGCCGCGTCCTCGAGGTGCTACGCGACAAGCAGCGCGTCCTCGTTGAGGGCGTGAACATCCGCACCCACCACGTGCGCCAGGGCCAGGACCAGCAGGGTCAGGCCACCGGTGGCATCGAATACCGCGAAGCTCCCATCCACATCTCCAACGTCGCCCTGGTCGACCCCAAGGAGAAGAAGCCCACGCGCGTCGGCTTCCGTGAGGAGCAGGTGGAGCGCGGTGGCCGCATGAAGACCGTTCGTGTGCGTTACGCGAAGCGTTCGGGGGAGGACATCTGATGAGCGACACCATCATCCCGCGCCTGAAGGCGCGTTACGCGGACGAGATCCAGGACGCGATGAAGAAGGAGTTCGGTTACTCCAACGTTCATCAGATCCCGACGATCACCAAGGTCGTCGTCAACATGGGCGTCGGCGAAGCCTCGCATGACTCGAAGCTCATCGAGGGTGCCCAGCGCGACCTCGCGACGATCACCGGCCAGAAGCCGATCGTCACGCGTGCGCGCAAGTCGATCGCCCAGTTCAAGCTGCGCGCCGGCCAGCCGATCGGCACGCACGTGACGCTGCGCGGCGCCCGCATGTGGGAATTCCTCGATCGCCTCATCTCGACGGCGCTGCCGCGTATCCGTGACTTCCGCGGGCTCAGCCCCAAGCAGTTCGACGGCCGCGGCAACTACACGTTCGGCCTGACCGAGCAGTCGGTGTTCCACGAGATCGACATCGAGAAGATCGACCGCGTTCGCGGTATGGACATCACCATCGTCACCACGGCAAACACGGACGAGGAAGGCCGCACGCTGCTGCGCCACCTCGGGTTCCCGTTCAAGGAGGCCTGATCTGAATGGCTAAGACCGCTCTGAAGAACAAGGCTGTCGGTAAGCACAAGTTTGCCGTGCGCGCCTACACGCGGTGCACCCGATGCGGGCGCCCGCACTCGGTCTACCGCAAGTTCGGCCTGTGCCGCGTGTGCCTGCGCGAACTCGCCCTGCGTGGCGAGCTGCCGGGCGTGAAGAAGTCCAGCTGGTAAAACGACTACGTCGAAGGTCTCACGCACGCGCGTGACGAAACCACGGCGAGGAAGGGCTACAGCCCACAATGACTATGACAGACCCCATCGCAGACATGCTGACGCGTCTGCGTAACGCCAACTCGGCGCATCACGAGTCCGTCTCGATGCCCGTCGTCCAAGATGAAGGTCGCGCTGGCCGAAATGCTCAAGCGCGAGGGCTACATCAAGGGCCTCGAGGTCGAGGACGCCCGCGTCGGCAAGACGCTGACGCTGCACCTGAAGTACGGCGAAAAGCGCCAGCGGGCCATCACCGGCCTCAAGCGCGTGTCCAAGCCGGGCCTGCGCAAGTACGCAAAGTCGACCGAACTGCCCCAGGTCATGGGCGGCCTCGGCGTGGCGATTATGTCCACGTCGTCGGGCCTGCTCACCGACCGCGAGGCGGGCGAGCGAGGCGTGGGCGGCGAGATCGTCGCTTACGTGTGGTAGAAGGGAGGGAAACGACATGTCACGAATTGGTAAGGCACCCGTCGCCGTTCCCTCCTCGGTCGAGGTAAAGATCGACGGTCAGACCGTCTCGGTCAAGGGCCCCAAGGGTCAGCTCGAGCGCACCTTCCCCCAGGGGATCACGGTGAGCCACGCTGACGGCCAGATCACCGTCACCCGCGAGAACGACGATCGCCGCAACCGCGCGCTGCACGGTCTCGTGCGCTCGCTGGTCAACAACATGGTGATCGGCGTGACCGAGGGCTACCAGAAGAAGATGGAAATCGTTGGCACGGGTTACCGCGTCATCGCCAAGGGCAAGGACCTCGAGCTGCACCTCGGGTACTCCCACACCATCGACTTCCCCGCCCCCGAGGGCATCGAATTCACCGTCGAGTCGGCTCTGAAGTTCACGGTCGCCGGCATCTCGAAGGAAAAGGTTGGCGAAACCGCCGCGCGTATTCGCCGGCTGCGTCCCCCCGAGCCCTACAAGGGCAAGGGCGTTCGCTACGCCGACGAGCAGGTCCGCCGCAAGGCCGGGAAGGCAGGTAAGTGATGTCGTACACCGTCAAGGGCAAGGGCAAGTTTGTTGCCCGGCGCCGCCGCCACCTGCGTGTGCGCAAGCGCATCATCGGCACCCCGGAGCGTCCGCGCCTCGTCGTTACCCGGTCCAACCGCCACATGGTTGCCCAGGTCATCGACGACGTCGCCGGTCACACCATCGTCTCGGCCTCCACGCTCGAAGCCGCCTACCGCGGTGACGACGCCAAGAAGGTCGAGCAGGCCCGCAAGGTCGGCGAGCGCATCGCCGAGCGCGCGAAGGCCGCCGGCATCACCGCCGTGGTCTTCGACCGCGGGGGCAACAAGTATCACGGTCGAGTCGCTGCGGTCGCCGAAGGCGCCCGTGACGGCGGTCTGAGCGTGTAACCGTCCACCAACCAAGGAAGCAAGGGATTGATTATGGCTGACGACAACAGCCGCACCACCTCCGCCTCCGAGGGCGGCGCGCAGCGCAGCGGCCGGGGAGGCCGCGACCAGAACCGCCGGGGGCGCCGCGACAACCGTCGCGAGCAGGAAAACCAGTACATCGAGCGCGTGGTCAAGATCAACCGCGTGTCCAAGGTCGTCAAGGGCGGCCGTCGTTTCTCGTTCACGGCTCTGGTCGTGGTCGGTGACGGCGAGGGCACGGTCGGGATCGGCTACGGCAAGGCCAAGGAAGTTCCCGCGGCCATCTCGAAGGGCGTCGAGGAGGCGAAGAAGAACTTCTTCACCGTCCCGATGATCCAGCGCACGATCACCCACCAGGTGCAGGGCGAGGACGCTGCCGGCGTCGTCCTCCTGCGCCCCGCATCGCCCGGTACCGGCGTTATCGCCGGCGGCTCGGTGCGTGCGGTCATGGACTGCGCGGGCATCCACGACGTCTTGTCGAAGTCGCTCGGCTCGGACAACGCGATCAACATCGTTCGCGCGACCGTCGCCGCGCTGAAGATGCTGCAGCGCCCCGAAGAGGTCGCCGCCCGCCGCGGTCTGCCTCTCGAGCGCGTCGCCACGCAGGCGATGCTGCGCGCCCAGGCCGAAGGACTTGCCGCCAAGCGCGACGCGAAGGACAAGGCCGAGGCCGAAGCCGCCGCTGAAGGAGTGAGCGCCTGATGGCTAATCTCAAGATCACAATGAAGCGCGGACTTGCGGGCACCAAGCCCGGTCAGCGCAAGACCATGGCGTCGCTGGGGCTGCGCAAGATCAACCACTCGGTGGTGCACCCCGACAACGCCGCCACGCGTGGGCAGATCGCCAAGGTCTCCCACCTGGTGAGTGTGGAGGAGGTTGACTAACATGGCGGATTCCACGAAGCAGACCGAATCGGGCATCGTGCGCCTGCACGACCTGCGTCCCGCCCCCGGTGCCAAGCGCAACCGGATTCGCGTGGGCCGCGGTGAAGGTTCGAAGGGCAAGACCGCTGGCCGCGGTACCAAGGGCACGGGCGCTCGCAAGAACGTCAAGCCCGGGTTCGAGGGTGGCCAGATGCCGATGCACATGCGCCTGCCGAAGCTGCGCGGGTTCAAGAACCCGTTCCGCGTCGAATACCAGGTCGTCAACGTCGGCAAGCTCGCCGAGCTGTTCCCCAACGGTGGCGACGTCACCGTCGAGGACCTCGTGGCCAAGGGCGCCGTTCGCAAGAACTGCCCGGTCAAGATTCTCGCCAACGGTGACATCTCGGTAGCGATCACGGTCGAGGCCGACAAGTGCTCGGCCGCTGCCGCGCAGAAGATCGAGGCGGCTGGCGGTTCCGTCAAGGAACGCTAGTGACGCGTAGGGGCGGCACTCCTGGTTGGCAGGGGTGCCGCCCCTTCATTTTTCTTAACTTCGTCTCATCCGTGTACGCTGAGACGTGCCCGCGCGCCGGACGTCCCCTTACCGGCGCCCTATCGAGTGGAGGACCCAGTGCTTGGCGTATTTGCCCAGGCGTTCCGCACGCCTGACCTACGGCGCAAGCTGTTGTTCACCCTATTCATCATGATGCTTTACCGGTTGGGTTCGCACATTCCGACCCCCGGCATCTCCTCCGAGAACGTCACGGCGTGCCTGGCGAACAACGACGAATCGAGCCTCATCGAACTCGTCAACATGTTCTCGGGCGGCGCGCTCATGCGACTGTCGGTGTTCGCGCTTGGCATCATGCCCTACATCACCGCGTCGATCATCATCCAGCTGCTGCGCGTGGTTATTCCGCGTTTCGAGGACCTCCATAAGGAGGGCCAGGCCGGCCAGGCGAAGATGACGCAGTACACGCGGTACCTGACGATCGCGCTGGGACTGTTGCAGTCGACGACGTACGTCGCGATGGCGCGGGCCGGTACCCTCATGCCGAACTGCCCGGCTGATAAGCCGTTGCTGCCCAACGACACGATCCCGAACTTCCTCATCATGGTCATCGTCATGACCGCGGGCACGGGCCTCATCATGTGGCTGGCCGAGCTCATCACCGAGCGCGGGATCGGCAACGGCATGTCGCTGCTCATCTTCACGGGTATCCTCGCGGGCATGCCCTCGCACGTGTGGTCGATCGCGGGCGGCAACTCGGGCGTGCGCAACACGATCCTCCTCATCGCCCTCATCCTCATCGTCACGCTGGCGATCGTGTTCGTCGAGCAGGCCCAGCGCCGCATCCCCGTTCAGTACGCCAAGCGCATGGTTGGGCGACGCATGTACGGCGGCTCGACGACGTACATCCCCATGAAGATCAACATGTCGGGCGTTATCCCCGTCATCTTCGCGGCCTCACTGCTGGCCATGCCGACGATGATCGCGGGCTTCGGTAAGTCGGACGCGGCATGGGTGCAGTGGATCAGCGCGAACTTCCGCCAGACGTCGTGGATCTACCTGCTCATCTATGCGCTGCTTGTCCTGTTCTTCGCGTTCTTCTACACGGCGATCACGTTCAACCCCGACGAGACGGCCGAGAACATGAAGAAGTACGGCGGCTTTGTTCCCGGTAAGCGGGCCGGGCGACCCACCGCCGAATACCTGCGCTACGTGTCGAATCGCATCACGACGGCGGGCGCGATCTACCTCGTCATCATCGCGATGATTCCCATGCTTGCGCTCATCGCCCTGCACGTCCAGAACCTGCCGTTCGGCGGAACGACGCTGCTTATTATGGTCGGTGTTGGTCTGCAAACGGTGATGCAGATTAACGCGCAACTGCAACAGCATCACTACGAAGGGTTCTTGTCATGAGCATTCGTCGTCTCCTCCTCATTGGTCTCTCCCGGTGCCGGCAAGGACGCAGGCCGGGCGCATCTGTGACGCGTTTGGGGATCGCGACGATGTCGACCGGGCAGGTCTTCCGCGACAAACATCGCCCGCGAGACCGAGCTGGGCACGCTCGCTCAGCAGTTCATGAGCAAGGGCGAATTCGTGCCCGACGAGGTGACGAACCCCATGGTGGCCTCGGCGCTGCGCGAGGAACCCTTCGCCAGCGGCTTCCTGCTTGACGGTTACCCGCGCACGCAGGCCCAGGCGGATACCTCGATACGGTGCTCGCCGAGGACGGCAAGAGCCTCGACCGCGTGCTCGAGCTTCAGGTGAACGAAGACGACCTTGTCTCGCGCCTGCTGCACCGGGCCAGCATCGAGGGCCGCGAGGACGACACCGAGCCGGTGATCCGTCACCGCATGGAGGTCTACCGCTCGCAGACCCTGCCGCTCATCGACTTCTATTCCCAGCGGGACTGCTGGTTCCCGTCGATGCAACGGCAGCGTCGACGAGGTGTGGCAGCGCCTCGAGGATGCGATCAAATAGATCCCACAGCAGGGGGGGACGGGCGATTCGCTCGAAGATCGAATACAAGACGCCGCGCCAGATCAGCTACATGCGCGAGGCCGGCCTCATCGTCGCCGCCATCCACGACGCGTTGCGCGAGGCCGCCCAGCCCGGTGCCGTTTTGCGCGATCTCGATGCGTGCGCGGCGGAGGTCATCGCGGCCCACGACGCCCGCTCGAACTTTCTCGGCTATTACGGCTACCCGGCGTCGGTGTGCATCTCTGTCAACGACACCGTTGTCCACGGGATCCCGGACGACACGACGCTACGTGAGGGCGACCTTGTCTCCTTCGACTGCGGCGCCTACATCGAGCGCGACGGCCAGCAATGGCACGGCGACGCCTGCCTGAGCGTCCTCGTCGGTGGCAAGCGGGCGGCCAGCCGCGACGCGATCGCGCTTGACGCCGTGACGAACGAGGCCATGTGGGCCGGCGTTGCCTCGCTGGCCAGTGGCAAGACGGTCGCCTGTGTGGGAGACGCGGTCGAGACCGTCGTCGAGGAGCAGGCCGCTTCCATCGGCTTCGAGGCCGGCATCGTCGAAGAATTCATCGGCCACGGCATCGGCACGGCGATGCACCAAGAACCCGATATCTTGAACTTCCGCGCCCGTGGACGCCAGCCCAAGATCAAGCCGGGCATGGTCGTGTGCGTCGAGCCGATCCTCACCCGCGGCAGCAACGAGGTTGTGACGCTCGAGGACCAGTGGACGGTCAAGACGTGCGATCATCAGCTGGCCTGCCATTGGGAGCACGAGGTCGCCATCTTGGACGACGGCATCAGCGTCCTCACCGCCCCTGACTGCGGCGTCGCCGAGCTGGCCCGATTCGGAGTCACGCCGGTCGCCCTCTAGCCCGGACGTGACCAATCCGACAAGATCGGGGACTTTGCGCCGCGGGGAGCGGCCCCGTAAGGTTGAGAGTCGGACGTCAGTGGGCTTAGCTATGCCCGCAACCGGTCTAGCCGGCGTCCTCAACCGAAGTGAGTGGAAGGCATATGGCAAAGAAAGACGGCGTCATTGAGATCGAGGGCACGGTCCTCGAAGCGTTGAAGAACGCGACGTTCCGTGTCGAACTCAAGAACGGCCACGAGGTTCTCGCGCATATCTCCGGCAAGATGCGTCAGCACTACATCCGGATCCTGCCCGAGGATCGCGTCATCGTCGAACTCAGCCCGTACGACCTTTCGCGCGGTCGGATCGTCTACCGGTACAAGTAACGACAACATGCCGCGTCGCGGCAGAGGAACAACAAGATGAAGGTCAAGCCCAGCGTCAAGAAGATCTGCGACAAGTGCAAGGTCATCCGCCGCCACGGCGTTGTCATGGTGATCTGTGACAACCCTCGCCACAAGCAGCGCCAAGGCTAAGACGCTCGCCCTCGGGCGCATCAGGACGTCACTGCTCAGGAAACTGGGACCCTCGGTTCGGAGGCCGGGGCCGCGTGGTTGCTGCGCGGGTCGTGACGTGACGACCTCCGAAAATTCACAACTGGAGAAGCATCAATGCCAGCAGCACGTATTGCAGGCGTCGACCTGCCGCGCGAGAAGCGCCTTGAGGTCGCCCTGACGTACATCTTTGGTGTGGGCCGCACCCGCGCCAAGCAGACCCTCGAGGCCACCGGTGTCTCGCCGGACGTGCGCGTCCGCGATATCACCGAGGAAGACCTCATCAAGGTCCGCGAATACATCGAATCGAACTTCCAGGTCGAGGGCGACCTCCGCCGCGAGATCCAGGCCGACATTCGTCGCAAGATCGAAATCGGCTGCTACCAGGGCCTGCGCCACCGCCGCCACCTGCCGGTGCGCGGTCAGCGGACGAAGACCAACGCCCGCACCCGCAAGGGTCCCAAGCGCACCGTCGCCGGGAAGAAGAAGGCCAAGTAACCCCTGTAGTCCACGGTTTCGTGGATCGATGACTGGAAGAGAGCAAGACACTCATGGCAGCAGCATCGCGTTCGGGGGCTCGCAAGCCCCGTCGTTCGGTTCGCCGGAACATCGTCTCCGGCAATGCGTACATCAAGTCCACCTTCAACAACACGATCGTGTCGATCACGGATCCCTCGGGCGCCGTCGTCGCATGGTCGTCTTCGGGCCAGGTCGGCTACAAGGGGTCGCGTAAGTCGACGCCGTTCGCCGCCCAGCAGGCCGCCGAGGCCGCAGCGAAGCGCGCTCAGGATTTCGGCATGAAGAAGGTCGACGTCTTCGTCAAGGGCCCCGGTTCGGGCCGCGAAACGGCAATCCGTTCCCTCCAGGCTTCGGGCCTCGAGGTCGGATCGATCCAGGACGTCACGCCGCAGGCTCACAACGGCTGCCGTCCGCCGAAGCGTCGCCGCGTGTGATTCCGGGCGGTTCGCCGCTCACGCCCGGCGCTCCCAAGGCCGTCTTAGTGGGGGAGCTGGGCACCTGAACACCTGTCTGGTGTGTTAGCCAGAACGGTCGCCGCACATCATATGGCGGATGTGTTGGCGAGAAAGGACACAACGTGCTCATTTCGCAGCGACCGACGCTCAGCGAGGAGACGCTGAGCGAATACCGCTCCCGGTTCACCATCGAACCTCTCGAGCCGGGTTTTGGGTACACGCTGGGTAACTCCCTGCGCCGTACCCTGCTGTCGTCGATCCCAGGCGCGGCCGTCACATCGATTCGCATCGAGGGCGTCCCGCACGAGTTCCGCACGATCACGGGTGTGACGGAGGACGTCTCCGAGATCATCCTCAACATCAAGCAGATCGTCTTGTCGTCCGAGAACGACGAGCCCGTCGTCATGTACCTGCGCAAGGCCGGCCCGGGCGAGGTCACGGCCGGAGACATCACGCCTCCGGCGGGCGTCGAGATCCACAACCCGGATCTGCACCTGGCCAGCCTGAACGAGAACGGCAAGCTCGAGATCGAGCTGACGGTCGAGCGTGGCCGCGGCTACGTCTCGGCTGCCCAGAACAAGCACGAGGACGCCGAGATCTCGGTGATCCCGATCGACTCGATCTACTCGCCGGTGCTCAAGGTGACGTACAAGGTTGAGGCGACCCGTGTCGCCCAGCGCACGGACTTCGACCGGCTGATCGTCGATGTTCAGACGAAGCCTGCGATCGCCCCGCGCGACGCGCTCGCCTCGGCGGGCAAGACCCTCGTCGAACTCTTCGGCCTGTGCCAGGAGCTCAACATCGAGGCCGAGGGCATCGAGATGGGTCCGTCGCCGACGGATCAGGATCTCGTTCAGGACCTCGCGCTGTCGATTGACGCGCTGGGGTTGCAGTCGCGTTCGTACAACGCGCTAACCCGCGAGGGGATCAACACCGTGGGCGAGCTCGTCGCCCGCAGCGAGGCCGACCTGCTCGACATCCGCAACTTCGGTGCGAAGTCGATCGAGGAAATCAAGGTCAAGCTCGCCGAAATGGGCATGGGCCTGAAGGACAGCCCCGCCTCCGGTGGTTTTGATGACAGCTATCTGGCGGGTTCCGTCACGTTTAGCGATGAGTGAGTGAGCCGTTTTCGGCCCGCGATTTGATTGAAGTAGTAGGAGCTAGACATGCCCAAGCCCACGAAGGGAGCGCGCCTGGGGTCGTCCCCCGCGCACGAGCGTAAGATCCTGGCCAACCTGGCCAAGTCGCTCATCGAACACGAAGCTATCGTGACGACCGAGACGAAGGCGAAGCGTCTGCAGCCGTACGTCGAGAAGCTGATCACGAAGGCCCGCAAGGGTGATATCCACAACCGCCGCCAGGTCGCACGCAAGATCGGCACCCAGGTGTCGAAGGCCGAGCGCGAACTTGACGCGGTCTACACCCTGTTCGACGTCGTCGCCCCGAAGATCGACCCCGAGCGCGAGGGTGGCTACACCCGCATCGTCAAGATGCCGCCGCGCCGTGGCGACAACGCGCCCATGGCGCAGATCTCGCTGGTGTTCGACAAGCTCGAGAAGAAGGCCAAGGTCTCGAAGCCGGCGGCCGAGGAGAAGGTCAGCGAAGCTTCGGCTGAGTAGTCGTTAACTCGTACAATCGGGCCGGGCATCCCTTGTGGGTGCCCGGCCCGATTCGCCTCGTGGCGAGCTTGGCCCGTGAGGAGGCCACGTACGATGGGGCCATGAGTGAAGAACCGCACGGCCCCCTGACGCTCGCGGTCGACTGCGGCGGGGCGGGGGAATTAAAGCATCGGTGCTGGACGCGCGAGGAACGATGATCGCCCAACCGACGCGCACGCCCACGCCCTATCCTCTGCCGCCGGACATGCTCGTCGATCTGGTCGAAGATCTGGGGCGTAAGCTGCCGGCATGTGATCGGGTGAGCGTCGGGATGCCGGGGATGCTGCGTCACGGCGTCGTCATCCACACGCCGCACTACGTGTGCAAGTCGGGGCCGCGCACCCGCGTTCTTCCCGAGTTGGTTGAACAGTGGCATCACTGCGACATTCGCCGCGCACTTGCCGAGCGCATCGGTGTTCCCGCGCTCGTCCTCAACGACGCCGAGGTCGCGGGCGCCGGGGTCATCACGGGCACAGGTTTGGAGGTCATCGTCACGTTGGGGACGGGGCTTGGCAACTCCGTGTGGGACGGGCGTCGCCTAGCCCCGCACATGGAGATCTCGCGCATGCCCGTGCGGTGGGGACTCATCTACGACGACTACATCGGCGAGCATGAGCGGTTGCGCCTCGGTGACGCCCACTGGTCGCGGCGCGTGCGCCGCGTCGTCGACGCCCTGCGCCCCGCGCTGCTGTGGGACCGCCTCTACATCGGTGGGGGCAACGGCGTGCGTATCGCGGCGAGCCAACGCCGCCTGCTTGGCGACGACGTCGTCATCGTTCCCAACGACGCGGGCATTCGCGGGGGAGTGCGCTGTTGGGAGATGGATCTGTGAGCGATACCCAGCGGGTGCGCCTCGACATCGCGTACGCGGGCGGAGCGTTCCACGGGTGGGCGGCCCAGCCCGGGCTGCGCACCGTCGAAGGAATGCTCGCCGAGGCGCTGGCGACGATCACGCGCGGGACGGTTGCGCTGACCGTCGCCGGGCGCACCGATGCGGGCGTCCACGCCGCCTGGCAGGTCGCCCACGTCGATATCGCGAGCGAGGTGTGGGACGGCCTGCCTGGGCGCTCCACCCGTTCCAGCGGTGAGGCGCTGGCCGATCGCCTCAACGGCGTCCTCGGGCACATGTGCGAGGCCGACCCGGACGTCATCGTGCGGTCGGCAGCGCCGGTTGCCGACACCTTCGACGCGCGGTTTTCCGCCTGCGGGCGCCACTACCGCTACCTCGCCGCCGACTTGCGTGCCCTTGCGTGCCCGTGGCGCCTCGACGTCGCGGTGGCGAAGCGCCCCCTCGACGTCGCCGCGATGGGCGAGGCCGCGCGGGCGCTAATCGGCGAACACGACTTCCTGCCCTTTGCCAAGCCGCGCCCCGGCGCGACGACGATCCGACACCTCAAGCAGCTCGATGTCTCGCGCACTCCCGACGGCCTCGTCGCCTTCACCCTCCATGCCGACGCCTTTTGCCACTCGCAAGTCCGCTTCATGGTCGGCGCCCTCATGCGGGTAGGTGAGCGAGCGCGCCCGATCGGGTGGATCGGCGACGTCTTGCGAGCCGGCGTGCGCGACAGCGCCGTGCCCGTCGCCCCCGCACGCGGCCTGACGCTGGTGCGGGTCGACTACCCGCACCCGAAACTACGCCGCCCAGGCCGAACGGGCCCGCGTCGTGCGCACCCTGCCCGCGCGCTAGGGCGTGGGAGGTATCACCGCGACCGATCTTGAGGCGGCCGCGGTAAAACCGATAAGGTTGACAGCTGTGCACTCACAAAGTTCGGGGCGCCTCCCACGTGCCCGCGGACCCAAAAGGTGCACACGTGCAAGAAACCGGGCGAATCTCGCCCATGAGTGAAGGAATGAAGGTTACGCGAATGCGCACCTATACACCGAAAGCCGGTGACCGCTCCACCAAGACGTGGCACGTCATCGACGCCCAGGACGTCGTCCTCGGACGACTGGCGGCCGCCGCCGCCAACCTGCTCCGTGGGAAGCACAAGCCGACCTACACGCCGAACGAGGACGAGGGTGACTACGTCATCATCATCAACGCCGAAAAGGTTGTCCTCACTGGCAAGAAGCGCGAGCAAAAGCGCGCCTACCACCACTCGGGCTTCCCGGGTGGCCTGAAGTCGGTCTCCTACGCCGAACTGCTCGAGAAGTACCCCGAGCGGGCTGTCGAAAAGGCTGTGCGCGGCATGGTTCCGCACACGAAGCTGGGCCGCGCTCAGCTGAAGAAGCTCCACGTCTACCGTGGCAGCGAGCACCCGCACGCCGCCCAGCAGCCCACCGAGTACCAGCTGACCAAGATCGCCCAGTAGTTCTGGCGCACTACCATAAGGAGAACCGTGGCTGATTACGAGAACCAGGAGCTTGCCGAGGACGCCGTCCCCAGCTCCTACACGTCGGAAACCCACTCCTCGGTTGAGGGCGCCGGCACGTCGGCGATCGCGCCGGGATACGGCCTGGGCCGCCGCAAGCGCGCCATTGCGCGCGTGCGACTGGCTCCCGGGTCGGGCGAGTGGACGATCAACGGCCGTCCCCTCGAGGACTACTTCCCGAACAAGCTGCTCCAGCAGGAGGTCAAGTCCCCGCTCGTCCTCCTCGAGCTGGCCGAGCAGTTTGACGTGAAGGTCCGCGTCACCGGCGGTGGCGTCTCCGGCCAGGCCGGCGCCGTCCGCCTGGGTGTTGCCCGCGCGCTCAACGAGATCGACCGCGAGGCGAACCGTCCGGCCCTGAAGAAGGCCGGGTTCCTCACCCGCGACGCCCGCGCCGTCGAGCGTAAGAAGGCCGGTCTCAAGAAGGCCCGCAAGGCGCCGCAGTACTCGAAGCGCTAAAGCTTACGAGCTGCGTTTTCGGCACCGCCTGACCTCCCGGGTCAGGCGGTGCCGCTATGCTTGGGGACGTCTACGACGAAAGGAAGATGTGATGGCGCGGCTTTTTGGCACCGACGGCGTGCGTGGTCTGGCGAATAAGGAACTGACCCCCGACCTGGCGCTGGCGCTGGGGATCGCCGCGGGCCGCAAGCTCGCCCCCAAGGCGGAAGGCCGCAAGCCTCGCGCCATCATCGGCCGCGACACCCGTATGTCGGGCCAGCTCCTTGATCACGCCCTCGCTGCGGGCCTGGCCTCCGCCGGGTTTGACGTCAATCGCATCGGCGTCGTGACGACTCCCTGCGTCGCCTACCTGACGGCTGCCGACGACATCGACCTTGGCGTCATGATCTCGGCGTCCCACAACCCCATGCCCGACAACGGCATCAAGTTCTTCGCCCGTGGCGGCTACAAGCTCGCCGACGCGATCGAGGACGACATCGAGAGCCTGCTCGACACCAAATTCGATCGGCCGACGGGTGCTGACGTCGGCGAGATCGACGAGGACCCGGCCGAATCCGAGCGCCACTACATCGATCACCTCGTCGCGGCGTGCGGCACCGACCTCAGCGGGCTGCGCATCGCCGTTGACTGCGCGAACGGTGCGGCGTCGCTGCTGGGTCCGGCGGCGCTTCGCGAAGCCGGTGCCGAGACCATCGTCATCAACGCTTCGCCCGATGGGCGCAATATCAACGACGGCTGCGGCTCCACTCATCCCGAGCAATTGCAAGCGCAGGTGCGCGCGGCGGGCTGCGATTTCGGTGTTGCCTTCGACGGTGATGCGGACCGCTGCCTGGCCGTTGACGCCGACGGCGAGCTGGTTGATGGCGACAAGATCATGGGGATGCTCGCGCGCGATCTCCACGAGCGTGGTGAGCTGGCGGGCGACACCCTCGTCGTGACGATCATGTCGAACCTCGGCCTCATCCTCGCCATGCGCGAGTGCGGCATCGCGACGGCCCAAACCGCCGTGGGTGACCGCTACGTGCTCGAGGAAATGGTCAAGTCGGGATACGTGCTCGGCGGCGAACAGTCCGGTCACGTCATCAACGGGATGCACGCGACTACCGGCGACGGCATCCTCACCGCGCTGATGATCGCCCGCGCCGTCAAGACGTCCGGGCGCAGCCTCGCCGACCTCACGTCGTTTGTCGAGCGGCTGCCGCAGACCCTCGTCAACGTTCCCAACGTCGACAAGCACCGCACGGACGACGCCGAGCTCCAGGCGGCGATCCGCGACGCAGAATCCGAGCTGGGCGAGACCGGCCGCGTCGTGCTGCGCGCGTCGGGCACGGAGCCGCTCGTGCGCGTCATGGTTGAAGCGGCCACACAAGACCAGGCCGACGCCGTCGCCGCGCGGCTCGCTGACGTCGTGGCGCAGCGACTGGGGCTCTAGCGATCGGGTGCGCGAGCGAGGCGTGCCGACGGCGGTATTAGGCTGAAGACATGACGACATCTGCCCCGTTGGTTCTCGGCATCGAGTCGACGTGTGACGAGACCGGCGTCGCGTCGTTCGCGGCACGGATCTGCTCGGCGACGTCACGGCCTCGTCGATGGATCAGCACGCCCGCTACGGCGGGATCATCCCCGAGATTGCCTCGCGTGCTCACCTCGAATCCTTCCTGCCCACCCTCCAGGCGGCGGCCGACAAGGCCCACGTGAATGTCGAGGATGTCGACGCCATCGCGGTGGCGGCGGGCCCGGGGTTGGTGGGGTCGCTGAGCGTCGGACACGCCGCCGCGAAAGCCCTCGCGCTCGCCCTCGACAAGCCGCTGTACGGGGTGAACCACGTCATCGGTCACCTTGCTGTGGACGCGCTCGTCGACGGGCCGCTTCCCGAGCGTTTCATCGGCCTCATCGTCTCGGGCGGCCATTCCAACCTCGTCCTCGTCCGCGACATTGCCCGCGACATCACCGAGCTGGGCGGCACGCTTGACGACGCCGCCGGCGAAGCCTTCGACAAGGTCGGGCGGCTGCTGAACACCCCCTACCCGGGCGGTCCCCACGTCGATCGCATGGCGCGCGAGGGTAATCCCGACGCCATTCGATTCCCGCGCGGGCTCGCGGCGGGCAAGGACAAGCACCGCCATCGCTACAACTTCTCGTTTTCGGGATTGAAGACCGCGGTGGCGCGCTACGTCGAAAGCATCGAGAGCGCCGGCGGCGAGGTCCCAGCGACCGATATCTGCGCGGGATTTTCCGCAGCCGTCAACGACTCGCTGACGGCGAAGGCGGTCCAGGCAGCCCTCGACCACGACTGCTCGACAATCATCGTCGGTGGCGGATTCTCGGCAAACTCCCACCTGCGTTCGCTTCTTGCCGAACGCGCCGCGGCCGCGGGCCTCGAGGTGCGCATGCCGCCGCTTAAGCTGTGCACCGATAACGGTGCTCAGATTGCTGCGATTGGGGCGGCTCTCGTCGCCGCTGGCGTCGCCCCATCCTCGCCGACGTTTAGCCCGGACTCGGGGATGAGCCTGACTCAGTCCTGCCTCGCTTAATCCTCGACGGGGTCGAGCCGCAACGCGACGTGGCGAGCGCCGACCCGGGTACACGCCAGGGTGATGTGGGCGTCTCCGGCGGGCTTGGGCAAGATGGCGCGTCGCAGCCTCGCCGGATCGATGTTTACCCCGCGCTTCTTGATTGTCACCTGGCCGGCACCCCACGCCCGCATGGCGGCTTTGAGCGTCTTCGTGCGCAGGCCGACGACGTCGCCGATGCGCCACTGCGAGATAAACGGGGTCAGGTGCTCCGGGGGCGCGGTGTTGCCGGTGAGGTAGGCGATCGAGGTGAAGACGGGGCGCGCATCGAGTTCGCTTGCTAGCGACGCGATCGCTCCGGCGCGGATGAGTGCCGAGTCCGGCTCGAACAGATACGCGGCGAGTCGCTCAGCAGGTTCCACCTGGGGATTGGGCGCGTTCGCGCAGGTGATGTCGGGGATCGCGAACTCGGCGGCGTGCGTTTCGGCGATGACGAGCGCGCTACGTCCCGGTCCCGTCTGGGCAAGCTCGCCCGACCACAGGCACGCTTCGACGAGGTCGCCGTCGACGCTCGTCCACTGCGCGTGCCAGTCGGGCGGCAGGGCGGCGTGATCGATACCCGGGGCTACCTTGATTCCGCCCGGCAGCGAATCCGCCAGGTCGAGGAAGTAGCTGAGCGGGGAGACCAGCTCTCGGGAGCAAGGACGCGCCCGGCCGGGTTCCGCCGCTGCGGATCGGCAAAGAACGCGTCGACGCCCCACGCCGCGGGATCGACCTCGGTGACGTCAACGTGACGCACCTCGGCCTCGGGAAACGCTCGCAGGTTGTGGCGGGCCGCGAGCACCATCTGCTCGTCCCGGTCGCACGCGACGACTCGTATCCCCAGTCCGGCCAGGGCCAGCGACTCCACGCCGAGGCCGCAGCCGAGATCCGCAACTCGATCGATTCCCGCTGCCCGGAAGCGATTCGCGTGATGCGCGGCGACGATGAGGCGGGTCGCCTGCTCGAGGCCTGCTCGCGTGAACACCATCTCGGCGGCCGCCGGGCCGAGCTTTGTCCGCGCGTGCTCGCGCAGCTCGCACTGGGTGAGCACCGCCGCGATGAGGTCGGCGTCGTAGCCGGCGGCGCGCAGCTTGTCGCCGAGGCGATCGAGCAGCGCCGGGGGAGTCGCAGCGAGAGTGCGGAGCAGCCGTTGGCCGCGTTCCGACAGCGCGTGATCGATCGGAGACGTCATGGCGCCATTGTTCCATGCTCGTGCGCGCGCGAGGCCGAGAGATTCTGGCACTCAGGTTGAACGAGTGCCAGAATCCGCATAGTCTTTTCCTGCAAGGTCGATCTTGACCACCCGCGACGGCAAGATCCCCTGAAACCACCAGAGTGAACAGAAAGGGAGAGACTCAATGTCCGTCTCCATCAAGCCGCTCGAAGACCGCGTGGTCATTCAGCAGGTTGAGGCCCAGAAGACCACCGCGTCCGGCCTCGTTATCCCCGACACGGCCAAGGAAAAGCCGCAGGAGGGCAAGGTCGTCGCAGTTGGCCCCGGTCGCGTTGACGACAACGGCAACCGCGTTGCGATGGACGTCGCCGAGGGCGACACCGTCATCTACTCGAAGTACGGCGGCACCGAGGTCAAGTACGGCGACGAGGAGTACATGATCCTCTCGGCCCGCGACATCCTCGCCAAGGTCGAGCGCTAGTCGCTAGCAGTTACCGTTCGAGGGCGCGCCTGTGTGACAGGCGCGCCCTCGACGCGTATATCGGAGCCGTGAGGCAGACATAGACGGCGGCACCACGCGAATCCGCGTGGTGCCGCCGTCGTCGTGGATATTAGGCGCTGCGCCGTGCCATCCGCCGTTGGCGTTGGATGTAGTCACGACGCTCTTCCTCGCTCATGCCGCCCCACACGCCGTAGGGCTCGTGAGCCGCCAGTGCGTATTCGCGGCACTGCTCGAGCACGGGGCAGGTCGCGCAAATGGCCTTCGCGGCCTCGGCGCGACGACGCCGGGTGCCTCCGCGTTCGCCCTCGGGGTGGAAGAACAGCTCGGTGTCCATGTCGCGACAAGCCCCCTGGTACTGCCATTCCCACTTTTCCATGAGCGGTCCGGGCAGACGCGAAACATCAGTCACTGCGGTTCTCCTTTCGATGGCTAACGCCTGAGGTCGATCGTAGCAAGTTGCGCATAAGTTATTCAAGCATTTTGCGCAGCCAATTTGGATCTTGTTCACCTTCGGCGCGGTGCCGGGGCGTAGTCGCTGCGATTCCTCGCCGCGCACACGTCCAGCATGACGGTTATTCCTCAACGGATGCTGGGAAAAGTTGCGCATGCGGCTGGAGATGGCAGGGGTGCGGTACTCGACGTGGTGGCTCCAAGTGGCACGAGACCGGGACGCGAGAGAGAATCGCAGAAGAAAGGAGGAGGGATGCCCAAGGTCACGCTGGGACACTGTGTTGACGAATTGCCCCTGACGGTGGCGTCAGTCGCCCGCAAGATCGGCGTGTCCCCCTCAACGTTGCGCACGTGGGAGCGCCGCTACGGATTGGGTCCTTCCGTGCGGACCATCGGTGCGCATCGACGCTACACCGCGATCGACATCGCCCGGCTGGAGCGAATGTGCGCCCTCATGGCCACGGGGATCTCCGCCGCCGACGCCGCCCATCAGGCTCTCGCCGAGAACGAGGACGCCCTCAACGTCGATGTGACGGTGACGGTGTCCAAGGGCGCCCTCATCGACGCGATCAACGCGCAAGATACCGTCGTCGCGCGCTCCATCCTCGACCGGGCGATCGCCACTGACGGGCTGGTGCACGCGTGGACCCACGTCATCTGCCCGGCACTGGCCATCATCGAGGACCGTCCGCAGGTTTCGTCCCCCGGCCACGCCCCGCGCGTCATGCTCCGGCAGCTGGCGCTGCGCGCGATTCAGCAGGTCGCCGGCAGCGCCGACACGCAGTTTTGTCCCGCCGAGGGCGTCGTTCCCGACGTCGTCATCGCGGTGCCGACGGAATCTGTCATCTCGGGGCACGTGCTCGCCGCGGCGTTGCAATGGGAAGGTGTCCTCACGGGTGTGTTGTCGACGTCGGTGCGCCGACTCAGCAGCGCGTGCGAAGACTACGTGGCCGGCTCGGCCGTGCGCGCCCTCATCATCATCGACGGTCCCGATGATGTGTGCGGCAGCGTCCAGCGCATTCAGGCCGACACCCCCGACCTGGCGGTCTATCTCGTCGGCGACGATACCCCGTGCCTGCTGTCCGCCCACGTCACCCGGCTGCACACCCTGCCGGCGACGGTCGCCGAAATCGTCGAGATCGCCGCGCGCTGGAGCCGGCCTGACTAAGTTGCGCTCGCGGGCGTTAGACTCGAGGCGTGAGTGCTGCATCCTTCACCGCCCCCGTAATTGATGGACTGACCTACGACGACGTTTTACTGCTGCCCGAACCCACCGATGTCGTTCCCTCCGAGGTCGACACGGCCTCGCGTCTGACCCGCGATATCACGCTTCGCCTGCCCGTTTTGTCGGCCGCGATGGATACCGTCACCGAGGCGCGCATGGCGATCGCGATGGCGCGCCAGGGCGGGATCGGGATCCTCCACCGCAACCTCTCGATCGAGGACCAGGCCCAGCAGGTGCGTCAGGTCAAACGCTCCGAGTCCGGTATGGTCTCGGATCCCGTGACGGTCAATCCCGAGGCGACGCTGGAGGAGCTGGATAAGCTGTGCGGCCACTACCGGATCTCGGGGCTGCCCGTCGTCGATGACAACGATGTGCTCGTCGGCATCATCACCAATCGCGACCTGCGTTTTATCCCGACCGCCGAGTGGGGGAGCATGAAGGTGCGCGAGGCGATGACCCCGATGCCCCTCATTACTGCGCCGCGCGGGATCGCTCGCGACGAGGCGCGTAAGCTGCTGGCCGAACACCGGATCGAAAAGCTGCCGCTGCTCGACGATCAGGGGCGTCTGGCCGGACTCATCACGGTAAAAGACTTCGTCAAGACCGAACAGTATCCTCATGCGTCAAAGGACGACGAGGGCCGCCTGCTCGTCGGTGCGGCGCTCGGGTACTGGGGCGACACATGGGAGCGCGCCCAGGCGCTGCGCGACGCCGGTGTCGACGTCCTCGTCGTCGACACGGCTAACGGCGCGGCCCGGCTCGCGTTGGACATGATCGAGCGGCTGAAGTCCGATTCGGCTTTCGCCGGCGTGCAGATCATCGGCGGCAACGTCGCGACGACGGAGGGTGCCCAGGCGCTCATCGATGCTGGTGTCGACGCCGTCAAGGTCGGTGTGGGGCCGGGATCGATCTGCACGACGCGCGTCGTCGCCGGTGTCGGCGTTCCCCAGATCACGGCTATTCAGCTGGCCGCCCAGGCGTGTGGACCCGCCGGCGTGCCCCTCATCGCCGACGGCGGATTGCAGTATTCCGGTGACATCGCCAAGGCGCTGGTGGCCGGTGCCGACACCGTGATGCTCGGGTCGCTGTTGGCCGGGTGTGAGGAAAGCCCGGGCGACCTGGTGTTCGTCAACGGCAAACAGTACAAGCACTATCGCGGCATGGGGTCACTGGGCGCCATGAGCTCGCGTGGTCGCAAGTCGTACTCGAAGGACCGCTATTTCCAGGCTGATGCGACGAGCGACGACAAGATTGTTCCCGAGGGAATCGAGGGGCAGGTGCCCTATTCCGGTTCGCTGGCCTCGGTCATCTATCAGCTCATCGGCGGCCTGCATCAGTCGATGTTCTACACCGGTGCCCGCACGATCGAGCAGCTGAAGTCGCGTGGCCGCTTCGTCAAGATCACTGCCGCCGGACTGCGCGAGTCGCATCCGCATGACGTCCAGATGACGCAGGAAGCACCCAACTACCACTCGGCTATGCGATGAGCCGCGGGTGGGAAGGACCACTGCTCGGCTTTGACACCGAGACGACCGGGGCGCGCCCAAACCAGGACCGGGTCGTGCAGGTGGCGCTGGTTGAACGCCGGGGTGCGCGCGAACGCACCCGCGTGTGGCTCGCCGATCCCGGGATCGAGATTCCGGCCGGAGCCGAGCGCGTCCACGGGATCTCGACCGAGAAGGCGCGCCACGAGGGCGCTGACCGTCGTGAGGTTGTCGATCAGGTGTGCGGATATCTGGCGGCGGCCGCCCGGGCCGGCGTGCCGATCGTCATCTTTAACGCGACATTCGACCTCACGCTGATTGAGGCCGAGGCCGCGCGGGTCGGAGTTCCGACGTTGATCGAGCGCGTCGGAGGGATGCCCTTCGTCATCGACCCGCTCGTCATCGACCGGGCGAAAGACCGCTTCCGCAAGGGCAAGCGTCGCCTCGCCGACATGGCCGACTACTACGGCGTGCGCGGCAGCGAGACTCTTCACGACGCGGGGGCGGACGTGCGTCAGACCCTCGCGGTGTGGGATGCCATCGTCGGGCGCTATCCCGATCTGGCCCAGACCGAACCCGAGCAGCTCATGCGTTTCCAGCGCGAGGCCCATGCCCAGTGGGCGGAGTCGATGAACGCGTGGCTCGCGTCGAGAGGTCGCACCCCCGATGCTCAGGTTGCCTGGCCCATGGCCACACCCACCCACTAAGGAGGCGATCATGCCCACGCGTGTTTCACCCGTCCGCCGCCTTGTCAACGCGGTGATCGGCCTCATCCTGCTTGCCGTGTTGATCGCTTTGTGTTTCCAGATTTATCGCGTAGCGACCGGCCAAACCGCCGTCTATGGGCGCGCGGAGTCCGTCAGCGACAAGGTCGAGGAGCAGATTCGCCCGCAGGCTGCGCCGCATGCCGATACGGCCGAGGTCCGCTCGATCCTGGCGACTCAGCCCGTTGCCGCGACTGAGTTGGGAGGCGACGCCCACCGCGTGACTTTCCGCTCGCCATCGGGGCAGCTGGTGTGCACGATCGCTGACGACGTGTCGGCCCTGGATGCGACCGGGTGGGTGCCGCGGCCGGCGAACGCGTCAGGTCAGGAGGCGACGGGCGCGGGAGCCGTGTGTGTCGGCATCGCCAACCTTGCCGTTCACCGCGGAGATGCGCATGCGTGCGCCGCGGGACAGTCTCTGCGCTCCTCGGTTGTCGGCGTGTGGAACGACTCGCGCGGCATCGGTGCCTGTTCGACTGACGCGACCCGCATGTTCGCCGACGCCCGCGACCACGCCGAGGGCGGGGATCGGTTCCAGATTCCCGAACTGGGTTTTGGGATGCACGTCGAACTGGGGGACTACGGCTGCACGATGACGGGGTCGCAGGCCGTGTGTGCCCAGTTGAGTACGGGCCGCGGCTTCAGCCTCGAAGACAACGTCGACTACGGCTTCTTCCCCAACTAGTTGCCGTTATCTGCGTCGCCCTGCGGCGCTTCGCTGGGGTCGGGGTTCGTCGGCTCCGCGCTCGGTTGCGTGGGGCGAGGAGCCGGTGCCGTCGGCGCCGGCTGTTGAGGTGCCGGCTGCTGTTGCGTCGTCGGCGATTCCGGGGCGTCCTGTGTCGGTTGGGTGGGCCGGGGAGCGTAGGTGCGTCGCGGCCTATTGGAGTACACGGGCGTCGGCTCGGAGGTCGACATCGTGATCGAGGGCTGCGTCACCTGTTCGCTGTGCGTCGATTCCTCCTCGGTACCGCCGCCGATCGCCCCCGTCGACATCGCCCAGATGATCCCGCCGAGCACGAGGACGAGGACGATGAGAAGGACATAGCCGACGATGATGGGCACGCGTCGTTTGGACGGGGTCGGCGGGATGGTCTCGGGCATCTCGCCGGCCTCATCGCGGTAGGCGGGGATCGACGCGGTGTCGGAGATGTCGCCTACCGGCAATCCAAATTTGGGTGTGTCCGAACCGTTCGCGTGCGGTCCGTCGCCGTCAGCCATCGCTTACGTCCCTTTCGTTGCCTCCTTCCATCCTACGAGTCCGCGCGGTCTAGGCCTAGCGAAGCGGGACAGGGGAGGCGGGTAGGAGGTCCCTGGTCGCGCGCCGTGAGGAGGCAATCCCCAGGGGATCTCCAGGTGAAATGTCGGCGATGGTGAGATGTCCGCGCCACAATAGAGGGGATGGGGCGTCCGCCCCGAATCGACACGTAAGGAGTACGTCGCCGTGAGCGAAACCGAGTACCGCATCGAACACGACACCATGGGCGAAGTGAAGGTTCCCAAGGACGCCCTCTATGCCGCGCAGACTCAGCGCGCCGTTGAAAACTTCCCGATCTCCGGTCGCACCCTCTCTCCTCACCACATCGCCGCGCTTGGCCAGATCAAGCGTGCGGCTGCACTGGCCAACGCCGAGCTGGGCGTACTCGACGAGGCCACCTCGAAGGCGATCGTCGAGGCCGCAGAACGCCTCATCGGCGGTGAGTTCGACGATCAGTACCCGATCGACATCTTCCAGACCGGGTCGGGCACGTCGTCGAACATGAACACGAACGAGGTGCTCGGCACCGTTGCCACCCAGATCAAGGGCGAGAAGGTTCATCCGAACGATCACGTCAACGCCTCGCAGTCCTCCAACGACGTCTTCCCGTCCTCGATCCACATTGCCGCCTACCAGGCGATTGACGAGGTGCTGCTGCCCAAGCTCGACGTCCTGGCGTCCTCGCTCGAGAAGAAGGCTGAGGAATTCGCCGACGTCGTCAAGGCCGGGCGCACGCATCTGATGGACGCGACGCCGATCATGCTCGGTCAGGAATTCTCCGGATACGCCGCCCAGATTCGTCTCGGCATCGACCGCGTCAAGAACGCCCTGCCGCGCCTGGCCGAGCTGCCGTTGGGTGGCACCGCCGTCGGCACGGGTATTAACACTCCCGAGGGCTTCTCGGCGCGCGTCATCGAGCTGATCGCCGAAAACACCGGACTGCCGTTCACCGAGGCGACGAACCACTTCGAGGCCCAGGCGGCGCAGGATTCGCTCGTCGAGACCTCGGGTGCGCTGCGCACGGTCGCCGTGTCGATGGTCAAGATCGCGAACGACCTGCGGTGGGCGTCGTCCGGTCCGCGTTCGGGCATCGGCGAGATTCAGCTGCCCGACCTGCAGCCGGGGTCATCGATCATGCCGGGCAAGGTCAACCCGGTTCTGCCCGAGGCCACGGTCATGGTTGCCGCGCAGGTCATCGGCAATGACGCGACGATCACGTTCGCTGGCGCTCAGGGTAACTTCGACTTGCTCGTCATGCTGCCGGTCATGGCCGCGGACCTGCTCGAATCGATCAACTGCCTGGGCAACGTTGCCGAGCTGTTGGCCGTTCGGTGCGTCGACGGCATCATCGCTAACCGCGAACGCTGCCTCGAGCTGGCCGAGTCTTCGCCGTCGATCGTGACCCCGCTGAACCGGCTCATCGGCTACGAGAACGCCGCGAAGATCGCGAAGCACTCGGTGAAGAAGGGCATCACCGTCAAGGAGGCCGCTCTTGACCTCGGCTATGTCAAGGACGGGGCGCTCACCGAGGAGCAGCTGGACGCCGCTCTCGACGTCGCGACGATGACGCGACCGAGTGGTAAGTAAGCTCTACCTATCACGCAGAGGGGCTGGGCGCACACGAGGTGTGTGCCCAGCCCCTCTCATATTTGCCTGTGATCTTCACCACTTACGCTCGACCGTGTTCGCGGGGGAGCACAGGTGGACCGCGGTGGTCTAGCCGCGCCGACCTGCGCAATCGCTTGACCGTTCATCGAAATAGCGCCGTTATGTGAGAGGTGTTCTCGGAGGGGCAGGTGTGGTCGCGAGCTGGTGGTCTGGTCGCGCGGTAGAAAAGTGTGCATGTGGAAAGAATGAGACCGTTGTGAAAGTGGTTGCGACGCGCGGGGGCGCCCCGTAGAAACGGTCCTGTAGGCATTCGCCTGCACATCGTGTCTGACATAGAGGAGACAGTCGTGGAATTTATTAACCAGCTCCTGGGTGTGGCCAAGCAGATCGTCGACCTCGTTATGGGCATCCTTCATAGCGTGGGGGTTATTGGCTAAGCGGTGGCATCCGCGCGAGGAACGTGGGCGGCGAGGATCAGCGATGACCTCGCCGCCCACCCGTTCCCGCGCTGTTCCGACCCCCGCCGCAGGGGTTTTCGCTACTGTGGGATGTGTAACGGATCACCGATGACGGAGGGCACGCACATGCCGACGCAGGAGCCTCTGGCTACGTGGACAGTTCAGGAAGGTGCGATGGTGGCACCCCACCTCGATCCGCACGAGGTGGCTCGCGAGCTGGCGTCGCTCAACGTTGTGGCGGAACTCGATTGGTATCCGGCAACGCCTCACCTGTTGGGGCTCAATATCTTGCAAAATCGCGCCGGTGGCGTGGCTGCGTTGGATCGCGCTGACGCGCTGTATCGGGTGGGTGCGACGAACGCCGAGGTCGTGCGCCACCTCGCGCGTCATTTCCAGGCGGATGTGCACATCGGTGACCAGTCTGCCAACGATATTCCTGCGAGTGTCACGTTCCCCGAGGTCGGCACCGACTCTCCGACGCTGCGCGCCGTCGAGATCACGTCGATGCCCGCCGCGTCGGTCCCATTCTGTGCCGCGGCCGAGGGACGTTCTCTCGGGGTGCGTGAACTTGACAACGGCCAGCGCACGGTCTTTTACGAATTGCCGGACGAGGACTTCGTCATGGGCGCAATGGTGACGATGACTCCGGCGGTGGGGTTCTTCGTCTCGCCCGAGGATGCCAAGCTCGTCGCGGTTCTCGAACAGGGTGAGGCCGCCCCCGAATCCCTCGCGGTCCATTCGTGGACTATGCGTACCCTCGTCATCGCCGGTGCGGTGACGAGCGGGGATCCGCAGCTCGAGCAGCGGGTGCGCGCTGATCTGGGGCACCGCGAGAATCCCCGGCGCGTCGCCGGAATCGTCACGGACGCCGACGCCGAGGGACTCGAGACGGCGTTTGCCATGACGGGGCGCGAGGGCGTTCTCGCGGCGTTGCAGGCGCTTGGAGTGCCCGCCGAATTGGCGTCCTTCCTCTACGGCCACGTTGACCTCGAGGATGTCCCGGGGGCCGACGTCCATCACAAGCCAGGCTGGCGTGACGCGCTGGGATCCCACGTCGACATCCTCATGGGTAACAACGGCGTCGAGGAGCCGGCCTTTCTCTCGCTGTACCGGCGCACCTACCTGGAGCGCCCGTGGCTCGGGCGCGGTCTCGCGCTGGGCGAGGCGGCAATTGGCGCGGCCCTCACCGTCGTGGCGGCGCGGGCGGGAACGCAGCGCAACGCCTGGCACAAGATCGGGGGCACCCTGGGTGCGGCTCTCTTGGCAGACTCGGTGGCCGAGGTGACGATGGCGACCTATCTGGGACAGCGCCTGCGCCGCTACCGCGACGCACACGATGCCACAGAGTAGGCGCGAGGCTTCGGCCTAAACGGGGTCGGGGTAGTTGAGGACGCGTTCCTCGTCCGCGCGCTCGGCCAGCTGCGACGCGATGTAGTCGGCAACGGCATCCTCTGTCGACACGTCTTTGCCGGCCTTTTCCGACAGGTACCAGCGGTGTTCGAGGATCTCGTGGAACACCTGGGCGGGTTCGAGCTTGGCCCGCATGTGTGGCGGGATGGCGGCGATGGTCGGGGCGAACACCTCGGCCAGCCAACGCGCGGCGACGGTGGATAGCGGCAGCATGGGGCCGGTGGTCGCCCGATACGTTTCGATGTCGTTGAGCAGGCGCTGAGCCTGCTTCTCCTCGACGCTGAGTCCGGTCAGGTCGTGGATCTGGCGGCGGTAGTGGCCGGCGTCGACGATGCGCGGCTGGACGGTGAGGACGCCCTCCTGCGTGTCGATCGCCATTTCGCCGACGTCGAATCCCAGCTCGTTGAGGCGGCGGATGCGCTGGTCGAGTTCCCACCGGTTCGACACGTCAATGACCTGCTTGGCCGTGAGATCGTTCCACAATTCTTGGTAGCGGTGCACCGTGTGTTCGCCGATATCGACGACGTCGTAATCGTCCGGCAGGACGCCGCCCGATTGAAGATCCATGAGCTCGCCGATGATATTGACGCGGGCAAGGTCGACGTCGTAGTCGCGCTGACCGTCGGAGAGTTCGGGGTAGATGCGCGCGGTCTCGGCGTCGACGAAATAGGCTGCGTACTCCCCAGCATCGCGACGAAACAGCGTGTTCGACAGCGACACGTCGCCCCAGTAAACCCCGGCGAGGTGCAGGCGCACGAGAAGGACGGCCAGGGAGTCGAGCACGCGACGCAGTCGCGTCGGTGACATCCGCTGCTGCAACAGCGAGCGATAGGGGAGCGAGAAGTGGAGGTGGCGCGTGACGAGGGCCGCAGGCAGCGGTTCACCATCGAGGGTTTGGCGACCAGAAATGACGGCGATCGGCTCAACCGTCGGCAGATCGGTGCGCTGGAGCCGGTGCAGAATCTGGTACTCGTGGCTGGCCAGGGATTCCTCGATTTCCTTGACCGCAAGGACGTTGCCGGCGACCTCGGCATAACGCACGACGTGGCGCGACAGACCGCGTGGCAGAGACGAGACGACCTCGCGCGGCCACTCGGCGAGCGGCGTGTGCCAATCCATATCGAGAAGCCACGACGCGGGGCGCGCGGCAGTGATGTGCAGTCCGGTCATGGCTCCTCGTTTGGCTCGATTCCGCCAGCCGGAAAGGAGGGGATAGCTGGCGTGGTGTTCTTAGTCTATGCAGTCCGGTAACCCGAAAGCGAGACCCCATCGTAAGACGCAACGCGCGATCGCCTAGGCTGGAGGCGTGGGGCAGAGGATCGGTAACTACGAACTGCGTGAGCAGCTTGGCACAGGGGGGATGGGAACCGTCTATCGGGCGTGCGGACCCGATGGGGCAACGGTGGCGCTTAAACTCCTGCACCCGGCGCTCGCCGGCGATGAGCAAGCGCGCCGACGAATGCAGCGCGAGGCCGCCGTCCTCACGAAGGTTGCCTCCCCCGGGGTGGCGGCAATCATCGACTGGGAAATCGATACCGATCAGCCGTTCGTCGTCACCGAGTACGTCAACGGCCCAACGCTCGCCGATGACGTTCGCCACCAGGGCGCGTGGAATCGCGAGGATCTGGCCGACCTAGCTCAGCGCCTCGCCGAGATCCTGCGTGCCGTGCACGCAGCGGGCATCATTCACCGCGACATCAAGCCGTCGAACATCATGCTGTCGGCGGCCGGTCCCGTCCTCATCGATTTCGGCATTGCTCAGCTGGTCGACGGCGAACGTCTGACGCAAACGGGCCGAATCATGGGGACCCCCGGCTACGTCCCGCCCGAACTCATCGGGGGACAATCCCCGAGCGAGGCGTCGGACTGGTGGGCGTGGGCGTCAGTCCTGCTCTACTGCGCGACCGGCCGTGCCCCCTTCGGGTCGGGACCGTTTGAGAGCGTGCTGGCCCGCGTCGTCCACTCCAGCCCCGATCTTGAGGGGCTAGATAGCGAGCTCGCCGACATCTTGCGCGCGGGACTGCGTGCTGAGCCCGACCAGCGCGCCGATGCATTCGCCATCGCCACCGCCCTAGCACAGGCCCCGGGAACGTGTGACCTTTCCACGTTGCGTGCGCCCGAGGCGGCAGCCACCCAGGTACTTTCGGCACCCGAGGGTGGCCAAGATACAGCGACGACGCTCCTCGATGGTGAGCGGACGCGCCCGCTGACGCCGGCAGATATGACGCCACCGGCTCCACCCGCGGCATACACCGCACCAAACGAGCCGAGGCCCTATCCCGGTGCGGGCACACAGGAGACCCGGGTCTTCGCCGGCGCATCGCCGTCAGCGCCGCCCCCGTATCCCGTCGCGGCAAATCCCGCGCTGGGCTTGGACGCGGCGGCTGCAACCGCGCCCGCCGCATCGATGCCCGAGGCCGAGCAGAGTCCATGGGACGGCGGAAACGCCCGGCACCACTGGTATACGCCGTATCGGCCCCCGCGCCACGTCGTCACCTGGCCGATGTCTCTCGCGGCACTCCTGTGCGGGGCAGCACTGACGTTGCACACCCAGCTGCTCATGCCCGTCGTCGCCGCGTGCGCCGTCGTCGTGCTGGCCTGTTACGGTCACGTCGGTGCGCGCCTCGAGGCCGAGCGGATGCAGCGCGGTTTCGCCTCCGACGGCGACGTCTCACGCGCGCTCGTAGCGCTGCCCGGTGGCTTGCTGCGGGCGCTCGCGGGAACCGCCGGTGCCGCCGTCCTCGTCACCGGCGGGGCGTGGGCCGCGTGGTGGGGCCTACAGCTGAGCAGCCGCGGGGCGTCCTCGCCGTGGACGTTGCGCCAGGCGCTCTTGTTCCCGCAGGAACTGCTGGCGAGCGAGCGGGCGCAGCTGTGGGGCGTCATCGTCGTCATGGCGATGATCGGCTGGGCGTCGCCGATGCTCAAGACTGCACGGTCGGGGTATCAGCGCCTGTGCGCTCAGGTCCTGTCTCCGTGGTGGCTTCGGCTCGTCATTGTCGCGGTACTGCTCATCATTGCGTGGGCCAGCTTGAGTATGACGGGCGTCGGCGGCGTCGTTACCGACTGGATGGCCTCCCTTGTCTCCCGCAGCTCGGCGGCCTCTGGTCTCGCGAGGTATGCAGCCTAACGCTAGGCTAGGCGGCGTAGTTTGGGGTAGTGGCAGAAGGAGATCCCCCCAATGAGCCGAAAATCTCAGCCGCGTTCGTCCAACGCGACCATGCGCGCGGTCCAGGAACGGCGCGACCAGCAGCGTAAGCGCGACCGGCGCACGCTCGTCACCATTAGCGCAGCCGTCATCGTTGTCCTCCTTGTCCTTGCGGGACTCGTGACCTGGGCGGTGCTCCAGCGCCAATCGGATATCGCCTCCGGGGAGGGCGCGTCGAAGAGCCTCACCCTGTCGACGGCGATCAAGCAGGACCGAGGCATGGTTCTTGGCGCGGATGGTCCCGGCAAGGCAACAGCGGGCGCACCGGTTGTCGAGCTGTATTTCGACTACTCGTGCGCTCACTGCGTGGATTTTGAACACCGCGTCGGCAAGGACGTCATGGCGGATGTCGCTGCTGGGAAATACACGCTGAAGCTCCATCCCGTTCTCACCGAGGCGCTGCCTTACCAGTATCCGGCGACCGAGCTGTCACTGCGGGTGTATCAGTCTCAGCCCGACAAGTTCACGGCACTTCATGAGGCCTTGACCGAGGAGGCCTATCAGGCGATGGTCAATCGCGATTACGATCCGTTGACCAACGATCCCGTCGAGACGGTGCGTAAGGTCGGGAAGAAGGTCGGCATCGACGATAAGATTCTCGACACCCTCAGCACGGGGGCGTCGCAGTCGATCCTTACGGATTGGTCGAAGGCGTGGACGAGCAGCGGCCTGAGCGCCGACGGAAAGTACGGCACGCCGATGTTCGTTCGCGAC
Organism: Nanchangia anserum; assembly: GCF_015240065.1. Lineage (GTDB taxonomy): Bacteria > Actinomycetota > Actinomycetes > Actinomycetales > Actinomycetaceae > Nanchangia > Nanchangia anserum. The sequence continues at coordinate 1,368,117 of NZ_CP060506.1, read as the reverse complement.
GGCAAGATGGTGCAGATTACGAGCATCGACGATGCCCTAGCGAAGATGCGCGGCGAGTAGCCGAGCGGGTATGCTGAGGCGGGTCCGTGCCCGCGTCGGCATGCCATGCCTCCTTAGCTCAGTTGGTAGAGCAACGGTCTTGTAAACCGTAGGTCGCGAGTTCGAGTCTCGCAGGGGGCTCTGAGGCCCACCATCTGTAGCTCCCTCGATAGAACTCATTGGGCCAACGCTGTCGTGCAGAATCCCGAGTTGACTAGCGAATGGACATCTCACTCGACGTATAGGAAATCTTGACGAAACGTGGGGGTGCCGCTACTATGTGTTGGGTGGCCAACGGGGGCCACGGTAGTGAAAGGTGAAATATGAATCGGGATCAGTTCGTAAACGCTATGCTCACTGACTTCAATGTCGTTTCCGACTATTTCAACGACCCGGCAGGCACTGTTGCTCGCTTCGGCATGAGCGCCAAGGAGAGTGCGGCGTTTGTGGCCAGGGATCTCGATGCGCTCGCGCGGCTCGGCATCGACGGGGATCTCGTTAGCGCGGCGCTCTCTGGTGCGCACAGCAAGACCTGCCCTATCCCGGTCTAAAATGACAGGCCGATAGGCGGGCGCAAAACGGGTGTAGGGCACCTGCCTTTGCTTGGCACGGCTGCCCTACACCTGTCTGAAGGCGGCTAATGAATGTGATCGGCGTGCTGACTAGCAATTCTTGCGGTGTCGCAACTCTAGTTTGTCAAATCGATGGCGATCGTTACCTGTGTCGGCCGGCGTTGAGTAACGGGCCCTCGCGTCGAATAAGGTCTCTCGAGATTGTGCGGGGAATGCGTGTCGAAGGATCTCTTGTCCCCGATTTGGCCGGCGAGAGATTCATCTCGATACGCGACGATAAATGTCATGTGTACGACTGGATGGGAGCTAAAGTTCTCGAGCTTGCGATCGCGCCCACTATGGTACCCCTGGCGGTTATGGGGCAAGAGCGACTTCTGATAGTTGCGCGGGGGCCACGTGGATTTTGTACTATGTTGCGGAGCGGTAATATGTGCACGAGCATATTTGTATCTGCTTTTCGTCCAGAGAATGCCTTGGCCTCTCCAAGCGGTACGCGAGTGGCTCTGTATGTCCGACGCGGTAGGGCGCCTTTTGCTCATGAATGCATAGTTCTTGACGATGTTGGCGAGCTCCTCGGTCGTGTGGCCGCTACGCCAATTACATGGATAAGCGATAGATTTCTTTTGGTGGCTTTAAATGAGAATTTAAGCGGCGTGGCAATAGTTGATATCGACGGTCAGGCAATAAAGAGTAGATCCGTCGCGCCTGCTGAGGTTTCTCGGACTTCACCGTATGGTGCGATCAATTCACGTATTTACCTTCAGTCGGACTGTAGCGTCTACGCCGAGGGCGCTAGCCCAAGTCCCGGATATGCCCATTGGGCTTCTGTTGATGACACTCAGTCTGTCTGGTCGTGCTTTAGACACGCTCCCGCCCTCCGAAATGTAGGAAGAGAATCGGTTGAGCGGTCTGCGTCGGGCGCTAGTGAATATGTTTCCTGGCGCACGACTGCTGGCGTGATAAATGGGCTCGCGATAGGAAATGGTGATACGCTTATTATCCTTCTGCCAGGAGGGCCGGGGCAGCCCGTTTTGGACCGCTATACAGCTGCCTTTAGCTGGATGTGCAGTTCGAGGACCTCCGTGTGGGTTCCGCAGCTCAGCGGATCGAGTGGGCTGGGCGCTGAGCATCGGTCTCGTATCTATGGAGCGTGGGGTAGCCAAGATTTGCGAGAATTGCATGCCCTTATAGCTTTGGCGAAAGCGCGTAAATTCGCCGCGGTTATCCTGGTGGGTCATAGCTACGGCGCGTATCTGGCACTGCTTAGCGCTAATCGAAAACTTGATGGCCTAGTGGCGATTGCGCCTTTTTCGACTGTGGACGATCTATGGCAGAACGTTGCTTCTTCGAAGGTGCTATTGACTGAATGGGGCTTAGATCATGCGTATTGCAGGCAGAATTGCGGGCGGCCGCCGGCTGCACGGGAGCGGTTAGCTCGTCACGTCTGCGTGGTTGGAAGCCGTCAGGATCATGTTACGCCTTGGACCGAAGAATTGTCGGATTATGCTTCCGAGTTATGCTGCTCGTCGGGAGATATTCTAGAGGTTTTGGATTTCGACCATTCGCTTGTTCGATGCGAGGATGCTGCTATGGTTGGCCGTATTGTTCGAGGATTTTTCAGTGAGCATTTCGGAGTATGAACTTGGGTGTCTCCGACGCCGCGTTGGGGAACAATTCTGGGGCCTGTTTGAAGATCTCGTCGCAGAATGTGTCTCGAGTGAGTTTATGTCGCCGACGGCTTGGTATCTTCTGTATCGTCTCAGCATCGTTGGTTACGAGGCTCGCCCCGATAGGAGGTTTCGGACTTCAGAAATAGCTATGTTGGCATCCCATTTTGGAGTCGAGAGGCCGGGTGACCTCGCGGTAGCCTACAGTCATTGTGTACTTTGTTTGGCGGTGAAAGATGACGTTGAGATTTTCGGCGATGGTTTTACGGTATGAAGGGTGCCGTTATGGATTACAATCTGGCCTGCACTGAGGTTTTAAATCATGTTGAGGTGGGTTGTCGGATCTTGCATACCCCGGTCTGGACACAGATCGGAGACACTGATCACCTTCCAGAGGTTGGTTTCAAGCTCCATGTCTCCGCTGGATTGGATAATGCAGGAGATGTATTACTTCGAGTTGCGGAGCAACTCGTAGGTCAGGTACCGTTCAAGTTCGCGCGAGATGCGCACACTGTAGCGACGCTTAACATGGGCACGCTCGGGATTGCACAGGCTGGAAAGGTGATAACGGTCTACCCGCAGGACGTGGCGGAATTTTTTAGTGTGGTAGATACACTGAGAGCAGCGCTTGGGCGTCAATCTGGACCGCGTCCGCTGAGCGATTGCGCTGTTCCTGATTCTGACTGTTTGTACTACAGGTATGGATCGCTTGTTACAAAGGGCACGGATGTTGAGGATCCCGGCCTCGAGGCGGGGCGTGAGCGGTTCCCCGGATGCGCACTACCCGAGGGCGTGGAGAACCCGTTCGGCGAGGAGGGCGGTCCATCTAAGGGCGAGAGTGCTCTTTTTGCGGGGCGATATTTAGTTACCCGTAGCCTGTCTATGCGTGGAAAAGGTGGCGTTTTTGAGGCGCTTGATTTCTCGGCGAAACCGGGGTCGTGTTTGCCGCAGCGGGTGGTTCTAAAGGAAGCAAGAGCCTTTGCTGAACGCGATAGTTGTGGTGTAGACGCGGTGGATCGATTAAACCGTCAGTGCCGTTTTTTGGATGTGCTGGGAGATTTGCCCGCCGTACCAGCTGTTATTGACACGTTTGTGTTCGATTCGTCTACTTTTGTTGTGTTGAAGTATATTGATGGCGCCGGAACGCTTGTTCGCGCTGGTACTGGTAGCGACTCTCCCATTTTTGGGGCGGATTTAGAGTGTGCGTTACGCTATTTTTTGAACGCGATGGTGCGGCCGTGCCATGCGCGCGGTGTTCTATTGAATGATATCTCGTCAGGAAATCTCTTCATGGATGACCGTAACGGTCGTGTGTGGATGTGTGATCTTGAAGAGGCCACGATGCGTTCTATGGACGTCGATCCATATGTTCCGCTTGCGACCCCTGGTTATCTTTCGCCCGCGTGGCCGCGTCCTTCGCGTGAACGGGATTTATTTGCGTTGATGAGAGTGGCGTTGTTTGCTGCTCATCCTGCATGGCATACTAGTATTTTAAGTAACGAAGAGGGTGCGTTTTGGAAACCAGCTTTCTCGTCCTTGGATTGCATGCACAGGTTTTGTAAGCGTATCTGTAAGGAAGAGGGGCTAGATGCGCGGGAGGTGTTTTATTTATGAGGATGGCGATTCGCGTAAGCGGGGCGCAGAAACGCTACGGCGACCATGTCGCTCTCGACATTGCCGAGCTAGAGATCCCGAGCGGCCGCGTTGTTGGGCTGTTGGGAGAGAACGGCGCGGGAAAATCCACCCTCATCGACCTGATAGCCGGGGTGTCGAGCCCCACGCGTGGACATATCGAGACAGCAAGTTCGAAGATCGGCTGGTGCTCGCAGCGACTGGTCATTGACTGGTTTGTCAGCGGCTGGATGAATGTCTGGCTCGGCGCGTGTCTCGCCGGCTTGTCGGGATCGCAGGCGAAGGAGGCGACCGACCGCGCGATCACCCAGGCGGGTTTGGACGATGCGAAGCTTGACTCTACTCCCGAAGTTCTTTCGGGTGGCCAGCAGCAACGGTTGATGATCGCACGAACGTTTGCCATGAACCCCGATATCTATCTGCTAGATGAGCCGACCGTGGGCCTCGATATCGGCAATCTCGAGCGCTTTACCCAGCGTGTCCGTGAGGTGAGGGCCGATGGTGCCACCGTTATCGTGTCGTCTCACGAGTTTGAAGCGGTCGAAGACCTGATTGATGATGTCATCTTTCTCGCGGGTGGACGCGTCACGTTCTTTGGGAGTAGGCGCGACTTCACCGACACGTTTGTCACGCGAGAAGTCATTCGTGTCGTCGTGGACCGGCCAGTCGATCGCGAGGAGCTTGGCGAGATTCCTGGTTGTTCGATGGAGGTCGACGGGACTGCGGTGGTGATCGATGCGCCTCGTGGCACCGATTTTGCGGCAGTGCTTTCGTGTTTGCCAGCGGATGCGGATGTCCGTGAGTATGCCCGCCAGCCCGTAGGACTTCGGCAGGCTGTGAAGTGGGCGTCGCAGTGAGGCGGCGTGGGAAATCGTCGAAGGTGGGGAGCGTAGACATGAACTGGTGGAGTTCTTTCCGGGCGCTGTGTCGACTCGAGATTTGCGGCGCCGATCTGAATACGTGGCGGCGATGGTTGTCGTTCTGCATCTCGCCTGCGGCCTACTTTTGCCTGCTCGGCCTTGGCTTGTCGGGCATCCTGGGTGGCGAGGACTATCTGGAATTTGTGGGGCCGGGCATCGTCGTTATGCAGGCGCTGTCTGCGCTGTCGCAGATCATCTATCGGGTTGTTATCGAACGGCGGTGGGGTCTGGCGGCAATGAAGCTCCAGGCGGGAGTTCCCATGAGCGCGTATCTTGCCAGTCTCCTCGTGCCGCGCATCATCATCTTTTTGCTTCAAGGATTCGTGGTGCTGGTGTGCATGCTGGCCTTCGGCGTGAGGGTGTCGCCGCTCCCGGCGCTACTTGGCCTCCTTGGCTCAGTGGTGTGCGTGGTCTTTTGGAGCTTCCTCGGCGTCATTGTCACCAGTGTCGTGTCGAATTATCAGACACGCGATTTCATCGTCAGCATCATCGTGCTGCCGTTGACTTTTTCGGCGCCGGTGTTCTATCGCCTCGAGGGCGCGCCGACGCTCGTTCGCGTGCTGGCTCGAGTTAACCCGCTCAGCTATCAGGTTCAGTGGGTGCGCGGACTGTTCAACTCCAAGTTCGTGCTGGTCGACTTCGCCGTCGTCATCATCCTCGTGGTCGTGTGCTGTGGTTTCGCGCTGAGGGCAGTAAACGGATTGCGGATCGCAAGTTTCGAGGGATGAGCCTCACCCAACAGCTGCGCTCGCGCGTCGCGGGGACTAAAAGCCCCGCGACGCGTTGGCGCTATGCGCGATATTCGCCGGCGAGTGCTGCCTCGCCGGGGTGTGCGAGCGGACCGACGAGGGCGCGGGGGATATACGGCTCTTCGAGGTAGGCAATGTCGTCGCTCGACAGCTGAAGCGTCGTCGCCGCGATGGCCTGGTCGACGCGCTGGCGACGTGAGCAGCCGACGACGGGAACGGCTGGCCCATGCGACCACTGCCAGGCAAGCGCGACCTGAGCCATCTCGACTCCGTGCTTGTCCGCGACCTCTTTGACGCGCGCAATGATCGGCAGCGCGTTGTCGCGTTCCGCGTCGTATTTGCTGCGCATCGTCTCGTCGGTTTGCGAGCGAGTTGACTCGGTATCCCACGTCGGTCGCGTCAAATGACCCGAGGCCAGCGGGGAGTAGGGGGTGGGCACGACTCCGTATTGGCGGCACACCCGCAGCAATTCGCGCTCGTTTTCTCGATACAACAGGTTGTGGTGGCACTGCATCGTCGAGAACCCGACCCAGCCGTTGATTTCGGCAGCGTGAATCATGTTGTGGAACTGGTAGGCGTACATTTCGCTGGCGCCGATTGCGCGAATCTTGCCCGACCTCACGAGATCATCCAGGGTGCTCAGGGTTTCCTCAATCGGCGTCGAATAGTCGAAGCGGTGAAGGATGTAGAGGTCCAGGTAATCCGTACGGAGGCGACGGAGGCTGCCCTCGATCTCGCGACGGATGGCCCGGGCTGACGTGCCGCCGTCGTTGTAAAAGACCTTCGAGGCGAGGACGACCTTCTCGCGGGGAATGCCGAGATCGCGCAGGGCCCGACCGATGTAGTCCTCGCTGGTACCGTGCGCGTACGAATTGGCGGTGTCGATAAACGTAATGCCGCGCTCGAACGCGTAGCCGATGATGTCGCGGGTGTCGTCGGCGTCGAGCGTCCACTGGTGCCAGCCGTGACCAGCTTCGCCGAAGGTCATACCGCCCAGGCAGATGGGCGAGACGGGGGTATCGATTCCTGGCAGGGATAGGTACTTCATCGTGTCCTCTTCCTTCTGTTTAGTTTCCGCTGTTGCTTGCGGTGAGGGTAATCGTGGCGTGGGGGACGTCAAGCAAGTCAACAAGATCGCTGTGAGTCCGCCCCGTGATTCGCCCGAGTTTTGTGTAGCTCCACGAGTGAGAGTTGAAGAATGTCACGAGATGATCTCCACCGTAGAGGACGATGTCGCCAGCTCGGGTGTGCATGTTGGTATCAGTGCGCGGAAACGAGCGTGGCAGTGCTCCGACCTGTTCGACACCGTCGTAACGGTGAGCTGTCACCGAGATCGGGGCGGTTTGCACGGCCTCGTGGAGGCCGCGCGTCGCGGCGTTATCTTCCCACTCGACGTCAACTTCGACGTTGTTCACGCTCAGTTTCATAGCGATCTCCTCTGTGTTTTGTGAGGGGGTGGTGCTGGTAGGTGGCTGTGGCGACGCGTGCTCACCTGCTGGGCCGCAACCGCTCACTAGGGCTATGACCAGTAGAAGCAGCAGGACCACCCAGCGGCGTGTCCTCATCCTCAGCCGGTACAGCGCGCGAGAGTTCTGATGAGGGGCGAGGGGATAGTCGTCGCGGCGGCTAGGCATAGGGCCTCAGACTGTCGACCGTGGCGAAGCTGGCGTGCATAGCGCCACGGTAAAAGGTGAAGCGAGCTTTAAGTCAAGAGCGGGCGCGTCGCTTATTTCCTTGCGCGCAACGCCGGCCGCGTCCTACAGTGAGGGCAGGATTGTTACTCAATCGAGGCAAGACCTGAGACTGCGCTGGCCGTCTCAGGTCTTTTTTGTACCCGTCTTAGCTGAAAGGACCGATGATGGCGACAGATTTTGCCGCGATCGCGCCCAGGCTCGTGGACCTCGTTGGCGGTGCTGCCAACGTCGAGGCCCTCTCACATTGCGCGACGCGACTCCGCTTCGTCTTGCGGGATAACTCCCGCGCCGACGCGGATGCGATCAAAGCGCTGCCGGGAGTGATTACCGTGATGAAAGCCGGCGGGCAGGTGCAGGTGGTGATCGGCAACGACGTGTCCGAGCTCTATGAGCAGGTCAAGCCCCTCCTGACCCAGACACCGGCCGAGGCTCAGCAAGCGAGCGGCGAGCGAGGCAATCTGCTTGACCGCTTCATTAGCCTGATCTCGGCCCTCATCAATCCGCTGATTTGGCCGTTTGCTGGAGCAGGCCTTCTCAAGGCTTTCGTTACTCTGGGGACGACGTACCTGGGGCTGGATACGGAGTCGAGCACCTACGTGATCCTCAACGCCGCCGGGGACGCGATCTTCTACTTCCTGCCGATATTCTTGGCGCTCACGGCCGCACGGCGGTTCGGCGCCAACGAGATCACGTCGATGGCACTTGGTGCCGCCCTCGTCTATCCGACGATCGTCGCGCTGGCCGAGTCTCCAGATCCGGTGACGTTCTTCGGCATCCCCGTCGTCATGGCCACCTACACCTCGTCGGTGATTCCCATCGTCATCACCGTATGGATCCAGAAATACCTGGAGAAGGGGCTGCGACGGATTCTGCCTTCGGCAATCAGGAATTTCACGACGCCGCTGCTCGTCATGACCATCATGGTGCCGCTCATCCTCATGACGGTGGGACCGGTGACGCAGGGAATCTCCTCAGCCCTCGCCACGGGAGTTAACTGGCTGCTGAGCAGTGTTCCGTGGCTCGCGGGCGCGCTGCTGGGTGCGTTCTGGCAGGTCTTCGTGATCTTCGGCGTCCACTGGGGCCTGGTGCCGCTTGCGCTCACCGAGATTAGCGAGATGGGCTACTCGACGATGATGGCACCGCTCGCTCCCGCAGTGCTGGCTCAGGGGGCAGCGATCGTTGCTGTGGCGATCCGGACGAAGAGCCCCGAGCGTCGTCGCGTCGCCGGCCCAGCTGCGCTGTCGGCCCTGCTGGCGGGCATCACCGAGCCGGGCATTTACGGCGTCAACTTGCCGCTCAAGCGACCGTTCGTCTGCGGGTGCATCGGCGGTGCGATCGGCGGTGCGATGGCGGCTATGGCGGGTGCTGCCGCATCCGCTTTTGTGGTCCCTTCAGCCATCGCTATTCCGGCCTATATCAGTCACGGATCGGTGCCGCTGTTTCTTGCCGGGATCGGCGTCGCCATCGTCGTCTCCTTCGCATTGACGTTGCTCGTCGGCTTCCGTGAAGAGGAACCCGCTCGTGACGAGAACGCGGTGGGTGCAGCTGAGGAGGCGCCGGCACCCGTGGAAGCCGCCGGCGTTGTGGAAGTGACGACCGAGATCGCCTCGCCGGCGACGGGCCACATCGTCGCGCTCTCGGACGTCAACGATCGGGTGTTCGCGTCGGGAGCCATGGGGCAAGGGGTTGGCGTGGCCTCGCCCAGCGGTCCGGTGCTCGCGCCGGTGAGCGGGACAATCGTGACGGCCATGGACACGGCTCACGCCTACGGCATCAAAACGGATGACAACGTGGAGGTGCTCGTCCACATCGGTGTCGACACGGTGAAGCTCGGCGGAGAGGGCTTCGTTGCCCGCGTGGCTACGAAGCAGCGAGTCCAGGCGGGCGACGTCCTCGCCGACGTCGATTGGGCAACGCTCGAAAAAGGCGGATACGACCCGACGGTTATCACTATCGTCATGAATGCCAAGAAGCTCACGACGGTAACGCCGCGCTCAGCTGGCGACGTCGACGCCGGGCAGTCCATCATCGACATTGAGAAATAAGGAGGAGGAACGGTCGTGAGTGATCTTTTCCCGAAAGACTTTTTGTGGGGCGGCGCCGTTGCCGCGAACCAGGTCGAGGGGGCGTATAATGAGGGCGGCAAGGGGCTGTCGATCCAAGATGTCCTGCCCCACGGCATCAAGACGCCGCCCACCGCGGAGCCGACGCCCGACAACCTCAAGCTCGAGGCGATCGACTTCTATCATCGCTACCCCGATGACATCGCACTGCTCGCCGAGATGGGCTTCAAGGTGTTTCGCACCTCGATCGCGTGGTCGCGCATCTTCCCGCGCGGCGATGAGGAGGAACCCAACGAGGAGGGCCTGGCGTTCTACGACCGGCTTTTCGACGAGTTGGATAAGTACGGGATCACCTCGCTGGTGACGATCAGCCACTACGAGACGCCGCTTCACCTGGCCCGCACCTACAACGGGTGGACCGACCGGCGCCTGATCGATTTCTATCTGAAGTACTGCGAGGTCATCTTCCGCCGGTGGGGCGATCGGGTGCCTTATTGGTTGACGTTCAACGAGATCAATTCGGTTTTGCATTTTCCGTTCGTCTCGGGCGGCATTGCCACGCCGAAGGATGAGCTGAGCCGAGCCGACCTGTATCAGGCGATCCACCACGAGTTCGTCGCCTCGGCGGCGGCAACCAAGCTGGCGCGCGAGATCATGCCCCAGGCGCGCATCGGGTGCATGGTTGTGGCAGCTCCCGTCTACCCGTTGACGCCCGACCCGCGCGACGTGCTGGCCGCCATGCACACCGACCACGACTCCCTGGCGTTCTCGGACGTGCACGTGCGCGGAGAATACCCCGGGTATTTCTTGCGCCGCCTGCGCGAAGAAGGCGTCGATCTGAAGATGGGTGACGACGACCTGCGCATTCTCAAAGAGAACACGGTCGACTTCGTCTCGTTCAGCTACTACATGTCCGTGTGCGAGTCGGGTACTCGCGAGGTTCCCGCGGGGGAGGGCAACATCGTCGGCGGTATTCCCAACCCGACGTTGCCGGCCAGCGAGTGGGGCTGGCAGATCGACCCGGTGGGCTTGCGGATTGTCCTCAACCAGTTCTGGGATCGCTGGCAAAAGCCGCTGTTCATCGTCGAGAACGGCCTGGGCGCGAAAGATGTGCTCGTTGAGGGCCCCGATGGGACGCCCACCGTTGATGACGACTACCGCATCGACTACCTCAACGATCACCTGGTGCAGGTGCGCGAGGCCATTGCCGACGGCGTCGACGTCATGGGGTACACGACGTGGGGCTGTATCGACTGCGTGTCGGCGTCCACCGCGGAGCTGTCGAAGCGCTATGGCTTCATTTACGTTGACCGCAACGACGACGGCACGGGGACGCTCGCGCGGTACCGGAAGAAGTCGTTTGGCTGGTATCGAGACGTCATCGCGTCTCGCGGAGCCACCCTCCGCTAGGCGGTTGGCGTGACCAGGCGTGTTATGCGCGCCCTCAAGGTGCTCAATAACAACGTCGTCCTCGTTCAGGACGGGGACGACGTTGTTATCGTCACCGGGCGGGGGATCGGCTATCAGGTTCGCCCCGGCGCGCCGATTGACCAGGGTGCCATTCAGCGGATCTTTGCCCCGTGCAGCGAAGACGACACACTGACTCTCGCGCGCCTGCTAGCCGATATCCCCGCCAACCACATCGTCCTCGTCGATCGCGCGCTTGAACGTGTCGCCCGCGAGCATCCTGCGGCGCGGCGGGCGAGGGAATCCGTCTCGGCCACCGTCGCCCTGGCTGATCACGTGAGTTTTGCGATCGCACGAGTGCGTTCGGGCGTCACGGTGACGTATCCGCTGCGCAGCGAGATCGCCCACCTTTACCCCGAGGAATTGGCAGCGGCTGATCGATTGGTTGCCGAGCTTTCGGCTCTCATCGGTGACGTCGACCTGCCGGCGGGGGAGGCCGTCGCCATTGCGCTGCACCTGGTCAACGCCAGTTTCTCGTCCACTGATCTGACACACACGTATGAGCTGACGGACGCGATCATTCAGGTGTTCGACGTCATCGAGCAGTTCTATGGGCGTCCCGTCGATCGCGACGGGCTGACGGCGGCGCGCTTTACCGCGCACATGCGATATTTCTTCGTGCGCCTGGCGCGCGCGGAGCAATTTGACGAGTCTGACGTGCGCATGTCCGCGTTGATTACCGAGGCTTATCCCGAGGCGCACCGGTGCGCCATGTTGGTGAAAACGCTGCTCGAAGCCTGGCTGGAGACCGAAATTTCCCCGGCCGAGATCGCCTATCTCGCTCTGCACATCGAGCGTTTCTCGGAGAAGGATGACCGCGGCGAGACCGCCCAAGCTCACGAGGCGGCGAAGCAGCGCGGATACGCGGATCCGACGCAATGACCAGGGCGGTAAGGATAAGAAATACTTATGGACTCGTTGTCTGGAGTCTTTGTTTTCGAATAGTCCTGGTTCCGGGTCGCGGGCCGTGACGGATATTCAATTGATGTGATGGCGGATCGTGGCGCGTTGTTTCTATGATCCTTCTGGCTTATCTTGCGGATCGTATCTGGGGAGCTGTTTTAGAGTGGTGTAGCTGACCGTGGCCATGATGAGTCCGATACCGCATAGGGCGATCAGCAGCTCCGCATCGTTGAGTGTCGTCATGCGGTTGGGGTTCTTGTCGAATAAAAGGGGGATTGTTGTTAAGGCAAGTATGCCGAGGAGCGTAATGGATAGCACCGCAAGTAATCGGGCTAACGTTTTCGTGTCCATGGCGATTACCAGTATCCAAAGCATTTGACGACGCCAGTTATTGACGCGCCGCCGAGCGTGACGATCCCTCCGACGCAAGCAGCGCAGACCGCTTTAGAAAATGTTGGTTCTGGTACCGCGCAGGAGCCGCCGCACAGCGAGAGGACGACCGCGGCTACTCCTGAGCTGACACCCAACACGGCGGCAAGGCATGCGACGGCCTTCTGCCATGACCGATCCAGTGGGAAAGAGGGGGTGCTGTTTCCTCCGGGGGCGTCGAAATCCAGATCGCCTACATACGCCGTTTTCTCGAGAGATTTGCCTCCGTTAATCCATTGCGCAATATTTATGAAACCGTCGTCGGTCTTCTTTGTGTGTGTTTCGGCGTAGTTTGACACTTGCCCGTCGGGACTAAAGATGACCGTGAAATTGCTGATGCGTACTGCGCCAGTGATTGGTATCGTGACGCCGTAATGGGTCCCCTCGGGCGTCGGGAGAGCGTAAGCTACCGCGCGATCAAAGGCTAACGATGGCGGTGTGGTGAACACTTTGACGCGAGAGGTATCGAAGAGATCTCGCGTATGGGTAATGAGCTTTTCGCTAGTGTCGGCCGAAACGGCTTCAAACTTCAAGCCACCATTGTCGGGTGCGGAGCAGCTGGAATTTGAATTCGAGGCATTCCCCAGTGGTGAAATGGTACTGGGTGCGCTCGGTCCAAGAGGCATCTTTGCGGGCTGGCGTTCCGATGTGGAGGCGATTCCCGCGCCTGCGACAACAAGTGCTCCCGTTGTCAGAAGCGTAACGCAGGCCCTGAGTAGAATCTTGTGGGGTTTCAATTTGGTGCCTTCCGTCGGATGAGCTTTTGTCGATCGTGGCGGTGGCGTGTCCGTGCTTGAAGTGCTCGACAGGGTTGCGGTGCGGACGTCGCCGCTTGTCAAGTTCACTGTATATGATGTGTGTCACTTTGTGCAAGTGTGACGTCGTGTGTGGGCCTCACTGTGCGGACGTCAGAAGCTGGTGTTTCTCCTGCGTCTCGCTAGCGTGCGGTGGCGGTCGGTGAGTGATAGGTGGTGACTCCGTCGATCTCACCCGTGAATTTCGTGCTTGCGCGGCTCGGTGTTACCGCGGCTGGTCTGGTGTGGGGCAGGGCTGCGCGTAGCCGAGTGGGGCTTCGTTTGCGTGCGTGGCGGCACTGCCGTTGGTTCAGCTTGTGCAGCGCGCGAGCGACCATGATCCGGAGTGAGGAGTTGAGGTTTCGCTGTCGCGGCAGTAAATGGCTGATCGTGGAGCTAGGGGGATTCGAACCCCCGACCTCTTCCATGCCATGGAAGCGCGCTACCAACTGCGCCATAGCCCCCTGAGAACTCAGGTGGTGGAGCTAGGGGGATTCGAACCCCCGACCTTCTCATTGCGAACGAGACGCGCTACCAACTGCGCCATAGCCCCTTAACGACCACCCACTATAGAGAGGGAGCGGTCGTGGAGGCAAATCGGGTGGGCGACCGTCGAGGTGGCGTTGCTCACGAGGCGCTCAGATCCACGAGGGCAGCCACATGCGCCACTGCCAGTGATCGCGTGGAATGTCCCAGGCGGCGACGACGGGGAGGAAGAACAGACCGCACGCTATGACGAGGATCACGAGTGCCCAGGCGAGTAGGCGTGCTCGCGGCGATGTCGCCACGCGCGGCGGGCGCATCCGCAACTCCCACGCGATGAGCGGCCAGGCGTGCGGAACGACCTCGCCGAGGAACGTCGCAATGAGGTAAGCAACCGCCAACGTGACGAACGGGACGAGCACGACCGTGTAGAACATGAAGATCGTGCGATCCCAATAGATAAACCACGGCACCCACGTCCCCACGTAACCGAACACGATGAAGCCCGCGCGCCAATCGCGCAGCGAGAACGCCATGATGAGGACGAAGGCGAGGGCGGCGACCCCCAGCCACCACATCGCCGGATTGCCGATTGTCGTCGAGGCGCGCACGAATTCGTGATTGCCGCGCAGCTGCGACGACCACATCATCGACGTCGGGCGCAGGTCAAAGATCCACTGGGCGGCGTTTGCCTGATACCGGTGTGGAGATGTCACGCCCTCGTGGAATTTCAGGGTGTCGCGTTGATAAATCCAAAAGTCGCGGACGAGGCCGAGGAGGCGGCTGGCTCCCGAGGCACCGTGATCGTAGGCGCGTGGATGGATGAACCACGACGTCCACGTCACCAGGTACACGACCACCGCGGTGGGAACGAGCTGGACAAACGCCGGGATGCCGCCGCGCGTGACGCCGCGGCGCAGCGCGGTTAGAAAAGACAGGCTACCGGCACGCCTAGCGGTGACCTCACGGATAAACAGGAAGATCCCACCGGCGGCGATGACATAGAGGGCGTTCCACTTCACGCCCAGCGCCAGGCCCCACAAGATGCCGGTGAGGACGAGCCATGGCCGCCATAGCGAGAAGGTCTCGCGGGTACTGGAAGCGCCCGCGCTCGCGCGCAGGTGCCGGCTCAGCCGCTCGTGCCACGAGAACTGATCGCGCACGAAGCTCACGCATCCCGCTAATAAAAAGACGGCGACGAAGACGTCGAGAAGCCCGATGCGCGACACGGAGACGGCGACGCCATCTAAGGCAAGGAAGATCCCGCACATCGCGGTGACGATGGGCGAATCGAACAGCTGGCGAGCCAACACGCAGATGAGGGCAACCATGACGATTCCGGCGATCGCCGGCATGAGCCGCCACGCCCACGGATGCGTCCACCCGAACAGCTCCGGGCCAATGCCGAGCAGCCATTTGCCCAGTTGGGGGTGAACGACGAAGGCGCCTTCTCGCGACAAGCCCGAATAGTCGCCGGCGGCGAAGGCCTCGTTGACGTTGTCTGCCCACTGCCCCTCGTAGCCGAGATGCCACAGAGAATAGGAGTCCTTGACGTAGTACGTCTCGTCGAAGGCAATCCGGTTGACCCCACCCAGCGCGCTCAATCGCGTCCACGCGGCGACGATGACGCTGAGGAGGAGGGCGGCAAGGTGGCCGCGTGCCGTCGCCGTGCCCTCGCGCGGTCCTCGCGGGCTGCGGGGGCGGAAACCGTCGGCCCAGGCGTGCGCGAGGCGAAAGGTCGCGCGGGGACGAGCACGCGTGAGCGTGGGTGAGACAACCTCAAGTGGCGTATCTGTCACGCTGTGATTGTACGGGGCCGGCTTTCGCGTGCCCGTCAAGGCGGCCAGGCGTGCGAGCGTGAGACGATGAGGCCATGAGTGAGCACCGCACCGAGCCCGTGTTGATCCCCGGCACGATCGCACTTGCGGCCACGCCGATCGGCAATCCCCTCGATGCGTCGGTGCGACTGCGCCGCGCCCTCGCCGAGGCCGACGTCATCGCCGCTGAGGACACCCGCCGCCTCGAACGCTTAGCCGCTGCCCTTGACGTCGCGCTGCACGCGCGCATCGTTGCCAGCCACGACCACAACGAACGCGACCGCGCCCCCTGGCTCATCGAGGAGGCCCAGGCCGGCAAGCGCGTTCTCGTCGTCTCCGACGCTGGGATGCCCCTCATCTCCGACCCCGGCTTCGCCGTCGTTCAGGCCGCTCACGAGGCGGGCGTGGCGCTCACCATTCTGCCCGGTCCATCGGCTCCTCTGGCCGCGCTTGCCCTGTCGGGGCTGTCGCCGGCTCGGTTCTCCTTCGAGGGGTTTGTTCCGCGCAAATCCGGCGAACGCGGGCGAGTCTTCGCGGCGCTTGCACATGAGGAGCGCACTCTTATCTTCTTCGAGTCGCCCCGCCGCCTGGCCGACACCCTTACCGCTGCCGTCGAGGCGTTTGGCGCGGAGCGTCGAGGTGCCGTGTGCCGCGAGCTGACGAAAACGTATGAGGACATCTGGCGTGGCAGCCTTGCCGATCTTGCCGAACGCGCCCGCGATGGTGTGCTCGGCGAGATCGTCCTCGTCATTGCCCCCGCGCCCGCAGCCGACGCCGATGTGTCCTCGCTCGCCGACGAGGCCCTTCGCCTCGCCGAGGGGGGAATGCGCCTCAAGGACGCCGCCCGCCACGTCGCCGTCGCAGGAGTCAGCGCGCGCGACATCTTCCACGAGGCACTGGCCCACAAAGCCTCGCGCCGGGAGTAAGGCGAGATGAGAGCGGCCGCGCCGTGCCGCTAGACTGGCGCCCATGAGCCGTATTCTTTCCGCAGTTGCCTGGCCGTATGCCAACGGTCCCCGCCATATCGGCCACGTCGCCGGTTTTGGAGTCCCCTCCGACGTGTTCTCGCGCTACATGCGCATGGCGGGCCACGACGTCCTCATGGTTTCAGGCACCGACGAACACGGCACGCCCATCCTCGTCCAAGCCGACGCCGACGGCATGACGCCGCGCGAACTTGCCGACCGCAACAACCGGCTCATCGTTGAGGATCTCACGCGCCTGGGCCTGTCCTACGACCTCTTCACCCGCACGACGACCGGCAACCATTACGACGTCGTGCGCCGAATGTTCGCGCGCGTGCGCGATAACGGCTACATGGTCACCCAGAGCCAGATGTCGGCCATCTCGCCGTCGACGGGACGCACCCTTCCCGATCGCTACATCGAAGGAACCTGTCCGATCTGTGGGGCCGCGGGCGCTCGCGGGGACCAGTGCGACGCGTGCGGGAACCAGCTCGACCCGGTCGACCTCATTAATCCTGTCTCGCGGATCAACGGCGAAACCCCCAAGTTTGTCGAATCGACTCACTATTTCTTGGATCTGCCGGCCCTGGCCGAGGCGTTGACGCAGTGGCTCAACGAACGCGAAGAATCGGGCACGTGGCGTCCGAACGTCATCCGGTTCTCGCTCAACATCCTCGACGACATCAAGCCGCGCGCGATGACGCGTGACATCGACTGGGGTATCCCCGTTCCCGGCTGGGAAGACCAGCCGAACAAGCGCCTCTACGTGTGGTTCGACGCCGTCGTCGGCTACCTGTCGGCGTCGATCGAATGGGCGCGCCGCAGCGGCAACCCCGATGCGTGGCGGGAATGGTGGAACAATCCCGAGGCGCTGTCCTACTACTTCATGGGCAAGGACAACATTGTCTTCCACTCCCAGATTTGGCCGGCCGAGATGCTCGGCTACAACGGTGAGGGCTCACGCGGTGGCGAACCCGGGGATCTCGGGACCCTCAACCTGCCGACCGAGGTCGTCTCCAGCGAGTTCTTGACGATGGAGGGCAAGAAGTTCTCGACGTCAAAGTCCGTCGTTATTTACGTGCGCGACATGCTCGAGCGCTACCAGGCCGATGCCCTGCGCTACTTCATTTCCGCGGCCGGTCCCGAGAACCAGGACGCCGACTTTACGTGGAGCGAATTCGTTCGCCGCACGAACGATGAACTCGTCGCCGCGTGGGGGAACCTCGTCAATCGCTCGGCATCGATGATCCATAAGAAGTTCGGCGAGATCCCCACGCCGGGACAGTTGGAAGACGTCGACCGCGAGCTGCTGGACGCGCTGGCCGCGGGCTTTGATCGGGTCGGTGAGTCGATTCGCACCCACCACCAAAAGGCCGCGCTGGGTGAGGCCATGCGCCTGGTGGGACTCGCCAACCGCTACGTTGCCGACACCGAGCCGTTCCGCCTCAAGGGCGAGGACCAGCGCGAACGCCTGGCGACGGTGCTGTGGACGCTGGCGCAGGCCGTGTCCGACCTCAACGTCATGCTCAGCCCGTTCCTGCCTTTCAGCGCCAACGCCATCGACGAGATCTTTGGCGGCGACGGGACACTGGCACCGCTGCCGCGCATCGAGGAGGTCGAGGACCTCGACGTGACGAACGACGACGGATCGGCGCGGACATACCCGATCATCACCGGCGACTACGCGAGCGTGCGCGCGTGGGGACGTCACGACGTCACCCCCGGGGTGGCAGTCGCCAAGCCGAAGCCCGTCTTCACCAAGCTCGATCCGGCAATCATCGACGAGGAGCTGGAGCGCCTGGGCATTACGCCGGCTTAATCGCGCCTGAATGTGACACGGCCCCGACCACGTGAAGCGGTCGGGGCCGTGCGCGTGTGAGACGGACTCAGGCGGGAGTGCGCAGTTCCAGATCACGCCAGGCGATGGGATCGGCCACGACACCGGGGAAATTCGTGTCATCGACGGAATCGAACCCGGTGAACCACCACTGCGCGGACGTGTCCTGGAAGAGCTGTCCGGCATAGAGGTGATCGGGACTGACGTAGCGGGCACCGGCCAGGTCGAAGGGACCCAGCGGTGATTCGCCCTTGGCCACCCACACCGATCCTTGTGAGGGATCGACCAGCATCGTCGCCCCGCACGAGAACACGAGGTAATCCGTCCCATCGATGCGGCGAACCTGCGAACACTCGAGGTGGCGGAACCGCGACGGCTCGGTGAGGGGTTCACGCACTTGCCACGTCTCGAGGTCATCCGATACGGCATGGCCGATCACCCCGCCGTAACCGGGAGGGGCCCCGGCAGCCGACGCCGTAATCACCATGTGCCAGCGGCCCTCGTGGCGGAACACGAACGGGTCGCGCCAATTGACGTCGGCGTCGCCGGGAACGGCGTACCAGCGCGGATCTGCCTCGAGAGGAGGCCGCGACATGCGCGTGAAGGTCACGCCGTCACGCGAGTCCGCCCAGCCGATGCGCTGGACGAGCCGGCCCCCGTCGCCGTGGGATATCCCCGTGTAAAACAGCCGGATAAACCCATCCGGGTGACGGATTGCCGATCCCGTCCAGCAGGCCCGGTCATCGAAGGCCGGGGCATCGGCGTGAACGAGCGCGTCGGGCAATAACTGCCACGTCGCCCCGTCGTCGTGCGAGACCGCGTGCCCGATAGAAGCACGGAAGTGCCGGCGAAACGGATCATGCAGGGCTCGCGATGCGCGAAGAAAGAACAGATCCAGGTGGTCATCACCCGTGAGGATCCAGTGATCCCAAATCCAGTGATCGCGAAGTCGCAGAGCCATCGCCTTACCCCTTAACCCCCGACGACGCCAGCGACGAGACGAACGAGCGCTGGAAGATGACGAAGATGATGAGGACCGGAACGGTGATAATCGTCGCGTAGGCCATGATCTGTCCCCAGTCGGGATTGAGCTGGAAGAAGTACTGCATACCGACGCTCACCGGACGCATCGACGGCTTCTGGACCGCCATGAGTGGCCACAGATACGAGTTCCACGCCGGCAGCATCGTGATGATGGCGACCGTCGCGAATGTCGGCCCCGACATGGGAGCGATGATGCGCCGATAAATCGTCCACCAATTCGCGCCATCGACGCGGGCAGCTTCGTCAAACTCCTTGGGAATCGTCTTGAAGTGCTGCACGAAGAGGAAGATCGCCAACGCATTCGCCACGAAGGGCAGAATCTGGACCTGGTAGGTGTTCAACATGCCCTGCTTGAGCAAGAAGCCGTCGTGTGCCCACGTGATCGCGGGCAGCTTCGAGACCCAATAGACCATCGGCACGGCGATCGTCTCGAACGGCACCATGAGGGTCGCAAGCACGATCGACAACACGAAGCCCGCGCCGCGGAAACGCATCCGCGCGATCGCGAAGCCGATCATGGAATTGACGATGAGGCCGAGCACGACCGTGGCGACCGTGATGATCACCGAGTTTGCCATGAACTGCAGCGCCGGCACGCGCTGGGACGCGCCGGTGTAATTCGACAGCGTCAAGTCGCCCACCGGCAAGAACGCCTTGATAGAGCCCAGGTCGCCGAGGATCTGCTGGTCCGAGGCCTTAAACGAGGACACGACCATGAACAACAGCGGAGCCACCGCGATGATTGCCGCCAGAATAAGTCCGGCGTACACGGTCACGAGGTAGCGCCGCTTCGCGGCCACCTTGCCAACCTGGCGGCGCTTGCGCGGACGAGCCTGGTCGGTGACAACGGGAGAGGTAGGAGGAATCGTCGTAGCCATCGGTCAGTCCTTATCTCGAGTCAGGTAGCGCTGAATCGCGGTAATCACGAGCACCAGCGCAAAGAAGATCAGCGAAATCGCGGCACCGTAACCGACATCTTGTTCACGGAAGCCCTTGCGCACGGCGTGGTAGACGATTGTCGACGTCGTGTCCTTCGGACCACCCTGCGTCATGACGTCGATCTGGATGAACAGGCCCAGCGCGGCGATCGTGATCGTCACGAGGATGAACACCATCGTCGACCGCAGCCCCGGCCATGTGACATAGCGGAACTTCTGCCACGCACTGACCCCGTCGAGGTCAGCCGCCTCATACAGGGACGGATCGATCATTTGCAGGCCCGACAGCCAGATGATCATGTGCAAGCCCACGGCCTGCCAGATCGACAACACGATGATGGCCGGCATGGCTGTTCCCGGAGTCTGCAACCACGGGATCGCCGTCCACGCTCCGCCGGTGAGGGTGTTGAAGACGGAATTGAACAGGCCGTCTTCCTGGTAGAAGAAGCTCCACAGAATCGACACGACGACCATCGAGGTGACGACTGGCATGAAGATCATCGTGCGGAACGCCGTCACGCCCTTGACCTTCTGGTTGACGAGAATCGCCAGCGCCAACGCGATACCCGATTGGACGGGGACGACGACGATCGCGAACAACGCCGTATTGATGAGCGAGCGCACGAACGTCGGATCGGCCGTGAAGGCGCGAATGAAGTTCGTCAGCCCGGCAAACTCGGTGGGGTTGGGAGAAACGAGACGCGCGTTCGTAAAGGAGAGCGCAAACGTCAACAGGATGGGAATGATGAGGAACAGCGTCATCAGCAACAGAGCCGGGGCCGACATAGCCCACGCGCTGAGTTCCCGACGCGTGTTCGCACGCGAACGAACAGTTGTGGTAGCCACAGGTCTCACCTACTTCTTCTTCATTCCGTAGCCGTCATTGGCCTTGATATTGGCGTCGATATCGACGACCGCCTGGTCCAGGCTGCTCTTGACATCGGCACCCGCCATGATGTCGTGCATCGCCTTATCGAACACCGACGAGATCACCGCGTATCCGGGCGTGGGCGGGCGAATCATCGAGTACTTCTCGGCAATGGGGAACAGCGGTTCCATCGGGGCGCCTGGGGCGAAGTTCTTCGTGTACTTGTTCGCACGCTCTCGCGCGGGGAAGTTACCCGAGTTATCCGAGACCTTGACGAGGTACTTGTCTTGCAGCAGCGTCGCGATAAAGCCGTTGGCAGCGGGCTTGTTCGCGCACGTCGCCGAGACACCCCACTGCCACGAACCACCGCCGACCTTGGGGCCGTGGCCGAAATCGACGGGCGGAAGGATGAGGACCTCGTCGGTGCCCAGGGCTTCCTGGGCCTGGTCGACCTTCCACCCGCCGGTGTACATGAGGGCGGCCTTGCCCTTGGTGAAGTCGATTCCGTCTTGCGAGGGGGTCTTCGAGGCATAGCCCTTGGCGAACAGATCTTGGAACCACTTGCCGAACGCGATGGCCTCGGGGCCGTTGAGGGCGCCGTCGGCCGACAGATAGGTGTCGCGGTTGATGAGGTCACCGCCGAAGGACTGCAACATGGGGGAATAGGCGTAGGACCACCACTCGCCGCTATCCCACACGGACATGTCGATCGCGCGATCGTAGTGGGGATCCTTCGACAGCTTTTCCAGCGCGGCGTCGAATTCTGCCTTCGTCCACGGGTGGTCGACGTCGGGAATCCGGATGCCGTTATCGACGAGAGCCGACTTGCGGGCGAGGATCGTCAACGACGTATCGAAGGCACCCACGGAGTACAAGGTGCCGTTCCATTCGCCGCGAGCCGATTCCAGCAGCGTGTCCGTGGTGTCGGCCGGCAAGTCCAGCGGAGCCAGGTACCCCGACCACGCCCAGTTCGGCATGATGGGGCCGTCAAGGTCGAACAGGCACGGCAGGTCGCCCGACGAGGCCGCCCCGACGATCGCCTCGTTGTAGGAGCGCTGAGGGAACTCGGTGATGTTGATGGTGACATCGCTGTTCGCCATGTACTCCTCGGCGGCGGCACGAATGACCGACAACTCGGGTTCGTTACCGCCGACGTGCGTCCATAGCTCGAGCGTGTGAGGGTCGCCGCCGCTCATGCCCTGCTGAGATGAGCAGCCCGCGAGGGCCACCATCGCGGCAGCGGCGGCTGCGGCAAGCACCCGCGTGCGGCGTGGGATAACAGGGGACATCAGTGTTCCTTTCTTGAGATGAGCGCGCGGAGGGCACCGTCACGCCGGTGGGGGTGCCGTTGTTCCGCGCACAATCAGCGGACAGGGAAATCGATAGCGGGCGGTCCCTGGATCGGGGGCGGGTCCATCAGCTGGGGGAGTGCCCGTGACCAGGGACGTGATTGTCCACCGCGCCATGTCGGCGTGGGGGAGTTGAACGGTCGTCAACGACGGCACGCTGAATTCGATGAGCGTCGTAAAGTTGTCGAACCCTACGAGCGAGAGATCGTCGGGAATCTTCAGCCCCAGCTCGGCGGCAACCTGGGCGACGACGATCGCCGTGGAGTCGTTGTAGCAAAAGAACGCCGTCGGGCGGTCGGGTTGGGTGAGGATGTCGCGCGTTGCCTGTTTCATCTCGGCGTACGCGCGGGTATTGACGGTCCTGGTGCAACTGGGCAGGAGGGCGAGTCCGGCCTCGGCCAGGGCCATCTCGACGCCTCGGCGGCGCAGGGGAGCAGCGTCAACCGAATCGCAGTCGTTGAGGAAGGCGACGCGGCGATGTCCGAGCGTGACGAGGTGGGCCACCGCATCGTGAGCACCTTGGACCTCGTCGGGAACGAGGGCGCAAATATGCGGATCTTCGGTGTAGCCGTCAAGGATGATGAGTCCGTCTCCGGCATGGCGCGGCACCCGCACTCGCCGGTGGTACATCGACGCGTAGGCGACCCCGCGAACCTGGTGTGAGGACAGGTCGCGAATTGCGGCGTCGGCGGCGTCGGGGTCGCCGTCGGTCTCGATGACGATGAGGAGGTGACCGTAGGCCCGGGCCGTCTCGGTGGCCGCGGCGATGAGCGTCGTCGCGTACGGGGTCGAGGCCACCTGCTGGGTGATGAAACCGATGGTGTCCGACTGTGCGGTGCGCAGGCCCAGTGCCAGTTCGTTGCGGACGTAATTGAGGCGGTCGGCGGCCTGGCGGATGGCGTCGGCGCGAGGTTCGGAAACACGACCACGGTAGCGCCCGGACAGCACCATCGAAGCTGCCGCGGTGGACACGCCCACCTCGCGCGCAACATCGGCGAGTGTCACAGCCATCGGAGACTCCATTGGTCCGGGAAACGGTGTGATGCTGACGTTAAGGCGTTAAGCGATTAACTGCAAGGAGTTGGGGCCACTAATTTGTCGACGTCGCGCGCGTAGCGCGTGAGCGGGCAGGGAGGAGCGGTATCGCGGAGACTAGGGTGGGAGCGATGACTACCTCACCCTTCGATGCGTTGATTGCTGCGACGACGACACGGCGTTCCGCCCTGCCTCACGAAGCCCCGCTCGGTGGTGCGTGGCAGGAGCAGGCAACGGTCGGGGGCGCTGACGTCGAGAGCGTCGTCGCGGGCCTCAACGAGCGCCAGCGCGAGGCCGTCGAACACCGTGGCACCCCGCTGCTTGTGACCGCGGGTGCGGGGTCAGGGAAAACCCGGGTGCTCACGCGCCGCATCGCGCACCTGCTGGCAACGGGGGACGCGAGAGCCAGCGAGATCCTCGCGATCACCTTCACGAATAAGGCGGCGGCCGAGATGCGCGAGCGTGTTCACGCTCTCGTCGGACCCGAAGCGCGTTTTATGCAGGTGTCGACTTTCCATTCGCTATGCGTGCGGATTCTGCGAGAGCATCATGAGGCCGCCGGGTTGCGGTCGACGTTTTCTATCTACGATGCCGCGGATTCGGCGCGGCTGATGAAGATGGTCGCCGACGAGGTGGGGATCGACACGAAGCGGACCAGCGAGAGAGTCCTGTGTAACCGCGTCTCTGATCTCAAGAACGAACTCGTCGGTCCGGCTGAGTACGCCGAGCGGTTCCATCGCGACCCCGTGGCTAAAGCCGTGGCCGAGGTCTATCCGCTCTATCAGCGCCGGCTGGCTGATGCTCACGCTGTGGATTTCGACGACCTCATCATGACGACGGTGATGCTGTTGCGCGACAATGCTGCCGTTGCCGAACACTTCCACCGGCGCTTCCGCCACATTCTCGTCGACGAATATCAAGACACTAATCACGCCCAATATGTCCTCGTCACGCAGCTGGTCGGCAACGGGCGTGACGGGGTGGATCCCGGGCAACTGACCGTCGTCGGCGACTCGGATCAATCGATTTATGCCTTCCGTGGCGCGACGATTCGCAATATCGAACAATTTGGCGACGATTTTCCCGGTGCGCGCGAGGTCATTCTCGATCAGAATTACCGCTCAACTCAGAACATCTTGTCGGCTGCCAACGCCGTCATCGGCAGCGGCCAGGGGCAGCGATCTAAGAACCTGTGGACCGATCAGGGCAGCGGCGACAAGATCGTCGTCAACGCCTGTCCCTCCGATCGAGCCGAGGCCCAATTTGTCGGGCGTGAGATCGAGACCCTGCACAAGCAGGGGCGAGCGTGGTCGGATTTCGCGATCTTCTTCCGCACAAACGCCCAGTCGCGCCTGCTCGAGGAAATGCTCATGGGCGCGGGAATGCCCTACCGCCTCATTGGCGGGACGAAGTTCTACGAGCGCAAGGAAATTAAAGACGCCATCGCCTACCTGCGCGCGGCGTCGAATCCCGACGACACCGTGAACATGCGCCGGATCGTCAACGAGCCGCGTCGCGGGATCGGCCCGCGAGCCCTCGGATCTCTGCTCGCTCACGCCGATACCTACGGCGTGAGCTTTGGGGTGGCGATCGCTCACGTGTGGGCAGCGGTCGCGCGCGAACTTGGCCAGGACCCCGCGTCGACGCCGGGGGAGCTCGCCGGGTTCGACACGGCGCAACCCAGTCCCGACGTCGTCGGGTTGGGCAAAGCCGCACGTGCGAACCTGCATGCGTTTTGGCAGATACTCATCGACGCCCGTGCCGCTGACGCCGCCGGGCGCCCGCCCGCAGAAATCCTCGACTCCCTCATGGATGCGACCGGGTATCTCGGTTTGTTGCAGGCCTCGGACGATCCCCAAGACGGCGTGCGCGCCGAGAACCTCGCGGAACTCCACGCGGTTGCCGAGGACTTCGCCATCGCCGAGCCGGATGGACGCCTCGCCGATTTCCTCGAGCGGATCTCGCTCGTTGCCGACGCCGATCAGCTGGCCGACGTTGACGATGGCGGTCAGATCACCCTCATGACCATTCACACGGCGAAGGGATTGGAATTCCCCGTCGTCTTCGTCACGGGAATGGAAGATGGGACGTTCCCGCACTCGCGCTCGCTCGGCAGCGCGAGCGAGCTGGACGAGGAACGCCGCCTTGCCTACGTCGCCATCACGCGCGCGCGCGAGCTGCTTTACCTCACGCGAGCGGGCACGCGTACCCAGTGGGGAACCCCGATGGAGCTGCCGGCCTCGCGGTTCCTCGACGCCCTGCCGCCCGATGTCACCGACGTGCGCGATAGCCTCACGCCGACCGAGCGCATCCGGGCGGCCTCGCCCTCCTACGGCTCGGGGGCGTGGGGTGGTGGGCGCGTCCGCTCCCGTGGTCAGCGCCGGATCGACCGCAACCGCGCGGGCAGCTCGACCCCGCCGACGCAGCCGAAGACTTTGGTCCAGGTTTCGCGCGGCGACCGCGTCAACCATGACACCTTTGGGTTGGGACGCGTCGTTGAGACGGGAGGCAGCGGGGCCTCGACGTGGGCGAAGGTCGATTTTGGTGATGGGTCGGTTAAGCGCCTGCTGCTGCGATACGCCCCGATGGAGAAGCTCTAGTCTGCCGATACACGACGAAAGCGGTTGTGACGCGCGCCGCGCGGTCCGTTATCGGGTCGTTCGCGCTTGTGATGTGTGACACTGTGTTGCATGGGGTGTCCATTGAGGAGGGGCGCGATGAGGCGATTCGGATACGGCACCGACGCGCAGGGCCGCGCGTATCACTAGCGATGGACGACGAAGCGCTTTCCTGTGTGGAGCTGTGCGCCGGGTATGGGCGTACGCGGGTCCTCCACGATGTGACGTGCTCCTTCGCTGCGGGTATTACGGGGGTCGTTGGCGTCAACGGCGCCGGCAAAACGACGTGGCTGCGTATCCTCGCGGGTATCGCAGCGCCGCAGGCGGGCAGGATGAGCTGGTGTGGACGGGATATTCGCGGTGAGCGGGATCGCTCCGTTCTGCGGGCCTCGCTGGGGTACCTACCGCAGAACCCGCATTGGCATCCTCAGGCTCGCGTGCGTGACATGATCGAGTTTTTCCTCTCGTGTCGGGGCATCCCCAGGTCGCGCGTGAGTCGGCTGTGTGAGCGGGCGCTCGCGGCTACAGACGGCGAAGGTTTTGCTGGTCGGCCCCTTCAGGCCCTATCGGGAGGTCAGACGCGGCGAGCCTTCCTCGCGTTGGCGATCGCGCATCGGCCCCGCGTCCTCGTGCTTGACGAGCCGACCGCGGGCCTTGACCCGCTTCAGCGCATTGGCCTGCGCACGATGGTGCGATCGCTGAGTGCTGACACCATCGTCATCTGGGCTACCCATGAGGTTGGTGACCTTGAGCATGCAGCCTCGCACATCGTTGCGCTCGATTCCGGTGCGCTCGCGTGGGCGGGGGACCTTGACGAACTTTCGGCGCGTGGTCAGCGCTCGCCCCAGCACGGTCTTAGTGTTCTTGAGTCGGGACTCGTCGAGGTCCTGCAGGCAGGGGGAGCCCGACGATGACGTGGCCGCGCGTGCTCATTGGACTGTTGACTTGGGTGGGTGCCTTTGTCGTCAATCTCTATACCGACCGGCATCTGCTCGGCTACTCATTCACTGGGCTTTACGATCTCGCCCTCGTGGCCACGACACTCGTATGGCCCCTCCTCGTTGGTGTCGGCGCCGCAGTCATGGTCTACGAGTTGGGGCCGCGCTCGCGCGACAGCCTGCTCCTCAGTCTGCCTCTGGCCGGGCGTGTCCGCGCCTGTTTGCGGGCACTGGCTCCCGTGTGGTGGGGCGCGCTTGCCGGTGGGGGAATCTGCGTTGCCATCGCCGCGGCCATCGCTCTTCCCCAGGAGTATTACCCGCCGGTACGCACATTCCTCACTCTCGTGCCCGCCGCAGCAGGCTCCCTCGCAGCCATCGCCTGTGGCGCGCTCGTCGGCGCGTTGACGCGCTCGTGGGTGGCCCCGCCCATCATCGCCCTCATCGTCTACGGGGTTATCTTTTCCAGCTACACGGTTCGCGAGGGGGTCCTCAAACAACTGAGCATCTCGCCTGCCTTCCATCTCGGGTGGGTTCCATCAGCGTCGACCACGCTTGCCGCCACGGGCGCCCACCTGCTCCTCATCGCAGCCGCCGCGTCCGGTCTGTGGTGGGTGAGCGCACGCTCGCGAGTGGCGGCCGGGTGCGCCCTGGCCCTCGCCGCCGGATGGGTCGCCTGGTTGCCGCACGTGGCTGACCTCGATCCGCTCCAGGCCTCGCCTCGCTCATCGTGGGCCTGTCAGAGTCTTCCCAACAGCGGAAATTCCCTGTGCGTCGCGGGTGAATTGCGCCCGTCGCTCACGGGGCTCGGGCGTGAGCTCGCACCTGTTGATGCGAGGCTGCACGCCCTCGACCCCACGTTGACCCTCACCTATGGGCCGATACCGGGGGAGGGCGTGATCGCTCTCGAATCGCCCGGAGCCCAAAAGGGGGATGTCCTTGCCGAGGTGTGCGCCGATGCCGTCGCCTCGGCCGTGTGCGACGAGGCCGGCAGCTCACCGGCGTGCGACACCTCGCGTATGAGCGCTTACCTACGCGCCGCGCAAACAACAGTCTTCGACGAGCCTGCCTACAGCGAGGCTGAGGCCAGCGATATCCTCGCGCGAGTCCGTCCCCGACTCGCGGGGGAGGCGCCGTGACGCGCTGGGGCCGCTTCCGAAGGTTTTGTGCCTCTCGGCAGCCCCTCCACGTTCTGGCCATGGGGCTTGCGCTCGTGTGTTGCGCGAGCGTCGCGATCCTCTATCCGGTTGTCGCCGTGCCCGCTTTCTATGATCGAGCCTATCTCCTCATCGCTGTCGTGCCCCTTGTTGTGCCAGCCTTGGGGGTGCAGGCCTTCACCTGTCCACACCGCGACCTCGAGGCGGGGCTACCGGGCGCGACCCTGCGCCGGCTGCGGCTGGAGTGGTATCTCGTCGCCAGTTGTGTTGGCGTGACCGCACTGGTGCTGGTGAATCTCGCATGGCAGACCGGTATGGCGGAGACGCTCTACGACCTGCGTCAGCTGGCCTGGGGAATGGCAATGGCCGTGACCAGCGCGGTCATCACGCCCGCGCGCATATCGTGGATGCCTCCCCTGGTCGCGGGGATGGGCCTGTGGATCTTTGGTACTGATCCTGACAGCGGGGCCGGCTATGCCTGGGCGCTTCCCCTCGCCTCTTGGGAGAGCTGGCCGGCTGCGGCCACAGCCTTGGCCGCGTGGGCGGGAGCGGGATTTCTCTACCTCATCCGTGATGGCGCCGAGCGCAACTAGTTGGGCGCGGCACTCACATGTGCGAAGGTCGATTTTGGTGACGGCCCGGTGAAGCGATTGCTGTTGCGGTATGTCCCGATGGAGAAGCTCTGACCTGCGTGAACGATCAACCCGTGGACGTTTCGTGCGTGTCCTTGCCGAAGATGTCTATACCACCTAGGGTGGTGAGGGCAGTGCGCGGTCAATGGGGCCGCGCCTATCCCGTTCATGTCAAGGAAGGCATTACTGATGGGACTCTACGACGCGGGTGTCGTACCCGCGACCACGACATTGATTGATCCGAAGTGGTTTGACTATTTCCCCATCGTCATCTACTTCGGCTTCGTCTTGGCCGTCGGCTTCATCATGAAACGCAAGGCGGCGACGAGTGAAGAATTCCTGACCTCGGGTCGGTCGCTGCCCGCGTGGGTGACCGGCATTGCGTTCGTATCGGCGAACCTCGGGGCCGTCGAAATCATGGGTATGTCGGCCAATGGCGCCCAATACGGCATGGCGACGTTCCACTACTTCTGGATCGGCGCGATCCCGGCCATGATTTTCCTCGGCATCGTCATGATGCCGTTCTACTACGGCTCGAAGGTCCGCTCGGTTCCCGAGTTCATGTACAAGCGCTACGGCACAGCGGCCCACCTCATCAACGCCCTGTCGTTCGCGCTGGCGCAGCTGCTCATCGGCGGCGTCAACCTCTATCTGCTGGGCAAGATCGTCAACGGCATGCTGGGAATCCCGCTGTGGATTTCGCTCGTCGTCGCTGCCGTCATCGTCCTCGTCTACATCACCTCGGGCGGCCTGTCCGCGGCGATCTACAACGAGGTGTTGCAGTTCTTCGTCATCATCGCAGCGCTGTTGCCCGTGACGCTGATCGGGCTGTACAAGGTCGGCGGCTGGCAGGGCCTGACCCATCGCATCACCGAGATGGCCTCCGGCGTTCCCGCCAATTCGGCATACGACCCGAGCGCCGTCGACCAGCTGCACTCGTGGCCGGGCACGCTCATCTCGGGATTCGATTCGCCCGTCCTCTCGGTCGTCGGCCTCGTCTTTGGCCTCGGCTTCGTCTTGTCGTTCGGGTACTGGACGACGAACTTCGTCGAGGTTCAGCGCGCGATGGCGTCCGACTCCATTGCGGCCGCCCAGAAGAGTCCGATCATCGGGACGTTCTTCAAGATGTTCGTTCCCTTCGTCGTCATTGTTCCCGGCATGATCGCCGCCGTCCTCATCCCCGAGATCCAGCACATGAAGGGCACCCAGATGGGGCTGTCGGCGACGTCGCTGAGCGAACTCGCCTCGCAATTCGGGCCGACGCCCGACGGCTACACCGTCACCTACAACGACGCGATGCTGCTCATGATGCGCGACCTGCTGCCCAACGGCCTGCTGGGCCTGGCGATCACCGGTTTGCTTGCCTCGTTCATGGCCGGTATGGCCGCGAACGTGTCGGCGTTCAATACGGTGTTCGTCGTCGACATCTACGAGCGCTACATCAAGCCGGATGAGTCCGACGAGAAGTACCTGAAGGTCGGCCGTAACGCGACCGTCGTCGCCTGCATCGTCGCCATCTTCACCGCGCTCATCGCCGCGAAGTACAACAACATCTTGGACCTGCTCCAGCAGCTGTTCTCGATGTTCAACGCACCGCTGTTCGCCACCTTCATCATCGGGATGCTGTGGAAGCGGGCGACCCCGCACGGCGGCTGGTCCGGCCTGTTGTTCGGCACGCTCGCCGCGCTTGGCGTGAACTGCGCCGTGTGGTTCGGCTTCCTGTCGTTCCCGGGCCAGGGGCAGGCGTACCTGGCGGCTATCTCGGCGTTCGTCGTCGACTTCATCGTCACCGTCGTGGTCTCGCTCATGACGCAGCCCAAGCCGGACGCGGAGCTCGAGGGCTTCGTCTGGTCGCTGACGCCGAAGGCCAAGCGCATCGACCCGCAGACCGCGACGCTGCCCGTGTGGCGTCGCCCCGTCCCGATCGCTATCGCCTCGGCGGTGTGCGTGATCGTCCTCAACTCGATTTTCCACTGAGCCGAAAGGAAGCTCGACCATGAAACGTCTATCTATCGGCGATATCCGAGTCGTCATCGGCTCGGTTCTCGGAATCATCGGGATCTTCTTGCTCGTGTGTTCGTTCTTCACGACCTCGGCCGAGGAATTGGCTAAGTCGGGAGGAATCCACGCGAACCTGTGGGCCGGCTTGGCCCTGCTCGTCGTTGCGATTGTCATGTGGGCGTGGGCTTTTGTCGCTCCCGATGGTGGCAAGAGCACCGACTCCGTCGATGAGGCGGCCCATACCGGTCGCTAATCTGACACCGTGAGTCTCGGCCGTCACCGGCGCGCATGCGCGGGTGACGGCCGAGACGTCTGAGCCGTGCACGTGATGGACGATAGTCTGAGAAGACACACCACCTTGACGATCGGGTCGCGCATGCTGGCGGGGTGACGCCGGTGCCGGCACACCACGGGAGCCTCGCTATGCCGAAGAAGAAACTTGCCTTTAATTCGAACAGTGCGCGCAAGTCCCTCGACGCCATCGAACGTCTCGAGCGCCATCAGGCGAGCGTCGACGGCGAGGGTACGGCCGCGGCAGATCCTGCTGATTCCCGTGCGTCATCCCCGCTCTCGTCCCCGCCCGGACAGCCCGCCACCTACCCCGAGCGCCTGCGTCGCAGCGTGGGAGAACGCGTGCGCGTCCTGGCTCATCGTGAGGATGGGCGCGACTTTGCCCGTCAGCTGCTCGCTCCCGATCGCCATGACGTTGCCGTCCTCATCGCTGCTTTCGACGGCCTGGAGTTCATCGATCTCGACGTTCTCCTCGACGAGGTATCTTCCGACGTGCTCATTGCCCTGGCGGCATCGACGGCGGTCTCGGCCGGCCTCATCGATGAGCTGAAGGCGGCCACGGGCAACGGCTACCTCGGCGTCGCTGCGGAAATCGTGCGGGTCTATGGCTACGGCGGGACGTGGTGGGACCGTCAGGTGCCTCGAATCGAGGTGCGCAAGGCTCCGATCGATCACGCTCGCTATGTCGCTCACGCCGTGCGCCGGTGTGAGGACAACAGCACCGCGACGACATATTCGCGCTCGGAGACCCGCCAGGTCGTCGAACCGCGCCTAGTGACCGGCACGGCAGGCCTTTACGAGGACGACCCCTATCAGGCCTACGTCAGCGTTGAGGGGCAGCTCTACACTCTGAATTTCGCGACTCTCGGCGTTGACCCCGGCCTGGTCGTCACCGACGTATTGGCGCAGGGAACGGAGGTGAGAGTCCGGGTCAACGACGCCGACGGTCTCGTCACGGCCATTCCCGACTTGGTCTCATCGGCACAGTTGCAGCGCCAGGTGCGCGCTGACACCGTCGTGCTGGGGCGTATTCACGCGACAGGTCCGGCAGGTGACGTCGAGGTGGCCCCGGGAATGATTGTGCCGATTTCCGGGGTGACCGACAGTTTCCGCGTCGGCCAGATCATCCCCGTTGCCCTCCTTGACGATGGTGAGGGCGTGCGTGCCGAGTTGGCCGATGAGGACGAACTTTCCCACGTCGTCAGCTACATCCCGGATGGGCCTTCCTGGCTGTACGCCGAGTACCAGACGCAGGAGCGCAAAAACGCCGAGGAATACGCGCGAGAAATCGTCGATGCCGACACCGATCGCGTCGAACCCCACGATGTCATCAGCGTCATCGAGGACGAGTTAGAGCGGCTGCGCCGCGCCATCGATCAGGCCTTCGACGACAATGTCGCCGAGTACTCCACCATCGAACGCATCGAGCAACAAGACAAGCGTGAACAGGCCTACCGCCTGGCCATCGAGGACCTCAAACGGCAACTGCACAGCCAACGCACGCAGACACAACAGGCCAAAGACGAGGCAGCGCGCTCTCGCGCTCGCGTCGAAATCCTCGAGAAACAGCTGGAACATGCGGAGCAGGACCGCGCCACCGACAAATCCCGGATCGAGCGCCTGTCGCACCGATATACACCCGAACAGCTGCGCGCCCTCACCGCGCCGAAACCGCAGGCGGCTAGCCCCACGCGTTCCCGCGACGGGGGCGAGTGGGAAGCACGTATCGGCGGACAGGAGTTCTCGAGCCCCGAAGAGCAGCTGAGGTTCGAAATCGAGCTCATGTGGAGCATATGGTTCAGCCTCGAGGATAAGGAGAAGTGGCCGATTCGGCCCTACACCTTCTCGAAGGGCTTTTTCGATACCTTGCACACGGTGGGCCGGCAGGTGCCTCGACGCAAGTTGCTGCGCGTTCTCGCCGAGATCGTGACGTGCAAATCGCGCGAGGGAGCCCACGCGCGCATCCTCGATAAGCGGTCGAGTGGGCAGGGCGGGGCGAAAACCCGGCCCCGCAACGACGGCGCGATAGCGCGTCGAGTGCGGCTGGAACAGTCAACGCACGCCGCGCGTCGTGTGCTCTATTGGGATCTTCCCGACGGCACGGTCGAGCTGTCGGCTATCGCCGTCCACGACGATTACCAGGGATACAACTAATCGCTCAGCCCCGCCTGGCCCTCGAGGAATTCGTATATCTCGACGGGATCTAACCCCGGAAATGCGCCCGGAGGAACCGCCGCAAGCAGGTGGGCGTGCGCGCGCACCTGCGCGAAGGCGTGTTCCTCCCACCTGTCGGCCAGGTGCTGGGGCGATAGCCGGCAGCAACTGCGATCCGGACACGTCGACGACTGGCGATGCGGCGTCGCGCGCAACCGAAACCACTTCGAGTCCGTAAACGGGACACCGAGACCGACGCTGAATTCGCCGGCGCTCGCGGTCGTCACCTGCGCGGTGCAGAAGAACGTTCCCGCCGACGTGTCGGTGTACTGGGCGTGCGGGGCAAAGCGGTCGGGCTGGGCGAAGGCCTGGCGCACCGCCCACTTTCGGCACGCTAACTGGCCTTCAATGGCACCCGTGACGTCCGTGGGGAAGACGACGCCGTCGTTTGCATAGGCCTTGTAGATGACGCCGTCGCGCGAGACTCGCGAAAAGTGCACGGGGATCGACAGGTGGTGCGTCGCGAGATTCGTGAACCGGTGCACGGCTGTCTCGTAGGGAACGGCGAAATGGTGGGCGAACTCGTGGAGGTCGAGGCGGCGCTCGAGCTTCGCTGAACGCAGGTAGGACAGCGCGAGCGACTCGGGCATGAGGAGCGCGCAGGCAAAGTAGTTCGATTCCACGCGTTGACGCAGAAAGGTCGCGAATGTCGCCGGGCGGTCGTGGTCGAGCGCGAGATCGGCCAGCGCGCGCAGGACATGAATCCGCTCGTCGCGCCCGTCGCGCGAGGATGCGGGCAGGTAGAGGCGGCGGTTGCGATAGTCGAGCAGGCTGCGCGCGGCGTAGGGCAGGTCGGCGGAACGCACGATCGTGTAGTCGAAGCGCTTGACGATGCTGCGCAGCAGCGACGCGTCCAGGGGGCCGCCACTGTGCCCGATTGCCTCGGTCAGCTGAGCGGCCCGCGCCTCGATGGTGGGGAAGTAGTTGCCGCGCGCGAGCATGTCGGCGCGTAGCTGCCGATTGGCCGCGCGGGCCTCTTCCGGGGTCGAGGAGCGAATCGTCGTCGCCGCGGCGAGCGCGTGGTGGAGGCCGACGAGCGCGCGCAGCTCTTCCGTCCCGATGCGCTCCGGGTGGGACACACGGGGGAGCTGGGCTTTGCGGGCGCTTGGGGCGTCTTGGAGTTTCGCTAATTCGAGTTCGAGGCCGGCGCGCTCGCTCGGCGGTTCCTGGGCGAGCAGGACGTCCATCGATACCCCGAGTTCGGCCGCGATGGCGGTGAGGATAGACAGACGCGGGGCGTTTGCCCGTTTCGATTTGCGAGAGGTAGGAGGAGGAATAGCCGACGGCGTTCGCCACACTGCCCAGCGTGCGCCGGGCCGCCTTGCGGGCGTGGCGGATCCGCTTGCCGAGCAGGGCCTCGTCAACGTCGCCGAGTGAAGACTGCGCTGTCTGTGCCATATGTGAAGAATAGGCGGATTTTGCATAAAAAATCTCTAGATCGGGTTTCTTGACCTCGAGATAGTTGGGGTGTCGGAAGCCATATTGATCCCGTCGCCGCAGCAGCCGAAGGGTCTCGCGGAGCCGGGATGACACGTGAGTAAGAGGTCATCATCATGAGCACGAGCAGGATTGAGCGAATCGCCGGCATCGAGAACGACTGGGCGACAAATCCGCGGTGGGCGGGAATCACCCGTCCCTACACGGCCGAGCAGGTGGTCGCCTTGCAGGGATCGATCATCGAAGAGGCCACGCTGGCACGCAAGGGTGCCGCGCGGCTGTGGGATCGCCTGACGACGACGTCGTACACGAACGCGCTGGGAGCCATCACCGGCAATCAGGCGGTGGAGATGGCCAAGGCCGGCCTGCAGGCGATCTATCTGTCGGGATGGCAGGTGGCCGCCGACGGCAACACCGCCGATGCGACCTACCCAGACCAGTCCCTCTACCCCTACGACTCCGTGCCAAAGATGGTGCGCCGCATAAACAATGCGCTCGCCCGCGCCGACGAGATCGAGTGGAGCGAGGGTCGGGAGGACACGGATTATTTCCTGCCAATCGTCGCCGACGCCGAAGCCGGCTTCGGCGGTCCGCTCAACGCGTTTGAACTGATGAAGGCGATGATCCGCTCGGGTGCCTCGGGAGTGCACTGGGAGGACCAGCTCTCGAGCGAGAAGAAGTGCGGCCACCTGGGTGGGAAGGTGCTCATCCCGACCTCGCAGCACATCCGCAACCTGACGGCTGCGCGCCTGGCCGCGGACGTCATGGGAGTTCCCACCCTCATCGTCGCCCGTACCGACTCGTTGGCGGCGACGCTCATCACCTCAGACATCGACGAGATCGATCGGCAGTTCCTCACCGGAGAGCGCTCGCCCGAAGGCCACTTCTACACCCGTGAGGGAGAAGAGGTCGTCATCGCTCGCCTCAAGGCGTTCGCCCCCTATGCCGACCTGTTGTGGTTCGAGACGAACACGCCGGACATGGAGATGGCGCGTCGCGTCGCCGAAGCGGTCAAGGCGGAGTTCCCCGACAAGATGCTCGCCTACAACTGCTCGCCGTCGTTCAACTGGAAAGCCAATCTCGACGACGACCAGATCGCGCGTTTCCAACGCGAGCTGGGCGAGATGGGGTACCGCTTCCAGTTCATCACGCTCGCGGGATTCCACCAGATCAACTACGGCATGTTCGAGTTGGCCGAGGGGTATCGCGACCGCGATATGAGCGCGTTTGTCGAGCTGCAACAGAAGGAATTCGCGGCCGAGTCGCGCGGCTATACAGCGGTGCGCCACCAGCGCGAGGTTGGCGCGGGATACTTCGACATGGTCGCGACGACGGTCAACCCCGATTCGTCGACAACCGCGATCAAGGGATCGACCGAAGAAGCCCAATTCTGAAATCTGTAGGGGTGTCGCCCGTGGCGATGCCCGTGATGACTCAAGGAAGAGTGACGAAGATGAACAGGAAAACTCTCACGGGGGCCGACATCGAAATTCGGCGCCCCACCGGTGAAGACCCCGGATCGAACCCGATGGCGCGCGAAGGTGAGATCCTCACGCCTGAGGCGCTGGATTTCCTCGCGGCGCTGCATGAGCGTTTCCACCACCGCCGCGCCGAGCGCTTGGCCTATCGCCACGACCGTCGTAAGCGCCTGGCCGGTGGATACCTGCCGCATTTCCGCCCGGATGGCGCGGCGATCCGTGACGACGACAGCTGGCGAGTCGCCCCGATTGCGCCCGGCCTGGCCAAGCGCCACGTCGAGATCACGGGTCCAACGGAACGCAAGATGACGATCAACGCCCTCAACTCGGGTGCCGATTGCTGGCTCGCCGATCTCGAGGACGCCAATACCCCGCACTGGGCAAACGTCATCGGCGGGCAGATCAATCTTTACGACGCGATTCGCGAAACGATTTCCTATACGGCGCCCACGGGCAAGAAGTACACGTTGGGCGAGGGGCCGCGGCCGACGATCATCGTGCGCCCGCGCGGGTGGCACATGACGGAAAAGCACCTGCGGATCGGTGGGCACTCGACGTCGGCGTCGCTGACGGACTTCGGGCTGTATTTCTTCCACAACGCCGCCGAGCTGATCGAGCGTGGGGTGGGGCCGTATTTCTATCTGCCCAAGATGGAGAATCGCGAGGAGGCGAAGCTGTGGGCGGACGTCTTCACCTTCGCCGAGGACTACGTCGAAATCGACCACGGGACCATCCGCGCGACCTGCCTCATCGAGACGATCATGGCGCCGTTCGAGATGGAGGAGATCCTGTGGGAGCTGCGCGAGTATTCGGCGGGGTTGAATGCGGGGCGCTGGGACTACATTTTCTCGGCGATCAAGAAGTTCCGCGATTCCGGCCCCAAGTGGGTCCTGCCCGATCGCGGTGACATCACGATGACCGTTCCCTTCATGAGGGCCTACACGGAGTTGCTCGTTCGCACGTGCCACAAGCGCGGTGCCCACGCGATCGGCGGCATGAGCGCCTTCATTCCGTCGAAGGATCCTGAGGCGAACGCCGCCGCCGAGGCTAAAGTTCGCGAGGACAAGGGGCGCGAGGCCGACGACGGTTTCGACGGGTCGTGGGTGGCCCACCCCGGCATGGTCGGATATGTCCGCGAGGTCTTCGACGCCAAACTCGGCGACGCCGATTACCAGATCGCGCGTACCCGCGACGACGTCAAGGTGAATGAGGACGACCTGCTGGCGATGCCGCGCACACCCGGAGCGATCACCGACGGGGGAGTGCGCACGAACATCTCGGTCGGCATCCGCTATCTCGCCTCGTGGATTGGGGGCAACGGCGCTGCGGCGATCAACGGCCTCATGGAGGATGCGGCGACGGCCGAAATCTCGCGCTCGCAGATTTGGCAGTGGCTCCACCACTCGTGCACGACCGAAGAGGGCAATGCGATCACTTCGGACTATGTGCGGGCGATCCTTGCCGAAGAGCGCGAGCGGTTCCTCGCCGAGGTCGACGGCGACGAACGGGCCGCGCGGATCATCGAGAACGCCACCGAGATGTTCGCCGAGGTCTGCCTCGCCGAGCAGTTCCCGACCTTCCTGACGATCCCCGCCTACGCGGCCTATATCGAATAGCGGTGACGCCGGCCTCTAGCCGAACCCGTTAGCACGCGGTCCCTGGGGAGGCGAGAGGTGAGCCTTCCCAGGGACCGCTGTGTGCTTAGGTGCACTGGATAGTCGATGCCGGTTTCGCGGTTGCGCTATCGTTCGTCTGCTGGCAGATCTTTGCCGGTCCCCATTCGGTATATTTCTGCCTTAGTGAGGGAGCCGCCAGATGAGCCATCCGTATAAACCGCGTCGACTGTCTCGGCGGCCATCCGAAGAGCCTTTGACTCGTCATTTGTGAACGCGATCGGCGCTCCAGTCCATTCAGCAAGGTTGTCGAACACGTTGATCATGGTGTCCCACGTCTCCCGGTCGGCGTGGACCGATGCGGGATCGAACACGACTGTGACAACGTCATTTTCAATGCGGACGTCCGTGACAGCTTTGGTGAGCGTGACTCCGTCGACAGCGTAGGCTCGCTGGGCGTGGCTTCGGTCGTCTGCTCCGTTACCTCGAATGTGGGCGTGGGAATCGCGGAACTGGCTGGCAAGCTGCTTTCTCGCGCTCGTTAGGAGCCGCACCGAGAGATGCTGAGGAGCACGATGGCTATGACAACCCAAACGATCCAATTCCTGTACCAGGGCTTGGAAGGCTTTGCGTCCTCGACTGGTGGCGTCTGCTGTTCGGTGGGAGACCGATGGTGTTGGAACCTAGCGCCATTTTGCAGCTAATGCTGGCGCTGGTTGACAACGGTGGCATGGTGTGGTAACCTGTGATGACAGATATACACCTACGGAGCTGTAGGAGGTTTCGATGGCAGTTCGAAATTCGTTAATCAAGGCGTTGGGATGCTTGTCCGCAGTTGCCGCTTCGCTGGTGTTTATAGTTCCTACCGACGCGTCTGCAAGTGCGAGTTCGCGTCTTACGGTAGAAGATCAGCAGAACCTTTCGCGCATCTTGGGGCACACGCCATCTTTTGAAGAAACCAACATGTATCTTGACCAGTACGGTCGTGTTCCCACTACTTCGGAAATTAACGCTTACTTGAAGGCCGAAGATGGTGGCGGTGAACAAAGCGTCGCGGTCTCCAGCTATGGTGTCGAACGGACGGCTGTGGCGGGCACGTTTGGAACCTATTTTCAGTACGGTAAGTGGATTAACCGCGGTGGCGTAGTGTCCCTCTCGCTGATGCCAAAGAGTGGTGGCATTGGGAACTACGGAAGTGTTCAAACTTGGAACGCGGTGTACCAAAAGTTTCATCTGGCGAGCCAGTGGACGCGACACCGGGCAACGGGCGTGGATGCGAGCATGAAGAAGCAATACTTGTGTCATTTCAAGTACGGCATGCTCAAGACTCCTTGGAACCTTGAGCCGCACAAGAAAGCGGCTGACGTTAGCTCCATTAACTGCAATTAGGTCGGTGGTCTCCATGGTGGATCTAATCCCAGCAATTCTTGTTGTAGCTGCGCTCGTGGTTGACCTCGTGGTTTTCCTGAAGTTCGGCTCGGTAGGGGCTAAGGCAACCAGAACCGGGTCGGCGGCCCTCGCTACCCTCGTCATCTGTCTAGCTGGTTCGCCCTTCGTAGCGATCGCGTTGCTACCGCTGGACCTTGACGTTGCCGACTTCTACGCGATGTGGCGTCTGCCGGTGGTGATCCTGCTGGCGCTCGGCGCGGTTACTGCCATCTGGAGGATCGCGTCCACGAACTCTAAGGCAGCTCGTCTGCTTTGAGGTGCGTGTAGCCGTGATTGGCGTTTTCACCCGCTTATAGCTTGACAGCAGTGCTTGTGCGCGACTTACCGAGAGGGTGCGCCCGTAGCTCTGGTGTGTCGCTTGAGCTTCCCTGAGGGTGGCACTCTCCTACGTCGATTGCTGCTTCGATAGTTTCGCGCAGGTAATGCGACTTCGAAGGCCTCGTGGATACGTAGGGCCGCTCAAACTTGGCGGTGGTTTCCTATATGTTCAGGTGGGTTGCCGCTGGGATAGCAAGAGCTGCGTGGGTTCTTTCGTGTCTCTGCTACGTGAGATCCAGGCCCCTCGATACGATTCGAACGTGCGACACCCACTGAAGGAGCTCATCAGAGCCCCTGATCACATGGTCAATATTGCTTTCACTGGGTGGTGACTGCCGTGGCTGACCCGAGGGGAGGGGTGTTCTGGACGCGGCGCGCCGCAGATGTGATCTGTGCCACTCGCTTGTCGGTGGCGTCAGCTGCGTCTCGTTCCGGCGCGATTTGCTGTTTCCTCACTCGGAGAGCCTAACGCGCACTTAGGCGGATTGCATTGGAGACTAGGTGCGGACTTGCCGGGCTGACCACCTTGCCAGGGTCAGTGGGCGTGCGCGTATGTGCTCGTGCGGTCTGAGGCGGGAGTCGGGCGGCCGGCCCGCGTAAGGTTCGTCGGGATTGCGGTAGTTCGCGCGGATCTACTCGCCAACGGTGCAGTGGTAACGGCGCTGGTTGTTATCCGCGTGCGGTGTCAACGGCGAGTTTTGTAATCGGGCTCGAATTATCGAACGAGCGGACAGCTGACGCACGCCAATGACGGAATGTAGACGTGCCCTCCGACTGGCGCAGTTAGGGTGGTCAATAAGTATACTCATCACGGTGTGTGAGGGGGGGGGGATTGGCGCGACATGCGGCGCTGGTAGATCCCGATTCGGGAATGATCTTGTTGGATAGTCTCTGTGAGACAGGATCGTACCTATGGGGGCCGGCTCGCGTAAACTCCTGATCATCAGTCGTCTTCGGAGGGTACCCGTCGCATGATTGCGGCGCGGACAGCTGCGAAAGATGCCTCAACTGGGTTGATGTCCAGAAGCGTGCCGAACAGGACGTCGGTATAGGTCCGTATCGGAATCTTGGAGCGTGAGTAGAGTTTCCGCTCGGCTACCGGGATGGCTGCCTGATATGTCCACGAGCTGGACATTTGATTGATTAGATATCCTGAGAGCGAGCTGTGCGCCATGCGTGGGGTTCGTTCTTTTTGTGCGATCATGTTGCGGGCGGCATACCAGATGCCAGCGTGGAAAGAGCCGAGTTGAAGGTCCTCTTCAGCCTCGACACGACGACGCAGAGTTGCAGCCTGCGATGGCGTAAGTGAAACCTTCCGTCCATACCGGCTGACTTCGTAATCGAGAAGATAACGCACTTCCTGATGAATGACATGGCGTGCAATGTCGAGAAGTTCGTCCGCCTCATCACGTGTGATGTGGTACTGGACTCGGCTGGACCAGCTTTCGTTCAGAGCATGCCCTTCGGGCGTTATGGAGAGCAAGCACCGGTCGGGGGTCCAGTGGAGTTCGCCATCCGCCTCTGTGAAGACCGCGTGCGGGTTACGAAGAGTGGCCGCGCCGTTCGCCAGCAGTTCGATCGCAATCTCCGCGAGTTGCCGGCTGGATACTTCGTCGTCATAGCTTACAGCAAAGACATCACCCCATGGACGTTCGCCGTCGTGGAAGGCGACAGTATCCAGTGTGAGCAGCGCGACCTGCGCGGCTGTGCTCAGGCGGGGAGAGTTGCACATTTCCTCGCTTTCAGCGCGGAGGTGGCGGATCCATTCGAGGCCGCGTTGCACTATGGCGACATGTGCAGCCTGGGCTGCTGCGCGGGCCGCAAGCTGCTCGCGTCGACGCTTTTCTTGTGCTCGCTCGCGGCATGCGTCACATCCGTTATGAAGCCCTTTTAAGAGGTCAATCGTTGCCTGCCTCGAGCGGACGGCGCTGGCGCCACCGCACAGGGGACACCTGGGGCTTGTCATCACAGTGACGGTAGTCGCATTTATTCGCTGTAGAAGTTGGTGAGAACGTAGTTCCCATTCTGTGGCGATAGTCTTGACTGTTCGAGACCAGAATCTGGTACCTCCATCGAACAGTGGGGTGTGATCCCAATACTGGCGCGCGAGCTCTAGGTCTGCATTATCGCCGGCAATTTGCCGTGTTACAAAAGTTACGTGTAGGGGGTCCATAAAGTGACTTCCTAAGTTCTTCAAATGGTGTGTGGGATTGGTGGATAGTCAAGTAGGCGACGCTAAAGCACTTGAAAAGCCGGTCTGGGAGGGCGCGCTTGTCTCCGGGCTTAGGTAGCCCTATGGGAATCGATGCGCGCAGTGACGACGCCACTTGCCGGTACCGGGCAAGATCGTCGGGGTCGGGTGTCACGGTCCAGTTTAGCTGCCTCGTGGCTGGCCAGACCAGAGTTTCTACCCAGATAATGACGTGCCCACCCAGCATGGTGCGCTCTCGCCCATAGCGAGCAAATGACTAGCCAAGCTAGTTCGATTGCTAGGAGTAGGCCTCATGGCTGTGCCGAAGCACATCTCCGTCCGTAATCGCCAGCTCACCCGTGTAGCTTCTACGCCGTGACGGGGCATCAAGAATGTCCTCAACTTGAATGTACCCTCGACGTCGCCGACTTCTACGCGATGTGGCGTCTGCCGGTCGTGACCCTGTTGGCGCTGGGAGCTGTCGGCGCCATCTGGAGAATCGCATCGAGCCGATCCCGCGCAGCTCGTCGGTCCTGAGTCGCGTGCGGCGCTAGTTCACAGCTCGACGCCGTACTCGCGGGCGACCTGGTCGAGGGAATACGTCGGCAAGTCCCCGGCGTGTGCCGCGCGAGCCTCTTCGAGGATGGCGTGCTCCCACGCCATGCGATCGACTGATTCCTCGGTTGCGGCTGGGATATCAGACATGCGCGCGTCCTTTCGGTCTCCTCGATATACGGGATCCAGGTGCCCCCGACACGATTCGAACGTGCGACACCCGCTTTAGGAGAGCGGTGCTCTATCCCCTGAGCTACGGGGGCTGGCCGGATCATGGTAACACCGATGCTGATGCGCTCGATCGTTCTGGTGCGGCGCACCGCAGGTCCTCCGCGCTCTGGCTAGGTGGCGCGGTTAGGGTGGGAGCGTGAGCACTCTCAAGAGAATCCGCCTGCCCTGGCAGCGCGAGACAGCAGACGACACCGAAAGCTCGACGGCGTCGACATCCTCGGTCGAGGAGATGCCCGAGGTGGCCGGTAGCGACGGCGAGAGTGTTCCTCCCACACCGGTAGCCGGCACTCCGGTGCCCGAGCCGTCCCGCGACGCAGACGCGGAGGCCGAGTCGTCGTCGGACACGGATGCGACGTCGGCTTCGGTGGAGCAGACACACGCGCAACCGCCGGCGGCGGATGGGCCGAGCGATCCGGCCCACGAGCAGGTCGCGGCACTGCTGGAGACCTGGCGGGCCGACCTCGAGCGGCTTGCCGACGACGGGCCATCGCGGACGTACATCGAGCTGTCCGCTGCTCACCCCACCGGCGTCGCCCAGCTGTACGCGGGGCGCCCCACGCGCCTGTCCGTCCTCGTGCGCGAAGAAGGCGCGCTGGCACATGCCCAGCTGCGGGCCCGCGAGGTTCTGGCCTCCCAAGCTCACATGGTCGAGGCCCACGGCATCGGTCCCGTCTACCTGGCGATCGGGACGGCCTCGTGGACCGAGGGGTCACACGTCGATAACCTGCGCACCGGTGCCGCGAGCACGATGGCGCCAGGAACTCAGCCCATGCCCACGCGCGTTTCCGGACCGGCGTTGCTGTGCCCGGTGAAGCTCGCGGGGGAGGACGACGGCGACGTCCTCATTCGCCGCGAACCCACCGTTGCCCTGTGGGCGCCACTCGAGCACGCCCTGAAGAAGCGTGGTGCCGGGGAGGACCTCGACGCCGTGCTGTCGGCGACGACGGGTGCTCACGGTTTTACGACGACGCGCGCGCTGGCACAGCTGCGTCAGGTCGGGCAGCGCTGCCTCGTCTCCTTCGATCTCTACGACTCGTTGACGATTGGGCAGTATCAGCATCCCGTCCACGACGCGATTTCGGCCCTCGATGACGCGGCTCCCGAGCTCGTCGAATCCCCGCTGCTCTCGGCGATGGCCGGCATCGACGGGGCCGCCGAGGCGATCCGCACCGAGTTGGCCCCCGCACAGTCGACCGACCGCGACCC
The DNA here is from genome assembly GCF_015240065.1 of Nanchangia anserum. Lineage (GTDB taxonomy): Bacteria > Actinomycetota > Actinomycetes > Actinomycetales > Actinomycetaceae > Nanchangia > Nanchangia anserum. The sequence continues at coordinate 1,324,526 of NZ_CP060506.1, read as the reverse complement.
GCGGGTGGAACACGGCGTCGGCGACCTCGATCCGCTGCAACACGACGTGCTGGACGCGGTGGCGGCGGGAGGACACATCTTCCTCGCCACGCCTGCGGGCACCTCGTCTGCACCGACGGTGCTGGCGTTGCTCGCCGATCAGATTCGCGCCGGCCGTTCCGTCACCTACGTGGCCGGTACCTCCCGCCACGCCCGGGCCCTCGTCGCCGAGGCCGAGCGGGGGGGCTGTCCGAGATGGTCGCCGACTTCACCGCCCCGGATTGGCAGCGCCGCGTCGCGCGTCGCGCGCTCAACGCCCTCTCGCGTGGCGAAATCGACGACCCCGACGGCGACGTCGTGGCCATGCGTGCCGAGCTCACCGGCGTGCGAGATGACCTCGGTGGCTATATCGATCGCCTCCACGTGCGCATGGCGCCGTGGGGCGTGTCGGCGTACGACTGCCTGCAGGTCCTCACCGACCTCACGTCCGGTCCGGCCGGGCCACGCACCCGCGTGCGCTTTGACGTCGAGACGCTCACGCGCATTGCCGAGGACGGCGCGGCGCGGGCGCGCGAACTCATCCAGGCCGCCGACCGGCTCGGCATGATTCGAGAGACGGGCACAAAGAACGCGTGGCATCGCGTCGTGTTGTCCTCGCCGAGCGACGTCGAGCCGGCGCTGACCAGCGTTCGTGAAACGTCGAGCGGTGTGCTGCCGAAAGTGCGCTCCGATATCGAGCAGGCCACGCGCGAAACCGGGCTGACGAGGGCTAACACGCTCGCCGAGTGGGACGATCAGCTGCGTATGCTCGAGGGAGTTCGCGCGTCGCTCGACGTCTTTGTCCCCGAAATCTTCGAGGCCTCAGCCGCCGACATGGTCATCGCGACGGCCACGAAGCGCTGGCGCGAGGACCACTCGATCCACATGAAGGCCGGCCAGCGGCGCCGGCTCATCAAGCAGGCGCGTGACTACGTGCGGCCGGGCCGCACGGTGGACGACCTCCACGCCGAACTCATCCGCATTCAAGAACAGCGCCAGATCTGGCGGCAGTACTCGCCCGGCGGCGGCTACCCGGTCATGCCCGAGGGCCTCGACGAGATGAGCGAGAACGCTCGGCGCCTGCGCGAGGACCTGCTCACGCTCGACAAACTGCTCGGCCCCGCCTACGACGGCCTCGTCGAGTGGGACTTTGCCCGCATCGGCCGGGAACTGGGGGCGCTTGCGGCCGACGATGACGCCATTAAAGTGTTGCCCGAGCGCGTTGAGACGATCCACGATATCCATGCCCTCGGCCTCGACGGTCTCATCGAGGACCTGCGTTCCCGCGGAGTTCCTCGCGAAAACGCCGTCGCCGAGCTCGACCTCGCCTGGTGGGCATCGGCGCTGTCGCAAATCCTCCACTCGGATTCGCGGCTCGAGGGTTTCGACGGTGCCCGACTGGAATCGCTCGTCACCTCTCTGCGCGAACTCGACCGCGCCCACGTCGAATCTTTGGCGACGCAGAGCCTGCGTATCTTCCGTGAGCAGTCGGCTCAGCGTCTTGCCCGACGTGCCGACGAAGCCCAGCAGCTGCGCCAGGCCATCGAATCGGGTTCTGTGGCCGGGCTGTTGCGCGCCATCGGGGCGTCTTCGCTGGGTCGCGCCCTCGTGCCGTTGCAGATCGTCCCGCCAGCGCTCGCCTCGCAGCTGGCCGGAGCCGCCACGCGCGTCGATCTCGTCGTCTTCGACGGGGTGGAGGGCGCACCACTCGGTGAGCTCGCGGTCCCGTTGGGGCGCGCCAGTCAGGTCGTCGTCGTCGTCGGGGATTCCCGTCGCGGCGGCGACGGATTGCCGGCGCTCGCCGCCGAATTGCTGCCGCGACTGTCGCTGCCGGTTGCCTCGGCCCGCATCAACGGCGTCGTCGCGTCGTTCCTCGCCGAACATGGCTACGGCTCGGACATCGTGCCGATCGCGCAGCCGTCCCAGCCCGCCAGCATCGATTACGTCCTCGTGGATGGGCGGGGCATGCCCGCTCCCGGCGTCAATGCCGTGGAGTCGACCGCAGCCGAAGTGGCGAAGGTCGTCGACCACGTCATTGCCCATGCGCTCGAACGACCTGAAGACACCTTAGCGGTCATTGCCTGCAACGATCGTCACGCACAGCGGTTGAGCGAAGCCGTGCTCTCGGCCGTCGCCGACTCCCCGGCGATCGACAGCTTCTTCCGCACCGACGGGGACGAGCCCTTCCTCGTCACATCGCTGCGGCGATGCTCGGGGATTACCCGTGACCGGATCATCGTGTCGACAGGGTATGGCAAGACGCCGCACGGGCGGGTCGTCCACGATTTCGGAGATCTTGCCGGGGAGAACGGGGCTGCCCATCTCGTCGACGCGCTGCTGAGCACCCGCGGCGAGCTGACGATCGTGACCGCGCTCGACCCCGACGAAGTCGAACTGCGCCGCGTTCCCACCGAAGGAACACGGTTGCTCCACGATCTCCTCGAGCGAGCGAAACATCACCCGAAGGATCCCTCGCTGCTACAGATCGCCGAGACCCTCGACGAGGAAGATGCCGCGCCCGACCGATTGCTCGTTGACCTCGCCGAACGGCTCTATTCGCTGGGGTTGACCGTCGTTCCCAATGTCGGCCCCGAGGGCGGTTTGCGAATTCCACTCGCCATCGGTCACCCCGACCTGCCCGACGAGCTGCTCGTCGCCGTCATGACGGACAACGACGCCTATGTCAGCGAGCGCTCGATGCGTCGACGCGATCGCCACTGGGCTGACCGACTGCGTGAGTACGGCTGGGTCACCCATATGGTCTTTTCGACCGCGGTGTTCATGGACCCCCAGGGCGAGGCCCAGCGCATCCTCGAGAAAGTCCTCGACATCGTCGAGCGTCGTACCCGTCCGGTCACGCCCGTTCCCGAGGTGCCCGAGCACATCAGCGACAGCGAATTCGGTCTCGACCAAACCGTGGCAGATGCCCCGCGCCCGGGTCGCCCGCACATTGCCCGCGGGCTGCCGCTGGCGGCCTATTCGGACGACCAGCTCGACGACCTGTTGGCGTGGATTCGCGGCGACGGTGTTGAGCGTGACGAGAGCGAGGAGGTTGCCGAGCTGGCGGCAGAGCTGGGGCTGACCCGGCGTGGCAGCCAGATCGATGCGATCTTGAGAAACGTCGTGCGTCGTGGCTGAGGATACGCCGGCTCCTCTTCGCCGCCACCGGGCCGCGGTTTATATCTCCGAGCGCGACCGGGCGGCGTTAGCGGCGGGCACATGTCCCTCGTGGGAAGAACCCGCCGACGTGCGCGAACGCCCCGAGGAAGCGTCGGCGTCGGGTCCGAACGACCGACGCCTCCTCGACGACGTGCCGCCCCACTACTGAGCGTTCGCGCGTGGCGGTCTCGCGGGCCTTATACGTTGCGTGAGGCGAGCAGATCGCGGATGTCTTGGAGCAGCGCGGTCTGGGGGTCGACGGTCTTTTCCTCGGCCGCGGCATCTTCGTCAGCCTTGCGCTTGGCGGCGAGAACGCTCAGCGCGTTGAGCTTATTCATCGGCACGACGATGAGGAAGTAGATGGCTGCCGCAACGAGGAGGAAGTTAACAACAGCCGTGATGATCGCGCCCGGCTGGACAGTAGCTGCACCGACGTGGAATTGCAGGACGTGATCGAAATTCGGTTGGCCGACGATACCGGCGATGAGCGGGTTAATGAATTTGTCGACGATGGTTTTGATGACGGTTGTGAAGGCCGCACCGATGACGATGCCGACCGCCATGTCGACGGCGTTGCCTCGGGTGATGAATTCACGGAATCCACCGATGATGCCGGTTTTCTTCTCAGCCATTGTTCTCCTTAGGTGTCGTGGTCGCCAGCGTCGATTCCTCCGCGTGCAGCGCGGGTGCGCTAGCAATGAGCAGAGGTGAGGCGCTGGCATGAGCGAGGACCACCGTAGCAACCTCCGGGGCAACGGCAATATCCGCCTGGGCCTCGGCGTCGCGCAGCATCGAGGATTCCCCCTCACGAACAGCCAGAATTCGTACGTCGGCGGCGAGGAGACGGGCCTGCGCGTGCTCGTCATCGGGTGGAGCGTAGAGGGATACGCGCGCGCCCGGGCGTGCCAGCGGCACCGACAGTTCGTTGAGCCCAATCGTGAGCGCGACGCGGCCGTGCGGGTCGGCATCGAGGGCATCTGGGCCGCGGGTGAGTCCGGCGCTGAGCACCGTTCCCTTCGGCAGCGACGCCAACGCGACGCGCCCACGTGCACGCTGTGCGGTGAGGGCGCGATCGGGAACGGCGGCGCGGGGCACACGCGTTGTTTCGATCATCGACGCCTCGATGACATCCCCGACGCCAATATCGCGACTCGTGCGGGCAACCTCAACGGTGATGTAGTGGGGAGCGGCGGCGTGGACAAGGGCGCTCACCGCCGCGGCGATACACACTCCGGCAATGACGAAGCGGACCCGCCACAACAGATAACGCACATCCATGCCGTCAGGATCGCCGCCGCGGCCGGAGGGGGAGGTGTGTCGGTGCGAGCATGCCGACCATCTACGGGGTTATCGCGGCGTGGGGACAGCCAAACCTTCCGGCGTGATCCACGCGTCGACGCGACGATCGAAGGCCTCACAGGGGAGCGCATCGACGACGTCATTGCCCCACACGAGTGCGACGACGAACGCCTGGGGCATGGCCATCAGCGCGCGGTCGTACCAGCCGCCTCCCTGACCGAGCCGGACCCCGCGTCGATCGACGGCCAGCGCCGGCAGGATGCACAGGTCAATTGCGGCGACCTCAGCCTCGCTTGCCCGCGGCAGCTCCGGGCCCACACGCGCCACAGCGCGCTCATCGCACCCCACGGGAGCGGACCACCAGGGCAGTGGAGGCCGACACCAGGCGATAGCGCCCGAGCAACCCGGGCGCGGAACCCACGGCCGTAGCGGGGCGAGGGCACGGTTGAGCGCGCCCGTGGGCATCTCGGTCCCGTACGACAGGTAGGTCGCGATCCTTCTCGCCGCCAGCTGGTCTGCGAGGGAGCACACGTGGGAGGCAACAGCGGTGTCGGAGTGCGCATATTCAGCAGGCGTCAGATCGGCCGCTGCCCTGCGCGCGCGCACCGCGCGACGACGCGCGGCCTTCGCTGCCGCAACATCGGAAGGTGACGACGACATGGGGCCAGTGTCCCACGCGCTCGCTGGCGCCGATGTGTCGGGTATCCTGAGGCCGGTTGACGTGGGTGCCAGGCTGCGGAAGGAGACCATATGCGCACGGTTGCCGAACATCTCAATCTCTGTCTGGAACAGGTCGCGCCGCTCGCGCCCCTCGACGTGCTTCTGCCCGACACCGTCGGCTGCGTGCTGGCCGAAGATGTCGTCGCCCCCTTCGATCGCCCTGTCGTCGACCAGGCGACGTGCGACGGCTACGCGGTGCGCTCCCACGACATCGTTGGCGCCCGTCCCACGGAGGCCGCCACTCTCGAGGTACTCGGCGAGCTGCGCGCAGGCGACACCTCCCCGGCCTCCCTGATCCCCGGAGCCGCAATGCGGATCGCCTCGGGCGCACCCATCCCGGCCGGAGCCGACACCGTCGTCGCCCTGGAAACGACCGACCAGGACATGCGCCGCGTCTCCATTCACGGCGAGGTCCCCGTCGGCTCGAACATCCTGCGCCGCGGCCAAGACGTCAGCCAGGGCACGGAAATTCTCACCTCGGGCATGCGCATCGATGCGCGCCAGGTCGCCCTCCTCGCCGGAGTCGGTCGCCTGCGCGTGCGCGTGCACCCCAAGCCCCGCGTCGTCGTCGTCTCCATCGGCGACGAACTCGTCGAACCCGGCCAAGCCGGCGGGATCGGCACCGTCTTCGACGCCAACGGCCACGCGCTCGCCTGCGCCGTCGCCGACGCCGGCGCCCAGACGTTCCGCGTCGCGGCTGTCCCCGACGAACACGACACGCTGCGCCGCGTCCTCCACGATCAGCTCGTGCGCGCCGACGTTCTCGTCACCACCGGTGGGCTGTCCTACGGGGCGGGGGACACCGTCAAGGAGGTCCTCTCGCCGCTGGGCACCGTTCGCTTCGACAACGTCGCCATGACCCCGGGCAAGCAATTCGGCATCGGCACCGTCGAGGGCGTGCCCATCTTCTGCCTCCCCGGCGATCCCGTCGCGGCTCAGATCGGCTACGAGATCTTCGTTCGACCCGCCCTGCGCAAGATGGCGGGCTGGACCGACTACTACCGCCCCGCCATCATGGCGAAGGTCGACCGCGGATGGGAATCGCCGGCCGGGCGACGCGAATTCGTTCGCGTCCGCGTCACGGGAACCCCCGACGCCGGCTACGACGCCGTTCTCACCGGCGACCACGATCGACTCCTCCTGTCCGCGCTCGCGCGCGCGAACGCGCTCGCGGTGGTCCCCGAAGACGTCACTCACGTCAACGCCGGCGACGAGTTCTACTGCATGGTCCTCGATTGAGCACGCGCATCGGCGACTGGTGGTGGCAGACCACCCATCCTCCCCTCGAGGCGCGTGAAGAGAACGTCGTTGGGCGCGGCCTCATCCGCTCTGGCGCGGACACGATCAGCACCGTCAGCATTCGTGAGATGCGCGGCGAGGACTTCGCCACCGTCGAGCGGGTGCGTCTCGATAACCGCCGCTGGCTGGCGCCGTGGGATGCGACCGTCGCGCCCGGCTATCCCACGACGGTGCCGAGCATGAGCGAATACGCGCGCTATGCGCGCGGCCTCGTGCGGCGGCAGTTGTTGCTGCCGCTTGCCGTGTGCGTCGATGATGAACAGATCGGCCAGATCACAATTTTCGATATCGTTCGCGGCGCGTGCCACTCGGGGGCGATTGGGTATTGGGTGAGTGAGTCTGTTGCCCGTCGTGGCATCATGACGCTCGCCTTATCGATGGCGTTGGACGTCGCATTTGTCGATCTCGGTTTGCATCGTGTCGAAATCAATATCTGTCCGTCGAATGCCCCCTCGTTGGGGCTGGCGCGCAAGCTGGGAATGCGCCACGAGGGCGTGCGTCGACGCTACATTCACATCGGGTCGCACTGGGCAGACCACGTCTCTTTTGCCCTCACGGCCGAAGATATTCCCGAGGGCGGTTTTGTGCACGCACTGACGCGTGGGCGATAAGCATGAGGAATGCGGGGCGTATGTGGCTTCTGTGACTTTCTCATGCGGTGAGTAAGTGTGGTAAAAGACAACACACCGATTCTCCTCGCGCGTACGTGTTCTTGCGTCGCTTAGCCTGGGTGACGTGAACTTTCTGGGCCTCGTTGTTGCTGCATGTGGCCTGTTGGGCGCTGTCGTGGTTTTTCCCTGTTTTCTCATCGAGAAACTTCGGCAAAGCGAGGTTCGGGCGGCGAGCCGGGTTCCCGGTCGCGAGCACGTGCTGGATACATCCGGCCTGATGCACCGAGGAGTTCACGCGACGGGCGGTGGGGTGATCCACCAGGGGCGAAAAGGACGAACGATGGGTCAAGGAACACAGCAGGGACGCCTGGCGGCGTTGGCTGACGAGCGCGCTCGTTACGCCGCCTCGATTACTCGGCGAGCGGCAGCCGCGAAGCGGCGCCTCGCGCTGGCGGTGGCGCTGACGGTCGCCGCCGCGGTGCTGGCCGTGTTGGCCGCGACGAGCGTCCTCGCGTGGGGCTGGGTCGCAGTCCCGCTCGCCGCGCTCGTCGCCACCCTCGTGCTCGGCGCGCGAGCGACAAAGGTCGGCCGAGATAACGACGCCATCATGGAGGCGCGCATTGAGCGCCTGCGTCACGAGGCGCGCACGGGTGAGCGTGCCCAGCGTGACTCGCGGGCCTCGCGCGACCTTGGCCACGCGGCTCTGGACTCCGCCAGGGGAGCGTTGAAGGGCCGCCGCGCCGATGACGCTGAGGCGGTATCAGCGGCTGGCGAGGGTCAGGTCATCCAGCTGACGCCGATGAACCAGGACGCTCCGAGCCGCGACGCCGAGGACAACCGCGAGGTCGCCGCGACGGCTGGGCCGGCGCCGCGGGCGAAGGTTGCTCACGTCGACGCCGCGAGCGACGACGAGTCCGTCGCTGTTTCTGTGCCGCGCGCGAAGGCGAGCGAGTCAGTCACCGATCCCTTCTCGAAGCCGCTGACTCCCATGCCTCTGCCACGCGTGATGACCCCGATGCGCCCGATGATCCAGTCCTCTGACATCGACACGAAGGAACTGCTGCGCCAGCAGCGCAGCGAGGTCGCCGCCCGGATCCCGTTTAGGCCCACGCGTCCGGTCACGCCCGAGGGCGTGCCGATGACGTCCGCTGAAGTCGCGGCTGGTGGGCGAGTCCAGTTCAGCGTCGACGACATCATCACGCGTCGCTGCGTCGGGGACTGAGAATCCACATAGGAACGTCATGCGGGCGACCCCGGCCGGGGTCGCCCGCGTCGTATGTGTGCGCGCAGCGAAGATGGATAGAAAAACCGCCCCTCACACGGAGGGGCGGTACCTGTACGCCACCGGGGACTCGAACCCCGAACCCACTGATTAAGAGTCAGTTGCTCTGCCAGTTGAGCTAGTGGCGCAAACAAGCAACGATCGAAGATCGTCGTACGCCACCGGGGACTCGAACCCCGAACCCACTGATTAAGAGTCAGTTGCTCTGCCAGTTGAGCTAGTGGCGCCTTGCGAACGCACACTCACTGTAGTGGCATCGCCCGCGGTGCGGCAAATCGCTCGGCCCTAGTGCGCTGGAAGTCACAGGCGGGGCCGTGGCGGGCGCGTGCTCGCGACGGCCGCTAAAGTGAGGATCGATCTGTCACATCAGCGCGCGGAGGAGCCGTATGACGACCCACGTTGACCCCCTAGCACCGAGCGAGCGGGAGCTAGCTGGCGGGATTCGCCGCGCTAGTGCGCTCGGCCTCGTCGCCTTGTCCCTCATCGGGACGATCGCCTCGGCGCTGCTGCTGCGCACCGGCGTCTTTTATGCCTCCCACCCGGACGCGAGCCTCGCGTGTGACGTCAATCCGCTGATCGGATGCTCGTCCTCGTTGCAGGCTCCGGAGGGGCACCTCTTCGGGGTGCCCAACGCGCTGGTGGGGACGATCGGATTCGCCCTGTTCCTCGGCATCGCCATCGTGCTCGCCTGCGGGCGGCGCGTTCCGCGGCTGCTGTGGGGGCTCATCGGGCTTGGATGCCTGGCCGGGTGCGTGTGGATCGTGTGGTTCCTCTACCTGTCAGTGACCACCTTCCGCTCGCTGTGCCCGTATTGCCTCGTCGTGTGGGTGGTGACGATCCCCCTGACCTGCATCGTGTGGTCGCATCTGGCGCGCACCCGCCGAGCCGGTTCGCCCGAGGGAATGCGGCGGATTCTGTTGCAGGCGCGGTGGCTCATCGTCATCGTCGTCTACGCGGCGATCATCGCGACGGTCGCCGTCGGTCTGGCCGACAAGGTGGCGTTGGTGCTGTGAGCGCGTCGGCGCGCGCGTGGGACTCGGCCGTCACCCAGGACTACGTCAAGCACATCTATTCGGCGACGGAGTGGGGCGGCAAGCCGATATCGGTGACGGGGTTGGCTGCCCGCGTGGGGGTGACGGCGTCGACGGCGTCGGAGACCGTGCGGCGCCTCGCCGACGCCGGCCTGGTCGAGCACACCCCCTACCGTGGTGTCGAGTTGACCGCGGCTGGGCAGGAACGCGCACTCGTCATGATTCGCCGCCACCGTGTCGTCGAAACCTACCTGCATGCGCGGTTGGGCTACGACTGGGACGAGGTGCATGAGGAGGCTGAAGCGCTCGAGCATGCGGTGAGTGATCGCCTCATCGAGCGCATGGATGCCGAACTCGGCCATCCGGCCACCGATCCCCACGGCGATCCCATTCCCTCGGCTGGTGGTGCGGTTGATTACCCGGCGTATGTCGACCTGACCAAGCTGGGGCAGGGGCGCTCGTCCGTCGTATTGCGGATCTCCGATCACGAGCCCGCGCTGTTGAGGTTCTTCGAGGAGCACGGCGTCCGCCCGGGCATCACTGTGTGCATCGCCGAGGAGCGCGAGTATGCCGGGACCATCGTCGTCGAGGTGGGCGACGGGGGTGTGGACAGTCTCGAGCTGGCACCGCAGGCCGCCCAGGCGGTGTGGGTGCGCGCCTAGGCACCGGGTGCCGCCTCGCAGACGTGGTCGGTCTCGCCGGCGGCGCGCAGCGCGGCGCGGATCCGCTCGCACGCCTCGGCGATGTCCTCCGGATCGCCGGGCGTAGCGCCGTCGAGGCGCAGCTGCGACTGGTCGCGCAACGGGATGAGGTGGATGTGCAGGTGGGGGACGTCGAAGCCGGCGACGATCTGGCCGACGCGAGCACCGCCGCACGCCTCCAGCTGCGCGCGCGAAATGATCTGGGCAACGCGGGCCATGTGGGCGACCGTCTCGGGCGGAGCCTGCCAGTAGGATTCCACCGGCTCGCGCGGAACGAGGAGGAGGTGGCCTGGCTGCACGGGTTCGATGGTCGCGAATGCCACGCAGGTCTCGTCAGCCCACACGAAGGTGCCAGGAATGCTGCCGTTGATGATCTGGGTAAAAACCGTCTCCATGGCTCCACTCTAAGGTGCCGGCCCCGTCGGGGAGGCGTCGTAGGTGTGCCTGGGTAAACGAAGGGTGAGAACCGATGGGCGAGGGCGACCTCAATAATCTGGAGTCACTCAGAAAACTTGATTTATTCCAGAAAAGGAGTAGTGTTGAGGGCATCAGTCGGGAAACCGAGACGCGTGAGAAAGGAATAGACATGGCTAAGGTCACCGTGGAACAGGCTCTGCAGCAGGCGGTCGTCGACCTCATCGAGCTGTCCCTGCGCGGCAAGCAGATGCACTGGAACATTCAGGGCGATAACTTCCGTTCGCTCCACCTCCACCTCGACGAGATCATTGACCAGGTCCGCCTCGACGGTGACGAGGCCGCTGAGCGCCTCATCACGATCGGCACGGCCCCCGACGGGCGCGCCGAGACGGTCGCGAAGACGACGACGCTTCAGCCCGTGGCCGAAGGCATCCTGTCGACCGACAAGGTCTACCAGCAGATGGAGGCCGACCTCCTGAGCGTCTCCGAGACGATCAAGGCCACCCTTGACGCCGTTGACGAGGCCGATCCGTTGACCGGCGACCTCCTCATCGGCATCTGCCGCAACCTCGAGAAGCAGGCGTGGATGCTGCGCGCTCAGGGCAAGTAAGCCACACGCACGATCGGGGCAGGGCCGGGCGGACCGGTTCCTGCCCCGAGGTGTATGTGCGCTAATGTGAGGCTGGCCGACAGGAGCATCACACACGAGGGGAATGTCGCATGACCGAGGGCGCAATCGACCAGACGGCGCATCGCTACACGGCCGAACTGGCCGGGCGCATCGAGCAGGCGTGGCAGGCTCGATGGAGCGATGAGGGGTCCTTCCATGCGGACAATCCAACCGGCACCCTTGCCGGCCCCCTGGCCGAGCACCCGCCGTTCTTCCTCCTTGACATGTTCCCCTATCCCTCGGGCAAGGGACTGCACGTCGGCCACCCGCTCGGCTACATCGCGACCGACGTCGTCGCCCGCTACAACCGCATGCAGGGTAAGAACGTCCTGTACACGATGGGGTTCGACGCGTTTGGCCTGCCGGCCGAGCAGTACGCCGTTCAAACCGGCCAGCATCCGGCCATCACGACGCGCGACAACATCGCGAACATCAAGTCTCAGCTGGCTCGCCTGGGTCTCTCTCACGACCTGCGTCGCTCGTTCGCGACGACCGATCCCGACTACGTCAAGTGGACGCAGTGGATCTTCCTACAGATTTTCAACTCGTGGTACGACCCCGAGGCTCCACACGCCGACGGTTCGACCGGGACGGCTCGTCCCATCAGTGAGCTCGTCGAGGAGTTCGCCCGGGGCACGCGCCCCACGCCCGACGGCCGCGCCTGGGCCGATCTCGACGAGCGCGAGCGCGCCCGCATCCTCGACGGGTACCGTCTGGCCTACGTCAGCGAGGCACCCGTCAACTGGTGCCCGGGTCTGGGCACGGTCCTCGCTGACGAAGAGGTGACCAACGAGGGGCGTTCCGAACGCGGAAACTACCCCGTGTTCAAGACCAAGCTGCGCCAGTGGATGATGCGGATGACGGCCTATGCCGACCGCCTGGCCGAAGACCTCGACCTCGTCGATTGGCCCGACAAGGTCCGCACGATGCAACGCAACTGGATCGGCAAGTCCCACGGCGCGACCGTGCGTTTCGGCGTTCCCGCCGGCGATGGTCGCGAGGCGAGCGACCTTGAGGTCTACACGACCCGACCCGACACCCTGTTCGGCGCGACGTTCATGGTCATTGCGCCCGAACACCCGCTGGTGGGTGCCCCCGACGCGGCCGGTACCGACCTGCGTGTGCCCGCGGCGTGGCCGGAGGGAACGCGTGAGGCGTGGACCGGCGGATACGCGTCCCCGGCCGAGGCCGTCGATGCCTACCGCGCCCAGGCGCGAGCGAAGACCGAGAAGGAACGCAGCGAGGACAGCACCGAGAAGACCGGCGTCTTCACCGGCATCTACGCGACGAATCCGGTCAACGGCCGTCCGACGCCGATTTTCGTCGCCGACTACGTCCTCATGGGATACGGCACCGGCGCGATCATGGCGGTGCCCGCTCATGACGACCGCGACTGGGCATTTGCCAAGCGCTTTGACCTCGACATCATCACGACGATCTCGCCCGGTGACGAGTGGGACGGCGAGACCGCGTGGACCGGCGATGGCGTCATCGAGAACTCGGCGAACGACGAGATTTCGCTGAACGGCCTGGGCAAGACCGACGCGATCGCCGCGATGACAACGTGGCTCGAACAGCGCGGGCTGGGCGAGGCGACGACGACCTATCGTCTGCGCGATTGGCTGTTCTCGCGCCAGCGCTTCTGGGGCGAGCCGTTCCCCGTCGTCCACGGCGAAGACGGGCGCGTTCACGCGCTGCCCGAGTCGATGCTGCCCATTGAGCTGCCCGAGCTCGACGATTTCACGCCGCGCACGTTCGATCCCGATGATGCGCACTCGCAGCCGGCCTCGCCGCTCACGCGCGCCGAGGACTGGGTGAGGGTCGAGCTCGACCTGGGCGAGGGCCTGCAAACCTATTATCGCGACACGAACACCATGCCGAACTGGGCGGGTTCGTGCTACTACGAGATCCGCTACCTCGATCCCGCCGACGATGCCCGGCTGGTCGCCGACGAGACCGAGCGCTACTGGATGGGGCCGCGCGAGGGCAAGCCCGGCGGCGGCGCCGACCTGTACGTCGGTGGCGTCGAGCACGCGGTCCTCCACCTGCTCTATGCCCGGTTCTGGCAGAAGGTCCTCTACGACCTCGGTATCGTCTCGGCGAAGGAACCGTTCCACCACCTGTTTAACCAGGGAATGATCGAGGCCTACGCCTACGTCGATTCGCGCGGCCAGTACGTTCCCGCCGACGAGGTCGAGGGCGACGAGACCGACGGGTTCACGTGGCAGGGCCAACCCGTCGAGCGTCAGTACGGCAAGATGGGCAAGTCGCTGAAGAACATCGTCACCCCCGACGACATGTGCGCGACCTACGGGGCCGACACGTTCCGCCTCTACGAGATGTCGATGGGTCCCCTCGACATGTCGCGGCCGTGGGAGACGCGCGCCGTCGTCGGCTCGTATCGCTTCTGCCAGCGGCTGTGGCGCAACGTCATCGACGAGGCGACGGGCGAGGTCACGGTCGTCGATGACGCGCCCTCGCGCGAGACGGCGAAGCTCGTTGCCCGCACGATTGCCGACGTCACCGAGGAATACAACAACCTGCGCATCAACACGGCCATCGCGAAGATGATTGTCTTGAACAATCACCTCGTGTCGCTGCCGAAGGTGCCGCGCGCGGCGATCGAGCCGCTCATCCTCATGGTCGCCCCCATCGCCCCTCACATCGCCGAGGAGCTGTGGGCGCGCCTGGGACACGAGGGCACGCTCGTGCACACCCCGTTCCCCGAGGTCGTCGACCCGACCCTGTTGGAGGACGACACCGTCACGTGTGTCGTCCAGATCAACGGCAAGGTCAAGTACCGCATCGAGGTTTCGCCCTCGATCGACGCCGAGGAGCTGCAGGCCCAGGCCCTGGCTGCCCCGCCGGTTGTGCGCGCGCTGGACGGTCGCGATCCGCTGAAGACCATCGTGCGGGCGCCTAAGCTGGTGAACGTCGTGGTGCCGAAGGAGAAGTAAGCGGACGAGGAGGTCCTCATGGCGGCGAAAACATGGGAGCTGCGATCCGGAGACGATCGCGCGGTCATATCGGCATCCGGTGCCGTCGCGCTGTCGTGGGTTGTCGCGCGCGACGACGGCGAGTGCGAACTCCTTGACGGATATCGCGACTCGACCGAGCACGCGGAGCTGCACGGATATCGCAACGCCGTGCTCGCCCCGTGGTCGAACCGAATCCGCGATGCGCGATTCGGCTTCGGGGGCCGCGACGTCGATCTCGGGCCCGACGAGGCCGGTGTGCGCGAAGCCCTCCACGGTCTCGTGTGCGGCAACGACTTTGTCGAACTCGTTGCCGAGGAGGACCGGGTCGTTCTGGCTAGCCAGATTGCGGCGGGGGAGTACCCGTGGAGCCTCCAGGTCCACGTTGAGTACCGGCTTGTCGGTGTCGGTGCCCACCGCCTCGATATGGAGATGCGCGTGGCCAATACCGGCCACGAGGAGGCACCCGTGACGCTGGGATGGCACCCCTACCTGCGTCATCTCGGCCCCAAGGAGCTCGGCAGCATCCGCGTGCCCGCGGCGACGATCGTGCGCAACGACGCCGCCAACGTCCCCCTGCCCGCCGATGCGGCGTTCGTCTCTGCCCGCGACGCGATTGGAGCGGACGGGCGCGTGTGCGACACAGAGACCAGGGCCTCGATCATCGGCGGCGATATCATCCTGGCGGCTCCTGCCGGACTCGATCACGCGTTCACCGACCTGCATCGCGACGGCGACGGGTGGGCGCGCGCCGAGGTCACCCACGGCGACGGCTCACGAGTCCTCGTCGAGTTCGCGCCCGAGCAGCTCGGGCGCGGGGTCGGTGTGTTTCACGTCTTCACCGGCGAGGTTGTCCCCGAGCGCGCCGGCGAATCCGTGGCCGTCGAGCCGTGCCTGATGATGACCGACGCGTTCAATCGTGACGAATGCGCCGACGTCATCGGCCTGGCACCCGGAGCCGTTCGGACGCTGCGGGCCGGACTCGTCTTCAGCGAGACGGCGAGCTAGCCCCACCGCGGGAGGCGGGCGAGCGCTGTCCCCATCACCCAAGAATTTCCCCGCCAGCCGGGACGAACCGGAGCGCTGATCGGTCCGGGGGCGCGGGTCCCTATTGTCGGGCGCATGAGTGCGCATCGATCGCGAGCGGCCCGGCTGGGTCGATTCATTCGGCAGGGGTGGGAGGACCGGCGAGCGAGTACGCCCGGCGGCGACGCTGAGTCGCAGCGGTGGCGCTGGACGCCTGCGCCGTGGTCGGTCGCCGTCCTCCTCGCGGCCCTCGTCGTCGTTGCCATCGCCGCGGGACTGGCCCATTCGACAACCCCGGTCTCCTCGCCGAGGACTGCCCCGACAGTGGCACGCTCCCCAAGCCCTGCCAGCGTATCCACGCCTGCTGGCACTCCGGGGGCTGCCACGGACGTCCTCGTCGTTCACGTCGTCGGGCACGTACGCACGCCCGGCCTCGTCAAGCTGCCCGACGGGGCGCGTGTCGCCGACGCTGTGGCGAGCGCGGGCGGGCCGACCGAGAGCGCGGATCTGTCCCAGATCAACCTCGCGCGCCCGCTCACCGACGGCGAGCAGCTGCGGGTCGCTGGGATCGGGGAGGAACCACTGGCGCCCGATCAACCAGGCGCCCCGGCGGGAGCGGCCAGCGCGGGCGAGGGCGGGGCGGTCAATCTCAACACGGCCGATCTCGCCGCCTTGGAGACGCTACCGGGGATCGGCCCCGCCCTGGCGCAGCGCATCATCGACCATCGCGAGGAAAACGGCAGATTCACCAGCGTTGATGACCTGACCCAGGTCAGCGGCATCGGGACGAAGACTCTCGACCGGTTGCGCGACAAGGTGTGCGTGTGAGCCGCATCGTCGACGCCCGGCTCGTGCCCGCCGCCGCGGCGATGTGGCTGGGCACGCTTGCCGGCCTAGCCAGAGCACCTGCATGGCTCGCCCTCGCCGGCGTCGTCACCGCGGGCGGCATCGGTGCCATCCGCCGCGCGGGAAGCAGTCGGTGGCTCGTGGTCCTCGCCCTCGGCGCATTCGCCGTGGGCATCTGCATCGGCAGCGCACAGCTTCACAGGGAACATGTCGATCCGCTGGCCCGGGCGCTGGCACGTGAGACCTCGTCCGTGACGGCGACGCTGACGGGCACGGTGGTCCAGCCCTGGCGCGAGGTCTCCGGCGGCTCCTACATGGTGACTCTCGACGCTGACACTGCCACCGTTACCGACTGGGGCACCCACCCGACTCGGGTTCGCGTGCGCCTGTTCACCCGCACTCCCGCCGGCACCCTGACGATGGGGCAGCGCATCCGCGTCGCAGCGCGGCTCACTGAGGTACGTCGCGGGCAGGCGACTGGGCGAGCGCTCTCGGCCCCACGGGTCCTCGCCACTCCCACGGGTGCGAGATGGCGAGGTGATATCCACGCGGCCGCAATCGAGGCGTGGGGCGCGACTCGCCAACCCGAACGCGGTCTCGGACTGGGGATGACCCTGGGAATGACCGATCGCATCGACGCCGGCCTCAACGCGGCGATGGCGCGGGCCAGTCTGTCCCACCTGACTGCCGTCTCCGGTCTCCACCTCGCCCACGTCGCCGGCCTCGCGCTTGCCCTCACCGCGCCGCTACCTCGACGTTCGCGCGCCCTCGCGGCTGCCCTCCTCATCGGCGGTTATATCGGACTCGTCGCCCCCACCGGCTCGGTGATTCGCGCGACCGCCATGACAGTGCTGTCACTGGGCGGCCTAGTCCTCAAACGGCCCCACGCGGGTGTGCCCGCGCTCGCGGCCGCGACCCTCGTCATCCTCGGCTGTTGCCCGCGTCTGGCCACCGACATCGGCTTCGCCCTCTCGGTCGTCGCGACGGCATCGATTCTGCTCGCATCGCGAGCGGTGAGCTCCTGGCTCGTCGATCACGGCCTGGGCCCGGCTCTCGCGCAGGCGCTCGCCGTGCCCGCGTGCGCGCAACTCGCGTGCACACCGTTGCTCGTGCTGTTGCGTCCGCAGCTGCCGCTGCTGGCGGTCGTGGCCAACGTCGTCGCCGCGCCGTTCGTTGCCCCGGTGATGCTCGCCGGCCTCGGCGTCGTCGCGTTCGCACCGTGGTGGCCGCAGGCGGGGCGCTGCCTGGCGTGGTGCGCCCAGTGGCCGCTGCGTCCGATCGCGTGGGTCGCCACGCACGTGAGCATCGACCTGCCGTGGGCGAGCGGCGCAGCCGGGGCGTTGCTCGCGCTCGGGGCGTGCGTGTGCGGCGGTTACCTGTGGTGGCAGACCGACCCCGTGGCGCAGGTGCGCCTCACCGTGCGGCGCTGGCGTTTGCTTCGCGGGCAGTGGCGCGCAGGTGAAAAGTGAGGGCGGTTAGTGGCAGTCTTGAGCCATGGCGAGAAAGACCGCGCTCCCCGGCGTCCCGTGGGACCAGGCACGCCTGGCGCCTATCGTCCTCATTCGCAGCAGCGAGGACCTGCTGGCGGATCGGGCCGTGGCGGCGTTGCGTGCCCAGGCGCGCGAAGAGGATCCGGCGGTCGAGATCACCCGGATCGATGCCGCATCGTATGCGGCCGGGCAGCTGTCGGTGTACGCATCTCCGTCGCTGTTCGGCGAGCGGCGTCTCATCGAGATTGCCCAGCTGGAGAGCATGAACGATCATTTGCTCGCCGACCTCCTCGACTACATTCCTGACCCGGTCCCCGACGTGTGGGTGGTTCTTCGCCACAATGGCGGGCAGCGGGGCAAGCGCGTGCTCGACGCGTTGTCCGCCGCGCGCGTCGCCCAGGTTGCGTGCCCGGAAGTGAAGTGGCCGCGCGACAAGATCGCCCTGCTCATGGCCGATGCCAAACGCGCGCGGCGCCGGCTCGCCCCCGAGGCAGCGAGCGCGCTCGTCGATGCCCTGGGATCGGACGTGTCGTCGATGGCGGCGGCGCTCAACCAGCTGCTCGCCGATACTGAGGGCACGATCGGCATCGAGGATGTTCGCCGCTACCACGGGGGACGCGTCGAGGCGACGGGGTTTGAGGTCGCCGACGCGGCGGTGACCGGGCGCGCAGCGGAGGCGCTGACGTTGACGCGTCACGCCGTGCAAACGGGCGCGGCGCCTCAGCTCATCATCGCCGCCCTCGCTATCCGGCTACGCACGCTGGCGAAAGTCGCCGGGGCCGCGCCCGCCAGCGATGCACGTGCGCTGGGGATGTCGCCGACTCAGCTGCGCAAGGCACGCGAACAGGTTCGCGGCTGGAGCGAAGAGGGACTCGCCCGGGCGATCACCGCGGTCGCGGCGGGTGACGAAGATACCAAAGGGGCGTCGCGCGATCCTGCGTTCGCGCTCGAACGGACGGTGCGCCGCGTCGTCCAGGCCCACGGACGGAGAGGACCCGCATGGCGCTAGATCCCACTGTCAAAAGAATCGGCACGCGATTGCTGCGGGCGCTGTCGTCACAGGCGCAGCGTGCTCTGCGCGACGCGACGCGCGAGCAGCGGAAGCGACCGGCATCGCGGCCGGCTTCGTCGCAGCCGCGAACGCGCGTGCTCGATACCTCCCGCGGGCTGCCGCCCTTCACCTACGCGCCTGAGCGCGACGGTGACGCCGATCCCGGCGAGGTGTGTTGGGCGTGGGTTCCCTACGAGGAGGACCCCTCGCAGGGCAAGGATCGTCCGGTCCTGGTGCTTGCTCGCTACAACCGGCAGCTCATCGTCGCCCAGATGACGTCGAAGGATCACGTTCACCGCGGTGCGCCCGAGCGTGACCGCGCGGGGCGCGTGTGGATGGATATCGGCACGGGGGAATGGGACCGCCAGCGCCGCCCCTCCGAGGTCCGGCTCGACCGCCTGCTCATCGTCGATCCCTCCGCCATTCGTCGCGAGGGGGCGAGCCTGGATCGCACCATGTTCGACTCCGTCGTGCGGCGCCTGCACGAGATCCACGACGCGTAAGCAGTCTCACGGTAGCCGCCTCGATGAGGCCGTGCCTCACCTGCTAGTGTGGTCGCGGGTGTGTTGGCCGGTCGGGTCTGGCGCACCCAGTTACGGCCTACCACGGGGTGCCCCACGCCCTAGTCCCGGTTGTAGCGATCCCCTCTACCGACCAAGTTAGTTACGCACAGAGAGTTGACTAGTGGCAAACATTAAGTCTCAGAAGAAGCGCATCAAGACCAACGAGAAGCGCCGTCAGCGCAACCGTTCGGTCAAGTCCGAGCTGCGCACGTTCGTCCGCAAGACGCGTGAAGCCATTGAGGGTGGCGACAAGCAGCTGGCTGAAGATGCTCTGCGCGTTGTCAGCCGCAAGCTCGACAAGGCGGTGTCGAAGGGCATCATTCACCGCAACCAGGCGGCCAATCGCAAGTCGAAGCTGGCCCACCAGGTGAACAAGATGGACTAGGCGTTTCCGCGTCACTCACAACCGCCTCGGGTTTCCGGGGCGGTTGTGTTCATTCGGGAACGCGTGCGCAGGGAGACATATGAGCGAGTCAGAGCGCGCATCGGTGCGCATCGACCGGTGGGTGTGGGCTGTTCGCTGCTACAAGACGCGATCGGCAGCGACGAGCGCGTGTCGCGCCGGTCACGTCGCGATCAATTCCCAGGTCGTCAAAGCCGCGGCGCCGGTGCGGGTGGGCGACCGAGTGCGGGTGCGCATCGGCGGGTTCGACCGTGACCTCGAGGTGACGAAGCTCCTCGACAAGCGCGTCAGCGCTCCGCTCGCCCGCGAGGCCTACGTTGACCACACGCCGCCGAGGCTTCCGCGCATCGCCGTGCCGGCACCGATCGTGCGCGACAAGGGCGCGGGACGTCCGACGAAGAAGGAACGCAGGGAACTCGACCGCCTCATGGGACGCAACCCCAATTCTGGGCGCCGCGATTCCTAGCGCGGCCGTTGCCTGACACCGCCGCGACGCTGAGGGTGGCGGGGCATGTGAGACACTGAGGGCGCGTGTAATGAAAGGGACATACTCAGTGAGTGAGCAGACTCCAGGACTTACGATCCCGGCGGCGACCGACCCCGCGGTGATCCGTAACTTTTGCATCATCGCCCACATCGATCACGGCAAGTCGACGTTGGCCGACCGCATGCTTCAACGCACGGGCATCGTCTCGGAACGGCAGATGCGCGCCCAGTACCTGGACCGCCTCGACATTGAGCGCGAACGCGGTATCACGATCAAGTCCCAGGCCGTGCGCATGCCGTGGACCGTTGACGGGCGCGCTTACGCCCTCAACATGATCGACACCCCCGGCCACGTCGACTTTTCCTACGAGGTCTCTCGTTCTCTCGCCGCGTGCGAGGGTGCGCTGCTGCTCGTCGATTCCTCGCAGGGGATCGAGGCCCAGACGTTGGCGAACCTGTACATGGCGATGGAAAACGACCTCGCCATCATCCCCGTGCTCAACAAGATCGACCTGCCCGCGGCCCAACCCGAGCGCTGCGCCGATGAACTCGCCGGCCTGCTCGGCATTGACCCGTCCGAGTGCCTGCTGACCTCGGCAAAGACCGGCGAGGGGGTTGAGGAGCTGCTCGACCGCATCGTCGCCGAGGTCCCGGCTCCCGCCGGTGATCCGAATGCCCCGGCGCGCGCGATGATCTTCGACTCGGTCTACGACACCTATCGCGGCGTCGTCACCTACGTTCGCGTCGTCGACGGCAAGCTGGAGCCGCGCCGCGACATCGAGATGATGTCGACGAAGGCGCGTCACGAGTTGCAAGAGATTGGTGTCATCAGCCCCGAACCGACACCCTCGCAGGGCCTGGGAGTCGGCGAGGTCGGCTACCTCATCACCGGGGTGAAGGACGTGCGGGCCTCGCGCGTCGGCGACACGGTCACGCGCGCGGACGCGCCGGCCGAGGAGGAGGTCGCGGGATACGAGGACCCGCAGCCGATGGTGTTCTCGGGCATCTATCCCATCGACGGTGCCGACTTCCCCGATCTGCGCGAGGCGCTGGACAAGCTGCGCCTCAACGACGCGGCGATCACGTACGAACCCGAGACCTCGGTCGCCCTGGGATTTGGTTTCCGCTGCGGCTTCCTCGGCCTGTTGCACCTGGAGATCACGAAGGAGCGTCTCGACCGCGAATTCGGGCTCTCGATCATCGCGACGGCTCCGTCGGTCGTCTACGAGGTGCGTCGCGAGGACGGCGAGATCGTCTCGGTGACGAACCCCTCGGAATTCCCCGACGGCAAGATCGCCGAGATCCGCGAACCCGTCGTGGCGGCGACGGTACTGACTCCCTCCGATTACGTCGGTGCGGTCATGGAGCTGTGTCAGTCGCGGCGTGGCCGCATGAACGGCATGGACTACCTCTCGCCCGAACGCGTCGAGATGCGCTACACCCTGCCCCTGGCCGAGATCGTCTTCGACTTCTTCGATCACTTGAAGTCGCGCACGCGCGGGTACGCCTCGCTCGACTACCACGAGTCCGGGGACCAGGCCGCCGACCTGGTCAAGGTCGACATTCTGCTCAACGGCGACCAAATCGACGCGTTCTCGGCGATCGTCCACAAGGACGCCGCCTACGCCTACGGGGTGCGCATGTGCAAGCGCCTGAAGGAGCTCATTCCCCGCCAGCAGTTCGAGATTCCCGTGCAGGCGGCCATCGGCTCGCGCGTCATCGCCCGCCAGACGATTAAGGCGCTGCGCAAGGACATGCTCGCCAAGTGCTACGGCGGCGACATCACGCGCAAGCGCAAGCTGCTGGAGAAGCAGAAAGAGGGCAAGAAGCGGATGAAGGCCATCGGCTCGGTCGAGGTGCCGCAGGAAGCCTTCGTCGCGGCGCTGACGTCGGATACGCCGGAGGGGAAGAAGAAGTGAACGAGGCCCAGCCGTTCATGGCGCGCACGAAGTCGTTCGTCTCCCGGGCGCGCCATCTCTCGCCGTCCCTGCAGCAGACGTGGGATGCCCACGCGGGTGACTACGTCATCGACATCCCCCGCGGTAGTGGCGAGACGATGGTGGCCGAGGACGCCCCGAGGCTGAACTGGCGCCAGGTGTTCGGGCGCGAGTCGGTGGTGCGCTGCGAGATCGGTTCGGGAAACGGCGACCAGATCGTCGGGGCCGCCGCGGCCCACCCCGAACGCGATTACGTGGCGTTCGAGGTCTACCACCCAGGCGTCGCGAAGACGGTGGCCAAGGCGCACAAGGCCGGCCTCACCAATCTGCGCATCATCGAGGCCGACGCCCAACACGCCATTCCGATCATTTTCGATGACCACTGCCTTGACGAGCTGTGGGTGTTTTTCCCTGACCCGTGGCGCAAGTCCCGTCACCATAAGCGTCGCCTCGTCCAACCCGCCTTCGCCGCCGAGGTCGGGCGGATCCTGCGCCCGGGCGGACTGTGGCGGCTGGCGACCGACTGGGCCGACTACGCCTTTCAGATGCGCACGGTCGTCGAGGACTCGCCGTTTTTCACCAATCCCTATGCGGGGATGAACCCGGATCCGGCCGATCCCGAGGGCGAGCGCGGGGGATTCGCGCCGCGCTGGGACGGGCGCGTGCTGACGAATTTTGAACGCCGCGGCGTCGAGGCGGGGCGCGTCGTGCGCGACGTGTGCGGTCAGCGGGTGCCGTGAGCACGTTCGGCGTTTACGTGCACGTGCCGTTTTGCACGGTGCGGTGCGGCTACTGCGACTTCAATACGTACACGGTGGGATTTGGCGAGGGCGCCGAGCCGGACACGTACGCGGCGAGCATCGAGCGCGAGCTCGCCCAGGCGACAGCGAGCGGCCTCACCCGCGTCGCCGACACCGTCTACCTCGGCGGGGGCACGCCCTCGCTGCTGCCGGCGGACGAGCTCGAGCGCATCCTCGACAGCGTGCGTCGCCGCGTCGGCGTGCGGGCGGGCGCGGAAGTGTCGATGGAAGCCAACCCCGACACCGTCACGCCCGAGGCGGCGCGGCGGTGGGCGCGCGCCGGGGTGACCCGGGTGTCGATGGGCATGCAGTCGGCGGTCTCCCACGTATTGCGCACGCTGGAGCGCACGCACCGACCCGAGTCGATTCCCGCCGCCGTGGCCGCCGTGCGCGAGGCGGGTATGGACGTCTCGCTCGACCTCATCTACGGCACGCCGGGGGAATCGCTGGCCGATTGGGAGGCGTCGCTGCGCGCCGTCATCGGGTTGGTGCCCGACCACATTTCGGCCTACGGCCTCGTCGTCGAAGAGGGGACGAAGATGGGGCGCCTCGTGCGCACCGGCGTCCTGCCCGCGCCCGACGATGACGACGAGGCGATGAAGTATCGCCTGGCCGACGGGCTGCTGGGCGAGGCCGGGTATCGATGGTACGAGATCTCGAACTGGGCGCGCCCCGATGAGGACGAGGCCGATCTCACGGATGCGTGCGACCTCAGGCACGTTTCGCGCCACAACCTCGCCTATTGGCGCGAGGGCGAGTGGTGGGGATGCGGACCCGGCGCGCATTCCTTCGTGGGCGGGCGGCGCTGGTGGAACGTCAAGCACCCGCGCGCGTATGCAGCGCGCCTGCGTGCGGGGGAGAGTCCCCGGGCCGGGGAGGAAACCCCCGATGCCGAGGCCCGTCGCCTCGAACACCTCATGCTGGGCATCCGCTTGAGCTCGGGACTGGCGTGGGCTGATGCGGGCGCCAGCAGCGGCGGGGACCACCTCAGAGACCTTGTCAGCGCGGGATACGTGAGCCTGCGGCGCGGGGGAGTGGCCGTGTCGATGAGCGAGGTGTGCGACGACGACCGCGTCGTTCTCACCCTGAAGGGGCGCCTCCTCGCCGACGAGGTGACGCGTCGGCTGGCTTTCGGCTGACGGTGCCGCGTAGCGATTTTGTGTCAACGGGTTCACACGAGCGCGGCTCTCGCGTTATCCTTAACTGGAAAAGTTCAAGACTTTTGGGAGGATCCATATGATCGATCGTCACCCCGACAACTCGGGTCGCACGGACGCGGCCGCCTCGACCCTCATGAACGGTGCGCCGGCGACGTCCGAGCGCCACTCGCTCACCGCCGGCGCGAACGGCCCGACGATGCTGCACGACGTCACCTTCGTCGAGACCATGGCGCACTTCGACCGCGAGCGCGTGCCCGAGCGCGTCGTCCACGCCAAGGGCGCGGGCGCGTTTGGTGAGTTCGAGTGCACGGCGGACGTCTCGGCCTACACGAAGGCGGCGCTGTTCCGCAAGGGTGTGACGACGCCGATGTTTGCCCGCTTCTCGACGGTCGCCGGTGAGCAGGGCTCGCCCGACACGTGGCGCGATCCGCGCGGGTTTGCGCTGAAGTTCTACACCAGTGAGGGCAACTACGACCTCGTCGGCAACAACACGCCGATCTTCTTCATCCGCGACGCCATGCGGTTCCCGCACTTCATCCACTCGCAGAAGCGTCGCGGTGCCACGGGCCTGCGCGACCACCACATGCAGTGGGATTTCTGGACGTCCTCGCCCGAGTCGGCCCACCAGGTTACCTACCTCATGGGCATGCGCGGGATTCCCAAGACCTACCGTCATATGAACGGTTACGGCTCGCACACGTACATGTGGGTCAATGAGGCCGGGGAGCGTTTCTGGGTCAAGTACGCGTTCATTTCGGATCAGGGCGTTGAGGGCCTGACGGACGCCGAGGCCGAGAAGCTGGCGGGCAGCCAGCCCGACGCCCACCGCGCGGACCTCTATGAGGCGATCGAGCGCGGCGAGTTCCCGTCGTGGACGCTCTACGTCCAGGTGATCCCGTACGAGGATGCGAAGAACTACAAGATCAACATCTTCGATGTGACGAAGACGGTGCCGCTGGCCGATTACCCGCGCATCGAGGTCGGCCGGATGACGCTGAACCGCATTCCCGATAACTTCTTTGCCGAGGTCGAGCAGGCGGCGTTCGCCCCGTCGAACCTCGTTCCCGGCATCGGGCTGAGCCCGGACAAGATGCTGCTGGGGCGCGTGTTCTCCTACGCCGACACCCAGCGCCACCGCATCGGTGCGAACTACCAGCAGCTGCCGGTCAACGCCGCGCGGGTGCCGGTGAATACGTACCAGCAGGATGGGCCGATGGCCTACACCCACAACGACGATCAGTGCGTCCACGCGCCGAACACGACGGGTCGCGGCTACGCCGATGCCCCGGCTTCCGCCGAGGAGACGTGGGGCCTGGATGATCCCGAGTTGGTCCGCGACTGGCAGCCGATTCAGTCCGACATGGATGACGACTTCACCCAGGCGGGCATCCTGGTTCGCGACGTCATGAGTGATGCCGAGCGCGACGAATTCGTGGCGACGGTTGCGCGCCACCTGCTCGCCGGAGTTCACGGCGACGTGCTCGAGCGCGCCTTCGAGTACTGGAAGAACGTCGACGCCGAGACGGGCCAGCGCATCGAAGATGCCGTGCGCGCCGGTGGTGACGCCTAAGCGCTAGCGCGCATCCGCGGGCGATATCGCGGCGGGATGGGGAGCGGCTCCGCACGGGGTCGCTCCCCATCGTCGTCAGCGGGTGCCCGGTGCCGTGACGAAGTCGATGAGTTCTTCCACGCGGCCAAGCAGCGCGGGGGAGAGATCGCGCCAGTCGCGCACGCGCGCCGCAGGATTCGCTGCCACCCGGCTGCGACGTCCGCGTGGTCGGCGTGGGGCCACCCGAGGTGGCATAGGGTGCCAATCTTGATGTCGGTGCCGCGGGGAATGTCGGGCCAGGCCGCCAGCCCGACGCGCTCGGGGGCGATGGCCTGCCAGATGTCGACGAAGGGGTGGCCCGAGATCAGCAGGGCGTCCTCGCCCCAGCGCCGCCGCAGGGCCTCGGCCAGTCGCGTCTCTTTCGATCCCGTGACGAGGTGGTCGAGGAGGATGCCGGCGCGCCGATCGGGAGTCGGGGAGAAGTCGGCGAGGACGGCCTCGAGGTTGTCGGCACCGTGGAGCAGCTCGACGACGACGCCGGCGACGCGCAGGTCGTCGCCCCACACGTGTTCGACGAGTTCGGCGTCGTGGCGTCCCTCGACCCACAGGCGCGAGGCTCGGGCAACTCTGGCGGGGGCGTCGGCGACGCGGCGCGATCCCGAGTTGGTGAGCTCTCGAGACGTCGCGCTCGGCGGCCCCGAACGCGCTTGCACGGCGCGAGGACGCACGAGTTCGACAGGCTTGCCGTCGATCCAGAACCCGGGCCCAAGCGGGAACGCGCGGACCCGGCCCAGGCGATCCTCCAGGTCGACGACGATGGCGCCGCCCGATTTGTAGACCCGCAGCACGGCGCCGACGAAGCCCGTCGTCGGGTCCTCGACGACGACGCCGGGCCGCGCCTCAACCTGCGTAATCGGTTTCAGGTGGGAGCGGCGAAAGTCCGAGGCTAGCACGTCGGGTCCATAACGATCTCTCACGCAGCCATCGTAGAGCCCGCCCGCGGGCGCGTCCCGCAGCGGCGTGGCATACTGGCACCGACACAGTAGTGCTCCGGGGTCGGTGTAAGTCCGAACCGGCGGTAAAAGTCCGCGACCCGCTTCGGCGGCTGATCCGGTGGAAGTCCGGAACCGACGGTGAAAGTCCGGATGGGAGGAGCAGTCAGTGCCGTGCACTGACGACGCGTGGACCCCGGTGTGCGTATCAGAGCGAGGGGGATCATGGCGAGGCCACCGCAGGAGCCGCAGGCGCTCGACGCTGCCCTCGAACGTGCCCTCGATGCGGCGAGGCGCGGTCCGCTCGCCGGGGGAAATCCGCGGGTCGGCTGCACGCTACTCAGCCCGAGCGGCGAGATCCTCGCCGTCGGCTACCACCGCGGCGCGGGCACGGCACACGCTGAGGTCGACGCCCTCTCCCAGCTGCCGCGTGGTGGCGCTCGCGGGTCGTGCGCCGTCGTCACGCTGGAGCCGTGCAACCACACCGGGCGGACGGGGCCGTGTTCGCGCGCCCTCGCCGAGGCCGGCGTCGCCCGCGTCATCTACGCCCTGCCCGATCCCAACGCCGAGGCCGCCGGCGGGGCAGCGTGGCTGCGCGGTCACGGGATCGAGGCGATCGATGCCCGGCAGGCCGGGATCGCCCCGGCGCTCATTGATCGCGCGCGCGATCTCAACGCCGCCTGGTGTCACGCCGTTGCCCGAGGGCGCCCGTGGGTCATCGCCAAGACAGCGATGAGTACCGACGGTATCGTCGCCGCGGCCGACGGCACGTCGCAGTGGATCACGTCCCCCGAGGCGCGCGCGTGCGGCCACGAGATCCGCGCCGGCGTCGACGCGATCGTTGTCGGCACGGGAACGGCACTGGCCGATAACCCTCGCCTGAGCGCGCGTGATCGCTCCGGGACGGCCCTCGCCCACCAGCCGGTGCGCATTGTCGTCGGCAGCCGGGACCTCCCCGAGGACTCTCACCTGCGCGCCGCCGGCGTCGAGCACGTGCGCGATCATGACCTGGCCGGCCTGCTCGAGCGGCTGGGCGAGCGCGGGATCCGTCGCGTCCTCATCGAGGGCGGCCCCACCCTCGTTAGCGCGGCACTGCGTGCGGGCGTCGTTGACGAGTGGCACGTCTACCGTGCCCCGATCCTGTTGGGGCAGGGCCGACGCGCCATCGCGCCCCTGGGCATCGCGACGCTCGCTGACGCGCTACCGATTCGCCTCGTCAACTCCCGGCCCGTCGGGGCCGACCACCTCGACATCTACGCGATTAGTCAGGAGGCACGTGATGTTTACCGGACTCGTTGAAGCCACCGGGCGACTTTGTCGACGCGTCAGCGTCGAGGGGGCAGCCGTCGTGACGATCGAGGCCCCCTTCGCCGCCGACCTCGCCGAGGGCGACTCGGTGTCCACGGCGGGGGTGTGCCTGAGCGTCACCTCGCACACGGCGCAGACCTTCACCGCCGACGTCATGCCCGAGACCCTCGCGGTTACGACGCTGGCGAGCCTGCCCGAGGGCACCCGGGTCAACCTCGAGCGCGCCCTCGCCGCCAACGGGCGTCTGGGCGGCCACCTCGTCCAAGGCCACGTCGACGGCATCGGCGTCGTCACCGCGTGCCGCCCGGGTCCGCGCTGGGACGAGGTCGACATCACCTGCGACGTCGACGTTGCCCGCTACATCGCCTACAAGGGGTCGATCGCGATCGACGGGGTGTCCCTGACGGTCAGCGCGGTCACCGATAACGGATTCACCGTGTCGCTCATTCCGACGACCCTTGAGGCGACGACCCTCGGCGAGATCGGAGTGGGCACCCGCGTCAACCTGGAAACCGATGTCATGGCCCGCTACGCCGAGCGGCTCACCCGAGCACCGAAGGAGACCGAGCAGTGAGCGCACCCGAGAGCCTCACCGAGGCGATGGACGCCGTCATCGCGGATCTGCGCGCGGGCAAGCCCGTCCTCGTCGCCGACTCTCGCGAGCGCGAAAACGAGGTCGACGCCATCATGGCGGCCGAGACGGCGTCGACGCGATGGGTCGCGTGGATGGTGCGCCACACGTCGGGCTATCTGTGCGCGCCGATGCCGCTCGAGCGCGCCGACGCCCTCAAGCTGCCCGAGATGGTCCCCGACACCGAGGACCCCAAGCACACGTGCTACACGATCAGCTGCGACGCCGCGCGCGGCGTGACGACGGGAATCTCGGCCGGGGATCGCGCGCGAACCCTGCGTGTCCTCGCCGACCCGCACTCGGCGCCGGGCGACCTCATCCGCCCCGGTCACATCCTGCCGCTGCGGGCGCGACCGGGCGGAGTGCGCGAGCGCGGCGGGCACACCGAGGCGACGGTCGACCTGTTGCGGTTGGCCGGCATGGAACCCGTCGGGGTCATTGGAGAGCTCGTCCACGACGACGGCGACATGGTGCGCTACGACGACGCCCAGGACATGGCACGAAAGTGCGGCCTGTACCTGCTCACCGTCAAGGAGCTGCGCTCGTGGCTCGAGGCCGAGGACGCCGGCGAGGCACAACCGAGCGCGACGCCCGCGCCGAGCAAGGACGGTGAGCGCGTGGCTCTCATCGCCACCGCCAAGCTGCCGACGCGTCACGGTGACTTCATCATCCACTCGTTCCGCGACTTGCGCACGGGTGCCGAACACATCGCGCTGACCCCTGACACGCCGAGCGCGCCCGCCGAGGTGGCGCTCGCGCGCATTCACTCCGAGTGCCTGACGGGGGAGGCCTTCGGGTCGCTGCGCTGCGACTGCGGCCCGCAGCTCGATGCCGCCCTCGAGCAGATCGCTGTCGAGGGCGGGGCGCTCGTCTACCTGCGCGGTCACGAGGGCCGTGGGATCGGGCTGGGCGAGAAGATCCGCGCCTACCACCTCCAAGATTCCGGCCTCGACACGGCCCAGGCCAATCTCGAACTCGGCTGGGCCGTCGACCTGCGCGAATACGGCGCGGGCGCGGCGATTCTCGCGCATTTGGGCATCACGCGCGTGCGCCTGCTGACGAACAACCCCGACAAGGTTCGGCTAGATCCGAGCCTCGTCGACGTCGTCGAGGCCGTGCCCCTCGAGGTCGGCCTCGACCCCCACAACATCGATTACCTGCGCACGAAGGCGGCCCTGGGACACACGTTCCATCACCTCGACGCCTGCGAGACCCACTAGGAGACACCATGTCCGGAACCGGCGCACCCGCACCCGCCATCCCCACCGACCTTGGCAAGGACACGACCGTGACCATCGTCGCGGCAACGTGGCACGACCAGGTCATGTCCGGCCTCATCGCCGGCGCCCGCCGAGCCCTTGAGGCCGCCGGCGTCACCGTGCGCACCGTGCGCGTACCCGGCACCTTCGAGCTGGCCCTGGGGGCGACGTACGCGATCGACGCGGGCGCGGACGCCGTCGTCGCCCTCGGCGTCGTCATCCGCGGGGGTACACCTCACTTCGATTACGTCTGCGAGGCGGCCACGCGCGGCCTCACCGACGTCTCGCTCGCGCACTCGACGCCGGTCGGCTTCGGCGTCCTCACCTGTGACGACGACGCCCAGGCGCTCGATCGCGCCGGACTCGAGGACTCGAACGAAGACAAGGGGTTCGAGGCCGCCTGCGCCGCGCTCGACATGCTCGCGCTGCGCGCCGGCCTGGCTGCGCGGTAGTGGCCCGCCTCACCCATTTTGGCGTCATCTCGCCAGTAGCGGCCGGGACGGCTAGACTTAGCAGTCGCGGAAGGCGAGTGCTATCGA
Organism: Nanchangia anserum; assembly: GCF_015240065.1. Taxonomy (GTDB): domain Bacteria; phylum Actinomycetota; class Actinomycetes; order Actinomycetales; family Actinomycetaceae; genus Nanchangia; species Nanchangia anserum. Next base: position 1,294,304 of record NZ_CP060506.1, on the reverse strand, counting down.
CTCGGCGACTAGGTGACCGAGAGGGGGTGGAGCGTGGCGCGCTCAACGCAAGAACGCCGCGACATCGTGCTGCGCGCGATCGTCGCCGACTACGTCCACTCGGGTGAACCCGTCGGGTCGAAGGCCCTGGTGGATAAGCACCACCTCGATGTCTCCCCGGCGACGGTGCGCAACGACATGTCGGCGCTGGAGGACGAGGGCTACATTTACCAGCCCCACACCTCGGCCGGGCGGGTGCCCACCGAGAAGGGGTATCGCGCCTTCGTCGACCAGATCGCCCGGCTCAAGCCCCTGTCGGCGCCCGAGCGCGCGGCGATCGAGTCCTTTCTCGCCAACGCCGTCGACATCGACGACCTCATCGACCGCACGGTGCGCCTGCTCGCCCAGCTGACCCACCAGGTCGCCCTCGTCCAATACCCGACCTATCAGCGCTCCGGGGTGCGCCACCTCGAGCTCGTCCCGCTCAACCCGACCCGACTGCTCGTCGTCATCATCACGAACTCCGGCAAGGTCGAACAGCGCACGCTCGAGGTGTCCGAGCCGCTCACCGACGCCGACGTGACGAACCTCAGCGTCGCCATCAACTCGGCGGTGACGGGGGTCGCGCCCGCACACCTCGCGGGGCTGAGCTTTGCTCACCTCACGATGGGGCAGGCCCAGCGCCGCGTCGCCGACGACGTCGTTCGCCTCGTCACCGAGGTCCTCACCGACGACGCCGATACCCGCATCGTCATGGCGGGCACGGCGAATCTCGTGCGCGCCGGACACTACTTTTCCACCCCGATCGGCCCCGTCCTCGACGCGCTGGAAGAGCAGGTCGCCCTCCTGCGACTGTTCGCCGAGGCGACCGAGGGGGCCACCGAGGGCGTCTCGGTGACGATCGGCACCGAGACCCAGCACACGGCGCTCACCGAGACGGCGCTCGTCGCGGGCACTTACGGCAGCGACGGCGAGGGCCAGTCGCACCTGGGCGTCATCGGGCCGACGCGCATGGACTATCCGACCGCAATGACCACGGTGGGGGCAGTGGCCCGGTATCTGTCCCACTTCCTGTCCCGCTGATCGAATGAGAGTGGAGTCGACATTTCGTGAGTGACTACTACGAGGTTTTGGGCGTTAGCCGCGATGCCTCCGACGACGAGATCAAGAAGGCCTATCGCAAGCTCGCCCGCAAGCTGCACCCCGACGTCGCCGGGGCCGATTCCGAGGATGCGTTTAAGGAGGTCACGGCCGCCTATCAGACGCTGTCGGATCCTGAGAAGCGCCGCCGCTACGACATGGGCGGCGACACCGCGGGGTTCGGCGGCGCGGGAATGGGAGACTTCGGGGGCTTCTCCGACATCTTCGAGACGTTCTTCGGCGGTGCCACCCAGACCGGCCCGGTGCCGCGCGGGCGGCCCGGCCCCGACACGCTGACGTCACTGACGGTGAGCCTCGACGAGGTCGTCGCCGGGTGCACGAAGACCCTGTCGATCGCGACCGCCGTCACCTGCCCGACGTGTCACGGCAGCTGCTGCACCCCGGGAACCTCGCCGCGCACGTGCGACGCGTGCGGCGGGCGCGGCTCGGTTCAGCGCATGGCGCGCTCGTTCTTTGGCCAGACCATCACGACGGTGCCGTGCACGGCGTGCGCCGGACACGGCACGATCATCCCCGACCCGTGCGCCGAGTGTGGCGGCGAGGGGCGCGTGCGTACCCACGTGAAGAAGGACATTCGCGTGCCCGCCGGCATCAAGGAGGGCGTGCGCCTGCGCATGAGCGGCGAGGGCGAAGCCGGTCCCGGCGGTGGCCCCGCGGGTGACCTCTACATCGAGGTTCACGTCAAGGCGCATCCGGTCTTCCAGCGTTCGGGCGATGACCTTGTGACGACGGTGCGCGTGCCGATGACGGCCGCGGTGCTCGGCGAGACGTTCACCCTCGACACGTTCGACGGTGTGCGCGAGGTGAGCATTCCTGCCGGCACCCAGCCCGGCGACGTCATCACCCTGCGCGGCCTCGGCGTCGGCGTGCTCCACCGCGACAGCCGTGGCGACCTGCGCATTCGCGTCGAGGTCGTCGTCCCGCGCAACCTCGACGCGAACCAGCGCGGCCTCATCGAGGAATTTGCTCGCTCGCGCGGCGATGAACGCGTCGAACCCAAGCGCTCCGACGAGGGCGACGGCGTCTTTAGCCGGTTGCGCAACAAGTTCGCGGGGCGCGCATGACCCGACCCGTCTATACCGTCGGACTCGCCGATCCGCCCCTGAGCGCGTTGGCTCCCGGCGACGTCTGCCGCGTTTCGGGCAACGTCGCCCGCCACGCCGTCGTCTCGCGCCGGCTGCGCGTGGGCGAGCAGCTCGACCTCGTCGACGGCGCGGGGCTGCGCGTGAGCGTCGACGTCATCGAGATCGACGGGCCGACGTACCGGGCACGCGCGACCGCCGTGGTGCGCGAGCCCGCGCCCAGCCCGCGCCTCGTCCTCGTCCAGGCGCTGGCGAAGAACAAGCGCGACCAGCAGGCCGTCGAATCCGCGTGCGAGATCGGCGTCGATGCCATCTATCCGTGGACGGCACGGCGCTGCATCGTCACGTGGAAGAAGGCCGACGCCGTCAAATCGCAGCGGTGGTTCTCGACCGTGCTCAGCGCCTGCGAGCAATCCCGGCGTGCGCGTCGCCCCGACCTCGAGGCGCTGGTGAGCACGGGAGATCTCGTCGCGGCCGTCCGCGCGGCGCGCGAGCGCGGCGAGGTCGTGTTCGTCGCCCACGAGGTCGCCACCCAGTCGCTGCCGAGCATCCTCGCCGAGGCCGAGGCAGCCCCCGGCTACTGGGTCATCGTCGGCCCCGAGGGCGGCATCACCGAGGACGAAATCACCACGCTGTGCGAGGCGGGAGCCCAGCCGATCCGGATGGGGCCGACGGTCATGCGCACGTCAACGGCCGGCGTCGCCGCCCTGTCCGTCATCGCCGCCCACGTGGGACGCTGGGACACGGCGGAAGGGACACATGAGTAATTCGAGCGCGATCACGACGATCCCCATTCCCGAGGGCGTCGACCCGGTGGGGGTGTGCGGGATCGGGGACGCGAGCCTGCGTGCCCTCGAGGACAACCTGCCGGGCATCGAGGTGTGGGCGCGGTCGAACCAGATCATGCTGGCCGGCCCGCCCCTATTGCAGGCGGTGGCAAGCGATCTCGTCGCCGAGATGATCGCCGAGGCCGGACGCGGCGACCCGCTGACGCCCGAAACTGTCGCCCACGCGGCCTCGCTGGTCAATTCCGCGGCGAGCGGGCGCGAGGGGCCCGTGGCGGGGCTGAGCGAATGGGAGGTCTTGCGCGCACGCGACGGCATCATTCGAGCCAAGACCCAGGGCCAGAAGGACTACGTCGACGCGATCGCCTCTTACGACGTCATCTTCGGCATCGGCCCGGCGGGCACCGGCAAGACCTATCTGGCGATGGCCAAGGCCGTTGGCGCCCTCATGTCGGGCGAGGTCAAGCGAATCATCCTCACCCGGCCCGCGGTCGAGGCCGGCGAAAACCTTGGCTTTTTGCCCGGGTCGCTGACCGACAAGATCGATCCCTACCTGCGGCCCCTCTACGACGCTCTGCGCGACATGATCGATCCGGCCGAGCTCACCCAGCTCATCGACGCCGGCGCGATCGAGGTCGCCCCGCTGGCCTACATGCGCGGGCGCACCCTCAACGATGCCTTCATCGTCCTCGACGAGGCCCAAAACACGACGAGCCAACAGATGAAGATGTTCCTCACCCGGTTGGGCTTCCGCTCGACGATGGTCGTCACGGGCGACATCTCCCAGATCGACCTGCCGGCAGGGCGCACGTCGGGCCTCACCCACGTGCGTCGGATTCTCGACGGCGTGGAGGGCATCGCCTTCGTCTACTTGACCTCGGCCGACGTCGTGAGGAACGAACTCGTCGGACGCATTATCGATGCCTACGACGCCGCCGACGCGCGCCAGGCGCGGCTGCAAGCTCACCGCCGGGTCACGCGCGGGCGAGCCAGGTAAGGAGAACGCATGTCCACGGAAGTGTGTAACGAAACCGATGTCGAGGTCGACGAGACCGAGTTCGTCGACCTGGCGGCCTGGGTGCTGCGCGCCATGCACGTCTCGCCCGGTGCCGAGCTCTCCCTCGTCTTCGTCGACCCGGACGCGATGGAGACCCTGCACGTTCAGTGGCTCGACCTGCCGGGGCCGACCGACGTCATGAGCTTCCCCATGGATCAACTGCGCCCGGGAACCCCCGACAAGCCGACGCCTCCCGGCATGCTCGGCGACATCGTCATTTGCCCGCAGGTTGCCGCCGAACAAGCGGCTAAGCAGGGGCACTCGGCCGTCGAGGAGATGCTCCTCCTCTTCGTCCACGGGATCCTGCACCTGCTGGGATACGACCACGCCGAGCGGGCGGAAGAACGCGAGATGTTCGACCTGCAACGTCGCCTGCTGCTGACGTTCCTGTCGTCGAGGTAGCGGTGAGCGGGGTGGTCTCGGCGCCGGCATTCAGCCTCATCGCCTGCGCGGTCGTCCTCATCATCGGCGCCGGCGTCTTCATCTGCGCGCAGGTCGCCCTGTCCGAGCTGTCCCACGCGCGCGCCGAGGACCTCGTCGAGGACGGACGGCGCAACGCCGATTCCGTCGCCTACCTGCTGCGTCACCCGCGGCGCAGCCTGCTGACGACGCGCGCCGTCCAGCTCGGCTGCCAGATCCTCGCCGTCGCGTGCCTGACGATCGCGTTCGCCTCGTGGTGGCCGCTATGGTGGACGGTGCTCCTCGCCGTCGTCGCCGTCGCGGGCGTCCTCATGCTGTTTGTCGACGCCATGGTCGCCCCCCAGATCGGGCGCACCCGCCCCGAGACGTGCGCGCTGTGGTTGAGCCCGCTCGTCCTCATTCCCCTGCGCATCGCCATCCTCGGGCGCCCGCTCAATCGGGCGCTGGCGGCGCTCGTGCCCCCGCCCGCCGTCACCGATGCCGAGGCGCGCCACGAGATGGTCGCGGATTTCCGCGAGATGGTTGACGACCTGGGGGAGAGCGACCAGCTGGAGATCGAGGAAGAGGACCGCGAGATGCTGCGGTCGGTCTTCGAAATGGGTATCACCCTCGTGCGCGAGGTCATCGTCCCGCGTACGGACATGGTCACCCTCGACAAGGACACGACGGGCCGGCGAGCGCTCGAGCTGCTATCGCAATCGGGGTTCTCCCGCATTCCCGTGACCGGCGAAGACACCGACGACGTGCGCGGCGTCGTCTACCTCAAGGACCTTGTCCACCGCCTCATCAATCGCCCGGATGTCCTCGATCGCCCGGTTCATGAGCTCATGCGCGAGGCCCACTTCGTTCCCGAGACGATGCGCGTCGACGACCTGCTCCGCCAGATGCGCTCGGGCGAGACACACCTGGCGATTGTCTTCGACGAGTGGGGCGGCACCGTCGGGCTGGTGACGATCGAAGACCTCATCGAGGAACTCGTTGGCGAGGTCACCGACGAACACGACAAACCCGAGGTCACCATCGAGCAGCTCGGACCCGATTGCTGGTCGCTGCCGGCGCGCATGAGCATCGACGACCTGGGTGAACTCTTCGACATCGAGATCGCCGAGGACGATGTCGACACCGTCGGCGGGCTGTTGCAGAAGGCCCTGGGAAGCGTTCCGCTCGAGGGCGACGAGGCCGAGACCTGGGGACTGATCCTGCGGGCAGGGCCGCAGGAGGGCCGCCGGCGCCAGGTGTCGGCTATCGTTGCTTCGCGAGCGGGTGAGAGTGAAGGAGATGCGCGTGAGTGATTTTCCCTCGGACGAGGACTTGATGTCGGGTGCCGCCGCGCCCATCGACCCCGTGGCCGTGCCCGAGGGGTACCGCGCGGGCTTCGTCGCCATCGTCGGACGCCCCAACGTCGGCAAGTCGACGCTGACGAACGTCCTCGTCGGCCGCAAGATCGCCATCACGTCGATGCGTCCCGAGACGACGCGCCACAACGCGCGCGGGGTCATCAGCCGGGACGAGGGCCAGCTCGTCATCGTCGACACCCCGGGGCTGCACCGCCCACGCACCCTGCTGGGCAAGCGGCTCAACGACATGGCGCGCGAGGTGCTCGTCGACGTCGACGCCGTCGTCTTTTGCCTGCCTGCCGACCAGAAGATCGGCCCCGGTGACCGCTACATTGCCCAGGAACTGAAGGGCCTGTCGGCCCCGGTCTTCGCCGTCGTCACCAAGGCCGATCTCGTCGGCCAGCAGCAGTTGGCCGAGGCTCTGCTTGGGGCCTCCCAGCTCGCCGATTTCGCCGCGATCATTCCCGTCTCGGCGCGCGCCAACGACACGAACGACCTCGTCGACGTCCTCTTCGACGCCATGCCGCCCTCGCCGCCGCTGTATCCGCCCGAGATGCTCTCGGATCAGTCCGACGAGACGATGATCGCCGAATACGTGCGCGAGGCCGCGCTGCATGGCGCGCGCGAGGAGCTGCCTCACTCGATCGCCGTTCAGGTGGAGGAGATACTCGAGCTGCCCCCGCGCACGCCCGCCCAGCGCGAGGGCACCGCACCCGTTCCCCTGCGCGTCATCGTCAACATCTTCGTCGAACGCGACTCGCAAAAGGGCATCGTCATCGGCAAGGGCGGGCGCCAGATCGCCCAGATTCGCGAGCGCGCCACGAAGGCAGCCAAGCGCCTCCTCGAGCGCCCGGTCGTCCTCGACCTGCACGTGCGCACGGCGAAGAACTGGCAGCGCGACCCGAAGCTGCTGGGCAAGCTCGGCTTCTGACCCGCAGGACGAGCACTCGCCGATGCGCCCGTCCACGTGGTGAAGCACCTCACGCAGGGGCGTGCCCGAGTGCTAGCGTGAGCACCATGCCAGTCGTTCGGGTGGAGCTAACACGCCGCGGCGGGGTCCTGCGTTAGGTCGAGCCTCGTCGCGGAGTTTGTCGTCCCCGACCGCTCCACACGTTCTCTCGACAAAAGGACACCCCATGCGAACCACCGGGAAAGCTCCCGTACAGCAGCCCTCGGCGATGCCGGTTAAGAAATACCGTCCCTACTGGGAAACCATGACGTTCGACTATCCCGAGCGCACGTGGCCCAGTGTCAACGTCACGCGCGCGCCGCGATGGCTGTCGACCGATCTGCGCGACGGCAACCAGGCCCTCATCGAGCCGATGGATCCCGTGCGCAAGCGCAAGATGTTCGACCTCCTCGTCGCCATCGGCATCAAGGAAATTGAGATCGGCTTTCCCGCCGCCTCGCAGACCGACTTCGACTTCGTGCGCTCCCTCGTCGAGGACGACGCCGTGCCCGACGACGTGTGCGTCTCGGTGCTCACCCAGGCCCGCCCCGACCTCATCGCCCGCACCGTCGAGGCCATCAAGGGCTTCCCCTGGGCGAACGTCCACATCTACAACGCCACCTCGCCGGTGTTCCGCGAGGTCGTCTTCCACAACGACAAGGCGGCGACGGTCGAGCTGGCCCGCGCCGGCGTTACCGAGGTGATGGTGCAGGCCGAGAAGATCCTCGGCGACGATCAGGTTTTTGGGTTGCAGTATTCGCCCGAGATCTTCACCGACACCGAGCGCGACTTCGCCCTCGAGGTGTGCGAGAACGTCATGGAGCTGTGGCAGCCCGACGACGATCGCGAGATCATCCTCAACCTGCCGGCGACGGTGGAGCGCTACACGCCGAACTCCTATGCCGACTTGATCGAGTGGATGAGCGACCACCTCTCGCACCGCGACCACGTCGTTCTTTCGGCGCACCCGCACAACGACCGCGGAACCGGCATCGCCGCCGCCGAGCTGGCGATGAAGGCCGGCGTCGACCGGGTCGAGGGGTGCCTGCTCGGGCAGGGGGAGCGCACGGGCAACGTCGACCTGCTCGTGCTCGCGATGAACCTGTATTCGCAAGGCATCGACCCCATGCTCGACCTCTCCGACGTCGACGGGATCCGCGACGTCGTCGAGTACTGCACCCAGATGGACACCCCCGTGCGCCACCCCTACGTGGGCGACCTCGTCTACACGTCGTTCTCGGGTTCGCACCAAGACGCGATCAAGAAGGGGTTCCAGGCGCGCGCGGCCAAGGTGGCCGCGGCCGGCGGCGACGAGACGACCGTCGTGTGGGACCTGCCCTACCTGGCGATCGATCCCCACGATATTGGCCGCACGTACGAGGCCGTCGTGCGCGTGAACTCGCAATCGGGCAAGGGCGGGATCGCCTACCTCATGAGCCGCGACCACTCCTTCGAGTTGCCGCGCCGCCTCCAGGCCGAATTCTCGCGCCTCATCCAGCGCCACACGGACGGCACGGGTGGCGAGGTCGCCTCCGATCGCCTGCTCGAGATCTTCACCGACGAGTACCTGCCTGCCCCGCCCGCCTCGGGCCTCGCCCCGTGGGGACGTTTCACCCTGCTGGACTCGCGGGCGGAATCCCTGAGCGAGGACGGCACCGTGACGGTGACGATCGACCTCATGGACAACGGCGCGAAGACGACGCTGAGCGGCGTGGGCAACGGCCCCATCGACGCGTTCATCTCGGCGCTGGGCACCATCGGTATCGACGCTCACGTCCTCGACTACGCCGAGCACGCGATGGAGGCCGGCCGCGACGCGCGCGCCGCCGCCTACGTCGAGGTCGAGGTCGCCGATCAGGTGCTGTGGGGCGTCGGCGTCGACCCGTCGATCACTCGCGCGACCTATCGGGCCGTCATCTCGGCCGTCAACAGGGCGCTGCGCTAGACCTGGCGAGATACAGCGGTGGCCCCCAGCACCAGGTGCTGGGGGCCACCGCTCTATGCGCGTCGACTACGCCTCGGCGGCGAAGCCCTCGGCAATCCTGCGGTTGATCCACGGGATCAGGCAGACGAGGATGAGCGTGAACGCACCGGCAATCGCGGCGAACAGCAAGAACTCGTTGGCCTGCGACAGGTGCTGCATGTTGGCGAAGATGAGCGAGGCGATCGACTGGCCGAACGCCGACGCCAGCAGCCACAGCGCCATGCCCTGCGACTTGAACGCCTGCGGGGCCAGCAGCGAGGCTGCGGCGAGACCGACGGGGGACAGGCACAGCTCGCCGACCGTTTGGATGACGTAGGTGAGCGTGAGGATCCACACGGGGGCCAGCCCCCCCTCGTAGGCCTTCGCCATGAGGCCGAGGAAGATGAACGAGGCCGAGGCCAACCCGAGCCCGATCGCAAACTTCGTCGGCGTGCTCGGACGCGAGCCGAGCTTTTGCCACATCGCGGCGAATACGCCCGACAGGATGATGATGCCCAGCGGGTTGACCGACTGGAACCACTCGGGGTTGATCGTCAGCGAGCCGACGTGCAGATCGGTCGAGTTCTCGGCGAAGGCCGACATCGACGAGGCGGCCTGCTCAAACACCATCCAGAACAGCGCCGCTGCGATGAAGAGGGGGATGAAGGCGAGCAGGCGCGAGCGCTCCGGCTTGGTGACCTTCGGCGAGCGGAGCATGACGGCGAAGTAGACGACCGGCATCGCCAGGGCAAGGAAGTTCAGCGTCGTCACCGTCGTCAGCAGCACCGAGTCGTGCATGAGGACCTTGACGAGGACCCACAAGATGACGAGGAGGCCGATGACGATGCCGAGCTTGGACAGCAGCGCCGTGCGTTCCTGCGGCGAAATGGGGTCGGGCACCTCGTCCGCGGTCTCGTCGAGGTGCTTGCGACCGTGGACGTAGAACGCCAGTGCGACGGCCATGCCGACCGCGGCGACGGCGAAACCGGCGTGGTAGCCGCCCCACGACCGCGCGAGACCGACGACGAGCGGGGAGAAGAACGACCCCAGGTTGATGCCGAGGTAGAAGATCGAGAAGCCCGAGTCGCGGCGGGAGTCCGTGCGCGAATATAGCTCACCGAGCATCACCGTCGGGTTCGGCTTGAACACGCCCGAGCCCACGGCGACGAAGATGATGCCGAGGTAGGCGGTGGCGCCGAGTGGCAGCGCCAGGCACAGGTGACCGAGGATGATGATGATCCCGCCATACAGAGCCGCCTTGCGGGGCCCAAACAGGCGGTCGGAGATCCATCCGCCAATCACCGAGGTCAGGAACACCGACGACGAATAGGTGGCGACGACAGCCTTACCCGTCGGCTCGTCAATGGCGAGACCACCGTTGAGGTAGGTGTCGGTAAGGAAGTACAGGAGGATGGCGCGCATGCCGTAATAGCTGAAGCGCTCCCACAGCTCCGTCGTAAAGAGCGTCATGAGGCCAATCGGGTGACCAAAGAACGCGGTATCCGTATTTCTTGTCTGTGAGGACATGGATGATCCCATCAGTTGAGGCGCGCGGATCGCGCCGAGCGGTAGGGGCGCGGTGACGCCCGGGCCGGTAAAACGTTCTCACAGGCTACACCCATATATGTCGGTATCGAGAAATAGACTGCATCGTGACACGCGTCGGCCAGCCCTGCCGGTGTGAGTGGGGCGGGACATAATGGGGGCGTGGTGCGAACCTACCGAGACCGCGGCGTCGTCTTGCGGACCTATCCGATCGGCGAAGCCGACCGGGTCGTCGTCGTGCTCAGCCTCGAGCACGGCCAGGTCCACGCCGTCGCCAAGGGCGTGCGACGCACGACGTCGCGGTTCGGCTCGCGCCTGGAGGCCCTGTCGGTCATCGACTTTCAGGCCCATCGCGGCCGCAGCCTCGACACGTTGACCCAGGTTGAGACCGTCGCACCCCTGGGGATGCGCCTGGCCGCCGACTACGAGTCCTACACGGCCGGGACGGTCATGGCCGAGACCGCGCAGCGGCTGACGGGGGAGGATCCCGACACGGCGGCTCACTATCGCCTGCTGTATGGAGCCCTGGGCGCGCTCGATCGCCGCGTCAGCGATCCGCGGATCCTCCTGTCGTCTTACCTGCTGCGCGTGCTGGCGATCGCCGGGTGGGCACCGGCCCTCGATCACTGCGCGACGTGCGGGCGCGGCGAGGGCCTCGTCGCGTTTTCGCTCTCGGGCGGCGGCGCGCTGTGCGAGTCGTGTCAGGGGTTGGGGGCCCAGCGCATCCGCGCGGACGTCCTGGCCCTCCTGGTTCTGCTCGCCCGCGGGGATTGGGCCGGGATCGGCACTCCCTCCGAGGCGCTCATCGCCCGATGTGCCCGGCTCGCCTCGACGTGGACGCAGTGGCAGTTGGAGCGACGACTGAAGTCCGTCGCCGTGTGGGAGCGCGGCGCGTAGCGAGGAGGCAGCATGGATCAGCACCGACACGTCCCCGGCCCCGGCGCCGGCACCTCGACGTGCCCGCCGTTGGGAAAGGTGCCCGCCCACGTCGCCCTCATCATGGACGGCAACGGTCGCTGGGCGAACGCCCGGGGTCTGCCACGCACCGAGGGGCATCTCGCCGGCGAGGTCGCCCTCATGGACACGATCGCCGGGGCCATCGAGGCCGGTGTGACGGCGCTGAGCGTGTACGCGTTTTCGACCGAGAACTGGCGTCGCTCACCCGCCGAGGTCCGCTTCCTCATGGGGTATTCGCGCGATGTGTTGCGCCGGCGCCGCGACGAGTTGGATGCCTGGGGCGTGCGCGTGCGCTGGTCGGGACGTCCCCAGCGGCTGTGGCGCTCGGTGATCGCCGAACTACGCGAGGCGGAAGAACGCACCCGCGCAAACACGACCCTCGACCTGGTCATGTGCGTCAACTACGGCGGGCGGGCCGAACTCGTCGACGCGGCGCGCGCACTCGCTCGCGAGGCGGCAGACGGTGCCATCAAACCCGAGCGGATCGGGGAGAAGAGCCTACAGCGCCACCTCTACGTTCCCGACCTGCCCGACGTCGACCTCATGGTGCGCACGTCGGGCGAGCAGCGGACCTCGAATTATCTGCCCTGGCAGGCGGCCTACGCCGAACTCATCTTCGCTCCCGAGCCGTGGCCCGACTACAACCGCGCCTGTCTGTGGCGCGACATCGCCGCCTACGGGTCACGCCAGCGCCGGTTCGGCGGGGCCGTCGACGCAGTGGAGGGACAGCAGGGCGCCTAGCTGTCGTCGGAGTCGGCGCAGGAGGTGCACAGGCCGAACAGGTCGGCTGAGTGCTCGGCCTCGGCGAATCCGTGTTCGGCAAACAGCCGCTCCAGCTGAGTCTCGACCGCCTCATCGGCGACGTCACGCGTCATTCCGCACGAGCGGCAGATGAGGTGGTAGTGCGGGGACTCCTGGTGCTGGCAGCGGCGGTAGAGGGCCTCGCCGTCCTGATTGTGGATGACGTCGACGAGGTGGGCATCGGCCAGCGCCGTGAGGTTGCGGTACACCGTGGCCAGCCCGATCGACGTGCCCTCGTGAATGAGGCGGTGATGGATGTGCTGGGCCGAGAGGAACTCCGTCGAATCGTTGAGAAGGCGCTCAACTGCCGAGCGTTGCCGGGTCTTCCGGCTGGCTGCCATGGGGGTCCTCTCTGCTCAGGGATCGCGGCAATTATCGCACGCGAGTGCGCCCGTGTCGCTTCCTGTCTGCGTGTGCGCGCAGATTAGCGGCGACGAAGACGCGCGAAAGAGGGCTGAATCCCGGCGGCCACGAAGTAGATGACGATGAGGATGACGACGATCGTTGCGCCCGAGGACAGGGGGTAGATGTAGGACAGGACGAGGCCGAGGACGCACACGACGAGCCCGAGGCCCTGGGCCAGGCGCATCGTCGAGCGGAACGACGGCATGAACAGCTGCGCGACGGCGACGGGGACGATCATCAGCGCCGAGACGAGGAGGACCCCGACAACGCGCATCGCGGTGGCCACCGTCAGCGCCGACGTGATGGCGACGAGCATCGTCAATGCCACGACGGGCAGCCCCTGGGCGGTGGCGAATTCCTCGTCATGGGTGAGCGAAAACAGTGCCGGTCGCAGGCCGATGCCGACCCCCAACAAGACGACGGCCAGCGCGATCGTCCACCACACGTCCGTCCACGACACCGAGGCGATGGAGCCGAACAGATAGGAATTGAGGTTCCCCGTCGACCCGCCGGCGAGCCCCATGAGGAGGACACCGCCGGCGATCCCGCCGTAAAACAGCAGCGCGAGCGCGAGGTCACCCGTCGCCGAGCCGCGCCGGCGCACGACCTCGATGATGATGGACCCGGCCACCGCGGTCACCATGGCTCCAGGGATGGCCAGCGCCCCGGGATCGGCGGTGCCCAGCCAGCTGCCGATGAGCCACCCCAGGGCGACGCCGGTCAGCGACACGTGCCCGATCCCGTCGCCGAGCAGCGACAGGCGGCGTTGCACGAGGTAGGTGCCGATGATCGGGGCGCTCACCCCGACGAGGACGGCGACGATGACCGAGCGCGCCATGAACGGCGAGGTGAGCATGCGCTCCCACAGCTGGGGGTCGAACAGGGGGGAAAGGGCGGTCACACTAGTCCTTGAGGTCGGGGGTGCGCGGGTGTGCGGTCGCGCTCGCGTGCGGGTGCACGTGGTCGTGATCGGGATGGTCGTGGCCGGGCTCGGGCGGGTGCGGCGGCCCGACCGAGACGACGCGGCCTCCGTCGAGGGTGATCGCGTAGTCGAGCAGATCGTCCAGGGCACCGGTCTCGTGGAGGACGATGAGGCTCGTCACCCCCTCGGCCTTCATCTGCGCGATCGTGTGGGCGAGGGAATCTTTCGAGGACGAATCGATGCCCGCCAGCGGCTCGTCGAGAATGAGCATCTCGGGCTCGCGCACGAGCGCGCGGGCGATGAGGAGGCGTTGGGCCTGGCCGCCGGAAAACGTGTGAACGGTATCGTTTTCGCGCTTCTCCAGGCCGACGCGGGCCAGCGCCCGGCGCGCCTTCGCGGTGTCGCTGGTGCGCGCGAACAGGCGGCCGGGGCCGAGCAGGCCCGCGCGCACGACCTCGATCGCCGTCGACGGCACGCCCCCGCCCGCGTGAATGCGTTGGGGGACGTAGCCGATGCGGCGCAGGACCCGGCGCGCGCCGCGAGCAGACGTATCCGTGCCGAAGAAGGATACCCGCCCCGACTCGATCGGGTTGATGCCGACGAGCGCCTTGACGAGCGTCGACTTCCCCGATCCGTTGGCGCCCATGAGCGCGACGGTGTCGCCGTGGTCAACGCACAGGCTCACGCCGTGCAAGATGGCGGTCGAGCCGAGGGTGACGTGGAGGTCGTCGACCTCCAGGGCAGGCGTCACTTCGCCGGCTGGCACTGCATGGCCTCAGACAGGCTCGCGAGGTTGGATTCCATAACGGCAATGTAGTCCTTCGACGAATCCGTCTGCGTCTCGAGCGGATCGAGAACCTTCGTCGTGATCCCCAGCTGCTTCGCCAGCGTCTGCGAGTCCTTGGCGTTGAGGGCCGATTCCGAGAACAGGACCGAGACGTGGTTGTCCTGAGCGACCTTTGCCACGGCCTCGAGGCGCTTCGCCGAGGTCTCCTGCTCGGGGTTGATCCCCGAGACGCCGACCTGGGTGAAGTGATACTGATCGGCCATGTAGCCGTAGGCCTCGTGGGCGACGACGATCGTCGGGGTCTGGCAGTTGGTCAGGGTCTTCGCGTACTTGTCGTCGAGCTTCGTCAGCGATTCGCGCAGCTTCTCGCCGTTGGCCTTGTAGTCGGCGGCGTGAGCCTTGTCGGCCTGCGAGAGCGACTCGACGATGGGGTCGATCGCGTCGGCGTAGAGGTGGGGATCCAGCCAGAAGTGGGGATCCTTCGACCCGTGGTGGTGATGTCCCGCGTGATCGTGGTCACCGTGATCGTGATCGGCGTGGTCGTGGTCCGCCTCGTCGTGCTCATCGGCGTCGCCGTCGGCCTCATCGACACCGGACTCGTGCTGCTCGATGGGAACGAGGTCGACGTGGTCGGCGACGTCGACGACGCGCGCGGGTTTCGCCTGCTCAATGGCCTCGTCCACGCTGGGTTGGAACTCCTTCTCGTAGATGACGACGTCAGCGTTGGCGACGTCGTCGACCTGGGAGGCCGACAGCTCGGCGTCGTGAGCCTCGCCCGAGGGGGTGAGGTTGGTGATCGACACGTGGTCGCCGCCGATCTGCTCGGCCAGATAGGCGAGAGGGTAGAAGGAGGCGACGACGGAGACCTCGCCGGACGACGCCGACGAGGTCGACTTCGCGGTGGAGTCGGCGCCCTGCGAGCAGCCGACGAGAGCGAGCGCCGCCGTGGCGAGCGCGGCGGGAAAAGCGCAATAACGGAACTTCATAAGGCGTACTATAACCATTCCTAATAAGGCCGCCAAGGCAAGCGAGGCACTCGTGTGCGGGCCCCGCTCAGTGCCCGGGGCTTGAGCCGCTACACTGAGGGCGACCCGCCAGCCAGGCGTGGCCAGCTTTTCTCAAGGAGATCGATCGACAGTGGCACCTGCACCTTCCCGCCTCGATGCCGTCATCAACCTCGCGAAGCGGCGCGGTTTCGTCTACCCGTGCGGCGAGATCTACGGCGGCACCCGTTCCGCGTGGGACTACGGCCCCCTGGGCGTGGAGCTGAAGGAGAACATCAAGCGCCAGTGGTGGAACCGCGTCGTGCGCCAGCGCGCCGACGTCGTCGGCCTCGACTCCTCGGTCATCCTGCCGCCGAAGGTGTGGGAAGCCTCCGGCCACGTCAAGGCCTTCACCGATCCGCTGGTGGAGTCCCTGCACACGCACAAGCGCTACCGCGCCGACGAGCTCATGGAGGCCTACGAGGCCAAGCACGGCCACCCGCCCGTCAACGGCATGGCCGACATCAACGATCCCGACACCGGCCAGCCGGGGGCGTGGACCGAGCCGAAGGCGTTCTCGGGCCTGCTCAAGACGTTCCTCGGGCCGGTCGACGACGAATCGGGACTGCACTATCTGCGCCCCGAGACCGCGCAGGGAATCTTCGTCAACTTCGCCAACGTCATGACGAGCGCGCGCATGAAGCCGCCGTTCGGCATCGGCCAGATCGGCAAGTCGTTCCGCAACGAGATCACCCCGGGCAACTTCATCTTCCGCACCCGCGAGTTCGAGCAGATGGAGCTGGAGTTCTTCGTCGCCCCCGGCACCGACGAGGAGTGGCACCAGTACTGGATCGACGAGCGCCTGGCCTGGTACACCGACCTCGGCATCGAGCGCGATCACCTGCGCCTGTACGAGCACCCGCAGGAGAAGCTCTCGCACTACTCCAAGCGCACGGTCGATATCGAGTACACGTTCGGCTTCGCCGGCTCCCAGTGGGGCGAGCTCGAAGGCATCGCCAACCGCACCGACTACGACCTCGGCGTGCACATGGAGGCCTCGGGCCAGCACCTCGACTACTTCGATCAGGCTAGCGGCGAGCGCTGGGTGCCCTACGTCATCGAGCCGTCCGCGGGCCTCACGCGTTCCCTCATGGCCTTTCTCGTCGACGCCTACTGCGAGGACGAGGCCCCGAACACCAAGGGCGGGGTCGACAAGCGCACCGTCCTCAAGCTCGATCCGCGTCTGTCGCCCGTCAAGGTCGCCGTGTTGCCGCTGTCGCGCAAGGACGAGCTCACGGGCCCGGCCTCTGAGCTGGCCGCGAGCCTGCGCAAGCACTGGAACGTCGACTACGACCAGGCCGGTGCCGTCGGACGCCGCTACCGCCGCCAGGACGAGATTGGTACCCCGCTGTGCGTGACCTACGACTTCGATTCGGTGAACGATGACGCGGTGACGGTGCGCGATCGCGACACGATGGCCCAGGAGCGCGTCAAGCTCGCCGAGCTCGAGTCCTACCTGGCCGCCAAGCTCATCGGCGCGTAATCGATGCACGTTCACGCCGGCGAGACGAGGAGCGATCTCGCGCCCCGCGCACGACGCCGGGCGCGGATCGTCCTCGCCGCGATCGTCGCGCCGCTGCTCATCGCGACGATTGTTGGCCTCGTCATCCTCCATCCCGGCCACGCGACGCGGATCGGCTCGCTGCCCGAGATCGCCCAGGGGATGGAATCCGCGAGCGTGCGCGTCGTCGACAAGCCGCTCTCGCAGTGCCAGCTTGAGGGCGTCGAGACGGACGAGAGCGGCAGCCTGTTGCAGTCGGCGGTGTGCGCGACCGTGCTCAACGGCCAGGGCGCGGGAATGACGGTGCCCGTCCACGTGCCGCCGGAATACACCAACGACATCCACGTCGGCACGGTCATCAAGGTGCTCTACAACCCCAACCAGGTCATGCAGGGCACGCCCTACCTGTTCTGGGACATCGAACGCAGCCTGCCGATGTGGCTGCTGGCGGCCGTCTACGTCGTCCTCGTCGTCGCCGTCGCGGGCAAGCGCGGCTTCGCCGCCCTGGTCGGCCTGCTGGCGTCGAGCCTCGTCCTCATCGGCTTCGTTGTTCCCGCGCTCATGGCGGGTTCCTCGCCGCTGGCCGTGACGATCGTCGGGGCCGCGGCGATGCTGTTCGTCTCCGTCTACCTCGCCCACGGGGTGACGATCCGCACGACGATGGCCCTGCTGGGCACATTCGTCGGCCTCGGCGTGACGATTCTGCTGGCCCTGTGGGGCGTGCGCGCGGCCACCCTGTAGGGGGCCACCAGCGAGGACGCCCTGACGCTGTTCACATACTTCCCCAAGATGTCGCTGTCGTCCCTGCTCACGTGCGGAATCGTCATCGCCGCGCTGGGCGCTCTCAACGACGTGACGATCACCCAGGTCTCGGCCGTGTGGGAGCTCCAGGCCGCCAATCCCCACATGGGGCGGTGGCGGCTGTTCTCGCGGGCGATGCGGATCGGGTCGGACCACATCGCCTCGACCGTGTACACGCTGGCCTTTGCCTACGCCGGCACGGCGTTGCCGACCCTCATCCTCGCGATGATGGTCGACCGCCCCATCGGCTCTTTGCTGGTCGCCGGCGACATCGCCGAGGAGGTCGTGCGCACCCTCGTCGCTTCGATCGGCCTCATCCTTGCCATCCCGTTGACAACGGGACTGGGCACTCTACTGGCCAGCGCTGTCGGCGGCGACGCCGGTAAGCGCGCGCACGCGCCCTCGGCGCCGCTGGAGTCGCGCGAGAACATGTGGGAGGTCGAGCTTGGCGAGCGCCGCTGAGCCAGCCATGCGCCTGGGGCCGATCGGCCTGGGCACGCCGATGGTGCTCGCCCCCATGGCGGCGGTCACCAACGCGCCGTTTCGCCGTGCCTGCCGCAGCCACGCCCTGCGTGCGCTCGCCGAACTTGGCCGCGACACTCACGCCAGCCCGACGTGGGCGCCGGCCGGGCTGTACGTGTGCGAGATGATCACCGCCCGCGCCCTCGTCGAGGACCGGGAATCGACGTGGCGTCTCGTCGCCGCCGACCCCGATGAGACGCCGCGATCGGTTCAGCTCCACGGCGTCGACCCGGCGACGATGGGGGAAGCCGCGCGGCTGCTCGTGTCGCGGGGGCTGGCCCACCACGTCGATATCAACTTCGGCTGCCCGGTCCCCAAGATCACCCGCAAGGGCGGGGGATCGGCCCTGCCGTGGAAGACGAGCCGCTTTGTCGCCATCATCGAGGCCGTCATCGCCGGCGCTCGTGCGGGCTCCGAACAGGCCGGCCTCGGCTTCATCGCGCCGGTGAGCGTGAAAATCCGCTCGGGCATTGACGACGACCACCGCGTCGACATCGACGCGGGCCTGGCCGCCCAAGACGCCGGAGCCGCCGCCGTGTGCCTGCACGCGCGCACGACCGCCGAGTACTACTCGGGATCCGCGCACTGGGACCACATCGGCGCCCTCGTCGAGGTCCTCGACATCCCCGTCCTTGGCAACGGCGACATCGGGTCGGCCGAGGACGCCCTGGCGATGCGCGACGAGACGGGGTGTGCCGGCGTCGAGGTCGGGCGCGGAGCACAGGGCCGGCCATGGATCTTCGCCGACATCGCCCACGCGCTCGCGGGGTCCCCTCGCCGGTCTCGTCCCAGCTCGGACGAGGTCATCGACATGATCCGCACCCATGCCCGCGACCTTGCGCAGTGGGGTGGCGACGAGGGCCACGCCATGCGCGACCTGCGCAAGCACCTGGGCTGGTACCTGCGCGGCTTCCGGGTCGGCGGCGACGTTAAGCGACGACTCGCCCGGGTGGGATCGCTGGCCGAACTCGACGACATCCTCGGCGAGATCGAGCCGGCTCAGCCCTACCCGGCCGCGGCCGAGGGACTGCACGGGCGCACGGGACACTCCAGGCGACCCAAGCTCCCCGAGGGCTGGCTGGACACCCGCGAGGTCGACGCGCAGGCGATGGCCGTCCTCGAGCGCGCCGCCCTCGAGGGCGAGTTCTCCTACTAGGCCCCGGCAAGGGTGAAGCTGCGTCGGTAGGTCCGCGGCGTGACCCCGGCGTATTCGCGGAAGCGGCGGTTGAAGTTCGACAGGGACGTAAATCCGCTGGCGTAGCAGATCTCGCTCACGGGGCTATCGGTCGTGCGCAGCAGGCGGCAGGCCTCAATGAGTCGTAAACGGTTGAGCGTGTGAGTGAATCCGCACGTCGTTGCGCGGGTGAGGAGGCGAGAGACCGACGATTCCGACAGGGCGAGGTGGGCGGCGAGATCACTCAGCCGCAGGGGCTCGCGCAGGTGCGTGAGCATGTAGTCGAGCGCAGCCGTATAGAGCATGTCGTCGTCGTCGGACAGGGCCGCGCCACCTTCGGGGTCGATAAGGGTGCACTCGCCGTCGGGAGCATGCGCAAGGATGCTCACGAGCTCGAGAAGGGTGAGGAAGCGCTCGGTACCGCGCGTCGCGGGCATTGTCCTCAAGAGGTCGGCCCCGGCGTGTGCGGTGGCCCCGGAGAAGACGAACCCTTGGCGCCCGCGGTCGATGAATTCGGCCAGCTCAGTGAGATCGGGAGCCAGCGTCGCGAGGTCGCGGAAGAAATTCTGCGCAATATGAACGGCGATGTCGCGGCGAGGCACCGTCTGTCCCTCGCTGAGGACAGAGACCCAATTGTGAGGCAGGTTCGCGCCGACGAGGAAGAGACTTCCCGGGGTGAAGACCGTGGCCGTCGAGCCGATGAGAGCCGTCCCCGACGACGCCGTGAGGAGGTGGATTTCGATTTCGGGATGGTGGTGCCAGCGCGCCAGGGGGGGGGGAAATCGTGTGTGAACCAGTGGAAGCCCCCGTCGAGGAGGATGAGTTCGCGTACGGCGGACGGTTCGGGATGCTCAGACATGGCAGGGTCTTTCCGGTGGCGTGCGGGCAGTGTATCCGTGCCCGCACGCCACCGCGTGCGATACGCCGCAGAGAATTACTCGAAACAGATCTGGAGTTTCGTGTCTGTCGGGCGCGCTTGTGCGCCACGGTCGAAGGCGTCGACGACGTCGTCGAAGCAGAAGGTGGTGGTGACGAGGCGGGAAAGGTCGAGTGAGGGCGATGCCGCCATGTCGATGGCCTTGGGATAGACGTTTGCGTAGCGGAAGACGTTTTCGATTCGCAGCTCTCTGGCCTGCGCGGCGGTGATGTTGTAGGGGACGTCATCGTCGGTGGGAATGCCAACGATGACCACCGTCCCCCCGGGGGCCGGCAACTCCCAGAGGTTGCTGAACGGTGCGCTGGCTCCCGAGCATTCACAGACAACCTGCGGACCCCACCCGCCTGTGTGGGCGTCAAGGACCTCGCTCAGTGAGGTCGTCGCGGCGTTGCAGGTGATGATTCCCGGCACTTCCGCGATGAGTGCGAGTTTCTCGTCGGCAATGTCGGTGACGATGACTCGCGAGGCGCCGCCGGCGAGCGCGGCGAGCGCTGTGAGGATCCCGATCGTGCCGCAACCGATGACGGCGGCGACGTCTCCGGGCCGGATCTGCGCTTTCGTCGCCGAGTGGACCGCGACGGCGAACGGCTCGATGAGGGCGCCTTCGGCGTACGACAGAGCGTCCGGTAGCGCGAAGGTGAACGCGGCGGGATGAATGACTTCCTCGGCAAGGCAGCCATCGACCGGAGGGGTAGCCCAGAAGCGAACGTCGGGATCAATGTTGTACCGGCCCTCAAGGGTGGCCCTCGAGCGCGGATTGGGGATACCGGGCTCCATGCAGACGCGCTGGCCGGGGGAGAGGTGCGTCACCCCCTCGCCGACGGCGAGGACGGTTCCGGAGCCTTCGTGGCCGAGAACCATCGGTTCTTCCACGACGTAGGGGCCGATGCGCCCGTGCGTGTAGTAGTGGACGTCCGACCCGCAGATCCCCACGGTGTGCATCTTGATGAGGACCTCTCCCGGACCGGGCTGACCGGGATGGGGGATCGTGTCAATGCGGAGATCACCTTTGCTGTGCAGGACGGCGGCTTTGATGGTGTGAGACATGAGTGTCCTTTCTGGGGTGGGGGTTAGGCGCGAGCGTTCGCACGCTCGGCGCGCGGCAGACTGCGGCCGGTCTCGTCGGTGATACCGGGCTGGTACGGGCGGATGATGAAGGTCAGGGCAAAGCCGAGGAGGAACAGGCCGCAGTAGGTCCAGAGAACTCCCTGGGGGCCGATAAGGGGCAAAAGAACGGTGGCGATGCCCGGGCCGATAAACGTTGTCAGGCCGGAGGCCAGGTTATGGGCCGAAATCGCGGCGCCGGGATGATTCGGGGCAAGCGCGGGAAAGATCGCGCCCATGGGGACGAAGGCCGTGACAGAGCAGCCGAAGAGGACGGCAGCACCCAGGAGGGCAAGATCGGAACCCTCGCTGAGGCGCGGGCCATAACCGAACGCAAGCGTGGCGAGGATCATTCCGCCGAAGCCAAACCAGCGCATTTGGCGCATCCATCCGAATTTGTCGCCGAGTCTGCCCCACACGACGTTGGCGACGAGGCAGATGGCGCTCATCAGGGCCCACGCCCGCATCCACTCTTCCTGGGTGTACCACTCACGCGAGTCGGCGATTTTGCCGGTGAGATACAGGGGCATGAGCATGGGGAATCCGTACATGGTGATGTTGCACAGCACGCGGATGACGACGGCACGGGCGATCTGGGGGTTCTCCACGAGGATGGTCACCCCACGAAGGAGCTCGCGTATGTTGTCCTCGCCCTCATCGGCGCTCGGCCTCGTATGGGAAGGCACGCCGATCGCACACAGGATCGTGCCGGCGGCAACGAAGACCGGGGACAGCCACAGGGTTCCCAATTCACCGATCTGAGGGACGGTGAGTGAGGGGAGGTAGGCGCCCAGCGTTCCCAATCCGAAGGAGAACGCGGTCCAAAACCACCCCATCGCGGAAGCCAGCCGGGCGGGCGGAACGGACGTCGCGATGAGAACGACGAAGGAATACATGAGAGCGGGTAGGACAGTCCCCGCAGGCCGTAGGTGAGGATCGCCGCGAGCGGTGAGCCCAAGCCAATGGTGAGGAAGATGATGTGAAGGATGATCCAGCTCACCCCGCCGATGAGCATGAGTCGCTTGGCGCCGTACCTTTCCGCGAGGACACCTGTGGTCCATGCGGAGAACCCGGCGAGCAGCCCGTAGACGGTGAAGACTGCTCCTGCTGATGTCGGGGCAAAGCCCTGTTCGACGACGAGAAAATGCGACAGGAAAGTCAGATCGAAGCCGTCGCCCGCCATGAAGATTGCGAGCGCGACGTATCCAAGAAGTAGCTTTTTGGGGATTCCGAACAACACGGCCCTCTCCTTTGTGAGCTGTTTGAGAATCAACCTGCCTTCAGTGTCGGCGGGAGTAGCCGCTGCAAAATAGCGGGTGTGCGCGCAAGTTTCTGGTACTTTCATGCACGCGCTTGTCGAGGTGGAGCGCGACCTCGGATGCTGGGTCACGGCAGGGGTTTCCGCGCTCGTGGCGGCGCCGATAGTGTTAAACCATGAGCGTTCTGCCCCTGCCCGCGAGCTACGACGCCGCCGACCGCGAGCGCTACGTCGCCGAGGACCGCAAGTCGGCGGCGCGCACGGACTTCGAGCGCGATCGCGCTCGCATCATGTATTCCTCGGCGATGCGCCGGCTGGGCGCGAAGACGCAGGTGCTCGGGCCGTCCTCGGACGATTTTGTCCGCACCCGGCTCACCCACTCGATCGAGGTCTCGCAGGTGGGCCGTGCGCTCGGGCGCGAGGTGGGGGCCGACCCCGACGTCGTCGACGCCGCATGCCTGGCGCACGACCTGGGCCACCCGCCCTTCGGGCACAACGGGGAGCGGGCGCTCAACCACGTGGCCGCGTCGTGCGGGGGATTCGAGGGCAACGCCCAGACGTTTCGCCTGCTCACCCGGTTGGAGCCGAAGAAGATGGACGGGGCGGGGCGCCCGGTCGGCCTCAACCTGACCCGGGCGAGCCTGGACGCCGTCGCGAAGTATCCGTGGGTCGCCGGCGAGGGGCCGGATCCCGAGTATTCGGCGCGGAAGTATTCCGTGTACGCCGATGACGTGCGCATCTTCGAATGGGTGCGCGAGGGGGCGCCGCGCGGGCGGCGCACGCTCGAGGCGCAGATCATGGATATCTCGGACGACATCGCCTATTCCGTCCACGACGTCGAGGACGCGATCCGGGCGCGCAAGCTCGACCCCAGCGTCATCCGCGACGACGCCCAGCGCGAGGCCGTGTGGCGCTCGACGCAAAAATGGTACGGCCCCCAGATCACGATGGACGAACTCGACGCCGCCCTCGATCGGCTCGTACGTTCGGGGTTCCTGCTGAGCAGTTTCGGTGAGTCCTACCGCGATCTTGCCGCGCTCAAAGACATGACGTCGGCGATGATCGGGCGCCTGTGCGACGCCGTCGTCGAGGCGACGCGCCCCGAGGGGCACGAGGGCGGGCTGCACCGCTACGACTGCGACCTCGTCGTCCCGCGTCAGACCCGAGCCGAGATCCAGGCGCTCAAGGGCTTGGCGGTCCACTTCGTCATGGCCCCGCGCGAGCTCGAGCCCGTCTATTTGCGCCAGCGCACCCTCATCTTCGACCTCGTCGATGCCCTCGTGGAGGCGCGCGGACGCCACCTCGAGGCGCCCTATCGCGAGCAGTGGGAGGTCGCCGAGGACGACGCGGCGCGGCTGCGCGCGGTCATCGACCAGGTGGCCGCGTTCACCGATCACGCCGCCCACCAGTGGCACGCGCGCTACTGCGGAATGTTCTCGGCGGTGTAGGCCCGAGGCTTCGTCCTATCATGGAGGCGTGGCTGGCCTGATTGATCGCGACGACATCGATGCGGTGCGCGAGAGGTGCCGCATCGACGAGATCGTCGGCGAGCACGTCACCTTGAAACGCGCGGGCATCAATTCCCTGAAGGGACTGTGCCCCTTCCACGACGAGCGCACCCCGTCGTTCCACATCGACCCCGTCAAGGGGCGCTGGCACTGCTTTGGCTGCAACGAGGGCGGGGACACGATCGAATTCGCCATGCGCTTCTTCTCGCTGAGCTTCGTCGAGGCCGTCGAGATGCTGGCCGAGCGCTACGGCATCGAACTGCACCGCAGCGAGGACGGCGGCAAGGGCCGGGAGCGCATGTCGACTCGGCGCGCCATCGCGGCGGCCAACGACGCGGCGCAGAAGTTCTTCGCCGAGGCGCTCAACAGCCCCGAGGCCGGCACCGCGCGCGTGTTCCTCGCCGAGCGCGGTTTCGGCGCGGACGTCGCCGCGGCTTACGGGCTGGGCTACGCCCCGAACAGCTGGGACCGCCTACTCACCCACCTGCGCAAACAGGGCTTCATCGAGGCCGAACTCGAGGCCTCGGGGCTGTTCAGCCGCGGCCAGCGCGGCCTCTACGACCGCTTCCGCGACCGCCTGATCTTTCCCATCACATCGGTGACCGGCCAGGTCGTCGGCTTCGGCGCGCGCAAGCTCGGCGACGACGAGGGGCCCAAATACCTGAACACGCCCGAGACCGAGCTGTACCAAAAATCGCAGGTCCTCTACGGCCTCGACCGTGCGCGCAAGGCCATCAGCCGCTCGCGTCAGGTCGTCGTCGTCGAGGGCTACACCGACGTCATGGCCGCCCACCTCGCCGGGATCCCCACCGCGGTCGCCACGTGCGGCACGGCGTTCGGCGAGGGCCACGTCAAGACCGTGCGCCGCCTGCTCAGCGATTCGGCGGACCGGGCGGCGGGCGTCGTCCTCAGCAGTGGCCGGGCGCGCGGGGGCGAAATCATCTTCACCTTCGACGGCGACGAGGCCGGCCAAAAGGCCGCCCTGCGGGCCTTCCGCGAGGACCAGAGCTTCGCCGCCCAGACCTTCGTCGCCGTGGACCCCCAGGGCATGGACCCGTGCGAGGTCCGCCTCAACCGCGGCAACGACGACCTCAAACGCCTCATCTCCTCGCGCGAACCCCTGTTCGCCTTCGTCATCCGCACGACCCTGGCCTCGTGCGACCTCGACACCGCCGAGGGCCGCATCGCCGGCCTGCGCGCGTGTGCCCCCATCGTCGCCGGCATCCGTGACGACGCGCTCAGCCGCGAATACGCCCGCCAACTTGCCGGCTGGCTCGGCATGCCCGAAAACGAAGTGCGCTACGCCGTGCGCGCGGCCCGCCGCGGCGGGGGACACCCCGGCGCCGCGACGCCACCGCCACCGCAGGCGCGCCCCACCGCGCCCGACGACCCCATGACCCAGCTCGAGCGGCGCTGCCTCGCCGTCGTGTTGCAGTGCCCCGGTGAGATCGAGGGCCACGGCTTCGACCAGCTGCCGGCCGACGCCTTCCTCTCGCCGCTTTATCGCACCGTCCACGACACCATCCGCGCCATCGGCGGCATCGCCCGCTTCGCCGAGGTTCGCCAGGAGGCCGAGCAGCGCCTCGGCGTCGGGCGTGCCTCGCGCGAGGCCGCCGTGCGCCGGTGGTTCGGCGAAATCTGCGAAGCCGGCCAGGGTCTCGTTGACGACACGCTCTCGGCGCTCGCGGTCGAGCCGCTGCCGCTGGACCAGCCCGACAAGCTCGGCGACTACGCGCGCGGCATCGTCCAGGCCTTCCAGCGCAAGGCTCTCGTCCACGAGATGGGGGAGCTGCGCTCGCGGCTGTCCCGGCTGCGCGAGGACGATCCCGAGCGCCGCGCGATCGCCGAGCGCCTCGTCGAGCTCGAGCGGCGTCGGCGCGCCTACATGGCCCAGAGCTAGCCCGCGTGCGCAAGGTCACGACGCCGAATCGGGGCCGTTGCGGCGAAGATGCTAGGGTGGACCGTGCCGTCAAAGCCGGCCACGGATGCGTCATGCTCGGGAGAACCGGCCCCAAGCTCCGTGCAACAAGTTGTGTCAATTGAGGAGAAGCCTGTGTCGCTGCCCAAGGATGTCAAGGAACAGATCATTGCCGAGTACGCCACCCACCCCGGTGACACCGGCTCGCCCGAGGTTCAGGTCGCCCTGCTCAGCCGTCGGATCGCCGATCTGACCGAGCACTTCAAGACCCACCAGCACGACCACCACTCGCGTCGTGGCCTCATGCTCCTCGTCGGTCGCCGTCGCCGCCTGCTTGGCTACCTGCGCGAGATCGACATCGAACGTTACCGCTCGCTGATTCAGCGTTTGGGGCTGCGTCGGTAAGCGTGTCCGGCCCGGAATGACCTCGGTTGTTCCGGGCCGCTTTTCCATCCCCGCATTCGCTGCCGGTCCTCGGTAGTGGCCTACGGAGCCCCGTTCCGTGCGCCTCGATCGATGACCGTTAGGGATGCGGACCACCTGTCATCGTGAGAAAGAGAGTTCACCACCCATGATGGATGATCCTCAGGTCATCGCCGCCGAAGCCGTTATCGACAACGGCTCGTTTGGCACCCGCACCATTCGTTTCGAGACCGGCCTCGTCGCCCTCCAGGCCGCTGGGTCGGCGTTCGCTTACCTGGATGACCAGACCACCGTGCTGTCGGCTACGACCGTCGGCAAGCACCCGCGCGACCAGTTCGACTTCTTCCCGCTGACGGTTGACGTCGAGGAGCGCCAGTACGCCGCCGGGCGCATTCCCGGTAACTTCTTCCGCCGCGAAGGCCGCCCCACCACCGAGGCCATCCTCGCGTGCCGCCAGATCGACCGCCCGCTGCGCCCGGCCTTCGTCAAGGGCCTGCGCAACGAGGTCCAGGTCGTCGAGACCGTCATGAGCGTCCACCCTGACGACGCCTACGACGTGTTGGCCATCAACGCTGCCTCGATGTCGACCCAGATCTCGGGCCTGCCGTTCTCGGGCCCCATCGGCGGTCTGCGCCTGGCCCTTATCGACGGCCAGTGGGTCGCCTTCCCGCGCTTTAGCGAGATGGAGCGCGCGACGTTCCTCATGGTCGTCGCCGGGCGCATCGTCGGCGACGACGTCGCCATCATGATGGTCGAGGCCGGTGGCGGCGATAACGCGTGGGACCTCATCGCCGGTGGCGCTCAGGCCCCGACCGAAGAGGTCGTCGCCGACGGCCTCGAGGCCGCCAAGCCGTTCATCCGCGAGCTGTGCCGCGCCCAGAGTGAGGTCGCCGCGAAGGCCGCGAAGGAGACCCGCGACTTCCCGCTGTTCCTCGACTACGAGGATCGCCACATGGAGGCCGTGCGCGGGGTCGTCGAGGCCGATCTGCGCCAGGCGGTGACGATCGCCGATAAACTCCAGCGCCAGGACCGCGTCGACGAGATCAAGGAGGCGATGCTGGCCAAGCTCGCCGACGACTTCGCCGACGAGGAGAAGGACCTCAAGGCCGCGTTCACGGCCCTCGAGAAGGACTTCATCCGCACCCGTACCCTCGACGAGGAGATCCGCGTCGACGGGCGCCGCCCGGGCGACCTGCGCTCGCTCTACGCCAAGGCTGAGGTGCTCCCGCGCGTTCACGGCTCGGCCCTGTTCCGCCGCGGCGAGACCCAGGTGCTCGGGGTGACGACGCTGAACATGCTGCGCATGGAACAGCAGTTGGACAACCTGTCCCCGGTTACCCACAAGCGCTACATGCACCACTACAACTTCCCGCCCTACTGCACGGGTGAGACGGGCCGCGTCGGCAGCCCGAAGCGCCGCGAGATCGGCCACGGCGACCTCGCTGAGCGCGCCCTCGTGCCCGTGCTGCCCTCGCGCGAGGACTTTCCCTACGCGATCCGCCAGGTCTCCGAGATCATGGGGTCCAACGGCTCGTCGTCCATGGGCTCGGTGTGCGCCTCGACGCTGTCGCTGCTCCAGGCCGGCGTTCCGCTGAAGGCCCCCGTGGCCGGCATCGCCATGGGCCTCATGTCGCAGCAGCTCGAGGACGGCAAGACGAAGTTCCTTACGCTCACCGACATCCTCGGCGTCGAAGACGGCTTCGGCGACATGGACTTCAAGGTCGCCGGCACGCGCGAGTTCATCACGGCGCTTCAGCTCGACACCAAGCTTGACGGCATCCCGTCCGAGGTCCTGCGCCACGCGCTCGGCCAGGCCCGCGAGGCCCGCCTGACGATCCTCGATCTCATCGACGAGGCCATGCCGGGCGTCGATGAGATGAGCCCGTACGCCCCGCGCATCATCACCGTTCAGGTTCCCGTCGACAAGATCGGCGAGGTCATCGGCCCCAAGGGCAAGATGATTAACCAGATCCAGGAGGACACGGGCGCCGATCTGACGATCGAGGACGACGGCACGGTGTACATCGCCGCCAGCGAGTCCGAGGCCGCCGAGGCCGCTCGCGCCGCCGTCAACGCCATCGCGAATCCGCAGATGCCCGAGGTTGGCGAGCGCTTCGTCGGCACCGTCGTCAAGACGACGTCGTTCGGCGCCTTCATCTCGCTGACGCCGGGCAAGGACGGCCTGCTCCACATCACGCAGATCCGTCGCCTCGTCGGCGGCAAGCGCGTCGAGGCGGTCGAGGACGTCCTCAACGTCGGCGACCAGGTCCAGGTCGAGATCGCCGAGATCGACCAGCGCGGCAAGCTCAGCCTGCACGCGGTCGTCGAGGGCGAGGAGAACGAGGCCGAGGCCGCCGATGATGCCGAGGAGCCGCGCCGCACCGAGGAGGACACCGAGCGCCCCCGCCGCGGCCGCAACCGCCGTCGGCGCACCCGCTCGCGCGAGGACAACTCCCAGGAGTAAGCACGCGTCCTCGTGAGTGAGGAAGCGTGAGGTGGTGCCCCGGCCGGTGATGGCCGGGGCACCACTGTGTGAGGCGTCCCACCGCGGGACCTTGGCCGGGTTCGACCCCGATGCGAAGCCGCCTAGAATATCGGCGTGAGCGAGCATAAAAAACGATTGAGGCGCGGCGTGTTTGGCCGTCTATCGACCGATACCGCCCGCACGTTGCGCAAGGTTCCCCAGCCCGTTGAGAAGGTTCGCCGCAGCGTGCGCGAACATAACCTGTTGTCGGAGTCGGCGACGTCGGAGGTCCTCGAGATCGACCGGCTGCGTCCCGAAAGCCACGACCACCTAAACCCCCACGGTGCGGAGCACGAGGAGCTGCGCCAGGTGCGCGACCGCCTGGCCGCCCAGTCCCAGGTGACGATGCGGCTGGGCCACATGCTGCTGGAATCCGGCGCGTCCTCCTACCGCGTCAAGCTGTCGATGGCGCGGCTGGGTCGCGCCGTCGGCGTCGAGCAGCAGCATTCCCAGGTGACGTTCGGCGAGATCTCCTCGACCGTGTACGCCCACGGGACGTTCCGCACCGAGGTCTCCGAGCAGCGCGTCTTCGGCACGAACGCCGCCAAGCTCGACCGGCTGCGCCACTTCGTCCAGCACCTGAAGCCCCACGTGACCGTCGAGGACGTCAATTCCGTGCTCGACCGCATCCAGGCGTTCCGCCCCGAATACGGTACGACGGCGAACATGCTCGCCTCGGGGATCGCGTGTATGTGTTTCTGCTTCCTCAACCGCGGTGGCTTCATCGAATGCCTGCTGGCGGGGATCGCCGCGACGGTGGGGCAGGCGCTGCGCAAGCAGATGCTCGTGCGCCACATGAACCACTTCGGTGTGTGGATGATGTGCGGGCTCGTCGCCGCGACGTGCTACATCGGCTTGGCGACGGGATTCCAGGCGGTGCTGGACGCGACGCCGGCGATAGACCAGGCGGGCCTGCCCCAGTGGTTCACCGGCACGGCCCAGGGCTATCACGCCGGCATCATCTCGGCCGTCCTCTTCCTCGTTCCGGGCTTCCCGCTGCTGACGGGGATGCTCGATCTCGTGCGCACCGACATCTCCGCCGGCATCTCGCGCCTGACCTACGTCCTCATGCTCGTCATCTCGGCGGGCACGGCCGTGTGGCTGGTGTCGCTGAGCTTCAACTGGGTCGTCGACCCGCCCGAATCGGCCCCGATCGACAATCCGTGGTTGTTCCTCGTGCGCATGGTGTGCTCCTTCGTCGCGGCCTTCGGCTTCGCCATGCTGTTCAACTCCGAGGTCAAGCTGTGCTTCTGGGCCGCGCTCATCTGCGCGATCGTCAACCCCATTCGCTTCTTCGTCGTTGAGGAGGGCATGCTGTGGCAGTTTGCCGTCGGCGTCGAGGCCCTGCTCATCGGCCTGGCCGCCGACGCGATCTCGCGGATCTCGGGATTCCGCTATTCGCGGGTGTCGCTGTCGGTGCCGGCTTCGGTCATCATGATTCCGGGCGTGCCGCTCTACGCCGCACTGACCCACATGAATCAGGGCGCCTACACCCAGGCCATCAGCTCGCTCGTCGAGGTGCTCCTCGTCGTGCTCGCCATCGGCATCGGGCTCGCGATCGCGCGTATGCTCACCGATCCCGGCTGGCGCACCGAGGCGGGGCTGCGCCGCGCCGTCAACCTCGAGCAGGTCGACGCGCCCGCCGAGTTCTTCATGCGCTAGCACATCCCGCTTGGCGAGGGGCCGTGGTGATCGCCGCGGCCCCTCACTCGTCGTTAGGGGGCGGCGGGCGCGGTAGCATGAGCCGATACGTTCGACAGAAAGGCCGGCGATGAGCGACACGACGAACACTCAGCTCCAGCGCTCGCTACAGGCGCGCCACCTCAACATGATCGCCATCGGCGGCGCGATCGGCACCGGCCTGTTCGTCGCCTCGGGCCAGACGATCTCGACGGCCGGCCCGGGCGGGGCGCTGGCCGCCTATGCCCTCATCGGCGTCATGGTGTTTCTCCTCATGCAGTCGCTGGGCGAAATGACGACGTACATGCCCGTGGCCGGCTCGTTCGAGGAATACGGCACGCGGTTCATCTCGGCGTCCTTCGGCTTCGCGCTGGGGTGGAACTACTGGTACAACTGGGCGATCACCGTGGCCGCCGAACTCGCGGCGGCCGCCCTGGTCATGCGCTACTGGCTGCCCGACGTGCCCGGGTGGGTGTGGTCGGCGCTGTTCTTGGCGATCCTGTTCGCGATCAACGCGCTGTCGGCGCGTGCCTATGGCGAGGGTGAATTCTGGTTCGCCTCGATCAAGGTGCTCACCGTCCTCGTCTTCCTCGTCCTCGGCGTCCTCGTCATCGTCGGCATCATCCGCTCCTCGGGCGAGGCCATCAGCTACGACCCATCGGCTCCCTTCGCGAACTGGATGCGCGGAGACGCCCCGTTCGTCAACGGTCTCTTCGGGATGGTCTCGGTGTTTATGGTCGCCGGATTCTCGTTCCAAGGCACCGAGCTGGTCGGCGTCGCGGCGGGGGAGGCCCACGATCCCGAGAAGGCCCTGCCGCGCGCCATCCGGACGATCTTCTGGCGAATCCTGCTGTTCTACATCGGCGCCATCGTCGTCATCGGCTTCCTCATTCCCTACACCTCGCCCGAGCTGCTCAACCCGAACGAGGACGTCTCGGTCTCGCCGTTCACGCTCGTGCTGAAGAACGCCGGAATTCTGGCTGCCGCGTCGGTGATGAACGCCGTCATCTTGACCTCGGTGCTCTCGGCCGGTAACTCCGGCCTCTACGCCTCCACCCGCATGCTCTACGCCCTGGCGAAGTCGGGCAAGGCTCCAGCGATGTTCGCGCGCACGAACAAGCACGGGGTGCCGATGCGCGCCCTCATTGCGACGACGGTCATCGGCGCGGCGTGCTTCCTGTCCTCGCTCGTCGGCGACGGCGCCGCCTACACGTGGCTGGTCTCGGCCTCGGGTCTGGCGGGCTTCATCACGTGGATCGGCATCGCGTGGTCGCACTATCGGTTCCGCCGCGCGTTCATCGCCCAGGGCCGCGACATCGCCGAGCTGCCCTATCGGGCCTCGTTCTATCCGGCCGGGCCGATCATCGCCATCATCATGTGCATGATCGTCATCGTTGGCCAGGCCCAGGGATTCATCACCGGCGAGGACACGAACCCGCTCGCGTTGCTGTCGTCCTTCATCGGGCTGCCGCTCTTTATCGCCGTGTGGGCAGGCCACAAACTCGTCACGAAGTCCCCGCGTGTGGACGCCCGCCACGCCGATCTCAGCCGCCACCGCGACGACGCCTGAGCCCGTGGAAAGGTGAAGATCACGCGTGCGACCAGGCGTGGGATCGGGTCAGAACGTGAGATCACGCGCGCGCGTGAAACGGACGTGCCTTAGAGTATGCACAATAACTAACCCATCTGCGGGAGGACCAGCGCATGCTCGTCTACCTGATTCGCCGGCTGCTGAACTATTGCATCCTGCTCATCATCGCCATCACGCTCGCCTACGTCATCGCGTCGGTGGCACTCAACCCGTTGGCGATCTTCGACTGGACAAATCCCAGCATCGATCGCGCGTCGGTTCTGCGAACCCTGTCCAACTACAACATCAATCCCGAGGACCCGGTGTTTACCCGGTTCGCCAACTGGTTGGGCAACATCGTCACCTCGTGGGATTGGGGGAAGACGCCGAAGGGTGCCTCGATTAACGAGGAAGTCTCGGTCCGCATTTGGGTGTCGATTCGCCTCATCATCATCGGTACCTTCCTCGGCATGGCTGGCGGCGTGGCGCTGGGCGCGTGGAGCGCCGTGCGCAAGGGCACGCTCACCGATAAGTCGATCTCGGTGCTGGCCCTCATCTTCATCTCGACCCCGCCGATGGTGTTGGCCGTCGTCCTCCAGATTCTCGCGGTGAAGTTCAACCTGGCGACGAACACGAACTTCTTCGAGTTCATCGGCGAGACGGGCAACATGGGATCGTATCCCGGTGCCGCCCTCGTCGACCGCCTCCAGCACCTGCTGCTGCCGACATTGTCGTTGTCGCTCATGAACATCGCGACGTACTCGCGCTACCAGCGCAACCTCATGTTGGACACGCTGGGTGCCGACTACGTGCGCACCGCGCGCGCGAAGGGTCTGCGCAAGGGCAAGGCCGTCTCTAAGCACGCCCTGCGCAACGCGATGATTCCCATGGTCACGTACTTCGCGTTCGCGGTCGCCACCGTCTTCCTGGGCGCGGCCATCACCGAGCAGCTGTTTGGCTGGCACGGACTCGGCGTGTACGGCGTTCAGTCGATCACTGGCCAAGACATCAACGGCACGGTGTGTGTCGTCGCGTTCTCGGGCGTGTGCGTCCTCGCCGGCGCCCTGCTCTCGGACATCCTTGTCGCTGCCGTCGACCCGCGCGTGCGCACGAACTAGGAGGGAAAGCCCATGCCTGCTTTGACGACTCCCGCCGAAACGCCCATGCCCGACGACGCGCCGCTGGACAACATCACCTCGGCTCAGTCGACGACGTCGCTCACCCGCACGCAGCTGGTGCTGCGACGCACCTTCCGCACGACGGGTGCCAAGGTCGGCACGGTCGGCCTCCTCCTCATCGTCGCCTTCGCCATCTTTGGACCGCTCATTAGCCCGTGGTCGTATTCGGACGTCGACAACGCGTCGTTCATGATGCCGCCCTCGGCCGAGCACTGGTTGGGGACGACCCAGGGTGGGCGTGACATCTTCGCGATGGCGGTCGAGGGGCTGCGCAAGTCCCTGCTCATCGGTTTCTGCGTCGCCGCCTTGCAGACGTTCCTCGCCGCGGTGATCGGGGCCTCGGCCGCCTACTTCGGCAACGCGGTCTCGAAGGTCATCTTGTGGATCATCGACCTGCTGCTCGTCATCCCGTCCTTCCTCATGATCGCCATCATCACCCAGCGCGCGGGCTCGGCGAAGGGCTCGGTGCCCGTCTTCATCCTGCTGCTGGCCGCGTTCGGGTGGATGCTGTCGGCCCGCGTCGTGCGCGCCATGACGTCCTCGGTGGCCTCGCTCGACTACGTCAATGCCGCCCGCTTCATGTCGGTGCCCTCGCGTGCGATCATCTTCCGCCACATCCTGCCCAACATCTCGTCCTACCTCATCATCGACTTCACCCTGGGGCTGGCCGCGGCCGTCCTGTCCGAGACGTCGCTGTCGTTCTTCGGTTTTGGTGTCCAGCCCCCGCAGACGTCGCTGGGCACGATGATCTCGGAAGGCTCGAAGATGGCGACGACCTTCCCGTGGGTGTTCCTCGCCCCGGCGGTGCTCCTCGTCCTGACCCTGCTGTTCGTCAACTTCGTTGGTGACGCCGTGCGCGACGCCCTCGATCCCTCGTCTAATGCTGGAGGCCAGGCATGACCAGCTCAACCGTCAAGAAGCTGTCGGATTCGGATCCGGTGCCCACCGCGAGTGCGGGGATCCCGGCACTCGAGATCACCGACCTCAACGTCCGCTTCCCCTCCGAGGACGGCGTCGTCCACGCCGTGCGCGGGGTCTCGCTGTCGGT
This sequence comes from Nanchangia anserum, assembly GCF_015240065.1. Taxonomy (GTDB): domain Bacteria; phylum Actinomycetota; class Actinomycetes; order Actinomycetales; family Actinomycetaceae; genus Nanchangia; species Nanchangia anserum. The sequence continues at coordinate 1,259,965 of NZ_CP060506.1, read as the reverse complement.
GAACTCGGGCGAGGTCCTCGGCATCGTCGGCGAATCGGGATCGGGCAAGTCCGTGACCTCGATGTCCGTCATGGGCCTGCACGACGCCTCGGCCCGCCTCAGCGGGTCCATTCGCCTCCACGGCACCGAGCTGCTGGGACGCTCGGACCGGTGGATGTCGAAGGTGCGCGGCAAGAAGCTCGCCATGGTGTTCCAGGACCCGCTCTCGGCGCTGAACCCCGTGTTCACCATCGGCGACCAGATCATCGAGGCGCTCCAGATCCACGACCGCAAGCTGAGCGATAGTGCCGCGCGTGAACGCGCCCTCGAGCTGCTCACGGCCGTCGGCATCCCCAACCCGGACGTGCGCATCAAGAACTTCCCGCACGAGTTCTCGGGCGGCATGCGCCAGCGCGTCATGATCGCCATGGCGATCGCGAACAACCCCGACGTCATCATCGCCGACGAACCGACGACGGCCCTCGACGTGACGATTCAGGCCCAGATCCTCGACCTGCTGCGCTACGCCCAGCGCGAGACCGGGGCCGCGGTCATCATCATCACCCACGACCTCGGCGTCGTCGCGGGCCTGGCCGACAAAGTCGCCGTCATGTACGCCGGACGCATCGTCGAGTCGGGCACGGTCGAAGACATCTTCTACCGCCCCGCGATGCCCTACACGATCGGGCTGCTGGGCTCACTGCCGCGCCCCGACGTCGACACGGACGAACCGCTGGCCACGGTCGAGGGCAACCCGCCGTCGCTGCTCAACCTGCCGGGCGGGTGCCCGTTCGCGCCGCGCTGCCCACTGGCGGGGGATGAGTGCCGCGAGGCCGAGCCGGCACTCGAGCGGCTCGCCGCGGGTGACGCCAGCAGCGAGGGGGGCAGCCAGGCCTTTGGCGCGCCCTCGCGCCGCGGGCACCGGGCCGCGTGCATCCACGCCCAGGACATCCTCGCCAACAAGCGCACGTACGCCGACATCTATCCGCTGCCCGAATCAGTCGCCCATCGCAGGCGTCGCGATGAGGACGCTGAGCCGATCCTCGAGCTCACGGAACTGACGAAGACGTACCCGCTCATGAAGGGGGCCGTCTTCAAGCGCCGCGTCGGGACGGTTCACGCCGTCAACCGCATCGACCTACAAATCCGCCCCGGCGAGACGCTGGGTCTCGTTGGCGAATCCGGGTGCGGCAAGACGACGACGCTCATGTCGATCCTCGGCCTCACTGCCCCTGAGCACGGCCGCGTCGTCGTCTTCGGTCGCGACACGGCGAGCCTGAATCGGCGCGGGCGCAAGGAGGTTCGCAAGAATCTCCAGGTCGTCTTCCAAGATCCGATGGCCTCGCTGGATCCGCGCATGCCCATCTCGGACATTCTGACCGAGCCCCTCATCTACAACGGGTATTCGAAGGCGCAGGCGAAGAAGCGCGTCGGTGACCTCATGGAACTCGTCGGTCTGGAGCCCTCCCACGCCAACCGCTATCCCCGCCATTTCTCGGGCGGGCAGAAGCAGCGCATCGGGATCGCTCGCGCGCTCGCGCTGGAGCCGAAGCTCCTCGTCCTCGACGAGCCGGTCTCGGCCCTTGACGTCTCCATTCAGGCCGGCGTCCTCAACCTGCTCGAGCGCCTGCAAGTCGAGCTGGGGCTGTCCTACCTGTTCGTGGCCCACGACCTGTCGGTGATCCGCCACATCGCCGACCGCGTCGCCGTCATGTACCTGGGGCGCATCGTCGAGATCGGCGACGTGACGAGCGTCTACGATCACCCGCGCCACCCCTACACCCAGGCGCTGCTATCGGCCATTCCCGTTCCCGATCCCGAGAAGGAACGCTCGCGCGAGCGCATCCTCCTGCACGGGGACCTGCCCTCGCCGGCGAACCTGCCGACGGGATGCCCGTTCCGCACGCGCTGCCCGCTGCGCCCGAGCCTGTCCGAGGCCGATCAGCGCCGCTGCGACGGCGAGGAACCGGTGTTGACCGCTCAGGGCGGTGACCACGACGCGGCCTGTCATTTTGCCCGATCTCTACAGGTCTTTTAACGGCCTATGTAAGATCGTCTACAAGCGATGGATGACCCGGGTGCCACGTCCATCTCGCAAATGGGTCTCGGCCCAGGCACCCACCCCACACACAAGGAGGAAGACAGTGCGATTGAAGAGGATTAGCGCTGCTTGCGCCGCCCTCACCGTCTCGGCTGCCCTGGCACTCACCGGCTGCTCCGGCGACAGCAAGGGGTCCGGTTCGGGCGGTAACGGTGGCTCCGATCAGGCCAAGACCACCGACATCAATCCCCAGGACCGCGACAAGCTCAAGCAGGGGGGGACGTTACGCGTCGCCATCACCCAGCTGCCGACCAACTGGAACATCCTGGCGGTCGACGGTAACCAGGTCGATAACTCCGACATCTTCTATTGGACCGGAGTCAACACCCTCGAGTCCAACGACAAGGGTGAGGTGTCGCCGAACAAGAACTACCTGACCGGGTGGGACGTCGAAGAGGCCAAGGATGGCCAGCCGCAGAAGGTGACGCTGCACATCAACCCCAAGGCGAAGTGGAACATGGGGCGCCAGATCGACTGGCAGGACTACCAGTCGCTGTGGAAGGCCTGCAACGGCGAGAACAAGGCGTTCACGCCGGCCTCGACCGACGGCTTTGACAAGATCACCTCGATCGAGAAGGGCGAGACCGACCAGGACGTCGTCATCACCTACAAGTCGACTCAGCCGGACTGGCAGGCGCCCATCTCGCAGCTGTACCCGCGCGAGATGACCTCGGATCCCAACATGTTCAACTCGGGCATGACCGAGCCGAACAACGACTACCTGGCCGGCCCCTTCATCTTCGACAAGATCGACAAGGCCCAGCGCGTGGCGACGATCGTGCCGAACCCCAAGTGGTGGGGCGACAAGCCGATGCTCGACTCCGTGTCGTTCCGTGAACTCGAGGACTCCGCGTCCTCGCAGGCGTTCGCGAACTCCGAGATCGACGTCGCCACCTTCATCAACTCCGATGGCTACAACCAGGCGAAGAACCGCGCGGACGGTGAGATCCGCGCCGCCGGCTCGCTGCAGTGGCGCCACGTCACCATCAACTCGCAGGCCCGCAACCTCGGCGACGAGAAGGTCCGCCAGGCGATCACCCGCGGCATCAACCGCGAAGCGGTTGCCAAGTCCGACCTCGCCGGCCTGCCGGTCGCGAACACGCCCGAGCAGGTCATGCTCGGCAACCACTTCTTCATGCCCGGCCAGGAGGGCTACGCCGACAACGGCGAGAAGTGGAGCTACGACGCCGAGGCCGCCGGCAAGCTGCTGGACGAGGCCGGGTGGAAGCTGCCCGAGGGCAAGAAGATCCGCGAGAAGGACGGCCAGCCGCTGAGCATCGACTACATGATGCTCAAGGACGTTCCCACCTCGGAAAACGAAGGCAAGCTCATTCAGGCCGACCTGGCGAAGATCGGCATCGACGTCAAGATGGTCACGAAGGCCCAGGACGAGTTCCCGAAGTTCCTCATCGACGGTGACTTCGGTCTGACGACGTTCACGTGGCAGGGCACGATCTTCCCGATGAATAACATTGGCCAGATCTACGGTTCCGACTCTGAGTCCAACTACGCGCGGCTCAACAACACGAAGCTCGACGAGCTGCGTGACCAGGCCGACGCCGAGATGGATCACGCCAAGCGCGTGGACCTGACCAATGAGATCGACGCGATGATCTGGGAAGAGGGACACACCATCCCGCTGTACCGGCGCATCGGCTACGTCGGGGTTCCCAAGAATCTGGCGAACTACGGCTCGTTCGGTCTGGAGAGCATTGTTCCCGAAAATGTCGGCTACGTGAAGTAGTCAGACACACTGAGACGGGGCGGCCTCACGCATGTGGGGCCGCCCCGTTTGTGTCTGATCGCGCTAGATGAGGACAGTGAGGGCGACGTAGCAGGCGACGACGGCAACGACGCCGATGGTGCGGACGTTGGGGCGGGTGACGACGCCGGTCGTGGCGGAGTTGTCGCGCGGTCCCGCGGCCAGCACGTCGTCGCGGTAGTCCTCGATGACGCGTGCGCCCTGAGCAGGGTCGGCGCTCAGCCGCAGGGGATCGGCCTCGTAGTCGCGGTAGCTCGGGGCGGCCTCGCCGATGCGGGTCGGGCGCGGCCCCAGACCGATCCACAGCGCGGACGGGGTGGGGCAGGCGCTGACCGCGATGTCTTTGTGCGGCATGTGGATGCGCAGGCCGAAGCGGCGCGAGCACCCGCGCACGTCTTGCCACGCGACGTCGTGGATCAGCCAGGCGTTGACGATGCGCAGCCGCTCGCGCGTGAGTTCCGCCCGCGACGACGCCCACAACAGCCAGCAGGCGGTGACGAGGAGAACCGGCAGGGCCGGTTCGCGCCACCATTTCTGCCACGGATACGACGCGGCTTCCCACCCCAGCAGGATGATGACGGCAACGGCGAGGACTCCGACGCCGACGCGCCCGCCTAGGCGACGTAGGACGACGCGGTCCTTCACGATCGGGTGCCCTCAAGGCCGCGCCGGTGTGCGACGGCGGCGGGGTCGGGGTCACGCCCGGTGACCGAGCGGTAGGCGGCCAGGGGATCGTCGGAGTGGCCCGGGGCGAGCACGCCGTGGCGCAGCGCCTCGCCGACGGCCCGGTTGAGCCCCTGATCGATGCCGGCCGAAGGTCCCTCGCTGATCCAGTTCTCCATGTCGGCAACCATGAGTTCGGCCCACATGTAGGACCAGTAGGCGGCCGCGTAGCCGCCACCAAACGTGTGGGCGAAGTAGGTCGTCGCGTAGCGCGGCGGAATAAGCGGGTGGGCGACGCCGCACCGCTCGGCTGCGGCCGCCTCGAACTCCTCGACCCCGGCGGCGTCGGGCAGCTCGCTGGCGGAGTGAGAATGCCAGTCGAGGTCGATGAGGGCCGAGGCGAGATACTCCAACGTGGCGAAGCCCTGACCGAAGGTGCGCGAGGCCGTGATCTCGTCGACGACCTCGCGCGGGGCCGGCAGCCCCGTCTCGTGGTGGCGCAGGAAGCGGGCGAGCACCTGCGGGTGGTAGGCCCACATCTCGTTGAGTTGGGAGGGGAATTCGACGAAGTCGCGCGGGACGGACGTGCCCGCGTGCGAGGGGTAGCGAGAGGCGGCAAACAGCCCGTGGAGGGCGTGGCCGAACTCGTGGAAGCACGTGATGACGTCGTCCCAGCTGAGCAGCGCCGGCTCGCCGGGGGCCGGCTTCGTGAAGTTGCACGTATTGGCGACGACCGGCAGGTCGCCGGTGAGCCCGTTGGCACCGACGAGCTCGTGCATCCACGCCCCGCCGGCCTTGTGCTCGGACGTGAAATAGTCGCCGAGGAACAGGCCCAGCAGCGAACCGTCCTCGTTGTGAACCTCCCACGCGCGCACGTCCTCGCTCCACGCGCGAATGTCGGGGCGAGGGGTGAACGTGATGCCGTACAGGCGCGTGGCTGCGTAGAAGACGCCGTCAACGATGACGCGCTCGAGGTCGAGGTAGGGCCTCAGGTCCTCGGAGGAGAAGGTAAACGTCTTTGCGCGCAGTTTCTCTTCAAAGTAGGTCCAGTCGCCGGCGGCCAGGCGGTAGTCCTCGCCTTCCTCGGCGCGCGCGAGCTCGGCCAGGCGTTCCTCCTCACCGGCCACGGCCCGCTGGGTGCGCCGGGCGAGGTCGCGCAGCATGTCGCGCACGGCATCGGCGGAGGGGGCGACGGCATCGTCGACGGCGTAGTCGGCAAAGGAGTCGAACCCGAGCAGCCGCGCCCGCTCGTCGCGCAGCGTGACGAGCTCGGCGACGAGGCCGCGCGTGTCGACGTCGCCGCTGCCATTCGCGCGCGCGAGGCTGGCGCGCATGAGGCCGTGGCGGTGCGTGGGCGAGGCCAGGGACGCCAGCAGGGGATGGGACGTGTAGTTCGTGAGTGGCACCCGCACCTCGCCGTCGACGAGCGTCGCACCCGCGGCCGCCAGCTCGGGGGTGAGGGCATCGACGCCGGTCATGCGGTAGGCGCCGGCGGTGCGCGCGTCCACACAGGCCTTGCCGAACGCCTGCTCGATGGCGCCGATGCGCTGATCGATGTCGTGGAGGCGCTCGTGGGCGGCGGCGTCGAGGTCGATACCTTCGCGCCGGAAGGACGCCAGGTAGTCGTCGAGGACGAAGGCAGCCTCGGGATCGCGCTCGGCGTCGACGCTCTCGCGCAGGGCGAGCAGTCGGCGATAGAGGCCGCGGTGGGTCGCGAACGCGTGCGCGTGGTCGACGGCATCGGCCGTGATGTCGGCCTCGGCGCGGTCCCACTCCTCGCCGCCGACGGCCGAAACGAGGGTGAAGAAGACCGCCTCGGCCCGCTCGAGTTCCGCCCCGGCCAGCTCCAGGGCGTCGAGGGTGTTGGCGAGCGTCGGCGCCTCGGGCGAGGCGGCGATCTCGTCCCAGCGGGTGCGCTCGAGGCGCATTCCTTCGCGCAGGGCCTCCAGACACAGCTGTGGCGTTGCGCCATCGAAATCGGGCATCGAGACGGGCAGGGACGAGGGAGCCAGCAGGTCGGCGGCACACGTGAGCGTCATGGTGCCAGTCTAAGCGGGCCGCCACGACGGCAACAGTCGCGCCGGCGCCGGCGTAAGCGTGCAGGGGAGAGACGCAGGAGCGGCGAAAAATGCAAGAATTATCCGAAGATGCGTTAGCGTGGCGCCATGCCCTCACACAAAGTCTCGACGCTCGCCCGTCTCCTTTCCGTCTCGACCGACACCGTGCGTCGCTGGATCGACGACGGACACATCGAGCTCGACCCCACCGTGCCCGGCCCCCAACACGTCGACGGTGCCTCCGTCGTGCGGTTCCTCACGGAGAGGCCCGAGCTGCACGCGGGCTCGCTCGGGCGCCAAAGCCACTCGATGCGCAACCACATGCCCGGCCTCGTCATCGACATCGTCTCCGACACCGTCATGAGTCAGGTCGTCCTCCAGTGCGGGCCATTTCGCATCGTGTCCCTGGTATCGACCGAGGCCGTCACCGAGCTGGGCCTGTCCGTTGGCTCGGTCGCGATTGCCCAGGTCAAGGCGACGAACGTGTCGCTGGCCGTGTCCCCGTCGCGCGCATGAGAAGCCGAGTGGTGCGCGCGCTCGCCGCGCTCGCGTGCGTCGCCGGCCTCGCCGCCTGCCAGTCCCAGGGCAGCGAGAGCGCGAATGAGCGAGACGCACGCGTCATCGTCTTTGCCGCGGCGAGCCTGAGCGAAGCCTTTCCCGACCTCTCCGACACGCTGGTCGACGCCGACGTCGCGTACAACTTCGACGGGTCTTCGGGACTGCTCGACCAGCTGGCAGGCGGTGCCCGCGCAGACGTCCTCGCGACGGCCGACGAGGCGACGATGACGCGGGCCATCGACGCCGGCATCGTCACCGAGGCCCACCCATATGCAACCAACCAGCTCGTCCTCGCCGTCCCCGCGGGCAACCCCGCGGGCATCACCGGCCTCGACTCCTCCCTCGACGGCGCCGCGCTCGTCATCTGCGCCGCCGACGTCCCCTGTGGCGCCGCGACGCAGCGGCTCGCCCAGGCTCGCGGCGTGACTCTTAAGCCCGTCTCGGAGGAGCAGCGCGTCAGCGACGTGCGCGGCAAAGTCGCCTCGGGCGAGGCCGACGCCGGCATCATCTACGCCACCGACGCCCGCGCCGACACCGAACACATCGACGTCGTCGACATCGGGGAGGACGCGGCCGGCGTCAACACGTACATGATCGGCGTCACCGCTGACGCGCGACACCCGCAGGCCGCGCGGGCCTTCGTCGCCGCGGTCAGGTCCGAGGTAGGTCAGCGGCTGCTGCGCGAGCGCTACGGCTTCGGGGCACCCCCGCAATGACGACCGCGACAAAGCCGCCCGCGGCGGCTTACGCTCCCGCCGCGGTGGCGCTGGCCTTCCTCCTCGTCCCGTTCCTCGCCCTGGCCTGGCGCATCGACTGGCCGCAGCTGCCCGCGCTGGTGGCCGCCCCGGCCAGCCGCGACGCCCTGTGGCTGTCGGTGTGGACGTGCACGGTCTCGACGCTCATCTGCCTCATCTTTGGCGTCCCGCTCGCCCTCATCCTCGCCCGCTCGCGCACGGGAGCGGCTAGCCACGTCGTCCGCGTCCTCGTCACCGTTCCCATGGTGCTTCCCCCGGTCGTCGCCGGCGTCGCCCTTCTCATCACGTGGGGCCGGCGCGGTCTGCTCGGTCGCCACCTCGAGGTGTGGGGAATCGAGATCGGCTTCACCACCCTGGCCGTCATCCTCGCCCAGGTCTTCGTCGCGTTGCCCTTCGCTGTCACCTCGCTCGAGGCCGCCCTGCGCGCCCGCGGCTTCGCCCTCGAGGCCGCCGCCGCCCGCCTCGGTGCTTCACCCATCCGCATCGCCGCGACGATCACGGCGCCGCTTGCGGCACCGGCCATCGCCACCGCAGCCGCGCTCGCCTTCGCCCGCTGCCTCGGCGAATTCGGGGCCACGATCGCGTTCGCCGGCTCGCTCCAGGGCGTCACCCGCACCCTGCCGCTCGAGATCTACCTCCAACGCGAAACCGACACCGATCGCGCCCTGGCACTGGCGGCCGTCCTCATTGCTCTCGCGGTCGTTCTCGTCGGCGGCACCCAGTGGGCGAGCGCGCGGTGGTATCGCCGGCTCACGGAGGGGGGAGAGCCCGCCGACGAGCGCGCCGGCGAGGCAGCAGAGGTGCCCGTGCGGGGCGGCGAGGCGGGACCGCCCGTGCGGGTGCGCGCCGTCGTCCCCGAGCGCGGGGTGAGCATCGACGTCGAGTTTCCCGCAGCCCGGACCACGGCTGTCATCGGTCCGAACGGCGCCGGCAAATCGACGCTCCTCCACGTCGCCGCCGGCGAGGTGGAGGGGGAACTGCGCGGGCGCGTCGCCGTCCTCGACCAGCATCCCGCCCTGTTCCCGCACATGAGCGTCCTCGACAACGTCGCGTTTGCCCGACGCGTGCGTGGGGACGCGCCCGAGGCGGCGCGGGGCAGGGCCGAGGAGGAGCTGGCGCGGCTCGGGATCGCCCACCTGCGGCATCGCCGCCCGGCGACGCTCTCGGGCGGGCAGGCCCAACGCGTCGCCCTGGCGCGTGCCCTCGTCACCGACCCGGTGGTGGCGCTCCTCGACGAGCCGACCGCGGCGCTCGATGCTGACGCCGCCGCCGATTTTCGCACCCTCGTCGCGCGGCGCCTGGCCGGGGCCACTGTCGTCTTCGTCACCCACGATCTCGCCGACGTCGCCGAGCTCGACGCCCACGTCGTCGCCCTGCGCGAGGGCGAGCTGGCGTGGGAGGGGGAGTGGGACGACCTCGCCGAGTCGGCCGACCCGATCGTTCGGCGTCAGCTCACGCGTTATGCGCTGTCTCACGCCGCCACTCGCCGCTGCGGCCCCCGGCCTTGTAGGTGATGCGGGCATCGCTCAGGCTGACACCGCGGTCGACACCCTTGACCATGTCGACGAGTGCGAGCGCGGCCACGGTGACGGCCGTGAGGGCCTCCATCTCGATACCCGTCCGATCCGCCGTCTTGACCCGGGAGGTGATGCGCACGCCCGCATCCATCAGCTCGAGGTCGACCGCGCAGAAATGCACGCCGATCGGGTGGGCCAGCGGCAGCAGCTCCGGCGTGCGCTTCGCCCCGGCGATGCCGGCGATCCGGGCGACGGCGAGCGCGTCGCCCTTCGGCACGCCGTCGTCGCGCAGCGCCGCCATGATCGGGGCGGAGCAGGCGACGATGGCCTCGGCGTGGGCCTCGCGGATGGTCGGGGTCTTCGCCGTCACGTCGACCATGCGGGCGTGGCCGGCCGAATCCAGGTGAGTAAGTTCCACGGGAGCCTCCTATACGACGATGACGTCAATGATGGACCAGGCCGCGACGTCGGTGACGTCTTCGGCGATGACGGCCAGCCCCGTCGCCTCGTGCAAAGAGGCGACGAAGTGCGAACGCGATCCCAGGCGGTGTGTCGGGCGCGCGATCGGCGTGTTGCCGGCCTGGCGGGGCCAGGTGACGTGAACGGGCACGAACTGGCGCTTTCCGGCGGGACTGCGCCACCCCGACGACGTCGTCGCGGCCACCGTGACCGCCTGCGCCGCATCGCCGCGCCCGGTCAGCGCCGCCAGCACGGGGCGGACGAAGACGTGGAACGAGACGAAGACCGAGACGGGATTTCCCGGCAGCGCGCACAGCAGCGCCGAGTTGTCGCCCGCACGCACCCGCCCGAAGCCCTGCGGCTTCCCCGGTTGCATGGCGACCTGATTGAAGCGCAGGTCGATGGTGTCGGCGGCAGCTTTGACGACGTCGTAGGCGCCCGCGCTCACCCCGCCCGAGGTGACGATGAGGTCGACGTCGGCGCACATGCGCGCGAGGGTGGCCGCGAACTCCTCGGCGTCGTCGCCGCTGTGGGTGACGGTCACTACGTCGGCGTCGGCACGTTCGAGCAAGGCTCGCAGCAGCACCGAGTTCGAGTCGGGGATTTGCGCGAGGTCGAGGTCGTTACCCGCGCTCACGAGTTCGTCGCCCGTCGAGACGACGCCCACGCGCACGCGCGGGCGCACCTTCAGGCGGGCATAGCCGACCGAGGCCGCCGACGATAACGCGGCCGGGCTGAGTATCTCGCCGCGGCGGATGATGACGTCGCCGACGCGGCAGTCTTCCCCCGCGTGGCGCACGTTCGCGCCGGCACGGGGCACGCGCAGGATCGTCACCTCGTCTGGCAGGGCGACGATGCCGGCGGGGGTCGTCGTGTCTTCGACCTTGACGACGGTGTCGGCGCCCTCGGGCACGCGTGCGCCCGTCATGATGCGCCACGCCTGACCCGGCTCGCAGCGGTAGACCGCATTGTCACCAGCGGCGATGTCGCCCGCAACCGGCAGGGTGATTGGCGTAGTCGGCTCGCTGGAATCGGCACCGGGGACGGCCTCGGTGGCGGGATCGAGGTCGCCCAGGTCCGCGGCCCGCAGCGCGAAGCCGTCCATCGCCGAGTTGGTGAAAGGCGGGACCGCATGGCGGGCGACGACGTCGTCGGCGAGGACGCAGCCGAGCGCATCGGCGACGTCGACCTCAACGGGCTCGAGCGCGGTGATCCCGGCCAGCAGGTCGGCAACGTAGGCTTCAACGGGAATCATGCGTGCTCCTTCGGCATAAACGCGACGACATTCCACTTTCCCGCCGCCGCATCAACGATGAGGAGGCGCCCGATGAGCGGGGTACCGGCACCTGTGATGAGTTTGACGACCTCGGTCGCCATGAGCGATCCGGCCTGCCCACACACCCCGCCGAGCACGCCCACGGTGCGCGAGGACGGCGTCGAGCCCGGCGGCGGGGGATCGGGGTAGAGGTGGCGCAGGGTGCGCCCCTGGGCAAAGACCGAGACCTGGAACGACATCCCGACGAGGGTCCCCCACACGTGGGGGATCTCGAGGGTGGTGCAGCAGTCGCTGAGCAGGTATTTCGACGAAAACGAATCCGTCGCGTCGACGACGACGTCGTAGCCGCGCGCGACGTCGCCCGCGTTATCCAGTGTCATGCCCGGCTCGACGCGCACGGCGATCTGCGAATTGAGCGCGCGCACCGTGCGCGCCGCCGAGACCGATTTGGCCTCGCCCAGGCGCGATTCGGGGTGGATAACCTGGCGCTGGAGATTCGACGGTTCCAGCCGATCGGGATCGGAAATCCCGATGGTGCCGACGCCGGCGGCGGCCAGGTAGGCGAGCACCGGGGAGCCCAGTCCTCCCGCGCCGACGACGAGGACGCGCGCGACGCGCAGCCGGGCGATTCCAGCCTCACCAATTCCGTCGACGCGTGCCGTCATCACGTCTCGCTGAGCGACCATCACTGTCCTCTCTTACCATGTGACCTTATGCCCCGCATCACCACCGGCATCACCGATGAGCCTCTGCCCGACCCCGATGAGCTCGCGCCCGAATGCGGCGCGCGCGTCGAGTTTCGCGGCGTCGTCCGCCGCCTCGACGAGGGCCGCGACGTCACCCACATTGTCTACGACGCGCACCCCGATGCCGCCGACTTCTTGGCCGAGGTCGTCGCGAACGCCGTCGGCGACGCCGAGGTCACCGACGTAACGGTGCTCCACCGCATCGGCCACCTGGCGATCGGTGATGTGGCCCTGCTCGTCGTCGTCGACGCGCCCCACCGCGGCCCCGCCTTCGCGCTGGCACCGGCGCTGGTCGACGCCCTCAAGGCCGGGGTGCCCATCTGGAAGGACCAGCACTTCGCCGACGGCACGCACGCGTGGTCGGCACTGCCCTAGCCGCCGGCGAAGGGCGGCAGGACGTCGATGATCGCGGCTGCTCCCGCCGGGGTTGTGGCATCGACGCGCTCGCCGTCGCGCAGGTACGACGAGACCTCGAGGACGCCCAGGAGCTCGGGCGTCGCCTCGCGCGCCGCGGCTTGCGCGACCGTGAGACCCGGGGCCGGGGTGACCTCGCGGCGGTCGAGGCCCGCGGCCTGCGCGGCACCGGCGAAATAGCGGACGGTGATCATCTCAACCTCCAATAGCGGACAGGGAATAGGCGCGCCCCGGCGTCGGCAGCCACGGATGTCCCGCGGGCTTGTTCCACGTCGCCTCGCGCCACAGCCGCTTCACCTCGTCGTCCCTGCCCGCGCGCAGCGCCTCGGACACGTCGACGTGGAGGGGCGAAAATAGGCACGGGTAGACGCGCCCGGTTGCCGAGACGCGGGTGCGCGAGCACGAGTGGCAAAACGGTGACGACATCGAGGCGATGATCCCGACCGTGCCGCCGGGAACATCGTAGGTCCTCGCCGGGGCATGGGGATCGTCGCCCGCTCGCGGGCTCAGATCCACATGGGCCGACAATGCGGACAAGATCTCGTCGCCGGTGGGGCCGGGTGTCTCTGCCAGCGGCCCGAACGGCATGAGCTCGATGGCCCGCCACTGCCAGCCGCGCGCGAGACAGTAGTCAACGAGGGAGGGGATTTCGGCGAGGCTGGTCGAGTCGACGATGACGGTGTTGACCTTGACGGGACCGAGCGATGAGGCAGCGACGGCGTCGAGGCCGGCCATGACGTCAGCGAGGCGGCGACGTCGACTCAGCGCGGCGAACCGGTCGGGATCGAGCGTGTCGAGCGAGATGTTGATCCGCCCCAGCCCGGCGGCGAGGAGGTCGTCGAGGCGCGAATCCAGGCCGATGGCGTTCGTCGTCAGCGCGATGCGACGCGGGAGCCCGGCGCGGTCGAACTCGGCGGCGGCCGCGGCGATGAGATCAGCCAGGTCGGGGCGCAGCAGCGGCTCGCCCCCGGTGAAGCGGACGTCGTGAATTCCCACCTCTAAGCCGATGCTCACGAGGCGAGCGACGTCGTCGGCGCGCAGCAGATCCGAGCGTGCGGCCCACGAGCGGGCGTCCTCGGGCAGGCAGTAGGCGCAGCGCAGATTGCAGCGGTCGGTCACGGAAATGCGCAGATCGCGCGCCGTTCTGCCAGACTGATCGACGAGGGCGTCCATCCCACCTCCTCACGTGCGCTACACAGCCTAGCGGCGCCGCGGTAGGTACGCGCGAGCGCAGAAAGGACTCCGATGCACGAGCACGCGATCATCCTCGCCGGGGGCAGCGGCGAACGCCTGGGCGGCGTCGACAAGGCGGCAATCCGCTACCGCGACCACAGGCTCCTCGATCGCCTCCTCGCCGCGTTGAGTGGGATCGATACCGTCGTCGTCGCCCCGCCCCACGTTGACGTTCCCGCGGGCGTGCGGTGGACGCTCGAGGAGCCGCCGGGTGGGGGACCGGCCGCCGGCATCGTCTGGGGCCTGGCCGCGGCGGGTCTCCTCGACGACCCGGTCGGGTGCGTCGGCGTCTTCAGCGTCGATTCCCCGATCGCCCCCGACATCGCCGCAGACCTCTTCGCCGTTGCCCGCTCACACCCTCACGTCGGCGCCGTCGCGTGTTCACCGTCGGGTCAGCGCCACCACCTGCTCGCCGTCTACCCCGCGCCCGCCCTCGTCGCCGCCGTGCGCGCTCTCGCCGCGCAGCACCCGCCGGCGACCCCGTGGTACGCGGGCGTGCGCGACCTCGCGGCACGCCGGTTGACCTCGGGTATCGCCGTCGAGGAGGTCGGCTACAGCGACGCCGACATGCGCGACATCGACACCCCGGCCGATGCTGCCGCCTGGGGTGCGCACGTGCCCGAGTCCTATTAGGCAATGCGGGAGTGAGATAAAGGTCCTAGAAGCCGGTCGAGACGTTCGACCCAGCGCGACAAAAAGTCCCGATAAATGGCGCATGTGCGACAGGGGGAGCGGTAGTGAGCACGCATGCGGGGGCAGCCATAGCCTGAGCGAAGAATGTTGTTCCTCGCTACTCGGAGTGGTTATGGCTGTCACCCAACGCAAGGGAACCCTCGTCAATTGGGATCCCGAAAACCCTGACACGTGGTCGGCAACACTCGCCTGGAAAACCCTGGCGATCTCGACCTATTCGCTGACCCTCGCGTTTTGCGTGTGGTTCCTCGTCTCGGCGCTCGCCCCACGCCTCAACGACGTCGGCTTCGACCTGACGAAGGGGCAGCTGTACTGGCTGACGTCGATGCCCGGCCTTTCCTGCGGCTTCTTGCGACTGATCTACATGTTCATGCCGGCGACGATCGGCACCCGCAAGCTCGTCGGGATCTCGTCGCTGCTCTACATCATTCCCATGCTCGGGTGGTTCTTCGCCGTCCAAAACCCCGACACCCCCTACTGGTGGCTGCTGTGCCTGGCGTTCCTGTGCGGCATCGGCGGCGGCTCGTTCTCGGGCTACATGCCCTCGACGGGCTTCTTCTTCCCCAAGCGGCTCTCGGGCACGGCACTGGGCATCCAGGCGGGCATCGGTAACCTCGGCATGTCGATCATCCAGTTGGCCAGCCCGCTGCTCATGGGCTTCGGATTGTTGGGAATGACGTGGGTGGCCCCGGCGCGCGTCGAGGGCGGCGACCTCTACATCGTCAATCCCGCAATCTTCTTCATCCCGTGGTGCCTGCTCGCGGCCGTGCTCGCCTTCACCCAGCTCAAGGACGTTCCCGTCAAGGCCTCGGTGCGCGAGCAGCTCGACATCTTCTCCAACCCCGACACGTGGCTCATGACGCTCATGTACGTCATGACCTTCGGGACGTTCTCGGGATTCGCCGCCCAGTTCGGCCTCATGATTAACAACAATTTCGGCGAGTCCTCGCCCCTCAAGCTCGCCGTCGCCGGGGCCTCCTACGCGTTCTTGGCCCCGCTCATCGGCTCGCTCGTGCGCGTCGCGTGGGGACCACTGTGCGATAAGTACACCGGCGGGCTGTGGACGTTCGTCTCGGGCGTCGGCCAGGCCGTCTGCTTCGCGATCGCCGGCTACTTCACCCTGGCCCCAGAGGGCATGGGAGCATTCTGGGGCTTCCTCGTGGCGATGCTCGCGATGTTCTTCTTCACGGGGCTGGGCAACGCCGGCACCTTCAAGCAGATGCCGATGATTATGCCCAAGCGCCAGGCCGGCGGTGCCATCGGCTTCACCGCCGCGGTCGCCTCGTTCGGGCCGTTCTTCGTCGGAATTGCCCTCTCATCGATGTCGGCGACGGCGTGGCTGTGGTGCTGCGCGGCGTTCTGCGTCGTCGGGTCGTGTGTGTGTTGGTTCTGCTACGCGCGCCCGGGCGCGCCCGCACGCGGATAAGGAAAGGAAGGGACGATGGGACTGTATTCCTTCGGCGCAGCGTTGCGCCGCGCGAGCGCGTCCGAGGACGCCCGGGCGATGTTCGCCACGGGCGGGCGTGACGCCGACGCGTTCTACCGTCAACGGTGGAGCTTCGACAAGGTCGTCCGCTCGACCCACGGGGTCAACTGCACGGGCTCGTGCTCGTGGAAGGTCTATGTCAAGGACGGGATTATCGTCTGGGAAACCCAGGAGACGGATTACCCGACGACGGGGCCCGACCTGCCCGAATACGAGCCGCGCGGGTGCCCGCGAGGCGCGGCGTTTAGCTGGTACGAGTATTCACCCACGCGCGTGCGCTACCCCTACGTGCGCACCCAGCTGCTCGAGGCGTGGCGCGAGGCCAAGAAGATCCACCCCGATCCCGTCGAGGCCTGGCAAGCCATCCAGGCCGACCCGCAGAAGCGCGCGTCCTACGTGAGCGCTCGCGGGCGCGGGGGCATGGTGCGGGCCTCGTGGGAGGAAGCCACCGAGATCGTCGCCGCGGCCAACGTCGCGACGATCAAGGAATACGGCCCCGACCGCATCGCCGGATTCTCGGTGATCCCCGCGATGTCGATGGTCTCCTACGGCGCCGGGGCCCGCTTCATCGAGCTCATGGGCGGGGTCATGCTGTCGTTCTACGACTGGTACGCCGACCTGCCCGTCGCTTCGCCGCAGGTCTTCGGCGATCAGACGGATGTTCCCGAGGCCGGCGACTGGTACAACGCCGACTACCTCATCATGTGGGGCTCGAACGTGCCGCTCACGCGCACGCCCGATGCCCACTTCATGACCGAGGCACGCTACCACGGTCAGAAGGTCGTCGCCGTCAGCCCCGACTTCGCCGACAACACGAAGTTCGCCGACGAGTGGGTGCGCCCGCACCCGGGCACCGACGGCGCCGTGGCCTTCGCTATGGGCCACGTCATCCTCAGCGAATTCCACGTTGGTAAGCGCGAGGAGTTCTTCCTCGACTACATGCGCCGCTACACGGATTCGCCGTTCCTCATCGAGCTCGAGCGCGGCGACGAGGGCCTCGTGCCCGGCAAGTTCGTCACGGCCGCCGATGTTCCCACCGCTACCGGCGATCAGCCGAATCCGTCATTCCGTCCCGTCGTCATGGAGGCGAACGGGCGCGTCGTCGACCCGGGTGGCACGCTGGCCGATCGTTACGGCGAGGCCGGCGCGGGCAAGTGGAACCTCACCCTCGACGGCGTCGATCCCGTCCTGTCCCTCATGGACACCGCTGAGTGGTCGAGCACGGAGGTGTGCCTGCCCCGTTTCGACCTGCCCGCGGGCGAGGGAACCGGGGCGTCGGTCGGCGCAGGGATTATCCGCCGCGGCGTGCCCGTGCGCCGGGTCGGCGACAAGCTCGTGACGACGGTCTACGACCTCGTCCTCGCCAATTACGGCGTCAAGCGCGACGGGCTGGCGGGGGAGTGGCCGGAGTCCTACGAGGACGCCTCCCAGCCGGGGACGCCTGCGTGGGCCGAAGAGCACTCGGGTGTTCCCGCCGCCCAGACCGCGCGGATCGGTCGCGAGTTCGCCCGTTCCTCGATCGATTCGGGCGGGCGCTCGATGATCATCATGGGGGCCGGCGTCAACCACTACTTCCACGCCGACACCATCTACCGGACCTTCCTCGCGTTGACGACGTTCTGCGCGACCCAGGGGAAGAACGGCGGCGGCTGGGCCCACTACGTCGGGCAGGAGAAGCTGCGCCCGCAGACGGGCTGGGCACAGTACGCCTTCGCCCTCGACTGGCATCGTCCCGCGCGGCAGATGATCTCGACGGGATTTTGGTACCTGCTCACCGATCAGTGGCGCTACGACCGCGTCAACGTCGAGCACATGATCTCGCCTCTGGCGCAATCGTCCGGGCGGCGCGAGGCCCCGGTGGATTCGCTCGTCGAGGCCAGCCAGCGCGGGTGGATGCCGAGCTATCCGACGTTCGACCGGTCGAATCTTGACCTGGCCGAGACGGCGCACGCGCAGGGGAAGTCCGCCGCTGACTACATCGCCGGCGAGCTCGAGGCCGGTCGCCTGGCCTTCGCCTGCACCGACCCGGACAATCCCCGCAACTTCCCGCGCGTGCTGTTCAACTGGCGCACGAACCTGCTGGGATCCTCGGCGAAGGGCACCGAGTTCTTCTTGCGCCACATGCTCGGCGTCGACTCCGATGTCTCGGCCGAGAGCTGGCGCCCGAGGAGCGCCCGGCCTCGATGACGTGGCGCGAGGAAGGGGCGCGCGGCAAGCTCGACCTCATGGTGTGCGCGGACTTCCGCAACACCTCGACGACGCTGCACTCCGACATCGTGTTGCCGGCGGCGACGTGGTAGAGAAGCACGACCTGTCGAGCACCGACATGCACCCTTACATCCACTCGTTCAACGAGGCAGTCGCCCCGCCGTGGGAGGCGCGCACGGATTTCGACCTGTTCAAGGACCTGGCGATCCTCGTGTCGCGGATGGGGAAGAAGCACCTGGGCGTGCGCCGCGACGTCGTCGCCGTTCCGCTCGGGCACGACACCCCCGACGAGCTGACGATGGCGCACGGGCGCGTGCCGGCGCGCTCCGAATGCGGCTGGGTTCCCGGCGTGACGATGCCGAAGCTCGTTGAGGTCGAGCGCGACTATTCGCGCATCGCCGAGAAATACGTCACCCTCGGCCCGCTGAGCGCGGGAGCCGGGATGGTGACGAAGGGCGTCACCTACACGCCCGACGAGGAGGTGGCCGCCCTGGCCAGGGCCAATGGCACGCTGCCGACGGCAACGGGGCAACGCCCGGCGCTGGACACGGCGATCAAGGCGGCCGACGCCATCCTCGCGCTGTCGGGGACGTCGAACGGTCGCCTCGCGCACCAGGGCTTCACGGAGGTCGAGAAGCGCACCGGGACGGCGATGGCGCACCATGCGGCCGGCAGCGTCGACAAGCGGATCACTTTTGCCGACACCGTCGTCCAACCCCAGGGCGTCATCACCTCGCCCGAGTGGTCGGGATCCGAGCACGGGGGCCGGCGTTACTCGGCGTTCGCCATCAACATCGAGACGATGAAGCCATTCCATACCCTGACGGGGCGGATGCACTACTACCTCGATCACGACTGGCTCCAGCGTATGGGCGAGTCGATGCCGATCTATCGTCCGCCCCTCGACATGCATCACATGGTGGGTGAGCCGGCTCCGGGGCAGCTCGGGCGCGGCGGCGAGGCGCAGGCCGAAGTCGCCGTGCGCTACCTGACCCCGCACAACAAGTGGGCGATTCACTCCCAGTACTACGACAACCTCCACATGCTCACACTTGGTCGCGGCGGCCAGACCGTGTGGATGTCGATTGAGGATGCCGAGAAGATCGGGGTGAGGGACAACGACTGGATCGAGGCCTACAACCGCAACGGCGTCGTGGCCGCCCGCGCCATCGTCTCCCACCGCATCCCCGAGGGCACGGTGTTCATGCACCACGCCCAAGATCGCCAGATCGCCACGCCGCTGACCGAGACGACGGGGCGGCGCGGCGGAACCCACAACTCGCTCACCCGGATTTTGCTCAAGCCCTCGCACATGGCCGGAGGGTACGGGCAGTTCACGTACGCCTTTAACTACGTGGGTCCCACCGGTTGCCAGCGCGACGAAGTGACGATGATTCGCCGCCGCACGAAGGAGGTCGACTTCTCATGAAGGTCATGGCACAAATCGCGATGGTGATGAATCTCGACAAGTGCATCGGCTGCCACACGTGCTCGGTCACGTGCAAGCAGGCCTGGACGAACCGCGAGGGCACCGAGTACATGTGGTTCAACAACGTCGAGACCCGCCCGGGCGTCGGCTACCCGCGCACGTGGGAGGACCAGGAGAAGTGGCAGGGCGGGTGGACCCGCACGGCCTCGGGCAAGCTCAAGCCGCGCGCCGGTGGCAAGCTCAAGAAGCTCGCGACGATCTTCTCCAATCCCAACATGCCCGGGGTCGAGGACTACTACGAACCGTGGACGTACGAGTACGACAAGCTGCTCTCGGCCCCGCGCGACCAGCGGGTCTTGCCGGTGGCCCGGGCGAAGTCCCAGCTCACGGGTAAGCACATGGACACGATCTCGTGGGGACCGAACTGGGACGACGACCTGGGCGGGTCGGCCGAGACGCTGTCGCAGGATCCCGTCGCCGCGCAGGTCGGGTTGAAGATCAAGACGAGCATCGAATCCTCGTTCATGTTCTACCTGCCGCGCATCTGCAACCACTGCTTGAACCCGACGTGCGTCGCGTCGTGCCCGTCGGGCGCGATGTACAAGCGCACCGAGGACGGCATCGTCCTCGTCGATCAGGACAAGTGCCGCGGCTGGCGCATGTGCGTGTCGGGATGCCCGTACAAGAAGGTCTACTTCAACCACGCGACGGGCAAGGCGGAAAAGTGCACGCTGTGCTACCCGCGCCTCGAGGTCGGCCAGCCGACCGTGTGCTCCGAGACGTGCGTTGGGCGGCTGCGCTACCTCGGCGTCCTGCTCTACGATGCCGACCGCGTGGGCGAGGCTGCGGCGACCGAGAATCCGCAGGATCTCTACGAGGCCCAGCGCGACATCATGCTCGATCCCTTTGACCCCGAGGTCATGGAGGCCGCGCGGGCCTCGGGCGTGCCCGACGCCTGGGTGCGCGCCGCCCAGCAATCGCCCGTGTACGCGCTCATCCACACCTACGGCGTGGCGCTGCCGCTGCATCCCGAGTACCGCACGTTGCCGATGGTGTGGTACGTCCCGCCGCTGTCGCCCCTCGTCGAGGAGATCACCGCTGCGGGTGGCGACGGTGAGGACCACCGGATCCTCTTCACCGCGGTGTCGCAGATGCGCATTCCGCTCGAGTACCTGGCGGGGCTGCTCAGCGCCGGCGACGAGGCGCTGGTCGAGCGAGTCCTGCGCCGGCTGTGCGCCATGCGCTCGCACATGAGGGCGATTCGCCTCGAGCAGGCGCCCGATCCCGAGATCGCCCGGGCCGTCGGCATGCGCGGGGACCAGCTGGAGGAGATGTACCGGCTGCTCGCCATCGCGAAGTACGACGATCGCTACGTCATTCCCACCGCCCAGACGATGCTGCCGCGCGGCATCGCCGAACTCGAGGGCCACGAAGAGGCCGCCGAGGCCCTGGGGATCGGCGCGCCCTCGGGATGCTCGATCTCGTTCGAGGCCCTGCGCGGCTCGCGTGAGCGGGCGGAATCTCCGCTCATTCCGCAGGGCACGGGGCGGGTCAACCTCCTCGACCCGGAGGTGAGACCGTGAGCGACATCGACCGCGTCTTTGACGCCCACATGGCGCTCGGCCTGGCCCTGGACTACCCGGGCGGGGACTGGGAGAAGGTCGTCGAGGCGATCGGCGAGGCCGACCTCGTCGGCAACGTTCGCGCCCATGTCGATCGCTTCCTCGAGGTTGCGACCGCGTGGGGACCGCAACGCCTGCGCGAACACTACGTCCGCGTCTTCGACAACAAGCGCCGGTGCAGCCTGTACGTCACGTACTTCGACATGGGGGACACGCGCCGGCGCGGCGCGGCCCTCACGACGTGCGCCGACCTGTATCGCGCCGTCGGGTTTGCCCCGCCAGACCACGAGCTTCCCGACTACCTGCCGCTGTTGCTCCAACTGTCGGCACGTTCGCGCGACGTCCTCGTCAGCGAGGTGCTGGGGGCAATGCTGCCGGGCATCGAGGTCGTCCGGCGGGCGCTGGAGGAGGCCGAGGCCAGCCCGTACGTTCACCTCCTTGATGCCGTGCGCGCGACGCTGCCGAGTCTCACCGAGGACCAGCGTGAGCGTGTGAGGACCCTGATCGGTCAGGGGCCGCCGAGCGAATTGGTGGGCCTGTCCGATTCCCCCCTGCCCCTGTTTGCGAAAGGATAGCCATGAGTGCCGACATGTTGATGTGGGTGGGCCTGCCGTACGCCAGCTTCGCGGCGCTCGTCGTCGGGTTGATCTGGCGGTGGCGAACCGACCAGTTCGGGTGGACGTCGCGATCGTCGCAGTGGAACGAACGCGCGATCCTGCGCTGGTCTTCCCCGCTGTTCCACCTCGGGATTATCTTCGTCTTTCTCGGCCACGTCGCCGGAATGCTCGTGCCGAAGGGCCTCACCGAGGCCGTGGGCGTCAGCGAACACCTGTACCACCTGGGAGCCGTCACCGGCGGCGGGATCGCCGGTGTCATGACGATCGTCGGCCTCATCGGCCTGCTCTATCGGCGCTTCGTCACGCGCTCGATCCTGCTGCGCACGACGACGAGCGACATCGTCATGTACGTCTCCTCATCATCCCCATCGTCTTGGGGATGGGGGCGACCCTCATGAACCAGGTGTTCGGGCAGCCGGGCGGCTACGACTACCGCGAGACCATCGGCCCGTGGATCCGCTCGGTCATCCTCCTCCACCCCCAGCCCGGGCTCATGGCCGAGGTGCCGCTGTCGTTCCAGCTCCACATCATCGCGGCGATGATCCTCTTCGCCGTGCTGCCGTGGACGCGCCTCGTTCACATCGTCTCGGCGCCCGTGGCCTACCCGACGCGCCCCGACATCATCTACCGCTCGCGCACGGCCGGGACGCTGAGCGCCACCGACGGACCTCGCCGCGACTACTCGCGGGGCTGGCAGCCCGTGCGTCACCAGTCCGAGGCCAGTGAGGACGTTCCCTATGTCGGCGCCTGAGACTCGTCCCTCGCGCCCGCCGATGTCGCGGGGCCGGCTCGTTCCGCTCGACCGCGACGTTCCCGGTGCCGTCATCACGGTGTCGACGCGGTGCTCGCTGGGCGAGGCCGAGGACCGCTCGGGTCCGCGCGCGGTCGCCATCCTCGCCGAGCATCGGATCGTCTGCCCGCCCCCGCTCGTGGTTCCCGACGACGTTGCGGCCATTCGCGCGGCCATCGCCGAGGAGATCGCGGCCGGGGCGCGCCTCGTCGTGACGACGGGAGGAACCGGGGTGACCCCGGGCGACGTGACCCCCGAGGCGTGCGAGCCGCTGATCGATCAGCGCTGCCACGCCATCGAGACTCAGGTGCTGCTGCGCGGCCTCGACAACACGCCGTTGGCGGCGCTGTCGCGCGGCTACGTCGGCATCACCCACGAGGGCAACGCGCGGGGCGTCGTCATCGCCAATGCGCCGGGATCGCGCGGGGGAGTGGCGGATACGCTCGCCGTGCTCGCCCCGTTGTTTCCGCACCTGCTCGAGCAGCTGGACAACAGCGACCACTAGTGTGAGACGACCGCGGCCCGCCACCTGGTGGAGGTGGCGGGCCGCGCGTGTCACGTGAGCTACCGGGACTGGACCTCGGCGATCCAGGCCTCGACGTCGGCGACGGTGCGGGGAATGTCCTCGCTCATGCGCCGGGCCGTGCCGTCGGCGTCAATGACGATGTCGTCCTCGATGCGCACGCCCATGCCCCGGAAACGCTCGGGCAGCAGTTCGTCGTCGGCGTGGAAGTACAGGCCCGGCTCGATGGTGAAGCACATCCCGGGTTTGAGCTCGGCGTCGAGGTAGAGCTCGCGCGCGGCCTGGGCGCAGTCGTGCACGTCAAGCCCGAGGTGATGCGAGACCCCGTGGGGCATCCACCGGCGGAACTGCTGACCCTCCTCGCTCAGCGCCTCCTCGGCACTGCACGGCAGCACGCCCCAGCGGTCGAGGTGGCGCACGAGCACGGCGACGGCGGCGTCGTGGACGTCGCGGAACTTCGCGCCCGGCTCACTGGCCTTGGCCAGGCCGGCCTCACACGCCTCGAGCACCGCTTCGTAGACCTCGCGCTGGTCGTCGGTGAAGGTGCCGTCGACCGGCAGGGTGCGGGTGATGTCGGCGGTGTAGAGCGAGTCGGCCTCGACCCCGGCGTCGACGAGAACGAGGTCGCCGGGGTGAACCTCGCCGTCGTTGTCGATCCAGTGCAGGGTGTTGGCGTGGTTGCCCGACGCGGCGATCGTGTCGTACCCCAGGCCGTTGCCGTCCTCGCGGGCGCGCGCCCCGAAGGCCCCCTCGATGACGCGTTCGCCGCGGTGGTGGCCGAGGGCACGCGGCAGCGAGGCGATGATCTCCTCGAAGCCGGTCTTGGTGATGGCAATGGCGTGCTCGAGTTCGCCGACCTCGTAGGCGTCTTTGATGAGGCGGATCGTCGAGGCGCGCTCCTCCAGGGCCTCGTCCTCGGCGCGCGCGTCCTCGCCGGTGGCGAGCCCCGCCTGGGTGCGCACCTCGTCGACCATGGCCTGCACGTGAGCATCGACGTTGCGGATGACCCGCAGCCCGAGCTGGCCGGCGTCCTTGGCCAACTGGTCGGGGAGCTGGGCGATGTCGGCGACCTCGAGGCCCGTTGCCGCCTCCATGTCCTCCAGCGTGTAGCGCGGGCCGACCCAGAACTCGCCGTAGCGCGAATCGGCGTAGAACTCCTCGGACGTGCGCGGGGCCTGCGGCTTGAAGAACAGCACGCCGCGATGCGTCTCCTCGCCCTCGCGCCGGCGTCCTTGCAACGTAGAACCGTCCGCATCCGTCAGCGGCTCGAGGACGAGGACCGCGTCCGGCTCGAGTTCCCCGCCCAGGCCCGTGAGGTGGGCGAATGCCGAGTGGGCGCGGAAGCGGTAGTCGGTGTCGTTGGAGCGGACCTTGTAGGTGCCGGCCGGGATGACGAGGCGTTGACCAAGGAACGGTTCGCCGAGGACGTGGTGGCGCTGTGCCAGGTGAGGCGCCGCGCCAGACGTCGCCGGGCGCTCGGTCGCGCGCGGTGCCCAGCCGGTGCCGACGAAGTCGCGGAATGCCTGCGATCCCGCTCGGCGCGAGCGGTTATTGACACGGTCGGACAGGGGCTGGTCGTCGCGTCCCGTCTTGCCGGAGAGCGAAATGTCGTTCGACATGGTGAGCCTTTCCTCGACACTGCTACCTTCCCCACACTAACGCAGCCAGCCGCGCCTGCACCGGCTGGGCGGGCACACCTAGGCTGGGGGAATGAGCATCCCGAGGATTGACCCGCACGCGCATACACGCTGCTCCGACGGCACAGACAGCCCGCGCGAGCTCATGGCGGCGGCGCGCGCGGCGGGATTGAGCGTTGTCGGCATCACCGACCACGACACGACCGCGGGGTGGGACGAGGCCGCGGCCGCCGTCGACGAGGTCGGGGTCGGGTTGCTGCGGGGCGCCGAGGTGTCGTGTTCGTGGCGCGGCATCACCGTGCACATGCTGTCCTACCTGCACGATCCCGCCCACCGGGCGCTGCGCGACCTCTACGCCGATATCCACGCGGCCAGGCAGCGGCGCATCACCGAGATGGTGTCCCGGATCAGCCGCGACTATCCCATCGACCTCGACGACGTCACCCGCCAGGCGGGGCCCGGGGTGGCGATCGGGCGTCCCCATATCGCCGATGCCCTCATCGAGGCGGGCTGCTTCCGCCATCGCAACGAGGTGTTCGCGCGCGTGCTCGCCGTCTCCTCGCCCTACTACGTTCGCTACGACGCCCCCGATGCCCGCGACGTCATCCGCGCCATCCGCGACGCCGGCGGCGTCCCCGTCCTCGCGCATCCGCGCCCGCTGAACCGCCAGCGTCGGGTCATCCCCGGCGACGAGATCGGGCGGTGGGCGCGAGCGGGCCTGTTCGGCGTCGAGGTTGACCACCCCGATCACACCGCCGAATGGCGCGTCGCAGTATCAACGATCGCGCGTCGCTACGGCCTCGTCGAGACGGGATCGTCGGACTACCACGGGCGCGGCAAGACGACGCGGCTCGGCGACAACCTGACGGCACCGAGCGCGCTCGAGCGCATCGTTGCCGAGGGCTGCCTGCCGCTGCTGACCCCGGCGCTCCGCTAGGCCCGCCGCAGCCAGCGCGTGAGAACGATCACGATGCCGATGAGCGCCCACGCGCCGGCGATCGCCAGGGCCAGGCTCGAGGCGTCGACGAGCAGAGCGAGCACGATGACGATGCCGAGGACGGGCACGATCGCCGCCTTCACGCCCTCGCCGCGTTGGAACGCGTAGTAGCGGATGGCCGCGACGTGGAGGAACAGGAAGGCGGTTAACGCGCCGACGGTGACCATCGAGGAGAGGATTTCCAGCCCGTCCGCGCGCAGCGCCGCCAGGGTCGAGACGACGAGGGTGACGCCGGCTGTGGCCAGCGTGGCGTTGCGGGGCACGCCGTCGTGGCCATCAATGCGGCCGAGTGCGGCCGGGGCGTCGCCGTCGCGTCCCATGGCGAACAGCAACCGGGCGGCAGCCGCCTGGGCGACGAGGGCCGAGAAGACGGGGCCGATCGCACGCATGAACGTGATCGGGTACGACAACCACCCGCCGATCTCGGTGCGCAACATGTCGTAGAACGCCGTGCCCTGAGCGGCCGGATCGGCGGCGAGCTCGGCGGGGGTCAGCGGCATGATGAGCGAGGCCAGGTAGGTCTGGGCGACAAAGAGCGCCGCGGCGACGATGAGGCACACCCGCAGGGCGCGCCCGGTTTGGCGGGTCGACCCCGTCGTCTCCTCGGCAAACGAGGCGATCGCGTCGAAGCCGAGAAAGGCCAGCGCCGCGACCGTGCCGGCGCCAAGCAGTGCCGAGACGTCGAAGCCTGCGACACCGGTGAGGGGAGACAGCCAGTCGCGGCTCGGCCCATCGCTCGCGAGGACGCCGATGGCCCCGGCGGCAAAGCCGACGAGCTCGAGGACGCCGATGCCGAGCATGACCATCCCGACGCGCGCGGCCAGCTTGACCCCGGCGAGGTTGAGAATCGTGATGAGGCCGACCCCAACGAGCGTGAACACCCATACGGGGATGGCTGGGGCCAGCGCGTGGGCGGCGATCCCCATGAACAGCACCGCCATCGCCGGAATGAAGATGTAGTCGAGGCTGAGCATCCAGCCCGCGAGGAAGGCCGGACGCTGCCCGAGTGCCGCCTCGGCGTAGGCGTAGACCGAGCCGGCCCGCGGTACGGCGTGCGACATGCGCGCGTACGAATAGGCCGTCGCGCCCATTGCCGCGGCGGCAAGCAGGAAGACGACGGGCGTGATGCCACCGGAGCGGGCGTCGAGGACCCCGAACGTGCCCATGGGGGCGGTGATACCGATAAACAGCATCCCGTAGACGACGAGGTCGATGAGGGAGAGATTTCGGCGCAATGTCGGTTGCGCGGCGCGTGGTGCGGTCATGGCCCCTAATTGTGTTGTGGCGAAAACAATCCGGCGCGTCTATCCGCTATGAGAGAACACCGCCGGGCGGGGTACCCGATAGCGTCGTCGTGGGCCGGGCACGGGGTAGGCGGCCGTGCTCACCTAGACTGGGCCCATGAGCGTGACCCTGTCCGACCTGCGTCCCCGCGAGAACGCCGGGACGAGCGTGAGTGAGATTGCCGACCTCGTGGGCGCGACCTGCGAGCGCGCCGCCCAGGTGAGCGGCGTCAGCGTCGACTCGAATGACATTGCCCCCGGCGACCTCTTTATCGCCGTGCCCGGCGCGGCCACGCATGGCGCGTCCTTTGCCCGCCTGGCGGTGGAGCGGGGCGCGGTGGCCGTCCTCACCGATGCCGCCGGGGCGCGCCAGGTGTGCCGCGAGTGTCCGGACGTGCCCGTCATCGTCGTCGACGATCCCCGCCACGTCGAGGGCGAGGTCGCGGCTCGGGTCTACGGTGATCCGTCGGCCGCGATGCCGGTGCTCGGGGTGACGGGGACAAATGGGAAGACGACGACTGCCTACCTCCTCCACGCGATCATCCAGGGGCAGGGTGTGCCCGCGCTGTTGCAGGGTACGGGCGTGCAAAAGGTCGGCGATGACTCCGTCTACACCGTGCGCACGACGGCCGAGGCGCCGGTGCTCCATCGCCTCATGGCGCTTGCGCGCGAGCGGGGTCTAGCCGGGGCGGTTCTGGAGATCTCGGCGCACGCGGTCAGCCTCGAGCGGATCAACGCCATTCATTTCGACGCGGTGGGATTCACCAACCTCCAGCACGATCATCTCGACTACTACGGCGACATGGAGCACTACTACCGGGCGAAGGCCGGGCTCTTCGCCCCCGAGCACGCCCGCGTCGGCGTGGTGTGCGTCGACGACGAGTGGGGTCGTCGCCTCGCCGGCGAGGCCGAGATTCCCGTCGTCACGGTCTCAACGGCGGGCGAAGACGCCGACTGGCAGGTCGCTGACGCCCGCGTCGATTCGCGCACCGGGGGAACTTGCTTCACCCTGCGCGGAGAGGGCAGCGACTGGGGCTTGAGCTGCCCCCTGCCCGGTGACGTCAACGTCCAAAACAGCGCCGTCGCCGCCCTCGTCGCCCGCCAGGCCGGGATCGATCCCGACCAGATTGCCCGCGCACTCGCCGGTGCTCCGCAGGTGCCGGGGAGGATGGAAGCGATTGGCTCCGACTCACCCGATGACCCGCTCGTCATCGTCGACTACGCCCACACACCCGAGGCACTGGACGCCGTGCTGGAGACCGCGCGGGGATTGAGCTCCGGCAAGCTCCACGTCGTCTTCGGCACCGACGGGGACCGCGACGCGACGAAGCGCCCCGACGTCGGGCGCGCGGCGGCGCGCGGCGCCGACGTGTTGTGGGTGACGGACGAAAATCCGCGCACGGAACCGGCCCACGTCATGCGCTCCCAGCTGCTCGAGGGGATCTGCGACGAGCGTCCGAGCCTCGAGGGTGTCACCGTCGTCGAAACGTCGCGCCGCGACGCCATCCGCGAGGCGATCATGGCGGCCGCAGCCGACGACACCGTCATCATCACGGGAAAGGGCGCCGAGGCCTACCAGGAGATCAACTACTGTTTCCACCCGTTCTCGGACCAGGCCGTCGCCCGCGAGTGCCTGGAGGGGCGGGCACATCGACGCGCACTCACGGCGAGGCTCGATCAGTAGTCGGCGCTAGGAGAGCCCCACGTAGTTGGTGAACTCGGCCAGTCCCTCGTAGGTGACGGGATCGGTCGGGCGGATGAACGTGTCGGGAGTCACGACGAAGCGCACATCGGTGACGTAGCCGTCGTCACCCGCGATCCGCTCGGTGCCGTCGGCGACATAGCCGCACTTTTCGCTCACGCGCCGCGACGCGAGGTTCTCGACGTGTGCGGCCGAACGCATCTCGTCGAGTCCCAGGATGTCGAACGCGAAGGCGAGGATCATCTGGCGCATTCGCGTGCCGATCCCGCGACCGTGGAACTCTCGGGCCAGCCACGAGCCGGTTTCCGCGCTGCGGGTGCGCAGGGCGTGCGCGCCGATGATGTCTTGCAGACCGACGATCTCGCCGTCGTCGATGACGGCGAACGTCAGCGTGCACGTGGGCCGGCACGACTCGGCCATCTGCGTGTACCAGTAGGTGACGGCTTCGTGGTCGGGGCGCAGGTGCCACGGGGTGAGGAACGGCAGGGGGACCTCGGGCGAGGCGATGCCGCGCGCCTTGAGGTCGAGCAGCGCCGGGATGTCGGACTCGCGCAGGACGCGCAGCTGCGTGCTCGCACAGCTGATGAGCAGTCGATGCGGCGGCAGGATCGCGGGAGGCGTCGTCATGAGTGCAGGATATCGCTGTGCCCCCTGTCGGGCTCGAACCGACGACCCACGGATTATGAGTCCGCTGCTCTAACCGACTGAGCTAAGGGGGCGCGTCTACTGTACCCACCGCCTCCACGGCTTTCCACCACGCGCGTGGGCGGCACCGCGTCGCCGCCGCTCGCCGTTCACCTGGGCGTGCCGTAGCCTGAGAGACATGTGGAAGGCGAAGAGCCAGGTGCCCGAATCGGTCCGCCCGCACGTTGCACCGGGGGAGAAGGTGCTCGCCCTCGCCACCGTCCGCGACGGCGGTTACCTGCTCGCCTCGCGCACCCACCTCACCCACGTCGATGACGGCGGCGTCCTCATGCGCGAGGCCTGGTGCGTGTTCTCCGCGTTGACGTGGGACGAGGACAGCGGGCTGGCGACCCTGAGCCATATCGACCCGGCGGCCCCGCCCCTCGTCATCGCCCTCGAGCCGGCACCCAGCCTCGACTTCCTCACCGTCGTGCGCGAGGGGATGGACCGCGCACGCGTCTTCTACGCCACGTCCGAGCTGTCAAACGGCACCCAGGTCAGCTGCTGGGTGCTGCGCGATTCGCGCGGAGAGCTGTTCACGCTCACCACCGCGAGTGGGGCGATTCCGCCAATGGAGCGCGGCGAGGTCGATCGACTCGAGGCGCGCACCCGTGAGAGCGTCGGCCTCGATCCCGCCTAACGCGGCGCCCGCGTGTGCGTCTCGTCACGATCGCGGCGGCCGATTAGGTGCCTCGCGAAACGGCTGCTAATGTTTTCACGTCGCCATCCCGCGTAGCTCAATGGCAGAGCATCCGACTGTTAATCGGACGGTTGTTGGTTCGAGTCCAACCGCGGGAGCCATCATCCCGGCAGGTGCCGGGATTTTTTATTGCCCTGACACGCCGACGACAGTGCGTCTAATGGTCGTCGTCGCGCGGCAACACGCTCGCCGGCGTCGTCACGGTCAGCCCGGGCAGCGCCGAATCCTCCACGCCCCATGACCGCGCCACCTGCGAGGCCGCCGCGGTGGCGACGACGACGCGCTCGCGAATGGCCGGGCGATCGGTCGCCTCGATCAGCCGGTATTGGGCGGCGAGCGCCGCCGAGACGGCCTCGTGCGCGCGCGCCGCGGGGTCCGACAGGTCCAGGCGGCCGTACTCGAGCTGACGCGTGTCGGGCGCGCCCTCGTCGACGAGAACGTCAATTTCGTATGCCAGCTGATCCGCGAGGGCGATCGCCTGCTGCTTGTCGGCGCTCGACAGGCGCGACGCCGCCTGCTCGAGGTCATAGCGCGCCGAATCGAGCTCGGCAACCGATTCACCCAGCGCCTTCGCCTCGCTCGCCGACGGCGTCGCCGCCTCGCTCTCGGCGGGTTCCATCGTCTGGCGTTCCTGCGCACTCGGGGCGCGGTACTTTCCCGTGTCCTCGTCAAGGACGAGCGGAGACGAGGCAGTGATCGTCTCGGCACCGGGCATGGCGATGCCGAGCGCCTGCGCGAGACGCAGGGCCTCCTGACGCCGCGCCGCCGCAGCCGACACGAGGAGCTTGGCCAGGCCGCGATCCTCGACGACCGTCGCATCGGTGCCCGCTTGCGACGCGCACGTGACCAGGCGCGTCACCGCCGCCTGCGCGGTCGCCGGAGCCTCACGTGTAGGCGGGGCAGCGGGAACCTCGGAGCCGGCCTCGCTCGGGAACGTCCACGGCTGACCGAACGCCTGCAGTCGCTGCGTGGCTCGCGCGGCGACGTCGGCAATCGGCGCCGCGGCGTCGGCGGGAATCTCGCCCGGATGCGCGAGGACGTCGGCGACCTGCTGGTCGCACACCGCGGCCTGGTAGCGCGCGACGTCCGAACTCGATAACTCGCGAAACGGCGACGCCTGGGAATCGATCCGCAGCTGGCACCCCGTCGTGGCGGCAGCCACGGCCAGGGCGGTCACGGTCAGGGCACTCAGGCGCGTCAGCGAGATCATCCCCTCGATCTTGCCACGGGTAGCATGAAGAAAACGACTAGACGTTAGGACAGCGCACGTGAGCACACCCGATCCCCAGATCGCGCAGGCCCTCGAGCCGGCCGTGAGCGAATGCGGACTCGTCATCGAGACCGTCCGCACCAAGCGCGCCGGCCGCTACACGACTCGAGGTCGTCGTACCTGCCCGACGGCCCCGGCGGCATCGACGACATCCAGCTCGCCGAGGCCACCCGGGCGATCTCGGCCACCGTCGACGAGATCGACCCGATCGCCGGGACCTACACCCTCGAGGTGACGACGCCCGGGATTGAGCGCCCCCTCGAGACCCCGCGCCACTTCCGGCGCGCCCAGGGGCACCTGGCCGAGATTGCGCTCGCGGACGGGACCACACTTCGCGGTAGAATCGCTGACGTTGCCGACGCGACCGTGAGCGTCGACACCGACGAGGGCGCCCGCGAGGTCGCTTTCGCCGACATCGCCAGCGCGCGCATGGCGATCGAGTGGTAGGACACGCTGGGAAGGGGAGTGGCATGGAAATCGATATGGCCGCACTGCGGATGGTCGAGGCCGAGAGGGGCATCTCGCTAGAGACGCTCGTTGACGCCATCGAAGACGCGCTGCTCAAGGCCTACCATAACGCTCCCGGCGCCATTGCGAACGCTCGCGTCGAGATCGATCGGCGCACCGGCAAGGCCCGCGTCATGGCCAGCGAGGTCGACGATGAGGGCAACGTCATCGGCGAATTCGACGACACCCCGTCGGGATTCGGCAACATCGCGACGTCGACGGCGCGCTCGATCATCGTCCAGCGCCTGCGCGAGGCCGAGGACGCCCAGGTGCTCGGGTCCTTCCGCGACAAGCAGGGCACCGTCGTCTCGGGAATCGTCCAGCAGGGGCGCGACCCGCGCGTCGTCCTCGTCGACCTCGGCGACTTCGAGGCGATCATTCCCGAGGGCGAGCAGGTCCCGGGCGAGACCTACAAGCACGGCCAGTGGGTGCGCGCCTACGTCGTCAAGGTGCTGCGCACCGACCGTGGCGTGCGCATCGAACTGTCCCGGCGCCACCCCGAACTCGTGCGCGGACTCTTTGCCCGCGAGGTTCCCGAGATCGGCAGCGGCGACGTGACGATCGAGTCCGTGGCCCGCGAGGCCGGTTACCGGACGAAGATCGCCGTGCGCGCCAAGCGGCAGGGGGCCAACGCCAAGGGCGCGTGCATCGGTCCCATGGGGCAGCGCGTGCGGGCCGTCATGAACGAGCTGGGCGGGGAAAAGATCGACATCATCGAGTACTCCGAGGACATGGCGCAGTTCGTCGCCAACGCCCTATCTCCGGCGCGTGTGTCTTCGGTCACCATGGAGCCGGGCGAGCATCCGATCGCCAAGGCGGTCGTTCCCGACTTCCAGCTCTCGCTCGCCATCGGCAAGGAGGGGCAGAACGCCCGGCTTGCCGCGCGTTTGACCGGCTGCAAGATCGACATTCGCTCCGACAAGGTCGCCGACGGGATCGAGGACTAGCGCGATCGGCGGTCTGCGCGTTTGCGAGCGTGGGCTTTCTCGCGTGGGAAAACGCTGATAGGGCGGGTAGAATGAGCAACACATGCGCATCCACACGCGCGCAACGCACCGGCGATGACGCTTCGGCATTCCCGGTGCGTACGTGTGTCGGGTGTCGCCAGCAGGCGCCCAGCTCCACGCTGGTGCGACTGCGTGTCACGCACGATGGCGCGCTCACCTTTGGTGATCGCGTCGCCACCGGACGCGGGGCGTGGATCCACCCGGATCCGGCCTGCATCCGGCGAGCCGCCAAGCGCGGGGCGTTTGCCCGGGCGTTTCGGCGCTCGATCGCGTGTGACGCAGCAGGGCTCATAGCCGATATGGGCCTGGACGTAGCGCAGACGGCGTGCTCCGAAATCCCCGGAGAGGCCGCAGACAGTGAAAGCGGGTTGGAAGCTGATGGGCACCCGATGAGTTCCCAGCGATGAGCTGCCAGATGATGTAAACCGCCTGCCCTGTTCGGGGTGGGCTCGAACAGGAGAGTTGTGGCTAAACAGCGTGTGCACGAGCTCGCGAAGGAGCTCGGAACCACATCGAAGAATCTTCTCGCCGTCCTCAAGGACCAGGGCGAGTTCGTCAAGAGTGCGTCCTCGACGATCGAGGCGCCCGTCGCGCGTCGGATGCGCGAACACTTTGCCCAGGCGGCGAAGGAATCCGCTCCCGGTGACGCCGCCGACAAGGTGGGCAAGTCGACTAAGGCGGCACCTAAGCCGCAGGCGGGTTCCGCCAAGCCGCAAGCCCCCAAGCCCGGCCCGAAGAAGCCGGCCGCCCAGACGGCAAAGCCGGCGGCCCCCGCTGCCGATACCGGCGCGAAGCCGGCCGCTCCCTCGTCGGTGAAGCCTGCCCAGGCACCCACGCCTGGCCCGGCAAACCAGTCCGCTGACAAGCCGGCTGCCTCGTCCGAGGCCAAGCCGCAGGCCCCGCGCCCGAGCTCGGCGAAGCCGGGTCCGAAGCCCGGCCCGCGTCAGGCGCGCCCGGGGAACAACCCGTTTGCCTCATCGCAGGGGATGCCTCGTCCCGGTGGCACGGGCGGCCCAAAGCCGGGTCCGCGCGGCCCGCGTCCGGGCAATAACCCGTTTGCCTCATCGCAGGGGATGCCTCGTCCCGGTGGTACAGGCGGCCCGCGTCCGCCGCGTGGACGCGGTGGCAACGCCGGCCAGAGTGCCGGTGCCGGCCGTGGTCGCGGCGGCGCCTCGCAGCGTTCGGGGCAGCAGCGTCAGGGTGGGGCGACGCGTCGCCCCACGACGGCGACGCCGAACATGATGCCCGCGCATTCCTCGCTGGCCTCGCAGCGTCCCGGCACCTCGCAGGACCAGCGTTCGGGCAACCGCTCCGGTGGCCCGGGGCGCGGTCGTCCTGGCGGCGGTCCCGCGGGTGGCGGTCTGCGCGGTCGCGGCGGTGGCCGCGGCTCGACGCAGGGTGCGTTCGGTCGCGGTGGCCCGAACCGGGGCAAGAAGCGCAAGTCGAAGCGCGCGAAGCGCCGTGAATTCGAGCAGTCGGCACCGACGATCGGCGGCGTCCGCGTTCCTCGCGGCGACGGCAACACCGAACTGCGGCTGCGCTCGGGTTCGTCGCTCGCCGACATGGCCGACCGCCTGAACTGCAACCCGGCGGCCCTCATCACCGTGCTCATGCAGCTGGGCGAAATGGCTACGGCCAACCAGTCCCTCGATGAGGACACGCTGGCGACGGTCGGTGCCGAGCTCGGTTACACCGTCCAGATCGTCTCGCCCGAGGACGAGGATCGCGAGCTGCTGGAGTCCTTCGACATCGACCTCGAGGCCGAAGAGGCCTCCGACGAGGAGAACCTCCAGCCGCGCCCGCCGGTCGTCACCGTCATGGGCCACGTCGACCACGGTAAGACGAAGCTGCTGGACGCGATCCGTCACACCGACGTCGTCGAGTCCGAGTCGGGTGGCATCACCCAGCACATCGGCGCCTACCAGGTGACGACGGAGCTCGACGGCAACGAGCGCCCGATCACCTTCATCGACACCCCCGGTCACGAGGCCTTCACGGCCATGCGTGCGCGCGGTGCCGAGGTCACGGACATCGCCATCCTCGTTGTCGCCGCCGACGACGGCGTCATGCCGCAAACGGTTGAGGCCATCAACCACGCGCAGGCCGCCGACGTGCCGATCGTCGTCGCCGTCAACAAGATCGATAAGCCCGAGGCGAATCCCGAGAAGATTCGCGCTCAGCTGACCGAATACGGCCTGGTCGCCGAGGAATACGGCGGCGACGTCATGTTCGTCGACGTCTCGGCGAAGCAGCGTCAGGGAATCGCCAGCCTGCTCGAGGCCGTCCTGCTGACGGCCGACGCGGCGCTGGAGCTCACGGCCAACCCCGACGCGGACGCCCGCGGTGTCGCCGTCGAAGCGAACCTCGACAAGGGTCGCGGTGCCGTCGCCTCGATGCTCGTTCAGCGCGGCACGATGCGCGTCGGTGATGCGATCGTCGTCGGCACCTCGCACGGGCGCGTGCGCGCGATGTTTGACGAGCACGGCCGCGAGGTCGCCGAGGCCACGCCGTCGCGTCCCGTCCAGGTGCTCGGTCTCACCCAGGTTCCGCGCGCCGGCGACAGCTTCCTCGTCGCGCCGGACGACCGCACGGCCCGCCAGATCGCCGATAAGCGCGAGGCGGCCGAGCGCGCCGCACTGCTGGCCAAGCGTCGCAAGCGCATCAGCCTGGAGGACTTCGACCAGGCCCTCAAGGAAGGCAAGGTCGAGACCCTCAACCTCATCATCAAGGGCGACGTCTCCGGTTCCGTCGAGGCGCTGGAAGACTCCCTGCTCAAGATCGATGTCGGCGAGGAAGTCCAGCTGCGGATCATCCACCGCGGCGTCGGTGCGATCACGCAGAACGACGTCAACCTGGCGACCGTCGACAACGCGGTCATCATCGGGTTCAATGTCCGCCCGGCTCAGCGCGTGGCCGAAATGGCCGACCGCGAGGGCGTGGACATGCACTTCTACTCGGTGATCTACCAGGCGATTGAGGACGTCGAGAACGCCATGAAGGGCATGCTCAAGCCGATCTACGAGGAAGTCACCCTCGGTTCGGCCGAGATCCTTCAGGTCTTCAAGTCCTCGAAGTTCGGCAACATCGCCGGCTGCATCATCCGCTCCGGCACGATCCGCCGCGGCAGCAAGGCACGCCTCATTCGCGACGGCGTCGTCGTCCACGACAATCTCGAGATCGCCTCGCTGCGACGTGAGAAGGACGACGTCACCGAGGTCCGCGAGGGCTACGAGTGCGGTATCAGCCTCGGCGAGCGCGACATCGCCGTCGGCGACACGATCGAGACGTGGGAGATGCGCGAAAAGCCGCGCAACTAACGGTCTGAGATAGCGGCGGCGTCGCACTCGATGCGGGTGCGGCGCCGCCGAGTCCCCAAGGAGGAACTCATGGCTGACGAGGCACGCCAGCGCAAGGTCGCCGATCGGATCCAGCAGACCGTCGCCCGGCTGCTTGAGCGACGCATTAAGGATCCGCGCATCGGTTTCTGCACGATCACCGACGTTCGCGTCACCGGTGATCTCCAGCACGCGACGATCTTTTACACGGTTTATGGCACCGACGGCGAGCGTCGCCGTACCCAGCAGGCCCTGAACTCGGCAAAGGGGCTCATTCGCTCCGAGATCGGCAAGGCCCTGGGCATTCGGCTGACCCCGAGTATCGAATTCGTTCACGACGCCCTGCCCGAACAGGCCGCCTCGTTCGAGGAAACCCTCGCGAAGGCGCGCGCCCGCGATGCCGAGCTGGCGGAGGCCGCTAAGGATGCATCGTATGCCGGCGACGCCGACCCGTACGTCCACAAGGACGACGATGAGGACGACGACGCGAGCGATCACGAGGACCGCGTGTGAGCGACCTGCTCAGCCCGGACTATGCGCCTTCGGGCACTGAGGCGAGCCTCGCGCGTCCGACCGTCCCGTTTCCGGCGGACGATTCCGGCTTCGTCGTCGTCGATAAACCGCTCGGGTTGACCTCGCAGCAGGTCGTCAGCCGCTTGCGGCGCATCTTCGGGCTCAAGAAGATCGGTCACACGGGCACGCTCGACCCAGCCGCATCGGGAATTCTCGTGTGCGCGCTCGGACGGGCAACTCGGCTCATCTCGGTTGTCCAGGGCGCGCCCAAGAGCTACCGCGGGCGCGTGGTCTTCGGCGTCACGACTTCGACCGAGGACGCACAGGGCGAGGTCACCTCGAGCATGGGCGCGAGTCTCGATGACGTCCGTGACAGGCTCGGCGAGGCCCTGGAACAGTGGCGGGGCGAGGTGGATCAGCGTCCCAGTTCGGTGAGCGCGATCAAAGTCCAGGGGCGACGCGCCTACGCCCGCGTGCGGGCCGGAGAAGACGTGACGCTGCCGCCGCGGCGCATAACTATCAGCGCGCTCGATGTCGTGGACGGGCCGTGGCCGTCCCGGCGTGACGGCGTGGACGTCGTCGAGTGCGACATCGCCGTCACGTGCTCGGCGGGCACCTACATCCGCGCTGCGCTCGCTCGCGACTCGGCGACGAGATCGGCTGCGGTGCCCACCTCAGCGCGCTGCGACGCACGACGGCCGCATGCTTCGACATCGGCGACGCGATGACGATCGACGCGATCGCCGCCGATGTGTCTCGCCACGGCGTTACCGAAGCACCCTGCGTGCGTGCTACCGGGCAGGTCCTCGCCGGACTCGTGCCGTCGGTGAGATCAGCGAGGAGCAGCGCGACGCGGTGGCGCTTGGGCGCGCCCTCACGATCGATCCCGGCGACATCGACCGTCCCGCAGGCGCGGCTGACGGGGCCGAGATCGCCCTCATCGACCGCGACGATCGGGTTGCCGCGTTGGCCAGGTGCGCCGAGGATGGCTCGGGGATGCAGCTCAAACCGCACGTCGTGTTGGCCACGGCGAGAAAGCGTTAACGCGTGGATATCTGGAAGTCACTCACACAGGTTCCCGGCGAGATGGCGTCGGTGGCGACGATCGGCATCTTCGACGGCGTCCACCTCGGCCATCGCCGTATTCTCACCCGGGTGGTCGAGCGCGCCGAGGCGCTGGGCGTGCGCGCAATCGCCCTGACCTTCGATCCGCACCCGGCCACGCTGCACGCTCCCGAGGCGGGGATCGACCTCATCATGCCGCTGCCGATCGCCTCAACGCCCTGGCGGCGCTGGGCATCGATGCGACGCTCGTCGAGTCCTACACGTGGCACCTCGCCGGCATGAGCGCCGAGGACTTCGTGCGAACGTATTTTGTCGAGGGGCTGGGCGCGCGCGTCGTCGTCGTCGGGCGCGACCCCGCTTCGGCCGCGACAACGAGGGCGACCTTCAGACCCTGAAACAGCTCGGGGAGCGCTACGGCTTCGCGGTGGACGTCGTCAATGACGTCCACGAGACCGAGGCCGACCGGCGCTACTCGTCGACGTGGGTGCGTCAGCTGCTCGCGCGCGGCGACGTCGAGGCGGCCGCCCGCATCCTCGGTCACCCCTACCGCCTGCGCGGCGATGTCGTGCACGGCTACGCCCGCGGGCGCACCCTCGGATTTCCCACGGCTAACCTGTGCGCCGGCGAGGTCGGGATGGTGCCGGCCGACGGCGTCTACGCCGGCTGGCTGATCGTTCCCGTCGCGGGAACCCGCGCC
This sequence comes from Nanchangia anserum, assembly GCF_015240065.1. GTDB lineage: Bacteria > Actinomycetota > Actinomycetes > Actinomycetales > Actinomycetaceae > Nanchangia > Nanchangia anserum. Next base: position 1,221,680 of record NZ_CP060506.1, on the reverse strand, counting down.
GTCGCTGCGCTGCCAAGCGCGATCAGCGTTGGCACGAACCCGCAATTCTCGGGGACCCAGCGCGCGGTCGAGGCCCACGTGCTAGGGCGTACGGACCTCAACCTCTACGGCACCAGCGTGGCCATTGACTTTGTTAAACGCCTGCGCGGCATGGTTACGCTCGATTCCGTCGAGGCCCTACAGGACCAGATGGACGACGACCTGCGGGCCAGCGCCGACGTGTTGGGGGTGCCGCCGGCTGGGCGCGTGGATCCGAGCGCGGTCACCGCACGCTAACGGGGCCCTTGACGGCCCTCAGCCGCGGTGAGTGAGGATGCCCGCGCACCGCCCAGTTCGATGATGCCCCCGAGGACCATGATGGCCCAGATGGGAATGTGGTCGGCGAGCGGGCTGAAGATGGCGATCCCCAGGGGCAAGAAGGCGCCGTTGAGCATAACGACGATCGACATGAGCTTGCCCAGGTGTTGAGGGGCGCATGTGCGCTGCAACAAGGTGATGGCCGGGGCATTGAGGTAGGGAATGACCACGCCCAACAGCCCCATGACCGCCGTGAAAATGACGAAGGTCGGGGCAAGCGCTAACAGAATGAAGGCAAGTCCTATGACGGCGATGGCGTAGGCGATTGTCGAGATTTCGCGACGCAGCCCCGGCCACAGGGCAACGAGACCACCGCCGAGGGCGGCGCCAATTCCGTAGAAGGTTTCAACAACGGAAAGGCGCCACGTTTCCGCACCGAATTCCGGGCAACGTGAAGGTTAGCGAGGAAAGCCGGCGCTGAGATCGCGGTCATACTCACGGCGAAGAACACGAGGAGCGGGCTGTAAAAGTCGTGCCTCCTGATGTAGCGCAGTCCCACCCGGAACTCGTGGTTCCACGTGCCGATGTTCTCGCGGTTGTCACCATAGGCGGGGACCTTCACGAAGAACCAAACAGTGTGATACCGATGATCGCCGTTGCGATGTCGATGAGAAACACCATGTGAAGGGGCATGAGAGCAAGCGCGACACCACCCAGGGCCGGACCGAGAATATTCGACAGCGCCTGCACGGAGCCGGACAGCCCGTTGACGCGCATGAGGTGGTCCTCGGGGACGAATCCGGGCAGCAGGGATGTAACGGCGGGAGACTGGAAGGCCGTGGCACAACTGCGGATAGCCAGGACCACGCACATGAGGGTCAGCGAGCGATGGCCGAGGACAAAGGCGACGAAGATCCCCGCCGTGGCGACGGCGACCGCGGCGTCGGCGGCGACAGTGATGACCCGACGGTTATAGCGATCCGCCCATACCCCGGCGAGCGGCGAGACGATGACGAGCGGCAGGAAGGCGGCGACCGAAGCGAGCGCGATAGCTGAACCCGACGTGGTCACGAGGGTGATATGCCAGATCATCGCCGACTGGACGATGGAGGATCCCAACAAGGAAATGGCCTGCGAGGTCAACAAGAAGGCCACATGACGCTTCCAGATCATTATTCACCTCACTTCCGTCATGTTGCGGTACACGGTAACAGAGGCAGTTTCGACGCATGGCTGTCACCGTGCATAGGGCGGGTGCGGAATCAGCGGCGGCGCCCTTTTCGGGCCATGGCGTCGCGGCGGCCGCGGGTATTGTTCTTGCTCGCCTGGCGTTGCTCGGCACGGTGGAGACGGGCGTCGGCGCGCACGATCTGGCGCTGTGCCTCGGCGCGCATCCGGCGGTAGCGGTCGAGCTCGGCGGCGTCGAGATCTCCGAGGTCGACCGCCTCTCGAATGGCGCAACCGGGTTCCGCATCATGGGTGCAGTCGGCGAAGCGGCACCCACGGGCCAGATCGGTGATGGCCGCGAACGTCTCGTCGATGGCGTCGGCATCTGGCGTGGCCGCTAGCGCCCGGATGCCGGGGGTATCGAGGATGATGCCGTGCGGCGTCGCGACGAGCTGTCGCCGCGTCGTCGTATGGCGCCCCTTGCCGTCGCCCTCGCGCACCGCAGCCGTCGCCAACGACAGCCCGAGCAGCGCGTTCGTCAGCGTGGTCTTGCCCGCGCCCGAGCGTCCCACGAGCACCAGCGTGTCATGGGGAGTGATTGCCTCGCGCAGCGGCGTCAGCGAGGACTCCTCGGCGTTACTGACGGCAAACGCCCGATCGACGAGGTAGTCGACGCGTTCGAGGACCTCGCGTGCGTCAGCGGCATCGACGAGGTCCGCCTTCGTGAGGACGAGCCAGGGCGAGATCCCGGCGGCATGGGCGAGGGCGACAAACCGCTCGATCCTGCCGATACTCGGGGAGGGCCGCAAGGGCTCGACGATGACGAGCGCGTCGATGTTCGCCGCGATCGGCTGCATGAGCGAGGAGCGCGACACCCCGGCGCGCTCCAGGTAGGTCACTCGTGGCAGAACTGTCGCGATGGCACCTTCGGCATCCAGGCCTGCCCAATCGCCGACGACCGGCGGCCACTGCTCGAGGGCACGCGCCGGATGGGGATAGGACAGGTTGAACGTGGTGGTCTCGCCGCTATCGGCGACGATGCACTCGCCGCCGCCGCGATGAATCGCGCTGATCCGTGCGGCGCGCAGGGGAGTCTTGGCCTCCATCTCGGCGACGGCGAGGTATCCCTGCCACCGCGGTGACCATCCGAGCATGGCTCCTCCTAGAGGGTGTCGAAACGGCGGCCGCTGCGCAGCGCGCGAGCGGCTCGTTGGGTGAACGCGATCCCGATGCCGGCGTAAACGAGCGCGCACGCGAGATCGCGCAGCAGGCCCGGGGCAGAGAATTCGGCGACCGAGGAGGCGAGTCCGGATCCGGGAACGACCGTGGCGATGACGCGTACCCACGCCGGACATAGGTCCACGGGCACGATCACTCCCGAGAAGACGGGAACGAAGGATCCGAGGATCGTCGCACCCAGATAGGGATCGGGCAGCGAGACCCCGATTCCGGCGGCGCCTATGCCCATCGCGATCCCGACGATGACGACGACGGGGACGAGGGCACACACGCGAAGCAACATGGCGGTGTCGCTGGAGAACAACGCGACCGCGCCGATGCTGGTCGCACCGGTGACCAGCGACAACAGGGTCGGCATGGTTGCGCGCGAGAGCCAATAGGCGACATCGATGCGCCGGTACTGGTGCACGACCAGGTAGATGCCAAGCGTGCGGTCGGCGGCGATCGCGGCGACGATGCCCGAGGCGATGGACAGGCTCCACGCGACGAGCGCGGCGGCGTAGCCCGTACGCGCCAAATCGGGAGCGGCGACGTCTGATCCCATGAGGATCGCGAAGGCGATGTCAAGGAGCGGCAGAACGATGAGCGTGACGAGTGCCGTGCCAAGTGTTGCAAAAGCGATCGACGAGGACCACGACACCCGCACGCCCGAGCGAAACCGGCGATAGGCCGCCCCCATCAGATCACCTCCAGCGTCCCGGCGCGGGTAGCCAGTCGGATTGCGCGCTTGGCTCCCAGCCACGACAGAACACTCCACGCCGCCACGGAAAGCGGCCATGCCCACAGACTCACCGTCGAGATCGGCCCGAGTGAGAGCAGCTCAAACGGTAGGCGCAGCGGCAGCAGCGCACTGGTGATGCCGACCCAACCCGGAGCGCTCGAGGTGAACAGGATGCCCGAGGCGAGAAAGACGGGGACGAGGACCAGGCCCTCGTAGCTGATGGCGTTCGGGGTGAGGACGAACAGGGTCGCTACGGCGAAACTCAAGCTCACGCAGCCAATGAACAGGGCGACGACGCCGGCGGCGATGCGCGCCCAGCCGACGGCATCGGTCGTCGTGAAGGAGACGCTGCCCGCGCACAGCGCCCACGTCACCCACGCCAGAGGGAACGCGCCGAGGCCGCACGTGGCCGCGGAGGCGACGAGCGCGGCGAGGACGCGCAGCGCTCCGACGGGAGCGAGGACGAGATAGACGAGGGTGCCGCGATAGCGCTGGAAGCCGACGATGCCCGCGGCAGTCGTCGCGACCGACCACATGCCGATGACCCCGCCGCGAACCCAGCCTTGCGTCGGGGTGATGGCGCCCCAGGCAGAAAAGGCGAAGAATTGCACGAGCGTCGCCGAGATCGTCGCCATGACCATGAGCTGCACGAAATACGGCACCGACAGGAACTGACGCAAGAAGAAGAGTCCCAGACGTACCTGGCGGATCACCGCGACAGCCTTTCTGCCAGGGCCAGATAGGCCTCCTCCAGCGAGGCGGGCCGTGTCACGAGGTCGGTGGGCGTGACGTCGCCGAGCACCTGGGACAGTGTGTGTGAACAGTCGTCCCGCGACAGTGAGCGGGGCCAATACACGCTCAGCGCCCACCGTCCCGATTGAGGACGCCTCTTGACGGTGAAATGTTCGCCGAGGCGCTCCACACATGTCTGGGCGAGGCCGCTGGCGCGCGCGGGCAGGCTAAAGGACGTCGTCAACCCGATGCCGGCGAACGCTGCGATGTCGGCAACGTTGCCCCGGGTCACAATGCGTCCCGCCCCGATCACTGAGATGACGTCGGCGAGTTCCTCGACCTCCGGCATCGAGTGGGATGTCAGCAGCACGCCGATGCCCGAGGCGGCAAACTCCCGAATGACGTCGCGCACGCGCAAGGCGATGTCGGGATCGAGACCCGTGGTCGGTTCGTCGAGCAGCAGGAGTTCGGGCTGCGTCAGGGCTGCCCGGGCCAGGTGGAGTCGCTGGGTCATGCCGCGTGAGAACTCCTGGACGCGAACGTCCGCGCTATCGGCCAGATCGACCAGGGCGAGAGCACGGTCAATAGCCGCTCGACGCTCGCGCCCGCTCACCCCTTGCAGATCGGCAAAGAATCCGAGGTTATCGCGGGCGCTCGCGCGCCCGTAAAAGCCGAGCTCGCCGCCGAGAACGAGACCGAGATGGCGACGGGCCCGGTGGGGCTGGCGAACGGCGTCAATGCCTGCGACGCTCACTGATCCAGACGTCGGCTCGAGCAACGTCGCGCACATGCGCACCGTCGTCGTCTTCCCGGCACCATTGGGGCCGAGGAGGGCGTGAATATGTCCGGGCTCGACGCGCAGCGACACGTCATCGACGGCGACAAAGGCGGATTTGCCAAATTCGCGGCGCAGCGCGTGGGCAACGAGGGCGGTAGGGGATGTCATCGCCGGTGAGTATACGTCCGGGGGGGAACCTCGGTGGACGTGTTCACAACGGTGAGGGTTGACCTCGAGTGAGGTTCACCTCTTAGCCTCAACGTCGTTAGCAGGCGGGGATCGCCTCACGACCGAGCACGAATCGAACGGAGTTTCCGGTGACACTAGATGATTTTCGCGATCTCATGGCCCGTGGCGTCGCACTGACGCCCGACTCGGAGGCCACAGCGTTCATGCATGCTCGCGCCGAACGCTCGCGCGAGGTTACGCAGTACATCAACACGCGAGAACTCGACCAACCGAGCATCCGCGCCGAGCTTTCTCAGCTGCTCGGCGAGCCCATCGACGAGTCCGTGACCATCCTGCCGCGCATCACGATCGACGGCGGCGTCAACCTCCACTTCGGACGGTCGATCTTTGTCAACGCCGGCTGCTCGTTCCAAGACCAAGGTGGCGTGTGGATCGGTGACGGGACTTTCATCGGCCACAATGCCGTCTTTGCGACCCTTAACCACGACGAAGACCCCGACCATCGCGCCACGCTGCACCCGGCACCCATCGTTGTTGAGGCGAATGTGTGGATCGGATCGCAGGCGAGCATTCTCGCCGGCGTGCGTATCGGCGAGGGCGCGATCGTCGGGGCAGGCTCCGTCGTCACGCGCGACGTTGCCCCGCGCTCGATCGTCGCAGGCGTGCCGGCACGCTATATCCGCGACGTCCGCTCGCGCGAGGCAACGTCGGTGAGGGAGGGCTAGGGACGCAGCAGCACCTTCACGGCCTCGCGCTGATCCATCGCCCGATAGGCCTCGGGAGCCTCGTCCAGTGACAGCTCGCGATCGAACACGCGTCCCGGCGTGATCTGGTCGCTGAGGATCCGCTCGATGAGATCGGGCAGGTAACGGCGCACAGGGGCCGGACCGCCGTGAAGGTGGAGGAGCGAGAAGAACAGGTCGATGCCGGGGATCTCGACGCCGTGCGAGACGCCGACGTAGCCGACCTTGCCGCCAGGGCGAGTCGAGGCGATGGCCTGCATCATCGACTCCTGAGTCCCCACGGCCTCGACGGTGCCGTGGGCACCCAGGCCGTCGGTAAGTTCGCGAATCCGCTCGGCCGCATCATCGCCGCGCTCCTCGATGACGTCGGTCGCGCCGAATTCGCGGGCCAACGCCTGCCGCTGCGGGTGGCGCGAGGAAATGATGATCCGCTCGGCACCCATCTCGCGGGCACCGAGAACACCCATGAGGCCGACCGCCCCGTCGCCGACGACGGCGATCGTCTTGCCCGCCGCTGCGCCCGCGGCGTCCGCGGCAAACCAGCCCGTGCCCAGCACGTCGGAGGCGGCCAGCAGCGACGGAATGTAGGCATCGTCCGGTTTGCCTGGCAGGGCGACGAGAGTGCCGTCGGCGAAGGGAATGCGCGCGTATTCGGCCTGGGTGCCGATGCCGCCGTGCACGAAGGACGCGTGGCGGCACCGCGACTGATACCCGGCGCGGCAGATCTCACACTCGCCGCACGAGATGACGAACGAGCCGACAACGTAATCGCCGACCGTGAGGGTACTCACCTCGGCCCCGACCTCGACGACGTGGCCGACGTACTCGTGGCCCATGCGGAGGTTCTCGGCGTCCTCGAGGCCGCGATACGGCCACAGGTCAGAGCCGCACACACAGGCGGCATCGATACGAATGGTGGCATCGGTGGGCGCCTCGATCTGCGGATCGGGTACCTCGGTCACGACGGGGTTGCCCGCGCCGCGCATAATGACTGCTCGCATGTCGGTGTCTTCCTCGTAGCTCGTTATTTCCAGATATCCGCGGCCAGGCGAAATGCCGCCCATGCCTTCGGCCATCCGACGTAGAACGCCGCATGGGTGATGATTTCCGCGATCTCGTCGCGTCCGACCCCGTTGTCGCGGGCAGTGCTCAGGTGGTACGCCAGGGAGGAGTCGGTGATCCCGGAGGCGATGAGCGAACACACGGTGACGACGGAGCGATCGCGCGCGCCAAGTTCGGCGCGCCGGGCCCAGACCCGCCCGAACAACACGTCGTCGTTGAGCTCGGCAAACAGGGGAGCGAAGTCGCCCAGCTGGTCGCGCCCGGCGCTCACCGGGGCCAGCGGGGTGCCCTCAAGTTGGGCGTGAGCGTCCTGGTAGGTGGCGTCGTCGACGGCGTCACCCCACTCGGCGGCGTTGCCCTCGTCGTTGTTGAGGGTGATCGCGATGTGGGTCAGCGACGAATGAGCGGCCGCCCCGTGCCAGTGGTTGACGCCGGCGCCGATCGTGATGCTCATGCCCGGACGCAGAACGACGGCGGGGGAGCCGGCCTCCTGATAGAAGCCGACGCCATCGGTGACGATGAGCGTCTGCGAGACCGGATGGGTGTGCCAGTTGTTGCGGCACCCGGGCGAAAAGACGACCGTCGCGGCCGCAAATTGCTCCGTTTGCGTTTCCATGCGCAGGCGGGCGCTTCCCGTGAAATAGCGGGTGTCGGCGTCGACCCAGCCCTCATCTGAGCGTGTCATCATCTGTTCTCCTCGTTCTCGTCGCGTTGACGACGTACGCTGTCAACGGTAAAAGTTGAAGCGAGGTTGAAGGCAAGTGGAGGAGGCCACTCATGGATCACGCCATCGGCTACGTCGCCCAGGCGACGGGATTGACGGCATCGACGCTGCGCTACTACGAGAAAGAAGGCCTCGTCTCGCCGGCTCGCACACCCGCCGGGGCGCGCCGCTACAGCGACGAGGACATCGAGTGGCTGCGGTTCATCGACCACATGCGCTCAACGGGAATGAGCATCGCTGACCTCTCTCGTTACGTGAGCCTGCGGCGGGGAAAGGTCCCCGGGGCCGAACAGGAGCTGCTCGCGATCATGCGCCGCCACGAGCAGCACCTGCGCGACAAACTCGCGCACTACCAGACGAATCTCGGCCTCGTTCAGTACAAGATCCGCATGTACGAATCAGAGCTAGCAGACGCCGACGTCGACCTCTACGACCTCTACCGCCGCCGCTGTGGGCAGGGAAACCAGTCGGGGGAGGGCCGGTGTGGCGGCACTGTCGAGTAGTGGGCGCACGCGGCGACGCTACTCGTCGTCGTCCTCCAGGCTGGTGCCGTAGAGGGCGTCGATCTCGTCGGCAAAACGCTCGAGGACGACCTTCCGCTTGACCTTCATCGACGGGGTGAGCAGGCCGTTCTCCTCGGTGAATTCCGTCGAGAGAACCCGGATCTTGCGGATCGACTCGGCGCGCGAGACCGCCTTGTTTGCCCGCTCGACGGCGCGCTCCAACGCCGCGATGACCTCGGGATGGTTGACCGCCGCCGGGATGTCCATCGCCGGCAACTTGTGATTGGCCAGCCACATGGGCACCATGTCGCGGTCAAGCGTGATGAGCGCGCCGATGAAGGGGCGGCGATCGCCGACGACGACAACCTGCGAAATGAGGGGATGCCCGCGCAACGAATCCTCAAGCGTCTCGGGGGCGACGTTCTTGCCGCCCGCCGTGACAATGATTTCTTTCATGCGCCCGGTGATGTAGGTGTAGCCCTGGGCATCCATGCGCCCGGCGTCGCCCGTTTTGAACCAGCCATCGGACGTGAACGTCGCGGCCGTCGCCTCGGGATTGCCGTAGTAGCCACGGGTGATGAACGGTCCCTTGAGCTGGATCTCGCCCTCGGACGAAATGCGCGCCTGCCCGCCGTAGACGGGGCGACCGACCGAGCCGATGCGCGGTGCCGTGGCCGTATTGACCATGAAGGGGCCGAGCGTCTCCGTCAGCCCGTAGCCCTCAAGCACGGTGAGGCCGGCGCCGCGATAGAAATGCCCGAGGCGCCGCCCCAGCGGGCCGCCTCCCGAGATGACGTAGTCGCAGTTGCCGCCAAGCAGCGCGTGAATCTTGGACAGGACGATTGTCGAATAGAACTGGTGCGCCGCCCGCAGTCGCCGCGATGGCCCCTCGGCAGTATCCAGAGCCCGGGAGTAGGCGATCGCCGTTTTGGCAGCCGCGCGGAACATCCGCAGCTTCACGCCCGACCCGGCCATGGCCTCGGCTGAGTTATAGATCTTCTCGAGCACGCGCGGCACGACGAGGACGTAGGTCGGGCGGAAGGAGGCGACGTCGGCGAGCAGGTTCGACGTGTCCGGGACGTGCCCCAAGACGCCCGGGCCGGCCAGCGTGTACCACGTGACGAAGCGGGCGAGCACGTGGGCGAGGGGAAGGAACATGAGCGCGCGAACCTTGCGGGTGTTCGTCACCGCGCCCATGTATTCCAGGCCGTTGAGTGCGAGCTCGACGCCGTTGCCGTGTGTGATCTCGACGCCCTTGGGCCTGCCCGTCGTCCCCGAGGTGTAGACGATCGAGGCCAGCGTCGACATGTTGACCTCGGCATAGCGCGCGTCGTAGTCGGCCTGCTTGATGCCGTCGCCGGCCTCGACGATGTCGACCATCGCGCCCGTGGTCAGGCACATGACCGGGCACTCGACGCCGAGCTCGCGCACGAGCGCCCCCAGCAGGTCGGCCGATTGGCGCGCCTGGGAGACGATGAGCTTGAGCTGGGCATCCTCGATGATCCACCGGATCTGCGCCGCCGAGTCGGTCTCGTAGATGGGCACGACGACGACGCCGATCGACAGCGCCGCCATGTCGAGCAGCGTCCAGTCGTACGAGGTCGGCGCGAGGATTCCCAGCCGGTCGCCGTGCCCGAGGCCCAGCCCGATGAGGCCGCGCGCGACGGCGGCGATCTCCTCGGCGTAGGCACGGGCGCTGATCGGACGCCACACGTCACCGAGCGAACTCTTCTTCTCGACGACGATCTGCTTGGGATCGGCCTGGACGCGGCGGTAAAACAGCCACGGAATCGACATCCACTCCTCGGTGGCGACGCGGCGGGGAAGACCGAACTCGCGCAGTCCCTCACCCGTGGCGTCGGGAACCGTGTGCGCGTCGGCCGGGGGATCACCGAGCGTTTCGTCGACCATGTCAGACCTCTCTGTGGGCGGGGAACTACTTCTTTTTGCGCTTAGCCGGAGGCTCGCCCAACGTGACATCGGACGTGGCCATCGGCTCGTCATCGGCCAGGTCTTCGCTGAGCGTGAACGTTCCCGAAACCTTGGCCGCGGCGACGAGGTCGGCGTGGGCGGCACGCACGTCCGCGGCGGCAGTGGGCGAGACGTGCAGGGTCACGGCCTCGATCGGGGTGCGCATCGACACCTTGGCCTCGGACTTGATCTTGCGCAGCACCGACAGCGCCTGGCCCGCGTTCGCCAGTAGGTCGGCGTCCCCGCCGAGGTCGCGGAAAGACGCGGCATCGGGCCATGCGGCGCGGTGGATCGAGCCGTCGCGATACCAGCTCCACACCTCCTCGGCGGCGTAGGGCAGGTAGGGGGCGAGCAGCCTCGTGACGGTGTCGACGACGATGGCCAGGGTCGTGCGCGCGGAGGCGACGAGACCGGCCTCGATGGTGCCGGCGAAGTTGTTCGCGCGGTCCTTGACGAGCTCGAGGTAGTCGTCGCAGAACGTCCAGAAGAAGCTCTCGGTCAGCTCGAGCGCGCGCGTGTGGTCGAAACGCTCAAGGGCGGCCGTCGCCGCATCCACGACCTCCGTCAGCGCGGCGAGCACCGAACGATCGAGCGGCTCGGTGACGGCTCGGGGATCCAGCGACAGCGGCTCGTCGCCCCCGCCCATCGCGAGGGCGAATTTCGAGGCGTTGAGGAGCTTCATCGCCAGGCGGCGACCGATCTTCATCTGCTGTTCCTCGAACGCCGTGTCCGTGCCGAGCCGCGCGGCGGCCGCCCAGTAGCGCACGGCGTCCGCCCCATGGGTCTCGAGCAGCCCCATCGGGGTGACGACGTTGCCCTTTGACTTCGACATCTTCTTGCGATCCGGGTCGAGGATCCACCCCGAAATCGTCGCGTGGCGCCACGGCAGGGCGTCAAACTCCAGGTGAGCACGCACGAGGGTCGAGAACAGCCACGTGCGGATGATGTCTTGGCCCTGCGGGCGGATGTCCATCGGGTAGACGTTGGCAAACAGCTGCTCATCGCGCAGCCAGCCCGAGACGATCTGCGGAGTGAGCGAGGACGTCGCCCAGGTGTCCATGATGTCCTTTTCGCCCGCAAAACCGCCGGGGACGTCACGCTGGTCGGGGGTGAAGCCTTCGGGGACGTCGACCGTGGGGTCGATGGGCAACTGATCGAGAGACGGGGTGAGGACGGCGTCGTAATTGACCTCGCCCGCCTCGTCGACGCGGTACCACACGGGAATGGGCACGCCGAAGAAGCGCTGGCGCGAAATAAGCCAGTCGGAGTTCAGCCCGCCCACCCAGTTCGCGTAGCGCACCTTCATGAAGTCGGGGTGGAAGGACAGCTCGTCGCCGCGATCGAGCAGCTCCTCGCGCAGGGGCTTCGCGGCGCCGTCGCGGGTGTAGTCGGTGCCGCCGTTGCGGATGTACCACTGGCGGCTCATGACGATTTCCAGCGGCTTGTTGCCCTTTTCAAAGAAGTTCGTCTGGCGCATCGTCGGCTTGGGCTCGCCGATCATCTCACCCGAGGCCGCGAGCGCCTCGACGATGACCTTGCGTGCGCCGAAGGTGGTCTTGCCGGCCGTGGCGGCATAGAGGTCGCGACCGTCCGCGTCCGTGATCCACTCGGGGGTCTCGGCGAGGATGCGCCCGTCGTGACCAAGGATGACGCGGGTATCCAATTCCAGCTCGCGCCACCATGCGACGTCGGTGACGTCACCGAACGTACAGCACATGGCGATGCCGGCGCCCTTGTCCATTTCGGCGGCCGGGTGGGCGAGGACGGGGACCTCAACGTTGAAGCCGGGCGAGGTGACCGTCGTGCCGAAGAGGTGCTGATAGCGCTCGTCGTCGGGGTGGGCGACGAGGCAGCAGCAGGCGGCCAGCAGCTCGGGGCGGGTCGTCTCGATGACGACGTCACCCTCGCCGTCTATGCGGTGGAAGGCGAAGGCGTGGTAGTCGCCGGGGTATTCGCGAGACTCGACCTCGGCCTGGGCGACGGCGGTCTGGAAGGTGACGTCCCACAGCCCGGGGGCGGCCTGTTGGTAGGCCTCGCCACGTTCGAGGTTGCGCAGGAAGGCCCACTGGGTGACCCTCTGGGTGTCCTTGCCGATCGTCTGGTACGAGTGCGACCAATCGACCGAGAGGCCGAGACGGCGCCACAGCGCCTCGAACTGCTTTTCGTCCTCGACCGTCAGCTGCTCGCACAGCTCGATGAAGTTGCGTCGCGACACCGGCACCTGGTCGGCCGCCTTGACCGACTTCGCGTCGCCGTGGTGCGGCGGCTCGAAGTCGGGGTCGTAGGGCAGGGACGGATCGCAGCGGACCCCGTAGTAGTTCTGGGCGCGCCGCTCGGTCGGCAACCCGTTGTCGTCCCACCCCATCGGGTAGAAGACGTTCTTGCCGCGCATGCGCTGGTAGCGGGCGAGGATGTCGGTGTGGGTGTAGGAGAACACGTGGCCGACGTGGAGCGATCCCGAGGCCGTCGGCAGGGGAGTGTCGATCGAGAACACCTCGGCGCGCGTCGTATCCGGATCAAACGCGTAGACCTGACGGTTCTCCCACACCTGCTGCCAGCGGTCTTCCAGGCCGTCGGGGCTGACGCGGTCGGGGACCTTCGGCGCTGCAACGGTGAGAGCCTGCTGGTCGCCGGCGTGCTCAGGGGTCGTCATCGGGTGTCCTCCCAGTGGGTTCCAGGTCTGTGGTGGCTAGGCTATCGAACGCGCACGCGCACGCCCAAGTAGGCAGCTGGTGCTCTCAGTCTGCGCCAAGCGCGCGGTCGCGCTCAGCAGCGGCCGCGACGGCGGCGTGGGCGGCCTCGCGCATCCCGCGGTCTTCCAGCGCGAGAAGTCCGGCGACTGTCGTCCCACCGGGCGAACACACCTGGTCAACGAGCGTGGCGGCAGGGGCCGGGCCATCGCCCAGCGACGCCAGCAGGTCGGCCGTGCCGCGCATCGCCTGCGTGATCGCCGCCATCGCCTGCGCCTTGGTCAGCCCCTGGGCGACACCGGCCTGAGCGAAGGCATCCGCGATCGCGGCGAGCCACGCCGGCGAGCAGCCCCCAAGCGCCGAATACGCGCTAAAGAGATCCTCGTCGAGGACGAGCACCTCGCCGATCGCCTCAAAGACCGCACTCACGCTCGAGCGCTGGTCCTCCGTCGCGTCGTCGGGGAACGCGATGGCCGTCATCGCCTGTCCCACGCGGGCGGCGACGTTGGGCATGACGCGTACGGCCACGCCCTTTCCGCCCAGCGCCTCGGCGAGGCGCTCGCGGGCGAAACCCGCGGCAACCGAGACGACGCTCATTCCGTCACGGGCGTCGCCGGCGGCGCCCGCGTAGTCGCGGGCAACTTTGGCGATGAGGTGAGGCTTCACGGCGAGGACGACGACGTCGCCCTCGCCAAGGTCGCGGGCAAAATCCTCGAGGCTTTCGGCGGGGTGGGCGCCGATCTCGTCGGCGAGGCGGCTCGCGACCTCGGTCGAGGCGTCGAAGAGGCTGAGATCGCCGGCCTCGACGAGACCGCCCTCGCGGATCCCCGCCGCGATCGCTCCGCCCATGTTGCCGCACCCGATAATTCCGACGCGCATGTGTCTCCCCGTCCCGCTCGCGGATATATGTCGCGTCCAGCCTATGCCGCGACGCCGCAATCCTCTCGCTCTCGCCGCTGCTGCGCCGGTGAATCCGGTGACGGCGCGCACTTAGCGATCTATCGTTGGCATCATGACGTGCTACCCGCCCCCTCGTGAGAACTGCCGCATCGTCGTGACCGGAGCCTCATCCGGAATCGGGGAGGCGACGTGTCGGCTGCTGCGGGACAACGGCTGGCAGGTCGTCGCCGTTGCTCGCCGACGCGAGCGGTTGGAGCGCCTGAGCGCGGAGATCGGCTGCGAGTACGAGGTATGCGACGTCACCGATGCCGACGCCGTGGACGCGATGGCGCAGCGAGTGTTCGAGCGGGGAGCGGTGAGCGGCGTCGTCATCAACGCCGGCGGCGCCCACGGTGCCGATCCCGTCGCCGCGGGGAAGGCCGAGGACTGGGAGTGGATGTACCGCGTCAACGTCGCGGGTGCCCTCGCCACGACGCAGGCGTTCCTGCCACATCTGCGTGCCAACGGCGGCGACCTCCTCTACCTGACATCGACGGCTGCCCACGAGACCTACCCGGGCGGGGCCGGCTACACGGCCGCCAAGCACGCCGAAGCAATGATTCCCGAGACGATGCGCCTCGAGCTCGTCGGCGAACCCGTCCGCATCTTCCAGGTGTGCCCGGGAATGGTCAAGACCGAGGAGTTCTCGCTCAACCGCCTGGGGGACCGCGAGCGCGCCGAGGCCGTCTACGCCGGCGTCGAGGATCCGCTCGTGGCCGCCGACATCGCCGACGTCATCGGCTACTGCCTCTCGCGTCCGCCCCACGTCGTCCTCGACCGCATCGACGTGCGCCCGCGCGCACAGGCCACGACGATGGTCGTGGCGCGCTCGCCGCGCCCCTGACCGCCCAGCGGGCACAATTGATCCCGGCCCGGTTGGCCACTACAGTGGCACCGAAGGTGCATGATCCGGCCGGGGAAACCCGGGTATCACCGGGGAGCCGCGGGAAGAACGGGCCAGACCTCAGTAGAACCCGCCGGGTACGCCCGTGACAGCGACAAATGAAGCGGCGCGCGTTGGCGCGCAAGCGAGGTGGTACCGCGTCAGGTTCTCCGGGCGTCCTCGTGAGGTAGGTTATGCATCACGAAGGAAGCAGCGAGATGACAGGTTCGCACTATCCGCGCCACCGCGACGAGGCCGTCGAGGCCTCTCCGGTATTCCCCGATCGCGAGCGCGACACCCTGGCCTATTGGGAATCCGACGGCACGTTCCAGGCCTCGATTGACGCCCGCGACGCCGGCGAGGCCGGGGCGAACGAATACGTCTTCTACGACGGCCCGCCCTTTGCCAACGGCCTGCCCCACTACGGGCACCTGCTCACCGGCTACGTCAAGGACATCGTCGCGCGCTACCAGACCCAGCGCGGCAAGCGCGTGGAGCGCCGTTTCGGGTGGGACACCCACGGGCTGCCCGCCGAGCTCGAGGCCGAACGCATCCTCGGGATCACCGATAAGTCCGAGATCGAGGGCGGCGTCGGGATCGCGAAGTTCAACGAGACGTGCCGCTCCTCCGTGCTCACCTACACGAAAGAGTGGCAGGACTACGTGACCCGGCAGGCGCGCTGGGTCGACTTCGACAACGACTACAAGACGATGGACCTGCCCTACATGGAGTCCGTCATCTGGGCGTTTAAGACCCTCTACGACAAGGGCCTGGCCTACGAGGGCTACCGGGTGCTGCCGTATTGCTGGAACGACCAGACGCCGTTGTCGAACCACGAGCTGCGCATGGACGACGACGTCTATCAGGATCGCTCCGACCAAACCGTCTCGGTCGCCGTGCGCATGGAAAGCGGCGATATGGCCGTCATCTGGACGACGACGCCGTGGACGTTGCCCTCGAACCTCGCCATCGCCGTGGGTCCCGACATCGACTACGTCCGCGTCGAGGTGGGTGCCGATGGTGCCGAGTGGCTCCAGGGCGAGACCCTCATCTTCGCCAAGGACCTCGTCGAGGCTTACGCCAAGGAACTGGGCGAGCAGCGCCGCATCGTCGGCGAGTGTAAGGGCTCAGAGCTGCTCGGGCAGCGCTACTACCCGATGTTCACCTACTTCGCCGACCGCGACGCGAGCGAGGCCCCTGGCCCGAATGCGTGGACGATCATCCCCGGCGACTTCGTCACAACCGAAGACGGCACCGGCCTCGTCCACATCGCCCCGGCGTTTGGTGAAGACGACATGGCGATCTGCCTGGAGGCCGGGATCGAGGCGGTCGTCCCGTCGACGACGCCGGCTGCTTCACGCGCGAGGTCTCGGACTACGCCGGCACCCAGGTCTTCGACGCGAACAAGCAGGTCATCCGCGACATGCGCAACTGGGCCGGCCCCTTCGAGCGCGTCGACGAGGCGCGCCGGTGCAAGCTCGTGCGCACCGAGTCCTACACGCACTCCTATCCGCACTGCTGGCGCTGCCGCAAGCCCCTCATCTACAAGGCGGTGTCCTCCTGGTTCGTCAAGGTCACGGCATTCCGCGACCGGATGGTGGAGCTGAACCAGCAGATCGAATGGGTCCCCAGCTACATCAAGGACGGCATCTTCGGCAAGTGGCTCGAAGGCGCGCGCGACTGGTCGATCTCGCGCAACCGCTACTGGGGCAGCCCCATCCCTGTGTGGAAGTCGGATAACCCCGAGTACCCGCGCATCGACGTCTACGGCTCGATCGCCGAGCTCGAACGCGACTTCGGCGTGGAGGTCACCGACCTGCACCGCCCGGCGATCGACGACCTCGTCCGGCCCAACCCCGACGACCCGACGGGGCGCTCGATGATGCGGCGCATCCCCGACGTCCTCGACTGCTGGTTCGACTCCGGGTCGATGCCCTACGCCCAGGTGCACTATCCCTTTGAAAACACCGAGTGGTTCGAGAACCACTACCCGGGCGACTTCATCGTCGAATACATCGGCCAGACCCGCGGCTGGTTCTACACCCTGCACGTCCTGGCCACGGCGCTGTTCGACCGCCCCGCCTTCACCAGCTGCATCTCGCACGGCATCGTGCTCGGCGACGACGGGCGCAAGATGAGCAAGTCGCTGCGCAACTACCCCGACGTCTCGGGCGTGTTCGACACCTACGGCTCCGACGCCATGCGCTGGTTCCTCATGTCGAGCCCAATCGTGCGCGGCGGCAACCTCATCGTCACCGAGAAGGGCATCCGCGACACCGTTCGCCACGTCATCTTGCCGCTGTGGAACGTCTACTACTTCTTCACCCTCTACGCCAACGCGTGCAACGGCGGCGAGGGCTACCAGGCGAAGCTGCTCGACGTGGACGATCGCGAGGCTCTCGCGGGCCTCGACGTCATGGACCGCTACCTGCTGGCCCGCACGAAGGGCCTCATCGATGGCGTGGCCGAAGCGCTCGACGCGATGGACATCCCCGGAGCGTGCGCGCTCGTCAGCGACCACATCGATCTGCTGACGAACTGGTACGTGCGCACGACACGCGATCGGTTCTGGAACGAGGACGCTCGCGCCTACGACACGCTCTACACCGCGCTCGAGGCCTTCCTGCGTGCCATCGCCCCGCTGCTGCCGCTGCTGAGCGAGGAAATGTGGCGTGGGCTGACGGGGGAGCGCTCGGTTCACCTGAGCGACTATCCGGTGTGGTCCGATGCGGTCGCCGATGCCGACCTCGTGGCGGCGATGGACGAGGCGCGCGCCGTCGTCTCGTCGACACATTCTCTGCGCAAGGCCCACTCTCTGCGGGTGCGCCAGCCGCTGCGCACCCTGACGGTCGTGACCGAGCACCCACAGGCGCTCGCCCCGTTCGGCGACCTCATCGCCGGCGAGGTCAACGTCAAGAACGTCGCCCTCGACGAGGTGACGACATCGGGATTCCAGCTGCGGCGCGACCTCAAGCTCAACCCCAAGGCGTTTGCCCCGGCGGTGCGCAAAGCCACGTCCCAGCTGTTCAAGGCCCAAAAGGCCGGCGAATGGGAAGAGACCGAGACCGGGGTGCGTTTCCCCGGGGTCGAGGTCGAGGGCGCCCCCGTCGAGCTCGACGGCGACGCGATCGAGCTGACGACGTCCGTGGCCGCGGCCGAGGGACAGGTCGCGAGCGTGCTGGCCTCGGGCACCTTCGTCGTCCTCGACACGACGCTAGATGCCGAGCTCGAGGCCGAGGGGTACGCCCGCGACCTCGTGCGCAAGATTCAGGACGAACGCAAGAAGGCCGGCCTCCACGTCGCCGACCGGATCGCGCTCAACCTGATGGTGCCTGGCGACGTCATCGCCGGCGTGCGCGAGCACAGCGACATGATCGCCCACGAGACGCTGGCCACCTCGGTGAACATCGAGGAAGGCGACGAATCCATCACCGTCGCCAAGGCCTGACACAAGACGGGCGGGGCCGCTCCCGTGAGAGCGGCCCCGCCCGTCTTATCTGCGTATCGGTCGCGATGCGCGGGCGAATAGCTACCTCACGATCGCGGTGATTCCGCAGCCCTCCTCAGGTCGAATAGCTCCCACGAGACACCGGGGGCAGCGTCAACGCGCACGCGTGCCGTCTCGGCGCGGTCGTCACCCAGGCAGCTGAACGTCGCCTCGCCGTCGTTGATAAACACTTCGACAACGCCGCGATCGTAGAACGCCTCGACGCGGTGGATCCGATCGAGCTCCACGCGACACGGCGTCGCGTTGGGACGCGCCAACTCGACGACGCCACCGACGATGCGCAGCACGGGAACGTCGTCCGCCTCGCTGAAGGCGACGGTGACGGGGGCAGCCTCGTCGTCGAAGCTCATGCGAAGGGCATAGGCGTTCGCGCACGCCTGCCCGGCGGGCACGGCCTCGCGCATGAGCGCGCGGATCTCTCGCGCGGGCACCATCCCCAAGCCGCGATCGGTGACGACGAGCTCGCGCGGCAGCGACAGCACGCCCTGGTTGAGGTGATCGAGGGTGCCGCGGCGGTAACACCAGTCGGCGAGCCATCCCCACGCGAGGATGCGATCGTCTTCGACGAGCGTTTGGACGGCGTAGAAGCTATCGCCCTCGTCGATCCACCCGGCGCGAGTCTCCGGGCCATCGAGGTCGTACCAGCGCACGGGCTGGAAGGCCCCGCTCGGGCGGCGATAGTGCATGATCCCGCCCACGGCGAAGCGCCGGCCAGACACGGTGAGGACGTCGGGACACTCGATGGTCGACGATTCCGAGATGCCCGCGTCGGCAACGACGACGCCCTCGGGACTCCACCCCTCGCTCCACTCGCGTTCATCGTCGTGGAGGTACGACACGATCGCCGGCAGTCGATTGGGATCGGGTTCGCCGCCCGGGTCGTGGTGGGGGAGCGCGGCCAGCGTGAACACGCCGTCACCAGGCGTGCGCGAGGTGGCCTCGGTGGGGCACTCGCGGTCGACGTGGGTGGCGAGGATCATGTGAACGCCCACCTCGTCAACGACGAGCTTGGGGTCGCGCCAGTCGCGCCCGACCGCGTCGTCGCGGGTGAGCGCTGTGACCTCGGGGCCGGGCAGGATCCCATCCGTGGTTTGCAGGACCGTTTGGATCTCGACCAGGGAGTCGGGATCCGCGCCGTTTTGAACATGGCGAGTCAGCGCGACGAGCAGGGTCTCGGCGTCATCGCCCGAGCACGGGCGTCCCGCGGCGTCTAGGGGCAGCGCCGATCCCGAGAAGGCACCCCCGCTGAGGGCGGTGTCCTCGAGCAGCTCGGGTTGAGGCTCGAGGAAAATTGGCAGGTGGCGCCAGTGAACGAGGTCGTCGGAGACCGCGTGCCCCCAGTGCATGGAATCCCAGTGCGCGGCGTAGGGCGTGTACTGGTAAAAGACGTGATAGACGCCGCGGAACTTCGACAAACCGTTCGGGTCGTTGAGCCACCCCGTTGGCGGCGTGATGTGAACGAAGGCGTGTCCCACCGCGGGGGCGGGCGCGACGACGGTGACGCCCTCGGCGAGAACGCGATGGCTGTCCCACGTGTAGGCCAGCGCGATGCGTGCGCCGCTCACGTCGAGGCGATCAGCGCCGTCGGGGCACGCCAGCCGCAGCAGGCCGCGACGTGCACCCAGGCGCAGCGCGGCCGAGTCGACGTATGTATCGCCACTGAACAGATTCACCTCGACGGCGTCGTCGCCGATGCGCTCGAGGCAGACGTCGACGCGAGTGAAAGCAGCGGAGGCGGGCAGAGTCAAAGAAATCGCCATAAATATCGTGTTATTTCGTCAGAATGCAGCTGGCACCGTCGACCGGCTCGCCGGGGGCAAGCAGGGCATGGCTCAGCGCGCAAGCGGGCAAATCGGTCAGGGAGGGATCGTCAAGGTCGAGGGAATTCCCCAGCAGCGAGGTAATGAGTTTCGTACAGCCCCAGTATCCCATTTGATAGTGGGGAAGCGCGATCGAGGAAAGATTCGGGTAGAGCACCTGTTGGAGCATCTCGGTGCGGTCGACCGAGATGACCGCGAGGTCATGCCCAATCACGCGCTCGGCAGCGGTCGATGCCTGATAGACCATCGCCGCGCGCAAGTCGTTAAAGCAGAACACGCCGTCGACGTCGCTTTTCAATGCCTCGACGAGGGGACCTCGCGCGTGCGAGATGCTCTCGGCGATTTCGAGCACGCGTACCTCCACGTCGGCTGTCGTGCCGCGGATCTCAGCGAAAAAGCCGTCGAGGCGAGCGGCCCGGGCGACGATGGGGGCGGGCGTGGACACGTAGAGGATGCGTCGGGCACCGGCTCGCAGCAGCTCGCGAGCCCCCAGGCGCCCGATCGCCTTCTCGTCCGGCGAAACGCTCGGGGTCGACTGAGTGGGACTGGTGGCGTCGACGATGACGGTCGGCAGGGTTTCCAAGCGAGAGGGCAGGGCAAGGGGCCGGTTAAACATCGAGGCGTAGAGGTAGCCATCGACGCGGTAGGAGGCGAGGGCATCGAGGTGGTGAGCCTCGACATCCGGATCGTCGCCGGTATTGACCGTCAGCAGCGTGTAGCCGTAGCGCCGGGCCGCGTCCTGGGCGCCGAGCAGGATCTGGCCCCCGCGCGCGCCCGTCGCGATGACGTCCGAGATGAATCCGAGGATCCGGGTCTCTTGCAGGCGCAGTCCGCGGGCCAGCGCATTGGAACGGTACCCCATGCGGGCAGCCGCCTGGCGTATGTCGGCGGCGACCTCGGGGCGCACGCGCCCCGAACTCTTCCCCGTCAGCACGCGCGAGACAGTGGCTACCGAGACACCTACGTCGTCTGCGACGTCGCGCAGGGTGACCCGCATGGCGCATCCTCCTCGTCGGGGTGATCGGGCTGGGTGCCGGGAAGCTTGGCCCACACCCACCGAATGTGGGTGAGGGCGACGAGAACCGGCGTGATGCCGAACGCGATCACGAGTGCCGGAAGCTTGATAACCAGCGCCGACCATACGGCAATGATGACGAGGCTGGCCAGTGTGACCAGCGGGCGGGCACACACCATGAGGACGGCCGTGCGGATGAGCGGTCCCGCCCCCAGATGCATGTGGGCGCTGAGGAAGACGAGGTTCACCCACGCGAGGGTGAGCACGATGATGAGCAGAAGGAGGACGCCCGCGCAGGCGTAGGCGAGCAGCCCACGCCCGACGACGTTCGTCACTCGATACTCGATCGCGAGACCGAGGAGAATCACCGTGCTCACCCAACCGCGGACGTTCGCCCCGATGAGGCCCTCACGCCAGAACCGCCAAAACGTCGCGGGCAGGTCACGAACCCGCAGCGGCGCACCGCGAAGGCGCTCGTAGCGAGTCACCCGGACGATGGCCTCGAGGGCCGGGAAGACGCCGAAGACGATCAACCCGGCACACGAGGTCGCCACCGCGAGGACGTGACAGACGACCAGCCGGCAGATGAGGCGGCACAGGGCCTCGTAACTCAGGGCGAAACGGGCGAGACTCATCCCTTCACGGCCCCCAGCATGACGCCCTTATCGAAGTAGCGCTGCAAGAACGGGTAGGCCACCAGCAGCGGCACCGTCGAGACGATGATGATGCCGAACTTCATCTGGTCGGCCGCCCGTTGCGCGTCGGCCACACCAATCGACGTCGTCGCGGTGTTCTGGTTGACGAGCAACAGCTGCTGGAGGATGTTTTGCAGCGGCAGCTTGGAGTCGTCGGTGATGTAGACAAGGCCGGTCATGAAGTCGTTCCAGTGGCCGACGAAGTAGTACAGGCCGATGACGGCGAGGATCGCGGAGGACAGCGGCAGCACCACCTTGAAGAAGAACCCGAAGTAGGACAGGCCGTCGATGCGCGCGGCATCGAAGAGCTCCGAGGGAATCGAGGTCTCGAAGAACGAGCGGGCAACGATGACGTTGTACACCGAGACGGCACCGGGCAGGATGAACACCCACATCGAGTTGAGCAGTCCCAGCTGCGAGTACAACAGGTAGGACGGGATCAGGCCGCCCGAGAAGAACATCGTGAAGGCGAACAGGAACAGGATGAGGCGGCGGGCCTTGAACTCGGCGCGCGAGAGGGCGAATGCCGCCGGGATCGTCACGATCATGTTCAGTGCCGTTCCCAGCACCGAATACAGGATCGTGTTGCGGTAACCCTGCCAGATCCGCGGTTCGTCGAAGATGCGCGAATACCCCTCAAACGTCGGCATCTTCGGCAGCAGCCTCACCTGCCCGGACGCGACCGCGTTGGGATCGGAGATTGAGGAGATGACGATGAACCACAGGGGATAGAGGACCGCGATGACGACCAGGCACAAAATGACCCCGATCGCCAGCGTGATGACCAGGTCACCACCGCGTTGGCGCTTCAAATCAGCATAGAAAGCAGAAAGACGTGTCATGGTCGTGTCCTAGAAGATCGAGGAGCCGGACGCCTTCTTCGAGATGGCGTTAGCGGCGATGAGGAAGCAGAAGTTGACGACCGTGTTAAACAACCCGATCGCGGTGGAGTACGAGAACTGCGAACCCAAAATACCGATCTTGAACGTGTAGGTTGCGATAACCTCCGTCGCCGGCAGGTTAAGGGCATTTTGCATGAGGTAGATCTTGTCGAAGCCAACGGCCAAGACCGAACCCATCGTCATGATGAGCAAGATGACACACGTCGGCATGATCGCGGGGATGTCAACGTGGCGAATGATCTTGAGTCGTCCGGCCCCATCCAGCTTGGCCGCCTCGTAGAGCGACGTGTCGACCGAGGACAGCGCCGCGAGGTAGATGATCGCGTTCCACCCGACGTGTTGCCACACCTCACTGATCCAGTAGATATGGGTGATCGCCGTTGGTGACCCCATGAGCGAGGCGTCTCCACCGAGGAATCCCAACAGTCCCGAACCCGGGGCAAGGAAGATGTTGAGCATCGAGACGATGACGACGACGGAAATGAAGTGCGGCATGTAGGTGACGGTTTGGATGAACCCCTTCAGGCGCTTCGACGCCACCTGGTTAATGAGCAGGGCGAGGATGATCGGGAAGAAGAATCCCATGACGAGGGTCCACAAACTGATGCGGACCGTGTTGATCATGATCTCGCTGAAAAGGGGAGAGGAGAAGAAGTTCGAGAAATAGGTGAACCCCATCCACTCACCACCGGTGATGCCCTTAATTGGGTCGAACTTCTTGAACGCCAGCTGAATACCCCACATGGGGACATAGGCGAAGAGGCCGACGAAACACAGGGCCGGGGCGACGAGCACCCACAGCTGCCAGTAGTCGCGGAAGTGCGACGACAGGCGCGACTTCTTGGCGGGCGCGAGGGAGGGCGTCATTGCTTGGGTGCTCATCACTGATCACTCACCTTGTCGTAGAGACGCTGCCAAATCTCGATGTTTGTCTTCAGGCCGAGGGAGGGCTCGGACACCTTTTCGACGTAGGTGTCCCACTCCTTCTCGATTCCGCCCGACTGCACCCACTTGGCGAGCATGTTGTTGACGTAGTTGAAAATCGCCGTGTTGTTGTTCGACAGCTGGTCGGTCTCATCCGAGCTGGGCCGGACGTAGATCGGCACGACGTCGCGGACGGGATCGACGTTGGCGATCGCTGCGTCGTAGGCCGAGTTCGCCTCGGTCACGTAGTCGGCGTTCGTGTCGTTGACGATGGTGACGGAGTCGGGAATGTAACCGCCGAAACGGTCCTGGAGGGCGATCGAGCGGGTGTCGGTGTACTTGGCGTAGGCCTTGGCCTTGTCGATCGTGTACGTACCCTTGCCGTCGGTCGTGACGAAGGTGGGAATCGACCCGAAGTAGCCGGCGACCGAGAGGTCGGGCGAATACATGGCGTTGACGATCGCCAACACCGCGTCCATGTTCGGGGTATCCGCACGTACCGTCACCGCGTAGGCGTATTCGGTCGCGTCCTGGGAGTAGTCCCACTTGAGCTTGGAGTCGGGATCGCTCGCGTGCTGCTTGAGCGGGGGAACGGCGACATACTGCTTGCCGAGGGCGCCGTATTCGGAGTCCGTCGACCATCCGAACGACACGCCCGTCAGAGCCGTCTTGCCGTCCCCGATCGTCTGGGAGGCGTATTGGGAGCCGTCGCGGGTGAAGGTGTCCTTGGGGATGAGTCCCTTGTCGACGAGGCCGTGGAGGAAGGTCAGCACGTCACGAAGCTCGGTGCTGGTCAGGTAGGACTTGACCGTGCCGTTGTCGACGTACATGCCCTGGCTCGACGCCGAGGGGCCCATGTACGACGTCGTAATGCCCGTGGAGTTGAGCAGGACGAGCGGCGACCACAGCCCGAAGCCGACGTCGTGGATGTTCATGGGGACCTCGTCGGCCTTGCCGTTGCCGTTGGGATCCTTGGTCTTAAACGCCTCCAGCGTCGACTCGAGCTCGTCCCACGTCGTCGGCATGGGCAGCCCGAGCTTGTCGAGCCACGTCTTGTTGATGAACATGTGGGTCGCCGAAACGCGGTAGCCCTTACCGCGATCGGAGGGCAGGTTGCGGATGACGCCGTCTTGGCGCGCCATCTTCGCCGCCACCGGGCGCTCCTCGAGGAAGCGCTTGACGTTCGGCATCTTGTCGAGTTCCTTGCCGAGGTCGGCAAACCGCGAGAAGTAGCGAGAGACGTCGGCGGGATCGTAGAGGGTGAGGCCGATATCGGGGAAGTCGTTGGCGGCCATCGACGCGGCCTTTTGCTGATCCCACGCCGTGTCGAGGATCTCCTGCCACTTGATGTGGCAGTTGCAGGCCTTCTCCAGCGAGGCCGAGTAGGTCGTCTTCGCCATGGGAACGTCGATCGCGTTGCGGCGAACCTTGATGGTGACGATGGGGCGCCCGTCCTCGGCGACGGTTTCGTCGGCAGAGGTGCCGCAGGCCGTGCAGACGAGGGCGCTGACCGCGGCTATTGCGCATGCCGCGCGAGTGAGGAAATGTCGTGGAGACAGGTGCATGAGATACCTCCGTTGGTAATGGGGCAAAAGGTCTCGCGACACAGGTCACGCTAGCAGGGCAATCGTTTGCCTGTTTGTGTTGGACGCCACATCTAGTGGTGTGGGGTAGACAAAGCCCCCGCGACGCTACCTTCGCGGGGGCTTTATGTGGAGGTCGACTAGGAGAGGGCGGCCAGCGCCGCGTCGTAGTCGGGCTCCTCGGTGATCTCCTCGACCTGCTGGGTGTAGACGATGCGACCCTCGGCGTCAGCGACGATGACGCAACGCGACAACAACCCGGCCAGCGGCCCGTCCTGCATCGTGACTCCCAGGCTCTCACCGATGTCGGAGCGGAACGCCGAGGTCGCGCGGACATTCTCGATGCCCTCGGCCCCGCAGAAGCGCGCCAGGGCGAAGGGAAGGTCCTTCGAGATACACAGCACCGTCGTGTTCTCGAGCGCGGCAGCGGCCTCGTTGAAGTGGCGAACGCTCGCCGCACACACGTCGGTGTCGACGGAGGGGAAGATGTTGAGGACCAGGCGACGACCGCGGAAGTCGGCCAGGGAGACTTCGGCCAGCTCGGTGTCGACGAGCGTGGCAGAAGGCAGATCGGAGCCGAGGGCGGGAAGGGTGCCGCAGGTGTGGACGGGATTACCGGTAAACGTGATCTCACTCATGGACCAAGCCTAGGCCAGGCACTCGCGCGCCGCGCGCCGACGCGAAGTGGCTTCCGCGCGGCTGTGTCGTCGCATGCGCGGGGGGCGGACTGGGTCGGCGACAGCCTAGACTGGCGCTGATTTACGAAAGGACTGCGATGGCTTCAGGTAGTGACCCCGAACTGGCCCCCTATCTCGAGGCGGCTGATACGCCCGATGCGCCCGACACGCTGCCCATCGTCGAGGCAACTCCCGAGGCGTCGGGCGAACGTGGGGCCGTGAGTGCCCTCGTCGAGGCCTCGCTCATCGGCGGACCCCTGGGAGCCGACGTCGTGCGTGAGGTGAGCCGAGACGAGCGGGTTGCGAAGGCCGACGAGGACGACGTCTTCGCCCAGGCGGCCGAACGCGCCGTCGCCGAGGAGCGGGTCAACCGCATTTTCGCCTCGCTCATGGAGCGTGCCCCCGAACACCGGATCAGCCCGACGCGCGAACGCATTGAACGGGTGCTGGAGTGGATGGGCGATCCTCAACTGGCCTACACGACGGTTCACGTGGCCGGCACCAACGGCAAGACGACGACGGCGCGCATGATCGAGTCCATCGTGCGGGCCTCCGGGCAGCGCACGGGGCTGTTTACTTCCCCGCACCTGCACAGCCCGCGCGAGCGGATCTGCCTGGATGGTGCCCCGATTTCGGCCCCGGGATTCGTCGACGCCTGGCAGGATGTCGAGGCGTTCATCGACCTCGTCGACCGCGAGTCGCGCGAGTGCGAGCGCGGGCGACTGTCCTTCTTTGAATGCCTGACCGCCATGGCCTTCCAGGCCTTCGCCGATGCCCCGGTGGCCGTCGGCGTCATCGAGGTCGGCATGGGCGGCACGTGGGACTGCACGAACGTCCTCGATTCGGCCGTGCAGGTCATCACGCCGATTGCGCGCGATCACGAGGCGTGGTTGGGGCACACGATCGCCGAGATCGCCCGCAACAAGGCGGGGATCATCCGCCCCGGCGGCATCGTCATCTCGGGTCGTCAAGTGCCCGAGGCGCTCGCTGTCCTCGAGGAGGTCGCGGCGGCCCAGGGGGCGCAGCTGCGAGTGCTCGGGCGCGATTTTGACGTCGTCGCCCACGAAAAGGCGGTTGGCGGCTCGCTTATCAGCGTGCGCACCCCCGCCGCGCTCTACGAAGACATCTACGTCCCGGTGCTTGGCGAGTACCAGGGCGATAACGCCGCGTGTGCGCTCGCCGCGGCCGAGGTCCTGTGGTCGGGGCAGCCGCTTGAGGCGGCGCTCGCCGAGCGCGGCCTGGCGAGCGTGACGTCGCCGGGACGCGCCGAGATCGTGCGCACGTCCCCGATGGTGATGGTCGACTCCGCGCACAACCCCCACGGGGCCGCGGCGTTGCGCTCCCTCATCGAAACCGACTTCTCCCTCACGCACGTCGTCGGCGTTTTCGCCGGCATGGCCGACAAAAACACCGAGGGCGTGCTAGCCGAGATGGAGCCGCTGCTCGACAGCCTCGTCGTGACGACGCTCGATACCGAGCGTGCCCTCGACGTCGAGGCGGCCCGCGCGATAGCGATCGACGTGTTTGGCCCCGACCGGGTCATCGCCGCGGCAACGCCGGCCGAGGCGCTGGATCTGGCGGCGGCCGAGACCGATGCGTCGGGCGACCCGACGGCGTCGGTCGGGATCGTGTGCTTCGGCTCAGTCATTCTCGCCGGCGACGTGCGTGCCCTGTGCGGGCGCGCAGACGTTGACGGGCAGGTGGGAGCATGAGCATCGTCGCCGCGGCAGACGGATCGTCCCTGCGCAATCCCGGGCCCAGCGGATGGGCGTGGTACGTCGACGACGAGCACTGGGACGCGGGCGGGTTCGCAACGGGAACGAACAATATCGGCGAGCTGACGGCTGTCGCCGAGCTGCTCGCCGCGACCGCCCACCTCGACGAGGACCTCCTCATCCTGTGTGACTCGCGCTACGTCATCGACTCGTTGACATCGTGGCTGCCGGGGTGGAAGCGACGTGGTTGGCGCAAGGCCGACGGCAAGCCGGTGAAGAACGCGGAGCTCATGAAGCGCCTCGACGAGCTGATGGCGGGGCGGCGCCTGCGCTTCGAATGGGTGCGCGGCCACGCCGGACACCCCCTCAACGAACGCGTCGACGACCTCGCGCGTGCGCAGGCGCGCGCCTGGGATCTCGGTCAGCCGATCCCCGGCGGCCCCGGCTGGGCGGGAAAGCGCGGAGCGGACACGGGCGCTGAGACCGATGACTCCGAGGCGCCCGACGCCCTCTTCTAGGCACACCACGGCGGGGCGCACCGGGAGGCGGCCACGCGAGCGCGCGCGTGGGATACGCTGAGGGGCGTCGCTAACAGAAAGGCAGGCACGCGTGCCCACCCAATCCGTCGGATTCGTCATCGCCTCGGTGTCCGAGACGCTCGCGCGCGGCGTGTGCGAGGTCGTCTCGCCGATGGCCCCCGATGTCGTCGTGCGCCCGTGCAGCTGCCACGACGAGGGACTCGCGCGCGCCATCGAGCTGCTCGCCGACGCCTGTTCCGCGGTCGCCTCCGAGATCGGGACGGGTGCCCACATCGTCATCCTCGCCGACTTCGGGCCGACCAAGCTCGCCGCCCACCAACTCATCACGCAGTGGGGAGACGGCAACGTCACCCTCGGCCGCGGCCCCCTGGTGGAGGGTGCGCGCGCCGGCGCGATCGCGGCTGCCCAGGGCGGCGATGCCGCCACCGTCGTGCACGCGATCGCGGCCGCCGCCGAGTCGGTGAGCGCGACGGACGTCCCTACGCCGGGAACCTCAGCGCCCGAGGACGACCCCTACGCCCCGCGCATCGTCACCGTCGTCGACGCGGAGGGCCTGAAAGCCCGTCCCGCCGCCATGCTCGCCCGCCTCGCCTCCGACTTCGACGCAACGATCAGCGTCAATGGTGCCGACGCTACGAGTGTGCTCGCCCTCATGGGGCTCAAGGTCGGCTGCGGCGACGAAATCCGCATCGACGCCGACGGTCCCGAAGCGCGCATGGCATTGGAGGCCCTCGCGGATGCTGTTGGTGCCGGCCTGACACGCACGAATAACTAACCTAAGGAGAACCATGACGCGCTCCGCGCTCGACCCGAACACCGAGCACACGCTCATCCTCATCAAGCCCGATGCCTACCGCCGCGGCCTCGTGGGCGAAATCCTCGCCCGTTGCGAGCGCAAGGGGTACGTCATCAGCGCGCTCAGCGTCGTCGAGGCCACGCCTGACCAGCTCGAGGCACACTACGCCGAACACGTCGCGAAGCACTTCTACGCCGACCTCGCTCGCTACATGATGTCGTCGCCGCTCGTCGCCGCCGTCATCACGGGGGAGCAGGTCGTCGCCGGGGTGCGCTGCCTGACCGGGGGCACGCAGCCCACTCAGGCCGATCCCGGGACGATTCGCGGCGATTACGGGCGCGACTGGGGATCGGGAACGGTCGAAAACGTCATCCACGCCTCGGATTCGCCGGCCTCGGCCGAGCGCGAGATCGCCATCTGGTTCCCCGAGCTGGTCCGCTAGGCACGGCGCGGGGACACACGTATGCATCTGAAGTCGCTGTCGCTGCGCGGCTTCAAGTCGTTCGCTACGCCGACGACGCTCGCCCTGGAACCGGGGATCATCTGCGTCGTCGGCCCCAACGGCTCGGGCAAGTCCAACATCGTCGATGCGCTGGCCTGGGTCATGGGCGAGCAGGGGGCCAAGACCCTGCGCGGGGCGAACATGGCCGACGTCATTTTTGCCGGAACGCCCGGGCGGCCCGCGCTCGGGCGCGCCGAGGTGCGCCTGTCGATCGACAACTCGTCTGGGGACCTGCCGATCGACTACACCGAAGTGACGATCTCGCGCACGCTGTTTCGACAGGGCGGATCCGAATACGCCATCAATGGCACGCCCGTGCGCCTGCTCGACGTTCAGGAGCTGCTCTCGGACACGGGCATGGGGCGCTCGATGCACGTCATCGTCGGTCAGGGGCAGCTCGATCAGGTGCTGCGCGCGGACGCGCTGGAACGGCGCGCCTTCATCGAGGAGGCGGCCGGCGTCCTCAAGCACCGCCGACGCAAGGAACGGGCACTGCGCAAGCTCGAGACGTTGGCCGAGAAGCTCGAGCGCCTCGAGGACGTCACGCGCGAGATCGGACGTCAGCTGGGCCCCCTGGCCCGCCAGGCCAAGATCGCCTCGAAGGCCCAAATCATCCAGGCGCGCGAACGCGACCTGCGGGCGCGACTCCTCGCCGACGACGTCGTCACCCAGCGCGCGGGATTGGACACCCGGCAGGAATCGGCCGACGCCATCAACGCCGAGCGCGCACAGCTGGGCGAGACCATCGCACGCGACGAGCAGGCGCTGCGTGCGCTCGAGGCCGACCACGGCGATGACGAGGCCCAGCGAGTCGCCGGCGAGCAGTGGCGTGCTCTCACGAGCCTGGCCGAATCGCTGACGTCGCTGGCGACGATCGCCGGCGAGAGGGCGCGCCAGCTGAGCGTCGAGGTGCCGCCACCCGGTGGGGCGAGCCTCGACGAGCGCGACGAGGCGATCGCGCGCTTGCGCGCCGATGTCGCCGAGATCCGTGAGCAGGCCGAGGCGGCCCGCGAGCACGTGAGAAATGCCGAGACCGCCGCTCGCGACGCCGGCGCGGCCGAACATGCCGCCGACGCTCGGTTGGCCGAGGCGCGCCAGGCGGCCCAGGCAGCTCAGTCGCGTCGGCAGGCCTTGGCAGGCGCGGCCACGAGCGCGGCCTCGCGTGCCGAGGCGGCGGCAGAGACCGTCGAGAATGCCGCGCGCGCCTCCCTGGCGCGCACGCGAGCCGCGGATGCCGGTGCCCAGCTGGGTGAGGACGACTCGGTGGCAGACACCGAGGCCTGGACGGAACAGGCCGCCTACGACGAGGCGGCGGCAGCGGCGCAGCGGGCCGCACAGCGCCGCGACGACGCCCGCGCACGCCTTGCCGAAGCCACGCAGTCCGAGGCCACGTGGGCCTCGCGGCGCGATGCACTCGCCCTGTTGCTGCGCCCGGCGGAGGCAACGGGTGCCCTGCTCGGAGCCGGCCTCGACGGGCTGCGCGGGGTGTTGGCTCCGACGCTTACCGTCGCGCCCGGATGGGAGGATGCGCTGGGGCACGCGCTGGGCGACCTCGTCTCGGCGGTGATCGCCGAGGACGATGCCGCGGGCGAGGAGGCGCTCGAGCACGCGCGACGTCACGATCTTGGCCGCGTGTGCCTCGTCTACGCCGACTCCGCCACCGAGCCCCCCCGCGAGGCGACCTCGGTGGCGCGGGGGAGTGGGCGCGCGATCTCGTCACCTCCGCTGAACCCGGGGTGACGCGGGCGCTCGCACACATCCTCGACGGCATCGCGTTGGCCCACACGCTTAGCGAGGCGCGGATTGTCGCCGAGTGCGAGGGCGTGCGCGCGGTGTGGACCGACCGCGGCGAGTGGCTGCGCCCGGGGGCCGCAGGCGGCGGTAGCGCCGAGGCAACGACGCGTCTAGCTATCCAGGCCGAATGCGACGAAGCGACCGAGCGCGCGGAGCAAGCCGGTGCGGCCCGCGAAGCGGCGCAGGCGAGTCTCGACGACGCCGAGCGGGCCTGCGGTCGGGCCGAGGCCGAGGCCCAGGCGGCGCTCGAGCGTCTGCGCGAGGCCGACGCTGCGCGTGCCCTCCAGGCCCAGGCTCGGGCGCGGGCAAGCGCTCAGGCGGCGTCGGCCGCCGCCGAAGCCGAGCGGGCCGAGGCGGCGTGGCAGCGCGCTCGAGACGACGCCGAGGAACGTGCCCGCGCCGCGCGCGAGGCCCAGGAACGCCTCGACGACTTCGACGCGAGTACCGTCGATATCGACGTGGCCGAGCACGACGAGACAGCCCGGCGCGCCCGCGAGCAGGCCCGCACCGCGCGCGAGAGCCTCACCGAGGCGCGCCTGCGCCAGGGCGCGTGCGAGGAACGCCTGCGCCAGGGCGAAACCCGGCTGGCCCAGGCACTCGCCGACCGCGATCACTACGCGCGCCGCCAACGCCAGGTGGCGGCCGAGAACGAGCGGCGTGCCCGCCAGCATCGCCTTGCCGCGCACGTGTGCGACCAGGCGCGCCGCGCGGGAGAGCGGGCGCAGGCCGCGCGGGAAGAGGCCGGGGACCGCCAGCGCCTCGCCGAGGAGGCCCGCAGGGCATCGTCGGACAAGATCATCGAGGCGCGCCGCGCGCTCGACGCCGCTCGCGCACGCCTCACCGAGCTGACCGACGCCCTGCACCGCGACGAGGTCGCCGCCGCCCAGTTCTCGCTGCGACTGGACCAGCTGGCCGAGCAGGCGCGCGAGGATCTCGCGATCGACCTCGATACCCTCGTTGCCGACTTCGGTCCCCACACTCTGCTCGCCGACCCCGATGACCCCGACGCCCCCGGCATCGCCTTCGTGCGTGCCGACGTCGAGAAAAACCTCAAGCGCGCACAGCGTGACCTCAAGGCCCTGGGTAAGGTCAATCCGCTGGCGTTGGAACAGCACAAGGCGCTGGAGGAACGCTACCGGTTCATGACCGAGCAGCTCGGCGACGTCAAGGCCTCGCGCGCCGATCTGCTGCGGGTCATCGCCGAAGTCGACGATCAGGTCGAACAGGCCTTCGCCTCGGCATACGCCGACACCGCGCGGGCGTTCGGCGAGGTCTTCGACACCCTGTTCCCCGGCGGCGAGGGCCGCCTCGTCCTCACCGATCCCGACAACATGCTGGCGACCGGGGTCGACCTCGAGGTGCGCCCGGCCGGCAAGAAGGTCAAGCGGCTATCGCTGCTCTCGGGCGGGGAACGCTCGCTGGCAGCGCTGGCCTACCTGTTCGCCATCTTCAAGGCCCGCCCCAGCCCCTTCTACATCCTCGACGAGGTCGAGGCCGCGCTCGATGACGCCAACCTGTCGCGAATGCTCGGTGTCTTCGCCCAGTTGCGCGAGGTCTCCCAGCTCATCGTCATCACCCACCAGAAGCGGACGATGGAGGTCGCCAACGCGCTGTACGGGGTGACGATGAAGGACGGGGTGAGCACCGTCGTCTCCCAGCGCCTCGCGGCTACGAAACGGTAACAAAGCCGCCATCTCGCGTGGCGCAGCTGGCCGAGGCGGGCGCGGTCGTGGAAAGCTAGGACCGTGACTGAGTCCCTCATCGTTGTTGTCATCGCCCTGGTGGTGACGGTCGGGTGCGCGCTGGCCATCGTGGTCAGTTTCGTGCGCACGCGCCGACCCGATGAGGGCACGCGCGAATGGGTGCGCGAGGCCACGCAGGCGTGGAAGCGCGAGGAACTGAACCGCTCCGGCACAGACACCTCTGATCTCACGATCGACGACCTGCTCAACGCAACATCGCCTGGCGATGCCACCGACATCGAGGGGCTGAGCGACGCCCTCGGCGGCGACGAGTCCCAGCCTGTGCTGCCCTCCTACGCGCCCCAGCGGCCGCGCTCGCGACGTGGGGAACAGGCACGCGACGAGCGCGATTCCTAGCCGTTTACGGCCCGGACGTGACCACTGGGGCCGCAGTAGGCAACAATAGGGATCATGAACGACCTCATCACCACTCTGGGCAACTCTGACGTCGCCCTCACCCTGACGACTGTTGGCGTCACCGTCATCGGTGGCCTCGTTGCCCTGCTGGGCGGCCTGAGGGGCCGAGACGACGACGAGACGACGCCGCAGGCTCCGTCCACTCCCGCCGGTCCCGGCGTCGAGGCGGAACCGGGCGATGAGGGCGATGCCGCCGAGGTAGTGCGCGAACCGGAACCCGCACCCGTCGCCGAAGAGGTGGCACCCGAGCCGGCGCTCGATCGGCCCGAGCCGGTTCTCACCCGCATGCAGCGGCTGCGCTCGCGGCTGGCGACGTCGGGCGCGTTCGGACAGAGGCTCCTCAGCGTCTTCGGCCGCGGCGACTTGAGCGTCGAGGACTGGGAGGAGATCGAGGACACCCTCCTCATGGCCGACGTCGGCGTCGAGGCCACCGACGAAATCATGGAGGAGCTGCGCACGCAGGCGAAGGTGCTCGGCACCGGCAACGTCGAGGCGATCCGCGAGGTGCTGCGCGCGAAGCTGCTCGAACTGGTTAACCCCGATATGGACCGCACCCTCGCGCTTGAGGGTGCGGACGCCCCGGGCGTCGTCCTCGTCGTCGGCGTCAACGGTACGGGCAAGACGACGACCATCGGCAAGCTCGCGCGCATCCTCGTTGCCGAGGGTCGCAGCGTCCTCCTCGGCGCGGCCGACACGTTCCGCGCCGCGGCCGCCGAACAGCTGTCGACGTGGGGTGAGCGCGTCGGCGTCGATGTCGTGCGTTCCGATCGCGAGGGTGCCGACCCCGCCTCGGTCGCCTACGACGCCGTCGAGCAGGGAAGCGCGCGCGGCGTCGACGTCGTCGTCGTCGATACGGCCGGGCGCCTGCAAAACAAGCGCGATCTCATGGACGAGCTCGGCAAGGTCAAGCGCGTCATCGAGAAGAAGGCACCGGTCACCGAGACCCTGCTCGTCATGGACGCAACGACCGGCCAAAACGGCATGAGCCAGGCCCGCCTGTTCGCCGAGGTCGTCGATATCACCGGTATCGTGTTGACGAAGCTCGACGGGTCGGCCAAGGGCGGCATCGTCATTTCCGTCCAGCGCGAACTCGGCGTGCCCGTCAAGCTCGTCGGCCTCGGCGAGGGAGCCGACGACCTGGCGCCGTTCGACGCGGCCGGTTTCGTCGACGAACTGCTGTCGTCCCCGGCCTCGCGCTAGGCTCGTTTTTCTTACTGGTAGTGGAGGAACCCGTTGTTTAACACGCTGTCCGATCGCCTCTCCGCCTCGTTCAAGCGCCTGCGCGGCAAGGGCGTGCTCACCGAGCACGACGTCGACGAGACCGTCTCCGATATTCGCCGCGCTCTGCTCGATGCCGACGTCGCCCTGCCGGTCGTGCGCTCCTTCACCAAGCAGGTGCGCGAAAAGGCCTACGGCGCGGCGCGTTCGGAGGCCCTCAACCCCGGCCAGCAGGTCGTCAAGATCGTCAACGATGAGCTCATCGAGATTCTCGGTGGGGCCGAGCGCGAGCTCAACTTCGCGACCAAGGGCCCGACGGTCATGATGCTCGCGGGCCTGCAAGGTGCCGGTAAGACGACGCTGGCGGGCAAGCTCGGTCAGTGGCTGCGGACCGAACACGACAAGCGGGTCCTCCTTGTCGCGGCCGACCTTCAGCGCCCCAACGCCGTCACCCAGCTCCAGGTCGTCGGCGAGCGTGCGGGCGTGGATGTGTGGGCGCCCGAACCGGGCAACGGCATCGGCGATCCTGTCGAGGTCGCACGTACGGGACGCGATCACGCGATCACCAACGGCTACGGCGTCGTCATCGTCGATACGGCCGGCCGCCTCGGCGTGGATACCGAGATGATGGAGCAGGCTCGGGCCATCCGCGAGGCAATCGACCCCCACGAGGTCCTGTTTGTCCTCGATGCCATGGTCGGCCAGGACGCTGTCCAGACGTCGGTCGCCTTCCGCGACGGCGTCGGCTTCACCGGCGTCGTGTTGTCGAAGCTCGACGGCGACGCCCGCGGTGGCGCCGCGCTGTCGGTGCGCGGCGTGACGGGCGCGCCCGTTCTCTTCGCCTCCACGGGCGAGGGGCTGGGCGACTTCGAGCGCTTCCACCCCGACCGGATGGCGTCGCGGATCCTCGACATGGGCGACATCCTCACCCTCATCGAGACGGCCGAGAAGGCCTACACCGAGGACGAAGCCAAGGACCTACAGAGCAAGCTCGCCCAGGGCAAGTTCACCCTCGAGGACTTCCTCACCCAGCTCAATCAGATCCGCAAGATGGGGTCGATGAAGAAGCTGCTCGGCATGCTGCCGGGCGCGGGGCAGATGCGCGAGGCCCTCGACAACTTCGACGAATCCCAGATCACCCGCATCGAGGCCATCGTCCACTCGATGACGCCCGCCGAGCGCGCCGACCCCTCCATCCTCAACGGCTCGCGTCGCGCCCGCATCGCGCGAGGCTCGGGAACGACGGTGCAGGAGATCAACTCCCTCGTCAAGCGCTTCGAGGACGCCCGGCGCATGATGCAGTCGATGAGCCGCAACGGTGGCGCGCTGCCGAGTATGGGCGGGGGGGACTGCCCGGGTCGTCCAAGCACTCGGGGGCGCGCCAGGCCAAGCGCCAGGCCAAGAAGCGACGCAAGTTCGGCAATCCGGCCAAGCAGAAGCAGTGGGAGGCCGCGCAGGCGAAGAAGAAGCAGGCGGGCGCGTCGACTCCCGGTTCTGCGTTCGGCCTCGGCGAGTCCACGCCGGCGCCGACGATGGACGACCTGCCCGATGACGTGAAGAGGATGCTCGGGAGGATGTGACGTGGCGATCACCAGGCTGAGCGGAGCGATCCTGTGGCGCACCGAGTCCGGTGCGAAGCCACGCTGGATCCGCGAGGCCTGGATCGTCGGCTCACGCGTGAGCCTCATCCCGCCAGATGACCCACCGGATGACGTCGTCGAAGGCGTCGCCGTCCCGGGTCTCGTCGACGTCCACTGCCACCTGGGGTATGACTCGAGTGGCGTCACGTCGCGCGAGCGCACGATTCGCGACGCTGCGGCGGTCGCGCGCTCGGGCGTGCTGCTCGTGCGCGACGCGGGGATTCCCGAGCGTGCCAACGACTGCCTCATCGGCCGCGACGATGCCCCGGGGCTCATCCGCTGCGGCCGCCATCTCGCCCGTCCGAAGCGCTATATTCGCGGTCTGGGATTCGATCTCGCCGACGCGGACGACCTGGCGGCGGCCATGGCGGCCCAGGCGCGCGCGAGCGATGGGTGGGTGAAGATCGTCGGGGACTGGATCGACCGCGCTGGCGCAGATAAAGCCGACCTCGCGCCCCTGTGGAGCCTCGCCCAGCTGCGCGACGGAGTGCGCGCCGCTCACGATCACGGCGCGCGCGTGGCGGTCCACACGTTCTCCCACGCCGCGATTGACGACCTGCTCGAGGCCGGCGTCGACGACATCGAACACGGCAGCGGCCTCGATGCCACGCAGGCGCGCGCGTGCGCCGAGCGCGGCATTCCCGTGACGCCCACGCTGCTCCAGATCTCGCTGTTCGATCAGTTCGCCGCGGCGGCGGGCACGAAATATCCCATCTACCGCGACACCATGCGCGCCATGTGGAACGAGCGCGTCGACCATTTCCGCATGTTGCTCGACTGCGGCGTCCACCTGTTGCCGGGAACCGATTCCGGCGGTTACCAGGACCACGGCTCACTGCCGCGAGAGCTAGTGCTGTGGCGCGAGTGGGGTGCCGCCGATCGCGACATCCTCGCGTGGGCGACGTGGAGGGCGCGCGATTTCCTCGGTGCCGACGTGTTGAGCGAGGGAGCACCCGCCGACGTCGTCGTCTACCCGTCCTCTCCCGAGGACGACATCGCCGTTGTGGCCCACCCGGCGGCGGTGTGGCGGCGGGGACGTCGGCTCGTCTAACTCGTCTCGGGCACCTCGATCAGGCGGAGGCGGGCACAGGTCCCAACCAGGTGTCGCCCGCCTCGTCGAAGACCTCGCGCGCCGTCGCTGCATCCAACCCGGCCGCGGAGGCGACGAAGGCCGGGCTGAGGTGGGCGGGCCGCCCGGTCCCGCGGTCGTAGGTGTGGACGCGCCCGCCGCTGACGCGCACGAGGTGGAACCCCGCGGCGACGTCCCACGGCTGGACGAATGTCGCCGTGGCGACGCCGGCGAACCCGGCGGCAACGTGGGCGAGGTCGAGCGCACATGCCCCGGGGGAGCGCAGCGAGGCGTAGGCGTCGGCCAGCCGCGCGAGAGAATCCGCCAGGGCGTGGCGGCGGGTGGTATCGGGATCGCGGTGGGGGAAATACCCGGTGGCGAGAGCATCGATCTCGCGTGTGGGACCAGGTCGCCTCAGCGCACGCACGTGCCCGTGCGGGGTCGTGCGCCAGCCGGTGTGATCGTCGGCCCAGTAGCACTCGGTGGTAATCGGCTGGTGAACGCACGCGGCGACGACGCGGCCCGAGACCTCGGCGGCGATCGAGGTCGCCAGATAGGCGATGCCCGCGGCAAAATTAGCCGTCCCATCGATGGGATCGACGATCCAGCTCACCTCCTCGCAGCCGCTGCCGGCGAGCGAACGCGTCCCGCCTTCCTCGCCCAGGATGCGCGCACCCGGGGTGTGGCGGGCGAGATAGGCGCTGATGAGCGCCTCGGTCTCGCGGTCGTGGCGGGTCACAGGATCGTGAGCATCTGCCTTGGTCTCGACGTCGACGTCGGTGCGGAAGACCGAGGAAATGTAGCGGCCCGCCTCGATGGCGCACGCGTGGGCGATGTCGGCTAACACGGCGGGTGATGGCGTCGGCATGGCGCCATTGTCTCGCGAATGCGTGTGACTCGCCTCAAATCCGCGCAACTGGCACCGACGCGGGCGAATCTGGCACAATGGCCAACTGTACGCGGGCTGCCCGCCGCCCTCTCTGCGGTCAGTCCCGGTTCTGGGCACCCGATCAGGAGCCGTAACCCACCGGCTCGGAGGGGTACCCGCACCGATGAGAAACAGGAGAATCCACAAAAGTGGCAGTTCGCATTCGTTTGAAGCGCTTCGGCAAGATCCACTACCCCGTCTACCGTCTGGTGGTCGTTGACTCGCGCAAGAAGCGTGACGGTCGCGTTATCGAAGAGGTCGGGCAGTACAACCCGAACGAGCAGCCTTCGCTGATCAAGGTCCAGTCGGATCGGGTGCAGTACTGGCTGGGCGTCGGCGCCCAGCCCTCGGACGCGGTTCACCGCCTCCTCGTCCTCTCGGGCGACTGGGCGAAGTTCAAGGGCGCGAAGGATCAGGCCCCGCGGATCGCCTACAAGGATGCCGCCGCTGAGGCCGCCGCGAAGGAAGAGGCCGTCAAGGCCGCCGCCGCCGAGGCCGAGAAGCGCAAGGCCGCCGAGGCTGCGGCCAAGGAAGAGGCCGCGAAGGCCGCCGAGGCCGAAGCCGAAGCCGCTCCTGCCGACGACGAGGCTCCCGCGGCGGAGGAGGCCTAAATGCTCGCTGATGCCCTCGAACACCTCGTTGCCGGCATCGTCGACCACCCGGACGACGTCCGCGTCAACGAGCGGTCGCTGCGGCGCGGAAAGCTCCTCGAGGTTCACGTCAATCCGGCCGACCTCGGTCGCGTGATTGGCCGTTCCGGCAGGACGGCACGCGCCCTGCGCACGGTTATCGGGGCATTGTCGACACGCGGCCCCGTTCGCGTCGACGTCGTCGACACGGACCGCCGCTAACTAGACCGAACGGTTATTCAGGGCCGGATCTGCGTGAGTGCAGACCCGGCCCTGAATCGCGCCACGAGGAGGAGACCCGGTGATGATTCCCCCGACCGCCGCGCTGATCGACATGGACGGCACGCTCATCGACACGGAAACGGTGATCGTGCCGGTGCTCGAACAGGTCAGCGAGGAGATACTCGGAGAGCCGGTGACGCGCGAGCAGGCGCGCTCGTTCATTGGCCCGCCCCTGCACGAGACGATGGCGGACCTGGCGGGTCCCGGGCGTGACGACCTGGCCGCCGCACTCATGCGGCGCTACCGCGAGATCTACCAGGCCAAGCAGTTCGACATCGAGCTGTTCGACGGCGTCGCGGACATGCTGCGTGACCTCTCCGACGCCGGCGTCACCCTAGCCCTGGCGACGTCGAAGCCGGAAGATCGCGCGTTGACGCTTCTCGACCACTTAGGGCTGACCCCGCTGTTCACTCACGTGTGTGGCGCTCCGCCCGAGGACGGGCCGGGATCGGAGAAAGCGGCGGTCGTCGCCCGCGCCCTGCGCGCGTGCGGCCTGAGCTCGACTCCCGAGCGCGCCCTCATGCTCGGCGATCGCCGCTACGACGTTGAGGGGGCAGCGGCGTGCGGGGTCAACACCGTGCTCGCCCTGTGGGCTGGATTGGCCGACGCCGACGAACAGGCCCTAGCCTGGCGGCTGGCGAACACTCCGGCGCAGGCGCGTGCCATCATCTTGGGGGAGGACGAATGACGTCGACACAGCAGCTGGTCCAGGTCGGAGTCGTCGGCCCCGCGCGGGGACTGCGCGGGGAGGTCCTCGTGCGTCCCACGACCGACGAACCCGAGGCGCGCTTCGCTCCCGGTGCCATCGTCTCCACCGAAGACGGCGAGACGATCGAGGTCGTCTCGTCGCGCGAGATCTCCGGGCGCCTGTGCGTCTTCTTCGCCGGCTGGGACACGCGGGAGGCCGCCGAGGCACGTCGCGGCTGCCGCCTCTACGCTCCCGCGCGCGACGATGATGACGACGAGTACTACGCGTTCGAGCTGGCGGGGATGACGGCGCTGAGTCCCGATGGGCGCGAGCTCGGGACGATCAGCGGGATCCAGCAGGGGGCCTATCAGGATCTGCTCAACGTCGCCACGCCGGCCGGACCCGTGTTCGTTCCCTTCGTGCACGACCTCGTGCCGACGATCGATCGCGAGGCCGGCCACGTCGTCATCGACGCCCCGGACGGGCTGTTCGGCGAGGAGGCGTGATGGTCGCGCGCTTCGACGTCGTCACGATTTTTCCCGAGTTCTTCTCGGTTCTCGACGTGTCCCTGCTCGGCAAGGCCGGGCAGGCCGGCACGTTGGAGTTCGGCATCCACGATCTGCGCGAGTGGGCGAGCGGTAGGCATCGCAGCGTCGACGACACCCCCTACGGTGGCGGCGCCGGCATGGTCATGCGCGCCGACGTGTGGGGGCGCGCCCTTGATGACGTGATCGCCGCGCAGCCCTCGCCGTGCGTGGTTGCCGTGCCCACCCCGGCGGGCGAGCCGCTCACCCAGCGACGAGTCGCCGAGCTGGCGCAGCGCGAGGGACGCATCGTCGTCGCGTGTGGTCGCTACGAGGGCATCGATCGGCGCGTCATCGACCACTACGCTCAGCGCGATGACGTCGACGTGTGGGAGTTTTCGCTCGGCGACTACGTCCTCAACGGCGGCGAGGTCGCCGCGCTGGCCCTCATCGAAGCCGTCGGCCGCCTCGTCACCGGGGTCGTCGGCAACCCCGCCTCGCTCGTCGAGGAGTCCCATTCGGGCGCGGGGCTGCTGGAGTATCCCGCCTATACGCGCCCACCGAGCTGGCGCGGCCTCGACGTGCCCGGCGTTTTGCGCGAGGGCAACCACGCGAAGGTGGATCGGTGGCGGCGCGACGCGGCCCTGGCGATCTCGGCTGCGCGCCGGCCCGACGTCCTGTCCCGGCTTCTTGCCGACCTCGACCGCGACGACCGCGCCGCGCTGGCTCGCGCCGGTGTCGTCGTCGACGGCGACGAGCTGAGCCGGCTCGTCGTTCGCCCGGCGCATCCCGATGAGGCCGAGGCCGTGTCGGAATTGGCAATTCGCCTCTTCCCGGACGCGTGCCCGCCCGAGATCACGCCCGATCAGATTGCCCGCCACGTGGCCCACGAGCTCAGCCCCGCCGTCTTGCGCGCAGCCATCGACTCCGAGGTTGTCACCCTCGCCGAGGTGGAGGGCCGCCTCATCGGTTACGCCTACCTGGCCGCGCCGCCGGCTCCCTACGTCGGCGATTCGGTCACGCTCGATCACGGGAGTCCCACGACGGTTGCCTACCTGTCGAAGCTCTACGTCGATCCCACCTCGCGCGGTGGGGGCGTGGCCGTGGCCCTCCTCGAGGCGGCGCTGCGGGAGGGATGCCAGCGGTGGGGACTCACCCACGTGCTGCTGGGCACCAACACGGGCAATCGGCGCGCCCGCACGTTCTACCGGCGCACCGGTTTTCGCAAGAAGGCGACGCGCACCTACGACGTCGGCGGCGTCCTCAATCGCGATGTCGTCCTCGTGCGCGATCTCACAGCGCACCCGGTCCAGCCGGATCTGACGGGCTGGGGCGCGGCGTGGAATAATGACTCGGGCACTTCGTCGCCGCGTGACCTGCCACAGGGGGAGCGCACAGGCGAGTAGTGCCAGACAGCATGCCGGACTGAGGACC
Organism: Nanchangia anserum; assembly: GCF_015240065.1. Lineage (GTDB taxonomy): Bacteria > Actinomycetota > Actinomycetes > Actinomycetales > Actinomycetaceae > Nanchangia > Nanchangia anserum. The sequence goes on along the minus strand of NZ_CP060506.1, from coordinate 1,180,001 downwards.
GGCCGATCGTTGGACGTGACCTGTGGCGCGGCCAACAGGGAGAACAAGATGAACACGATCGACACGATCAATGCCGCATCGCTGCGCGAGGACATCCCGCAGTTCCGCCCCGGTGACACCGTCAAGGTTCACGTGAAGGTTGTCGAAGGCAGCCGCTCGCGTATCCAGGTGTTCCAGGGTGTCGTCATCGCCCGCAAGGGCGGCAGTGGCGTCAATGCGGCGTTTACCGTTCGCAAGGTGTCGTTTGGTGTCGGTGTCGAGCGGACGTTCCCGCTGCACGCGCCGACGATCGACCACATTGAGGTCATCACCCGCGGTGATGTGCGCCGCGCCAAGCTCTACTACCTCCGCGACCGCCACGGCAAGGCCGCGAAGATCAAGGAGAAGCGCGACACCAAGTGATCCGTTTGCACTCAGGGGCCCGTCTCATGGCGGGCCCCTGTGCCTATCACGATCACGAGGGGAGTGGAGATCATGCGCAGCACAGGTGAACACGAGGGGGCCACGAAGCGCCGCGGCAGAGGTCGGCGCGAGCGCGGACCGGCGCGCGCGGGCGTTGTGACGACGCTGCGTGACATCGTCATGACCATCGTCGTCGCCATCATCATCTCCGCGCTGCTCAAGACGTTTCTCATTCAGAGCTTCGTCATCCCCTCCGAATCGATGCGCGACACCCTCGAGGTCCGCGACCGCATCCTCGTCTCCAAGCTCGTCCCGGCGCACTCCGCGCTCAACCGCGGTGACATCATCGTGTTTGAGGACCACGAGAATTGGCTGCCCGCCGAGCTGCGTCCCCAACCGACCTCGTCGCCCGTGCTACGTTTCCTCACCCTCGTCGGGCTGCGCCCCGACGACTCCTCCGGCTACCTCGCCAAGCGAGTCATCGGTCTGCCCGGCGACACCGTCGAATGCTGTGATTCGGCCGGCCGCGTAAGCGTCAACGGTCAGCCGATCGATGAGACCTACCTGCGCAGCGGAGTCGCCCCGTCCGAGACGACGTTTGCCGTCACCGTGCCCGAGGGCAAGCTGTGGGTCATGGGCGACAATCGGCCCTTCTCGCTGGACTCGCGAGCCCACCGCGACGAAGAGGGGCGTGGATTCATCGCGATCGACGACGTCGTGGGCCGCGCCTTCGTCATCGTGTGGCCGCTGGAGCGGTGGACCCGCCTGTCCCACACCGATGTCTTCGACCGCGTTCCCGACCCCGCGAGCCAGCAATGAGGGAGCCCACGCGCGATCTTGAGACATCGTTGCTGGCCACCTATCCGCTCATTGGCGGGATGGACGAGGTCGGTCGCGGCGCGCTCGCTGGTCCCGTCTGCGTCGGCGTCGCCGTCGTCGGTCCCGATCAGGGGGACGCTCCTGAGGGCCTGCGCGACTCCAAGCTGCTCACGCCGCGCCGACGCGAGCAACTGGCCCCGCATTGCGAGCGCTGGGTGAAGGACTGGGCCGTGGGCGAGGCCACGCCCGACGAGATCGATCGGTGGGGCATCATCGCCGCGCTGCGACTCGCCGGACGACGCGCGCTCACGCAGGTCAGTCTGCGCGGCAATGCCCCGGGAATCGTCATCGTCGACGGCAGCCACAACTGGTTGCGAGGCGGCGAGGCCGACCTGTTGGCTCCGCCCGATCATCCCGATAACGACGCCGATATCGTCGCACCGCCCCCGTCGATGGCACAGGTCAAGGCCGACCGCGACGTCTGCGTTGTTGCAGCCGCCTCGGTCATTGCTAAGGTGAGGCGGGATGCCGCGATGGTGGCCCTCGCCGATCCCGGCTACGACTGGGCACGTAACAAGGGGTATGCCTCGCCGGCCCATGTCGCCGGACTCACCGCGTTGGGTCCATCGCCTATGCATCGCCGATCGTGGCGCCTTCCCGGCGTCGACCAGTCAAAGGAGTGAGCCGTGAGCGAGGAACTCGATCGTTACGAGAACGACCTCGAGCTCGCGTTGTTTCGCGAGTACCGCGACGTCGTCACCCTGTTTCGCTACGTCATCGAGACGGATCGGCGCTTCTACCTGGCTAACCAGGTCGACGTTCAGGTGCATCACAACGGTGGCGATGTCTTTTTCGAGGTCAATCTCGTTGACGCGTGGGTGTGGGACATCTACCGGCCCTCGCGTTTCGTCCAGCGCGTTCGGGTCATCTCGTTTAAGGACATCAACGTCGAGGAGCTGCCCTCGACGGAATTGCCGATCACCTAAGTCGTCTCGTGTCCCCATTGCCCCATAGCGGGTGAGGGCACCGCGGTGGCGGTGCAGCTGTGGCAATTGGCGCCGGTGTGCGCGACATAGTGGCGCCATGATCATCGACGTCTCACATGACCTCTCCTCGCTCAGCACCGCCGAACTCGGAAAGCTGGGGGAGGACCTCGCTGCGCGCTATCTGCGCCGTGCCGGCTACGCCATCTTGTGCCGCAATTGGCGGGTGCGTTACGGCGAAATTGACATCGTTGCCGCCGTGGAGGGCGTCATCGTTGTCGTAGAGGTCAAGACGCGGCGCAGCACCTACGCCGGGGTGCCCGCGGCAGCAGTGACCGCCGCGAAGGCTCGGCGATTGCGTCAACTTGCGGGAGCCTGGATGGGGCAGAATTCCCCCGCTCGCGAGGACTTCGCATCGACGTCATCGCCCTCGAGGCGACGGGGCCGCGCTCGCTGCGCCTGGAGCACATCCGGAGCGCGGCATGAGCCGGTCCGTATCGACGCTGACGGTTGCGCCCACGGGCATCACGGGCGAACTCGTGCGGGTCGAGGCCCACCGCGCCGGCGGTCTCCCCAGTTTCCAGGTCGTCGGGTTACCGGATATGGCCTTGCGCGAATCAAAGCAGCGCGTGCGCGCGGCGATCGCATCAGCCGGGTTGGCGTGGGCCGAGCAGCGCTACACCGTCAACCTCTCGCCCGCCGACGTGCCCAAATCGGGATCGGGATACGATCTCGCGATCGCCGTGGCAATCCTCGCCACCCAGCAGGACCGCCCACTCGACATGATGGACGCGCGCGTCCACATCGGCGAGCTCGGACTCGACGGATCCGTGCGACCCGTGCGCGGCATCCTCCCCATGATCGCCGCCGCCCGCGACCACGGCATCCGCGAGGTCGTCGTGCCTCGTGCGTGCGTGGCCGAGGCGAAGCTCGTTGGCGGCGTCGCCGTCATCGGTGTCGACGACGTGGCCGATCTCGCCGGCCTCTACGACATCCCCGACGCCGTGCATGCTCCACGCGCCCAGGTCCTCACTTCTCCGGCGCGCAACGCCCCCGAGCCGCGTCGCCTCGACCTCGCCGACGTCCAGGGCCAGGTTCACGCCAAGCTCGGCCTCGAGGTCGCCGCGGCCGGCGGGCATCACGTGTTTTTCCTCGGTGAACCCGGCACGGGAAAGACCATGCTCGCCGAGCGCCTGCCGACGATCCTGCCCGATCTCGATGACGACGATGCCATCGCCGCGACCTCAATCCACTCGGTCGCCGGGACCCTGGGCAGCGTCGACGCGCTCATGCGTCGCCCGCCGTGGGTCGCCCCGCACCATTCGGCGACGATGGCGGCAATCGTCGGCGGCGGCTCAGGAATCGCCTCACCCGGAGCAATCTCCATGGCCCACGCCGGCGTGCTCTTCCTCGATGAGGCCCCGGAATTCGCGCCCAGCGTCCTCGATGCCCTTCGCCAACCGCTCGAGACGGGCACGATCCATCTACATCGCGCCCACGCCCAGACCAGCTACCCCGCGCGGTTCCAGCTCGTCATGGCCGCCAACCCGTGCCCGTGCGGAGCGGCCACAGGATCGGGGCGGTGCGTGTGCACGCCCTACCGCAAACTCCGCTACCTCCAGCGTCTCTCCGGCCCCCTCATGGACCGCATCGACATCACCTGCCTGGTCGACCGTCCAGGAGCCGCCGAGTTGACGGCGACGACTCGGCCCGAATCCTCGGCCATAGTCGCCGACCGGGTCGCCGCGGCCCGAGACCGCGCCCGCCACCGCTGGCGCGATCACGCGTGGTCAACCAACGCGCGCTGCCCCGGCGACTACTTCCGCAGCTGCGACCTCCTGGCGGCAGGGGAGCGTCGCCTCATTCACGCCATCCTCGCCGAGGGACGGCTGTCGCTGCGGGGAATCCACCGACTCCTGCGCGTCGCGCTGACGCTGGCCGACCTGGCCGGATCCGCGCGAATAGAGGCCGCCCACCTCTCGAGCGCCTACACCTTGAGAACGACGGAGAACCGCGATGAGTGCGCATGACGAGACGACCGCGACCACGACGATCCCCACGGACACGGATCGATTGGCGGCGGCTGCCTGGAGCCGCGTCGCCGAACCAACCGACGCGGCCGCCTGCGCCCTCATCGGTGTCCTCGGCCCTGCCCCGGCATGGCAGTGGCTCAGCGACGGTGCCGACCCCGCTGAACTCCTTCACGGCGACCTTGCCCAACCGGCGCGACGGGTCATCACCCAAGCCCGTGAACGCTGGCTTCCGCGGGTGGGCGATGCCACCCCCGAAGCCGATCTCGATCACATCATCCGGCTCGGCGGGGCCTACATCGTCCCCGGCGACCCCGAGTGGCCCGAGATTCTCACCGACTGTGCCGACGCGCCGTGGGGCCTGTGGGTGCGCGGGCAGCGCCAACGGTTGCGCGACCTCGGCGAGGACACCCTGGCCCTCGTCGGTGCCCGTGCCCCCACGCGCTACGGCATCAACGCCACCCACGCGATCACCGCGGAAGCCGCGCGCGCTGGCCACGGCATCATCTCGGGCGGTGCCTACGGCATCGACACCGCGGCGTTGCGAACGGCACTGGCCTACGACGTAGCCGTCGCCTCGGTGTTCGCCGGCGGCCTCGACCGGTGGTACCCCGCACACAACGCCTCCCTCTTCGACGGACTCATCGCCTCGGGCGTCGCTATTTCCGCCTACCCGCCGCGTTCGCGGCCCGCACGATGGCGCTTCCTCGATCGCAACTGGCTCATCGCGGCGCTCAGCGCGGGAACCGTCGTCGTCGAGGCGTCCGCCCGGTCAGGCGCGCTGAATACGGCGGCCCACGTGCGCGAGCTTGGCCGCCACGTGGGGGCCGTGCCCGGTCCCATCGATTCCGTCATGTCGCACGGGTGCCACACCCTGCTGCGCGAGGGCGCCCAGCTCATCACGTCGGGGCGTGACGCCTCCGAGATGATTCGTCCCCTGGGAGCCACCCGCCCGGCCCGTCTGCCCAAACGCCGGGGCTTGCTCGACGGACTCGATGCCCATGCCGCTCGCACGCTGGATGCCATGCCGGTGGCGAGCGCGGCATCGGTCAGCGCAATCGTGCGCGCCGCGGGGCTCTCCGCCAGCGACGTCATGGTCGCGCTTGCCCATCTCGAGCTTGCCGGACGCATTGCGCGCGAGGGCAGCATGTATCGGCGCGTCCCGACCCCTAAGGACTAGAAGATGGCTACTACACTGACACACACGATGACTCAACCGGTGCTCCTCATCGATCAGTTCCACGCCTACCTGGCGTCCGTGCGGGGACTCTCCGCGCATACCAGGCGTGCCTACCGCGGCGACATCGAAGCTTTTTTGCGCGGTGCCGGCGAAGACGATCTGGACCGCTACCTGAGCATCGACCACGCGCGCGCCTGGCTTGCCGACCTCGCTCGTCAGGGGGCCGCCCCGGCCTCGCTCGCGCGAAAGATGGCGTCTTTGCGAACGTTTGCCCAGTGGGCTGCCGAGCACGGCTACTGCGAGCGCGTTTTCACGGCTCGCCTGCGAAATCCTCGCGTCGAGGCTCCGCTACCGCGCGTCCTCACGATCGACGAAGCCCGCCAGCTCCTCGATCGCGCCGAAGAGGAGGCACGCGAGGGCGATCCGGTGGCCATGCGTGACGCCGCGTGCTTCACCCTCCTCTACGACTCGGGGATGCGGGTCTCGGAGCTGACGGCGCTGCCACTGTCGGGACTGGACACCTCGGCGCGCACGGCCCGCGTATTCGGCAAGGGGGCAAAGGAACGCGTTGTTCCCTATGGTCCCGTGAGTGCCGACGCCCTTGAGCGGTGGGTTGCGCGTGGACGCCCCGAGCTGGCGCGGCCAACCTCGCCCGACACGATTTTTCTCGGCATTCGCGGGGGCGCGCTGACGTCGAAGGTCGTGCGCGAAAACCTCCATCGCCTCGCCGCGCGCGCCGGGGTGCCAGATATCGCCCCGCACGGGTTGCGTCATTCCATGGCGACCCACATGGTCTCGGCCGGCGCCGACCTGCGGGTCGTTCAAGAGCTGCTTGGCCACTCGGCGTTGACGACGACCCAGCGCTACACGCACGTCGATGCCTCCCGGCTCCACGCTGTTTTTGCGCAGGCTCACCCCAGGGCCTAGTTCTCCCACGGTTTGAGGACGATCGGTCCCATGAGCAGGCGCAGGGGATTGAGATAGGTATCCCGTCCGCGTCGCGCGCCCAGGTGCAGGGCATCGGCATCGTGACCGGACAGCAGGGTGCCGATGGGCGCTCCGCGACGCACAACATCGCCCGCACTGACGAGGGGACGCACGGGTTGAAAAGTGGAGCGCACGCCGTCGGCATGGTCGATGGAGACGACGCTCGTGCCGGCGACCTCGCCGGCGTGGGCGATCGTGCCGTCCGCGGGCGCATACAGCGTCGTCCCGGGTGGAATCGCCAGATCGACGCCGCGATGCCCCGCCAGCCACCGCTTCGCCGGCGGGGCAAACCCGCGAACGACGGCGACGGGGTGACCACTCGGCCACAGCCATCGCTGGGTGGGTGCCAGCCGGCCAGACGTCGACACGGATGCTTCGGCCACGGGCGCGCTCGCGGGTGGCAGCGGCAGCGGGGCGGCCGCCGGCGAGAGCACCGAGGCTCCCAGGGCCAGCGATGCGCCGAGGATGGAGCTGAGCATGCGGTAGCCAGACATGCGCCCAGTGTCCGGGCCTGCTCGGTGCTCCGTCCCGAACATGCCACCGGCCCCACAGCCGGCGGACGTGATCGCCTCGTGGGGACACCCGACCTGCCGATTCCTCCTGGATCGCCCCATCGGTTATGCTAGGGCGAGCACCGGGGGCACCCGGTGACTTCGCGTGCGGTCACCATCGCGCATGGGGTAGTGAGCAACGGTCCCTTCGGGGTGTTCACTATCGCCGCACCAGGACAGATAGATAACCGAAATATCGGGGGAAGCCCCGCGCGTATATACGCGGAAAGGACACTCATGGCAGTCGTCACCATGTCGCAGCTGCTGAGCAACGGTGTGCACTTTGGCCACCAGACTCGCCGCTGGAACCCGAAGATGAAGCCGTACATCCTCACGGATCGCAACGGTATCTACATCATCGACCTGCAGCAGTCGCTCGAGGGGATCGATCGCGCCTACGACTTCGTCAAGCAGACCGTTCTGCGCGGCGGCTCGGTGCTGTTCGTCGGCACGAAGAAGCAGGCCCAGGACGTCGTCGAGACCCAGGCTCAGCGCGTCGGCATGCCCTACGTCTCCCACCGCTGGCTGGGCGGCATGCTCACGAACTTCAACACCGTCGCCAAGCGCCTGCAGCGCCTGAAGGAACTCGAGCAGATCGACTTCGACGACGTGGCCGGCTCGGGCCACACCAAGAAGGAACTGCTCATGATGCGCCGCGAGAAGGACAAGCTCGAGCGCACCCTCGGCGGTATCCGCGACATGGCCAAGGTGCCCTCGGCCGTGTGGGTTGTCGACACGACGAAGGAACAGCTTGCCGTCGCTGAGGCGCGCAAGCTCAACATCCCCGTCATCGCCATTCTCGACACGAACTGCGATCCCGAGCAGGTCGACTACGCGATCCCGGGCAACGACGACGCCATCCGCTCGGTCGAGCTGCTGACCCGCATCATCGCCGATGCCTGCGCCGACGGCCTCATCGCCCGCACCCAGAAGAAGGCCGACAAGGCTGGCTCCACCGGCGCCACAGAGGATGCCCCGCTGGCCGACTGGGAGCGCGAGCTGCTTGCCGGTAACGACGCTCAGGCACCGACCGAGGACGCCCCCGCCGAAAAGGCGGCCGAGGGCGAGCAGGCCTAAGTTCGCACGCGCGAAGGAAGAAGAAGCATATGGCTAACTACACGACCAAGGACATCAAGGAGCTGCGCGAGCTCACCGGCGCGGGCATGATGGACGTCAAGAAGGCCCTGGATGAGGCCGGTGGCGATCGCGACGAAGCCATCAAGATTATCCGTCTTGCCGGCCAGAAGTCGCTGGCCAAGCGTGAGGACCGTTCGGCCGCCGCGGGTCTCGTGGCCGCCGACATCACCGATACCGACGCCGGCCAGGTCGGCGTTCTCGTCGAGGTCAACTCCGAGACCGACTTCGTGGCGAAGAACGAGAAGTTCGTCGCCTTCGCCGACTCGGTTCTGGCCGCCGCGGTCTCGTCCGAGGCCTCGACGCTCGACGAGCTGATGGCCGCCACGACGCCCGAGGGCAAGACGGTCAAGGAAGCTGCCGACGAGATGGCCGCCCTGGTGGGCGAGAAGATCGTCGTCAACCGCATCGCGCGCATCAGCGGCGAAGCCGTCACGAAGTACCTGCACTACTCGAACAAGGACCTGCCGGCTCAGGCCGGTGTCCTCGTCGCCACCGACAAGGCCGGCGCTGAGGGTGCGCAGGACGTCGCGATGCACATCGCCGCGTACCAGCCGCAGTACCTCGATCGCGATGAGGTCCCCGCCGACGTCGTCGCCAAGGAACGCGATACCCTCGAGGAGCTCACCCGCTCCGAGGGCAAGCCCGAGAAGATTATCTCGCGTATCGTCGAGGGTCGCCTGGGCGCGTTCTACAAGGAGATCTGCCTCGTCGATCAGGACTTCGCCCGCGACCCGTCGATGACGGTGGGCGCGTTCATGAAGTCGACCGGCGGTAAGGTCACGGGCTTCGCCCGTTTCCACGTCGGCGCCTAAGCCGAACGAGGGTGGCCCCGGGTGTCGAGCCCGGGGCCACCTTTATGGCCGGTATAGTGACCCCGGAGATTGTGCCACGAGACAAGGAGCTCACATGACCTCAGCACCCGCGCGCCCCAGGCGCGTCATGCTCAAACTCTCGGGTGAAGTGTTCGGTGGTGGGGCTGTCGGTCTCGACCTGGACGTCATCGGCGACGTCGCGCGCCAAATCGCCGGAGCCGTTACCGAAGGGATCCAGGTTGCCGTCGTCGTCGGCGGTGGCAACTTCTTCCGTGGCGCCGAGCTCGAACAGGCCGGTCTCGACCGGGCACGCGCCGATTATATGGGCATGCTCGGCACCGTCATGAACTGCCTCGCGCTGCAAGACCTGCTCGAGCAGGCCGGTCTGACGGCGCGGGTCCAAACGGCGATCGAGATGGGGCAGGTTGCCGAGCCCTACATCCCGCTGAAGGCCATTCGCCACATGGAAAAGGGACGCGTCGTCGTCTTCGGTGCCGGGGCGGGCTTGCCGTTCTTCTCCACGGACACCGTCTCCGCCCAGCGCGCCCTCGAGACCCACTGCGACGAGCTGCTCGTCGGCAAGAACGGCGTCGACGGCGTCTACAGCGCCGACCCGAAGACAAATCCCGACGCCACGCGTTACGACCGCCTGACCTACGCCGACGCGTTGGCCCGTGGGCTCAAGGTCGTCGACTCGACGGCGTTTAGCTTGGCGATGGATAACAACTTGCCCATGCGTGTGTTTGGCATGAGTGGTGCCGGTAACGTCACGGCGGCCCTCATGGGTGAGACAATCGGAACATTGGTGACCACAACAACGAAGGAGTGAGTCGTGATCGACCTCGTCTTGGAAGAGACCACGCAGAAGATGGACAAGGCCGTTGAGCACTGCCGCGAGGAATTCGCCGCGATTCGCACCGGCCGCGCCAACCCGGCCCTGTTCACCGGAATCAACGTTGACTATTACGGCGCGCCGACGCCGCTCCAGCAGCTCGCCTCGATCACGATCCCCGAGGCTCGCACCGTTCTCATCTCGCCGTTCGACCGCTCGGCGACCTCCGACATCATCCGCGCCATTCAGGAATCCGATCTCGGCGTCAACCCCACCGACGACGGCAACGTCATCCGCGTGACGCTACCGGCGCTGACCGAGGAACGCCGCCGCGACTACGTCAAGATGGCCGGTCAGAAGGCCGAGGAGGGCCGCATCTCGGTGCGCGGTATTCGTCGGAAGGCCATGGACGAGCTCGGTCGCATCAAGAAGGACGGCGACGCGGGCGAGGACGAGGTCGAGCGCGCCGAGAAAGACGTCGACGCGGCCACGCGCCGCCACGTCGAGCAGATCGACGACATCCTTGAGGCCAAAGAGCGCGAGCTCATGGAGATCTAAGGCGATCGTGCCTACTCATACCGGGCGGTTGAGCGAGCGGGCCAGCAGGCTCGTCTCGCCGCCGCCAACACAAAACAAGGTGCCCCCGCCGGCAACGGGCCGGGCGGGGCGCAACCTGCCGTGGGCGATCGCGATCGGCGTCGCTCTCGGGTGCATCGCCGCAATTTTCGTCTTCCTGCCTCAACCGTTCTTTGTCGGTTTCGTCGCCGTCGTTATCGCGCTGGCCCTGTGGGAATTCGCGGGCGCGTGCGCGCGCGCCGACATCGCGGTTTGCGCTGCCCCCACTGTGGGTCGGTGCGCTCGGCATCCTCGTGTGTGCGTGGCAGCTCGGGTGCGAGGCGATGCTCGTCGCCTTGTTCCTCACCATCCTTGCCTCGGTGTTTTGGCGGCTCATGGACGGCGGGGGATTGCGCGCGCTGCGCGATGTCCTCGTCACCGCGTTCGCGGCGACCTATCTGCCCCTGCAAGCGGCGTTCGTCGTCCTCATGGAGGTCCGCGGGGGACCGTGGCCGATCATCCTCTTTATCCTCGGCACAATCAGCAACGACATCGGCGGCTACGTCGCCGGGGTGCTGCTCGGGCGTCATCCGATGGCCCCCAGCGTGTCGCCGTCGAAGTCGTGGGAGGGCTTCCTCGGCTCCCTCGTCATGTCGGTTCTCGTCGTTGCGGCGGGAATGCATCTGCTCGGCGGCCCCCTGTGGGTCGGCGTCTGCCTCGGCATTGTCTCGCCCATGCTGGCGACGATCGGCGATCTTGGCGAGTCCCTCATCAAGCGCGACATGGGGCTGAAAGACATGGGGACGCTGCTGCCCGGTCACGGCGGCATCATGGATCGCCTCGACTCCCTCGTCATGACGGTGCCCGCGTACTACATGGTGTTCTCGCTGGCACTAGGGTGGTGAGCCATGGCGAAACAGGTCTTGCCCACCGACCAGCCCCCCGAGGGCGCGACGCATCCCGACGCGAAACCGCGGCTGTCCTTTGCCCCGGCCCGGCGGGGTAAACCGCCGCGTCACCTCGCTGACCTGGATCTGTCGGAGCGCAAGGAGTGGGCGGGCGAGCTCGGCCTCAAGCCGTTTCGCGCTGACCAGGTGTCGCGCCACTACTTCGATCATTTCCTCACCGACGTCGACGCGATGAGTGACATCGCGCCATCCCAGCGCGATCAGGTACGCCAACTGCTGCCGAAGCTGACGACGGAGGTGCTCACCCAGCAGGCCGATCGGGGAATGACGCTGAAGACCCTGTGGTCGCTCTTCGACGGTGCCCGCGTCGAGTCCGTCCTCATGCGCTATCCCGAGCGCACGACGCTGTGTGTGTCCTCTCAGGCCGGGTGCGGGATGGCGTGCCCGTTTTGTGCGACCGGTCAGATGGGGTTGACGCGTAACCTCTCGGCGGCGGAAATCGTCGAGCAGGTCCGCGATGCCCACGCGAGGTGTCGCGACGGCGAGGTCGGTGGCGGACCGACGCGGTTGAGCAACATCGTCTTCATGGGCATGGGCGAACCGATGGCCAACTACAAGGCCATCATGACGGCGATCCGCCGATTCACGGCACCGTGTCCCGAAGGCTTCGGCATGTCGGCACGCTCGATCACGGTGTCGACCGTGGGCCTCGTCCCGGCGATCACCAAGCTCTCGCGCGAAGGACTGCCCGTTCGACTCGCCGTGTCGCTGCATGCCCCCGACGATCAGCTGCGCGACGACCTCATTCCCATCAATTCGCGGTGGAAGGTTGACGAACTCCTCGACGCCGCGCGCGCCTATTTCGAGGCGACGGGCCGGCGCGTGTCCATCGAGTACGCCCTCATTCGCGATATGAACGATCACGCGTGGCGCGCGAAACTCCTCGCCGACAAGCTCAACGAGCGCGGGCGCGGCTGGGCGCACGTCAATCCCATCCCGCTCAATCCCACGCCCGGATCGATCTGGACGGCGAGTTCGTCACGGGCGCAAAACGAATTTGTCGATACGCTGAGGGGCGAGGGAATCACGACGACGATACGCGACACGCGCGGCTCCGACATCGACGGGGCGTGTGGCCAGCTGGCCACGGCTGTGGCGAATCAGCGGAAGAAGGAGGCACGTGCATGAGCGCGACTCGGTCGTTCTCGTCAGCGGGGCGGTTTACGCGCGGGTATGACCCGGCCGAGGTGGACGAGTTCTTTCAGGCGGCGCGTGCCGCCTACGAGCGCGAACCCGGGGCCGAACCCCTTCGCGCCGCCGACGTCCGCCGTGCCGCGTTCCATCAGGTGCGCGGCGGATACGTGACCCAGGAGGTCGATCTCGCGCTCGATCGCCTCGAGACGGCCTTTGTGCGTCAAGAGCGTGCCGAGAACGTCGCCGCCAAGGGACAAAACGACTGGTTGGCCATGGTCGCCGATCGCGCGACGACGCTGTACGGGCGCCTGATCCGCCCCCGCGGTAAGCGATTCCGTCAGGCCAACGGTCGCGGCTACCGCATTAGCGAGGTCGACGACTTCCTCGATCGGCTGTCGACATTCTTTGAAGACGGTGGCGAGATGACGGCCGACGAGGTCCGCTACCAGACCTTCTCGTCTGCGCGCGGTAAAGATGCCTACGACGAGGGCGTTGTCGACGCCTTCCTCGCGCGGGCGATCGAAGTGCTGACCGCCGTCGAATGATGCGCGACGTCGTCATCGCCGGCTCGACCGGCTCGATCGGAACCCAGGCGCTCCAGGTCATCGATGACCACCCCGGCCACTTCCGCGTGCGCGGTCTTGCCTGCGGCGGTGGCTCGGTCGACAGCTTTGTCGCCCAGATTGTCCGTTATCGCCCAGATGCGGCGGCGGTTGCCGACGAGGCGGCTGCTCGGCGGGTCAGTGACACATTGGCGGACGCCGGGGTCGCCACCCAGGTTCTCGCGGGTGCCGACGGCGTCGTCGAGGCGTGCGGGAGCTTCCCGGATGCGTGCGTGCTCAACGGCATTACGGGGGCCGTCGGGCTGCGTGCGACGCTCGCCGCGCTGAAATCGGGTGCCACCCTCGCCCTGGCTAACAAGGAGTCGCTTGTCGCCGGCGGTTCCCTCGTCACCCGCGCCCAACAGCGTCCCGCCCAGGTCGTTCCCGTCGACTCCGAGCATTCGGCGATCGCCCAGGCGCTCGCCAGCGGGATCCACAACCGCGGCATGTGTGCGACGGCGACGACGGGGGAGTCGGAGCTGGCCCAGATCATCCTCACTGCCTCCGGAGGGCCGTTCCGCGGTAAGTCCCGTTCCGACCTGGCCGCTGTGACTCCCGAGCAGGCGCTCAATCATCCGACGTGGTCGATGGGACCGGTCGTGACGATCAACTCCTCGACGCTCGTCAACAAGGCCCTCGAACTCATCGAGGCCGTGCTCCTCTTCGACGTCGCTCCCGATCAGGTTCAGCCGGTGTGTCATCCCCAGTCGATCGTCCATTCGGCCGTGACGTGGCGAGACGGCGCGACGATCGCCCAGGCGAGTCCGCCCGATATGAAGCTGCCGATCGCGCTAGGGCTGACGTGGCCGCGCCGCCTCGACACCGTCTCTACGCCCCTGGACTTCACCCACGCTCAGTTGTGGGAGTTCGAGCCGATTGACGCCGACACATTCCCGGCGATCGAGATCGCGCGTGGCTGTGTCGCTGCCTCGGCAACTCACCCGGCCGTCTTCAACGCCGCTAACGAGGTCCTCGTCGACGCCTTCCTTGCTGGCAAGCTGCCCTACCTGGCGATCGTCGATACCCTCGGCGAGATCACGGCGGCCCACGACGGCATCGCCGAGCCGAGCCTCGACGACATCGAGGCCGTCCAAGAGTGGGCGCGCCTGCGGGCCGGCGAGGTCGTGAAAGGCCGAGGCTGATCCATGTCGTACGCGCTTGGCATCGTCGTCATGATTGTCGGGCTGATCGTCTCGGTCGCCCTGCACGAACTCGGTCACCTGCTCCCGGCCAAGCATTTCGGCGCGCGCGTCTCGCGCTACATGGTCGGCTTCGGGCCGACGCTGTGGTCGCGCACGTACCGCGGCACCGAATACGGCATCAAAGCGATTCTGCTCGGCGGTTTCGTCACGATTTTGGGCATGTACCGAAAGGCCAGCCCGGGCACCGTCGTCTATAAGGACTCGACCGGTAAACGCTACACCCAGGCCGAGGCAGACGCCCTCGACGCGGCCGAGATCGAGGCCCTCAAGCCGACGATGGCTCAGGACGCGCGTCTTAGTGCCCTCGAGGAGCTTGAGCAGTCGCGTACGCCCGGGGTCGCCTTCACAGAACTCGCGTGGTGGCGAAAGGCCATCGTCATGTTCGGTGGTCCCGTCGTCAACCTCGTCTTATCGGTCATCTGCTTGGGCGTCGCCATCGGCGGGATCGGCTACCAGCAGCCGACGACGACGCTCGCGCGGGTTGCGCCGTGCCTCACCGAGGCGACGACGTGCCCGGAGGCCGAACTCACCGGGCCTGCCCACGCGGCTGGTCTGCGCCCCGGGGACCGCGTCATTGCGTGGGCTGGGCACCCCACGCGTACGTGGGACGACGTGCGCGAGCAAATCGCCGCCAGTGGTGAGACGACGTCGCGCGTCGTCATCGAGCGTGACGGCACGCAGCTCGAGGTCACCGTGACGCCACGCCTCGTCGATGGCGCGCCGGTCGTCGGCGTGACGTCTGAGTTGGCACGTCACCGCGGCGGCGTTGGGGAGATCTCGTCGGCGGTGTCTCAGACATTCTGGGGCACGGCGGCAGTCGTCGTCCGCCTGCCTCAACAGGTGTGGGGGACCGTGCGCGATCTCGTGACGGGGCACGAGCGCGACCGGGCCTCGGTCATGAGCGTCGTCGGCGTGGCTCGGGTGTCGGGCGAAATCACGTCGGCGCCGGGCGCCGCGATCACGCTGGGCGACCGTGCAGCCTCGCTGCTGTCGCTTATGGGGTCGCTGAACATGGCGCTGTTCGTGTTCAACCTCATTCCGCTGTTGCCCCTTGACGGCGGTCACATCGTCGGAGCTCTCTATGAAGGCCTGCGCCGCGGCTGGGCGCGGGTGCGTGG
Organism: Nanchangia anserum; assembly: GCF_015240065.1. Lineage (GTDB taxonomy): Bacteria > Actinomycetota > Actinomycetes > Actinomycetales > Actinomycetaceae > Nanchangia > Nanchangia anserum. Next base: position 1,164,689 of record NZ_CP060506.1, on the reverse strand, counting down.
TGTTTCCGATCCCGGTGCCGTCGACACCGCCCGCATGATGCCGCTCGTCATGGTCGTATGGGGTCTGCTCATCGTGATGACGCTCGTCCTCGTTGCCGCCGACATCGTCAATCCCGTACACCTGGGCTAGAAATCGCCACGTCGGCCGGTTCTGCGCCATACTGGGACCGTGAGTGACTCTGTTGATCTGGGGATGCCCGACGTCAAGACCGCGCCGTTCGCCCGCCGGCGCACCCGCAAAATTCGCGTAGGCGACCTGTGGGTCGGGGGCGACGCGCCGATTTCCGTTCAATCGATGTGCACGACGAAGACGACCGACATCGGCGCCACCCTTCAACAGATCGCGGAACTGACGGCGGCGGGCTGCGACATCGTCCGCGTCGCGTGCCCCAGTGCCGACGACGCCGAGGCTTTGGCCCCGATCGCGCGCAAGTCCACGATTCCCGTCATCGCCGATATCCACTTTCAGCCGCGTTACGTCTTCAAGGCCATCGAGGCCGGTTGCGCGGCCGTGCGCGTCAATCCCGGCAACATCCGCAAGTTCGACGACCAGATCGCCGACATCGTCAAGGCGGCGAAAGACCACGAAACGTCGCTACGCATCGGTGTCAACGCCGGCTCGCTGGACCCGCGCCTGCTGAAGAAGTACGGCAAGGCGACGCCCGAGGCCCTGGCCGAGTCGGCCGTGTGGGAGGCCTCGCTGTTCGAGGAACACGATTTCCACGACTTTAAGATCTCGGTGAAGCACCACGACCCCGTCGTCATGATTCGTGCCTACGAGTTGCTGGCCGAACGCGGGGATTGGCCGCTGCACCTCGGCGTGACCGAGGCCGGTCCGGCCTTCCAGGGCACGATCAAGTCGGCGACGGCCTTCGGCGCGCTGCTGCGCCAGGGGATTGGCGACACGATCCGCGTGTCGCTCTCGGCCGATCCGGTCGAGGAGGTCAAGGTCGGCATCGCGATCTTGCAGTCGCTGGGCCTGCGCGAGAAGACCCTCGAGATCGTCTCGTGCCCCAGCTGCGGGCGCGCCCAGGTGGACGTCTATACGCTGGCGAACTCGGTGACGGACGCCCTCAAAGACGCCATCACCGTGCCGTTGCGCGTCGCCGTCATGGGTTGCGTCGTCAACGGCCCCGGCGAGGCGCGCGAGGCCGATCTCGGCGTGGCCTCGGGCAACGGCAAGGGCCAGATCTTCATCAAGGGCAAGGTCATCAAGACCGTTCCCGAAGACGACATCGTGCCCACCCTCATCGAGGAAGCCCACGCACTCGCCGAACGCATGGGCCTGGAGGAGGGCACCGGCTCGCCAGACGTTCAGGCGTTTGCCCCCGGCGCCAAGTAAACGGTCCGCGCCCGGCCTCGCGCGCGTTCTGCATTAGAGTGGACACCGTGCTGAAGACGATGTCGACATATTTTGTCCGGACGCTGCGCGAGGACCCGGCCGACGCCGAGGTCGCCAGCCACAAGCTCCTGGTTCGCGCCGGCTACGTTCGCCGAGCTGCTCCGGGGATCTACACGTGGATGCCGCTGGGGCTGCGCACGCTGCGCAAGGTCGCCCAGGTCGTGCGCGAGGAGATGGACGCGATCGGCTGCGACGAGGTGGAGTTCCCCGCGCTGCTGCCAGCGGAGCCCTACCAGGCGACGAACCGTTGGGAGGAATACGGCGATAACCTGTTCCGCCTGAAGGATCGCCGTGACAACGACTACCTGCTCGCGCCCACGCACGAGGAGATGTTCACGCTCCTGGTCAAGGACCTGTACTCCTCGTACAAGGATCTGCCGAGCATGCTCTATCAGATTCAGACGAAGTACCGCGACGAAGCGCGCCCGCGCGCCGGGATCATCCGCGGCCGCGAGTTCTGCATGAAGGACGCCTACTCGTTCGACGTCGACGACGAGGGGCTGGATCGCTCCTACGAGCTGCAACGGCAGGCCTACCAGAAGATCTTCAGCCGGCTGGGGCTGCCCTTCGTCATCTGCCAGGCGATGTCCGGGGCGATGGGCGGCTCGCGCAGTGAGGAATTCCTGTTCCCGTGCGACATCGGCGAGGACACGTTCGTCGTCTCCGATGGCGGATATGCGGCCAATGCCGAGGCGGTGACGACGGTTGCGCCCGAGACCAAGCCGTACGACGACATCCCGGCCGCCGAGATGCGCTACACGCCTGATGCGCATACGATCGCCTCGCTCGTCGAGTACTCAAACGCGAACTTCCCGCGTGAGGACGGGCGTGAGTGGACGGCGGCGGACACGCTGAAGGCGTTCATGGTCGCGGCGATCCACCCCGACGGGCACCGCGAGGTCATCCTCGTCGGCGTCCCCGGCGATCGCGACGTCGACATGAAGCGCTTGGAGGCCTCGCTCGGACTCGAGGTCGAGATGGCGACCGAAGAGGACCTCAAGGCCTATCCGTCGATCGTTCCCGGCTTCACAGGGCCGACGTGCGCGGGCCCCGACCACCCCGATCGCGTCGTCGGTGAGGACGGCACGATCAGCGGCTCGCCGCGCTCGCTCGTGGACCCGCGCGTCGTCGAGGGCACCGAGTGGATTGCCGGCGCCGGCAAGGAAGGGCATCACCTCTACCACCTCGTCGCCGGGCGCGACTTCCGCGTCGACGGGACGATTGAAGCCGCCGAGATCGTCGACGGTGACCCGGCCCCCGACGGCTCGGGTCCGCTGCGCACGGCACGCGGCATCGAGATCGGCCACATCTTCCAGCTGGGCCGCAAGTACGCGAAGGCCCTCGACCTGAAGGTGCTCGACCAGAATGGCAAGAGCCAGGTCGTCACGATGGGCTCCTACGGCATCGGGGTCTCGCGCGTCATGGCGGCTCTCGCCGAGGCCAATCATGACGACAAGGGGCTGGCATGGCCCGTCAACATCGCGCCGTTCCACGTCTACGTTGCCTCGATGGGCAAGTCCGAGGAGGGGCTGAACGCGGCCCGAGCCATCGCCGAGGAGCTGTCCGAGCGCGGCGTTGATGTCCTGTTCGATGACCGCAAGAAAGTATCGGGGGGTGAAGTTTGCCGATGCCGAGCTGCTGGGGATGCCGTATGCGATCGTCGTTGGCCGTGGGCTGGCCGACGGGCTGGTCGAAGTGCGCGGTCGCCGCAGTGGCGACAAGCAGGACGTCGCCGTCGGTGACGTGGTCGAGCTCGTGGCCGGATACGTGGGGGAGTGAACCGTGGCTTATCGCGACATTCGCATCATTGGCGACCCGGTCCTGCGCACGGCGTGTGAACCGATCACCGAGATCGACGCCGCCGTCAAGCAGCTGGTGGAGGATCTGCTCGAGACCGTTGACGACGAGGGGGGCGTGCAGGACTGGCTGCCAACCAGATCGGAGTCAGTCTGCGGGCGTTTTCGTGGAACATTGATGGCGAGATCGACTACATCCTCAACCCCGTTCTCGTCGAGGTCAGCGAGGACGAGTATCAGGACGGCGACGAGGGGTGCCTGAGCGTGCCGGGACTGTTTTTCCCGACTGAGCGCGGGTGGTACGCGCGCGCCGAGGGCATCGACCTGGACGGCAAGAAGAAGATCGTTGAGGGCGAGGAGCTCATGGGGCGCTGCATTCAGCACGAGTGCGACCACCTCGACGGCCACCTCTACCTGGATCGGTTGAGCAAGAAGTACCGCAAGAAGGCGATGGCCGAGCTGCGCAAGCAAGGCCTGTAGGGCTTCGGAGTTCGACCCGGTCCGTGAGGGCTAGAGCGGCGGCGTGTTGCGGTGCCACACGAACCTGTCGGTGGGATACCCGACGAGAACCGCGAGGGGCCGGGCCGGATCGTGATCCTCGACCCCGGCCCGGTAGCGCGGGACCAGGGTGGTGCGGTCGCGATAGCGGTAGTCCTGGTAGGTCGGGATGAGGGCTTGCCCGTCGTCGGCCAGGTGGTCTCTCGCCCAGGTGCCGTAGAGGGCACGGGGACACGTGGGGGAGAGATTCTGGAAACGGTGCCAGGGCGAGGCAAGCCGGATCCCGGTTGTCGGCGGATCGGCCCAGTGCCCGGTGACCCACGTATCGGTTCCGGAGGTCACGAGGAAACCACAGGCAAGCGCGGCGTCACCCACGGCAAGCTCGCGTTGGGGTGTCGCCTCCGCATAGGGATCGTAGGGCGGATATGTGGAGGGAAACGGATCGTCGGGATGGCCGCAGAGAACAGCGACCGCGACGTCGTCGCGATCGAGGATGGCCTCGGCCTCAGGCGTCCACCGAGTGAGCGTCGTATGAGAGATGAGTGCGTCGTCTGTCTGCCGTGTGAAGCTGCCCGCGCAGGTAACCAAGCGCGGAAGATCCCAGTCCTGCTGCGAGGTATCCGGTGCGGTTGCCTCGACAACGTTGGCCGGTGGCACCGTAAACAGGTCGTGGGTGGGGGCCTCGTGGCACTCTCGTGCCCTGACGACCTGCCCGTCCCAGGTTCCGAGCACAGTGTAGCGGAGCCCGGGAACGACGTCTTCCCACAGGGTAGGGGAACCAACGGCGACGATATGCGGGACGGCTGCCGGAAACTCGGGCGGTTCAAAGCCATCGGTAAGGTGTGCCTCCCAGCCGCTGTGAGCAAGGAAACCGTCGACGCGGCATTCGTCGCCTACCTGTAGCGGCTTAAGCATGAACACCACAATAGCGGGCGCGGGGATAGTCTCGGGAAGCAGAAGGCCAGCCAAGGATCGTGCGGTAAACCTCCGCGATGAGCTCCCTCGAGGTGCTACGATCCGAAGCGACAGCCCTGCTGAGCGTCGGCCGCCTGCATGACGGCGCCATCGCGGATGTCTCCGAGGACGTTCGCACTGACACGAAGGATGAGACCGACGAGATGACCGCGCAACGCCTCCAGCTCACCTGGTAAGACACGGACAAGGCTCTCATTCCCCACCGAGACGGACAAGTACGGTTACACCTGGGTTGACCCCTCTGATCCGCGCTGCTGCGAGACCCGCACGCGGCAGAGATCAGCGTTGGCAAGTTGCTCACCAGCGGCGATTTTGAGTTCGTCATCCCGGAGTATCAATGTCTCGAGGTGACCGCCAGCGTAACGGTCCGTCGTTGCAGCAGCGGCCACACTCGCTCCAGTTCGATTTTACGGAAATCCGCAATATTGGTAACCTAGGTGCATGGTTGACCCGTTGGAGAGCTTGTCTGCAAAAATTGACGCCTTGGCTCGGCGTGTGGAAAAGCTAGAATCTGACCGCATAGAAGAACCACCCCAGGTTCGAGTGGGCGCGCTGGCTCAGAATCATGACGACAACATATGGGCGTTGGAGTGGTTAAAAGCACGATCCCAGGGCTCTGGTGCGGTCATGATAGTGGGCAACGTCGTTGCCCCAGAGGGCGCTGCAGCCTCCTGGCAGCAGGATGCAGACGTCGATGACCTTCTCGAATCGGACTGGTCACAAGCAGCCGAATGCCTGTCGGCCTTAGCCCATCCAGTGCGCCTTCGCATTCTCCAAGCGGTTATTCGCGGGCGAAGCACGGCTAAGGAACTCGCTGAGTTGGACGGCGTCGGCTCGGTTGGGCAGGTCTACCACCACCTGCGCGCACTCACTGCAGCCGGATGGCTCACGACCAAGGCGGGCGGCGCGCATCAAATACCCGCACCGCGACGGGTGCCGCTCCTCGTGGCGATTCTGGCAGGTGAACACCGATGAGATTCATTGCATCGCACAAGACGTGGTTCTTCCGACTGTTCGTCGTGGGGCTTGTGATTGCCCTTGCGTTCCCTGTTCACATGTCCCCGTTTGTGCTTGTCCTCTTAGTCGTGAACTTATTTCCGTCTCCCCGCGCGGACGGTGAGAGGCCACGATCAGTCGGCATACCGGTTCGCGGACGTTGGGTGGCACTGAATAGTCCTGGCACTCGCGTACCCAGCCACAGCGTGAGATCCCTCGGGCAAGCCTTCGCCATTGACCTGGTTCAGGCTCGCGAGAATGAGCCGCCTGTGAAACTCGGGTGGGGACTTCGACAAGCCCAGCCATCCGACTATCTAAGCTTCGGAGCAGACGTGGTGTGCGCCAAAACGGCGTCGTCGTGTCACTCGAGTCCAGACTCCGCGACCATGCAGCACGATCCACGTGGTCAGGAATCATCTACATGATGACGATCGAGGCAATATGCCGCGAGCTTGGCGGTTCACGCTTCGTGCTCGGCAACCACATCACCATCGACCACGGGGACGGTTCCTTCGCCGTGTATGCGCACCTCAAAGAAGGATCCCTCAACGTACAACTCGGTGAACAAGTAGAAGCAGGCACGGTAATCGCCTCCGTGGGGAATACGGGAAATACGAGTGAGCCACACTTGCACTTCCAGCTGATGGATAGAGCGAATCCATCAGCTGCTGCGGGCGTGCCGTTCCAGTGGCCCGACGCCGAGTTGACCACTAGTTTCGACGAACGATTTACTACACGGAAGGCAACGAACCGGGTACTTGAAGGCATCCCGGAGAATGGGCAGGTCTTTGTCAGCGAGTGACCTTCGCAGGGTTTGAAGTCGAAATCATTATGACCAAGACGATCCATCAGGAAGTAGAGAATCAGTCCTTGCGGTAGTACGAGCATTTGTACCCGTTGGCATCCAGCGGCAGTCCGTCTGCCCAGTCGGGTGAGGCGGCCATGAAGGCGCAGGCGTCGGCGACGGTGAAGCCAGAGGCTAGGGGATTCATCGATGACGATTTCGTCGTGGACGTGCATGACAATCTGGTGCCCGGCGTCTGCGACGAGTGTCATGGCGTGGGCGGGGAGGTCGCGGGCTGTGGCTTGGACGATGTTTTCGACGAGTTTCCCGCCGTAGATTTCCAGCCGGCCCCATTTTCGTCCGGTAGTGACACCGCTGTAGGTGATGGACGCGCCGCCCCACCTGTTCTCACCCAGCTGGGGCTTCACGTAGGCGAGCCGTCTGCCCGAGGGCAGTTCGATGAAGAGAATTCCGGACTCGACGCTGAAGACGAGGTTGCGTAGCCGGATCGCTTGGCGGGTGCTGATGGCATCGATCGCGGCCTGCTCGACGTCGGCCCAGAGCTGCACGATGTTGGGGTTCGTGGTCCGCCAGGCGTCCATGTTGGGGTTCAGTTCGTGTCCGGCCAGCCCCATGCGCAGGGCGCCCATGGCTTTCAATACTCCGACGGAGCTGTTGTAATCGCAGGCCAGCGTGGCGATCTTGCCTTTCTGACGTAGTTCGGTGTTGATGCCGTGTTTTTCGACTGGGACGCCGAACATGCGGCTCGCCGGGTCACCTCTGCCGGGGACGTGCTGCTGCGCAAAGAGATCATCGCCGCCCTAGGCAAGAAACTCCGGGCAGAGGATCGAGAAAGCGCCGAAGTCAACTCCGTCCACGTCGACGACGCCAAAGTGCAGGCCAAGCGCAAAGCCGCCGAAGCATTGGTGCGTCGTCTAGTTGCCGAGGACGCCTACGCCGGGCAGCACTGGGGCTATCTCATCGCCTACGAGCAGGACACCGCACGCGCGGATTCGTGGGAAGACCTGAAAGCTTTCGCCAACCCGGTCAGCAATGCCCTGTAAGTGCACGACAATCGGCACGTAGCGGGGATACGGGCGCCTCAGGAAGACGAGGAGGAGGAGTGCACCGAGCCAGCACGCACAGTTGAGCCAGCGAGCAGGCGGCAACCGTCGCGGAGACTCCGCTTGTCCGGGACTCCAGTCGCAGGCAGCATAGACGGAAACTCGGTTCGACGCCAGGGGAGCCTCCGAACCGTAACGCCGTTGGGTGCGGATGTCCCTTTGAGATAAGGGATTAACTGGAGGCGTTTCTCCAGACTGGGAGTTGCTGCCAGTCTGAGGGAAATCCCATCTCTTCGGGGTTGCGACCCGGCAACTGCAAGAATTCAGTATTGATGAGTTGACGGAGTTTGTGATGCCAGGACGTTCCTGGGGAAATTGTGTTGAGCATAAAGGCCATCACGAGCAGGGCTCCGTAGAGTTGATCGCTTTGGTGGCGTGGTAATGACGAGAGGTCTTCTATCGTGCTGAACGCGTTGCAGGAGGCTGGTGTCAGATGTCTGTTCCACACGCGTCCGTGATGCGCACAGGTGTTTCGAAGCACGGTGAGTTGTTCCAGCCAACCTGCCAGGGGATCTCGACGGTAGTACCTGCGCTTCTGCTTCGCAGTCAAACGCGTGGGGTCAACGATAAATCCGTAGCTTGTAGAGATGGAACGCTGGTCGTCAATGTGCAAGCCGTCGTAGAGCCGCGAGATGTCGGAGAAGTCGAGGACGTCTGCAAGTACCCAGAAGGGGTAGTCGTCGTAGTGGGCCGCGTAGTGAGCGATGGCTTGGTTACGTTTGCGGGCACGTTCAACTCTGCGATGAGCCGTGAGGAGCCATGACTTATGGTCAAAGTCGTCACGAAAAAGTGATGAGTCCCTATAGGCTAGCGCTCCCTTGGCGACGAGGAGCTCACCAATACGAGTTCGCATGGCTACCTCGATGCGCTCCATTCCGTCATGGATGTAGGTTCGTAACTTGCGATCGAACTCGTAGAGAGCGGCCACCTCAGAGAAGGTCGTTCCTGGGATGAATTCATCGAGACGCTTCGGTTGCCGTCGGTCATGTGGAGTCGGGAGGATGCGGTATGTGTACCAGTAACCGGAGAGCCGGTAATAGGAGACGCTCGAGAGCCATTGTCGAGCAAGGGGTTCATCGATGAGCATGCCTCGGGATTTTAGGATCTCGAGTTGTTGTGCGAGTGACGTCGGCTGCTTGACACTGCCCACGTGCTCACTTCCTCGACGTCGATAGAAATCCAGCCCGTCTGCGACCCGAGAGTCGTAGCGGGCTGAACGATTAAGGTCAGGTTACTACAGCTGAGTACAGGGTATGGCGGAACGGCATGTGGTGATGGTAACTATCGAGCATGGGTGCCACCGGTGGGATATGCTGCCTAGCCTGTCACGCGCGTCCGCGCTAAACTTGCCGTACACCGTTGTGTTCGCAGCGCCCACGAGGACGTAGGGGAAGACGATCCTCAACAGATGGGAGCGACTGATGAGCAGGGACTACACCCGCGGTGTCCTTTTCGTGCACTCATGCCCGCGCGCCCTGTGCCCTCACATCGAGTGGGCAGCCCAAACCGTCCTTGACCAGCGCCTGACGATGGAGTGGACACCCCAGCCCGCCCAGGCCGAGACCTTCCGCTCGGAGCTGTCGTGGGTGGGCCCCACGGGGTCGGGCGCGCGTCTGGCCTCTGCCCTGCGCGGATGGGAACACCTGCGCTACGAGGTTACGGAAGACGCCACGGCACAAACGGACGGCGGCCGATGGTCGTCGACGCCCGACCTCGGGATCTTCCACGCCCAAACCGACGTGCTCGGCAACGTCGTCATTCCCGAGGAACGCGTGCGCGCCGCACTGGAGAGCGACGACATCGACGAGATCCACCAGATCCTCGCCCTCGCGGTTGGCGCCGCGTGGGACGAGGAACTCGAGACGTTCCGCTACGCCGGCACGGGCGCACCCGTGCGCTGGCTCCACAAGGTCGGCTGATGGCGCTCGATCCCGAGCAGTTGGCGAAGCTCGCCGCGCTGACCGATAGCCAGATGAGCGAGGCGGGAAGCGGCGAATCTGCGCGCGAGGTCGACGACGCGCCGGCGTGGGAGGCCCTGTGCGAGGCGGTCACCGAGCACTGCACGTCGAGCACCGGCGAACTCACCCGGTCGCTGCGCCTCGTCGAGGACCTCGACATGGACACGCTGCTGCGCTACTGCGTCATCACCGCGTGTGAGCACCGGCTGAAGACCCGCGCGATCGACGCCGACGTCGACGCAGCGGTCACGCTTGGCGACCTCGCCGATGCCCTGACGCGGTAGGCACAACGCTCGCGCATACGACCGAGGCGGTGGACCCCCAACGGAGTCCACCGCCTCAATGTCTCCCGGTGGGGCGGGCGCGCACCCGCCCCACCATGTGTCGACTAGTTCTCGCCCGACGTGCCCGCGTTCGGGTTCGTCAGGTCGTACTTCTCGACGGCCTTGGCGATGTAGGACCGATCGATGCGTCCCATATCGGCCAGCGCTTGCAGCGTCTTGACCACCATCGAGTGCGAGTCGATGAGGAAGTGACGACGCGCGGCCGCGCGGGTGTCGGAGAATCCGAACCCGTCGGCCCCCAGCGTCAGGTAGTAGCCGGGGATCCACTGGCGGATCATGTCGGGAACCAGGTGGTCGTAGTCAGACGTCGCGATGAACGGACCCTCGAGGCCGGCCAGGCGATCCTGGACGAAGGAGGTGTGGTAGCCCTCCTCGGAGTTCAGCAGGTTCTTGCGGTCCGCGGCCAGGCCGTCGCGACGCAACTCGTGCCACGACGTCACGACCACACCTGGGCGTCGATACCCCAGTCGTTCCACAGCAGCTCGCGCGCCTCCAGCGCCCACGGCACGGCCACGCCCGACGCAAGCAGCTGGGCGACGGGGCGGCCCTCTTCGCCGCGAGGCTTGGCGATGCAGTGCATGCCCTTGAGGATGCCCTCGACATCGACGTCCTCGGGCTCTGCCGGCTGAACGATCGGCTCGTTGTAGACCGTCAGGTAGTACATGACGTCGCGGTCGCGCCCATCGGGCTCGCCGTACATGCGCTGCAAGCCGTCGCGCACGATGTGGCGGATCTCGTAGCCGTAGGCCGGGTCGTACTGGACGAAGGCGTCGTTCGTCGCCGCGATGATCGGGGAGTGGCCGTCGGCGTGCTGGAGGCCCTCGCCCGTCAGCGTCGTGCGCCCTGCCGTCGCGCCGATGACGAAGCCGCGCGCCAGCTGGTCGCCAGCCGCCCAGAACTGATCGCCCGTGCGCTGGAAACCGAACATCGAGTAGAAGAAGTAGAAGGGGATCATCGGCTCGTTGTGCGTCATGTACGACGTCCCCGCCACCTGCAATGCGGCGGCCGAACCGGCCTCGTTGATGCCGGTGTGCAGCAGCTGGCCCTTCTCGGACTCGGTGTAGTGGAGCATGAGGTCGTGGTCGACGGCCGTGTAGTTCATGCCCTGAGTGTTGAAGATCTTGTTCGACGGGAACATGGCGTCCATGCCGAACGTGCGCGCCTCGTCGGGAACGATCGGGACGATGCGGTGACCGATCTCCTTGTCGCGCAGCAGGTCCTTGAGCTGGCGAACGAGCGCCATCGTCGTCGCGACCTTCTGCTTGCCCGAGCCCTTGGCCAGCGCCCTATACGTCTTGTCACCGGGCAGCGTCAGCGCGCGGTCGTGCTCCTTCGGACGCGAGGGCAAGAAGCCGCCGAGCTGGGTGCGCTTCTCCATGAGGTAACGCATCGCCGGATCCGAATCGTCGGGGCGGTAGTAGGGCGGCATCTTCGGGTTGGCTTCCAGCTGCTCGTCCGAAATGGGGATCTGCAACACGTCGCGCAGGCCCTTGAGGTCTTCCAGCGTGAGCTTCTTCATCTGGTGGGTCGCGTTGCGCCCGGCGAAGTGCGTGCCCAGCATGTAGCCCTTGATCGTGTGGGCGAGGATGACGGTCGGGCGGCCCTTGTGCTCGGTCGCGGCCTTGTAGGCGGCGTAGACCTTGCGGTAGTCGTGGCCACCGCGGCGCAGGTTCCAGATCTCGTCGTCGCTCCAGTCCTCGACCATCTTGGCCGTGCGCGGGTCGCGACCGAAGAAGTGCTCGCGCACGTACGCCCCATCGTTGGCCTTAAAGGTCTGGTAGTCGCCGTCGAGGGTGTCGCCCATGAGATTCGCCAGCGCGTGATCGTGGTCCTGGGCCAGCAGCTTGTCCCAGCCGCGACCCCAAATGACCTTGATGACGTTCCAGCCGGCGCCGCGGAAGAAGGCCTCGAGCTCCTGAATGATCTGGCCGTTCCCGCGAACGGGGCCGTCAAGGCGCTGGAGGTTGCAGTTGACGACGAACGTGAGGTTGTCGAGCTTTTGCGAGGCCGCGAGCTGAAGCATGCCGCGCGACTCGGGCTCGTCCATTTCGCCGTCACCGAGGAACGCCCACGTGTGTTGACCAGATGTGTCGGTGATGCCGCGCAGGTGAAGGTACTTGTCAAACCACGCCTGATAGATGGCCTCGGCGGGGCCCAGACCCATCGACACGGTGGGGTATTCCCAGAACTCGGGCATGCGGCGCGGGTGGGGGTAGGAGGGCAGACCGTGCTCGGTCGAGACCTCCTGGCGGAAGCCGTCCATGTCCTCTTCGCTCAGGCGCCCCTCGAGGAAGGCGCGGGCGTAGATGCCCGGCGAGGCGTGTCCCTGGAAGAAGATGTGGTCGCCGCCCGAGGGGTGCGACTTGCCCTTGAAGAAGTGGTTGAAGCCCACCTCGTACAGCGTCGACACCGACGCGTAGGACGAGATGTGCCCGCCGACCTTGACGCCCTCGCGTTGGGCGCGCGTCACCTGGACGGCCGCGTTCCACCGAATCCAACGCCGGTACTGACGTTCCATGGCCTCGTCGCCGGGGAAGTGCGGTTCGTGTTCGGCCGAAATGGTGTTCGTGTACGGCGTCGTGAGGTTGGTCGGAACCGCCACGTTAGAGCGACCCGCGGCATCCAGCATGGAGACGAGAACGTGGCTGGCGCGGTCGCGCCCACGCTCGTCAATGAGCTGGTGCAACGAATCCAACCAGTCCTGAGTCTCCTCGGGGTCGGTGTCGGGACCGGTCTGGACGAGGCCGTTAACGAGCTTGTGATCCTTCGGGTCTTCACTCACGATGTAGTCCATCTCCTTGTAGGTAACGGCGGTGCATACACCACAAGATTGCGTGTGTCCTGGGCTTAAGGTCACCTTTAATCGCCCTAATCTTCCCACGAAGTGCCAGATGATGTCGACAGAGCGCGGCGGCAAAACGTGGATAGCGCGTCACTTTCGCCGTGTCGACTTCCTCGGGTAGGTTGGGGACGTGGTTGAGAGCGAAGAAAGGCAACACACCTCCGCGCCCGCCAAGTCGCTGGGTTTTGGCGCGGGCCAAATCATCCAGGAATTCGGGTGGGATAGCGACGTCGATGAGCCCCTCCGCCAGGCCGTGATGGATGACACAGGCGAAGATCTCGAAGATGAGGACTACACGTCGCTGTCCGATGGCGCGCTCGTGTGGTGGCGCGGCGATGACGGCGATAGCGACGATCTGGCCGACCTGTTTATGGATGCCATGGCCAACCTGGACGACGGTGGCGTCATTTGGGTTCTCACTCCGAAAGCGGGAATGCCCCACCACGTCGATACCCGTACTATTGAGCAGGCGGCCCACACCGCCGGCCTGCACGCGACCTCGACCGATGTCGTCGCGCCGCAGTGGGCGGGCACGCGCATCGTCTCGAAAGCCAAGCGCTAGCGGGGGATGGGGCTTGTAGCTCAGTTGGTAGAGCGCTGCGTTTACACCGCAGATGTCGTCGGTTCGAGTCCGGCCAAGCCCACCGTCGTCCCCGCAACCGGTGCCCAGGTAGGGTAAGGCCATGACATCCACGTATGCGCGCGCCCGCGTGGGCGACGTCGTCGCGCTCATTGACGACCTCTATCCACCCCAGCTGGCCGAGCCGTGGGACAGCGTCGGGTTGATCGTCGGTGACCCGGACGACCGCGTCGAGCGGGTGCTCGTCGCCCTCGATCCCGTGTGTGCCATCGGTGAGGAGGCCCGGAGCATCGGGGCGAACTTCGTCCTCACCCATCACCCGCTGTATTTGCGCCCGACGCACTCGGTGGCGACGACCCAGGCGAAGGGGCGTCTCGTCCATCAGCTCATCCGCTCCGGCTGCGCCCTCATGAACGCACACACGAATGCCGACGCTCAGACAGGCGGGGTCGCCGACATCCTCTCCGACATGGTGGGGATGAGCGAGAATCGGGTTCCCCTCGTTGCCAACGACGACGATGTGAGCGTCGGGATCGGGCGCGTCGGCGAGCTGCGTGAGCCGTGCTCGCTCGCCGAGTTCGCCGCCCGAGTCGCCCGGGTGCTGCCGTCGACCGGCGGGCGTGACGTGGAGCGGTGACCCGGATGCTGCCGTGCGCCGCGTTGCCGTGTCCCCGGGAGCCGGCGACTCGCTGCTGGGCGACGTGTGCGAGGCCGGTGTCGACGCCTATGTCACAGCCGACATGCGCCACCACCCGGCGTCGGAGCACCTCGAGGACGGCGGACCCGCGCTCGTCATCGGCAGCCACTACGCGACGGAGTCGCCGTGGGTGGCGATGGCTGCGAAGAGAATTAGCGAAGCGGCTCGCGAACGCGGCCTCAACCTGGACGTGTGCGCGTCCACCCGTGTGACGGAACCGTGGCACGGACATCTGTCGACGAAGGAGGAACAGTGATGAAGGCCCCCGTGGATGACCAGCGCGTTCTGCTCAAGGTTCAACAGATTGACCGTGAGATCACGAAGGTGCGTCACCAGCGTGCCCAGGCCCAGGGTGAGGCCCAGCTGGCCGAACTCGCGGCGCGCGCCAAGGAGATCACGCGCGAGCGCGTCCAGGCCGCCACCGCCGCCTCCGATTGTCAGCGCGAGGTCACTCGCGTCGAGACCGACCTGTCTCAGGTCCGTCGTCGCCTCGACGTTCAGCGTGGCCGGCTCGATAGTTCCGAGACGTCGTCTCGCGAGCTCGCCGGACTCGAAGACGAGATCGCCCACATCACCCGACGCATCGACGAACTCGAAGAGCAGCAGCTGGCGCTACTCGAGCAGCAAGAATCCCACGAGGCCCGGGCGAACGAGCTGGCATCGACGCTTGAGGAGCTGCGTACTCGTGCGCAGTCTCTGCGCGATGACGCCGGGGTCGAGGTCGAGCGCTGCGACAGCGAGCTGCGCCACCTCGAAGCCAATCGGGCGACGACGCTCGAGGGCGTCGACGCGGACCTCGTCGCCCTCTACGACTCCGTGCGTGAGCTCACCGGCGGGATCGGCGCTGTCGCCGTGTATGGTCAGCGGGTCGAGGGCATGCCGATTGCCCTGTCGCCCGCCGAGGCCGAGCAGCTGCGCGCTGCCGCCCCCGATGACGTCATTCAGTCCGAGGAATACGACGTCATTCTCGTTCGGATGCCGACCGAGTAGACGCCGATGTGACGTCGATGACCTCAACCTCGACGTCGTCGGCGGACGCCGGGTGCGTCAGCTCTGGAGCTAGCTCGTCGAGCAGGTGACCGGCGCGTCGACGCAGCGGCGGCAGCCACGCGATGAGCAGCGGGGCGACATAGCGGGCAAACAGCTCGACGATGACCGTCCACACGATCGCGCGCGTCAGCAGGAATTGGTGGACGTGGAGGGACCACTCGCCGTCCCAACGCAGCGAGCTGAGCGCCTGGAAGAACGACGCGATGAGCAGCCAGATAACGAATGTCGCGAGGATGTGGCGGATCTTCGCGCGGCGCTGACGCGCCATCACCAGGGCAATCGAGGCCGCGGCCGAGACGACGAGGGCGAGAACCAGCGCGGCGATCGTGTAGCCCAGCCCTAGCGACGAATAGAGGGAGACGGCGTGAACGGACGTCGGGTCCATGGGCGCACCGCCGATCGTCACGGCCCCGCCCAGCCACGTCACCGGCACAGCCGCGATGAGATTTGCCCCGGCCAGTCCCAGTGACGTCGCCGATGCCGCACTTATCGTCAGCGGCAGATGGCCGCAGGCGATAGCGATGGCCACGAGAATGACCGTCACGAGCGATCCCGCCCCGAAGAACCAGGCCGCTGCGATGAGCGCGGGACGCGTCCCGCGCAGGAACCTGTGAACGTGGCGCCACATGAAGGTGTCGTAGTCCGCGCTCGCTCGAACAAAGGCGCCGGCCGTGGCGAGGACGGCAAAGATCGCACTGATAAAAAACGCTCGTGACCCTGAGGGGCCAAACGATCCGGCCCCGCCGATGAGCGCCACCACGACGTTGACGACGGCGACGATCGCTGCGCACAGGAGCGGGGTAGACGCGACGTCGCGCAGCATCGGCAGCCGCTGGCGCCGCAGGCTGCGCAGGGCAACGGCATAGCCGATCGCGCAGGTGGCGAGCGTGCCCCACGCAAAGATGCCGGTGCTCGCATGGCCCTGCCCGAACAATCCGCCACCCATGACCGAGCTGAAGCCCTGGCACAGCCCGCGCCACGTCGCGACGCTGGGCTCGAGGAACGGTTGGCGAACGTTTCCGGCCGAGACACCGAGCGCCAACGCCGCACCACATATCGCCTGGGCGAGCAACATCGCCACGGCCGTGCGCACGGCTAGGCGGGTGCATGCGGGGCGAAACGGCAATTGATCGATGAGGCGGCGACGGACCTGACCGGGCGTGGGTTGCGAGCCGGAAGCGGCAGACACGGAACTCCTCGACTAGGACTCGTGAGCGATGACGAGGGTGAGCGTGGCCAGCGGGCCGGACCCCTCGATGAACGCGTCTATCATATCGGCCTCACCTGCCGAGACGATCGTCTCAGCCACCGCGTCGGCAGTGTTGAGGTCGCGAGCGCGCGGACCGAGGATGGCCGCGACGCGACCGCGATAGTGCTTCGCCCAGTGCGAGATCGAGACCAGCCCTTCGGGCGTCGAGACCACGGGACGCACACTGAGGATGCGCAGGCCCGCACGCTCGCACGCCTTCGCCGTCGGCGCCCAGGCGGCCTGATAGGGCGTTGAACAACACGACACGAAGAGGTCGTCTGGCTCGGCACAGACGATGTCGCGCAGCGGCGTGCGCCACGCGGTGCCGAGCGTGCCCAGCGATCCCAGCCGGGTGCTCATCGAGGCGCGATAGGCGGGGATGGGATCCGACAGGCGGACAAAACCGAAGAGATCGGACACGATGAGAACGGCCTCGTCCAGCGCGCGCAGGTCCTCCACCGTGGCCTGCGCGTAGCCGGCGGCCTGATAGAGGACGCCACTCATGACGTGGCCCGCGCAGCCGGTTGGAGCACTCGGCAGAGTCATCATCGCCGCACCTCATCGGCCAGGCGGTGCGAGACCCCGAAGACGTCCAGGGCATCGGGTCTTGCAGCGGCATCGGCGACGGCGGTGACGATGCGTCGACGCAGCTCACCCAGCTGGGGATAGGCGAGGGCGTCAAGGTCGAGGGCGGGCCCGCGACCCGGCGTTTTGCCCGCTGACGGGGGCAGGACGATGAGCATAGGGAAAGTCTAGTAGGATCGCCCACGGAACGAGTCGGCCGGACGGTCGCGTCGGGGCAGGCCCCCGCCGAGGAAAGTCCGGGCTCCACAGGACACGGTGGTGGCTAACGGCCACCCGGGGTGACCCGCGGGACAGTGCCACAGAAAACAAACCGCCCATTCGGGTAAGGGTGAAAAGGCGGGGTAAGAGCCCACCGCACCCCAGGTGACTGGGGTGGCACGGTAAACCCCACCGGGAGCAAGACCAAGCAGCGTCCAGGGTTGTCCGCCCGACGGGCGCGGGTAGGTTGCTACAGGCCTCCAGCAATGGCGGTCGTAGAGGGATGACCGTCCACCGCGCACGCGGTGACAGAACCCGGCTTACAGGCCGACTCGTTCCCTCTACTTTTCGCTCTGCTCCGCGGCGAAGGTGGCCGCGCCGACGATGCCTGCGGTGTTGCGCAGCTCGGCAGGAACGATCTCGCAGCGCAGCTTGAGGTGGGGCAGGAACTTGTCGTGCTTACGCGAGATCCCACCGCCGACGACGATGAGGCTCGGCGAAAACAGGTTGACGACGACCTCGTAGTAGCGCTGCAACCGCTTGATGTACTTCGGCCACGACAGATCCTTGGCCTTGCGCACCGACGCGGCCGCGCGCGATTCGGCATCGTGGCCGTCGATCTCCAAGTGTCCCAGCTCGGTGTTGGGCACCAGTCGCCCGTCGATGAAGAGGGCCGAACCGATGCCGGTCCCCAGCGTCGTGAACAAGACGACGCCCTTCGAGCGGGTCTTCCCGACACCGTGGCGCATCTCGGCCAGACCGGCGGCGTCGGCGTCGTTGAGCGCACTGACGCTGCGCCCGATGCGCTCGCCGATGAACTCGGCGACGTTGAGGCCGGCCCACGCCTGATCGAGATTGGCGATGTAGGGGGCGACGCCGTCGGGCAGGGGAGCCGGGAAGCACACCCCGATCGGCGCGTCGTCGCCAACGCCGAAGTGCTCGACGATGCGACCGATGACGTCGGCGACGGCCTCGGGAGTCGCCGGTTGCGGCGTTTCGATGCGGAAGCGCTCGGTGACGAACTCGCCCTTATCCAGATCAACGAGGGCGCCCTTGACGCCCGATCCGCCGACATCGATTCCCAGTGCGGTGCGCATTGGAAGCTCCTTCGCTAGTTGTCTGATACGACGCTGTGGCTCGAGGGTAGCGTAAGAATCTCGGCACCTTCAGCCGTTACGACGATGGTGTGCTCAAATTGTGCCGTGCGCGAGCGGTCCGCGGTGACGACCGTCCAGCCGTCGTCCCACTGGTTCCATGCGATCCCACCCAGCGTGAGCATCGGCTCGATGGTGAAGACCATTCCCTCGGTGAAGATCGTGTCGGCGCTCGGGGTGTCGTAGTGGGGCACGATGAGCCCCGAGTGGAAGGCCTCGCCGACGCCGTGGCCGGTGAAATCGCGCACGACCCCGTACGAGAACCGCTTGGCATAGGCCGAGATGACGCGGCCGATGACGTTGAGCGGGCGACCGGGACGCACGGCGCGAATGCCGCGCTCGAGCGCCTTACGGGTGACGTCGATGAGCTGGGCCGATTCCGGATCGATCTCGCCGACGGCAAACATCGCGCACGTGTCGCCGTGAACGCCATCCAGGTAGGCCGTGATGTCGACGTTGACGATGTCACCCTCGGCCAGCGGGCGATCGTCGGGGATGCCGTGGCAGATGACCTCGTTGATCGAGGTGCACAGCGACTTGGGGAAGCCCATGTAGCCCAGGCACGACGGGTAGGCGCCGTGCGAGACGAGGTAGTCGTGGCCGATGGCGTCGAGTTCATCGGTCGTGACGCCGGGGCGCACGGCGCGACCGACCGCGGCCAGGGCATCGGCGGCGAGCGTGCCCGCGCGGCGGATCTTCTCGATGGTCTCGGGCGACTTGACCTCGTCGGCTGTGACGACCTCGGGGCCCGAGTGGAACAGGTATTCGGGCCGCTCGATGTCGGGCGGGACGGGACGAGTCGGCGAGATGCGCCCGGGGCGGGTGTCTCCCAGCGGGGCGCGTTGAGCAAGATCGGACGGTGTAACGCTCATAGCGCCACCCTATGCCCTCACGCTCGTGGAGCTGACTCGGCGGCGTCCGGCACGCGGTGGGGGATAAAGCCCGGTTGGCGCACGCGTTAGGCTGGAGCCAAAACAGCCTCGCCGCGGCGGGGACAGACCGTTGAAAAGGACTGGGTTTCCATGACCGTTGAGGACACATCGCTGTCCCCGTTGGATCACGCCGGAGTGGAGGCGGCCGTCGAGGCGGCCATCACCGCCTTCCGCGATGCGTCCGACCTTGCCGGGCTCAAGCAGGCAAAGATCGACCACCTGGGCGACAAGTCGGCGCTCGTCGGTGCCAATCGCCGCATCCGCGAGGTCGCGCCGGCCGATCGCGCGCAGGCCGGCAAGACGATGGGTGCGGCGCGGGCGCGGGTCAACACCGCGTTTGGCGAACGCGAGGACGAACTCGCGCGCGCCGAGCGCGAGGCCCGCATCGCGGCCGAGACCCTCGACGTCACGACGGCGGTTCCGCGTCTGCCGCGCGGAGCGCGTCACCCCTTGGGCGTCCTCATGGACGAAGTCTCCGACTTCTTCACGGCGATGGGGTGGGAGATCGCCGAAGGGCCCGAACTCGAGCACGAGTGGTTCAACTTCGACGCTCTGAACTTTGATCAGGACCACCCGGCGCGTCAGATGCAGGACACCTTCTACATCGACTCGGAATCGGTGGGTACCGGCGAGGCCGACGCGCATCTCGTCATGCGCACCCACACGTCGCCGGTTCAAGCGCACGTCCTGCTCGAGCGCGACCTTCCCGTCTACATCGCGTGCCCGGGCAAGGTCTTCCGCTCCGACGAGCTCGACCAAACCCACACGCCGGTCTTCCACCAGGTCGAGGGGCTGGCCGTCGACAAGGGCCTGACGATGGCCCACCTCAAGGGCACGCTCGATCACTTCGCGCGCTCGATGTTTGGCCCGCAGGCGCGCACCCGGCTGCGTCCCTCCTTCTTTCCCTTCACCGAGCCCAGCGCCGAAATGGACCTGTGGTTCCCGCAGAAGAAGGGTGGACCGGGCTGGATCGAGTGGGGCGGGTGCGGCATGGTGAACCGCAACGTCTTGCGCGCGTGCGGCATCGATCCGGACGTCTACCAGGGCTTCGCGTTCGGCATGGGCATCGAGCGCACGCTCATGCTGCGCCACGGAATTGCCGACATGCACGACATCGTTGAGGGCGACGTGCGGTTCTCGCGCGCGTTCACTGCGTAAGGGAAAGGGAGTAGTCATGGCTTTTGTCCCGCTTAAATGGCTGAGCGAGCACGTCGACGTCGCCGAGGGCACTGAGGCGGCCGACGTGGCCCGCGATCTCGTGCGCGTCGGCCTTGAGGAAGAACAGATCCACCCGGCCCAGGTGAGAGGCCCCCTCGTCGTCGGACGCGTTCTCACGTGCGATCCCGAGAAGCAGAAGAACGGCAAGATCATCAACTACTGCCGCGTCGACGTCGGTGTCCACAATGACGCCCCGGGCGAGGGCAAGGAGCCGTCGGAGCTGCCAAGCCGCGGCATCATCTGCGGTGCCCACAACTTTGGGGTCGGCGACCTCGTCGTGTGCTCCCTGCCCGGTGCGGTGCTCCCCGGCGACTTCGCTATCAGCGCGCGCAAGACCTACGGGCACATCTCGGACGGCATGATCTGTTCTGAACGCGAACTCGGCCTCGGCCAGGCCCACGACGGCATCCTCGTGTTGACTGAGAAGTTCAGCGCCGACCAGATCCCGGCTCCGGGCGAATCCGTCCTCGACCTGTTGGGGCTGGGTGAGGAGGTCCTCGAGATCAACATCACCCCCGATCGCGGCTATTGCTTCTCGATGCGCGGAATCGCGCGCGAATACGCACTCTCGACCGGGGCGACGTTCACCGACCCCGGCCTTGCCGACAACGTCGAGGGCGGCGTGGCCGGCGACAGCGGCGACGGCTTCGAGGTCGTCATCGCCGACGACGCCCCGATTCGCGGTTCCATCGGCTGTGATCGCTTCGTCACCCGGCTGATCGAGGGCGTCGATCCGCACGCCGCGACGCCTGAGTGGATGGTCAAGCGCCTCGAGGCCGCGCGGATGCGCTCGATTTCCCTGCCCGTCGACGTGACGAACTACGTCATGCTCGATCTCGGCCAGCCGCTGCACGCCTACGACGCCGATAAGGTCGCCGGTCCGCTCGTCGTGCGTCGGGCGAAGGCGGGCGAGCGCCACGTCACGCTCGACGGCGTCGAACACGTTCTCGATGCCGAGGACCTGTGCATCGCCGATGGCCCGGACGGGCAGCGCGTCCTTGGTCTCGCCGGAGTCATGGGCGGTGCCGAGACCGAGATCAGCGAGACGACGACAACGATCCTGTTGGAGTCGGCGCACTTCGACCCGATCTCGATCGCGCGTACGTCGCGGCGCCACAAAATCCCCTCGGAGTCGGCCAAGCGCAATGAGCGCGGTGTCGATCCGCGTCTGGCCGGCGTCGCGGCGCAGGTCGCCGCGAACCTCCTCGTGCGCTACGGCGGGGGAAAGATCAGAGACGATCGATCAGTGTCACCGACATTTCGACGGTTAGCGCGCCCGAGCCGGTGACTTTCGCCGTCGATGCCCCCACTCGCCTCGTCGGAGTCGACTACTCACCCGAGCGCGTCGAGGAGCTGTTGCGCGCGATCGGCGGCTGCGAGGTGGAACGGCGCGGAGACGATGTCGTCGTGACCCCGCCGAGTTGGCGCCCGACCTGCGGACGATGCCCGACTACGTCGAGGAGATCGCCCGTCTGGATGGGTACGAGAAGATCCCCTCGATTGTCCCCACCGCCCCGGCCGGACGTGGGCTGAGCCTCATGAGCCGCCCGCCGCGATATGGCTAACACGCTGGCTCACCGCGGCCTGGTCGAGGTGCTGTCCTACCCGTTCGTCGGTGACGCCTGGGACCGCCAGGGCTTCGCCGCTAGCGACGCGCGTCGCCGCGCCGTGCGCATCGCCAACCCCTGGCTGAGGACCAGCCGTATTTGCGCACCTCGGTGCTCGATACGCTGCTGAGCATCGCCGAGCGCAACCAGGCACGCGGAAACGCCGACATCGCCGTGTTCGAGATCGGGCGCGTCACCGACGCCACCGCGACGGTAGCCGCCGCGATTCCCGGCGTGGAATCGCGTCCGAGCGCGGACGAGATCGCCGGTCTGGCCGCGGGAACCCCCGACCAGCCCTGGCACATCGCCGGGGTGCTCACGGGGCAGGCGTCACCTGCCGGATATGGGGCTTCGACGCGCACCCAAGACTGGCGCGACGCGCTCGAGGCGGCTCAGGCCGCAGCGGGCTGCCTCGGTCTCACCCTGGAGGTCGCCAACGCGGAGGGGGCGAGCGAGGATCGCCTCCCATTCCACCCGGTCGCCTCGCCGAGCTGAGCCTGGACGGCACCCTCGTCGGGCGCGCGGGTGAGCTCCATCCCGACGTCGCTGCCGAGTACGGCCTCGCGCGCGGCAGTGCGGCCTTCGAGCTCGCCATCGATCCGCTGGTTGAGGTTGCCCAGGCCGCACCCGCGCGCCAGATCGCACCGATCTCGACCTACCCGGTCGTCAAGGAAGACATGGCGTTCGTCGTCGACGAGGCCACCACGGCGGCCGAACTCGTCGGGATCATCACCACCGCGGCGAAGGGCTTGGCCGAATCGGTGAGCCTGTTCGACGTCTATCGTGGCCCCCAGATCGGCGAGGACAAGAAGTCGCTGGCGTTCGCGCTGCGCCTGCGTGCCGCCGACCGCACGCTCGATGCGTCCGAGATCGCCGCGGTGCGCAAGCGCATCGTCAAGGCGGTCGCGCGCGCGACGGGCGGACAGCTGCGCGCCTAGATTCATCGCAGGGGCGGGCCGTTGGAGTCTTCGGGTTCCGGCGGCCCGCTCGCCTGCGCACACGTGGGGCAGGTCGCATAATGGGGTTATGAAGGTTCTAGTTACGGTTGCCTCAAAGCACGGCTCCACCCGCGAGGTCGGGGCGACGATTGCTGAACAGCTGCGCATGCACGGCCTCGACGTCGATGAGATCGAGCCGGCCTCGGTGCACTCGGTGAGCGAATACGACGCCGTCGTCGTTGGCTCAGCGGTGTATATGACGCAGTGGATGGACAGCGCCGCGAGTTCCTTGCGCGGTTCGGGCACAACCTCGAAGAGCTCGAGCGTGGGCGTTTTCCGTGGGCATGGCTGGCGTCGGCTCCGGCGGCATCGAGGATCCCTCGCGCGTGGGTCCGGCCCTGTTGACGGCGCGCCCGCGCGATTACGTGACGTTCAAGGGCAAGCTCAATCCGCAGGAACTGTCGTGGCGCGAGCGGACGGTTGCCAAGCTCGGCGGCGCGATCGAGGGCGATTTCCGCGACGAAGCGGCCGAGCGCGAGTGGGCCGATTCCATCGCTGCGGCGCTGACGTCCACCCGCTGAGCCGGTTTGGTATAAAAATACCGATCGCCGTATGTTTATGGGGTGACCTATCGAGCAGCAGTAGTTGGAGCAAGCGGATACGCCGGTGGAGAGATCTTCGGCACCTCGTTGCTCATCCAGATATCGACCCCCAGATGATGTGCGCGGCCACCTCGGTTGGTCGGCGGGTCGGGGAGTTCCATCCCCATCTGCCCCAGGTGGCCGATCGGGTCCTCGTTGAGGCCGATCCCGCGAAGCTGGCCGAGATGGACGTCGTCTTCCTCGCCCTTCCGCACGGTGCCTCGGGCGAGATCACCGCGCAGATCGAAGAAGCCGGCGGCACCGGCGTCCTCATCGACTGCGGCGCCGATCACCGATTGACGGACGCGGGGGAGTGGGAGCGCTACTACGGCTCACCGCACGCCGGAGCGTGGGACTACGGCATGCCCGAACTCCTCCACGCCGGCGAGAGTGCGGCCCAGGCGGCCCGCCGAACGCTGGCCACGTCCCGACGCATTGCTGTGCCCGGCTGCAACGTCACGGCGGTCACCCTCGGCATTCAGCCGGCCGTCGCCGCCGGACTCGTTGACGCCACCGCCCTGAGCGCGACGCTGGCCGTTGGCTATTCCGGCGCGGGCAAGGCGATGAAGCCTCACCTCATGGCGTCGGTCGCGTTGGGGTCGGCCCAGCCCTACGCCGTGGGCGGCACGCACCGCCACATTCCCGAGATCATCCAGAATCTGCGCATCGCCGGGGCCGACGACGTCGCCGTGACGTTCACGCCCGTCCTCGTCCCCTTCTCTCGTGGCATCCTCGCGACGATCGTCGCGCCGCTGTCCGAGGGCGTCGACGAGGCGGCTCTCGAGCGCGCCTACGCGTGTTACGACGAGGAAAGCCTCATTGACGTGCTGCCGCGCGGCACGTGGCCGACAACCGGCGACGTCACGGGATCGGGGCGGTGCACGCTCAATTATGCGATCGATTCGCGCGCGGGCACTCTCGTCGTCGTGTGCGCGATCGACAACCTGGGCAAGGGCACGGCCAGTGCCGCCGTTCAATCCGCCAACATCGCGCTCGGACTGCCCGAGTACGTCGGCATCAGCATCGAGGGGGTTGCACCGTGAGTGTGACAGCAGCAGCCGGATTCACCGCCCACGGGGTCGCCGCGGGCATCAAGTCCTCGGGCGGCCTCGACGTCGCCGTCGTCATCAACGCGGGACCGCGCTGTGTTGCCGCGGCTCAGCTGACGTCGAATCGCTTCGCGGCCGCCCCCGTTCACCTCACTCGCGACCACGTGAGCGACGGTCAGGCTCGCGCGGTCGTCCTCAATTCGGGATGCGCGAACGCGTGCACGGACGAACGCGGTCTGGCCGACGCGCGCGAGACCGCCCAGACCGTCGCGGCCGCAGCCGGCGTGGAGGTGGGCGACGTCCTCGTGTGCTCGACCGGCATGATCGGCGAACCGCTGCCGATGGAGCAGCTGCTGCCCGGCGTGCGCGAGGCCGTGGCCGGCGCGCACACTGAGGGCGGCGGCGCCGCGGCTGAGGCCATTCTCACGACCGACACCCATTCCAAGCAGGCGTGCGTGAGCGGCGATGGCTACGCTATCGGCGGCATGGCCAAGGGAGCGGGAATGCTCGCCCCGGGACTGGCCACGATGCTCGTCGTCATCACGACTGACGCCGACGTCGACGCGGCGGTGGCGCAGACGGCGTTGGCCGAGGCCTGCCGCACGACGTTCAACCGCCTCGACTCCGACGGGTGCATGTCGACCAACGACACGGTCATTTTGCTGGCCTCGGGGGCGTCCGGGCGCACCCCGGATCCGGACGACTTCACCGAGTCGCTGCGCGAGGTGTGCGCCCGGCTGGGACGCGAACTCATCGGCGACGCCGAGGGAGCGAGCCACGACATCGCGATCACGGTGGCCCGCGCGGCCAGCGAGTCCCAGGCCGAAGCGGCGGCGCGCTGCGTCGCCCGGTCGAACCTCTTCAAGACCGCGATCTTTGGCGCCGATCCGAACTGGGGCCGCATCGTTTCGGAGCTGGGCACGCTGAGCGAAGAGGTGTGCGCCTATGCGCCCGAAGACGTCAGCGTGTCGATGAACGGCGTCGAGATTTGCCGCGGCGGCGAGGTCGGCGAGCCACGCGACCTCGTCGATCTCAGCGCCCGCGAGGTCGCGATCACGATAGACCTGGGTGCGGGAAGCGCCTCGGCGACCGTGTGGACGAACGACCTGACCCATGACTACGTCGAAGAGAACAGCGCATATTCCTCATGAACACCATCGATATCCCCGCCCACGTCAAAGCCTCGGTGCTGCTCGAGACCATGCCCTGGCTGCGGATGTATTCCGGCCAGCGCATCGTCATCAAATACGGCGGCCACGCGATGACATCGCCCGCCCTTCAGGAGTCCTTCGCCGAGGACATTCGCTTCCTCCACCAGTGGGGCGTTCACCCGATCGTCGTGCACGGCGGCGGGCCACAGATCAATGCCATGGTCAAGAGGCTCGACCTCGACGCTCCCTTCACCCAGGGGCTGCGGGTGACGACGCCGGAGGTCATGGACGTCGTACGGATGGTCCTCACGGGATCGGTGCAGCGCGAACTCGTCTCCCTCATCAACCGCGAATCGATCTGGGCCGTCGGCATCTCGGGCGAAGACGGCGGGCTGTTGCAGGCGCGCAAGACGATGGCCGAGGTGGATGGTCGCAAGGTCGACATCGGTCAGGTCGGCGAGATCTCGGCCGTCGACCCCTCGCCGATCGAGGACCTGCTCGCCGCGGGCCGCATTCCCATCATCTCGACCGTCGCTCTCAATGCCGATCACACCGGCGGCGTCCTCAACGTCAATGCAGACACGGCGGCGGCGGCCGTCGCGGCGGCCGTGGGAGCGAAGTCGCTCATCGTCCTCACCGACGTCGACAGCCTCTACCGCGACTGGCCCGAGTGCAAGCAACCGATCGAACGCATCGGCCTCACCGACGCGCGCGCCATGCTGCCGAGCCTGGATGCCGGGATGCGCCCGAAGCTCGGTGCCTGCATCGACGCCGTGGCCGCCGGCGTGCGCCAGGCGACGATCATCGATGGGCGCCAACCGCACTCGATGATGCTGGAAATCTTCACGAACAAGGGCGTGGGAACGATGGTTGTCACCGACGACCGGGCACAGGGAGACAGCGATGAGTAGTGCGAGCGACGCGACGTGGCGGGAGCGTTACGGCGAGACGCTGATGAACACGTTCGGCTCACCCCAGCTCGTGCTCAGCCACGGCAGCGGCGTCTACGTGTGGGATGTCGAGGGCAATCGCTACCTCGACATGCTGGGCGGGATCGCCACGAATTGCCTGGGGTACGCCCACCCCGATCTCGTCGAGGCCGTGAGCGCGCAGGCCGGCCGCCTCATGCACGCGTCGAATTTCTTTGCCACGCCCCCGCAGATTAGGGCGGCGATGCGCGTGAGCGCGGCGCTGTTCTCGGCGGGCGAAGCCCCCGAGGGCACGCGCGTCTTTTTCACGAATTCGGGCACGGAAGCGAACGAGACGGCCCTGAAGATCGTCCGCAAACACGCTGGCCCGCAGCGGCCGCGAATCCTCGCCCTCACCCACGCCTTCCACGGTCGCACGACCGGGGCGCTCGCCCTGACGTGGAAGGAGCCCTATCGCGCCCCCTTCGCTCCGCTCATGCCCGGCATCGAGTTCATCGAGCCAACGGTGAGCGCACTCGAAGCCGCCTGGGGAGACGACGTTGGCGGCATATTCATTGAGCCGATCCAGGGTGAGGCGGGTGTGCGCGCAATCGACGCGGACTTCATCGCTGCCGCGCGCGCCCTGACGACGCGCACGGGAGCCCTCCTGGTCGCCGACGAGGTTCAAACCGGTATCGGCCGCACCGGCCGGTGGATGGCCCACCACGCCTGGCGCGACGCGGACGGGAAACCGATCGTGCCCGACGTCGTCACCCTGGCGAAAGCAGTCGGTGGGGGATTCCCCGTCGGTGCCTGCGTGGGAATCGGTCCGGCCGGGGCCATTCTCACCCCGGGCACCCACGGCACGACGTTCGGCGGCAACGCGCTGGCCGGTGCCGCCGTCGACGCGACGCTGTCGATCATCGAGCGTGACCGCCTCGTCGACAACGCTCGGATCCAAGGAGAGAACCTGCGTCGCGCACTTCGCGACATCGAGCCGGATCTCATTACCGAGGTCCGCGGCGAGGGGCTGCTCATCGGCATCGATATCGCCACCGACGCGCCCGCCGTCGTCACCAAGCTGCGCGAGGGCGGCATCATCGCCAACGCGACAGGTCCGGCGACACTGCGCCTCGCCCCGCCCCTCATCATCACGGAAGACGACTGGCGGCCCGTGCCCGCGGCCATTCGCGACGCGGTCCACGCCGTGCGCACCGACACGACTTCGGCCTAACACCTAGTGCTGAGAAGGAAAGAGAAAGAGATGACTACAGATCCCGTTGTCCTGGCCTACTCCGGTGGGCTCGACACATCCGTCGCCATTGGCTGGATCAAGGAACGCACCGGCCGCGACGTCATCGCCGTGGCCGTCGACGTCGGCCAGGGCGGAGAGGACCTGGAGGTCATCCGTCGACGAGCTCTTGCCTGCGGTGCCGTTGACGCGGTCGTCGCCGACGCTAGGGACGAATTCGCCACCGAGTACTGCATGCGGGCCCTCCAGGCAAACGCCCGCTACCAGGGCGTCTACCCGTTGGTGTCGGCCCTGTCGCGCCCGGTCATCACCAAGCACCTCGTCCAGGTGGCCCGAGACGCGGGAGCGCACACCGTCGCCCACGGCTGCACGGGCAAGGGGAACGACCAGGTGCGTTTCGAGGTCTCCATTACCTCCCAGGCGCCCGACATGACGTGCCTGTCGCCCGTGCGCGACCTCGCTCTGACGCGTGACGTCGCCATCGACTACGCGGAAAAACACGAGCTGCCCATCGAGACGACGAAACACAATCCCTTCTCGATCGACCAAAACGTGTGGGGCCGCGCCGTCGAGACGGGCTACCTCGAAGACATCTGGAACGCCCCCACCAAGGACGTCTACACCTACACCGACGACCCCACCTACCCGCCCCTGCCCGACGAGGTAACCATCCGCTTCGAGGCCGGCATCCCCGTCGCCGTCGACGGCGTTGAGTTGTCCCCGCTCGGCGTCATCGAGGAGCTCAATCGGCGAGCGGGTGCCCAGGGGATCGGGCGGATCGACCTCGTCGAGGATCGCCTCGTCGGCATCAAATCGCGCGAGATCTACGAGTGCCCCGGCGCCGTCACCCTGCTCGAGGCCCACGCGGAACTCGAACGCGTCACCCTGGAGCGCGAGCAGGCCCGATTCAAGCGTCAGGTCGATACCCGGTGGAGCGAGATCATCTACGACGGCCAGTGGTACTCGCCGCTCAAGGCCTCCCTCGACGCCTTTATCGACGACACACAGCGCCACGTCAATGGCGAGATCCGCATGATCCTCCACGGCGGACGCGCGGTCGTCACCGGGCGGCGCAGCGACACCGGTCTCTACGATTTCTCCCTGGCGACTTACGACAGCGGCGACACCTTCGACCAGTCCTCGGCGCGCGGCTTCATCGACATCTACGGCCTGCCGGTCAAACTCGCGGCAGCTCGCGAAGCTCGGCTTGCCCAGGCGGACGCGTCATGAGCGGCACCGTGAGCCTGTGGGGCGGGCGATTTAGCGGGAAACCGGCCGAGGCGCTTGCGGCGTTGAGCGTGTCCACGCATTTTGACTTTCGCCTCGCGGAACTCGACATCGCCGGTTCGCGCGCACACGCGCGCCAGCTCGTCGCCGTCGGCATCCTCAGCGAGGACGAGGGAGAGCGCCTGTGTGCCGGACTCGACCGGCTGCGCGATCGCGTTGTCTCGGGTGACTTTGCTCCGCAACCCGGCGACGAGGATGTGCACACGGCCCTCGAGCGCGGCCTGCTCGAGGAGCTGGGGGAGGAGTTGGGCGGCAAGCTGCGGGCCGGACGTTCGCGCAACGACCAGATCGCCACGCTGATTCGGATGTATCTGCGCATCGAGGCCCGTCATCTCGCCGATCGCGTCCTCGCTCTCATCGATGCCATCCTCACCCAGGCTCGCGGCGCCGGCGATGCCATCATGCCGGGGCGCACCCACCTCCAACACGCCCAGCCCGTTCTCGTTGCCCACCACCTCGCGGCTCACGCCTGGCCGCTCGTGCGCGACATCGAGCGTTGGTGCGATTGGGACCGACGCGCCGACGAATCGCCCTACGGCTCGGCGGCTTTGGCGGGTAACACCCTTGGCATGGACGCTCAGGCGATCGCGGCGGACTTGGGATTCAGCTCATGCGCGCCGAATTCGATTGACGCGACGGCCGCGCGTGATGTCGTCACCGAGTTTTCGTTCATTGCGGCCCAGATCGGTGTCGATGTATCTCGCCTGTGCGAAGAGATCATCATCTGGAACACCAAGGAATTCGGCTACGTCACCCTTGACGATGCGTTCGCGACGGGCTCGTCGATCATGCCTCAGAAGAAGAATCCTGACGTCGCCGAGCTGGGGCGCGGGAAGGCCGCGCGGCTCATCGGCGACCTGACGAGCCTGCTCAGCCTGCTCAAGGGGTTGCCCCTGGCCTACGATCGCGACCTGCAAGAAGATAAGGAGCCCGTCTTCGATCAGATTGACACGCTCGACGTGTTGTTGCCGGCGGTGTCGGGCATGGTTGAGACGATGCGCCTCAACCTCGCGAGAATGGAGGAGCTGGCGCCGCAGGGGTTCTCGCTGGCCACGGATATCGCCGAGTGGCTCGTGCGCCAGGGCATGGCGTTTCGTCGGGCCCACGAGGTGGCGGGGGCCTGCGTCGCCCGCGCGGAGGCGCGCGGCATTGATCTCGACGAGCTCTCCGATGCCGAGTTCGCCGACATCGATCCCGCGCTCACACCCGAGGTGCGCGAGGTGCTCACGTGTCGAGGCTCCGTCCAGTCGCGAAACGGCGTGTCCGGCACCGCCCCGGAAGCCGTCGCCCGTCAACTCAACGCTTTGGAGGAGCGATTGACGCCGCTGCGCGCATTTGCCGATGAGGAGTGTGGCGCCCGCTAGCGCGTGAACTGATCCCGGGGCCACGCAGGTCGCTTGGTACAGTGTGGACGGGCCACAGGCCCATAGCTATGACGAAAAGGAGAAGTGGTGAGCGATATTATTGAGGAGCTGCGCTGGCGCGGCCTCATTGAACAGTCTTCGGATCTCGACGCTATTCGCGCCCAGCTGGCGCAGGGTCCGGTGACGTTCTATTGCGGCTTCGACCCGACGGCTCCTTCGCTCCACCACGGTCACCTCGTTCAGCTGCTCCTCATGCGCCATCTTCAGCGCGCCGGCCATCGCCCGATTGCCCTGGTGGGCGGGGCCACGGGGCTCATCGGTGACCCGCGGATGAGTGGGGAGCGCCAGCTTCATTCGAAGGACGTCGTCGCACAGTGGGTCACCAAGCTGCGCGACCAGATCGGTCAGCTGCTGGACTTTAACGGCGATAACGCCGCCATCATGGTCAATAACCTCGACTGGACCTCGCAGCTGTCGGCGATCGACTTCCTGCGTGACTTGGGCAAGCACTTCCGCATGGGAACGATGCTGGGTAAGGAGGCGGTGGCGCGCCGCTTGTCGTCGTCCGAGGGTATTTCCTACACCGAGTTTTCCTACCAGGTCCTCCAGGCCAACGACTTTCTCGAGCTCTACCGCCGCTACGGCTGTCTGCTCGAGACCGGCGGCAACGATCAGTGGGGCAACCTCGTCGGCGGTATGGAGCTCATTCACAAGACCGAGGGTGCGCAGGCCCACTGCATGACGACGCCGATCATCACGAAGTCCGATGGGACGAAATTCGGCAAGTCCGAAGGCGGCGCCATCTGGCTCAATCCCGAGATGATGAGTCCCTACGCGTTCTACCAGTTCTGGTTGGGCACGGAAGATGCCGACGTCATCCGGCTGCTGAAGATCTTTACTTTCCGCGACCGCGACGAGATCGCCCGCCTCGAACAGGCGGTGGCGGAGCGTCCGTTTGCGCGCGAGGCGCAGAAAGTGCTGGCCGCAGACGTCACCGAGATGGTCCACGGTCAGTCCGCCTTGGAGAACGTCTTGGCGGCAACCGAGGCATTGTGGGGACGCGGTGAGCTGAGCACGCTGGACGCCGAGACGCTCGGTGCCGCCGTGGCTGATCTGCCCGCTCCAGCCGAACCGGTGGAACTGGGCGAGACGACGATTGTCGATGTTCTCGTGGCCTCGGGGTTGGTGAAGTCGCGTCGCGAGGCGCGCCAGACGGTGAACTCCGGTGGTGCCTACCTCAACAACGTCAAAGTCGATGACGAGGCGCGCGTCATTACCAGCGATGATCTGCTCGCCGGTGGCTGGGTGCTGTTCCGTCGTGGCAAGCGCAATCTCGGTGTGGCGAGGGCTGAGGGCTAGTCGCGGCAGCTGCTGGCCGCGAGCGTCTGCGATTGAGTGATTCTGGACAAGTGGATGTGAGAGGCAACTGGGAAATGGCGAACGAGCGAATCACTGAGGACATGGTCGAGGCGCAGTTGCGCTCATTGGGCTTCTACGACGACGAGGAGGCCATCATCGTCGAGAAGCAACAGTCCACCGTTGTTGCTATCCGCAAGGCGTTGTCGAAGGCTTCCAAGCGAGGCAAGGGGGGGGAGGCTATCCGGAGTACATTATCACCGCCCCGGCCACGCCGGACATGGTCGTGATCATCGAGTGCAAGGCCGATGTAAGGAAGCACCGTTCGGTGACCTCGGACCGAGCTAAGGACTTCGCGGTCGACGGTGTGTTGCATTACGCGCGGTTCCTGTCTCCGACGTACACGGTCATTGCTATTGCCGTCTCCGGCACTCCCCAGAACAACGAGTGGTCGTTCTTCGTCATGCCCAAGGGACAGGCAGAACCTGAGCAACTTGTCTCGCCCCAGGGGGCCGCCATCACATCGATGGTGAGCATGGACGACCTGATCCGAGCTGCGTCCTTCGACCGCAAGGTCCAGGCCAAGCGCACCGAGGATCTGATCACGTTCTCCCAGCACATGCACGAGTTCATGCGGGACGAGGCAGAGCTGGAGGAGAAGGAGAAGCCCCTGGCCGTCGCCGGAACGTTGATCGCGCTTAAGGACGAGGTGTTCGCCAAGACTTACGACGCCTATCCGGCCACGCAGCTCCCGGGTTTCTGGATGGCTTCCATTAAGAAGGTGATCACCTCAGCCAAGCTGCCGAACGCGAAGATCACGAACATGACGCAGCCGTTCTCCGGCATCGAGGTGCATCCCGAGCTGAGTAAAGCCACCAAGGGCTTCCCCAAGGGCTTGCTCAACGAGATCGTGACCATGCTCGCCGAGAAGGTCATGCCGTTCATCACCGTCTACCACGACTTCGATGTGGTGGGCGCCTTCTACGGAGAATTCTTGAAGTACACGGGCGGCGACGGCAAGGGCCTGGGCATCGTCCTCACGCCGAAGCACATCACCGAGCTGTTTAGCCTCTTGGCCAACGTCGACAAGGACTCGGTCGTGCTCGATCCGTGCGCCGGCACCGGCGGCTTCCTGATCTCGGCCATGAACCACGCGATGCGGACGGCCACCGCAGAAGCCGAGGTCGAGGCCATCAAGAAGCAGCATCTGATTGGCGTCGAGCAGAACCCCTCGATGTACGCCCTGGCTGCCTCCAACATGATCCTGCGTGGTGACGGCAAGGCAAACCTCTACCAGGGCTCCTGCTTCGACACCGCCATTACGAAGGGCATGGCCAGTCACAAGGCGACCGTCGGGATGGTCAATCCTCCCTACGCAAAATCGAAGGCGGACCTGCACGAACTGCGCTTCGTGGAGCACATGCTCGACAACTTGGCGCCGGGCGCGATCGGTATCGCCATCGTGCCGATCTCGTGCGCGACGGCACCCAGCGATCACAAGCGGAACCTGTTGAAGAAGCACACCCTCGAGGCAGTGATGTCGATGCCACCGGAGGTGTTCTACCCCGTCAGCGTGGTCACTTGCATCATGGTCTTCACGGCGGGGGTGCCGCACGCGAAGTCGAATCGCAAGAGCTGGTTCGGCTACTGGCGCGAGGACGGCTTTATCAAGGTAAAGAACCTCGGCCGCGTCGATCGAAACCATGGGTGGGACCAGATCCGCGATCGCTGGGTAGAGACCTTCCGCAACCGTGAGGTGTATCCCGGCGAGTCCGTGCTCCAGCAGGTCACAGCTGATGACGAGTGGGTGGCCGAGGCCTACATGGAGACCGACTACTCCAAGATCAGTGAGAAGGACTTCGAGAAGGTTCTGCTGGACTACGCGCTGTTCTCGCTGCGTGGCGTCACCGCTGAGAGGGGTGAGGACGAGTGAGGCGTCTGGACGACATCTTCGACCTGCGATACGGACAATCACTGGAACTCAACTCCCTGACGCAGGTTGATGCCCCTGACGGCGTGAACTTCGTGTCGCGCGCCAGAGGCAACAACGGTGTGACTGCCCGCGTTCTGCCGCCCGGCGATGTGGGGCGCGCCGGTGAGATCACCGTGGCTCTGAGCGGCGGCGTGCTTTCGTCCTTCGTCCAGCCCGAGGACTTCGTGACTGGCTTCCATGTAATGATTCTTACTGCCAAGGATCCGGCCATGACTCTGGTGGAAAAGCTGTGGTGGTGTCGGTGCATCTGGGAGAACCGCCGCCGCTTCTCGTATGGTCGCCAGGCCAACAGGACGCTGGGGTCGCTGCTCATGCCCGAAGCGTGCCCGGGCTGGGCATCGGCCAAGGAGGTTCCTTCTAACGACGCTCTCGCCGACGGCTACCAGAGCAGGATCTCGCTGGCACGTCGCAACACGTGGCTCGACTTCCGCTTAGACGAAACTGTTCACCGAAGAAGGGCAAGCGAGTCACGAAGGCGGATCGCATACCTGGCGCCACCAGGTTCATCGGCGCCTCGGAAAAGAACAATGGCATCACCGATCTCTGCGATCTGCAGCCGATCTTCGAGGCCGGGACGTTGACGGTGCCCTACAACGGTTCTGTCGGCTTCGCGTTCTACCAGGACGAGCCCTATTGGGCGTCGGACGATGTCCAGGTGCTCATCCCCAATAGCCCTGTCGACAAGTGGGCTCTGCTATTTGTGTCGACGATGATCCGGTTCGAGAAGGATCGGTTCACCTACGGGTATAAGTGGAATCTCGCTCGGATGAAGGCAACCACCATCCACCTCCCGGCGACACCGGCTGGTGACCCTGACTGGGACCATATGTCGGCGTACATGCGGGGGCTGCCATTCTCGGCCGCGGTGGCCAGGAGCGAGGAGGCGTGACGTGAAGATCGGCTACGCACGCGTCAGCACGTCGCGCCAGGGTGAGTCGGTGTCATCGCTGGCATAGTGTTCAACGTCTCGCGCCAGACGATTTACCGGGACTCTGGGTAAGGTGGCGAAGTGACGCAGGAGGGCGCGCAGAACATGAGTGACGACGAGCAGGAGCAGGGCCCGGACACGACACCGGACGACAACCTGGAGGCGTTCCTCGTCGACTTGTCAGCTTGTGACGACGAGGACCCGATGACCCTGCGTGAGTTGCAGGAGGCCCTTGAGGACGAGTCGCATCCCCGCCATGTGGAGGCGGTGCAGCGCAACAAGGAACTCGCCGAGCGGTTGAGACCGGCGATAGATAGTCTGCAGCAGACGATGATTGAGCAGACCGGGATTAAGGAGCTCCAGAAGACGATGGCCGCCTCCGTTCCGAAGGTGATGCCCAGCATCGACCTCTCCAAGCTCACCGGGCCCGCGGTTGACAAGCCGGAGTTCGACTTCATGAACTCCGCGATCGAGCAGTACCAGAGGCAGCAGCGCTTGATACGCGAGGCGGAGGAAGAGTTCCAACGGGTGACCAACGCTATTGCCGATGCCCGGGCCGAGCGTCAGGAGATGGAGGACCAGCGGGCGCGGCAGACGCTCGATGTGCTCATCTCGATGGACGCTCGCCTGGTGCAGCTGAACAGCCGGATCGAGGGCGTCGACGCGCGGATCGAGGCTAGCAACACCAGCTCGTCGAAGGGGGCGGGCTGGACGATCACGGTGGCGGTGCTGACGCTGTTGGCCACCATCTCGGGCATCGTTGTCACGGTGATGCTGAGCCGCTAGCAGACCCCGTAAGATTCTGAGTAGCTGGGCACGAAAGCGGCACGGGTGGCCCACTAGTCACCACATCGCACCTAAGGTAAACGTCACCGCCCAGAGCTCACGCTCTGGGCGGTGACGTTTAACGTTGCCTGCTACTGCTGGCGAATGCGCCGGGTAACAGCGAGGGAGCCGGCCGCAATGAGGGCGGCGGCAAGCAGACCGAAGCCGGCAGCCGAGGCACCCGTACGTGCCAGAGCCGGGTCGGTGGCCTGGGCGGGGTCCTTCGGGGTCGCGGGCTTCTCGCTTGCGGGAGGCGTCTGTTCCTCAGGGGTCTCGGTCTCGGTGGTGACATCCTCGTCGGGATCGGCGGGAGTCGTTTCCTCCGGATCGGGATCGGGAGCGGGCGCCGGGCAGTTGGGCTCACCGGTCACGGTGAACGGGTGCGCCTTCTTATACGTCACGGAGCCGTCCTTGCTGGTCAGCGTGACATTCATGACGTAATTGCCGGCCGTCAGGTGGCAGGGGAGGGGGATGACGCGTTCGTCGTAGTTACCGTCCGTCGGAACCGCGTGATCGACGAGAACGTCGTCGCCCAGCGCCCACGTAATCGTCGTGTCTTCGGGGATGTTGTATCCGAAGGCATCGACTGAGCCGCCGGGAGTGGCGTGGTCATCGAGGACCTCGGTCGTGGGGCAGCCCTCGCTTTCGTTGACCACAAACGTTTGTTCGTCGTCCCAGACTGCCTCGTCGCCCGACTCGCTCCGCTCGGTGGCGTGACCGTGCACGGTGTACGTGCCAGGCGCCCATGCGCACGTGACGGGGAACGAGAAAGAAGCGTACATGTTCTTGTCATCGTCGGTGATGACGGTCTTCGGCTCCGTCCAGTTGGGCGGAGTGGACGGACCCGAGAGGGTATACGTGACGGTCGCTCCAGAGTACAGGATCGAATATGTCACTGTCTGGGTCTGTCCGGGAACGACGTCAGCGTGTTGGAGTTCGAGCACAGGTGCCGCAGCAATGGCGTGGGCAGGGGATGGGGCGAGAGCGAGCGCTGAGCCGCACACGAGAGTGGCGAGAGCTGCTCCCACGAGCGAGCGCAGGTGTCGTACAGACATAGAGAAGTCGACCTTCCTAATCGGGGAACGCAGCCACAATAGGGGCGTGCGTTATCACGCCAATTCTAGGTGACCCCGCGCGTGGTGGACAATGCCGGCTGGGTCTCACCGCCGAGACCATCCCGACCTTCTCGCGGGCTCAATGCGCGCGAGAAGCGGATGGCCCGAGAAACGACAACGACCCAACCTGCGTCAGAAAGCGCAGGTTGGGTCGTTGCATCGAGTGGAGCCGCGGGGAATCGAACCCCGGTCCGATGGCTGATCCACACGGCTTCTCCGTGCGCAGTTCGCTGACGCGTTTCTCGGCTCTAGCCTGTCTCGCGAACAAGCGGCTAACGAGCCCAGTTACGTAAATCTCGCGTTGCGACCCGTAACCTGCCGCGACGCCAGTGGCTTCATAGATGACGCCAGGATCCGTAGCTGAAGCAACTACGGGCTGACGGACTTAAGGCGCTCGCTGGACTTAGGCAGCGAGGGCGAAGTCAGTGCGGTTATGTTCAGCACTTATTGGTGTGTGAAGGACGTTATCGAGATGACTTCACATTCTCGGCACGCTTCCCGTGAATCACCAACCACCGTCGAAACCGATCGGCCCCTATGAAATTGTTCCCGCCGATGCGGGAGTCCCAGCCTATCGGTACCACCGCACCGATGCAACGGCGTCAGGGCAGCGATGCCGCGGCGATGTTGACAATGTCACGCCGGTGCCATGGCGAGGGGAACGGAGGCAGCGATTGACCGTCTGTGGGCGGGATCGGGGCATAATAGACGATCCCACCCGTGGTGACTATTGCGCGGGCGCGCGCTGGGGCACATCGGGTGGGAAAAGCCGTAACGGTCGGGAAAGATCGGGGTTGCGAGGTACCGCATTTGCCCGAAACGTGGGTAGAGTGAGGGCGTCCACGCAGGTGGCCCGGTGCACGGGCCTACCGACTACGCAACGAGAGGATGACAATGTCCGTTAACCGCACCGAGCTTGTTGCTCAGATTGCCGAGCGCGCGCAGCTGTCCAAGGTCCAGGCCGAACAAGCCCTGGCCGCGTTCCAGACCATCCTGATCGACTCGCTCAAGGCGGGCGAGACCGTCAAGGTCACCGGCCTGTTCTCGGTCGACCGCGTCGAGCGCGCTGCTCGCACCGGCCGTAACCCTCGCACCGGTGAGGAACTGCACATCCCCGCGGGCTACGGCGTCAAGATCACGCCGGGTTCGACCCTGAAGAAGGCCGTGTCGAACAAGTAACGCGCCGATAAGCTCAACGACCCGGGAGTTTCCTCCCGGGTCGTTGTCGTCGTGCTCAAGTGGGTGCCCGGTGCGGACCGGTCCTAGGATGGGGGCATGACTCCGACGCCTCACCCCCTCATGGAAGCAGAAGCCGAGCCGGCACGCGGCGGGTCGACCTCGGTTCTTGAGCGCCCCGAGGTGCGCCGGCAAAAGTCCGATGGCGACAACGAACGTTACTCCCACTACGTCAGCCAGGAACGGCTGAAGGCCGCCGGCCCCGGGCGCCCCGTGGTGGCTTTGTGCGGCAAGGTGTGGGTGCCGATGCGCAATCCGCAGGGATACCCCGTGTGCCCGAAATGCCGGGCGATTCTCGACGAGATGTCGTCGCACGGTCCCGGCTGGCCGTTCTTCGACGCGCCGGGGTCGCCTTCGTGAGCACGGCGTCGTCGCCGCACGCCACCTCCGCCTCACCCACCCACGCCTCAACGTTCGCGGCCGAGACGATGTCTCCGGCCTATCCTCACCGGGCAGCATGGGGCACGGCCGGGCGGCTGCGGCAGTGGCAACAGCAGGCCCTAGACTCCTACCTCGCTACCAAACCCCGCGACTTCTTGGCCGTGGCAACCCCGGGGGCCGGGAAGACGACGTTTGCCCTGCGCATCGCCGTCGAACTCTTCGGTGCGGGTGTCATCACAAAGCTCACGGTCGTGTGCCCGACCGAGCACCTGAAGAACCAGTGGGCCGGGGCGGCAGCGCGCGTGGGAATCCACATCGATCCGTCGTTTACGAATTCCCAGGGGCGCGCGGGCAGCCACTTCGACGGAGTTGCCGTGACGTACGCGCAGGTCGCGAAAAACCCGGACGTGCACGCGGCGCGTACCCGCGCGTTTCCCACGCTCGTCATCTTCGACGAGATTCACCACGCCGGCGACGCGCTGTCGTGGGGCGACGGAGTGCGCGACGCCTTCACGCCGGCCACGCGCCGCCTGGCGCTGACGGGCACGCCGTTTCGCTCCGATACGACGCCGATTCCGTTCGTGCGCTACGAGGAAGACGAGCGCGGGTTGCGTCGCTCCAGCGCGGACTACACCTACGGCTACGGCGAGGCGCTGCGCGACGGCGTCGTTCGCCCGATCCTCTTCCACTCCTACTCCGGGCACATGGAGTGGCAGACGAGCCAGGGCGAGCAGCTGGCGGCGCGGCTGGGTGAGGCGACGACAAAAGCCATGGAGAAACAGGCGTGGCGCACGGCGCTGGATCCCGGCGGGCGGTGGATCCCCGAGGTTCTCGCGGCCGCCGATCAGCGGTTGCGCCAGATCCGCCGCCAGATTCCGGATGCGGCCGGCCTCGTCATCGCCTCAAATCAAAAGGCCGCCCGCGCCTATGCCGCTCACCTGCGCGAGATCACCGGGGTGGAGCCGACGCTCGTGCTCTCCGATGATGCCGGCGCGTCCGAGCGCATCGACGATTTTCGCGATTCGGATGCCTCGTGGATGGTTGCCGTGCGCATGGTTTCTGAGGGCGTGGACGTGCCGCGCCTGTGTGTGGGCGTCTACGCGACGTCGACGTCGACCCCGCTGTATTTCGCCCAGGCCGTCGGGCGTTTCGTGCGAGCGCGCCGGCGCGGCGAGGTGGCGAGCCTGTTCTTGCCGTCGGTGCGCCCCCTGTTGGGGTTGGCCGCGGAGCTCGAGACGCAACGCAATCACGCCCTCGATAAGGTCACCAACCCTGACGCTCCGACGATCGAGGAGCGGGCAATGGCCCAGGCCAACGCCACCGAACAGGCGTCGGCAAGTCTGTTGGGGGAGTTCCAGGCGCTTCAGGCTCAGGCCGAGTTCTCGGGTGTGCTCTTCGACGGCGCCGAGTTCGGTACGAACGCCGAGGTCGGCTCGCTCGAGGAACAGGAGTACCTGGGGATTCCCGGTCTGCTCGACACCGATCAGGTGGCGCGACTGCTCCACGACCGCCAGGTCAAGCAGCTCAAGGCTCAGCGCGCCGCGCAGAAGGCGGCGGGACAGCGCGACGAGAACGCCCGCATCGCCGACCACCGCATGCGCGCGGCCAAACGCAAGGAACTCAACCGCCTCGTCGCCCAGTATTCGCGGCGTACCGGGCGTCCCCACGCCGCCATTCACGCCGAACTGCGCCGCCGCTGCGGCGGCCCCCACGTCGCCCAAGCTGAAACGGCTCAGATCGCCAAGCGCGTCGACATGGTGCGCGCGTGGTTCGTCGGTAAAACCGGGTAGGGGCGCGCTACTCTGTCTCGTCGGGGCGGTCAGCCACGTCGACGTAGTGAGTGGGAATCGCCGGTTCGCCGGCCGAGAGCCGCCACGCGGGATAGGGCAGCTCGTTGCGCGCGCTGATGTGATGAGCCTGGGCGTCGGTGAGCGCCTGCGGGCCGACGTAGAGACGGTTGATCTCGCCGTCAACGACGAGGGGGACTTGCAGGGGCCGGGCCCCGCGCTCGGCGAAGATCTCCTCGGCGCGCTCGCGCTCATCGGCGACGACGAGCAGCTCCTCGCTCGCGTACCCGTCCTCGCCGATGACGCGGCCGGCGAACTTGGCACCCCCGACCGTCTGCTTAGATGCCGACTTTTTCGCGACGTCGTGGCGCGTGCCGGCCTCGTCGGTGTACTGGACGAGTTTGTAGACGAGCGCCGCGGTGGGAATTCCCGACCCCGTGACGAGCTTCGTGCCCACGCCGTAGGAGTCGACGGGAGCGGCCCCCAGCGAGGCGATCGCGTATTCGTCGAGATCGTTGGTCACCGTGATCTTGGTCGAGTGGGCCCCCAGCGCATCGAGCTGTTCGCGAACCTTGAACGCCTGAGCAACGAGGTCGCCCGAGTCCAGGCGCACGGCCCCCAGCTCGCCGCCGGCCTCGCGGGCGATGCGCACCGCGCGCTCGACCCCGCGCGTGACGTCGAAGGTATCGACGAGCAGCGTCGTCCCCGGCCCCATCGCCGCCACCTGGGCGCGAAAAGCTGCCTCCTCGTCGTCGTGGACGAGGGTGAACGAGTGCGCCGACGTCCCGATCGTCGTAATCCCGTAGCGCTTGCCGGCCTCGAGATTCGACGTCCCGGCGAAGCCGCCGATGACGGCGGCACGCGCCGCGGAGACACCGGCGCGCTCGTGGGTGCGGCGGGCTCCCATATCCAGGCAGGGGCGACCGTGGGCGGCGATCGTCATCCGCGAAGCGGCCGAGGCCACGGCGCAGTCGTGGTTGAGAATCGACAGTGCCACGGTCTCGATGACCACCGCCTCGGCGAAGGAAGCGAAGACGGTGAGTAGCGGAGAGTTCTCAAAATAGCACTCGCCCTCGCGGTATCCCAGGATCGTGCCGGTGAAACGGTAGGAGCGCAAGAAGTCAAGCGTCCTCGTCGACACGATGCGGTTATCGGCCAGATAGGCGAGGTCGGCTTCGTCGAAGCGGAACCGCGCAAGCGCCTCAAGGAAACGCGCCTGGCCGGCGACCACGCCGAAGCGACGAGAGGGCGGCAGCCGTCGGCCGAAAAGTTCGAAAACGCACGAACGCTCGGCCGTGCCCGATGCCAGCGCGGCGTCAAGCATTGTCAGTTCGTACATGTCGGTCAGCAGCGCTGTCGTGAATGACGAGGTCATTCTGCAAGCCTAACTGAGGCGAGCCGCCGGCAGGGTGCGGCGAATCGCGAAACCACCTCGCACACCCGCCCGGATGCCTACGATGGGACTCATGACCGCTTCGTCGCCCCTGAGTGCCACGCGGCCGAAAATCCGCCCCCAGGGTGGATATAGCGGCTGGCGCACCGTCGTGTGGGACGATCCGGTCAATCTCATGGCCTATGTCACCCGCGTTTTTCGCGAGCATTTCGGCTATACCCAGGCCCAGGCCCACGCCCTCATGATGCAGGTCCACCGCACGGGATCGGCCACGGTCTCGCGTGGGGCGCGCGAACGTATGGAGGCCGACGTCGTGGCCATGCACGGGTACGGTTTACGCGCGACGCTCGAAGCGGACCCATCGTGAGCGCGTTTCGATGCGGCCACGGCGGCATCGTTGTGGAGCTTCCCCGCGACGACGCCGAGCTGGTGGCGCGTGCCGCAGACGAAATCATCGTTCTTCTCGATGCCCCCATCATCGACCCGGCCCTGATGAATGCGCTGACCGATGATGCTCCCGAGATGCCCGATCCGGCGAACCGCTCCCTCGTCAATCTCCTGCAACCGATGGCGAGCGACCCCGATCTCGACGACGAGCTGCGCGCCATGAGCGTCGAGACCCTGCGCCAGGAAAAGGCCGAGCGCATGGGGGTGCTCGCCGCCGATCTGCGCAAGGTCGCGGCCGACGGGAGCCTGGTACTTACACCGGGGCAGGAATGGGTGTGGCTCGGGGGGCTCACGGACGTGCGGCTGGCGCTCGCGGGGACACTCGGGGCGGCCACGGCTGCCGACGTCGAGGCGATTCACCGCTATGTCTTGGACGTGTCCCGCGCCACCGA
The DNA here is from genome assembly GCF_015240065.1 of Nanchangia anserum. Taxonomy (GTDB): domain Bacteria; phylum Actinomycetota; class Actinomycetes; order Actinomycetales; family Actinomycetaceae; genus Nanchangia; species Nanchangia anserum. The sequence goes on along the minus strand of NZ_CP060506.1, from coordinate 1,122,257 downwards.
CGTCGCCGAATTGGTGCGCGCTGAGGGGGTAAATCCGCTGGTTGCGAGCGTTTTCCTGGTCGTTGGCGCGTGGCAAGAGTCACTGCTGGCGGTCATGGATGCTCGCGATAGCGCCCACTAGGCTGGGGGCGTGAATAACGCACCGATCGGTATCTTTGATTCCGGGGTCGGCGGGTTAACGGTTGCGCGTTCGGTCCTTGACGTGCTGCCCCACGAACAGATTCTCTACGTGGGCGACACCGCGCACACCCCTTACGGCGACAAGCCCCTCGCGCAGGTGCGTACATACGCGCTCCAGATCATGGACGATCTCGTCGATTCCGGCGTCAAGATGATCGTCATCGCGTGCAATACGGCGTCATCGGCGGTCCTCCACGACGCACGCGAGCGCTACACGGATTCCCGCGGCATCCCCGTCGTCGAGGTCGTCGTCCCGGCCGCTCACGCGGCGCTGCGGGCGACGACGAATCACCGCATCGGCGTCATCGGGACGGTCGCGACGGTGACGTCGGGGGTCTATCAAGACACGCTTTCGGTCGTGCCCGGCGTCGAGGTCTATGCCAACGCGTGCCCGCGATTTGTCGAATTCGCCGAGGCCGGGATCACGACGGGCGACGACCTCCTCGCGGTCGCGCGTTCCTACCTGGAACCTCTCATCGCCCACGACATCGACACCCTCGTCCTCGGGTGCACCCACTATCCGCTGCTGGCAGGCGCCATCAGCTACGTGTGCGGTGACGGAGTGACCCTCGTGTCCTCGTCCTCGACGACAGCCCGGCGCGCCTACGCCGAATTGGCCCGTGCCGACCTCATGCGCGATCCCCGACTCGACCCGCCGGTCCACCGCTTCACGGCGACGGGACCGGCCGATCGCTTCCTGGCGTTGGCTCACCGGATCTTGGGGCCCAACGTCGAGGGATTGGACCCGGTGACGACATGAGCTCCATGAACCTCATCGCGCTGGGCGCGACGGGATCGATGTCGGGACCGTCCTCGCCCGCCTCGAGCTACCTCGTGCGCGCCGATGACGGCGAACGCACGACGTCGATCGTCCTCGATCTGGGACCCGGCAGCTTCGGCGCGCTGTGGCGGGTGTGCCCGCCGAGCGAGATCGACGCCATCGCGCTGTCCCACCTCCACATCGACCACTGCGGCGACCTCATGTCGATGCAGATCTACCGGCGCTGGAACCCCGCGGGCCCTCTGCCGCCGCTGCCGTTGCTCGCCCCCGCCGACGTGATTGCCCGCATGCGCGGACTCGACGGCTACGCCGATGACGACACCTTCGCGGGGGAATTCAGCCACGGCGTCCTCGCCGACAACGCCGTCTTCGAGATCGGGTGCCTGAAAATCACGGCATTCGCCGTGCGCCACACGATCCCCTCCTACGCGCTGCGCATCGAGGGACCGGGACCACACGGCCCGCAGATCATCACGTACTCGGGGGACACCGATACGTGCCCCGGCCTCATCGAGGCGGCCCGAGACGCCGACCTGTTCCTATGCGAATGCGGCTTCACCGGTGCCGATAGCGCTCGCGGAGTGCACCTAGACGGCGCACGGGCGGCCCGAGTCGGCGCCGAGGCCGGCGTCAAGCGGATGCTGTTGACGCACATCCAGCCGTGGACGGATCCCGACATCCCGCTGAGCGAAGCGCGCGCGGTGTGGGATGGCCCCATCGACCTCATCGCGCCCGAGGTCACCTACGAGGTCGACGCCTAGACCTCGTCGCGCGCGTCCGGTCCCAGTTCGATGACGGTGGCGATGACGGGAGCCAGTTGGCGGAACGATAGGCCGCGATGGGAGATGGCGTTCTTTTCCTCGGGGCTCATCTCGGCTGTCGTCACGTCGAAACCGTCGGGAACAAAAATGGGGTCGTAACCGAAGCCCGCGCTTCCGCGCGGTGCCGTGAGCAGGCGACCGCGCAGCTCCCCGAGTGCGGAACGGACGACGCCGCCGGGCGTGACGAGGACGGCAGCGGAGACGAAGCGCGCCTGGCGGTGGGGATCGGCGACGTCGGCGAGCTGGGCGAGGAGCAGGTCGAGATTGGCCTGATCGTCGCCGTGGCGGCCGCACCAGCGCGCCGAGAAGATTCCCGGAGCACCGCCGAGAATGTCGACGCACAGGCCCGAATCGTCGGCAACTGCTGGCAGGCCGGTCGCCCGTGACAGGGCCTCGGCCTTGATGCGGGCGTTGGCGCTGAACGTCGTCCCGTCCTCGACGGGTTCGTCAGCGCCGACCTGCGCGGCCGAGATGACCCAGTCGTCGCGCCAGCCGGACACGAGCGGAGCGAGGATGGCGCGCAGTTCGTCGACCTTGTGCGGGTTGTGGGTGGCCAGGACGAGCTTGGCGGTCTCGGGCACGTCCACGATCACGCCTCCAGCGCCTCGCGCTGAATCCGGGCGAGCTCGGCGTTGCCGCGCGTGGCTAGCTCAAGCAGCGAATCGAGCTGGCGGCGATCGAACGGTGTGCCCTCGGCGGTTCCCTGGACCTCGACGAAGGCCCCGGAGCCGGTCTGAACGACGTTCATGTCGGTGTCGGCGCGCGAGTCCTCCTCGTAGGGCAGGTCGAGGAGCGTGCGCGAACCGACAAGGCCGACCGAGATCGCCGAGATGGAATCGGTGAGGACGCGGCGCGTGGGTGTGTCGGGGCGAATGAGGCCGTTGGCCTGCCCCCAACGCACGGCATCGGCGAGAGCAACGTAGGCGCCGGTGATCGAGGCCGTGCGCGTGCCGCCATCGGCCTGGAGGACGTCGCAATCGAGGAGAATCGTGTTCTCGCCCAGCGCGCTCATATCGACGATGGCGCGCAGCGAGCGGCCAATGAGGCGCGAAATCTCGTGGGTGCGTCCCGAGCGCTTGCCCTTGACGGATTCACGCGCCGAGCGCGTCGACGTCGCACGTGGCAGCATCGAGTATTCCGCGCTGACCCATCCCAGGCCCGAATCCTTGCGCCACCGCGGCACCCCCTCGGTCAGGGAGGCCACGCAGAGCACCCGGGTATTGCCGAACGAGATGAGGGCCGAGCCCTCGGCCTGGTCGATCCAGCCTCGTTCGATGCGGATGGGGCGCAGTTCGTCATCGGCGCGCCCGTCGGCGCGTAGCGGTGTCGCGGTCTCAGTCATGGCCCCTAGCCTATGCCTACCGCCGGTGCACTCTGGCGTACGGTGGTCTCATGACGCCCGTGCCCGCTATGGCCCGCGGGGCGCCCTCGACCTGGCCACTGACGCGCGCCGACGTTTGACCCCGATGGTGCCGCCGACGCGCGCACCCGCGTCATCGCCATTGGCCCGCGTCGCTGCATCCTCGCCGCGAATCCCCGTCGCCTGCTCGATCTGAGCGCCGCTGAGCGCGCCCGTGTTTTTGCCGCGCGTTCACCGGCCGAGCGCTACCGCGCGGGAAGGCTGTGGATGCTCGGGCTCGACGCGGGGCGCCTCGTCGTCGGTATCGTCCTCGATGAGCGCGAGGCGGCGGCGCTGGTGCCCGAGCAGGGTGCACCGGCCGAGGAGGCGTGGCCGGCGTGGCGGCCGCTTCGCGAAGCGGGGGAGCTCGAGGGAGCTGATGCGACGGCGGCGTCCCACGCGTTCGCGCTCGCCCACTGGTGGGCAAATTCCCACCACTGTGCCCGCTGCGGTGGCGCGAGCGTGCCGAGTGCTGGTGGGTGGGAGCAAAGGTGCACGGGGTGTGAACGCATCGAGTATCCGCGCCAAGACCCCTCGGTTATCGTCGCGATCACCGACGAACGTGATCGGCTGCTGTTGGCTCATAACGTCATGTGGCGGCCGCGTTCGATGTCGCTCATCGCCGGCTACATTGAGGCCGGCGAGGCCGTCGAGCGCGGGGTCGAACGCGAGGTCGCGGAAGAGACCGGACTGAGCGTTAGCGACATCACCTACGTCGCCTCGCAGGCGTGGCCGTTCCCGCGCTCACTCATGCTCGGGTTCCGCGCTCGCACGCGCGGGGGAGAGCTGCGCTTGGCCGACGGTGAACTCGATCGCGCGGCGTTCTTCACCCGCGACGACTACGACCGCGCCTGCATGAGCGGCGAGGTCACCCCGCCGGGGCCGACGGCGATCGCGGCGACGCTCATCGAGGACTGGCTCGGGCATCCCCTGCGCCGCCCGACCCACGTGGCGCCGTGGTAGAAAGGAACCGCCATGGCTATGCGTGATCCCTCCCAGCTGCTCGATTGCCTCGACGAGAACCAGCGCGACGTCGCTGCCCATCCCCTCGGGCCCATGTGCGTTCGCGCCGGGGCCGGGACGGGAAAGACCCGGGCCATCACCTACCGCATCGCCTACGGGGTCGCGACGAACCAGTACACGCCGACGAACGTCATGGCCGTCACCTTTACTCAGCGTGCCGCCGTCGAGATGAGCACCCGGTTGCAAACCATCGGGGTTGACCGCGTGGCGGCGCGGACGTTCCACTCCGCCGCGCTGCGACAGCTGCGGTTCTTCTGGCCCACCGCCGTCGGCGGGCCGTTCCCCGAGCTGAGCGCGCGCAAAGCGTCTCAGGTCACCGCCGCCGCGTCCCGGCTGGGGATCCGCATTGACACCGACCGCATCCGCGATCTGTCCCAAGAGATCGAATGGGCGGCCGTCTCCCTCGTGGGGGATGCCGAATACCCCGAGACCGTCGCTCGCCTGGGTCGCGCGGTTCCCGCGGAGCTCGACGCCCACACGATGGCGAAGCTGTTGCGCGTCTATCAGGACACGAAATCCGAACGCGGCATCATCGACTTTGAAGACGTGTTGACGTTGACGTGTGGAATGCTCGAGGAGCGCCCCGACATCGCCGCACAGATTCGTCAGCAATACCGCCATTTCGTCGTCGACGAATACCAAGACGTCTCGCCGCTACAGGCACGCCTGCTGTCGCTGTGGCTGGGGGATCGCCGCGATATCTGCGTCGTCGGCGACGCGGCGCAGACGATCTATTCCTTCACCGGCGCCACCGAGCGCTACCTGCGCGAGTTCACGACGACCTATCCCGAGGCCCGCGTCGTCGAACTCAACCGCGACTATCGCTCGACGCCCCAAATCGTCTCACTAGCCAACCACCTCATGAGCCGGGCGGCATCGACCCAGTCCGTGCATCTGCGCGCGATTCCCGAGTCGGGGCCGGCCGTGGGATTCGCCTCCTACAGCGACGACGAGGAAGAAGCCACCCAGGTGGCGGCCCAGATCGGCGACCTCATCCGCTCCGGTGTGGCGCCGTCCCAGATCGCCATCCTCTTCCGCATCAACGCCCAATCGGCGGCGTTCGAAGACGCGCTACAGCGCGCGGGCATCGGTTTCGTCGTGCACGGGGGACAAAAGTTCTTCGACCGAGAGGACGTTCGCCGCACGGTCGCGTCGCTCCAGGCGGCGGCCAGGCTTACCCCGCAGACGACAGACTTGGCCGACGCGATGCGCGCGGCCGCCGAGGCCAATGGATGGACGGCCACGGCACCCGAGCGCCAGGGAGCCGTGCGCGAGAAGTGGAACTACCTCAACGCGCTCGTCGAGTTGGCCGGTGCGCGCGAGGACGGGGAAATCACGCTGGCCGCCTTTGCCGCTGAGCTGCTCGAGCGGGCCTCGGCCCAGGCGGCTCCCGAGATCGACGGCGTTATGTTGTCGTCGCTGCACTCGGCCAAGGGCCTCGAATGGGAGGCCGTCTTTCTCGTCGGGTTCAGCGAAGGGCTCATACCGTTCGTGCGCTCGCGCTCGGACGCCGACATGGTCGAGGAAGAACTGCGGCTCGCCTACGTCGGCGTTACCCGCGCCAAACGCCACCTGCGGATCTCGTACGCGCGTGCCCGCACCCCCGGTCGCCGGGGAAACCGCAAGGTGTCGCGATTCCTTACGCGCGTGTGGCCCGAGGTCGGACGCGCGCGCTCGCGGCCGAAGCGCACGCGAGCGACGTCGGGCAACGAGACCCAGCGCTTCCTCGGCGACGCCACGCCCGAGGACGCCGCGCTGTTCGAGACCCTGCGTTCGTGGCGCGCCCAAGTGGCGAAACAGGTCGGACTGCCCGCCTACATCATCGCCACCGATACGGCGCTGCGCGACATCGCTCAGGCGCGCCCGCGAACTCTCAAGCACCTCGGCATGTTGCGGGGAATCGGGCCGGCAAAACTCGAGACGTTCGGCGCCCCTATTCTTGCCCTCGTTGCCGGCGGCGAGCTCGACGCTGAGGTCACGCGCGCCGCAGCGGCATGGGCGAGCCGAGACACCTCTCCGGAAAACGGCTCTTAGGCAAGGACCGCCGCGGCCCCGCACGCGCAGTCGGGATGAGGCTCCCACGTGCGCACGAGGGGCGCGGGCTCACCGGGCACCCACAGCCACGAGGTTTGCTCGCAGCTGCTCGCCACCCCGGTGAGGGCGCGAACGACCTCGCCGGCCGCGAACGCCGCAACCTGCGCGCCCAACAGCGGATCGACGGCGGGAGGCGGCAGAGGGGCCAGCTGCGCGGCGATGAGTGGCCACGCGCGATCCTCGTCGCGCATGCTCAGCCCGATGCAGTGTAGACACGCGCTGGCCCCGGGGCGCACGAGCGGCCCCACCTCAATGGTTGACTCACCGATGGTGATCGGCAGGTGCGCACGTTCCGCGGCCATAAGAGGCGCCCACGTGGCCGCATCGCACGTGTATCCGGTGACAATGACGCTCAGGTCCGCCCGTGTATCGCTCGACGTCAACACCCGCGTGGATGCGCCTCGCAACAGGTGGGCCGCCGCCTCATCGCGGCGACGAAACTGCGAGGCCAGCGGTAAGAGGGCCGTATCGGCAGCGCCGATGTGGCCGCGGTCGTCCAGATAGAGCGTGCCGATCCCCGTCTCGACGCACAGACACGCCAGCCGTATACCGACGGCGGACAAGCCGCTGATGGCGAGGCTCGCCGCCTCAGGCAAACGCGCCGCGGCACCACCACCATCGCGAGCCCACATGGAGCGCGTATCGGGTCCGCGCTGCCCCGGGGACCGGCGACGCGTCGCCAGCCCGGCGCGCGCAAGGACATCCACGAACGCATCGATCGTCGCCGTCGACACCCCGCGCCGCGCGGCGTAGCGCACGATCTGCTCACGCGTGAGCGCCCGCTCCATGTGGGTGAGCACCGCAACCTCGGCATCCGACAGGTCAGTCAGGACGACACTTCTCGGCCCCGTGCCGCACTGAACGGACCCGGAGGAACGAATGAGGACGGGGACATCGGGATAGATATACACGGCATCTCCTCGATCGGCGATGCCCCCAGCCTGTCAAGACCGCGCCCTCCGCGGGGCCGGTGCGGCTCAGCTGTGGAAAACCACTCTAGGAATCGCTGCTCGACGTCACCGATTCGTCCCCCTCGGACTCCGTTCCCGGCTCCAGTCCCGAGGCATATCCCAACGTCCCGCCGAGCAGGCGTGCCAACTCGTCATCGACGTCGGCCTGCGCGGCGCGCTCGCGCTCGCGCCGCGCGCTAAAGGTTGTCGGGTCGTCAAGGTCGGAGGGCTTCGGCAGCACCGACGGGTGGGCCCACAGCCCGTCGCGTCCGGCGATGCCGAGCTCGTTGCTCAGGTGTGCCCACAGAGCCTGGGCGTCGCGGGCGCGCTTGGGCCGCAGCTGCAAGCCGACGAAGGAGCGAAGGATCTGTTCGGTGGGTGAACCGGATGCGCGGCGCCGGCGCATCATCTCGCTCAACGCCACCGTGTGGGGGATAAACGGTGCACATGCCCGCTGCGTCACCTCGGCGACCCAGCCCTCGATGAGGGCGAGCGTCGTCGCCAACTCGTCCATGGCTTCTTGCTGGGCCGGGGTCGGCGACGGCGAGAACAGGGAGGTCGACAGCGAGTTCGCGATGTCCTCCGGGTTGCGCATCGCATCGGCACCCTCGCCACTCATGGCCTCGCGCACGGCGTCCTCGATGGCATCCATGTCGAGGCTGATCTCGGCGGCATAACGGCGCACGGCGTCGACGACGTGGGCGCGCAGCCACGGGGCCGCACCGAAGAGGCGGGCGTGGGCGGCCTCGCGCACGGCGAGGAAGGCCTCGACCGAAGTCGCGTCAACATCGAGATCGGCGGCGAAGGCGGCGACATTGGCGTCGACAAGGGCCACGCAGTGGATGTTCCCCAATGGAATGCCGATGTCGGTCGAGCCGAGGGCATCGAGTGCCAGCCCGCCGATTGCCTGTCCCAGCTGCATCCCGAACAAGCTCGCGCCCATTTGCTCGATGAACTGCTTGGGATCTGTTCCGCCCATGAGCTGACCGAGGCCGGGCATCTGCGCCGATAGGCCGGAATCGGCGAGCCCATCCGGCCCCAGCTGCGTCTCGAGGGCCGACGTGATCGCCCGCGTCGCATTCTCGGCGACCGGCTCGAACAACTGCTGCCACACGTCGAACGTGCCCGCGATCCAGCCTTCCCGGCTCCACGCCGCACGACGAGGGAGGGCGCAGGTCAGTTCGGTCACGGGATCGAGCCACAGGTCGGCCTGGACGAGGAGGCGGCGCAGCTCCTCAGCACGCTGAGCGCTCACCGGATGGTCCTCCTCACGAACCCGGGTGAGCGCAAGTTCGTGGGCAACGTTCCAGTTGACGGGAGCGGTCGAGGAGAAGAATATCGCCTGTACCTGAGCCATCATCTGCCGCCCGATTTCGGCGTTGACGGGACCGGTAGGAAGTGGCAGCTGAGACGGATCGATTCCCTGGGCGCGCATGTGCTCGACCATCTCGTGAGCGATCTCCTCGCCGACCAGGGTGGTAAGCATCTGCAGGACTTCATCAAAGGGGTCGGGCTGGTCCATCGCGGTCTCACTCCTCGCCGGTGTCGTTACCCCTCTTAGGGTATCGGCCTTATCCGTACCGGCGCGAGGCCTAGGCAACGCGCGCCGCGGCGGTGGTTGAATAGCCCTGTGACGAACGGCAAAGCGGATCGGGCTAGGCCCTTCTCGAGGCGCACGCGCAGGATCGGATACACCCTGATCGGTATCGCGGTGGCGCTCATCGTCGTCATCGGCGTGGTTATCCCGATGCCCTATGTCATCGAGGGGCCGGGACCGACCTTTAACGTGCTTGGGCGCGAGGGCACGACTCCGATCATCACCGTGAGCGGGCATCCGCGTGCGCAGACGCAGAAGAACTTGCGGATGGTCACCGTGTCGATGCGCGGTGGGCCGGGCAGCCACGTGACGGGTGCGGAGGTCGCGTGGGCGCTGATCAATCCGGATGAGGCGATCTACCCGGTCGACGAGATTTATCCCGCCACGATGAGCGCTGAGGACGTGCGCAAACAATCCACCGCTCAGATGGAGGGCTCTCAGGTCAACGCGAAGGTCGCCGCACTCAGCGAGCTCGGCATTGCCACGCCCGCGACTCTGCGCGTCGCCGGCGTCGTCGACAATTCGCCGGCAGCGAAATACCTGCGCGAGGGCGACGTCATCACAGCGGTGTCCGTAGGTGGCACGCGCAGCGAGGTCACCGACGCCTCCGTGCTCTTTCGCCGGCTCGAGGCGGCGAGTCCCACCGATGACCTCGTCATCTTCTACACGAGGAACGGCGAATCGCACGAGGCGCACATGCGCGGCAAGGCCCGCACGGACGGTCCCGGCGTCCTCATCGGCGTTGCCGTTGATCCCCAGGTGAAGCTGCCCGTCGACATCGATATCACGCTCGACAACGTCGGCGGCCCCTCAGCCGGCATGATGTTCGCCCTCGGCATTATCGAGGTCATGACCGATGAGGAGCACACCGATAACGGCCCCGTCATCGCCGGCACGGGCGCGGTGTCGATGGGCGGGGGAGTGCTCCAGATCTCCGGGGTCCCCCAGAAAATGCGCGCGGCCACCGACGCCGGGGCGCACTGGTTCCTGCTACCCGAGACGAACTGCGCCGACGCGCTCGGACACGTTCCCGACGGTCTGCGGATCGTTCCCGTGGAGAGCCTGCACGAGGCCCGCGACGTCGTCGACGACATCGAACGCGGGCAGACGGCCGATCTGCCTCAGTGCTCGTCCTGATCCCCGAGCATGTGGCCGAGCACGTCGGTTAGTTCTGGTGCGAGGTCGGCCCCCTCGATGAGGGCGTCGGGGTCGTCGTAGCCGCGTCCACGGATGGCCGCCCACGCCTCGCCCGAGCGCGTGCGCGCGGCGATGATGCGGATATCTTGACGCAGCGGATGGTGGGCAACCCAGTCGGCCTGCGCGGCCGGGTCCTCAGGAAGATCGGCCTCGGCCTCGGGTGGTAGCGACAACCGCTCGATGACGATCGCAGCACCGGCGACCGCGGGCGGGAAATACACCGTTGCCGCCAGCTCCTCGAGCGAGGCCGTGAGACCGTCCTGGATGATCGCCGACAGGCTCTCCGGGTCGCGCGCGAGCGCCTCGGTGAGGTGATCGGTGCCCTCGGCGCCCACGTCGATGTCGCCGACGAGCTCTGCCGTGGGGACGAGGGCGAACAGCATGATCGGGCGATCCCACCCCAGGGTGCGGGTGTAGGTATCGATCTCGCGCACGCAGTGGCGCAGCGCAGAAGAAGGATTCGACATGCCTCTATCGTGCCCGGGTGGCCGGGACCGGGCAAGGCGGCCACCGCGCCCGCCTGCATGCGCATGTGAGAGACTAGACACTGGCAGTGCTCGACTCGATTACGCGTGAAGGAGCATGGTGAGCACCAACTTTTTTGACCTGTTCGGTGACCTCGGGTCGCCGGGGGGAGGGCGCGGCGGCACCGGTCGCGGGCGCTCCGGCCCCGGCTCGGGAGGATCCGGCCCGTCGATTCCCTCGCTGAAAATGAGCCGACCCATATCGGTCCCTTCGGAATCACCGTTATTGTCCTCGTGATTCTCGTGCGCTCATTTTCGCGGGGTCAAGTTTTGGAACGGAAATCCTGTGGTTTAACCAGATCGGGTATGCCCGGGTTTTCTGGACTCAGCTGTTTGCCTTCACCGGCATGTTTGCCGTGGGCCTCGTTCTCGCCGCGGCCATTCTCATTCCCAATCTTCATCTTGCCTGGCGCTCGCGCGTGAGTTTGGCCGAGGTTCCGCGTTCAGTGCAGCCCTACCGCAACGCGTTCTCCAAGCACCGCAAGGCGATCGCCATCATCTTGCCGCTGTTCATCGGCGTCATGGGGGGCTTGACGCTGGCGCCGCAGTGGCGCCAGATCCTGGTTGCGCTCAATGGCCAGCCCTTTGGGCGTCGCGACGCCCAATTCGGGATCGATATTTCGTTCTTCACCTTCACCCTGCCCCTCATCGATACCCTGTTGAGTTTTGTGTTGGGCATGGTCGTCATCGCTCTCATTGCGTCCGCCGCGATCGGCTACATCGTCGGCTCGGTGAGGTTCAGCCCGCTGCGCGTCGCTCGTAAGGCCCGCATCCACCTCGGCATTTTGGCGGCCATCGTGTCGGCCCTCATTGGGGTGCGCTACTACGTCGACCGCTTCGTCATGACCTATCAGGCCTCCTCGCCCGCGGACGGGGCGATGTACACGGCGGTTCACGCCCAGATGCCGGCGCGCCTCATCCTCGCGATCATCGCCCTGCTCATCGCGGTGCTGTTCCTCATCGCGGCGTTTAAGGGCTCGTGGTACCTGCCGGTGGCTGGCGTCGCCGTCCTCGTCGTCTCGGGCCTCGTGCTCGGCCTCGGCTACCCGCTGGTTATTCAGCGATTCAAGGTGGTCCCGAATGAGCGCGACCTGGAATCGCCCTATATTCAGCGCAATATTGACGCGACCTACGCGGCCTACGGGATGGAAAATCTCGAGTACGAAAACTACACGGCCCGCACCGACGCGACGGCGGGACAGCTGCGCGAGGACTCCGTGACGACGTCGCAGATCCGGTTACTCGATCCCGAGATCATCGCCCCGACGGTGCGGCAGATGCAGCAGTCACGCCAGTACTACACGTTTGCCGATCAGTTCTCGGTCGACCGCTACACGCTGACCAATTCTGATGGCGTGGAAGAAAAGCGCGACACCGTTATTTCCGTGCGCGATATCAACCTGTCGGCGCTGGCGAATTCCCAGCGCAACTGGGTGAACGACCACACGGTCTACACCCACGGTTTTGGCGTCGTGGCCGCATACGGCAACCACCTCAACGCCGACGGGCTGCCAGATTACTGGGAGCAGGGGATACCGTCTAGCGGCGAAATGGGCGAGTACGAGGAGCGGGTGTATTTCTCGCCCAACTCCCCGCAGTACTCCATCGTCGGTGCCCCGAAGGGAGCGAAGCCGCAAGAGCTCGACTATCCCGACGACACCAAGGAAGCCGGTCAAGTCCGCACGACCTATCAGGGAGATGGCGGGCCGAGCATTGGCAACTTCTTCGTGAAACTGCTCTACGCGGTGAAGTTTGCGTCGACCGACCTGTTCTTCTCGGATCAGGTCAACGAGAAGTCGCAGATCCTCTACGACCGCGACCCCCAGCAGCGCGTGTCCAAGGTGGCGCCCTATCTCACGCTGGACAACAAGTCCTATCCGGCCGTCGTCGACCTCGATGGCGACCCGAAGACGCCCAAGCGACTCGTGTGGATCATCGACGGTTATACGACCTCGGATTCCTACCCGTACGCTGAGCACGTCAATTTGGACGAGGCGACGGCGGATTCGCGCACCGAGAGCCGCGAGATGATTACGACCGAGAACACGATTAACTACATGCGTAATTCGGTCAAGGCCGTCGTCGACGCCTACGACGGTTCGGTCCGGCTGTTTGAGTGGGATAGCGACGACCCCGTGCTGAAGACGTGGGAGCGGATCTATCCCGGCCAAGTCAAGCCGATGTCGCAGATCTCGGGCGATCTCATGAGTCACCTGCGTTACCCAGAGGATCTCTTCAAGGTCCAGCGTTCGCTGCTGACGACCTATCACGTCAAGGACGCCCCGCAGTTCTACACCGGCGGCGACCAGTGGCGTCTGTCCGAGGACCCGACGGGTCGGGCGCGCACGAGCGCGACGGCGGAGCCGGGGATGTCGCTGCAGCCGCCGTACTACCTGACGATGAAGATGCCGTCGCAAGACTCCGCCGAGTTCTCGCTGACGTCCGTCTACGTCCCCGGCGGCAACGCCCAGTTCCGGCGCGCTCCGATGGCGGGCTTCCTCGCCGTTGACTCCGAGACGGGCAACGAGGCAGGCAAGGTGCGCGAGGGATACGGCAAACTGCGCATGATCGCCTTGCCGTCCTCGACGACGGTGCCCGGACCCGGGCAGGTGCAAAACAACTTCAACTCCAACCGGACCGTCAACCTCGAGCTCAACCTGCAGGATCAGCAGGGGTCCGAGGTCACGCGCGGCAACCTGTTGACGCTGCCCGTCGGCGGCGGCCTGCTCTACGTCCAGCCGGTCTACATCCAGTCCACGGGAGACACCTCGTATCCCCAGCTGCGCAACGTGCTCGTGGCGTTTGGCGACAAGATCGGTTTCGCGCCGACCCTGGAGGAGGCGCTCGACCAGGTGTTCGAGGGCAACGCCGCGGCGACGACAGCGTCATCGGGTGCGGCATCCGGTAGCGCGGGTTCCGCGCCGAGTGCACCCAAGGAGGCCTCGGCTCGACTTGAGGACGCGTTGCAGCAGGCTGCGGACGCCATGAAGTCGGCCGACGAGGCGATGAAGTCCGGAGACTGGGCCGCCTATGGGGAGGCGCAGAAGAAGCTCCAGACGGCCATCGAGGCCGCGCAGGCGGCGCAAAACGAGATGGGTAACGACGCCAAGTAGCCGGCTCGTTCCCAATCGGTGGGGCCCGCGGCCACAGCTGCCGCGGGCCCCACTGCATGCCCAACCGGGAGGCGCTGGCCTGACCTAGAGCGGATCGGAGTGGGCGAGGTAGAGGAGGATCGCGCGCACGCGCCGATTGTCCTCGTGCGGGGTCATCCCGAGCTTGGCGAAGATCGATGACACGTGCTTCGCCACCGCCGCCGAGGACAACACGAGCGCCGAGGCGATGTCGGCGTTGGAATCGCCCCTGGCCATGAGGGCGAGCACCTCGGTTTCGCGTGGAGTCAGGTGAGCCAGTCCCGAGGTGTTTTGACGCATCATCGCCTCGGTGACGTCGGGATCGATAACGACGCCGCCGGCCTCGACGACCTCGAGGGCACGAATGAAGTCGCTGACGTGGCCGATGCGGTCCTTGAGCAGGTAGCCGATGCCCCCGCTGTGATCGCGCGCCCGGGTGTGCCGCGTCGGGGCCGTAGCAAACAGCGTCGTCGCGTAGCGGGTGGCGACGTATTGCGACAGCACGACGACGCCCAGGCCGGGATAGGTCTCGCGGATGCTCACCGCAGCTTGCAGGCCATCGTCGCGCATATTCGGCGGCATCCGGACGTCGGTGATGACGAGGTCGGGCAGGTCATCGCGGTGGGCGTGGACGACATTGAGGAGTTCGGGTGCGCTCGAGGCGCTGGCCTGGACCTCGATCGAACGCCGGCCCAGTAGCGCCGCCACGCCCTCGCGGATGATCGCGGAGTCGTCGGCCAAAATGACGCGCATGGTGTTCCTTACGTGAGCGGATCGATGACGATGGAGGGCTCGCCCTCAAAGAGCAACAGCGGTATCGACAACGCGACTCGCGTTGGCCCGCCGATCGGGGAGGAGACACTCAGCGTGCCGCCGATGGCAGCCGCGCGTTCGGTCATCCCCTCGAGTCCGCCGCCGTGGCGAATCGTCGCACCCCCGGGTCCGGAATCGACGATCGACAGGCGGAGGTTCACCCCGGCGGTGACAAGGATCGATACGGGCGCCCCGGGCGCGTATTTGCGCGCGTTCGTCAGTGCCTCGGACACGAAGAAATACGCGGTTGCCAAGACGCCTTCGGGCAGGTCGGGCAGCGGTTGCGGGCAGCGCACGCTGACGTTGGGATCGCCGCCGACGAGGTCGTCGAGGGCGGCCACCAACCCCAAATCGGTGAGGACTTGCGGATGGATGCCGTGGACGGTGTGGCGCAAGGATTTGAGGGAACGCTCGAGGTTGACCTGAGCCTGGGAGAGGATCTCGAAGAGGACGGGATGGGAACGGACCTCCTCCATCTCGAGCGCCTCGCCCAGCCCAAAGGAGGCGGCGACGAGGCTTTGCTGCGTGCCATCGTGGAGATCGCGCTCGATGCGCCGTCGCTCGACCTCGTAGGCTTCGACGATGATGCGCCGCGACCGGGTCAGGGCAGCGACGTCGTCGCGACGATCGCGCGCTCGCCGACGCGAGGAAAAGGGCCACATGCCCCCATCGTAAAGTCAGCGGTTGGCCCCGGTGAGGCAGGGCGGACAATAGTAGTGCTGGCACTACCTGAAGTCTCGCGCTACCCGGGTGGTTCGGCGAGGATCTGGGCGATGGGATAAGACACATGACTACTCCACTGATGAGCGCACATTCCATAACCAAGTCCTACGGTCGCGTCGTCGCCCTGCGAGATGTTGACCTCACCATCGCCGCGGGGCAGACGCTGGCCATCATGGGGCCGTCGGGATCGGGCAAATCGACCCTCCTGCACTGCCTCTCGGGCGTCTTCACCCCCGATTCCGGCGACATCCACTACGACGGCCAGGTCATTTCTTCCCTGTCCGACGCCAAACGATCCCATCTGCGACTGGCGCGCTTCGGCTTCGTGTTCCAGGACGGTCAGCTGCTCGACGAGCTGCCCGCGCGCGAAAACGTCGCCCTGCCGCTCATGCTGACGGGCACCTCGCGCTCGCGCGCCCTCGCCCAGGCCGACGCGACGCTCGCCCGGCTGGGGCTCAACGACGAACGCAAGCGCCTGCCCGGCGACATGTCGGGCGGCCAGGCCCAGCGCGTGGCCGTCGCGCGGGCGCTCGTGACGAACCCGTCGATCATCTTTGCCGACGAACCGACGGGCGCCCTCGACCAGGCGACGGGGCACGAGGTTATGCAGCTGCTCGTGCAGACGGTTGAGATGTCCGATACGGCGCTCGTTATGGTCACCCACGATGCGAACGTCGCCGGCTGGTGCCACCGCCTCGTCGAGATCCGTGACGGTCGCGTCCACGCCGACCGCACGCTGAAGGAGGCGAGCAGGTCATGAGCACGGCAATATCCGCACGGCCGAGCGGGCTTGGCAGGTTGACGAAAACGCTCTTCCTCGCCCGAATGCGCTCGGGTTCTCAACGTTGGCTCGCCGCCTGCACGATCGTCGGATTCACGATCACGACGTGGCTGGCACTCACCGTCGTCGCCGGCGTCGTCATGTTCATCGAACGCTACCGCCACCCGGCCGAGACCTATCCGGTTGTCTTCTCGCTCGAGCCAGACATGGCCAAGATCATGGGCGCCCTCTACGTTCTCTTCGCGCTGTTTGCCTGCGCGCTCATGGTCGTTCCTATCGCCTCGCTGGCCTCGACATCGGCGCGCCTGGGGGCAAACTCAACCGAGCGGCGCCTGGCAATTCTGCGCCTCATTGGTCTGTCCTCTCGTGACGTCGAACGCATGACGCTTATGGAAAACGCCATCATCACCGTCATCGGGATCGTCCTCGGCGTCATCGCCTACGCAGCGAGCGTGCCGCTGTGGCAGTTCGCCTCCTTCCAAAACCAGCGACTGACTTCGGGGGAGATGCTGCTGCCTGCGGTCTACATCGGGCTGGTCGGCCTGGCTGTCCTCGCCATCGCGACGATCTCGTCGTGGTTCGGGTTGCAGCGGGTTCGCATCACCCCGCTGGGCGTCGCGCGCCGCTCGCTCCCCAAGCCCCTCAAGGCCTGGCGACTCATCGCGTTCGTTCTTGCTATTGCGGCATATTCGGTGGTTCTCGTCGTCGCTAAGCCCAGTGGCACGAGCCAAACGGAGATCTTCTTGTATGCCGTTCCCGTCTTCGTGGCCATGATCATCGTCATCGCCGTCATCAACCTGGTGGTGCCGTGGCTGTTGCAGATTGCCGTGCGCATCTTGGCGCATCTGCCGGGTGCGGCGTGGATGCGGGCGATGCGTCGGATCGCCTACGACCCGCGCGCGGTGGCGTCGCATCAGCGGGCTGGCGATGGCGGCGTTTATCGGCGGCATGACGAGCGCCGGTGATTTCGCGGCTAACTCGGGAGCGGGGAGCGAACAGATTCCTCCGGCTGCCCTCAAAGAACTCAACGCGTTGAATCCCGATATCCGCTTCGGCGTCATCATCGTCATTGTCATCGTGTGCATCGTCCTCGGCCTCCAGGTCATCATTCAGTCGTCGTCGGATGTCCTCGAACAGGCAGAAACGAGCCAGGCACTCGTGCGCATGGGCGCGCCGCGCCGGTTCCTGAGTGTGTCTGCGTGGCTGGAGAATCTTCTGCCCGTCGTAGTGGCGCTGGCGACCGCGCCGATCGGGTGGCTCCTCGCCCAGCCCCAGGCTGCCGCGCTCGAGCGATTCACCGGCCGCGAGGTGAGCGCGACGCCGGCTCCGCTCATCACCGTGATCGTCTTGGGCATCGGCTTGACCGTTTGTGCCCTCATCGTCGTCGGCCCGCTGCGTCGGCAGGTGAGCACGCGTTACCAACGCGGTAACGACTAAACGACTAGGCGTCGCGGCAGGCCTCGGCCCGAGCAGAAAGCCTCGGGCCGAGGCCTGCGCATATCCGGGCGGGTAGAGGCGATTCGATAGGGTGGGGGAGCACGAGCTGGGGAAAGTCCCCATGCCGGAAGGAAAAATGGTCAAAAAAGTTCTGCAGACCACACTCGCTTTTGTCGGACTCGTCGTGGGGGCCGGCTTCGCATCGGGACAGGAGGTGCTGCAGTACTTCGTCTCGTACGGCACCGCCGGCCTGATCGGCGCGGGCATCGCGGCGATCCTCCTCGGTGTTGCCGGGGCGGCGATCCTCCAACTGGGTAGCTACTACCACGCGATGGAGCACACCGACGTTCTCGACTCCATCACGCGACCGTGGATTGCCCGGGCGATTGACATCTTTGTGTCTCTCGTCCTGTTCTGCCTCGGCTTCGTCATGATCGCCGGGGCGGGATCGAACCTCAAACAGCAATTCGGGGCACCCGTGTGGGTGGGTGCCGCTATCGTCAGCGTTCTCGTCATCGTTACGGGAATGCTCGATGTCAATAAAGTGACGACGATCATCGGGGCGATCACGCCCTTCATCATCATCTTCACCCTGGGTGTGTCCGTGTACGCGTTTGCGACGGCATCGACGCCGCTGAGCGAACTCGATGAGCTCGCGCGCAGCGTCGCCTCGCCGCTGCCCAGCTGGCCGTTGGCGCTCATCAACTACGTCGGCCTGGCCCTCATCCTCGCCCTGTCGATGGCACTCGTCATGGGTGGGGACCAGTTGAATTCGCGCGCGGCCGGGCTCGGCGGCCTCATCGGCGGGGTCACGTTCGGCCTCATGCTCGTTATTGCCGCCGGGGCGATCTTCGTCAGCGTCGGGCGAGTCAAGGACTCGGACATGCCGATGCTCGCGATGGTCAACGAGATTCATCCGTGCTCGGCACGGCGATGGCCGTTGTCATCTTCGGGATGATCTTCAACACGGCGATCGGCATGTTCTACGCCTTCGCCAAGCGCGCCGCCGGCATTCGGCCGAACCTGTACAAGCCGGTTCTCATCGGCTCGACGCTCGTCGGCTTTGCCTGCTCGTTCCTGGGATTCAAAGCGCTCGTCGGCAAGCTCTATCCCATCATCGGGTGGGTCGGGATCGTCATCATCGCCCTGCTCGTCATCCGGTGGATCCTCGATCGGCCAAAGATCTCGCGCGAGATCGCGCGCCGGGCGCGCGTGCGCGACATGGTGGCCAAGAAGCTGCACCGGCGCCGCCGCTTTACCCGCGGCGATCATCAGCGACTCGAGGCCGAATTGGCGGCCTCGAATCTGCCCGACCACATCCTGCACGGGGAAACCGTCGAGGAGGTTGCCGACGAGCTGGTCAAGCAGGGCGAGCCGATCGACCGTGGCATCGTCGTTCAAACGCGCGCCGAAGTCGAGGCCGTCGAACAGGCAGACGACGAGGATGTGGACACCTCCGCCCCTCGCTCCAATTGATGCGGTGAGGTCGGGAGGGAGCCGCGGTGGCGCCCTCCCGACCGGGGCACCACAACACGATAAAAAACCGGCGGTGACCATCAGGTCACCGCCGGTGATTCGTAGCGGGGGCAGGATTTGAACCTACGACCTCCGGGTTATGAGCCCGGCGAGCTACCGAACTGCTCCACCCCGCGTCGGTGATTACTACGATAGGTCGGCGCGGCGCACTAAGCAACTTCGCCCGGCGTGAGGAATCCCACCCGATCACCTTTAGGCCAGATGACGCGAGTGCGCACAGATGGGCCGCGATATGTGCCCTGACCCGGGCTTTTCCTATCGCGACCGGGGTCCAACGTGGTGTACCGTTAACACGCATGCCACTGTTATGTGGCATGTGGCTGTGCGACCTAGCGCACCGATCGTGTCGGCGTTCTTGAGGGAGGGCGTCGTCAAGATCAACCGGTCGTTGCGCTTCGGGACCCCTTGGGGGGATATGAGGGGCCCGGTTGGGACAGTCGCCAGCCAGAGGCCGCAGGCCCGGTACGTCCGGTCCTGCGGCCTCCTTATATCCGTTATCCGTCTAGGCGCGGCGGTAGACGCTGACGCGCCAGGCGGCATCGCCCGAGACGTCCCGCCAGGTACCCTCAGGATCGCTGATACACGTCGGTGGCCACGACGGCTCGGGGGCAACGTCGACGCGGTGCCACTCGGGACCGATGTGTGGGGCGACCACCGATCCCTCAACGGTGAGTTTGACCGTCGTGACAACGAGGAGATCGGCGTGATCGATCGCCTGTGCGTAGAGCTGGCCGCCGCCGATGATCCACCGAGGTTCGGCATCGGCCGCACTCATCTCCAGTGCCGCGTCCAGGTGCGGGGCTCGCTCGACGCCGCGCCAGCCGGGATCGGGGTGAGACGACACGACGATGCAGCGACGCTCAG
Organism: Nanchangia anserum; assembly: GCF_015240065.1. Taxonomy (GTDB): domain Bacteria; phylum Actinomycetota; class Actinomycetes; order Actinomycetales; family Actinomycetaceae; genus Nanchangia; species Nanchangia anserum. The sequence goes on along the minus strand of NZ_CP060506.1, from coordinate 1,102,406 downwards.
GCAGAGCACGCGAGCCGAGCGACTCAAACGTCTTGCGCCCCATGATGACGGTGTGGCCCGTTGTCACCTCGCGAAAGTGTCGGTAGTCGGCGGGCACGCGCCACAGCATCGAGGCTCCATCGCCGATGGTGCCCCTGAGATCCTGCGCCCAGATCATGCCCAGGCGTCCCGCGCCCTCACACCGCAACGGGAGCCTTGATGCCGGGATGGGGGTCGTAGCCGATTACGCGAATATCCTCGGGCGTGTAGCTGAAGATGTCGGCGGCCCGATTCAGCTCGAGCGTCGGGAATGGACGCGGCTCGCGCGCCAGCTGGGTGCGGACCTGCTCGACGTGATTGTGGTAGATGTGGCAGTCCCCGCCGGTCCATACGAGGTCACCGACCTCGAGATCGGCCTGTTGGGCGAGCATGTGGGCCAGCAGCGCGTACGACGCGATGTTAAAGGGCACGCCGAGGAACATGTCGCACGAGCGCTGGTAGACCTGCAGAGAGAGCCGGTTATCGGCGACGTAGACCTGGAATAGCAGGTGACACGGAGCCAGCGCCATCTCGTCGAGCTGGGCGACGTTCCAGGCAGTCACGATCATGCGGCGCGAATCCGGGTTGGTGCGCAGCGTCTCAATGAGGTTGGCGATCTGGTCGATCGTCGATCCATCGCCGCGCGGCCACGAGCGCCACTGAACGCCGTAGACCGGACCGAGTTCGCCCTCGGCGTCGGCCCACTCGTCCCAGATGTGGACGTTTTGCTCGAGCAGGGGAGTGATCGAAGACGAGCCGCTGAGGAACCACAGCAGTTCGGCCACGATGCCGCGCAAGAACACCCGCTTCGTCGTAATCAGGGGAAACGACTCAGATAGGTCGTAGCGCAACTGACGGCCGAAGAGCGAGCGCGTGCCAACGCCGGTGCGGTCGGTCTTGACGGCGCCGTTCTCGGCGATGTCGCGCAGCAGGTCCTCGTACGCGCCCGGGCGACTCACGCCGTAACCGCCTCGTCCATCTCGGCGGCGACATCGGCTGCCGTGCCCTTGCGCACGGGACCGAGAGCGGTCCGCACCCCCTCGACGACGCCCTTGGCCGTCTTGCGTCCGGAGAAGTAGCCGACAGCCGCACCGATCCCGAAGGGGAACAGCCGGCCGAAGGCGCGAGACGTCGTCTTCGTCGCCGCCCGCTTGGCGGCGAACTTCGTCAGCCGCCGATTGACCGCGCTGAGGGTGGGCGAGGACAGGGAGTTGAGCTGGGAGCGCGCCCACGTCAGCGTCGATAGCCCCAACTGGTCCGAGACGATCTTGGCGCCTTCGTCACCGAGCAGGGCGAGGCGACGAGTGCGCGGCGCTTGGCCATGTTGTCGGTCGGGATGCCATGCAGCTTCGCCATGCCCAGGACATAGACGCTCGTATTGGCGTAGAACGAGGCGAGCTCGGCAAACGTCAGCCCCGTGGCAACGGCCGTGCCGGCCCCCGGAACGGCGGCACCAGCACCGACGGCCCCCGACAGCGCGCCCGCGCGAGCAATGTAGCTGCGCGTCGCGATCGACTCTAGGTCGGCGATCGTCGCGTCCGGGTGTTCTGCGATGAGCTTGCGAACGTAGGCGTCCACGCGCGTCGCCGGAATCTCCATGGCGACGTCGAGCGCGTCAGCGACGGAGCGGATCTTGGGAATCTGCTTGAGCGCCTCGCTCGTGCGCGCAGACGGGGAGGGCGGACGGTGTCCAAACGGCAGCTGCATGGCAGTCCTCTCGTGACGACGACGCGGATACTGCAGCTATCCTACGGGGCGGGCGCCGCTGCGGGCGCGTCGGCGCAACCGGCGTCGCCGAGGTAGGCCCGCTCGGCCGCCACTTCGGCATCGAGCAGCGTGCCCACGTGGGCGACGACGGCCTTCTCGAGACTGCGCCCGACCAGCGGCAGGTTGCAGCGCACATCACCCGAGAACTCGCGCACACACCGACCCTCAACCTCGACGAGCCGCGAGCGCGCCGTAATCGCGGTGGGCACGCCCGCAATATCGAGGGCAAGCGTGCCGTTGGCCCCCACACGCGGCCCGTGCTCCCAGACCTCCACGCACGTCAGCGTGAGAAAGGAGGGAACCAGTGACGACAGGCGGGCATCGAGATCGGCGGCGCGAGCGCGTCCGCGAGTGAGCACGTGAACGTCGCCGTCACCGCGCGAACACGTGACCTCGACATCGTGCAGCAACCCGTAGGCGTCGGCGCGCAGGGCGTAAAACCGCTCGTCACCGAGCATCGATGCGACGAGGTGAGGAGGCGAGACATACGTGATGGCGCGGTCAACAAGCATGAGGATCCTGCCACGGGTGCAAACGAACAGCTGTGATTGGGACCCTACCACTTCGCCTCATCCCGATAGGATCGAGGCCGTGAGTAGCCTCAACGATCTCGTCACCTCGATCGGCGCCGACCTCACCCGCGAGGACATCAATCGGCTCCACGTCCTCATCTCCGATTGGCAGGTGCTGGCCGACTTCGCCCTGGCAGACGCCGTGCTGTGGATCCCCAGCCCCGATGGTCGCTTCCTCGCGGTTGCCCAGTGTCGCCCCGCCACCGGCGCGACGATCCACCTCGACGACGTCGTGGGCCTGTACTCCTCACCGATGCGCTCGGCGCAACTGTCGCAGGCCATGAGCGAGGGGCAGCCCCACTACGCGCCCGACATGCGCTGGGCCGGGTCCTACTCCGTCTCGGAAATCCACGTCCCCGTCCGCGTCGATGACCGCATCGTCGCCGTCGTCTCCCTCGAGACCTCCTCACAATCCCTGCGCCGCAACGCCGAATCGCTCGGCTGGTTCGACGACGTCACCCGCGCCCTGTCCCACATGCTCGCCGCGGGCCGCTACCCCTACGAATCGGCCCCGACCTCGTCCAACCACGGAATCCCGCGAGTCTCCGACGGTGCACTCTTCCTCGACAACGACGGGGTCGTCCACCACGTCACCCCCAACGCGCGCTCGTGCTTTAGGCGCCTTGGCGTCAGCAAGTCGCTCGAGGGACGCGTGCTCGCCGAGGCCATCACGGAGCTCCTCGACGGGGTCTCCCACGTCGACGAAACCCTCGCCGTCGTCGTCATGGGTCGCGCCGCCTGGGTCTCCGAAGTCGAATCCCCCTCAGGCACCGTCTCGCTGCGCGCCCTGCCTCTCGTCGTCGACGGCCACCGCGCCGGCGCCGCCCTGCTGTGCCGCGACGTCTCCGAAATGCGCCGGCGCGAACGCGAGCTGCTCTCCAAAGACGCGACCATCCGCGAAATCCACCACCGCGTCAAAAACAACCTCCAAACCGTTTCCTCCCTGCTGCGCATGCAGGCCAGACGGTCGGACAACCCCGAAGTCAAACAGGCGCTTGGCGAAGCCGAACGGCGCGTCGCCACCATCTCGCAGGTCCACCAGGAGCTGTCGCAAAACATCGACGAGACCGTCAACTTCGACTCGATGATGGAACGCCTCATCCGCATGGCGGCATCCGCTGCCACCCCCGACCAACACATCCGCACCGCCATATCCGGCACCTTCGGACGCGTCGACGCCGACGCCGCCTCCGCGCTCGCGGTCGTCCTCGCCGAACTCGTCACCAACGCCGTCGAACACGGGTTCGAGGGACGCGAGAGCGGAACGGTGACCGTGCAGTCGGCGCGCTCGAACGGACACGCCGAGATCAGCGTCATCGACGACGGCGCGGGCATCCCCGAGGGAGCCGCGCGCTCGGGGCTGGGAACCCAGATCGTCCACACCCTCGTCGGCTCCGAGCTCCACGGAACGATTGAGTGGGCGAATCGCCCCGAGGGGGGCACCGAGGTGCGCATCGCGGCCCGCCTTCAGCAGCATTCTTAGGTATTTCATATGCCGGTCGCTGCCTCGGCGTCGCTGTTCGCGCAATTAGGTTGGAGGCATGGCACGCACTCTTGACCTTGCCGTCATCGCCGGCGATGGGATCGGTCCCGAAGTCGTTCGTGAAGGCGAAAAAGTCCTCGCCCGCGCGCTCCGCGACGAGGGGGTGCAGCTGAATCGGCGCGAACTCGACCTGGGGGCCGAGCGCTACCTGCGCACCGGCGAGATCCTCACCGAGGACGACATGGCGCGCATTCGCGACTGCGAGGCGATCCTGCTCGGTGCCATCGGCGACCCACGCGTGCCCTCGGGCGTTCTCGAGCGCGGCCTGCTGTTGAAGCTGCGCTTCGATCTCGACCACTACATCAACCTGCGCCCGGCGAAGCTCTACCCCGGAGTGCCTACGCCTCTGGCCGCCCCCGGTGACGTCGACTTCGTCGTCGTGCGCGAGGGAACCGAGGGCCTCTACTGCGGCCAGGGCGGCACCGCGCGTACGGGGACCCCGCACGAGGTGGCGACCGAGGTGTCGGTGAACACGGCGTATGGCGTCGAGCGGACGGTGCGTTACGCCTTCGAGCTGGCCTCCTCGCGCTCCGGACACCTCACCCTCGTCCACAAGCACAACGTCCTCGTGCACGCCGGCGGACTGTGGGCGCGCATCGTCGAGGAGGTCGCGCGCGAGTATCCGAACGTCCGCCACGACTACTGCCACATCGACGCGGCGACCATCTACATGGTCACCGATCCCTCCCGCTTTGACGTCATCGTCACCGATAACCTCTTCGGCGACATCCTCACCGACGAGGCCGGTGCGATCACGGGTGGCATCGGGCTGGCGGCCTCGGGCAACCTCAATCCCACGCGCACCACCCCGTCGATGTTTGAACCGGTGCACGGCTCCGCCCCCGACATCGCCGGCACATCCACGGCCGATCCGACGGCAACGATCGCCTCGGTCGCCCTCTTGCTCGACTTCCTCGACCTGCCCGAGCAGGCCCGCCGCGTCGACGCGGCGATCAGCGCCGACATGGCCCGCCGCGCCGAGGCGGCTGCTGCGGGCAGTCCGCTGACGCGCTCCACCCAGACCATTGGCGACGACATCGTCAAGGCCCTCTGACCGACACCACGTGACGAAAGGATGGCCCCGATGGCCTCGACCTTCACCTCCATTACGCTCGCCGAAACCACCCCCGCATCGGCCGACGAACTGGCCGGGCGCTTCCCCCTGACGCCGAACCCGCACCCGGCAGATGACGACGAATACGCCCGCATCATGCGCGAGCTGCGGTTCGGGATGGACTTCACCGACCACATGGTCCACGCCCACTGGAGCGCGCAGACCGGGTGGGGCCAGCGAGAGACCCGCGCCTATGGGCCCCTGACGCTGTCGCCGGCGGCGACGATCTTTCACTACGGTCAAGAATGTTTTGAGGGTATCAAGGCCTACCGCCACGCCGACGGGTCGATCTGGACCTTCCGCCCCGGCTATAACGCTGCCCGCTTTGCTGCCTCGGCCAGGCGACTGTGCCTGCCCGAACTCGAACCGGGCGACTTCGAGGCGGCGCTCGTCGACCTCGTGCGCGCGGATGCCCGCTGGGTCCCCACCGGCGAGGGCTCGTCGCTGTACCTGCGCCCGTTCATGATCGGCACCGAGCCCCACCTGGGGGTTCACCCGGCAGCCGAGGTCGACTTCTACTGTATCGCCTCCCCATCTGGTCCCTATTTCGCGACGGGCTTCGACGCCGTCTCCATCGGGCTGGTGCGCGACTATCACCGCGCCGGGCCCGGCGGCACCGGCGCGGCCAAAACGGGCGGCAACTACGCGGCGAGCCTGCTGCCTCAACAGCTCGCTGCCGAACAGGGCTTCTCGCAGGTGTGCTTCCTCGACGTCACGGGGACCTATCTCGAAGAACTCGGCGGCATGAACCTGTTCGTCGTCGGTGCCGACGGTTCCGTGCGCACGCCCCGGGTGGACACCGGCACGGTGCTCGAGGGCGGAACGCGCCACGCCCTCATCCAGCTCATGAAGGACGAGGGCATCGACGTGGCCGAATGCGACATCGCCCTGACCGAGCTGGTCCAGGGAATGGCATCCGGCGAGGTGCGCGAGCTCTTCGCGTGTGGGACCGCCGCCGTCATCACCCCGATCGGGCGCCTGGCGTGCGAGGACTTCGACGTCTCCGTGCCAACGGGTGAGCTGACGCGACACCTCTACGACCGACTGACGGGAATCCAGTTGGGCCGCGAGGACGATCCTCACGGGTGGATGTACAAGATCTGCGACTGAGGCGGGCCAATCGCGTGTGAGCACCCGCGAAAGGGCGGTAACGTGGATAGCCTCACACGCGACAGAAAGGTGGCGTTATGGCTCGCACCCTCATTCTCGACCTCGATACCGGGATCGATGACTCACTGGCAATCGCCTACGCGATCGGCAGCCCCGAAGCCAATTTCGTGGCTATCACCGGTACATACGGCAACGTCGATGTCGACCAGGGGGTGCGCAACTCGCTCGCCGTCACCGAGCTGTTGGGACGCGACGATATCGATGTCGTCGCGGGTGTCCCGCACGCGCTTGAACGCGATGGCTTCGACGTGCTTGAGATCTCGCAGTTCATTCACGGGCGCAACGGCATCGGTGACGTGGAGATCCCGGACGCCACGCGTGGGGCGTGCGCCGGTGACGGCGTCGATTACCTCATCGCGGCTGTCGAACGCTTTGGGCACGACCTCGTTTACGTCCCGACGGGACCGCTGACAACCCTGGCCGAGGCGCTGCGTCGCAAGCCCGAGATTGCCGGCTCGATCGGTCGCGTCGTCCTCATGGGCGGGGCGCTGACGGTTCCCGGCAACGTCAACGCGTGGACCGAAGCGAACATCGGGCAGGATCCCGACGCCGCGAACGAGGTATTCCGCTCGGGCATCCCGCTGACGATGATCGGCCTCGACGTGACGCTGCAAACGCTGTTGACCTACGAGCACACGCGGGTGTGGCGAGACCTCGACACCGCGGCCGGGCGGTTCCTTGCCGACATGACCGACTACTACATTCGCGCCTATGAGACGACCTCGCCGCACCTGGGCGGGTGCGGGCTGCACGATCCGCTGGCCGTGGCTGTGGCGCTCGATCCCAGCCTGGTGACGACACTGCCGTTGCACATGAGCGTCGACGTCACCGGACCCACGCGCGGGCGCACGATCGGCAATCCCGAGAAGATTGGCGCGCCACACCCGACGTGCGAGGTTGCCGTCGGCGTCGACGTCGAGCGCTTCCTCGACATGTTCATGACGCGCATCAGCGCCGTCGCGGCGGGGGAGAAGACGGCATGAGCGCGCGATCGATCATCCTCGACTGCGATCCGGGTCACGACGACGCCGTCGCCATCATGCTCGCGCTCGGCAACGACGCGATCGACCTGCGGGCGATCACGACTGTCGGCGGCAATCAGGTCATCGACAAGGTCACCTACAACGCCCAGGCAATGCTCGCCGCGTGCGGGCGCGAAGACGTCCCCGTCTATCGCGGTGCCTCGCGCCCGCTGCTGCGTGAGGTCGAGGTCGCCGACGAGATCCACGGCGAGACGGGGCTGGACGGCGTCGAGTTACCGCAACCGAGCGTGGAGCTGGCTCCCGGTCACGCCGTCGAGGCCATCTGCCGCATGGTGCGCGAGGCCGAGCCGGGCGAACTCATGCTCGTCGCCACCGGCCCGCTGACGAACCTCGCTCTGGCGGTGCGCCTCGAGCCCAGTATCGTCGAGCGGGTCCGTGAAGTCGTCATCATGGGCGGGGGCTACCACGAGGGCAACTGGTCGGCGGTAGCGGAATTCAATATCGCCGTCGATCCCGAGGCCGCGGCGATCGTGTTTGCCGAGAAATGGCCGCTGACGATGGTCGGACTTGACCTCACCCACCAGGCGCTGGCAACGAGCAGCGTCGAGGAGAAGATGGCGGCCCTTGACACCGAGCTGTCACGCATCTTCCTCGGTCTCATGGCATTCTTCCGCGAGGCCTACCGCGAGAATCAGGGCTTCACCGATCCGCCCGTCCACGACCCGTGCACGATTGCCTACCTCATCGATCCGAGTATCGTCGCCACGCGCAAGGCTCCGGTGAGCGTCGAGACCCGCGGGGAACTCACCTGCGGGATGACGGTGACGGACCTGCGCGCGCCGGCGCCGCCCGAGTGCCATACCCAGGTGGCGACGCACCTCGACGCTGACCGCTTCTGGGACCTCGTCATCGATGCCGTGCGTGCCCTGGGAGAAGAGACGGCATGAGCGCGGCGCTACACATCCTCGATCGTTTTGATCCGCGCGGCGGCCTCGTCGGTGTCGTCGGTTCGATGAACGCCGACTACACGGTGGACACGGCGCGCCTGCCCGGTCCCGGCGAGACAGTTCCCGGCGGCCCCCTGCGGATCCTGCCGGGTGGCAAATCGGGAAACCAGGCCGCGCAGGCCGCCAAGGTCGGTGCCGAGGTGCGGCTGTTTGGCGCGCTCGGGAGGGACGACAACGCGGTATTTTTGCGCCGCTGCCTCGCCGAGGCCGGTGTCGATACCTCGGCGATCCACGAGGTTCCCGGGCCCTCGGGGACGACGATCATCACCGTGGATGAGGCGGGGGAGAACACAATCGTCTATTCGGCAGGGGCAAACGCCGCGCTCGATCTCGACTGGGTCGACTCGATCGCCGATCAGCTGCGAGCGCTCAGCGTGTTGGGGCTGTGCCTGGAGTCTCCCCTCGACGTCGTCACCGCGTGCGCGAGGATCGTCCACGAGGCCGGCGGGCTGGTGGTCCTCAACGATTCGCCGTTCCTCGCCCAACTGCCGCGCGAGTTGATCGACGTCTCCGACTTGTTGCTCGTCAACGAACACGAGGCCGGCCAATTGCTCGGCCTCACCATCACGGCCGAGACGGATTTCGGCGATGTCGCTCGGGAGATGAGCGCGTTCGGCTACGATCGCTCGGTCATCACGCTGGGCGCGCGCGGCTCTGTCGTCATCGACTCCGGCGAGGTCGTGCGCATCGACCCGGTCGCCGTGAGCGCGCGCGACACGACCGGGTGCGGCGACGCCTTCATGGGGACGATCCTCGCCGGACTGGCGGCGGGAGCCTCCCTCGAGGAAGCTGCGCGTCTGGGCACGGTGACCTCGGCCTATGCCGCCACGCGAGCGGGCGCGCAGGCGTCCTATGGGACGCTCGAGGAGGTGCGGGGCTATTTCGCGAATTAGCCTCTAGCGCAGGACGCGGGAGACATCGCGAGCCCCACCCTTGTCGGCGCTCATTGCGCAGGCGGCGTAGAGCTTGAGGGCATCAGAGACCTCGCGCTGCCGCGTCGCCGGCGTGTACGGGTGCTCGCGCTGTTCCTGGGCGGCGCGGCGACGAGCCAGCTCCTCCTCGGCGACGTCCAGCGTCAGCTCGGCCTTCTCGACGTCGATGATGATGCGGTCACCGTCCTCGATGAGCGCGATCAGGCCGCCGTTCGCGGCCTCGGGCGAGATATGGCCGACCGAGATCCCCGATGTGCCACCCGAGAAACGTCCGTCGGTGATGAGCGCGCACGCCTTACCCAGACCGCGGCCCTTGAGGAAGGACGTCGGGTAGAGCATCTCCTGCATTCCCGGCCCGCCCGCGGGACCCTCGTAGCGAATGACGACGACGTGGCCGGGCTGGACCGTCTTATCGAGGATCTTCTCGATGGCCTCGTCCTGTGACTCCATGACGATGGCCTCGCCGACGAAGTGGAAGAGATCGGGCGAGATCCCCGCGGCCTTGATGATGGCACCGTCGGGGGCGAGATTTCCCGTGAGCACGGTGAGGCCGCCGTTGGCCGTGTAGGCGTGGGCGACGTCGCGGATGCAGCCGTTTTCGGCATCGGTGTCGAGTTCGGCCCAGCGCGCGTCCTGGCTCATCGCCTGCGTCGTCCGGCGGCCCCCGGGGGCAGCGGAGAAGAGGGCCCGGGCGCGCTCGCTCGGTTCCTCGCCGCGAATATCCCACGTGCGCAGCCAGGTATCGAGGTCGGGGGAGTGGATCGACCACACCTCGCGCGTGAGCAATCCGGCCCGGTCGAGTTCACCCAGCAGCGCGGGGATGCCGCCGGCGCGGTGGACATCCTCCATGTGGTAGTCGTTGTGATTCGGGGCAACCTTGGACAGGCACGGCACCGTGTGCCCGAGCTCGGCAATGTCGTCGATGCCGAAGTCCACCCCGGCCTCGTGGGCAACCGCGAGCAGGTGCAAGACAGTGTTGGAGGAGCCGCCCATCGCCATGTCGAGGGTCATCGCGTTGACGAAGGCATCGCGCGAGGCGATGCTGCGCGGCAGCACTGTGTCGTCGTCGCCGTCGTAATAGCGCGTGGCGAGCGAGACAGCCAGGCGGCCGGCCTCGGCGAACAGATCGCGCCGGGCCACGTGAGTCGCCAGGGTCGACCCATTGCCGGGCAGCGACAGCCCGAGGGCCTCGGTCAGACAGTTCATGGAATTCGCCGTGAACATCCCCGAACACGATCCGCACGTCGGGCACGACAGGCGCTCGATCTCGTCGAGTTCGGCGTCGGAGATTTCGTCGTTGGCGGTGGCGTTCATGACGGTGATGAGGTTGCCGTGCCCGGTTTCGGCGTCGCCGACGATCGCGCTCGGGTCGATACCACGGCCTGCCTCCATCGGCCCGCCCGAGACGAACACCGTGGGAATGTTGAGCCGCATGGCGGCAATGAGCATGCCCGGGGTGATCTTGTCGCAGTTCGAGATGCACACGAGGGCGTCGGCGCAGTGGGCGTTCACCATGTATTCGACCGAGTCGGCGATCACCTCGCGCGAGGGCAGCGAGTACAGCATCCCCGCGTGCCCCATCGCGATCCCGTCGTCGACGGCAATCGTGTTGAATTCCTTGGACACCCCGCCGGCCTCGGCGATGGCGTCAGCGACGATAGGCGAGACGGTGTCGAGGTGGACGTGACCGGGCACGAACTGAGTGAAGGAGTTGGCGATGGCGATGATGGGCTTGCCGAAATCATCGTCGCCCATGCCCGTCGCGCGCCACAGGGCGCGGGCCCCCGCCATGTGACGGCCGGCCGTCGAGGTCCGTGAACGCAGGGGACGGGGCATGAGACTCTCCTCGCTAGTGGGTACGCGATCAGCCTAAAGACTGAGGCGGCGGCGGGGCGAGAGGTATTGAGATACGGACAGCCTTCAGTGCCGGTCGGTGAACCCGAAATAGCGGGTCCCCGGCGTCATGTCATCGCCAAACATTTGGGGGATGGTGACGAAGTGATAGCCGCGCTGGGTGAAGAAGTCGATGATCTCGCCCGTGGCCTCGGGGCCGTAGGAATGGGAGTCGTGCATGAGGATGATCTGGCCGGCGTGAGGATTCGCCGTGGCGCGTGCCAGCACCGTGCGCGAGTTCTTGTTGCGCCAGTCCTCGGTGTCGACGTTCCACAAGATGATGCCCTGGCCCAGGTTCTTCAACTGGCCGATCACGCGGTCGTTGACCGAGCCGTAGGGCGGGCGAGTGATCGAGGGACGAGTTCCGGTGAGCGAGGCAATCTTATCGGCTGTTGACGTGATCTCCTGTGCGATCTGGGGGTCGGACACCTTGGTCAGATCGGGGTGAGTCCACGTGTGGATGCCGACCGCGTGACCCTCGGCGGCCTCGCGCTTGAGCGCATCGGGGTGGGCCTCGATCTGGCGACCGATCGTGAAGAACGTCGCGTGGACGTCGTGGGCGTGCAAGACATCGAGCAGCTGTGGCGTGTACTCGCTCGGACCGTCGTCGTAGGTCAGGGCGACGCACGGGACGGCCGAGCAATCGACGGCGTCGTCAGCGGCCGGGCGCGGGGCGCGCACGGCCGGGACGGCGCCGTTCGTCAGGCCGGCAAACGAGGCCGGGGCCGCGGCGGCCGTCTCGCCGTTTTTGTCGGCTTTGGACAGGGCGGGCAGACCGGCGACGATGCGTTTCCCGTCGGCAGACAGCGCGGGTTCCACCAGCGCTGCCGGGATCGACACGGCGACCGACTTCTTCGGCGTCAGCGGCGCCGCGTCGGGGGTAATGACGGCGATTGCCTCGTGCTTAGGGGTGAGGATGATGTCGGTGAAGGCCTTGTCGGCGTCGACGCTCGCGTCCTCATCGAGTACCGACTTCTCGCGCAGCGCATCGGTGATGTGGTTGGCCAGCGCGGCGCGGTGCGCCGGCGCGATGAGGTCGGTGGAGGCCACAGTGACGTCGGAGGTGGTCAACGTGTAGAAGGTCTGGGTCTCGTGTGCCGTCGTCTTATCGGCGGCGGTGGCGTCGGCGCTCAGCCGGATCGCCAGTACCTGCCCGGTGGCCGCGGGGATGGACCACGCGAGGTGAAATTCGGTTGTATTGGGGGCGTCATCGACGTGGCGCGTGACGAGGTCGGTGCCGGCGTGTTGCAGCGCCTCGTTGAAGCCGTTGTGGCCGGGCACGGCGACCATCTGGGTCTCCCACGTCAGTGCGGCGGGGCGCTTGGGCGGGGCCGCTGGCACGGTCCCATGCCGGCTGTCGTGACCCAGGCCGGTGACGGTTGCGGTATCGACGGGGCGCGGCATCGAGGCCACCGTGGCTGTCGGGTCGGCGGCGTCGTTCGTGCTGAGCGTACATGCCGAGCACATGAGCGGGACGGAGACGGCACATGCGGCGATCGCGGCGAGGATGCGCCGGTGCGCGCGGGCGTGGCGGATAGTTGAGCGGTGTGTCACGGGCGCTCCCTAGGACCGAGAATGGCTTGACCGATACGAACGATAGTGGCGCCCTCGGCGATCGCGAGGGCGAAGTCGCCCGACATACCCATCGACAGCTCGACGCAGTCGGGGTGGTCGGGATGCAGGCGCGCGCGCAGCTCGCGCAGGGCGGCATAAGAGCGGCGAACAGTAGCTTCGTCGTCGCTGAGCGCCCCAACTGTCATGAGTCCGCGCAGCCGCATATTCGCTACCTCGGCGATGGCGTCGGCAAGCGCGGGCGCCTCGGCGGGACTGATGCCGGACTTTGTGGCCTCGCCTGACGTGTTGACCTGCATGAAGACGTCGAGGCTGCGCTGCGGATCTAGGCGAGCCGCGATCTTGTCGACGAGCCGGACCGAATCGATCGTGTCGATGGCATCGACGTGGGCGAGAGCGAGAGGAATCTTGTTCGTCTGCAGATGGCCGATGAGGTGGATGCTTGTGCCGGGAATCCCCGCGGCACGCACGCTCGGGGAGGTATCGCGCGCCTCTTGGACGTGGTTGTGGCCGAGCAGAACCTGCCGACCAGCGGCCTGGAGGGCGCGTGCAGCCTCGACGCATTCGGCACCGCTGCGTCGTTTCACCGCAAGCATGAGCGCCACGGGACCCGCGCCGTAGCGCGACCGCGCGTCCTCAATTCTCGCCCCGACCTCAGCAAGTCGCTGCGCTACCGAACCTGTCACGCCTCCATCTTAGAACACTGATATGTCCCTAGAACATGCCCACTGGGGCGAGTGCGAGTGTGTGGACGATCGCATGGGACGCGCGCTGTGAGGCCGCGACGTCGACGAGGGCACTCAACTGCCACACGGCCTCCCCCTCGCTATCGAGGATCTGTTGGCGCGCGAGCCAGACGTCGCCGGTGACGAGATCGCCAACGCTCGGATCGGTCACGTCGACGCCGGCCTCGTCCCAGTCGGCGGCCTCGGGTGAGGCGATAATGGTGACGAGCGCGGGCGAGCGCGCGGCCTGATCGATGGCGATGTCGTCGATATCGGCGTAGAGGTCGTCGGCGGCTTCATCCCACGCGGCTGCGTCCCAGCCGGGGTCTCCGAGGTCGGCGAGCGCGTCGATGCGGTCGGTGGCCAGCAGCTCGACGCGACGGAACAGCTCGGTACGCACCTGCGCGCTCAACTGATAGGTGGTGAGCGCCGGCGTCTCTTGATCCGAGTCCTGACCAAAGGCGCGCTCGGCAACGGCGACGTCGTCGCTTGTCTGTGCGCGCTTGCCCTCTGCCAGCGCAGCCCATTCGTCAAGCAGGGAGGAGTCAACGGCGCGCACGAGGTCACCGAGCCACGTGACGATCGCGGTGACCTCGTCGGTCTTGACCGAGGGGGGAAGCACCTGGCGCAGCGCCCGGTAGGCGTCGGTGAGGTAGCGCAAGATGACGCCTTCACAATGGGCGAGATCGAGGCGGGAGACGAGAGAGGAGAACGTATCGGCGTTCTCGATCATCGCGCGCACGACCGATTTGGGGGCCAGCTCGAGGCCGGCGATCCACGGATTCGACGTGCGATAGGTGGCAAAGGCCGGCTCGAGGAGTTCGGCGAGCGGGCGCGGCCACGTGATCTCGTCGAGAGCATCCTTGCGTTCGTCGTAGGGAACCCCCTCGGCGCGCAGGCGCTGATAGGCGGCGTCGCGCAACTCCTTGCGCTGGGCCAGCAGGAGCGGCATCGGGTCGTCGAGAGTCGCCTCGATAATCGAGATGACGTCGAGCGGATACGTCGGCGAGCCGGGATCGAGCAGATCGAGGGCTGCCAGCGCAAACGGTGACAGCGGCTGATTGAGGGCGAAGTCCTCGGGCAGGTCGGCGACGAGTTCGAGGCGACCGGTGGAGCCTGCGCGCCGTGACGGGACGTAGCGCACGACGTCGGCCGTTCGCAGCGAGGTGACGATGTCGGCCAGTTGGCGCAGGGGGGCGTGCTTTGCGGGGGGTGCGGATCGCACGCGCGGGCGAGCCAGACGAGATGCTCGGCAGCGTCGCGCGTGCCCGACAAGACGTTGAGGACCATCGCGTGGGTGAAACGGAAGTGGCTGCGCAGCGGTTCGGGATCGGCCTCGACCAAGCGGGTGAAGGTGGCTTCGGTCCACGAGACCTCGCCGGCGGGGCGTGGGGCCTTCTTCTTGGGCGCCCGCTTGCCGGCGTTGGCCGCCTTGGCTGCGGCTTTGGCCGCCTCGATCGCGTGTTCGGGGGCTTGAACCTCGACGAAGCCGACGGTATCGAAACCCGCGCGTCCGGCCCGCCCGGCGATTTGGTGGAATTCGCGGGCCGAGAGGTGGCGCATCCGGCGTCCGTCGTATTTGACCAACGAGGTGAAGACGACTGTGCGGATCGGCACGTTGATCCCGACCCCGAGGGTATCGGTGCCACAGATGACGGCGAGGAGACCGCGCTGGGTGAGCTGTTCGACGAGGCGCCGGTAGCGCGGGAGCATGCCGGCGTGGTGGACGCCGATCCCGGCCAGCAACAGCTTTTTGAGGATCTGCCCGAATCCTCGCCCGAAGGAGAACCCGCTGATCGCCTCGGCAACCTGGGCGCGGTGATCGTGCTCGACGACGCCGGTGTTGGCGAGGATCTGGGCGCGCGAGAGCGCTTCCTTCTGGGCGAAGTGAACGAGATAAATCGGCCAGCGCCCTGCCCGCAGCAGCCGCGTCAGCAGACGCGGGGTGTCCTCGACGGCGTAGGAGAACTCGAGCGGGACCGGGCGCTCGGCATTGTCGACGAGGACGACCTCGCGACCGGTTGCCTCACCCAGCCGAGCCCGCAAGCCAGAGACGTCACCCAGGGTCGCCGACATGAGGACCATCTGGGTGCGGGTAAGCTCCAGCAGCGGCACCTGCCAGGCCCAGCCGCGTTGGGGATCGGCATAGAAGTGAAACTCGTCCATGACGACGAGTCCCGCATCGAGGTCGGCCCCCTCGCGCAGCGCGAGGTTCGCGAGGATCTCGGCCGTGCAACAGATAATGGGTGCCTCGGCGTTGACGGCGACGTCGCCCGTGACCATGCCAACGTTGTGGGCGCCAAACAGATCCACGAGGTCGAAGAACTTCTCCGACACCAACGCCTTCAGCGGCGCCGTGTAGTACGAGCGCTCCTCGCGCGAGAGGGCATACAGGTGCGCCGCAAGCGCGATCATCGACTTTCCCGACCCCGTCGGCGTCGCCGCGATCACGTGGGAGCCACAAAAGATGTGCTCCGCCGCTTCCTCCTGGTGGGGATACAGTGCCCGCCCAGATGACTCCGCCCACTCGGCAAACCCCGTCAGCACAGCCGCGGGATCGTCCAGGCGTCCCGCATCGGCGAGATCGTCGAGAAGCAGATTGAGGGCAGGAGAACTCATAGGGCCATGCTAGGGCCAACGCGTCCGGCACCCGATGCGCAGGCCCCTTCCGCGATGTGGGCGCCACCGCAGCCGGTGCCTAGCGAGATGACACCATCAACCGATAACCCATCGCATCGATTGACACTTAAGGACTATCCGCGACATGTTCGCCGACCTCGCTAACTCGATCCTCGCTGTCGCCGACTGGATCACCCTCCACATAACCATGTGGATCCTCTTAGGACTTGGCCTCTTCTTCACCGTCGTCACCCGCGGCGTCCAAGTTCGCCTCTTCGCCCACATGTGGCGCGTCGTCTTCTCCTCGCGCCAGGGCGCCAACGGCGGCGTCTCGAGCTTCCAGGCCTTCACCATCTCGCTGGCCGCGCGCGTCGGCATCGGCAACGTCTTCGGCGTCGCAGCCGCCCTCCTCATGGGTGGGCCCGGCGCCCTCGTGTGGATGTGGATCGTCGCCCTCATCGGCATGGCGACATCATTCATGGAATCGACGCTCGCCCAGATCTTCAAGCAAGACAACGGAGACGGGACCTTCCGCGGCGGCCCCGCCTACTACATGTGGCTCGGCCTCAAAGCCCGCTGGCTCGGCGCGATCTTCTCGATCATCGCCATCATCACCTGCGGCTTCGTCATCACCTCGGTCCAATCCAACGCCATCGCCCAAACCGTCTCCTTCGCGGGCAACGTCCGCCCCGGCGTCATCGCGGGCCTCCTCTTCGTCTTCTCCGCCCCCGTCATCCTCGGTGGCATCCGCTCCGTCGCCCGCATCACCGAGATCATGGCCCCGGCAATGGCCCTCGTCTACGTCGTCCTCGCCGCCATCATCCTCATCCTCCACGCCGGCGAGATCCCCGGCATTCTCCTCACCGTCTTCCGCTCCGCCTTCAGCGGCGAAGCCCTCGGCGGAGGAGTCGGCGGCGGCATCCTCGCCGCCATCATCAACGGCACCAAACGCGGCCTCTTCTCCAACGAGGCCGGCCAAGGCACCGCCCCCAACGCCGCAGCTACCGCCACCGTCGCCCATCCTGTGCGCCAAGGGGCCGTCCAATCCCTCGGTGTCTTCGTCGACACCGTCATCGTGTGCACCGCCACGGCCGTCATCATCATCCTCGCCGGACCCGAAGTCTGGGGAGCCGACGACGTCAACCCCGCCACACTCACCACCCGCGCCGTCATGGCCCACCTCGGCGACTGGTCGCTCATCCCCATGACCGTCCTCATCGGCATCCTCGCCTTCTCCTCGATCATCGCCGCCTACGTCTACTCCGACGTCAACATGGCCTTCGCGACCTCCCACCCCGCAGGCACCTGGATCGTCCGCGTCGTCTCGGTCTTCTCCGTCGTCCTCGGCGCCCTCGTCGCCCTCGACGTCGTCTGGAACGCCGTCGACATCGCCATGGCCGTCATGACGATCACCAACCTCATCGCGCTCGCGGCGTTGTGGAAGTGGGGAGTCGGTGCGTTGCGCGACTACGAGGCCCAGCGTCGCGGCGGGTCAGAGCCCGTCTTCGTCGGCCGCGACAATCCCCATCTGCCCGGTGACGTCCCCGGCGACGTCTGGGCGCGGACCCGCTGAGTGGACAAGGAGAACGCTATGACAGCTATCTACACCGCCATTTCGAGCGCACTCGCCACCGTTACGGACTTCCTCTATTCGTGGGGACTCGTCTTCCTCCTCATCTGCGTTGGCATCGGTCTGACCGTGTATCTGGGCGCGCCGCAGCTGCGTCACGCCAAAGCGGTATTCACCTCGATGAAGGGATCGCGCCACGGCGCGGGCACGGGAATCTCGGCATTCCAGGCCTTCGCCATGGGCGTTGCTACACGCGTGGGCATCGGCAATATCGGCGGCGTCGCCCTCGCCCTCATTCTCGGCGGTCCCGGGGCGATCTTCTGGATGTGGATCGTCGCGCTCATCGGGATGGCGACGGCGTTTGCCGAGTCCACGCTGGCGCAGCTGTTTAAGACCCGTCACGCCGACGGGACGTTCCGCGGCGGCCCCGCCTACTATCTGGCCCACGGTGCCGGGTGGAAGAAGATGGGCTGGCTGTTTGCCCTGTTCACGATCTTTGCCTCGGGCATGACCGTCCCCATGGTGCAGATCAACACGGTTTCCGCGACCGCTGCGGCGGCCCATGGGATCCCGACGTGGGTCTCGGCCCTCGTCATCGTCGTCCTCATCGCCCCGGTCATCATCGGCGGCGTGCGCGGGGTCGCGCGCGTGGCCGAACTGCTCGGGCCGGTCCTCGCCGGCGTCTACATTCTCACCACCCTCGTCGTCATCGTCACCTGCCTGTTCAGCGCCCCCGAGCGCATCGGCAACGCCCTGGCCTCCATCGTCACCAACGCGTTCGGCCTTCACGCCGGGGTCGGTGGCGTTGCCGGGGCTATCTTCAACGCCGTCATCATGGGCGGGCGCCGCGGCCTGTTTTCCAACGAGGCCGGCCTGGGGACCGCTCCGAACGCCGCCGGCGCGGCCACGGTCGCGCACCCCGTCTCGCAGGGCTTTATCCAGTCCCTTGGCGTATTCATCGACACGATCGTCGTGTGCACGTGCACGGCGCTGCTCATCCTCATCGCCCACCCGAGCCTGCCCACCGATCCGGGCGCGGCCGGATCGCTGACGGCGTCGTCGGTGGCGGCCGAGCTGGGCGGATGGACCGCCCCGCTGATGACGTTCATCATCTTTATCTTCGGCTATACCTCGGCCTTCGGCGCCTATTCGTACGGCCAGGTCTGCCTCGATCACGTGACCAAGAGTCCGGCCGTTTCGTTGGCCTATCGCATCGTCGTGACGTTGCTGTGTGGAGTCGGCGCTATGGCGGAGTTGACCTTCGTGTGGGCACTGTCCGACCTGATGTTGGGGCTCGCCGGCATCATCAACATGATCGGACTTATCGCATTGGCCCGCTGGGTCAAGGCGGCCTTGGCCGACTGGACGAGTCAGCGACGCGCGGGCGCGCGCGTGCCCGTGTTCGTCGGCCGCGACAACCCGCTCCTGCCTGGCGATATCGTCTCCGGAGTCTGGGATCCGGGGGAGGCCGAGAAGGTCGCGTCGGGCGGACGCTAGCCAGACGCCCTTGTCCGTCACGCGCATCCCGCGCACGCCAACCGCGAGGTGGTGTGCGCGGGATGAACTTTAATCCTTTTTCTCAAGCGTTGAGGAATACCTATGGTAGGTTTGCGTCTATTGGTTCTGACTTTCCCCAGTCTCACACACGGAGCAGCGATGGTAACGGTACCCTTCAGCCCGGCTTCTCAGGCGCCGAGCGCATTTGACCGCTGGAACGATGCGATGTCGAGCGGACTCGACACGGCCTATTCCCATTCGATCGCCTGGGTCCTCATCGTCGTGCTGCTGGGAGCGGGGCTCTACTTCACCGTGACGACGTGCGCACTCCAGGTGCGTATGTTCCCGCGGATGCTCCGGCTCATTTTCTCCTCGCGCCAGGGTTCGCGCGGCGGTATCTCGTCCTTCCAGGCCTTTGCCATCGGCGTTGCCGATCGCGTCGGAACCGGCAACATCGCCGGGGTGGCGCTGGCAATTGTCGCCGGTGGCGCCGGAGCGGTGTTCTGGATGTGGGTCGTCGCCATCTTGGGGATGGCCACAGCATTCATCGAATCGACGCTCGCGCAGGTGTTCAAGATTCGCAACACCGACGGCACATTCCGCGGTGGACCGGCCTTTTACATTCAACGCGGACTCGGCTCGCGCGCCGGCGGGATCATTTTCGCCGTGCTCCTCATCTTTGCCTACGGCTTCTCCTTCCAGATGATCCAGGCCAACACGTTGGCCCAGGTCGCCCAGACGTCGTTCAACGTGGCCCCGTGGGTCAGCGCCGTCGTCCTGCTCATGCTCACCGTCCCGTTCTTCATTGGCGGTGTGCGCCCGGTCGCTCGTCTCGCCGAGTTCCTCGCGCCGCTCATGGCCTGCGCCTACCTGCTCCTCGCGATCGCCGTCGTCGCCATGCACATCGACCAGGTCGGCGCCGTGTTCTCGTCGATCTTCGCCGAGGCGTTCGGGTTGCGCGAGGCGGTCGGCGGAACGGCCGGAGGTCTCTTCGTCGCACTGGAACAGGGCACGAAGCGGGGGCTGTTCTCGAACGAGGCCGGCATGGGCTCGGCACCGAATGCCGCGGCGACGGCCACCGTCAAGCATCCGGTTGCCCAGGGACTCGTCCAGTCGCTCGGCGTGTTCGTCGACACGATCGTCGTGTGCTCGTGCACGGCCTTCATCGTCCTCGTCGGTGGCGTCTATCAGCCGGGAGAAGAAACGCAGATGTCGGGTGCGGCCCTGACGACGGCTTCGGTGGGCGTGCTGGGAACGTGGACGCCGGCGATCATGTTCATCATCATTGCCTCGTTTGCCTACTCGACGCTGCTGGGCAACTACACCTACGCCGAGGCAAACATTAAGTACCTCCTTGGCGTGGGAAACAACGCCGCCATTATTAAGATCTTGTGCATCATCTCGGTCGGACTCGGCGCGATGGTGCCGTTGAAGGTCGCGTGGTCGATTGCCGACTGGGCCACAGCCTTCATGGCGATCGTCAACATCGTCGCGATTTGCCTGCTGGGCAAGTGGGCGATCGGGGCGTTGCGGGACTACGAGGCCCAGGGCGGCAAGCTCGACGACGTCTATTTCTGCTCCACCGATAACCCGCACCTGCCGCGAGCTCTCGACACCGAGGTGTGGAACGCCTCCGCGGTCGCGGAGGCCAAGGAGGCGGACCGGGCCTGGGAGGCTGCACCTCACGAGCACACGGACATTACCGAGGTTCTCGTTACGCACTAGTACAACCGGAAAGAAGGCGATATATGCACGTGCCAGCATCACCATCTACCTTTGAACAGCTGAACTCGAGTATCGGCGGTTTCCTCGCGGACGCGTATTCATCCACGATGGCGTGGGTCATTCTCGCGGTTCTGCTCGCCGGCGGGATCGTTTTGACGCTCACCTCCGGCGGCGTGCAGCTGCGTTATTTCGCTCATATGCTCAAGACTGTCCTCGGCTCGCGCAAGGGGGCCGGCGCCGATGGCATCTCGAGTTTCCAGGCATTCGCCCTGGGCCTGGCCGATCGTGTCGGCACGGGCAACATCGCCGGTGTCGCCATTGCGTTGAGCCTGGGTGGCCCGGGCGCGATCTTCTGGATGTGGGTCGTCGCCTTCCTCGGAATGTCGACGGCGTTCCTCGAGTCGACGCTGGCCCAGATCTATAAGGTGCGCAACCCCGATGGGACGTTCCGCGGCGGACCTGCGTTCTATCTTCGCGACGGGTTGGGGCTGAAGAAACTCGCGACGGTGTTCGCCGTGTGCCTGATCCTTACCAAGGGCTTCGCCTTTGAAATGCTCCAGGCCAACACGGTGGCGACGGTGGCCTCCGACGTCTACGACGTCCCCAAGTGGACGATGGCGCTCATCCTCTTCCTCTTCTCGGCTCCGTTCATCATCGGCGGGGTGAAGCCGGTCGCGCGTCTGACCGAGTTCCTCGCCCCCGTCATGGCAGTCGCGTACCTGTTGCTGGCCGTGGCGATGCTTATCGCCCACGCCTCGATGATCCCGACGGTCATCGGCTGGATCTTCACCTACGCCTTCGGCATCCACTCGATCACCGGCGGCGTTATCGGCGGCATTGTCGCCGCTCTC
The DNA here is from genome assembly GCF_015240065.1 of Nanchangia anserum. GTDB lineage: Bacteria > Actinomycetota > Actinomycetes > Actinomycetales > Actinomycetaceae > Nanchangia > Nanchangia anserum. The sequence continues at coordinate 1,080,848 of NZ_CP060506.1, read as the reverse complement.
GTCCAAGGCACACGACGGGGCCTGCTGTCCAACGAGGCCGGCATGGGCACCGTTCCCAACGCCGCTGCCACCGCGACGGTCAATCACCCCGCCAAGCAGGGATTCATTCAGTCGCTCGGCGTCTTCGCCGACACGATGGTCGTGTGCACGTGCACGGCGTTCATCATCATGGTCTCCGGCCTCTACACACCTGGTGCCGAGTCGACGGGCGCCGATGGGGCGACGATGACGCTTCAGGCAGTCGGGACGCTGGGGGAGTGGACGACCCCCCTCATGCTCGTCATCATCATCGTCTTCGGCTATTCGACGATGATCGGCAACTACGCCTATGCCGAGGGAAACATCAAGTTCCTCTTCGGGATCGACTGCCGCTGCCGCAGCCTGAAAACTCTCGTGTTGGCCGGCATCGTCGTCGGCTCGATCATCGAGCTTGATGTCGTGTGGGCCATCGCCGACTGGATGTCCGCGATCTGCGCGATCATGAACATCTACGCCGTCGTTCGCCTCTCCAAGTGGGCGATCGGAGCGCTGCGGGACTATCAGGCCCAGCTGCGCGGCGGAACTCCTATCGACGACATCACGTTCATTGCGCGCGACAATCCCCACCTGCCGGGCAACCTCGCCGGTGACGTGTGGTCACGCGAATCGTGGGCGGCTAGTGTCGATGCGCGGGCGAAAGACGCGCCCGCCGATCACGAGGACTTTCTCGCCTGGCTCGTGCGCCAGCGCGACTGAGAGAGGGGCGACATGCGCATCGTCAGGGTTTCGGCCAGCGATCATCCGACCTACGGCATTCTCGAGGACGCCGGCTCACGGATCATCGGTCTCACCGGGGACCCGCTGTTCCAGCAGGTCGAGCATTCGGGGGCGTTTTTCACCCTCGGCGAGGAGCGTCTGCTCGCCGGTGTTGCCGCGCTCGAAGATGCTCGTCCTCGATGCGCCCGGCTTGGCCGGACCGATCGGTGCCCAGCGCGTCGATATCGTGCCGAACACGGCGATCGCCGGCCCTGACGATCCCGTCGTCGCGCCGTCATGGGCGGGGAAGATCCAGGTTGAGGCGGGGATCGCCATCGTCGTCAAGACGATCCTCAAGGATGTCGCCGCTGAGGCTGCTCGCGACCTAGCGCTGGGGACGTGTCTGGCGGCGCGCTTCACCGCCGCCGATGTCGATCGGGGAGTGGCGAGCACATGGGATCGCGCCTGCCCCATCGGCCCGTGGATCGAGGTCATGTCGCAGGCCGATCCCCACACCGATGCCGTGACGATTGAGGCGGGCGAGACCGTCCGTGAGGTCGAGCCCACGCCGTTCCGTCTCGAGGATGCTCTGGCGCGCGCCAGCGCGATCGCCACGTTGCTGCCCGGTGACATCGTCATGGTTCCGTGGCCGGCACGCGTCGACGTGGCCGCGGGCGAGCACGTGACGATAAGCCACGCGCTGCTCGGCGATCTCCACGCGGTTATTCGAGCGAACTGAGAGCGAGTGAGAGTGAGACCGCCCCTCATAGGGGCGGTCTCACCGTGTCCGCCACTCGGGCGCGGGATCGGTGGGCGTGATGCCTGCGCTAGCGTCGTCCACGCTCATCCCCATGCGTTGAAGAGGTCTCCATGTCCGCATTCACCGATGCCGTCGCCGCGATCGAGGGCTTTATCTCGACGAACATCCTCATCTACATCCTCGTCGGATTGGGACTCGTCTTCACCATTGCCACGCGTGGGGTCCAGCTGCGTCACCTGGGAACGGCCCTGCGACTCATGGTGCATTCGCGGCGAGGCTCGGGCGAGTCGCTCTCGTCGTTCCAAGCTTTCACCGTCGGGCTGGCCTCGCGGGTGGGGACGGGCAACATCGCCGGCGTTGCCCTCGCTCTCATCGTTGGTGGCCCGGGCGCGCTGTTGTGGATGTGGATCGTCGCCCTGCTCGGCATGGCGACGTCGTTCATGGAATCGACGCTCGCCCAGGTGTTCAAGGTGCGCTGGGGCGATCGGATTTACCGCGGGGGACCGGCCTACTACATCGAACGGGGGCTGGGTTCGCGCACGTGGGGCGTCATCTTTGCCGTCCTCCTCGTCTTTTCTTACGGACTTATCTTCCCGATGGTCCAGTCGAACACGATCGCCGTCCAGTTCCACTCGGCGATGGGTCTGTCGCCGTGGGCGACCGCCGTCATCCTCGTGCTCATTTCCGTCCCCATCATGCTCAAGGGGCTGCGCGTCGTCGCACGCGTGACCGAGCTCATCGTTCCTTTCATGGCGATCATTTACCTGGCGATCGCCGTCGTCATCATCGCCGTTAATATCACCGAGCTGCCCGGCGTGCTCTCCGAGGTGTTTCGGGGCGCGTTCGGACTGGATTCCGCGCTCTCGGGGACGGCCGGGGGCGTGTTCGCGACAATCCTCAATGGTGCCAAGCGCGGCCTATTCTCCAACGAGGCGGGGCAGGGATCGATGCCCAACGGCGCCGCCACCGCCGAGGTCGCTCACCCCGTGCAGCAGGGGCTCATCCAGGCGCTGGGAACGTTCGTCGACACGATCCTCGTGTGTTCGGCCACCGGCTTCATGATCTTGCTTGCAGGGCCGACAGTGTATCGACCCGGACAGGAGCTCGACGACTCCCTACTCGCCCAGAGCGCGCTGACCTATCACCTCGACTATGGCACGGGATGGACGATCGGGTTCATGACTCTCATCGTGTTCCTGTTCGCCTACTCCTCGACGCTCGGCTACTCCGTCTTCGCCGAAATCAACATCGACTACCTGGGTGGTGGCAAACGCTCGACTGTGGGGCTGCACGTGCTCATGATCGTCGCCGTGGGTCTGGGTGCTCTGGCCAAGATCGAACTCGCGTGGACGCTTGCCGACCTCGCGCTCGCACTCATGACGATCGTCAACATGTGCGCGCTGTTCCTCCTCATGCGTTACGGCGTGGGCGCGCTTCGCGATTATGACCGCCAGCGTCGGGCGGGAATCGCCCAGCCGATCTTCGTCTCAGCGAGGGTCGGATACGCCCGTGACGTTCCCGACAGCGTATGGACCGAGGAACACGCCGAGGTCTCCAGGCGCCTCAATGCGACTCGGTGAGCGCCTCGATCACGCGGGCGGCGATATCGCGCGCGGGGGCGCGCCCCGTGCCGAAGTTTAGGCGCAGATAGGATTCGTAGCCTCTCCCCACGCCGGCCCCGTCGTTACCCATGACACCGTGGTCCAAGGCCGCGGCAAAGGGGGCATCAGCGCGCGCGGTGTCGCGGCAATCCCACAGGGAGATGTAGGTTGCCTCGGGAACGTCCATGACGATTCCGCTGTCGTCACCAATACTGTCGCGGACCTCGCTCATGACGTCGTCGATGTAGCGACAGGCGGCGTCGAGCCACATCACTCCTTCGGCGTACACGCGCTCGGTGGCGACGATCCCCGGCGTCGAGGCCCCGCCGGCGTACCGGGCGAGGGGATCGCTCATGAGCGCGGCGACGTCGCGGTCTTCGATAATCGCCTGAGCACAGCGCAGTCCGGGCGTGTTGAAGGCCTTCGACGCCGCCATCGCCACCACCGTGCGACCGGCGACGTCGCGGTCGATCGTAGTGAAGGGGACATGGGTGTGACCGGGCAGGGTCAGGGGTGCATGAATTTCGTCGGCGAAGACCCACGCCCCGCGCGCTACCGTCGCATCGGCAAAGGCCTCGAGCTCGGGGTGCGAGAGCACGCGGCCGGTCGGGTTCCACGGGTTGCACAGGATGACGAGACGAGCCCCGGCGTCGACCTCGCGCGCGATCCGATCGGTGTCGAGAACCCAGCGACCACCTTGGCGCAGGCTCGGCACCTCAACGAGGCGCCGATCGAGTTTCTCCGGGATCGTCCGAAACACCCAGTACGCCGGGGTCGGAACGACGATCGCGTCGCCGGGATTCGTCACGGTGAGGATCTGGGCGCGCAGGATCGACAGCACATCGCCCGTGAGCGTCACGGCCTCGGGCGCGACGGTCCACCCGTAGCGAGTAGCGGCAAACCCGCAGAAGGCCTCGATCGCGGCGTCTGCCAATCCCGGCGGGGGATAACCGAGGGTGCCATCCTCGACGAGGCGGTGCAGCGCGACGCGAACCGCCGCGGGAAGGCCCAGGTCGTGCTCGGCAACCCCGGCCCCCAACACGACCTCGCCGGTGTCGGGGTGGCGCTGACTCCACTTGCAGCCCCCACGCGCGTACATGTCAGTGACAGTTAGGCGGTCCCAGGTGGCGACGAGATCGGCGGGGTTATCGGTAGGCGTCATGGTGGTCATTATGCCGCCCCGCGATAGGCTGTGCGGGTGAGTGACACGACTGCTGCTTCCCCGATCCGCGTCCGCTTCTGCCCCTCGCCGACGGGGACCCCTCACGTCGGCATGGTGAGAACCTGCCTGTTCAACTGGGCCTATGCTCGCCATACCGGGGGGACATTCGTCTTTCGCATTGAAGACACCGACGCCAAGCGCGACTCGGAAGAATCCTTCGAGCAGATCCTCGACTCGCTGCGCTGGCTGGGACTGGATTGGGACGAAGGCGTAGGCAAAGGCGGCGACTACGGCCCCTATCGCCAGAGTGAACGCATGGACATCTACGCCGACGTCGCCCGCCGCCTCGTCGAGGGGGGCTATGCCTACGAGTCGTACTCGACGCCCGAGGAAATCCGGGCGCGCCACGAGGCCAACGGCCGTAACCCCAACCTCGGCTACGACGGTTTCGATCGCGACCTCAGTGAGGAACAGAAAGCGGCCTACCGCGCGCAGGGGCGCGAGCCCGTGCTGCGAATGCGCATGCCCGACGACGACATCACCTTCACCGACCTCGTCCGCGGCGAGATCACGTTCAAGGCGGGGTCGGTCCCCGATTACGTCATCGTTCGCGGCAACGGCGACCCGCTCTACACGCTTGTCAACCCCGTTGACGACGCGATGATGCGGATCACCCACGTCTTGCGTGGCGAAGACCTGCTGTCGTCGACCCCGCGCCAGATTGTCCTCTATCGTGCCCTCATCGAATTGGGCATCGCTGAGGCCATGCCCGAGTTTGGTCACCTGCCCTACGTCATGGGGGAGGGGAATAAGAAGCTGTCCAAACGCGACCCTGAATCGAACCTCCTGCTTCACCGCGAGGCCGGGATGATCCCTGAGGGTCTGCTGAACTACCTCGCGCTGCTCGGGTGGTCGATCGCCCCCGACCGCGACGTCTTCAGCGCGGCAGAGCTCATCGAGGCCTTCGACATCACCGACGTCAACCCGAACCCGGCACGCTTTGACCAGAAGAAATGCTTGGCCATCAACGCCGAACAGCTGCGCCTGCTCGACCCGGAGGACTTCGTCGCTCGCTGCACGCCCTATCTGCGCGCTGCCGGCCTCATCGAGGCCGATAGCCTCGACGAGGTTCCCGAGGATGCGCGCCACATGCTCACCGCCGCGGCTAAGCTTGCCCAGACCCGCGTCAAGGTGCTGGGCGAGGTGCCCCAGATGATCGGCTTCCTGCTCGCCGATGACGATGCCGTGACGTACGAGGACAAGCCGGTGGCGAAGCTGCGCGACTCGGCCCCAGACGTCTTGCGCGCGGCCCGCGAGCTCGCCGAGGGCGACGGCCCCTGGGAGGCGGACGCCATCAAGGAAGCCATGCTGGAGCGCGCCGAGGAATTGGGCATCAAGCCGCGCATCGCGTTTGCGCCCCTGTTCGTCGCCATCACGGGAACGAACGTGTCGATCCCCGTCTTCAACTCGATGGAGTTGCTCGGACGCGAGCGCACGGCGACCCGGCTGGCGGCGCTGGAGCGGCACCTACAGGCGTGATGTGTTGCATAAGCGAGGGATTTGGCAACACTGAAAGCCTCCGCTACAGTTGTTGTCTGTGCCCGGAACGGCGAGGAATCGCCGGGGCGCAAACCCTATGGGGTATGGTGTAATTGGCAACACAGCTGATTCTGGTTCAGCCATTCTAGGTTCGAGTCCTGGTACCCCAGCCAGTTCCGTTCGCGAACTGATTTATGAATAACGCGATCTGCCCCTATCGTCTAGAGGCCTAGGACGCCGCCCTCTCACGGCGGTAACGCCGGTTCGAATCCGGCTAGGGGTACAGTGATCGTTGTCCGGCCCCCATCGTCTAGAGGTCTAGGACGCCGCCCTCTCACGGCGGTAACGCCGGTTCGAATCCGACTGGGGGTACACAGGAAACCGCACCTTCGAGTGCGGTTTTTGCATATGTGGCGAGCTGCGTGGCTGCGCCCGATAGCGAAGGAGGCCGCATGCGCATCGCGATGATCTCGGATTGCTATCCACCCCACATGGGCGGCATTGAATCGCAGGTCGCCGGACTTGCGACGCGTCTTGGCGGTGTCGGTCACACGATTGAGGTCGTCACGGCCTCACCCGGTCCCGCCCGCAAGCGCGGCGGTATGGGGGCGGGCGTGCACGTCACGCGTGCCGCCCTGCCGCTTCCCGGCTTTGTTCCCGTCAATCCTTTCGCCGGTCCCACGCTCGCCGCCGCGCTGCGCCGCGCCGACGTTGCCCACATCCACATGGGAGTTGTCTCGCCACTGGCTCTCCAGGCGCTCGCCCGCGTCAAACGTCATCGCTGCCCGTGCGTCGTGACCTTCCATTGCATGCTCGACGGGTGGAAGACGGTGTTTCGGACAACCGGGCTCTACGGAAAGTTGCCCGACCATATCGTGCTTAGCGCCGTCTCGACGACACTCGCCGCGCAGGTCTGCGAGGTCGCCGGTGGCGCGCACGTCGACGTCATTCCGAACGGCGTTGAGCTCTCACGCTGGCGCCACATCGCCGCGTGCCGCCCAACCCCGCCCTCGCCGAATCGCCCACTGCATCTCGTCACCGCCTTGCGCTTCATGCCGCGCAAACGGCCTCTCGCGCTCGTCGCCATCATGGCGCGACTGCGCGCCCGCCTGGGCGAGGACTGCCCGCGGCTCACCATGTATGGCGAGGGAGCGCAGCTGCGGGCGGTGCGCGGCGCCATCCGGGCGGCTCGCCTTGGCGACGTCGTCACGTGCCCGGGGCGCCTGGATGAGGCGGGGCTACAGATGGCGTATCTGGGTGCCGATGCGTTTGTCCTGGCCTCGACGCACGAGTCGTTTGGGATCGCCGCGCTCGAGGCGCGCGCCGCGGGCCTGCCCGTTCTCGCTCGTGCGGGCACCGGGATCACGGATTTCATCACCGATGGCACCGACGGGATCCTTGCTCATTCCGATCGCGAGCTCGCCCGCGTCATCGAGGCGCTCGTGCGCGACGAGCAGCGAGTGATCGGGCTACAGGCAGCGGCACAGGAAAGGGTGTCGCTCAGCTGGAAGGCGAGCATCGATGCCGCGCAGTCTGCCTACGCTCGCGCGGGCGCGCGAGGCTAGGGGAGGGCGTTAGCTCGCGGGGGCGTGATCGGCCTGATCGACCCGGCGCATGAACTCGGTCAGCCGGTTACCGGCTGCCACCAGGGACGGACCGAACATCCGGCCCGGTTGGCGACCCATGCGCTCGATCGGCCCCGAGATGGAGACCGCGGCGACAACCGCACCCGCTCCTGAACGTACGGGAGCCGAGACCGAGGCGACGCCCTGCTCGCGTTCGGATACGGATTGGGCCCAGCCGCGGCGGCGAACCTGAGCGAGTTGGGTTGCGTTAAATGAGGCCCCCTGCAAGCCCAGGTGCATCCGGTCGGGTTCCTCCCACGCGAGCAGCACCTGCGCGGCCGATCCGGCCTTCATCGACAACGTTGCCCCGACGGGAATGGAATCGCGCAGGCCCATGGGAGGTTCGGCCGAGGCCACGCACACGCGGTGCTCGCCCTGGCGCCGGTACAGCTGTGCCGATTCTTTCGTGTGATCGCGCAGAGCTTTGAGGACGGGCAGCGCGGCGGAGAGCAGCTTGTCCTCGCCAACGGCCGAGGCCAGTTCGGCCAGGCGCGGGCCCAGAACGAAGTGTCCCTGCATGTCGCGACTGACGAAGCGCAGGTGCTCGAGGGCGACGGCAAGGCGGTGGGCTGTCGGGCGGGCGAGCCCGGTGGCGTGCACGAGCTGGGCCAGCGTTGCCGGTCCGGACTCGAGCGCGGACAAGACCGCTGCGGCCTTGTCGAGAACGCCCACACCCGAGCTCTCGTTCGGGTTGTCCATAGGCTGATATTCTCATCTCGCCTAGTGAGAATGCAAGTTAGGCTGTCCCGAGCTCAAGACGTTTCGGGAGGAGTCATCGCATGGCCGCAACGCTCGCTGAGAAGGTGTGGGCGGATCACGTCGTCACAAAGGGGCGCGACGGAGAACCCGACCTGCTGTATATCGACCTGCATCTGTGCCACGAGGTGACCTCCCCGCAGGCGTTCGACGGTCTGCGCCTCGCCGGGCGCGCTGTCGCCCGTCCCGACCTCACCATCGCCACCGAGGACCACAACACGCCCACGTGCGACATCGACCAGCCGATCGCGGATGCCGTCTCGGCCGAGCAGATCAACACGCTGCGCGCCAACGCGAAGGAATTTGGGATTCGCCTGCACTCCCTCGGCGACGCCGACCAGGGCATCGTCCACGTCGTCGGCCCGCAGCTCGGCCTGACCCAGCCCGGTATGACGATCGTGTGCGGCGACTCGCACACGGCGACGCACGGCGCATTTGGTGCCCTCGCGTTCGGCATCGGCACGTCTCAGGTCGAGCACGTCTTGGCAACCCAAACCCTTCCGATGGCCCCGTTCAAGACGATGGCCGTCACCATCGAGGGTGATCTCCCGCCGGGTGCGGGGGCGAAGGACATCATTTTGGCCATCATCGCCAAGATCGGCACGGGAGGCGGCGCCGGCTACGTCATCGAATACCGCGGCAAGGCCATCCGCGAGCTGTCGATGGAAGGGCGCATGACGATCTGCAACATGTCGATCGAGGCCGGCGCCCGTGCCGGCATGGTCGCGCCCGATGAGACGACGTTCGCCTACGTCAAGGATCGCCCGCACGCGCCCCAGGGCGAGGACTGGGATCGTGCCGTCGAGTACTGGCGCACCCTCTACACCGACGACGACGCGACGTTCGATCGCGAGGTCGTCATCGACGCCGCCGAGATCGAACCTTTCGTCACGTGGGGGACCAACCCCGGTCAGGGGGTCGCGCTCTCGGGTGAAGTGCCCGACCCGCAGGACATGGCTTCCGACACCGAGCGTGCGGCCGCCGAGCGGGCCCTCGACTATATGGGGCTGGAACCGGGCACGAAGATGCGCGACATCGCCGTCGACGCCGTCTTCATCGGCTCGTGCACGAACGGGCGCATCGAGGACCTGCGCGCGGTGGCCGAAATCATTCGCGGCCGCCGCAAAGCCGACGGCGTGCGCGTGCTCGTTGTCCCCGGCTCGGCCCGGGTGCGTCTTGAGGCAGAGGCCGAGGGGCTGGACAAGGTCTTCCGCGACTTCGGCGCGGAGTGGCGCAACGCCGGCTGTTCGATGTGCCTGGGTATGAACCCGGACAAGCTGGAGCCGGGACAACGCTCGGCCTCGACGTCAAACCGCAATTTCGAGGGCCGTCAGGGCAAGGGGTCGCGAACCCATCTCGTCTCGCCGCCCGTCGCCGCCGCCACCGCGATTCGCGGCACCCTCTCGACGCCCGCCGATCTCGAGCCGATTGCCTAAAGGAGCACCAGCATGGAGAAGTTCACCGTTCACACCGGCACCGGTGCGCCCCTGCGACGCTCGAATGTCGACACCGACCAGATCATTCCCGCCGTCTACCTCAAGCGCGTCACGCGCACGGGATTCGAGGACGGACTTTTTGCCGCGTGGCGGAAGGAAGGCGACTTCGTTCTCAACCAACCGGCCTATCGCGAGGCTTCGGTGCTGATTGCAGGACCCGACTTCGGGACGGGATCCTCGCGCGAACACGCCGTGTGGGCGCTCATGGACTATGGCTTCCGCGTCGTGCTGTCGCCGAAGTTCGCCGACATCTTCCGCGGTAACTCCTCGAAGGCGGGCCTGGTGGCCGGGGAAATCAGCGACGAGGACTGCCACGTGCTGTGGAAGCTCCTCGAGACGACGCCTGGCGCGCAGGTGCGCGTCGACCTCGTCGAGCGCCTCGTCACGTGTGAGGGCTTTACCTGCGCCTTCGACCTCGACGATTACACTCGCTGGCGCCTGCTCGAGGGCCTCGACGACATCGCGCTGACCCTGCGCAAGAGTGACGATATCGCGGCTTTCGAAGCCTCGCGCCCGAGCTTTAAGCCGACGACACTGCCGGCCAAGCACTTGCCCAAGCAGCCCGTCGTCTCGGCGCGCAGTGTCGACCTGCCGATGCCGACGCGTCGCCGGGCCGACTGAGCCGAATGCGGGGTGAGGCCAACGCCTCATGCCTGCCCGCTCGCCGCTATGCCGACACGGGTAGAGTAGGAGCCGATTAGGTCGACAACCAAGGGGTGAGCATGCGAGACGCCGTGCAGGAGACGGTCCGCAAGGGTGCGATTTTGCAGGTGGACGGTGGTCGCCCGCTGACCGGTGAGGTCGAGGTTCGCGGAGCGAAGAACTTCGTGCCCAAAGCCATGGTCGCGGCCCTGCTTGCCGACACCCCCTCGGAACTGCGCAACGTGCCGCAGATTGCCGACGTCGACATCGTCTCGGACATGCTGCGCCTGCACGGGGCCAGTGTGGACTACGACGTCGAGCAGGGGATTTTGCGCATCGATCCGGCGCACGTGTCTTCGCCGACCGTCGAAGCGATGGGAAAGCAGGCGGGCCAGTCACGCATTCCCATCCTGTTCTGTGGCCCCCTGCTGCACCGACTGGGAACGGCGATGATCCCCGATCTTGGCGGCTGCGAAATCGGCGGACGCCCCATCGACTATCACCTGTCGATGCTGCGGTCCTTCGGTGCCGAGGTTGAGAAGGTCACCGACGGCATCCGCATCAGTGCCCCGCGCGGACTCAAGGGGACCCGGTTCACGTTGGAATACCCCTCGGTCGGGGCCACCGAGCAGATGCTGCTCTCGGCCGTGCGCGCCGAGGGCAAGACCGAGCTGCGTGGTGCCGCGATCGAACCCGAGATCATGGACCTCATCAACGTCTTGCAGAAGATGGGTGCCATCATCTCCGTCGACACCGATCGCACGATCCGCATCGAGGGCGTGGAGCAGCTGCGCGGCTACGTTCACCGCTCCCTTCCCGACCGAATCGAGGCGGCCAGTTGGGCCTCGGCGGCGCTGGCGACGGGCGGCGACATCTACGTCAAGGGCGCGATTCAGCCGGATATGACGACGTTCCTCAACGTCTTTCGCAAAGTTGGGGGCGAGTTCGAGGTCCATCACGACGGCATTCGCTTCTACCATCCCGGCGGCGACCTCCATTCGCTGGCCCTGGAAACGAACGTTCATCCGGGATTTATGACGGATTGGCAGCAGCCGCTCGTCGTCGCCCTCACCCAGGCCACGGGAATCTCGATCGTGCACGAGACGGTGTACGAAAAGCGCTTTGGTTTCACCACGGCTCTGAACAAGATGGGCGCGCAAATTCAGGTCTATGCCGAATGTCTCGGTGGCCTGGAGTGCCGCTTTTGGCAGGACAACCACAAGCACTCGGCCGTAATTCTCGGCCCGACTCCGCTTTCGGGTGCCGAAATTACGATTCCCGACTTGCGCGGCGGGTTCTCTCACCTCATCGCCGCGTTGTCGGCATCGGGAACATCGACCGTGTGCGGGGTACACATCATCTTGCGTGGCTACGAAAATTTTATTGGCAAGCTACGCGGTCTGGGAGCCCAGATTCGCATCATCGATAATCCTGCTGGCGCGTAACGAGAAAGGACTCACTGTGGCGCGTACGTTCTCCTGGCCGTATCGAGTGGCGAAAGATATCGCCCGCATTCCCGCGCTGGCCATCACCCGGCGCCATTGGGAGGGCGCGGATAATCTCCCGCACGAGGGCGGATTCATCGCGGCGGCGAATCACATCTCGGAGTTCGACGCGATCACGTTCATGCATTTCCTCGTCGACAACGGCATCCCCGTGCGGATGATGGCGAAGAAAGAACTCTTTGGCGTGCCGGGTCTGGGCTGGCTCATGACTCAGGCCGGTCAGGTTCCCGTTGATCGGTCGAAAGGTAAGGGCGGTGGTGCCCTTGACGCCGCCGAGGAGGCTCTGCGAAACGGCGAGTGCTTGGGGATTTACCCCGAGGGCACGGTGACGCGCGATTCGGAGTCGTGGCCGATGCGCGGTAAGACGGGCGCGGCCCGCCTGGCTCTGCGCACGCGCGTGCCTGTCGTCCCCGTCGCCCAGTGGGGTGCGCAGGACGTCCTCGGTCGCTACCAGCGGGTGCCGAACCTCGCCGGGCGTAAGGACGTGTGGGTGCGCGCGGGCGCGCCCATCGACCTGTCCGACCTCTACGATCGCGCCGACGACCCAGCCGCCTGGCGCGAGGCCACCGACCGCATCATGAGCGAGATCATCTCGATGGTCGAGGACATGCGCGGGGCGACGATGACACACGAACCAATCGCGCTGGATTCGCCCCACGCCCTGACGAAGGCTGACGTCAAGAAGCTCGAGGCGACCCGGCGCTCGATCGACGGCACGGCGCCGTCACGTCGCAAGCCCTTCCCCTCGAGGCACTGACGTGAGCGCGCGGCGGGTATGCGTCCTCGGCGGCGGAGCCTGGGGGAGCGTCTTCGCTCTCATCTGCCGTGACGCCGGAAATGACGTGACCGTGTGGGCGCGCCGCGCCGAGCAGGTCGACGAGATCAACGCCGGGACGAACCGGGCCTATGTTGGCGACGTTCGCCTCGACGGGATTCGGGCGACGACGTCGCTTGAGGACGCCGTGAGTGGCGCCGATCTCGTTGCGGTGGCTGTGCCCTCGGGGAGCGTGCGCGAGTGCGCCGCGGCGTTCGCGCCCTATCTGCGCATGGACGCCTCGGTCCTCTCCCTGGTCAAGGGCGTTGAGGCCGGAACACTGTCGTTCATGACCGATGTGCTCGTCGATGCCCTGGGCTGCTCGCCGCAGCGGGTCCTCGCCGTGTCAGGACCCAACCTGTCCGCCGAGATCGCTCGCCACCAGCCGACGGGAACGGTCGTTGCCGGCAGCGATGCTGAGCGCGCCGGCTACGTCGCGTCGCGTATTCACACGGCCTACTTTCGCCCCTATGTCGGCTCCGACATCATCGGCGCCGAGGTTGGGGGAGTCGTCAAGAACATCGTGGCGATGGCCGTGGGCGCGTGCACGGGGATGAAGCTCGGGGTCAACACGCGCTCCTTCATCATCAACCGCGGCCTCACCGAGATGGCGCGGCTGGGCGTTGCCCTGGGCGCGCGCTCGGAAACGTTCCTTGGGCTGGCCGGCCTCGGAGATCTCGTCGCGACGTGCTCATCAGAGTTGTCGCGCAATTTCTCGTTCGGATACCGCCTGGGGCAGGGCATGAACGTGAGCGAGGCGCTCGAGGCCTCGGCCGGCACGGTCGAAGGTGCGACGTCATGCCCGCACGTTCTCGCCCTGGCGGGTCGTCTCGGGGTAGACATGCCGATTGCCCAGGCGACCCAGGACGTCCTTGATGGTCACGTCGATGTGGAAACCGCTGCGTTGCGGGTCTTTCGTTCTCCGCGCGTGACCGACGGAGTCGATGCGCGCGCCGTGTAAGACCCGGGCGGTGACGTGGCTACACTGGCAGGGATGAGTGAGCATGTGACGTCTTCGCGCCCTCGAGTTCTCGTTCTCTTCGGCGGCCAGAGCGGCGAGCACGGCATTTCGTGCGCCACGGCCGCCGGCGTCCTCGCGGCGATCGACCGCGACCGCTACGACGTCGTGCCCGTCGGCATCGCCCGCTCGGGGGAGTGGGTGCTCATGCCAGATGACCCGCAGCGCTATCGGCTGCGCGGCGAACACGCCTACGAGGTGGTGGCGGACGGGCCCTGCGTCAGCATCGCGCCGGGTGGGCGAGTGAAGGTGAACGACCCGGCTGACGGGTCGGTGAGCGATCTCGGCCGGATCGACGTCGCCTTTCCGCTGCTGCATGGTCCCTTCGGCGAAGACGGGACCATTCAGGGATTGCTCGAGTTGGCGGGAGTCCCGTACGTCGGCTGCGGGGTGCTCGCGTCGGCTGCGGGAATGGATAAGCACGTGACCAATGCGTTGCTTACGCAGGCGGGGCTGCCCGCCGGTGACTGGGAACTCATCACCACGAGGGACTGGATGGGCGATCGCGAGGCCGTGTGTGAGCGCATCGCTCGGCTTGGCTCGCCCGTCTTCGTCAAGCCGTGTCGGGCCGGTTCGTCGCTAGGGATCGCCCGGGTGAGCGATCCTGCCGATCTTGTACCAGCGATCGAGGCCGCGCGCGCTCACGACCCCCGCGTCGTCGTCGAGGCCGAACTGCACGGCCTTGAGGTCGAGTGTGCCGTGCTCGGCGGCGGGGCGGACGCGGCGCCGCGCTGTTCCAGCCTCGGACTCATTGCGGTCAGTGACGCGGCCGAGTTCTACGACTACGAAACGAAGTACGTCGACCACGACGCCGTCGCGCTGACGATACCGGCGCCGCTGCCGCCGCGGCTGGCGGCGCGGGCGCGTGAATTGGCGGGACAGGCATTCGAGGCTCTGGGATGCGAGGGATTGGCGCGCGTTGACTTCTTCGTCGACGTTGACGCGGAGCTGGTGACGATCAACGAGATCAACACGATGCCGGGCTTTACCCCCTATTCCATGTACCCGGCCCTGTGGGATGCCGAGGGTGTGAGCTATACCGACCTCGTCAGCGAGCTGATTGAGCTGGCACTCACGCGCCCGGGGGCCTGCGCTAGCTCTTCGTCACGTAGGGTGGTGAACATGACTAAACCCCGCGTCACTCTGGTGACTAGCCGTGATTATCCCGAGCTCGAAGAGGACGAGCGCGGTTTGCCCGACGCCCTGGCCGAGCGTGGGATGGATCCGCGCATCGCCGTGTGGGATGACCCGGATGTCGATTGGGACGAGGCCAACGTGTGCATCGTGCGCTCGGTGCGTGACTACGCGCGCCGGCGCAAGCAGTTCGTCGAGTGGGCGCACTCCGTCCCGAAGCTGCTCAATCCTGCCGATGTTATCGAGTGGGCCTCGGACAAGCACTATATGCGCGATCTCGCCGACCTGGGAATGCCGGTCGTGCCGACGACGTGGCTGGAACCCGAGCAGGGGTTGAGCAAGCATCAGGTGCACACCCGGTTCCCCGCGCTTGGCGATTTCGTCGTCAAGCCGGCGGTGTCCTCCGGTGGCCGCGAAATGGGGCGCTACACGGCGAACTCGGGGGAGTCACGGATGCGCGCGATCCTGCGTGCCATGAGTCTGCTCGACGACGAACGCGCCGTCATGGTTCAGCGCTACCTCAACCAGGTGGACGAATTCGGCGAGATTTCGCTCGTGTACTTCAACGGGATCCTCTCGCACGCTGTCCAGAAGTCGGCGATGCTCCAGCCTGCGAGGAAACGGGGCAGAGCCTGCAAGACGAGGTCGTCGAGTCGCACGAGCCGACGGCACAGGAGTGGGAGTGGGGAGAGCAGGCGCGCCGGGCCATCCACACCATATTTTCAACCGCGTCAATCACGATCAGCTGTTGCTCTATTGCCGAGTCGACATCGTCGAAGACGGCGAAGGCGGCTGCTACGTCATGGAGATCTCGCCGGTGGATGCGAATCTCTTCCTCACCGAGACCCCCGGGGCGCTCGACCGCTTCGCCGAGGCCATTGCCTCGCGCGTCCTGTGGTGAGGCTCGGCCTTATTCGCGTCGGTCCTGTGTGAGCCACCGCATAGCGGGGCGATTTGAGGGCCGGCGAGTAGGTGGGATACAGTGGCACTCGCCTACGCAATGGTGGCTGTAGCTCAGTCGGTAGAGCGCCTGGTTGTGGTCCAGGAGGTCGCGAGTTCAAGCCTCGTCAGCCACCCGGAGTTCCGCCCCTCGCAGATCCTGCGAGGGGCGGATTGTTTTACTTGGCCTCGGCTCCCAGCCCGGCGGCGAGAGCGCGCGCAGCGGCCTCCTGGCACTCGCGCGACGAGGGACCCTCGTCGTGGGGGAACAGCACATCGCGGTAGTAGCGCAGCTCCTGGATGGACTCGCGGATGTCGGCAAGCGCGCGGTGGCCGCCGTGCTTGGCGGGGGCGTGGTAGAACGTGCGGGGGAACCACCGCTTCGCCAGTTCCTTCACCGAGGACACGTCGATGACGCGGTAATGGAGGTGCTCCATGAGGGCGGGCATGTACTTTTCCAGGAACATCTTGTCGGTGCCGATCGAGTTCCCGGCAATGAGCCCCTTGCGAGCCTCGGGGATAAAGCCCTTGACGTAGTCGAGGATGCGTCGCTCGGCCTCGGCAAGGTCGAGGCCTCCCTCGGCAATGGCATCGAGCAGACCCGAATCCGTGTGCATTTTGGTGACGAAGTCGTTCATGTTCTCCAGCGCCCCGGGCAGGGGAGCGATGATGAGGTCGATGCCGTCGTCGAGGAGGTTGAGCTGGGCATCGGTGACGATGACGGCGACCTCGACCAGGCAATCGCGGTCGAGATCGAGGCCCGTCATCTCACAGTCGATCCACACGAGGGCGTCTTTCGCAGCAGTCATGGCTCCCAGCCTAGTCTTTCCACGCAGTGACCATCCGGGCCGGTGGAGGAGGCCAGGCGAGATAATGGGCTAACCTGCGACTTCTCAGGAGGCCCTCCCATGTCCCTTCCCGTGACCGCGCGCGACGTTGATCGCGCCTCCGCCGTGCTCGCCGACGTCGTGCGCCACACGCCGTTGGAGCTGTCGGATCGGCTGAGCGAAGAGGTCGGTCAGCCGGTCTACCTCAAGCGCGAGGATCTGCAGGTGTGCCGATCGTTCAAGGTCCGCGGCGCCTACACGAAGATGTCGGGCCTGACCGAAGCCGAACGGGCGGGCGGGGTCGTCGCCGCCTCGGCGGGCAATCACGCCCAGGGGGTCGCCTATGCGTGCGCGCGCCTGAACATTTCGGGCACGATCTTTTTGCCAGCCTCGACGCCGCGGCAGAAGCGTCGGCGGATCGCGACGATCGGCGGGACATGGGTCACCCAGGTCATCGTCGCCGGCAACTTCGACGAGACGAACCGCGTGGCCCAGCAACATGCCCGCGACCACGGCTGCGTCTACGTTCACCCCTACGACGACGCCGACGTCATCGCCGGGCAGGGCAGCGTTGCCGTCCAGCTGGGACAGCAGATGCCCGAGGCCACCGACACCGTCATGATTCCCGTGGGCGGTGGCGGTCTCATTTCGGGAATGGCTGTGTGGCTGAAGGAGCATCGGCCCGGCGTGCGGATCGTCGGCGTCGAATCCGAGGGCGCCGCTTCCATGCGCCAGGCGCTGTCGGCGGGCCGGCCGGTGAGCCTGGAGCGCGTCAATTCCTTCGTCGATGGCACGGCCGTGGGGTGCGCGGGAGAGACGACGTTCGCGCTCGTGCGCGACATCGTCGACGACATCGTCGTCGTTCCCGAGGGCGCCGTGTGCACGGAAATGCTCGACCTCTATCACTCTGAGGGCATCATCGCCGAGCCTGCGGGTGCGCTGGCGTCGGCGGCCGCGCGCCGCTACCTGCCCCACATCCCCAATGGTCCACTCGTCTGCGTCATCTCCGGCGGCAACAACGACCTCTCGCGCTACGCCGAGGTGCTCGAGCGCTCGGCGCGTCACGAGGGGCTGCGGCATTACTTCCTCGTGCGCTTCAATCAGGAGCCGGGGGCGTTGCGTGCCTTCCTCAACGACGTCCTCATCGACGGCGAAGACATCGTTCACTTCCAGTACACGAAGAAGAACAATCGCGACACGGGTCCGGCGCTTGTCGGCATCGAGCTGCCCGATCCCCACGAAATCCGCGATCTACGCCGGCGCCTGGCCTCCTCGCCCCTCACGGTCGAGGAGGTGTCGCCGGATTCGGCGATCTTCAACCTTCTCGTCTGAGATGCGCGTGATATCGCGGAATGTGTGTCGTGATGGCCTCGACGCATGAGCGCGGTGAGTGACTAGAGACAACTTCTCGCGCTAGCGATTGCGAGGGGTGCCATGCCGTGATGGACTCATGCGCGACAGAATTACTGACGCACGTAAGGAGCGCCATTTATGGTTATGGACCTGCCCCTCCACCCTCTCGTTGTTCACGCCGTCGTTGTGTTCGTACCGGTGTTCTTCATCGGCATGGTTGCCGTCATGGCGGTTGCACGTTGGCGTGAACGGTTTGGAACGGTCGTCGCCGCGATTGGTGTCGTTGCCGCACTTGCCGCCGTTGTCGCCAAGTATGCCGGTGGCATGCTCGCCTCCGAGTTGGGTGGCGTGCCGAAGCAGCATGCGTCGGTCGGTGCCTACGTGATGTACGCCGCCGTGGTCGCCGGCATTCTCGGTGTCGCGTGGAGGCTGCTGGCCGGGCGTGACGCACAGGCCAAGGTGGCCCGCATCGTCGGCTGGCTGACGGTCCTCGTTGCGGCAATCGCCACGGTGTGCACCGTCATCGCCGGTCACACGGGTGCGCAGGCCGTGTGGAACCAGCGTCTCGAGCCGGCGCCGCAGACCTCTCAGACGTCCGCGCCCTCTGCGGATGCCGCGGGAAAGACGTACACGGCCGCCGAGGTGAGCGCTCACGCGTCCAGCGATGACTGCTGGACCATTATCGATGGTGGCGTCTACGACCTCACGAAGTGGATTGCCAAGCACCCCGGTGGCCCTGACGCCATTCGCTCCACCTGCGGCGTCGACGCGAGCACGGCGTTTAACTCCAAGCACGGCAAGAGCGAGAAGGTCGCCGAGCGGCTCAAGGACTTTGCTATCGGTACCCTCGCCGACTAGGTCGTGATGCGCGGGCGCGGCCGAGTTGGGACAATGGATAGGGACATACACAAGGAGACTGTTCTTATGCGTCACGTACCCTTTGCCACCTCGACCGGCCGCGCCAGCGCCGTTATCAGCGGGATGATGCGGATCTCGACGAGTTCCGATGATGAGATCCGCGACCTGTATGCGTCCGCTCGTGAGGCGGGCGTCGATTTCTTCGATCACGCCGACATTTACGGCCACGCTGAGGGCGGCGTTCACCACTGCGAACGCCGCTTCGGTGAGGCGCTGAACCTCAGCGCCTCCGAGCGCGAGGCCATCACCATCCAAACGAAGGTCGGCATCGTTCCGGGAACCGGCTTCGATTTCTCACGCGAGCACATCCTCGAGGGAGTCAACGGGTCACTGAAGGCGCTCGGCACCGATTACATCGACGTGTTGTTGCTGCACCGCCCCGATGCCCTTGTCGAGCCCGACGAGGTTGCGGCTGCGTTCGACGAGCTGGCAGCCGCCGGGAAGGTGCGGGCTTTCGGGGTGTCCAACCACACGCCGCGCCAGATTGAACTGTTACGCGCGAGTCTCTCGCACGAACTCGTGGCCAACCAGATTCAGCTGTCACTCACGCATTGCCCGGCGATCACGCAGGGCCTGACGATGAACATGGCGTCCGAGGCCGGTTCGGTGACGCGCGACGGCGGCGGCATCCTCGATTACTGCCGACTCACCAACATGACCGTGCAGGCGTGGTCGCCCTTCCAAAAGGGGTTTCTCGACGGAGTGTTTCTCGGCTCGCCCGACTTCCCCGAACTCAACGAGATGCTGGGGACTCTGGGTGCCGACTACAGGGTCTCGCCGGCAGCCATCGCACTCGCGTGGATCACGCGTCACCCGGCGAAGATGCAGGTCGTGTTGGGGACGACGAATCCCACTCACCTCGTCGATGCGGCGGCCGGTGCGGACGTCGAGCTCAGCCGCGAGCACTGGTACGCGCTCTATCGCGCGGCTGGCCACCTGCTTCCCTGAGTCACAGTTCGGCTGCTGCCCCTGAGCGCCGTGGTCCACACGTGGTCCAGCAGGGATGTCAGATAAGAAGGCGTCGGGTAGACTGTCCACGCCTAGCCCCCGTAGCTCAACGGATAGAGCAAGGGCCTTCTAATCCCGAGGTTGCAGGTTCGATTCCTGTCGGGGGCGCGAGTGTGCCACCTCCTAGGATGGGTGGGAAGCTACCGAAGAACGGAAGGTGTCGTGGCAGAGTACATTTACCAGATGGTTCACGCCCGCAAGGCGCTCGGTGACAAGGTCATCCTCGATGACGTCACCATGGCGTTTTACCCGGGTGCCAAGATCGGCATGGTCGGACCCAACGGGGCCGGTAAATCATCGATCCTCAAGATCATGGCGGGCCTCGATCAGCCCTCCAACGGCGAGGCCATCCTCACGCCGGGTTACTCGGTCGGCATCCTCCTCCAGGAGCCCCCGCTCGACGAGACGAAGACGGTTCGCGAAAACGTCGAAGAGGGCGTCGGCGAGATCAAGGCCAAGCTGGATCGATACAACGAGATTTCGGCGCTCATGGCCGATCCCGACGCCGACTTCGACGCGCTGATGGAGGAGATGGGCAGCCTCCAAAGCGACATCGACGCCGCGGACGCGTGGGACCTCGACAATCAGCTCGAGCAGGCGATGGACGCGCTGCGCTGCCCTCCCGGGGACGCCGACGTCAGCGTATTGTCCGGTGGTGAGCGCCGCCGCGTCGCCCTGTGCCAGCTGCTGCTCAAGGCTCCCGATCTGCTGCTGCTCGACGAGCCGACCAACCACCTCGACGCCGAATCGATCCAGTGGTTGGAGAACCACTTGCGCACCTACCCCGGCGCCATCATCGCGATCACACACGATCGCTACTTCCTCGACAACATCGCCGAGTGGATTGCGGAGGTCGACCGTGGCCGCCTCTACCCCTACGAGGGCAACTATTCGACCTATCTCGAGAAGAAGCGCGAACGCCTTGAGGTCCAGGGCCGCAAGGATGCCAAGCTCGCCAAGCGATTGAAGGAAGAGCTCGAGTGGGTGCGCTCGAACGCCAAGGGTCGCCAGGCCAAGTCGAAGGCCCGTCTGGCTCGTTACGAGGAGATGGCCGCCGAGGCCGAGCGCACGCGCAAGCTCGACTTTGAGGAGATTCAGATTCCGCCGGGGCCGCGCCTGGGTTCGGTGGTTCTCGAGGCCACGGACATCTGCAAGGGCTTCGACGGGCGCCAGCTCATCGACAACTTGTCATTCTCGCTGCCGCCCAACGGCATCGTCGGCATCATGGGTCCCAACGGCGTGGGTAAGACGACCCTGTTCAAGTCCATCGTTGGACTGGAAGACCTCGATAGCGGCGAACTATCGATCGGCCAGACGGTGAAGATCAGCTACGTCGATCAGAACCGCGCTGGCATCGATCCGAAGAAGACCCTGTGGGAGGTCGTCTCGGATGGCCTGGACTTCATCGAGGTTGGTAACGTCGAGATTCCCTCGCGTGCCTACGTCGCGTCCTTCGGGTTTAAGGGGCCGGATCAGCAAAAGCCCGCGGGCGTCTTGTCCGGTGGCGAGCGCAACCGCCTGAACCTCGCGCTGACGCTGAAGCAGGGCGGCAACCTGCTGCTACTTGACGAGCCGACGAACGACCTCGACGTTGAGACCCTGGGAAGCCTGGAAAACGCGCTGCTGAACTTCCCCGGATGCGCCGTCGTCATCACGCACGACCGCTGGTTCCTCGATCGCGTTGCCACCCACATCCTTGCGTGGGAGGGCACCGAAGAGAACCCAGCGCAGTGGTATTGGTTTGAAGGAAACTTCGCCTCCTACGAGGCGAATAAGATCGAGCGCCTTGGCGCCGACGCTGCCCGTCCGCACCGCGTGACTCACCGCAAGCTCACGCGCGGTTAGGTGGTACTACAACGGGGCCGGCTGGGAATCTCCCCAGCCGGCCCCGTGTCACAGGTACGGACGAGCACGCAGCTATGAGCGCGTGTCGGCGTTGCCGGCGATCGCCCAAAACCCATCGTCTGAGGAAACGCGCACCAGTCCTTCTTGCGTGAGGCTCGCGACGAGGTCGCCGGCCTCGTTGTAGACCTCTCCGCGTGCGAGCGAGCGCCCGCCGGCGGAGACGGGCGAGCTGAGGTGGAACAGGTGCCAGTCGTTGATGTGGCACGGGCGGTGGAACCACATCGCGTGATCGAGGCTTGCGACTCGCAAATTCGGCGTCGACCAGTTGAGACCGAGCGAGCGCAGCACCGGCTCGAGGATGATCTGGTCGGAGACGTAAGCCAGCAGCGCATGGGACAGGGTCGGTGAAGCCGCGGGGATGTGCGTACGCGGGCGCACCCACACGTCGTGCGTCGTCGCGTCGCCTGCGGGCGTGGACACGTACAGCGATCCCGAGACGTGGCGCAGCGAGAACGCGACGGTCTTGCCAAGGAACTGGGCGACGGGATGACCGCTGGCCTGGAAGATCTCGATGGAGTCGCGCAGTGACGTCGGCGCGGGCACCTGCGGTAGTGGCGCCGAGTGCGCGGGGCCGCCCGAGGTCGGTCGCGCCAGTGACACCATGACGGAGCACACCGTGTCGTCGCCTTGGCGCGCATCGACGCGCCGTGTTGCTGAGGTTCGCCCATCACGAATGCGACCAACGCGATACGTGATCGGCACGTTGGTGAGTGCCGGGCGAATAAACGATGCATGCAGGCTGTGGGGGTAGGTTCCGGCACGCGCCGCGTCGTCGCCTAGCGTTGAGGCCGCTGCGATCGTGGCCTGGGCGAGCATCTGGCCACCGAACACCTGGTGGCGCAGCTGGGGCAGCGAGGTTCCCTCGAATGTGTCGGGACCGGTTGATGCCATGTCGAGGACGCGGATGAGCGAGGCGACAGGCTCGGTGGATAGTGACGGAAGACCAACAGAAACGGCCATATGTCCGATTTTCTCACGCCTGACACGACGGGGCCGCAAGCGAAAACAGAGACCTTGACCACAACGTGGCGGCGTGTGAGGTGAGTGCGCAAATGCCTTTAGGATGGGGGCGCCAGGACCGCGACTAGTAAAGGAGTCAACGTGGGTGAGCAGCGCAGCTACCACCTGCTGAGCGGGCTAGCCGACATGTGCGGTGTCGCCACCGAGTACTGGGACTTTTCCGGGCACCACCAACGGGTATCAGAGGAGACGTTGCGGGCCGTGCTCGCGGCGCTGGACGTCGATACGTCCTCCGACGACGCGATTGCCGCCGCTCATGCTAGGCGCGATGAGGAACCCTGGCGCCACATCCTGCCTCCGTGCACGGTCAACCAAGATGACCACAACACGTGGGTGCCTGTCCACGTTCCCCACGGTGCCGCGGTGCGCTGCCACCTCGAACTCGAAGACGGCGGGCGCGTCGAGCTGAATCAGGTTGACCACTGGGTCGAGCCGCGCGTCATCGACGGCGTTCTCACCGGGCGTGCGACCTTCGACATCCCCGCGGGCCTGCCCCTGGGGTGGCACACGATCGTCGCCGAGATCGAGGGCCAGTCGCGTGCGCAGGCTCCCTTCGCCAACACTCCGGCGCGCCTGGAGCTGCCACGCCTGCGCGATGAGCGCGGCTGGGGCATCATGGCGCAGCTCTACTCGGTGCGCTCAGCCGGGTCATGGGGCATCGGGGACGCCCACGATCTCGCCGATATCGCGCGCTGGGCCGCGGGGCGCGGTGCCGACTTCGTCCTCATCAACCCCGTTCACGCCGGCGAGGCCGTTCCTCCGGTGACGCCTTCGCCCTATCTGCCGGCCTCGCGACTGTTTGCCAGCCCCCTCTATATCCGCCCCGAGGACATTGACGAATACGCCCGCCTGGACGCGGGCACGCGTACGCGCATTGAGCGGTGGCGCCAGCGCGCCTGCGAGGGCCAGGATGAGCTGCTCGATCGCGATCGCGCGTGGCAGTTGAAGCTCGCCGCCCTCGACACGATTTTTGCCGTCGGACGCAGCGAGGAACGAGCGCAGGACTTTGCCGCGTGGCGCAAGGCCCAGGGCGAGGATCTCGAGCGCTTTGCCGCGTGGTGCGCCCTCAACGAGCGGTGGGGCCTGCCTCTGCCCGAACACCTGCGCGACGTCGACTCCGAGGAGGTCGCCGTCGAATGCCGCAAACTTAGCGGTCGCTGTGATTTCTACGCGTGGCTTCAGTGGATCGTCGCCGAGCAATTTGCCGCTGCTCAGGAGGCGGCAACCGCAGCCGGCATGCGCATCGGTATCATGCATGACCTCGCCGTCGGCGTTCACAAGCGCGGGGCCGATACGTGGGCGCGGCCCGAGGCCTTTGCTCAGGGCATCGCCGTGGGCGCTCCCGCCGACATGTATAACCAGCTGGGGCAGAACTGGTCGCAGCCGCCGTGGCGTCCCGACACGTTGGAGGCACAGGGCTACGCGCCCCTGCGCGACATGGTGCGTCGCCTGGCGCGGATGGGTGGCGCGCTGCGTCTCGATCACATCATGGGGCTGTTCCGACTGTGGTGGATTCCCCAGGACGCCGACACCCCTGCTGACGGTACCTATCTGCGCTACCGCTTCGACCACATGGTCGGCGTCATGGCGCTTGAGGCCGCCCGCGCGGGCTGCGTCGTCGTGGGCGAGGACCTGGGAACCGTCGAGCCGTGGGTCCGCGACTACCTCGCCGAACGCGGCGTGCTCGGGACGGCCGTCGCGTGGTTCGAGTACGAGGACGGCAAGCCGCGCCCGCCGGCGCACTACCGGCGCCTCCAACTGGCGGCGGTCAACACACACGACCTGCCGCCGCTGGCAGGTTACCTGCGCGACGAACACGTGCGCATTCGCGCAGATCTCGGCATCCTCGAATTCGGCGAAGACGAGGAATACGCGCGCGCAAAGGCCGAGCGTGACGCGATGGCTGAGGCCCTGCGCGAGGCAGGTGTCCTCGGCGAGGACGATAGCGTGGAAGCGATGACGGATGCGCTCTATCGCTTCGTTGCTGCCGCACCGTCGGCGCTGGTGTCGCTGTCGCTGACAGATGCGACGGGGGAGCGGCGTGCCCAAAACCAACCGGGCACCGACCGCGAATATCCCAACTGGTCGATTCCCTTAGGGGACGGCGATGGCACGGCCGTCATGGTCGAAGACCTGGCTTCGGGAGCCTTCGACCATCTCCTTGACGTCGTGGAGTCGGCGGTGCACGCCTAGGCGAGGATGCGAACATCGGGCCGGTTGCGCGTCGTTGCGCAACCGGCCCGATGAGTACTGGGGTCAGCCGAGGATGTCCTCAATGGCGTCGGCGAGGTTATCGGCAATAGGTCCGACGACGACCTGTACCGAGTCGCCGACCTGGACGACACCGAACGCCCCGGCCTCGGTGAGAGCCGACTCGCTGACCTTGTCGGGGTCCTTGACCTCCACCCGCAGACGGGTGATGCACGGCTCGAGCTCGACGATGTTGTCGCCGCCGCCGAGCCCGGTGATGATTCCTTGAGCCTGGTCCATGGGACCCTCCTTCACAATGCACTGTCGTGTGATGTGTACCATATTACACGACATCGGCGACACGAACGTGTCGCCGATGCCATGAGAATTGTCGCCTGTGCTTACCAGACCGTGGTGTCGCAGGCCTGAGCGCGCTGAGCTCGCTCGGCGTGGTCGAGCTGTTCGGCCATGAGGCGGCGCAGCGCCCGGGGGGCATCCGCGTTGTCATCGAGCCACGCGCGACCGATGGCCACGACGTCGCGGTCTGTGCGTCCCGTCAGGTGCGTCGGATACATGCCGGCGACGATTCGCGAAGCCATGTGATGGGTAAAGGTCTGCCAGACCTCGCGCACCGACGCGAAGTAGCGATCGATGAGGTCCTCGTCGCGCTGGGGATCACGCCAGGCGTGCGAGACAAATCCGCCCATGAGCTCCATGAGGGTCGCGTTCGGCACACTCGTGTCCGTCATGATCCGCTCGAAAACTTCGGTGCGTCCCGTCGGGCTCGCAGCCCGGGCGCCCTCGGCCATCTGCATGCCCGTCAGCGAGGGATCGCGCGCCTCCTCGGCAGCGAGGTCCGTGGCGGGGGCACCCATGGCCGATAGCGTCTGCCGGATCGCCCAGCGCGCCTGCTGGCTAAGTTCGAAGCCCTCGAGCAGGTCGCGGCCCTCGAGCCAGTTCTCGAGCAGGTCGCGATGCGGGTCGACCGCGACGCGAATGAACGCCTCGGCCATTTGCTTCTGTCGATCCGAGCCACCGGGAAGACTCGAGGCGAGCGCGAGCAGCTGCTGAGCAAAGTCGGCGTGCGCCTGAACAGTCACGGCCGGTGAAGTGAACTGATTGAGGGCCGTGAGGGCCTTCGCCAGCGTGCCGCTGACGACGTCGGAATTTGTCTCGACGGCCAGCAGGCGCAGGCAGAAGTCGAGGTAGGCCGGCGCGCTGAGTTCCCCGTCGCGACACATCGACCACATGATCGACGCGATGAGCGCGCGCGGCATGGGATCGGTGAGCTTGTCGACGTTGCGCCCGGCGACGGCGAGCGATGCGTCGTCGAGGCGCGACTTTGCGTACGTCAAGTCATCGTCGTTGACGAGGATGAGTGCCGGGCGAACGAGGCCGGTCGCCTCATCCACGCGTGTGCGCTCGCCGTTCACGTCGACCTCAACGCGCCACACGCGCTCCAGCGCGTCGCCGACCATGTCGTAGCCGCCGATCGCGAGGCGATGGGGGCGGTGGGTCGTGTCGGCCTGGGGGAGCTCCTCGACGACGTCCAGCGACTCGATGGAGCCGTCGGCGGCCTCGGTGATATCGGTGCGCAGCACCGTTATGCCGGCCTGCGACAGCCACACATCGGCCCACGCCGTGAGATCGCGACCCGACGTCGCCTCAAGCTGGCTCAACAGGTCGGTTAGCGTGGCGTTGCCCCACGCGTGCGCCTCGAAGTAGCGCGTGAGTCCCGTCATGAAGTTGTCGCGCCCGACGTAAGAGACGAGTTGACGTAGCACCGCCGCACCTTTGGAGTACGTGATGCCATCGAAGTTGACTTCGACGTCGGCGAGGTCGCGGATTTCGGCCTTGATCGGGTGCGTCGACGGCAGCTGGTCGCACATGACGCCCCATTCCTTGCGGATGTTGAACGCCGTCCACGCATCGGAAAACTCGGTGGCCTCGGCCTCAGACAGGTAGGCCATGAATTCAGCGAAGGACTCGTTGAGCCACAGATCGTTCCACCACTTCATCGTCACGAGGTCGCCAAACCACATGTGGGCCAGCTCGTGAAGAATCGTGTTGGCCCGGCGCACGCGCTCGGCCTGGGTCGGGGTGGAGCGGAAGATGTACTCGTCGCGGAATGTCACGCACCCGGCGTTTTCCATGGCTCCCGCGTTGTATTCGGGAACGAAAATCTGGTCGTAGGTGGCGAACGGGTAGGCGCGAGAGAACTGGGACTCGTAGAAGGCGAATCCCTGCTTCGTGATGGTGAAGATTTCCTCGGCGTCGGCGCGCAGTTCCTCCTCGAGCGACGCGCGCGCCCAGACCGACAGCGGAATCGCACGGCCCTCGGAATTGACGAGCTCGTCGGTCAAGCCGACGTAGGGGCCGGCAACGATCGCCGTGATGTAGGAGGAAATACGCGGATGCGTCTCGAACGCGAAGCGACGGCCACCGTCGGGCAGTGGCGTGGGCGTCGGGGTCGCGGAGTTCGACAGCACCGTCCAGTCCTCGGCGACGTCGACGGTGAAGGCAAAGGTTGCCTTGAGGTCGGGCTGCTCGAAGACGGCGAACACCCGCCGGGCATCGGGTACCTCGAACTGGGTGTAGACGTAGTCGCGCTTGTCGAGGGGATCGGTGAAGCGGTGCATGCCCTCGCCGGTGTGCATATACACGCAGTTGGCCGTGACCTCGAGCGTGTTGTGCTCGGCCAGGTTGGTCAGGCTGATCCGCGAATCCTCCCACGCGCTGACATCGACGTCGGTGCCGTTGAGCGTGATCGAGGTGACCTCGTCGGCAATGAGGTCGACAAAGGTTGCGCTACCGGGGGTAGCGTCGAAGCTCACGCGGGTGCGCGAGAGGAATGTCGGCGCCTCGGCACGCAGGTCCAGATGTACGTCATAGTGGTCAACCATGACGATGGCAGCGCGCTTTCGCGCCTCGTCGTGGGTGAGGTTAATCCCGGGCATATGTCCTCCTCATCGTGTATCAGTACGCAGATTATGTAACTACCAAATGGTGACGCGCTGGTCGGGGTCGAGCCACAGGTCGTCGCCGGGTGTCGTGGAGAAGACCTCGTGGAAGGCGTCGACGTTGCGCACGACGCCGTTGCAGCGGAACTCGTCGGGGGAGTGGGGATCGACGACGAGGAGCTGGCGGCGCATCTCGGGGCGGACCTTGCCGCGCCAGATGCGCGCCCACTGGATAAAGAACTCGCGCACGTCGTCGGCTTCGGGGGCCGCGAGTCCGGCTTTTTCGCGGGCGATATGCCAGGCCTTGAGGGCGATGGAGAGTCCACCGAGGTCGCCGATGTTTTCCCCGATCGTCAAGGCGCCATTCACGTGCTCGTCGGGGTTGAGGCCGGCGGGAACGTAGGCATCGTACTGGCTAATGAGCGCGCGTGTTCGCTCGGTGAATTCAGCGAAATCGCCGTCTTCCCACCAGTTTTCGACCTTGCCGTCTCCGTCGAACTTCGCACCCTGGTCGTCGAAGCCGTGTCCGATTTCGTGGCCAATGACGGCGCCGATGCCACCGTAGTTGCACGGATCGGAGGCCTCGGGAGAGAAGAACGGTTCCTCGAGGATGGCCGCGGGAAAGACGATCTCGTTGCCCAGCGGCGAGTAATAGGCGTTGACCGTTTGCGGCGTCATATGCCATTCTTCGCGATCAACCGCGCCGCCAATCTTCGCCAGCTCGTGATCCGTTGCCGCGCGAGATGACGAGCGCACCATGTCGATGAGCGAGGCATCCGAGGCAAAGACGACGTCTTCGTACGTGCGCGAGCGCGTGGGGTAGGCGATCTTCGTGCGGAACTTCGCGAGTTTGGCCAACGCGCGCTCGCGCGTGGCATCGCTCATCCACGTCAATTCGGTGATCGAGCGGGCGTAGGCCTCCAACAGGTTGGCGACGAGCGTCTCCATCTGGTCGCGCGAGCTCGCCGGAAAATGCCGCTCGACATAACGGCGGCCGAGCGCAAATCCCAGGTGCGATTCGACGACGTCGACGCCGCGCTTCCATCGATCCCGCAGCTGATCGACACCCGCGAGGGTACGCGAATAGAAGTCGAAGGCTTCCTCGACGAACGCGGCCGGCAGATACGACGAATAGCGATCGAGGATGCGGTAGCGCAGCCACGACTTGAGCACGTCGATGGGCAGGAGCGACCACCACCGGGCGCCGGCCACGACGAACGACGGCCAGGCGACGTTAATGCGTTCGAGGTCAGCGCCCAGCGCCTGTGCCCAGCGCTGCCACGCGAACCCGCTGGCCTCGGCGGCGACGTCGGGATACGTTGTCAGATTGATGGTGAGGTCGACGTCGCGTGAGCGCACCGAATCGAGGTGGAAGCGGGCGAAACCGCGCTCGACCTCGAAGACACGAGCGGCTTGAGTGGCCGCGTCGGTGATGCCTGCCAGGCGGAACATGTTGGTCACGTGGGCGAGGAATCGCTGTCGCGTGTGCTCGTGAGCATTGGCGTGATAGTAGACCTCGTCGGGCAGCGAGATGCCAGCCGGGTACAGAGCTGGGCACGTCAGCTCGGGTTCCTCCGGATCGATCCCCACCACCAGGGCCACCCACCCGCCGACGCCATCGCGCTCGAGGTCACCCAGCAGCTCGGCGAGATCACCCTTTGTTCGCGCGTCGTCGACGCGGGCGAGGTCCGCGGTGATGTCGCCCAGTCCGCGCTCCTCGATCGCAGCGGTGTCCATGAAGGCCGCGTAGAGGCGGGCCATTAGGCCGTTTTCGTCCTCGGCATCTGCCTCGCAGGCCTCGATGATGTCGCGGCAGCGCTTTTCGGACGCGTCACGCAGTTCGTTAAAGGCCCCCCACGCTGCGCGATCACTTGGGATCTCAGTCGTCTCTAGCCACTTGCCATTGACGTGGCGAAACAGATCATCTTGCGGACGCGGCAGTGCGGGAGAGGAGGCAGAACTCATAACAGCAAGCCTAGGCGTATCGGGCTCGAGAGGCGACATCGGCGGGGACCGGCACAATAGGGATATGCCGGAAGGACACTCGATCCATCGCCTCGCCCACACGTTCGCCGCGATCGGCGACGATCTGCGCCCACGCGCATCCTCGCCGCAGGGGCGTTTTGCCGCCTCGGCGGCCGTGATCGACGGGCAGCACCTGCGCCGGACATGGGCGTGGGGCAAGCATCTGTTTCTCGATTATGCGCTTGCGGGCGATCACATCGTCCACGTCCACCTTGGGTTATACGGGAGTTGGCGCTTCGTCGGCACCGACGCGTTCGTCGCCCCCTCGCATGTCGGTGCCCCGCGGCTGGCCTACGAACACCTGGGCGAGAAGGTCGAGCGCGTGGCCGGCGCGTGGCAGCCACCCGAGCCGCGACCAACCGTGCGGCTGCGCCTGGAGTTTCCCCACGGTATCGCCGACCTGTCGGGTCCCGCGCGCTGCGAACTCATCGACGATGGCGAGGTCGACGCCATCCTCAACCGACTGGGTCCCGACCCTTTGCGCGCAGACTGCGATGGCGAGGATTTCGTTCGGGCCGCTCGCTCATCGCGCCGTCCGATCGGTCAGCTCGTCATGGATCAGTCGGTCGTCGCGGGACCGGGCAATATCTATCGGGCCGAATGCCTCTTTCGCACGGGGATATCGCCGTGGCGTCCGGGCGAGCGCGTCTCCGTGGACCGCCTGCGCGCGCTCTATGCCGATTTATGCACAACTATGAGCGCCGGGGTGCGCGAGGGACGCATCGTCACGATCGAACCCGCCGACATTCTCGATCCGCTGCCCGATCCCGAGGCCGGACGGTTCTACGTTTATCACCGCGATCAGCGTGCCTGCGTGCGCTGCGGGCATCGCATCGTCGCCGAGGACATGGCCGGGCGCAGGCTGTTCCGCTGCCCCGGCTGCCAGCACTGAGCGAGTACTCAGCGATGGTCGCGCAGGCGCACGGCCGACGTTGAGATGGGCTCGCCCGCGTGACGGCCGCTCGCGTCTCGGCGATGTCGGCTAGTCCGCGCCGACTCGGCGGCGAGTGCGCGAGCGCGTTTGGCTTCGCGCCGCTGGGAGGCGAGGTGGGTGTCCGCAGCGGTGCGCGCGGTGGAGCGCTGTTGCTTGGCCTCCTCGGCCTCGAGGTGAACCAACGCCATGAGCACCTGAATTTGCGACAGCTCGCTCCATACGGGCGCGGTCTGGACGAGGTAGTAGAGCTGATAGGCGAGCCTGGCGTCATCGTCGCGCAACCGATCGCGCAGCTGGCGCCACAGCGCCGGCATG
This sequence comes from Nanchangia anserum, assembly GCF_015240065.1. GTDB lineage: Bacteria > Actinomycetota > Actinomycetes > Actinomycetales > Actinomycetaceae > Nanchangia > Nanchangia anserum. Next base: position 1,049,667 of record NZ_CP060506.1, on the reverse strand, counting down.
TTCTTGCTGACGCCCAGTGCCTTGCGCTCGGGGCCCGTCACGAGCGGGAACAGCGCGGGTCGAACGCGGGCCAACACCGCCTGGGCACCCTTCCAGCCGAGACCGAGGTCGGCGTCGTCGGCCAGGCGGTGGAATAGCTGCGCCGCGGCTGAACTGTCCCCGATGACGTCGTCGTCAGCATCGACGATGTCACGCTCGCGCGGCAGTGCCGCGATCAGACGGTGAATCTCAGGATCGTCGAGAACGCGTCGAGCCCGCCGCGGCGAGAGCCGGACGCCGACAGCGCTAAGTGCCGCGAGGTCACAGCCCGACAGTAGGCCGTCGTCGGCGTAGGGGTCGCCGGAGCGAATGAGGTCAAATGCAGAACGGTGACCGCCCTCGGGACGGTAGTACGCGCCGAGCATGGTGCATGCGCGCAACCACGCGTGTTCGTCGCCGTGAATAATGCCGGTGATCAGCGGCGGCAAGGTGAGCGTCATTGCCAGGTCTCCCTCCGGGACATCTACCCCTATCAATGTAGCCCGAGCGGGCAGAATATGGGGGCGCGTCCCACGCTAGATGTAGAGCGAGGGGTCAATGATGACATCGTGCTCGCGCTGTTTCGGCGTCGTTTGCTTCAACTGGGCAGGTACTCCGATGGCGACGCAGCCTTCAGGCACGTCTTTGACAACGACCGCATTTGCCGCGATCTTGGCGCCCGAGCCGACGGTAATCGGCCCGAGGACCTTCGCGCCCGCGCCGACCATGACGCGATCACCTAGGGTGGGGTGGCGCTTGCCGGGTGTCATGGCGACGCCGCCCAACGTCACCTGATGAAACAGCACGCAGTCGTCGCCGACTTCGGTGGTGGCGCCGATGACGACGCCGTTGGCGTGGTCGATGAAGAGACGTCGGCCCAGGCGGGCAGCGGGATGGATGTCAACCCCGCTGCCCACCCGAGCCCATGCGGAAATGATGCGGGCGCTCAGGCGGTGTCCGCGTTGCCACAGACAGTGAGCCAGTCGGTAGCACCACACGGCGTGCACTCCGGGATAGGTCAGCGCGATCTCGAGGCGCGACGACGCGGCCGGGTCGTGAGCGAGGACGGCATCGACGTCTTCGCGCATGAGAGCTGCGAGTCCGGGGCAAGCCATGCGATACCTCTCTTAATCAGCCTTCGGCGATTCCCTCAAATAGGGGTGAGGACAGGTAGCGCTCGCCGGTGTCGGGAGCGATGACGACGATCCGCTTGCCCGCCATCTCGGGCCGCGCGGCAACCTCGATCGCAGCGGCGAAGGCCGCTCCGGCCGAGATGCCGACGAGCAAGCCCTCGCGGCGCGCAGCCTCGCGCGACGTGGCAATCGCGTCGGCCGTAGCGACGGTGACGAATTCGTCAACGACATCGCGATCGAGGTTATCGGGCACGAAGTTCGCGCCGATGCCCTGAATGCCGTGGGGTCCCGCGTTGCCCTGGGTGAGCAGCGGCGACTCCGCAGGCTCGACACCGATGATGCGGATGTCGGGGCGGCGCTCCTTGAGAACCCGGCCGACTCCGCTGATCGTCCCACCCGTACCGATGCCGGCAACGATCGCGTCGACCTGGCCATCGGTGTCGGCCCAGATTTCCTCGGCGGTCGCGCGTACATGCGCCGCGGGGTTGGCCGGGTTGACGAACTGCGAGGCAAGGATGGCGCCGTCGCGCTCGGCGACGATGCGTTCGGCGGCTTCGACGGTGCCCTTCATCCCCTCCGAGGCGGGGGTGAGGATGAGCTCGGCGCCAAAGATGCGCATGAGGGCGCGCCGCTCGAGGCTCATCGATTCGGGCATGGTGATGACGACGTTGTAGCCGCGCGCCGCGCCGACCATCGCGAGGGCGATGCCGGTGTTACCCGACGTCGCTTCGACGATCGTGCCGCCGGGGCGCAGCTCACCCGCGGCCTCGGCCGCGTCGACGATACTCGCGGCGATGCGGTCCTTCACGGAGGAAGCGGGGTTGGTCGCCTCGATCTTGGCGATGATCTCGGCTCCGGAGTCGCCGCCGAGGCGGTTGAGGCGGACAAGCGGGGTGTGGCCGATGAGGTCAGTGACAGAAGATGCAATAGCGGACATCGTGTTCTCCTACGAACGATGAAAGGTGGAATGAGGAGGGGGCTTAACGCCGGTGCGGGGCATACAGTCCGTGAGACGTCGCCTGTACGCCCCTATAGACACGACCGACAGCCGCACGCATCCCTGTCAAACGTGCCGTGGCGAAGCTCCATGCGAATGTCCATCGGTGTCATTGTTGCGCGCGACGCCGATCGCGGCCCGTCGGTGGCCCACCGCTTCACCATTAGCGAACAGGAACCTCGACGATATGAGATCCCATCGGCGTGGCGGTCAGTTCGCCGCGGGTAACCTCGCGGGCGAGCCCAATCCACCGCTGGGTCTCGGCGGGCGTCGCGGCGACCGACAGGCCCATGTCTGTGTCCCACGCGGTGTCGACGATGAGCGCTCCCGCCTCGCGCAGGCTCGCCTCCAGGGCGCCGCCGTGGGGGAGAGGCGTGCGCAGGCGTGTGAGGGTGAGGGAACGCAGCTCAACGAGGTTAGCCGCCGAAATCGCCTCGGCCACCGCGTCCGAATACGCACGCACGAGCCCGCCCGTGCCCAGCTTGATTCCACCAAAATAGCGGGTGACGACGGCGACAACGTCAACGAGGTCGCCACCCGTCAGCGTCTGAAGCATGGGCATGCCCGCGGTGCCCGCGGGCTCGCCGTCATCGCTTGAGCGCGAGATGACTCCGTGCTCGGCGCGGATACGAAATGCCGTGCAGTTGTGGCGGGCATCGGCCTCGGCTTTGCGGATGGTCGCGATGACGGCGCGGGCATCCTCCTCGGTTGGGACGCGCTGAAGGTGGGCGATAAAACGTGAACGCTTGATCGTCAGTTCGGCGCGAGCGGGTGTCGATGTGGCCAGGGTCCGCATAGCCCCAGCCTAGAGACTTCGTGCTGGTCGCGGCGCTCGGCGCGGGCCGGGATAGACTCGTGTGGTGCCGGTGAACGCGTGGGCGTCGTTAGGAAGTTCACAGCGTGCCGGTTCGCCAATCGCGGCGCCCGTGTGGGAAAGTTGTCCGTGGTTCATTGTGTCCATCGATAGTTAAGGAGCGTGCTATGGCAGTTCCCAAGCGGAAGATGTCCCGCGCTAACACGCGTACGCGCCGGTCTGCCTGGAAGGCCGACCTTGACGACCTGCAGACGGTGAAGGTGGCTGGTCGCCAGATGACGATGCCGCGTCGTTTCGCCAAGGCTGCGAAGCTCGGCCTGTACGAGCCGCGCGACGAGTATCAGGGCTGACCTGACACACCGAAGATGAACCCCGGGGAGCACGTCCTCGGGGTTCACGCGTATCTCGCGCGCGAGGCCGTCTAGCGTTCGCTTGCCCAGCGGCGCAGCCCATCGGCCAGGGCCTCGGCGTAGCGTTGTTGCCCCTCGGGAGTCTGCATAAGGGCGGCTTCCTCGCCGTTGCGCATTTCGCCGAGCTCCATCATGACCGTCGGGCATTCGGCGAAATTGAGGCCGGCCAGATCGGCGCGATAGCTGATTTGTCCGGCGACAGCTGTGGACGGGCTAAAGCCGGCGTAGCCCAGGCCGGTGAGCAGGTGGCGCGCGAGTGTCTGCGACGGCTCGCCCTGGGCCGGCGTGAGCGCGGGTGAGGACACGAGAGCGAAATATCCCTTCACCGCAGGGTTCGGGGTGCCATTGGCATGGATGGAGACGGCCGCGTCGTAGCCGCTCGCCATCTTGCCACGCTCGTCGACACACGGCCCCATGGATACGTCGTCGGCACGCGTGAGATCGACGCTGGCGCCCTCGTCCTCGAGCAGGGCCTTCAACCGCGTCGCGACTTCCCAGTTGAACGTGTGCTCGGGAAAACCGGCGTTCGACGCTGTGCCGGAATTGTTGCAGTCCTTGAAACCGCCGCGCCCATCGGGTACCTGGCGTGTGGCGCCAACGAGGCCGCCGGAGTGTCCGGGATCGAGCAGAATACGGACACCGCGCAGCGGTGACGCCGGCTCGGGTTGTGAGATCGGCGTCTCGGTGGTGATTGGCGGAGGCAGCGGCGTCTGCGCCTGGCGCGCCTGGCGTGCCTCGTCACGCTGGTGGCAGAGCCCCCACGCACCCCATCCGAGGAGCCCGCCGACGACAGCGACCGCGAGGAACCCGACGAGGAGATGGAGGAGGCGAGACATAGCGTTCAGTCTACGGGCTGGCATTCCCGCGAGGACGTCGATGAGATCGCTAGGCTGGGGCATGGAGAACTACCGAGACCAAGGGGACCACCATGGAACGCCCATCACTACGTACCCGCACAGGGTTTGACGGCTCACTCATCGAGTACGCGGACCATCTCGTCGATGCCGTACGCACCCAGGTCGGTCAGGGGCAAGCGCTGTGTGCGCTCTCGGGCGGCGTCGACTCCTCGGTGTGTGCCGCACTCGTGCACCGAGCGATCGGCGAGCAGCTCACGTGCGTGTTCGTCGACCACGGCCTCATGCGGGCGGGGGAGCCCGAAATGGTGGCCGAACTGTTCGGCAAGCACTTCGGCATGAACCTCATCAGCGTCGACGCAGCCGACCGGTTCTTCGCCAAGCTCGAGGGCGTCGACGATCCCGAACACAAGCGCAAGATCATTGGCGAAGAGTTTATCCGCGTATTCGAAGAAGAAAAGGCCAAGCTCGGAAAGCTCGATTACCTCGTTCAGGGCACGATTTACCCCGACATCGTGGAATCCGATTCGGACAAGGGCGTCGTCAAGAGCCATCACAACGTCGGCGGGCTCCCCGAAGACGTTGACTTTGAGCTATGCGAACCCGTGAAGTACCTGTACAAGGACGAGGTCCGCAAAATTGGTGAGTACCTGGGGCTGCCCCACGAGCTCGTGTGGCGCCAGCCGTTCCCCGGCCCGGGCTTGGGTGTGCGCGTCGTCGGTGCGCTCACGCGCGATCGCGTGCGTATGGTGCGCGAGGCCGATGCGATCTTCCGCGAGGAGATCGCGGCCGCCGGCAAGGAATCCGAGATCTGGCAGTATTTCGCTGTCAATCCGGGGTGCCGCTCGGTGGGTGTCAGCGACGGACGCCGCACCTACGGCGATGCCATCGTCTTGCGTGCCATCTGCTCGACCGATGCCATGAGCGCCGATGTCGCCGACCTCGATATTGCCTTCCTCTCCCGCGTGAGCACGCGGATTGCGACCGAGGTCGCGGGCGTTAACCGCGTCATGTACGACACGACGCCGAAGCCGCCCTCAACGATTGAGTGGGAGTAGGCGCGAGCAGGTAACGCTAACCGCCAGGGGTGTACATCGCCGCCATATCGCGGTGTTCGATGCCTGCGTCGAGGTACGTGTCGCGATGTTCGACGAGTGCGAAGCCGGTGCGCCTGTAGAAGCCAATGGCGTAGACCTGGGCTGATAACTCAAGCATCAGCGCCCCGGGCCCTCGCCAACGCCGGGCGGCCTCGCGCAGGCACCCGGCGACCAACGCTGCTCCGAGGCCCAGGCCGCGCTTATCGTGGCGCACCGCCAGGCGGCCCACGTGGATCGAGGTTGCCGCCGTGGAACCGGGCAGTTCGGTGCCGGTGGGAAAGCCGTCGGCACTGAACTGGGGCAGGTGCAGGGCGGCGAGGTCTGCGGCCACCGTCGCCTCTGGCGGTGTCAGGCGACCGACAGCGACGACGTCGTCTCCGAGCTCACCGATGAGGTGCACGGTTTGCGGATCGAAGTCGGTATCGTCGATCTCGAGGTCGAGGGGAACGCTCTGTTCGTTGACAAATACCTCGCGGCGCAACGCAAACGCGGCGAGCATGTCGTCAGCGGTATCTACGGGGCGCACGTGTAGCGATGTCGTCATTGGTTCACGATAACGGCACGCGCGCGCTGGCGACGCGAGGACTGGCCGCAGGCGGACAGACGGACGCCGCCCGGCTCCAGGAGGGGTGCCGGGCGGCGTTGTCGAGTGGGTTAGGCGGTGCGGGTGTCGACGAGGTCGGGTGCGCCGTCTTTCTTGACGTTGATCCACTGCATGAGCACTGCGGCAACGAACAGGCAGCCGGCGGCGAGCCTGAGTGCGTTACCGGGGCTGGACGAGAGGACGTGGGAGTAGACCCAGCCGAAGCTCAGGGTCTGAATGAGCATAGGAATGACGATCATCATGTTGATGATGCCCATGTACACGCCGTAGCGCTCCTTCGGGATCATGCGCACGGCCATGATGTAGGGCACGCCCATGATGGAGGCCCACGCGATACCCAGGCCGACGATCGGCACGAGCAGCATCTCTTTATTCGGCATCATCGGGAACGCCGCCAGGCCGAGTGCCGCCAGGATGAGACACACCGAGTGGACGTAGCGCGGCCCGATCTTCTTCGCCAACGCAACGAGGCCGAAGGCGCAGCAGAAGGTCACGATGTTGTAGGTGCCGTTGATGACGCCGGTCCACGCCACGGCCTCCTGGTAGGCCTGAGAATGCGGATCGTGGGTGCCCCACGCCGTATCCGCCGCGGCCAGAGTGACGTACTGCCAGTAGATGTTCATGGCGTACCACTGGAAGAGGTAGACGAGGGAAAGCTTGCGCAGGCCCACCGGCATCTCGCGAATGGCGGCGCCGATCTCGCTGACCGACGACAAGAAGCCCTTAGACTCACTACGCAACAGCTCGAGCTCGGCCGGAGTCGGCGGGATTTCCTTGGTCGAGAGCACGGTTACGAGGACCGACGCGATGGAGCAGACAGCCCCGAGCATGAACGAGCCGAAGACCCAGTAGGGAATCCCCGCTGCGGTGCCGCCGGTGATGATCTTCTGGAACACGAAGAGCGACAGGTTCGCCAGGGTGATGCCCAAGCCGGTAAAGAAAGACTGGGTGAGGAATCCGCGTGCGAGCTGCGAATCCGGCAGCTTGTCGGCGATGAAGGCGCGGAACGGTTCCATGGCCGTGTTGTTCGACGCATCCAGCAGCCACAGCAGCAACACCGCCATCCACACGGCGCTGACGAAGGGGAACAGGAACAGGCAGATCGAGCAGCCGACGGCTCCCAGGAGGAAGTACGGCTTGCGTCGACCCCAGCGGTCGGACCACGTGCGATCCGACAGCGCCCCGATGAGCGGCTGGATCAGCAGGCCGGTGACAGGCCCCGCAAGGTTAAGGATGGGCAGCGATTCGGGCGAGGCCCCGAGGAACTGGTAAATGGGGTTGACCGCGGTTTGCTGCATCCCGAAGGAATACTGAATGCCGAAGAACCCGAAGTTCATCAGCATGATTTGCGTCGTGCTCATCAGGGGCTTGCGGGGGACGGAACCCGCTGCCGCGCGTGAGCTAGTCATAGCGCCTCCTGTGTGTGCTCGTCTTTGGGCCATCTCGGATGGTTCGCCCCAACCGTACGGGTGTGAGGAGCTATCTCGGCGCCGTCACGGGATAAGTGCACTGAATTAACGCAGTAGAAGGTTAACGACAGTGGTTAACCGGCGTTAACGGCGTGTGGTCGCGAACCGTGGGATAGCGTAAAGAGGTCAGCGGATGACGATTACGGATCAAAGGAGCTCGCGGGTGGCCTCATCATCATTCACGTTTACTCCGGCCCAGCTGGGCGGTGGTCGGGATAAGACCCAGCTCATTGCCTACGCCGATCGATTCGGCGGCTCGCTGGCCGAGTTGTCGCAGCTGTTGCGCGACGACCTCGACGGTGTCTTCGATGGGGTTCACATCCTGCCGTTCTTCACGCCGTTTGACGGCGCCGACGCAGGCTTTGATCCCGCCGATCACACTCAGGTGGATGAGCGGCTGGGTTCCTGGAGAGACGTCAAAGAACTCTCGCGCACGCATCACGTCATGGCCGACATGATCGTCAATCACGTTTCGCACACGAATCCGGCATTCCGCGACGTCGTCGAGAACGGCGAGGACTCCGAGTACGCCGACATGTTCTTGACGTTTTCGGCGGTGTTTCCCGACGGGGCCAGCGAAGAGGAGCTGGCGACGATCTACCGCCCACGCCCGGGCATGCCGTTCACTCACTACCGGTGGGGCGATAAGACCCGACTGGTGTGGACGACGTTCACGCCGCAGCAGATCGACATCAACGTCGCGACTGGTGCGGGCCGGCAGTATTTGGAGAACGTCCTTGATGCACTCGCCTCGGGCGGCGTGACTCAGGTGCGTCTCGACGCCGTCGGCTACGCCGTCAAGACCCCGGGAACGTCGTCGTTCATGACGCCGCAGACGTACGAGTTCATCGATTCGTTGGCCGAGCGTGCGCGTGAACGCGGCATGAGCGTGCTGGTGGAGATTCACTCGCACTACGAAAATCAGGTTGAGGTCGCCAAGCGCGTCGATCAGGTCTACGACTTCGCCCTGCCGCCGCTGCTGCTGCACGCGATCCATTCGGATGACATCGCGCCGCTGACGAAGTGGCTAGAGCTGCGTCCGCTCAACGCGGTGACCGTGCTCGACACCCATGACGGTATCGGCATCGTCGATATCGGCGGCGACGGCGCTAAGCCGGGGCTCGTCACCGACGAGCAGCTGTCCGCCCTCGTCGAGTCGATTCACGATGCCTCCGACGGTGCCTCGCGCAAGGCGACGGGGTGGGCGGCGTCGAACGTCGACATTTACCAGGTCAACTGCACGTTCGTCGATGCGTGTGGCAGCTCGAAGGCGTATGCGTTGGCGCGTGCCGTCCAGGTGTTTACCCCCGGGGTTGCCCAGGTGTATTACGCGGGGCTGCTGGGCGCCCACTGCGACCTCGAACTGCTGGAGCGCACGGGCGTTGGCCGTGACATCAACCGGCCCTACTTCACTGCCGAGCAGGTGCGCGCGCGCCTGCGCGATGAACTGGTGGCCGACCAGGTCGAGCTGCTGCGGTTGCGGCGCACGCATCCCGCTTTTGACGGCTCGTGCACGATCACCGCTGATCCCGAGGCGGCGAGTCTCGCTATTGAGTGGCGCCAGGGTGAGGATGTGTGCACCCTCACCGCTAACTTTGCGGAAAAGAGCTACGCGATCAGCCATTCATAAGGACCCGACTATGCGCCACGCGGCGCGATGGAGTCGCGTTCGACGAGGTCACAGCGGAAATGCATGGGCCACGTCACGCCCTCCATCGCGTCGGGGTCGCGTAGGTACCGCAAGGCCCACCGCGTCATCTGGCGGTGGGGGAGCTGCATGGTCGTCAGCCCCGGGTCGAGGTTGGCCGAGATGAGCAGCAGATTGTCGAAGCCGATGACCGACAGATCGGTGGGGATGCGGACGCGGGCACGTCGCGCCGCCCGGTAGAGGCCGGCGGCGATCCCGTCGTTGAAGCAGAAGATTCCCGTCGGACGCTCGGGTAGGGCGAGCATGGCGGCAGCGGCGGCGTCGCATGTGCCGGGGTGAGGGCGCGTGCCCATGACGACGCCGGCGGATTGGGGCAGGCCGGCGTCGCGCAGGGCCCGACGGAATCCTTGCAAGCGCAGGGGAGCGGCGTAGCGCGATTCGGCGTCGTTGAGAAAACCGAGACGATGGTGGCCTGCCTCGATGAGGGCGCGGGTGGCATCGTAGGCCCCCTGGACCTCGTTGGGGACAACGGCGGGCACGGCGGTGTCGGGGCTGTAGCCGTTGACGATGATCGTTGGCCGCTCGAGCGCGCGGGGCAGGCGGACGGCGCGGTGCTTCATGCACACGATGGCGATGTAGTCGACCTTGCGCGCTTTGAGATTGGCAACGGCCAGGGCTTCGGAACGCGGATCGCCGTTGGATGTTGTGATGACGAGACCGGCGTCTTCGGCGGCGACGCTTTGGGCCGCCTCTGCCAGCAGATCGACAGCATAGGGCTTCGTCACCACGGTGTCCGTGATGAATCCATACGTCGCGTTACGGCGATGATCGGCGCCACGCGCGGTGTCGTGGTGGCGAGCGACGTACCCGAGATCGGCAGCGGCCTGGCGGATACGTTGCGCCGTCGCCTCGGAAACGCGCCCGCGCGAGTGTCCGGACAATACGAGGGAGGCGGAAGCGACGGAGACGTCGGCCAGGGCGGCGACGTCTTTGAGGCGCGGGGTCGTGTCCATATGGCCAGTATGCCGCGTCGCCTTGTGCTCGTGTGTGACGTGCTCCATCGCGGCGCTAGTGTGGCGGGCTTAGGAACAGTATCTTGGCATGTCGGTCTCTTGTATGTTGAGAACATGAGGATCGAACACGTTGCGGTGTATGTGACTGACCTCGAGCGGGCACGAGACTTCTTTGAAGTCTTTTTCGAGGGGCAGGCAGGTGATAGGTATGTCAACCAGCGCACCGGTTTCTCGTCGTACTTTATATCGTTTTCGGACGGTACTCGTCTTGAATTGATGAACCGAGCTGATCGCACGCTGGCTGTAAGGGAGCAGCAGGTGGGCTACCATCATCTCGCTTTTAGTTGTGGCTCCAAACAGGCAGTCGACGATAAAACTCGAGAACTCGTCGAGGCCGGTTATCGCCTTATCAGTGGGCCGCGGACGACGGGAGATGGCTACTACGAATCGGTCATTCGCGACAGCGAAGGCAACCACATCGAGATCACCGTCTGACATCAACATGACATTGTGCGTGGTCTGAGGCACCCAGCTCTTGCGCATCGCGAGGAGACAGTGATGAGCTCGCGGAAATCCGGTATTTTCGTCGCGGCAGCTGTCATTACGCTTGAACTGATTGGCGGCATCCAGAGCTACCTCAATCAGCTGATTTTGCCTATTTTGGCGAAGGAGTTGGGTGCGCAGCACCTCTATGGCGCGATCTTGGGCGTTTCGTCTACTGCGGCTACCACTGGTTTGCCGATAGGGGCGACCCTCCTTGGCAGGTTGCGGCTATCGAAGCTTTTGCTGGGTGCCACCTTCTTTCTGGTGCTCGGGTCGCTGACGAGTGCGCTTGCCCCAAATGTTGGTGTTTTTATCGTCGGGTCAGCATTGCGGGGCTTGGCAGGCTCGATTCTTGCCATGACATCGATTGGCGCAGTAGCGCTTGGACTGTCTGGGCGAGCGCGACAACTGACTCTCGCCTTCGCTTCGGCGAGCTGGGTGATCGCCTCGGTGGTGGGTCCAACCTACGCTGCTTGGGTCACTCATCTCATGTCGTGGAGATGGGCTATGGTGCTATATCTTCCCTTCCTAGTGGTTGCTCGACTTGCGGTGGCTGTTAATATCGTGTCGGAAGACGGCACGGGAAAAGGAACCATCTCGTATAAGGCACTCATTCTGATCGTCCTCGGTGTGACGGCTACCGTGCTGCCGGTGACCGGGATGGCGAAAGTAATCTTGCTTTGTGGCGGCGTCGCGCTTTTGGGGCGCGTTGTCGTTTTGCTCTTGCCTGCGCAGACGTTCTCGCGCAGATCGCCGCGAAGAGCTGCGTTGGCGGGCATGTTTTTCTTAACGGGAAGCTACTTTGCCGCTAATGAGCTGGTTGGTTTGACCGCGCATGATATTTATGGTGCTCATGCTGAATCGCTCGGCTATATCCTGACAGGAGGCGGCCTCGCCTGGGCGATTCTCGGCGTGGTGTGCGGATATCGCCTGCACGAAGTCCGCTGATCTACCGGGTGAGATCGACGATCGGCACGGTCCTGCTCATAGTCACGTCCTTTGCCATGAGTGCCATGAGCGTCTCGGAATCCCGAGTCGGCGTGCCCGTGTTGTGGTGTGCGCTGTTGTGGACAGTTGCTGGAGTAGGTATGGGACTCACGTATCTCGACACGCTCAACGTGTTCTTTGACGACCCGGATGAGCCTGATGGGATTGCGATCGAAGAAATGGCCAGCTCCTCAGTGATCGTTGAGTCGCTATCTTCGACGATGTTCGTCCCGCTGACCTCGTCGATCGCGGCCGTGGCGTTCGTAAATGGCCGGCTGGCTTCCGCTGTCCCTTACGGCATATCGTGGTCAATCGTCGCTGGGTTGGCTTGCGCGGCTTTGTATTACCTGAGACGTGTGTGGCCCGCGGCCGCTTTCCTGTGACGAGATCGTGCAAACAACTGAACAAGCGGAGCGAGTGACGGGAATCGAACCCGCATTATCAGCTTGGAAGGCTGAAGTCCTACCATTGAACGACACTCGCGGCAGCACCGGTTGGCGGCGCTCGACCAGCATAGCGTATCCTGCTTGCTGGTCGCCAACGCGGCGACGGGGCGTGGCGCAGTTTGGTAGCGCACCCGCTTTGGGAGCGGGGGGTCGCAGGTTCAAATCCTGTCGCCCCGACTGAGTTGATCGCGAATGGCAGTCGATAAACGGTTTCGGGACTTTTGTCCTTCGTTTGCCCGCGCGTAGCGGGCCTCGTCGATACGATGATGACCAACGACATCGACCGACAAAGAGGTATCCGATGGCCCAGTCATCACGTGTCGCATCCCCGGCCCGCAAAGCTCGCGTGCGCGGCAAACGACCCCAACAACACCAGACAAAACTCCAGATCGTCGGCCAGATTCTGGCGGTCATCGGCTTTATCATTCCGTTCTTTATCGACATCCCCGGACTGGGCGAGCCGGGGGAGCGGATGCTCTCGATCTTCATCGCCGCCATCATCCTGTGGGTCACCGAAGCGATCCCGCGTGGCCACGGCCGTCTTCGTCATCTTGGCGGAGATCCTTCTCGTCTCCGATAAGGCGCTGCTGCCCGTCGCCAAGGATGCCCCGGCCTACCAAGACTTCTTTTCCGCGTTGGCCAACCCCGTCGTCATGCTGTTCCTCGGCGGCTTCCTCATCGCCGATGGTGCCGCCAAATACGGGCTTGACCGGGGCATCGCCGCCGTATTTCTCAAGCCGTTTAAGGGTTCGCCGCGCGCGACGGTGCTCGGCATCATGCTCGTGACCGGTGTCTTGTCGATGTTCATGTCGAACACGGCGACGACGGCGACAATGTTCGCCGTCCTTACACCCGTCATTGCCTCGCTGCCACCCGGCAAGGCTCGCACCGGTGTGGCTCTATCTATCCCCGTCGCCGCCAATATCGGCGGCATCGGCACGCCCGTGGGAACCCCGCCCAACGCCATCGCTCTGGCGGCGCTGAGTCAACGTGGCATCGACGTGTCCTTCTTTGACTGGACGCTGGCCGCCACGCCGTACATGCTCATCATGCTGTTCCTGGCGTGGGCACTCATCGCCTTCACGATGATCCCGAAGGACGCAGTCATCGAGGTCGGGCTCGACGCCCACTTCGGCACGTCCAAGAACGAGATCATCTTCTACGTCACGGCCGGCGCCACGATCTTGCTGTGGATGACCGAGGTCTTCCACGGGGTGTCGTCCTACATCGTCGGGTTCGTGCCGGTCGTCGTTCTGCTCGGTGCCTCCGTCATGACGGGCAAGGATTTGAAGGCGCTCGACTGGCCCGTGTTGTGGCTCGTCGGCGGCGGTATCGCCCTGGGCGACGGCGTGGGCGCGACGGGGTTGGACAAGTGGCTGGTCGGGTCGATCGACTGGGCGAGCCTGCCCGGCGTCGCGCTCTTCCTCGGGCTGGCGCTGTTCGCCCTCGCCCTGTCAAACGTCATCTCGAACTCGGCCACGGCGAACCTGCTGGTTCCGTTGGGGCTGTCGCTGGCGACGGGATCGCTGGCCGATTCCGCGGTCCAGATCGGCGTCGTCTTGGCGATCGCGTGTTCGCTGGCCATGTGCCTGCCGATTTCGACCCCGCCCAATGCCATTGCCTACTCCTCGGGCGAAGTTACGACGAAGTCGATGGCGATCAACGGCCTCATCGTTGGCGGCGTGGGCGTGCTGGTGCTCGTCTTCCTCATTCCCGCCTATTGGTCCCTCATCGGCTTCATCGGATAGGACAGCGCCGTGGCATCACAGATTCAGCCGTCCGCGTCGGCGGGGATTCCGCGCCTCATCGTCCCCGTCATTGGCGAATTGTCGGCCCTTGACGAAGCGCGCGCCCACGTTGGGGCCATCATCGATTTTCTCGAGCTGCCCGATTTTCCCGACGTCGAGGCAGCGCTCGCTGGCTTGCCGCCCATCGGGCGCGAGGCCCATACCTATATTCCCGCGTGTATCGTCACCTCCTCGGTGGGCAACATCGACGATGCCATTGATCGGTTGGCCGCCTCGGAACAATTTGCCGAGGCACGCTTCATCCTCGTCACCACCCGCGAGAGCCACGACGACCTGGCTCGTTCGCTGGATGCCGGGCAGATGCTGTCGGTCATGACCGATCCCGTGACGACGCAGGTGCTCGGGCGCCAGCTCGCACGCCGCCTCGTGCGGTGGGCCACGTATCGCCACCCGGACGATCCGTGGTCGCCCGAGCTCGATCAGCGTGCCCACCACCTGCTGACCCACGGCGCGGTCGAATTCTCGCGCCAGCTCGAGATGACGTCGGCCCAGCTTGCCGCGCACCTGCTCTCGGTCATTGAGGAGGAGCTGGGACCGCGTCCGCGCCTGGAGCTTCCCGCAGGGGTTCACCTGACCCGGCAGGGCTGGCCCGTGCACGGCGTGTTCCTTGTCCTGTCGGGTTCGGTCGCGCTGCACCAATCCTCGTCTGAGGGCGCCGATGTGCTGTTGCACCACGCGTCCTCGGGGCCGCTCATCGGACTGAACTCGTTCACGCGGCGCTCGCTGGCGTCGTTTACGGCGAAGACGACGACGCCCGTGCAGGCCGTGCGCATCACGATGGAGCAGCTCGAGCGCGTCATGGCGAAGCAGCCCGGCATCGCCTCGCTGCTGGCGATGGTGTCGATGCGGGCGCTGTCGGACCGGCTCGTGCGTGCCGAGCAGCTGCACATCGAAAAGGAACGCCTAGCCGATCAGCTAGAAATCGAGCACGAGACGACGGCGAGGGCCACGGCCGAGGAGCTCAAGGCCGCGCGCAGTGAACTTGAGGAAGCGGCCCAGTTCGCCATGCTCGGCCAGATGGCGGCGGGTATCGCGCACGAGCTGAACAATCCCATCGCCGCGATCACCCGCTCGGCCGACCACCTGGCCACCGATACGGCGGCCCTGGTCAGCGCCCTACCGGCGCTCGAGGCGGGGCGCAGCGTGCTGGACGCGGCACGTGAGGGGGAGTGGCTGGCCCCGCGCGAACAGCGTCGCCTCACTCGCGACCTCGCCCAGACCATCGGGGATCGCCGTGTGGCAGCGCAGCTTGTTCAGATGGGAATCACCGACGTTGCCGCAGCACAGGCGCTGGTGCGTCGGGGCGACGATTTCGCCCCGCTACAGTCGCTGCACCAGATCGGCTCATCTATCCGTGACATTGAGCTAGCCGCGCGGCGCATCACCGGTCTCGTCCAGTCGCTGCGCTCCTATTCGCGCTCCGGGGACTATCTCGTCCACGACGTCGACATCCACGAGGGAATCGAGGACACGCTGCGCCTTGCCGGCCCCCAGCTGGCGGGCGTGACGATAACGCGCCACTATGCCCCCGACCTGCCACCGATCACGTGCTACCCCTCGCGGTTGGAACAGGTGTGGACCAACGTCGTCATCAACGCCGCCGAAGCCATGGCTGAGGTGACCGATTACCCGGAAATCGCCATCACGACTGCCCGGCGCGGCAACGACCACATCCGCATTCGCTTTGAGGACAACGGTCCGGGGATTGCCGAGGACCTGCTCGAACGGATCTTCTTGCCACGCTTCACCACCAAACAGGGCACGGTCCACTACGGCCTGGGAATGGGGCTGGGGATTTGCCGCCAGATTATTGACGCCCACGACGGGTCCATCAAGGCGTCCAACGGCGCGCACGGGGCCTGCATGACCATCACGCTGCCAATCGCGGGGCCTGCCCCCGAGGCAGCACCGATTGAGGAGTAACACCATGAATCTTGCCGTCATCATTTTGGAAGACGAACCCGAAGTCCGCCACGCCCTGCTGCGAGACCTCGATCCGTTCGCGTCGCTGATCCGCATCGAGCCGGCCGAGGACGTTGACGACGCGTGGGACGTCGTCGAGGAGGTTGATGCGGATGGCGACGTCGTCGCCGTCGTCATGGCCGATCACCGCATGCCGGGAAAGACCGGGGTCGACTTCCTCGTCGAGATGCAAGACGACGAACGCACCGTCGACGCGCGCACGGTCCTCGTCACCGGTCAGGCGGATCTGGCCGACACGATTCGCGCGCTCAACGAGGCGAGCCTCGACCACTACATCACCAAGCCGTGGGATCCCGAGGACCTGCGCTCTACGCTACGCGATCAGCTCACGGAATACGTGCTGCGCACCGATCTCGAGCCGCTGCGCTACCTCAAGGTGCTCGACTCCCAGCGCGTCCTTGACCACATGCGCGGGGCAGACTAGGGGGGAAGAATTGTCTGAGGGCCGTCAACGTCACTAGGATGGGGCGCGGATTGTGCCCACACTCGTGGGGCTCCCATCGGGAGTGAGAGACCAACGTTTGGAGCGAACTGCATGAAGAGCAGCGTGGAGACCCTGGAAGCCACCAAGGTCAAGATCTCGGTTGAGGTTCCCTACGACGAACTGAAGCCGGCCCTCGACTCGGTGTACAAAGACCTGAGCGACCAGGTCAACGTTCCCGGGTTCCGCCGTGGCCACGTGCCCGCGCAGATCATCGACCAGCGGATCGGTCGCGGCTATGTCATCGAGCAGGCCGTCAATCAGAACCTGCAGGACTACTACGCGCAGGCGATCACCGAGAACGACCTCGACGCCGATGGGCGCCCCCGAGGTCGACGTCACCGACCTGCCCAACGTCGAGGGCAAGCGCGAGGGCGACCTCAAGTTCACGGTCGAGGTCGAGGTCCTACCGACCCTCGAGATCCCCTCCTTCGAGGGCGTGGCCATCGAGGTCGCTCCGGTCGAGGTAACCGACGCCCAGGTGGATGACGAGATCACGGCCCTGCGTCAGCGCTTCGGCACCCTGAAGGCCGTCGAGCGCGCCGCCCAGGACGGCGACTTCACGTCGATCGACCTGAAGGCCGAGATCGACGGCGACGAGATCGATTCGATGTCGGGCGTGTCCTATGAAATTGGCTCGGGCACCCTGCTCGAGGGCATCGACGAGGCGCTGACCGGTCTCGAGGTCGGTCAGGATGCGACGTTCACCTCGCAGATGCGCGGTGGCGAGCATGCCGGCGAGGACGCAACCGTGACGGTGAGCCTGAAGGCCGTGAAGGAACGCGAGCTGCCCGAGCTCGACGACGACTTCGTCCAGATGGCGTCCGAGTGGGACACCGTTGACGAGCTCAAGGAATCGGTGCGCGGCGACGTCGCGAAGTCGATGGTGTCCGAGCAGGCTGTCGAGGCACGCGACAAGGTCCTCGATCACCTGCGCGAGGCCGTTGAGGTGCCCCTGCCCGCCGGCGTGTTGGCCGACGCGCTGAAGAATCGCGTCGCCGAGGACGCCTCCGACGAGGACAAGAAGCAGGCCGAGGACGAGCTGCGTGCTGGCCTGCGTGACCAGATCCTCCTCGACAACGTCGTGCGCGCCCGTGGCGTTGAGATCGACCAGAAGGAACTGTTCGACAACATCCTCGCGATGACCCAGTCCTATGGCATCGACCCCATGCAGCTGCTGGGCGATCGCAACCAGGTGGCGATGATCCACGACGAAATGGCCCGGTCGAAGGCCGTCGGCGAGCTGCTGAAGGAAGCCGATATTCGCGACACCGAGGGCAACGAGATCGACATGTCCGTCGTCTTTGGCTCCTCCGCGCAGGATGCCGAGGCGAACGCGGCGGCGGCCGCCGAAGCCGCGGCCGAGGCCCAGGACGAAGCCGACGAGGAGAACTCGGAAAACTGACGAGGTGAGGAGTGGCGGGGCGCCCGGTGCCCCGCCACTCACGCCAACAGCGAAACCACGCCGCCCCGCTCCATTCGGGGCGGCGTGCTGCGTTAAGTTGGGTGGGAATCACATAGGAGGACAAAGCTCGTGACGACTCAGGTACCGCAGTCCCATGGCGAGGAGGCCCGCCCTAGCGCCTTCTCGGACGGGGTATTCACCAAGCTCATGAAGGAACGCATCATCTGGCTCGGTGAGGACGTGCGCGACGACAACGCGAATCGCATCTGCGCCCAGATGATGCTGCTGGCTGCCGAGGACCCGAAGGCGCCCATCTACCTCTACATCAACTCGCCCGGTGGTTCCGTGACGGCGGGCATGGCGATCTACGACACGATGCAGTACATCGAGCCCGAGGTCGTCACTGTCGCCATGGGGATGGCCGCCTCGATGGGGCAGCTGCTGCTGACAGCCGGTGCGCCCGGCAAGCGATACGCGACCCCGCACACGCGCATTCTCATGCACCAGCCCTCGGGCGGTGTCGGAGGCACGGCCTCGGACATCCGCATCAACGCCGACCTCATCTTGCAGATGAAGCGCGAGCTGGCGGGCATCAACGCCGAACGCACGGGCAAGACCGTCGACCAGATCAACGCCGACTCGGACCGCGACCACTGGTTTACGGCGGAAGAGGCGCTCGAATACGGCTTCATTGACCACATTGTCTCCTCCGCTGCCTCCGTCTCGGGCGGCGGTTCGGCGTCGGCAAGCTCGAAGGAGGACGCGTGAACCCTCAGATGATCTCCGGTCCCACCCCGACCTCGCGCTACGTGTTGCCGCAGTTTGAGGAGCGCACGAGCTACGGGTATCGCCGGCAGGACCCCTACGGGAAGCTGTTCGAAGACCGCATCATCTTCCTCGGCGTGCAGGTCGACGATTCCTCGGCCGACGACGTCATGGCACAGCTGTTGGTGCTCGAGGCCCAGGACCCCGACGCCATGATCACGATGTACATCAACTCGCCGGGTGGGTCGTTCACGGCCATGACGGCGATCTACGACACGATGCAGTACATCAAGCCGCAGATCCAGACGGTGTGTCTCGGACAGGCCGCCGTCGGCCGCGGCCGTGCTGCTCGCCGCGGGTGCGCCGGGGCGCCGCCTCGCACTACCGAACGCGCGCGTCCTCATTCACCAACCGGCGATGGAGGGCATGCGTGGGCAGGCCTCGGACATCGAGATCGTCGCCGCCGAGATCGACCGGATGCGCGGATGGCTCGAGAACACCCTGGCCGCGCACTCGAACCGCGACGTCGAGCAGGTGCGCCGTGACATCGAGCGCGACAAGATCCTGACGGCTGCGGATGCCCTCGACTATGGGCTCGTCGATCAGGTGCTGCAGCCGCGTAAGGCCGACTAGGCGGCGATAATATGTGCTCGCGCGGGCCGGTGCTTTTGCCGGCCCGCGCGAGTGTCATGTCGCAAGGTTGCCAGCGGGACTCTAGGGTGGAAAGGACGACGCGGAAAGAGAGGCGCACGTGGCCCCGACCATGCCTGACAACATCGAGTTGCTGACCTGTTCGTTTTGCGGCAAGTCGCAAAAGCAGGTGCGCAAGCTCATTGCCGGACCCGGCGTGTATATCTGCGATGAGTGCATCACGCTGTGCCAGGAGATCATGGAGGAGGAGCTGAGCGCGGCGGCGAGCTCGCAGCTGACGCGCCTGCCGACTCCGCGTGAGATCACGGATTTCCTCGACCAGTACGTCATCGGCCAAGACCGCGCCAAGAAGTCGCTGGCCGTCGCCGTCTACAACCACTACAAGCGCGTGCGCGCCAAAGGCCGCGGCGACGACGTCGACATGGCGATGACGAAGTCGAACATCTTGCTGCTCGGCCCCACGGGGACGGGGAAGACCCATCTGGCGCGCTCGCTCGCCAAGCTTCTTGACGTCCCCTTCTGCATCGTCGATGCCACGGCGCTGACCGAGGCCGGTTACGTCGGCGAAGACGTCGAGAACATCTTGCTGCGCCTCATTCAGGCTGCGGACAACGACGTCGAGAAGGCTCAGCACGGCATCATCTACATCGACGAGATCGACAAGGTTGCGCGCAAGGGCGAGAACGCCTCGATCACGCGCGATGTCTCGGGTGAAGGCGTCCAGCAGGCGCTGCTGAAGATCATCGAGGGGACACAGGCCTCGGTGCCGCCGCAGGGCGGACGCAAGCACCCGCACCAGGACTTTATCGAGATCGACACCTCGGGCATCCTCTTCATCGCGGCAGGGGCATTTGCCGGAATTGAGGAGATCGTCAAGGCGCGCCTGGGGCAGCGCTCGACGGGCTTCGGTTCGGACCTGAAGAGCGCGAAGGAGCACGGGGACCTGTACGCGAAGGTCACCGCAGACGACCTGCACAAATTCGGCCTCATCCCTGAGTTCATCGGGCGGCTGCCGGTGCTCACGACCGTGACGGCATTGGACGAGGACGCACTGGTCCGAGTCCTCACTGAGCCGAAGAACGCGCTGATTAAGCAGTACCAGTATCTGTTCTCGCTCGACGGGGTCGATCTGACATTCACCCCCGATGCGATTGCCGCGCTGGCCCATCTCGCGCAAGAGCGGGGGACGGGTGCACGTGCGCTGTCCACGCTCATGGAAGACGTCCTCAAAGACACGATGTACGAGGTGCCCTCGCGCCCGAACGTGCGCGCGGTCACGATCACGGCCGACGTGGTCAACCGCGAGGCCGAGCCGACCATGCTCGAGTCGGTGAGCGACACCGGCGAGCGCCAATCGGCCTAGGAGAGCCATGAGTCCGCACGATCGCCCCCTCCGCGAACCCGCCGACATCCCCGCCGAGCTGGCTCAGGCCCGGCGGACGATCGACAATATCGACGCCGCCCTCGTCCATCTCCTCGCCGAGCGCTTCGCCTGCACGAAGCGCGTGGGCGTGTTGAAGGCCGAGAAGAACCTACCTCCGGCCGATCCCGAGCGCGAAGCGCGCCAGATCACGCGGCTGCGTGGCCTGGCCGACGATTCGGGGCTGGACCCCGTGTTTGCCGAGAAGTTTCTGCGTTTCATTGTCGACGAAGTCATTCGCCACCATGAGGCCATCGCCGTCGAGGTTCGCGGCGACGAGGCGAACTCAGGCGAGACCAAGTAGACGCTGAAGCACCTGAATGACTCCCGCCTCGGTGTTCGCCGGTGCCTCGTAGGCGGCTGCCGCTCGAACGTCGGGGTGTGCGTTGGCCATGGCGAATGACCACGGGGTGAGCGTCATGAGCGACATGTCGTTGAGGAAATCGCCAAACGTCACGATGTCCTCGGCTGCGATGCCCAGCGACTCGGCGAGTTCCAGGCTCGCCCGGCCCTTTGAGGCGACAGTGGGCATGATGTCGAGCCAGTTCTGGCCCGAGACAATGAACTCTGCGCACTCAGCGATCTCGCCCAGCTGGGCTACCCGTGCCGAGGCGTCGACGGCATCGTAGATGGCGATTTTGACAACCTGATCTTCGATCTCGAGCAGGTCCTCAACGGTGCGCAACCGGTGATAGTAGCGGGATGCCTCGCGGGTGATGTCCTCTCGCGAATCCTCGATATAGGCCGAGGCCACGCCGCACACGATGATGCCGACGCGCGGGATGCCGGCGAGCGTGCGAGCGCGCTGAACGACGTCGCGCCACACGCCGTCGGGCAGCGTGGTTGTTGCCCGCGCCCGGCCAGCATGCGAGATGATCGTCCCGTTTTCGGCCACAAAGCTATCGAGGTCGGGAAACATGTCGGTAAGCGTCGCCAGCTGTCGTCCAGATGCCGGGGCGAAAACGATGCCACGCTCGGCCAGCTCCCGCGCGATATCGGCAAAACCGTCGGGGATACGGCCCTCGCCATCCAACAGGGTGCCGTCCATGTCGGCGACGACGAGGCGCATTGTCGGCAGGGCGGGCAAGGTGGACCAGGATCGGGAACGGGAAGCGGTCATGTGTCCTACCGTAGCGGGCTGCGGCATATTCTGGCCGCATGGATCAGGCAGCACAGGGCGTCAGCGTCATCGCGCTCCTCATGGTGTGCGGATTCGTTCTTCAACGCACTCGTGCTCTCCCCGCCAACTCCGTCGCCGCGTTGACGGCCGTCGTGTACTGGGCGACGACCCCCGCTCTGCTCTTTCATCAGCTGGCGACGGCGAACGTGCGCGAGCCCTGTCCGGCCCGCTCCTCGCTCCTCGTCGCCGCCGCCTCGGGCACCGCGACGGCGCTGCTGTGTGCGCTGGCGATGGGAATCGCGCGGTGCGGGCGCGAGGACATCGTGCTGGGGACGATGGCGGGATCGGTGACGAACGCCGTCCATATCGGCCTGCCGATCGCCATCTACGTGCTCGGTCGGGGCGAGGCCGTCGCGCCCATCGTTATCTTTCAGCTGGCATTTCTTACTCCGCTGTTTTTCACCCTGGCCGAGTGGGTCGGGCAGGCGAGGCCGTTTTCTCTGACGTCATTTGTGCACACTCTCGTGACCAACCCCATGGTCATTGCGATGGTTGCCGGGGTCGCTGTGGGACTCAGCGGCATCGCGTTGCCCGGCCTCATCGAGAAATCGACGAATATGCTCGGCCAAGCTGCACCGCCGCTCGTCCTCATCGCTTTCGGCGCGTCGTTAGTTGGCAATCGCCTGCACATCGAGGCTCGTGACGCCCGCGCAATCACGATCTCGGTGCTGGCAAAACTTGTCCTGCACCCACTGTTGGCCTACGCGATCGCCGTGCTCATCGGTCTCAGTCACGCCCAGGTATTCCAGGTGTGTGTTATGGCGGCACTGCCGTCGGCACAAAACGCCTTCATTGCCGCTCAACGCAGCCGTTCCGGTCTCGACGTCGCGCGCGCGGTGGTGGCGCTAACGTCGGTAGCCTCGCTCGGCGTCGTGCTCGTCATTGCGTGGCTCATGCACGCTCCGGCTTCATAGACTGGTCACAGCTGTTAGGAAGGAACCGGATGTTACCCGCGCTTGTCGCTTTCGATCTCGACGATACCCTCACCGCCTCGAAGGCGACCATTGACCCCGAGATGGCCGCCCTCTTCGCCGACCTCGCCGAGCGCACCCAGGTGGCCATCATCTCTGGCGGAATGCTTAGCCAGTTCCAGCGCCAGGTTCTCGATCACGTGAGTCTGAGCGAGCGCGCTCGCGAACACCTGCACCTGCTGCCGACGTGCGGGACTCGCTACGTGCGCTGGCGCGGCGACAGATGGCAGGAACTGCGGGCGGTGAGCCTTACTCCCGACCAGGTGGAGGCGGCGTGCGCCGCGATCGAGCGGCGGGCACGCGAGCAGGGCATATGGGAGGACGAGACGTGGGGACCGGCCATCGAAAATCGCGGTTCACAGATCACGTATTCGGCACTTGGACAGTCCGCCCCCGGTGAGCGCAAGGCGGCCTGGGACCCCGATGGAGGCAAACGGGCCCGGCTGGCGCGAGCCGTCGGTGCCGATCTGCCCGAATTGTCGGTGCGCTCGGGCGGGGCGACGTCGGTCGATATTACGCTGGCGGGAATCGACAAGGCCTACGGGATGCGTCACCTCCTGGCCGACGCGGGCCTTGATCCCGACGATGTCGTCTTCTTCGGGGATCGGCTGGATCCCGATGGCAACGACTATCCCGTCTTATCCACGGGGGTCACCTGCCGCGAGGTCACCAATCCCGCAGATACGGCAGCGCAGCTGCGCGCGCTGTTAGGAGTTGCGGGGTCGCAGTGACCAGAACGTCACGGCCGCCGCGGCAGCGACGTTGAGGGAATCGACGCCGCCGGCCATGGGAATGCGCACGACGTAATCGGCGGACGACGTCGTGCGCGCGGGCAGTCCGTCGCCCTCGGTGCCAAGGATCACGGCCAGACGCGACCTCGGGTCGCGAACGACGTCGAGGCGCTCTGCCTCGTCGAGCGATAGCGAGTTCTCGGACAGCGCCAGTGCCATCGTCGTAAACCGCTCGCGAGCGAGCACCTCGGTCGCGGGCCACGAGTCCAGGCGTGTCCACGGCACTTGAAAGACCGTCCCCATCGAGACGCGCACGGCGCGTCGATAGAGGGGGTCGGCACAGCGAGGCGTGCATACGATCGCATCGATTCCCAGCGCTGCGGCCGAGCGGAAGGCCGCCCCGACGTTCGTGTGATCGACGAGGTCTTCGAGAACACAGATGCGATGGGCATCGCGCACAAGCTCGCTGAGATCGGGCAGCGGCGGGCGGTGCATGGCGGCGAGCGCGCCGCGATGCACGCGGAAGCCCGTGAGCTGGCGCACGGCGTCTTCGCTGCCGACGAAAATGGGCACGTCCCCGCCCGTCGGATCGCCGAGCGTACGGGTGAGCAGGGGAGCGGCGTCGTCGAGCCAGCGCGGCGTCAGCAGCATCGAGCGCGGTCGCATGCCGGCTTCGAGGGCACGCGTGATGACGGTGAACGATTCGGCCATGAACAGGCCTTCGCGCGGCTCGATAACCCGGCGTAGGGCGACGTCGGTGAGGTCGCGGTAATCGGTGAGACGGGGATCATCGAGGCAAGATAGCTCCACAAGCACGCCCCGATTGTGTCACGTGTCCCCATGAGGGAATAACGGGATCCTCATCCGGGGAGCCCGAGTGCCGCGACGCGAGCACAACGATGTGTGAGCGAAGCTGGGAATGACCACGCGAGAACGAGTTCAAGGACATGCCATGACGACACAGCTGACGGGGACGCCCGCGAAGACCCTCTATGGGCCGGCGGGGTGGACGCGTGCCATCGGAGCCGCCTCCCTCTTGCTTCCGGGCCGAATCGAGGCCACCCCCTCGTTCGCGCGCTTCGACCATCTGCAGGCCGACCACGCGCGTATCCTGCTGGATCGCATGCCGCACGCGGCGTTGGCAGATAGACAAAACGAGGCGCCCAGCGTCGGTCATCTGCTCAAGGCTGCGATTGCTCACCCGGACGAAATCGAGCTGGCCGGTTATCTCATCGGTCCCACTCGTGCCGATGAGCGCATCAGCCTCGACATGATGGCCATGCGCTCGCCGTGGAGTCACTTTGCCCGCACAGGCGACAGCGAAATCGACAGCTTCGCAAAAATGCCGGATTTCTGGCTGAATCTGCCCTATCACTGCACCCGCTCGCAGTTGTGGAGTCGCGTCGTTGAGTATTTGGATCTTGGCGAGTGCGGCGAACCAGACGAGATCGAGTTCTTTACCCCGCTCACCGGCACGCTCGGTGGCTGGTGGATGTGGTGGGACTAGCTAGCGTCCTTCTAAAGTGGAGGCATGATCTATCGCGTTGCCTTCGATGCCGTCATCTCCAAGCTTGACCCCGAGCAGTGCCACGAGGCCGCAATCGCAGCGATGGATATCGCCGGGCGGATCCCCGGGGTGCCCCGGCTCGTGCGGGGATTTTACGGGCGTGGCATCGCGACGCAGCGCGGCGCGGAGGCCGTTGCTCACTCGCCGGCACTGGCTCGTCACTTCGCCCGTCCCGTTCCATCAGCGCTGGGTGTAGCCGCGGGGCTCGACAAGGACGCTCGCGCGGTGAGTATCTTGTCGGCCCTGGGGTTTGGCTTCGTCGAAGTCGGCACGGTGACGCCGAAGCCGCAACCCGGCAACGAGCGCCCCAGGTTGTGGCGACTCCTCGACGAGAGGGGCATCCGCAACCAGATGGGGTTCAACAACGACGGTGCCGAGGCGATGCGTGAGCGTTTGCGGAAGCTGCGTTCCACCCCGGCCGGGCGTCGACTTATCATCGGGGTCAATATCGGCAAGAACAAGACGACGCCGGCCGCCAATGCCGTGGCCGACTACGTCACCTGCGCGCGCACGCTCGCCCGCTACGCCGACTACCTCGTCGTTAACGTTTCGTCGCCGAATACCCCGGGTCTGCGTGACCTACAGGCCGTCGATCAGCTGCGTCCCATTCTCACCGCGACGCTTGAGGCCGCACGCGAGGCCGCCGGGCGGTGTATTCCCGTGCTCGTCAAGATCGCGCCGGACCTCGCCGATGACGACATCGCCGCCGTCGCCGCGCTCGTGCGCGAGGCAGGCCTGGCCGGGGTCGTCGCAACGAACACGACGATCGCCCACGACTTCGGTTCCGGCGGCGTGTCGGGGCCGCGCCTGCGTCAGCGGGCCCTCGATGTCGTCGCGGCGCTGCGCGACCGGCTCGGGGACGACTACGTCATCATCGGCTGTGGCGGCATCTCAGATAGAGAATCGGCCCAGGCGCTCATGGATGCCGGGGCCGACCTCGTCGAAGAACTCACCGCTTTTATCTACGCCGGCCCGTCACAGCCGGCCCAGATCGCGCGCGGACTTACTTCTCGCCGCGCTTGACCATGGGAACGGGCTGGCGCAGCCGGCGCGGGGTCGTCATCCGATAGGCGACGTAGCGACCGTTGCCGCGTTTGACCGACTTGTCGCCACCGGAGCGGGAAACCAGGTGGGCGTTGACTCGACGCGTCGTGATGACCCATTCGAGGAAGCACGCGATGAAGACGATATAGAACGCGTACATGGGGATCATGCGGGCAACCGTCGGCGCACTCGACCACGCATAGGGCAGCACAAACATCGCGATGATGATGAGCAGGAACAGCGGCATGACGAATTCGGAGAGCGACCAGCGCGCATCGATGAAGTTCCGAATATATTTGCGATGATCGCCGCGATCGTTGACCGGCAGGTAGCGTTCGTCGCCGTGACCCTCGAGTGCGGCGCGCTGACGAGCGTACGCGACTTCGCGCTGGCGGCGACGACGCTCTTTGCTTTCCTTCTTTGAGCCGACCAGAGGGCGCTGGTTGCGCTTCTCGGCGTCGCGACGTTTCGGAGTGGGGCGGCCCTTGCCGACCGGCGTCGTCGATGCGGCGGGTTCGGGGGCCTCGTCGGTACTCTTCCAGGGCAACTTCACCCCGCCAGGGTAACAGGTGAGACGCCCTCGCCGGCCCCGGGCGTAAGCTGGCGACATGGTCAGCATCAACACGATCCGCGAGCGCGCGGAGCAGCTTTTCCCGTCCCTCACCGATGACCTCGCGTCCCTCGTCGCGATTCCGTCGGTGTCTTCTGCCGCCGATCAGGCTCCGGTACAGCGTTCGGCTGAGCACGTGCGCGACCGCTTCGCCTCGCTCGGTTTGGATGTGAGCATCCGCCGAGCCGCGTGCCCAGATGGCTCTGACGGGCGGCCCGCTGTCATCGGGCTGCGCCACGTCAGCGATGACGCGCCCACCGTCCTGCTCTACGCCCACCACGACGTTCAGCCTGCCGGTGATCCGCAGCGGTGGGATACCGATCCCTTCACGCCCACCATTCGCGACGGGCGCATGTACGGGCGAGGCAGCGCCGATGACGGTGCGGGCATCGTCGTGCACCTGGGGGCGTTGAGCGTGCTCGGGGACGACCTGCCCGTCAATGTCGTCGTCTACATCGAGGGTGAGGAAGAGGTCGGGTCGCCGTCGTTCACCGCGTTCATCGATACCTACCGCGACGTGTTGAAGGCTGATCGGATCATCGTGTGTGATGCCGACAACTGGCGCGTCGGTGAGCCGGCCGTGACCTCGACGCTGCGCGGCGTCGTCAGCGCCGACGTCACCGTGTCGGTGCTTAAGACAGCTCAGCACTCGGGTGCTTTCGGCGGCCCGATCCTCGACGCCGTGACGCTTGCATCGCGGTTGATCGCCACCCTGCATGACGA
The DNA here is from genome assembly GCF_015240065.1 of Nanchangia anserum. Taxonomy (GTDB): domain Bacteria; phylum Actinomycetota; class Actinomycetes; order Actinomycetales; family Actinomycetaceae; genus Nanchangia; species Nanchangia anserum. The sequence continues at coordinate 1,022,295 of NZ_CP060506.1, read as the reverse complement.
GCGCGGTGACGTCGCCGTGGCGGGCCTGCCCGGTGTCGACACCGCCGACGTCGATTACCCCGAGGACCTGTTCCGTGCGGACGCCGGGCTGCTTGATGGCGTCGAGCTGGCGGGCACCGGCGACATCGCTGCCAGGTTGTGGACGAAGCCGGCACTCGCCGTCATCGGGTGGGACCAGCGAAGCCTCGCCGATGCGGCCAACGCAATTGCGCCCGCGACGACGTTCCGCCTGTCGCTGCGCACGCCGCCCGGATCGGATTCGCGCGCGTGCTTCGAGGCGCTGAGGACCCACCTGGTTGAGCACGCCCCGTTCGGCGCCCACGTCGAGGTCAGCCTCAATGAGGCCGGACCGTCGTTTGAAGCCGAACACACGCAGGCCGTCGATGATCTGCGCGCCTCGCTGAAGGATGCCTGGGGTGTCGAGCCGGTGACGATTGGGTGCGGCGGATCGATTCCGTTCATCGCCGATTTTAAAGCGGCTTTCCCCGAGGCCGACGTGTTGGTGACGGGCGTCGAGGACCCGAACACGCAGGCGCATTCCGAAAACGAGTCCATGCACCTGGGCGACCTCAAGGCGGCAATCATCGCGGAGGCGGCGCTGCTGGCCCGCACGGGCGCGGCGTTGGACGCGTAGTGCGCGTCCTCATCACCGCTGAGGCCACCTCGGCCGCAGATGGGGGAGCACGCGCGCACTCGCTCGCGAGCGGTTGGGCACAGGTGGCGCCCGAGGACGACATTCGTGCGAATGCGCTCGGGCGCGCCGCGTGCGATTTCCCCGGCGACCGGCCGATCGTGCGCATTGACGAGACGTGGGAGGACGACAACGACGTCCCGGACACTACCGGGTGCGCGATTGTTCTCGGTGACGTGGCTGCGAGCGTCGATTTTGCCGCCCGGTGGCGCCGGCTACGCGACCGGTGTGGCGGCTGGTCCGGCGTTCGCGAGTGGTTGACCCGTCCCGGCGCACAGGTCTTTGCCGCGAGCCCGGCTCCGCTGCTCGGAGCCGACTCGGTGTTGGCCACCCTCGCGCTCACCGATCCGGCTGCTGCCGAGACACAGCGGAGAGCCCTCACGGAGTTGAGCGATGATATCGAGCGAGACCAGGGGCGACGTAACCTCCTTGCCGAGCGCTCCCGCGGGCGAGGACGCGGCACGGGGGCCGGATTCGGCATTGGCGAGTTGGCGCATCTGCTGGGCGTTGACGTGCATGACAGTCTCGCCTACAGCCTCCGGCTACTAGAGGAGCGGGGTGGGTGGGACGACGTCGACCTGCACGTTCACGTCGGCGCGAACCTCAACACGTGGGATCTGCCCGACTCCGTCGTTGCCGCCCTCGCACGCCGCGCCGGTGCCCACGCCGTGCCCGTCGTCGCGGTGGGGCGCGAAATCACCATCGGTGCCCGCGAGCGCGGCAGCTGGGGAATCGACGGCACTCTCGAGAGCGACGACACCCCGGAGGCGCTGGGCGCCGCCGGTGTCCGCCTCGGGCGAACATGGTCGATCGGTCGGCGCTAGCGTTTGGCACACGTTGTGGCGGCTCGTAGGCTGAACATGTCTAGCCGGGGCAAACCGGTGAGAGCGAAATAGGAGACACGATGACTGATACGACGCAGGTTGCTCCCACCCACGAGGTGCTCCTGACCGATGCCGCTGCCGAGAAGGCGAAGGCGCTGCTGGCTCAAGAAGGCCGCGACGACCTCATGCTGCGCATCGCCGTCCAGCCCGGTGGCTGCTCGGGGCTGATCTACCAACTGTTCTTCGACGAGCGCGTCCTCGACGGCGACGCTCGCCGAGACTTTGACGGGATCACCGTTGTCGTCGACAAGATGAGCGCTCCCTACCTGGCCGGGGCGACGATCGACTATTACGACACGATCGAACGCCAGGGCTTCACCATCGATAACCCGAATGCCCAGGGATCGTGCGCCTGCGGCCAATCGTTCCACTAAAGACCCCGTTCACGCGCGCCAGGCAGGTCGAGTTCCTGCTTGGCGCGCGCGTATGCGGAACCCGTAGTGTAGGAGCGACACTGACCGCCCGTATGGGACTGATCTAAGGAGTCGCTTTCGTGAAGTGGAGCCGTCTGGCGGCCGCAGCCGCCGCCCTCGCCCTGGCCGTGCCCGGTTTGACCGGATGCTCGAACAGTGATGAGGGTGCCGAGAAGACCGCACAGTTCCCGGCCGTCACCGGCGAGCGCGAGCACCCGACCATCGAGAAGGGCGCCGGCACACCGTCGACGACGACGATCTCGCGCGTTCTCACGAAAGGCACGGGAGCCGAGGTCAAGAAGAGTGACACCGTGTGCGTTGACTACATCGGTCAAACGTGGCAGGGCACGGTGTTCGACCAGTCCTACAACGCAACCGAAGGTCCGCGCGTCTTCAGCTTGAATCAGGTCGTGCCCGGGTGGCAGAAGGGCCTGGCCGGCAAGCACGTGGGCGATCGCGTCCAGATCGTCATTCCGCCCGAGGACGGCTACGGCGAGCAGGGGCAGGGAGACCTCATCCCTGCCAACGCGACCCTCGTCTTTGTCGTCGATATCATCGGCGCGATCGACGTCACCGACACCTCCGCGTTGACGAAGGCGAAGCCCAACGACAAGGCCGATATTCCCGCCTGGCTGAAGGTGGGCGGCAAGCTCGGCCAGAAGCCGACGATCACCGTCGGTGATAACCCGGAGATTCCGACCGAGCAGAAGGTCATCATCCTCGCCGAAGGCACCGGAGAGACGATCGAAGCTGACGACTACGTGGCCGCGCACATGAGCGTCGTCCCGCTCGGTGACGGCGAGGGGCAAGCTGCCCAGTCGACGTGGGACATGAAATCTATGCAGGTGACCAATGGCCCCGTCGGCCAGTCACCCGTCTACACCGGAATGAAGATCGGTACCCGCGCCATCATCCTCACCCCCGGCGGCCAGTCGTCGGACGGGCAGAAAGTGCCCGCGGCCGTCTACGTCATCGATTACGGCGCGAAGATGACGGCGACGCGAGGTGGCTCGAAATAACACCTCGGACACGCGCGTGAGCGGCCGGCCCCATATGGGACCGGCCGCTCACGCGTTAACGCTATCGGTTAGCCGGCGACGATGAGGTCGCCGTAGCCGGAGCGGGCGCGCTCAAAGCGCTCGGCAACGTTCGCCCAGTTGACGACGTTCCACCACGCCTTGACGTAGTCGGCCTTGACGTTGAGGTAGTCGAGGTAGAACGCGTGCTCCCACATGTCGAGCATGAGCAGCGGCACAACCCCAACGGGTACGTTGCCCTGCTGGTCGAACAGCTGGAACGTCACGAGGCGATCCGAAATCGTGTCCCACGCGAGCACCGCCCAGCCCGATCCCTGCAGTCCGGTCGCGGCAGCGCCAAACTGGGCCTGGAACGACTCGAAGCTACCGAAGTACTCGGCGATGGCGTCGGCCAGGTCGCCCTCGGGGCGCCCGCCGCCGTCGGGGCACATGTTCGTCCAAAAGACCGAGTGGTTGGTGTGACCACCGAGGTTGAACGCGAGGTTCTTCTCGGCGAGGTTGATCGCGGCGAAGTCGCCGGCCTCGCGAGCCTTCTCAAGCGATTCCAGGGCGGCGTTGGCCCCGGCCACGTACGTCGCGTGGTGCTTGTCGTGGTGCAACTCCATGATGCGCGCCGAAATGTGCGGCTCGAGCGCGGCGTAGTCGTAGGGCAGTTCAGGCAGTGTATAGACGGCCATACCAATCTCCTCACAATCATCGGTGACAGTGGCCAGGAAAGTGACCTTACGGGTAAAGGCTACCTAAGTGTGCTCCTGCGCGCCTTTTATAGCGATGACCGAGCGCTCGGTTGGTTACCATGGAACCCAGACACGGGATAAACGTGACAATCCCTGATGACCCAAGGAGATGACGTGGCTGATACCGACTACCTTGACCTGCTCGTCTACAGCGAAGATTCCGCGTTGCGCGAGGCCGTGATTTCCGCCGTGGGCTCGCGCCCGGGCAAGGGCCTGCCGCGTGCGCGCTGGACCGAGGCAGCAACGGCCGCGGGGGCACAGGACAAGATTCACCACGGCAACTTTGCCGCGATCGTCCTTGACGCCGAGACGACGAAGGTCTCCGGCATGGTGTTGGCGAAGACGCTGGAGCAGGAAGAGGACACGGTTCCGCCCGTCATCATGCTCGTCGCCCGCCCGCAAGACGAATGGCTGGCGCGGTTCTCGGGGGCGATGACGTGCGTCGCCCTGCCGATCGATCCGCGCGAACTCCAAGAAGCCGTCGCGGGTGCGGTCGCCTAAGCGAGGCCAGTGATCATGACGACGTTCCCCGAGCTGTTCGACAAGCTGCGCAACCACGAGGACCTCAGCTACGACGAGGCCTCGTGGGCGATGGACCAGATCATGACCGACCGCGTCCCTCCCGCCCAGATCGCCGGCCTACTCATGGCGCTGGGCACGAAGGGCGAGACGGCGACGGAGATCCGCGGCCTCGCCGACCGGATGCAGGCCCACGCGCTGCGCGCCGACCTGCCCACCGACGTCCTCGACATCGTCGGCACCGGTGGGGACGGCCTTAAGACGGTCAACATTTCGACGTCCGCGGCCATGGTGTTGGCGGCGGCGGGAGTTCCCGTCGTCAAGCACGGTAACCGCGCCACCACCTCGGCGTGCGGATCGGCCGACGTCATGGAAGCTTTGGGGGTCGACCTGTATTCCGATCCCGGCGATGTCGCGGCGGTCTTTGCCTCGCTGGGCATCACGTTCCTCTTCGCCAACGTCTTCCACCCGGCGATGCGCTTCGTCGCACCGGTGCGTCGCGAACTCGGCTACCCAACGGCATTCAATATCCTCGGCCCGCTGACGAATCCTGCCAGGCCGCGAGCCTCGGCTGTCGGTGTCGCCTCAGAGCAGGCCGCGCCGGTCGTCGCCGGCGTGTTCGCTGAGCGTGGCGCGGATGCGATGGTGTTCAGGGGTACGACGACGCGCCTGGACGAGATCTCGCAGACCGACATCAACGACGTGTGGGAGACCCACGACGGGGTCATTGAGCACTATCAGTGCGACGCTCGCGACGTGGGGATCGAGCCGGCGAACGTCGAGTGCCTGCGCGGGGGGACGCCGAGCACAACGCCGCCGTTATCCGGCGCGTCTTCGCCGGGGAACCCGGTCCCGTCGCGGATGCGGTCGCCCTCAACGTGGCTGTCGGCCTCATGGCGTATAACCGCACCGAGGGTTGTCGCGTTGGTGACGGCACCCCGAGCGAGAGGCTGCGTCGCGGCGTCGAGGTGGCGCGCGAGACCATCGCTTCGGGCAAGGCCCAGGCGCTCCTCGAAAAGTGGGCGTCGTTCACGCGCGAGAGCTAGCGGCGCATCGTCTTCTCAGGTCCTCGCCCCGTCGTCGCCGGGGTCCCTCTCGCGCGGCGCGTGGCGGACCATGAGGGCGACGATGATGACGAGCGCGGCGAGCCACATCGCGCCCGCCCACCACGGCCGGGCAGGCAGCAGGATCAACGCACACACGGGAATGATGAGCAAAGCGGCGATGACGAGCAGCCAGCGCCGCGTCGAGCGAGCGAGGCGAGGCGGTGGCGGAAGTGGCTCGTCGGCGGCCTCGGCGAGGTCGTAGTCGCGCGGCCCGCGTCCCAGGTCGGACAGGTCCGCGACGAGGCGAGCGAATTCCGCATCGACGCTGTCGGGATCGTCGGGATTGGGACGAGGACGCCCCCGAGAAGACTCTTCCGCCATAGGGTGAAGAGTAGTCTGGATACCACGCACGAAAAAGCGCTCGGCAGAAGGGAAACGCGGCACGATGCTCTACCGCCTGCTCAAGGGAGTCGCCGGACCCCTGTTGAAACTCATCTACCGGCCATGGATCAGGGGAGCCGAGAACATTCCCGCCACCGGACCGGCGATCCTCGCGTCCAACCACTTGGCGGTCATCGATTCCTTCTTCCTGCCCATGCTCATCGACCGCGAGGTCGTGTTCATGGGCAAAGCCGACTATTTCACGGGGACGGGCATCAAGGGGCGTCTCGTCGCCAATTTCATGCGCGCCGTGGGCACGATCCCCGTCGATCGCTCGGGCGGCAAGAAGTCGCTCGCCGCGCTGCGCACGGGCTTGAAGCGCCTTGACGAGGGCGGCCTGTTCGGTATCTATCCCGAGGGCACGCGCAGCCCCGATGGCAAGCTCTATCGCGGCAAAACCGGCGTCGCTCGCCTCGCTCTCGAATCGGGGGCGCCGGTGCTCCCGGTGGCGATGATCGAGTCCAACATCGCTCAGCCCATCGGTACTCGGATCCCGCGTCTGCATCGTGTCGGCGTCATCATCGGCGAGCCGCTGGACTTCTCGCGCTACCGCGGCCTGGAAAACGACCGCTTCGTCCTGCGCGCCATCACGGATGAGATCATGTATAACCTCATGTGCCTGTCCGGACAGGAATACGCGGACGTCTACGCCGCCGATGTGAAGAAGCAGCTGGCCGCCGAGGGCAAATTCGCCGGTCCCGTGCCCGGCGGCGCGCCAGGTGGACGCCAGGTACCGCAGCGGGGCGATGGCGACGAGACGGCGGCATCGCCCGATAGTCCCGAGGCCGAGTGAGGGCTCCCGCTAGACTGGGGGAGTCCACGCGCATGAGCGCTTAACGAGATCTGGAGGATCAATGACCATTCGTCGCGTCGCCCTGCTGACCGCAGGCGGTTTCGCTCCGTGTTTGTCGTCTGCCGTCGGCGGGCTCATTCAGCGCTACACCGAGCTCGACCCCAGCATCGAGATCATCTGCTACCTGCACGGGTATCACGGTCTGCTCAGCGGCAACTACCTGGTCGTTGACGAGGAAGGCCGCGAGAAGGCCGGACTGCTGCACCGCTTCGGCGGTTCGCCGATCGGCAACTCGCGCGTCAAGCTGACGAACAAGGCCGACCTCGTCAAGCGCGGCCTCGTCGGCGAGGACGAGGACCCGCTGAAGGTTGCGGCCGAGCGCCTGGTCACCGACAAGGTCGACGTCCTGCACACCATCGGTGGCGACGACACGAACACGACGGCCGCCGACCTGGCCGCATACCTGAAGGAAAACGACTACAACCTCACCGTCGTCGGTCTGCCCAAGACGATCGACAACGACGTCGTGCCGATCCGCCAGTCGCTCGGTGCATGGACGGCCGCCGAACAGGGTGCCCAGTTCGCCCGCAATGTCATCGGCGAGTGCCGTGTCTCCCCGCGTATGCTCATCGTCCACGAGGTCATGGGCCGCAACTGCGGTTGGCTGACCGGGGCGACCGCTCGAGCCTACGAAGAGTGGCTGGACACCCAGGAATGGGCGCCCTCGCTGGGACTGTCGCGCGACTCCTACGAGATTCACGCGGTGTTCGTGCCCGAGGCCCGCATCGACATCGAGGCCGAGGCCTCGCGCCTACGCAAGATCATGGATCGCACGGGCAACGTCAACATCTTCCTGTCCGAAGGTGCCGGGCTGTCCGAGATCGTCGCCCAGCTTGAAGCCGAGGGCGAAGAGGTCCAGCGCGATCCCTTCGGCCACGTCAAGCTCGACACGATCAACCCCGGTCAGTGGTTCGCCAAGCAGTTCGCCGCGAAGATCGGTGCCGAGAAGGTCCTGGTCCAAAAGTCCGGCTATTTCTCGCGTGCCGCGGCCGCCAACGCCGAGGACCTGCGCCTCATCCAGTCGATGACCGATTACGCCGTCGATGCTGCCCTGCGCGGCGAGGCCGGTGTCGTCGGCCACGATGAGGAGAACGGCGACAAGCTGACGGCGATTCCGTTCCCGCGGATCAAGGGCGGAAAGCCGTTCGACATCTCGCAGCAGTGGTTCGTCGACATGATGAGCCGCATCGGGCAAAAGCTCGAGCCGGCTGGCGAGTAGAGTCTTGCGCTATCGCGGGGGCGGGTCCGGTAAGCGGATCCGCCCCCGGCGCATGTGTGCCCCTGTCTTAGGCTGGAGACATGCGCCCCGAAAACGCTCACGCCCTGTCCACGTGGCGGGATTGCCCCGTTTCTCAGCAGCCCGCTTATCCCGACGCCGAGGCCGTGGCCGACGTCGTTGCCGATCTGCGTGACCGCCCACCTTTGGTATTTGCCGGAGAGGTCGATCAGCTGCGGACTAAGCTGGCCGAGGCCAGTCGGGGCGATGCGTTTGTGCTGACCGGGGGTGACTGCGCCGAGACGTTTGCCGAGTCGACGGCCGTACGCCTGCGGCTGAAGATCCAGGCCATTTTGCAGATGGCGATCGTGCTCACCTACGGCTCGTCAATGCCCGTCATCAAGATGGGGCGCATGGCCGGCCAATACGCAAAACCGCGCTCGTCCGACATGGAGACGATCGACGGCGTGACGTTGCCGTCCTACCGCGGTGACGCCGTGAATGAGTTCACCTTCACGAACACCGCGCGCGAACCCGATCCGCGTCGGCTCATCGAGATGTACACCCGCTCGGGGACGTCGCTCAACCTCATTCGCGCCTTCACGCGCGGCGGATACGCCGACCTGCGTCTCGTCCACCAGTGGAACAAGGGATTCACGTCGAATCCCGCCTATAAGCGCTACGAGGAATTGGCCGCAGAGATCGATCGAGCCGTCCGCTTCATGGCGGCAGCAGGCGCACAATTCGATGCCATGAGCTCGGTAGATTTCTATTCCTCGCACGAGGCCCTGCTCATGGAGTACGAGGCGGCGATGACGCGCGAGGACTCGCGCACGGGATGCCTCTACGACACCTCCGCTCACTTCCTGTGGATCGGCGAGCGCACGCGCGATCCCGAGGGTGCCCATGTGGCGCTGCTCAGCCAGGTGGCCAATCCCGTCGGCGTGAAGATCGGTCCGAGCACGCGTGAGGACGATCTCAAGGCGCTCATCGATCGCCTCAACCCCGATGGCATTGCCGGACGGCTCACCTTCATTACTCGGATGGGTGCGGATCGCATCGGCGACGTGTTGCCCGGTCTCATCGACGCGGTGCGCCGGGATGGACGACCCGTCGTGTGGGTGTGCGACCCCATGCACGGCAACACGACGACGTCGGCGACGGGCTACAAGACACGCGATTTTGCGACGATCATGCGCGAGGTCCACCAGTTCTTCGACGTCCACGCCGCGGAGGGCACGGTTCCCGGCGGTATTCACGTCGAGATGACGGGCGATGATGTGACCGAGGTACGCGGTGGGGCCGACACGATCGACGACGAGCGACTGGCCGAGCGCTATGAGACCCGCGTCGATCCTCGCCTCAACCACCAGCAGTCCCTGGAGTTGGCGTTCCAACTGGCTGAGCTGTTGCAGGCCCACCCTGTCGCTGAGCGTCACCGCTCGGCGATGACTGAGGACTTGCGCGTCTTCTAGGGCCTAGACGTAGTCGAGGGTGATCGTCGAGCCGACCTTGACCGAGGTGCCCGCCGAGGGCGACTGGTCGTAGACGTGGTTGGGATCGAGGCCCAACAGTCGCTTGCGTGTGGTCACGCGAAGCCCGAGGGCCTCCAGGCGCGACGTCGCCTCGTCCATCGACATGCCGCGCACGTTTGGCACGGTGACGACCTCGGGTCCCTTAGAGACGGTGATGGTGACGACGTCGCCGGTGAAACCGCCGGCTCCGGCGACGGGCTGTTGAGAGATGACGTGTCCCTTCTCGACGGTGTCCGAGAACGCCTCAACCACGCTGACCCCAAGCTTGGAATCGGCAAGGGCCTTCTCGGCGTCGGCGCGAGCAAGACCGGTCAGGGGAGGAATCTTCTGCGGCTCACGGCCCTTGGAGAAGACGAGGTCGATGCGTGAGTCGTGCGCGAGCGACGTGCCTGGCTCCGGCGAGAGCCGAATGAGGAGTCCCTCGGCGACGTCATTGGAGTATTCCTCGCTGACGTCGCCGATCGCCAGCGGCACTTTCGCCAATGCGGCCTCGACGTCGTCGCGGTTCTTTCCCTCGAGTCCCTTGGGAACGTTCACCATGTGCACCCCCTGCGAGACGTAGATCCGCACGCGCGCATGCTTCTTCACCTTGGTGCCAGAGGTGGGATCGGTGCGCGTGACGTCACCGGCCTCGACGGTGTCGGAGTATTCGACGTCGCGGGTGGTCTCGAGATCGAGCGCACTCAGGCGCCGCTCGGCTTGTGCGGGACTCATTCCCGCAACATCGGGGACGGCCACGCGCGCTCCGGGTCCGGCGAGAAACCACCAGGCGATGGTTGCCGCGGCGGCAATGAGAAAGACAATGAGGACGGCGACGAGGATTCGGCGCCGCGACCGGGTACGGGGGCGCCGAGACGACGCGGCCGCAGCCGGGGCACTGGGGAGCGCATGAGGCGCAACCTCGGTCGGCATGCGCGTCGTCACCTGTGGACCGGACTCGGCTACTCGCGGGGCACGCAGGTGATCGAGTGAGGTGCCGATCGCGCGGCGCAGTCGGCGCAACTCAGCAAGTGCAGCCGTACCATCGGCGAGCCGCGCCGCGGGGTCGGTAGCCGTGAGCGCGGCGACGAACTCGTCGACCTCGGTGGGGATCCACTCTTGCGAATCGGAGGGTAGCGGCAGCGCGTCATTGACGTGATGCCACGCGATGCGAATGGGCGGCTCGTCGGCGTAAGGGACTTCGCCCGTCAGCAGTTCGTACAGGAGAATTCCTGTGGAATAGATGTCGGCGGCGGCATCCGAGGTGCCGCGCGACACGACTTCCGGTGCCAGATAGGCGACCGTGCCCATGACCGTTCCCGTCGTTGTCCCCGTTGCGGCGCTCACAGCGTGGGCCAGCCCGAAATCAGCCACCTTGACCTCGCGCTCGGGCGTGAGGAGCACGTTTTCCGGTTTGATGTCGCGATGAACGATGCCGCGTCTGTGGGCCGCCGCGAGCGCGGTGAGGATGGCCTCGACGATATCGAGGGCGTCGCCGAGGCTCAGTGCGCCCTCGGTGATGAGCTCCGTGCGAAGGTTGTGACCGTCGACGAGCTCCATGACGAAATAGCCGCGCCCGTCAATGTCACCTTGATCGTGGATGGCGACGATCCCGGGATGGTGCAGTTGGGCGGCGGCGGAGGCCTCGCGGATGAAGCGCTCGGCCAGGGCCGGGTCGAGCGCCAGGTGGGGGTGAATGACCTTGAGGGCGACGTCGCGCCCGAGCCGGGTGTCGTGGGCGCGGTAAACCGAGGCCATGCCGCCGGCGGCGAGGAAGGAATCGACGCGGTAGCGCCCATCGACGAGCGTGCCAACGAGCGGGTCCGCGGCGGGCACCGGCGTCGTCTTACGCGTGTCAGTCATACGCGCCAGTTTAGAGGAGGACGTTTCCGGGTCCGGCGAGGCCGCGCGGGCGAGCGCGGGCGTGGCATCCCGTAGGCTATGACGCATGGATAATCAGGCCCTGCCTCTGCCCGATGTCGCCGAGGCGCTCGGCATCAAATACACGCGCGTGCGCCAGCTCGTGGCCGATCACAAGCTCGTGACGTTCCGCGACGATCGCGGAATCCTCAAGGTTCCCGCCGGTTGCCTCATTGAGGAAGAGGGCCGGATGCGGCCGCTGCCTGATCTGCGCGGAACGGTGTTGACGCTGCTGGATGCGGGGTTCAGCGAGGACGAAGCATACGCGTGGCTGACAAGTACCCACCCGGCTTTGGGCGAGGTACCCCTCGAGCTCTTGCGCTCGGGGGCCCACAAGCGGGTGAACCGCCAGGCGCGTGCGGAAGCCTTCTAGGCATCGCGCTCGACGAGGGCTGATCCGAGCCAACGGCACGCATCGCGCCCGGCGTCGGGCAGATTCGCATCCTCGAGGATGGCGTCGCCTTCGGCCACCAGGGCGCGGATGCGCGCCTCGTGTTCCTCGCGCGCCCCGCACGCGATGATGAGGTGGCGAGCCCGATCGATTGCCGCGTCGTCCCACGCGCCGTCGCGCAGCTGAGCCAGCAACCAGTCGCGCTCGCTCGCCGCGGCGCGCTGAAGGGTTAGTGCGAGCAAGACGGTGCGCTTGCCCTCGCGCAGGTCGTCTCCGCTGGGTTTGCCGGTCAGGTCGGGGTCGCCGAAGACGCCCAGGTCGTCATCGCGCAGCTGGAATGCCTGTCCCCACGGCGTCGTCAGGGCGTCGAGGGTGGCGATGAGGTCGGTGTCGGCGCCCGCGACGAGCGCCCCCAGCGCCACCGGATGAACGACGGAATAGTTCGCCGACTTGTGTGTGAGCACCCCGAGGGCGGCTGCCAGGGCGTCGGCGGGATCCGGTTCGTGTTCGGCGCGCACGTCGAGATACTGGCCAACGGCGACTTCACGGGTCAGCAGCGCGAAGCGCGCCCATGCTTCGGGCGCGTTGATGCAGGCGGCGTAGGCGGCGTCTGAGGCGGCCGAGAGCAGGTAATCGCCGGCAAGGATTGCGCTCGCCACACCGTAATCGTCGCCGCTGCCGGCCCAGCCGGCCTCGGCGTGGGTGCGGGCATAGGCGACGTGGAGGGCGGGTAGGCCACGGCGGGTACAGGCGTGATCGATGATGTCGTCGTGAACGAGCGCGTGGAGTTGGTAGAGCTCAAGCGCGAGCGCGATAGAGAAGAGGGGATCGGTGACGTCCTCGTCGCCACCGGCAGCCAGCCATCCGCACGCGGCGGCCAGGGCACGGGTGCGTTTGCCGCGCGCGAGGCGCTCGGGAAGGGGCGCAAAGAAGCTATCGGCACCTAGCGCTCCGAATTCGCTCGTCGCCGCCGCGAGCAGGCGCGGAATGTGCTGGTCAAGGGCCCGGCGAAGCTCCTCGGCGAGGGGAAACGGCATGGTCCGAAAGTCCTTTCGTCGCTGTGTATTACCACGGCCGGCACACATTGTCTAGGTCTTAACATGAGCGAATCGGGCTGAGCGGCTATAATGGTCGGTCGTACCCGCGCGGCTCGGGCCGCGACCCGTTGACCGTCTCAGAGGAAAGGTTGTCGTGGCGACTAAGACCCCTCAAGCACCTGCCAGCCAGGGTAGCACCGACCAGGTATCGCAGACCGAGGCAGCGGCTGCCCCGAAGACGAAGACGGCCTCGACGACCAAGAAGAAGTCGGCAGCGACGAAGAAGAAGGCGACCTCGGCGCGTCGGCGAAGACGACGACCAAGAAGACGGCCGCGAAGAAGACAACCAAGAAGGCAGCGACGGCGAAGAAGAAGTCGACCGCCAAGGCAACCTCGACGTCGACGCGCCGGCGTGCCCGCCAGCAGGCCGAGGCCGAGGCGAAGGCCCAGGAGGCGCAGGCCAAGGCGAACATCGAGGTGGCGAAGGATCTCCAGGAGCTCGACGAAGCCCCGAAGGCCCCGCGCAAGCCGAAGAAGCGCGCGGTTGTCAAGCGGCGCCGTGCGGCGCAGCCCGATGCGAAGGCCAAGAAGACGGGAACCTTCACGCTGTCCGAGAAGGACGAGACCGACGAGCCGGCCCAGCAGGTCACCGTGGCGGGCGCGACCGCCGACCCGGTGAAGGACTACCTCAAGCAGATCGGTAAAGTGCCTCTGCTCAACGCTGCCGAGGAGGTCGACCTCGCTCGCCGCATCGAGGCGGGACTCTACGCCGAGCACCGGATCCACACCGACGGCGAGGAAATGTCGTCGAAGGAACGTCGCGACCTGAACCAACTGGCCGTCGACGGCCAACACGCGAAGAACCACCTGCTTGAGGCCAACCTGCGCCTCGTCGTCTCACTGGCCAAGCGATACACGGGACGCGGGATGCTTTTCCTCGATCTCATCCAGGAAGGCAACTTGGGCCTCATCCGCGCGGTCGAGAAGTTCGACTACACGAAGGGCTACAAGTTCTCTACCTACGCGACGTGGTGGATCCGCCAGGCGATCACACGCGCGATGGCCGACCAGGCCCGCACGATCCGTATCCCCGTCCACATGGTCGAGGTCATCAACAAGCTCGCGCGCGTCCAGCGCCAGATGCTGCAAGACCTCGGGCGCGAACCCACTCCCGAAGAGCTGGCAAAGGAACTCGACATGACCCCGGAGAAGGTCGTCGAGGTTCAAAAGTACGGACGCGAGCCCATCTCGCTGCACACGCCGCTGGGTGAAGATGGCGATTCCGAGTTCGGCGACCTCATCGAGGACTCCGAGGCCGTCGTTCCCGCCGACGCCGTCAGCTTCACCCTGCTGCAAGAACAGCTGCGCCGCGTTCTCGACACCCTGTCGGAACGCGAGGCCGGCGTCGTGTCGATGCGCTTCGGTTTGGGCGACGGTCAGGCCAAGACGCTCGACGAAATTGGCAAGGTCTACGGCGTCACGCGCGAGCGCATCCGCCAGATCGAGTCGAAGACGATGTCCAAGCTGCGCCATCCCTCGCGCTCGCAAGTGCTGCGCGACTACCTGGACTGATAGCGGAAAGCTACGAGTGAACCCGCCAACCGACAGGCTGGCGGGTTCACTCGTTCGTGCTCGAGCTCAGTAAGGAGCTAGATAAACATGCCGTCGCGCCCGTCTTCGACTCGGTCGGCCTGTTCGAGTGCGGCCGGGTAGGCGCGGGCGTGGTGGGCGCAAAACAGCAAGATGCCCGTGGAGAGGAAGGCACGCACCCAGGCCTGAGCGCCGCACACGTCGCAGCGGTCAGCCGTCGTAAACGCTTCGGCGGCCTCGTGTGTAGAGACCTCATTCGTGTGTGTCATGTTTCCATGATCGCCACCGCGCATCCCGACTACCAGCTGACGCGCTCGACGTTCGCCACGGGCCAAACGCCGCGACACGCGAAACGAGCCTGTCGGCGCCGTGGCCTAGCATGGGTGGACGTGACAGGTGAATCTTCGACGCGCTACGACGGATCGAATCTGCAGGTTCTCGAGGGACTCGAGGCCGTGCGGATTCGTCCAGGCATGTATATCGGTTCCACCGATCGCGGCGGCCTCATGCACTGCCTGTGGGAGATCATCGACAACTCGGTCGATGAGGCCCTCGTGGGGCACTGTGATCGCATCGAGGTGCGCCTGGAAGCCGACGGGTCGGCGAGCGTGCGCGACAACGGCCGCGGGATCCCCGTCGACGAGGTGCCGGGCACGGGGCTGAGCGGTCTGGCCGTCGTCTTCACCAAGCTGCATGCCGGTGGCAAATTCGGCTCATCCTCCTACGCCTCGGTCGGCGGCCTGCACGGCGTGGGCGCCTCGGTCGTCAACGCGCTCTCGCAGCGCCTCGACGTCGAGGTCACTCGCTCCTCGAAGCGCCACCGGTTGCAGTTTCGCCGTGGCGAGGCCGGGACCTATGCCGATGCCGGTGATCCCGATCCGCGCTCGCCTTTCACGCCCGAGGACGCCGCACACGCGCTCCACCAGGTCGGCAAGGCCAAGCGGGGCCTCAGCGGTACGTATGTGCGCTTTTGGCCCGATCCCGACATCTTTCCCGACGCCGCGGGCGAGGGATTCGACCTCGATGGCGTGCTCGATCGGCTGCGCCAGACGGCCTTCCTCGTTCCCGGACTGCGCCTCGTCGTTGAGGATCACCGCGGCGACGACGTCGTTCGCGAGGAACTCATTCACACCGGTGGGGTCGTTGACTACGTCGACTACCTGAGCACCGACGCGCCGATTACCGACACATGGCGCTACACGGGCGAGCGGGTCTACACCGAGACCGTCCAGCATCTCGACGAAGAAAGCGGCCACGTCCACACCCGCGAGATGGAGCGCACGTGCGTCGTCGACGTTGCCCTGCGGTGGGGGATCGGCTACGACACGCTCGAGCGATCCTTCGTCAATATCGTCGCCACGCCCAAGGGGGGCACCCACGTCGCCGGGTTCGAGGCGGCGGTCGTCAAGGTCATCCGTCAAGCGATCGCAAAGAACCGCAAATCAAAGCGCCTCAAGCTCGGCGCGAAAGAGGCGAAGATCGAAAAGGACGACGTCATGGCGGGCCTGAGCGCCGTCATCACCGTGCGCCTGCCCGAACCTCAGTTCGAGGGGCAGACCAAGGAGATCTTGGGAACGCCGCAGGTGCGCCAGGCCGTCAATTCGGTCGTCACCGAGGGCCTGGCGGCGCAGTTGGCCTCGACCAAGCGCGACGACAAGCAGCAGGCGTTCGCCCTCCTCGAGAAGGTCGTCGGCGAGATGCGTGCCCGCGTGTCCGCGCGTATGCACAAGGAGATTTCGCGGCGCAAGACTGCCCTCGAGACCTCCTCGCTGCCGGCAAAGCTCGCCGATTGTCGCTCGAACGACGTCGACGGCTCCGAGCTGTTTATCGTCGAGGGCGATTCGGCCCTGGGGACGGCGAAGCAGGCGCGCTCGGCCGAATTCCAGGCGTTGTTGCCCATTCGCGGCAAGATCCTCAACGTCCAGAAGGCCTCCACCTCCGACATGCTCTCCAACGCCGAATGCGCGGCGATCATCCAGGTCGTCGGTGCGGGTTCGGGACGCAGTTTCGACGTCGACGCTGCTCGTTACGGCAAGGTCATCATGATGACGGATGCCGACGTTGACGGGGCCCACATTCGCACCCTGCTGCTGACGCTGTTCTTCCGCTACATGCGCCCCCTCATCGAGGCCGGACGCGTCTATGCGGCCGTGCCGCCGCTACACCGTATCGAGGTCATGGCCAAGGGACGCAAGCCGCGCGAATACGTCTACACGTATTCCGAAGATCAACTCCACGCCAAGCTGGCCGAGCTCCGCCGGGCCGGGCGTACGTGGAAGGACCCCGTCCAGCGTTACAAGGGCCTGGGGGAGATGGACGCGGACCAGCTGGCCGAGACGACGATGGATCCGGCCAAGCGCACCCTGCGGCGCATCACCCTGGCCGACGAGGCAATCGTCGCCCAGGCCGAGGAGGTCTTCGAGCTGCTCATGGGGCAGCAGGTCGCCCCGCGGCGCAGCTTCATCGTCTCGGGTGCCGCGGAGCTCACGCGCGAACAGATCGACGCCTAGCGCCTGCACAGTGGCGCGAAACCCGGAGGCTGCGCGGCGCCACGTATGATGGGACCTATGGCCGTCAGCCTTGTCGAGCGCCTCGCGCCCCCGCCCTCAGCCCCGCTTCCCGGTCGTCACCTCGGCTTGACCTGGAGGGATGTTGCCGCTCGCGACATCGACGCCATCGACAACCTGACGCGGATTACCGAGAAGGACAACGCCGTCGTGCGCCGCACACCGTCGAGGCAGCTGCGTGGCTTCCTCGACGAGGCGTGCCAAGGACACCACGCGAGCGCAATCGTCGGCGTTGATTCCGATGGGGATATTCAGGCCTTTGGGCTGGTGCGCCTCTACCGCGAAGACCGCGAGGTCGCTCGCGCCGAGCTGTTTGCCGCGACCATGCCCAAGTGGCGCGGGCGCGGTATCGGGCGGGCCCTGTTGACGTGGCAGGATGCTCGCGCGCGCCAGCTTCTCGTCGAGTCGTGGGGACCCGAATCGACGCTGCCGGCGCGAATCTCGAATGTCGTCGAGTCCCATCAGCGTGACCGCCGCCAGCTTTACGTGGCCGCAGGCTACGCGCCGACATCTTTTCTCGGGGTCTACCGTCACTCGTTGCGCCCGCTTCCCCCCGCCCCCGTCCTTCCCGACGGATATCGGGTGCGGGCGCTGGACCTCGATGGGGATCTCGTCGACGTGCGTCGCCTCCACGATGCCAAGGCGGCCGGTCAGGGGGCCTCACGCGTTCAGGCCGAGCGGTGGTGGCGCCGCGTCATCGACTCGGTGGATGCGGAGCTGTCCTCGGTGTGCGCCGACGCCAACGGGCGCATTAGCGCCTTCGCCCTCGTGTGCCGGCACTCCACCAGCTGGATAGCTGGTGTCGATGCGGACGCCGCGATCGAGGCGTCCGGACCGACGAGCGACGACCAGTGGGCAGGCGCCATCGCACGAACGCTGCGCGGAGCCGATGCCGAGAACTTTGAAGGCGTCTCGATCGAGACGGTGTTGCGCGGTGTCGACGGGCGCGATGTCGCGCTCGAGGCCGTGGGATTCACCAAGATCGGCGTGCGCATGGTCTACACCGTCGACCTGTAATATGACGGTGTGTCGGCGAGGGGAACGCGTATGAGTCAGCTGCCTGACGGTGTGCAGCGCGTTGACCTTGATGGCGCCGATACCCGCAGACTCGCCGTCCTCGTCGAGGCCATCGAGACCCACGACAATCCGCCCTATCGGACCTCGCCCGACGAGATCGACCGGTGGTTTCGCCCGCATTCTGGTTCGCGGTGCAGCGGGTGGGTTGCCGCGGGCGAGCTCATCGCCTACGCCCACGTGCAGCCGCGCTCGATGGACGCCGGAGTCATCACGTGTCAGGGGGGAGTTGCCCCGCACTGGCGCGACCGCGGCCTCGGTGAGGCCTCCTCGCAGTGGCAGACGGCAACTGCCACCCGGATTCTGCGGGAGAGTCCCGGGGGTGGTGGGCGCATCGTCACCCACGTCGAGGGCGAAAATACCCGCTTCGAAGCGCACGTGTCACGGTTGGGCTACACGCGCTCCCACACCTACGAAGAGTGGACGCGACCGCTGTCCCTCCCGCTCGAGGACTACACCGTTCCCTCGACGATCGACGTCACGATGTGGCGCGACGAGCTCTCGGACAAGGTGCGTCGCGCGCTCAATCAGATGGGGGAGACTCTGGGGGCGACGCCGCTGAGCGCCGATCAGTGGTTGGAGACGATGTCGGCTTTCCTGCCCGAGGCATCCGTCGTCGCGCTAGATCGCTCGAGCGATCGCAGCCCCGTCGTCGGTTTTCTCATCGCCTCGATCTATTCCCAGGACTGGGACGCGCTCGGGCAGCGCCAAGGCTACATCGACATGTACGGCCTTGACGGCGAGCATCAGGGGCAGGGCATCGTGCGGGCGATGATCACCGAGGCAGTGCGCAGCTTCACCGCGCTGGGCCTCGACACCGTGGCGATTTCGTCCGCGGACACCGAAGCCGCTGCCCGTCAGCTGCTGCGTGACCTCGGCTTCGATGTGGCCTCGGTGTCGCACGAGTACATTCTCGACGTCGAGCCGGCCTAACCGATGGTGGCGATGGGGGCCGAGATCGCGGCTCCCGAGCCGTCGCGGCGATCGTCAACAGGCGGGAGTTCGACCGGTTGACCGTCGTCGGCGAGGGCACGCGGGGCACCGACGCCAACCCACGCCAGCGCCAGCACGTCCTCGCCCCGCAAGAACCGCTGCACGCGCACGCCCTGGCCGCCCCGCCCCTTTGACGGATAGGCAGCCGCGGGGGTGACCTTCGCTGACGTTTGCCCGGTTCCCGGCAGCGCCGTGCCATCGGCCGCCACCGTCGCGACGAATGCCTCGGGGAGGTCCCCGGGTTCGATCGCCGCGGCGGTGATGACGCGCGCGTCCTCGCCGCACTTGATCCCCGCCATGCCCTGCGCCGAGCGCCCCTGGGGACGGATCTTGGCGGCGGGGGTGCGCAGCAGCTGGGCACCCGAGGTGACGATGAACAGCTCGGCGTCATCGGTGCACGTGCCTCCCGCGACGACCCGGTCGCCGGGATCGAGGCCGATGATTTCCCACGCGTCCTTATTCGCCGGATACTCCGGGCGCACGCGCTTGACCGTGCCGCGCTCAGTCATGAGCCATGCGGGGGTACTCTCGGCATCGAGCGGGACAATCGTGACGACCTCGCTGCGTGGCGGCAGTGCCGCGAGCCGGTGGGCATCGACCCCCGCGCGCAGTGACGGCGCGGTTTGGGTGCGTGGCACCTGGGGCGCGTCGACGACGCTGAAGCGCGTGAGCGTGCCGTCAGAGGTGACGATGCCGACCTCGGCACGCGCCGTCGTCGCCAGGCAGGCGCGCACGCCGTCGTCGACCTGGCGGGCGCCGTCGCGCGAGACCGGCTCGTCGCCGGGAACTCGGACGAGCGAACCCGTGCTCGACAACACGAGCACGCAGGGATCGTCGGCGATCTCGAGGGGAACCTCGGAGACCGCGGCAATGTCGCGGGCCTGGGCACCATCGAGGAGCAGAGTGCGCCGCGGGGTACCGAGGCGGGCGGCCACGTCACCCAGTTCGTCGCGGACGATCGCGCGGCGGGCCTCGTCGTCGGTGACGAGCCTACGCAGCTGCTCGATGGTCTCAGCCAGTTCGTCGCGCTCGGCTTGTAGCTCGATCGTCGAGAACCGGGTGAGGCGGCGCAGCCGCAGGGCGAGGATGTGATCGGCCTGGATCTCGTCTAGCCCGAACGCCTCCATGAGGCCGGCGCGCGCCTGCGCGACGTCGTCGGAATGGCGGATGAGGGCGATCGCCCGATCGATGTCGAGCACGGCGACGAGAAGCCCCTCAACGAGGTGGAGGCGCTCGCGCGCCCTGGCCAGGCGATAGTGGGAGCGACGCAGCACGATCGAGAGCCGGTGGGCAAGAAAGACCTCGAGCATCTGTTTCAGCGACATCTGCTGGGGCTGGCCATCGACGAGGGCGACGGCGTTGATCCCGAAGGAATCCTCCAGAGGAGTGTATTTGTAGAGCTGAGCGAGCACGGCTTCGGGGTTGAAACCGTTTTTCACCTCGATGACCAGGCGTAGGTCGTTCGTGCGGTCCGTCAGGTTCGTCAGCGCCGAGATGCCTTTGATGCGTCCCTTCGTCACCGCCTCCTTGACCTTCTCGATGACGCGCTCGGGGCCCACCATGTAGGGCAGTTCTGTGATGACGATGCCGCGTTTGCGCGGACTCACCCGTTCGATGCTCGCCTTGGCACGGGTGCGGAAAATTCCGCGACCGGTCTCGTAGGCCTCGCGGATGCCGGTGCGATCGACGATGATGCCGCCGCCGGGCAGATCCGGGCCGGGCAGATAGGCCATGAGATCCTGAACGCTGGCCTCGGGACGGTCAAGCAGATGCGTCGCGGCGTTGACGACCTCGACGAGGTTATGCGGGGGGATATTCGTCGCCATGCCCACGGCAATGCCCGAGGCCCCGTTGACCAACAGATTGGGAAATCCCGCGGGCAACACCTCGGGCTGGGTCGTCTGATTGTCGTAGTTGGGAACGAAGTCGACGACGTCCTCGTCGAGATTCGCCACCATATCGAGGGCGGCCTCGGCCATGCGCGCCTCGGTGTAGCGGGGGGCCGCCGGGCCGTCGTCGAGCGAGCCGAAGTTGCCATGACCGTCAACGAGGGGCAAGCGCAGCGCGAAGGGTTGAGCCAGGCGAACGAGCGCGTCGTAGATCGCCGTGTCCCCATGTGGGTGCAGCTTGGCCATGACGTCGCCGACGACGCGCGAGGACTTCACATGCGAGCGATCGGGACGCAGGCCCATGACAGACATCTGATAGGTGATCCGCCGCTGAACGGGTTTCAATCCGTCGCGCGCATCCGGGAGGGCACGCGCGTAGATGACGGAGTAGGCGTACTCGAGAAACGACGTGCGCATCTCGTCCGAGACGTCAATGTCGACAATGTGTTCGCTCGCGGGGGACAGATCGGTCATGGCCTCTATTGTCTGCATCGGGCATCGCCGCACCTAACTGACTCGCCCGCGTAGGGGTGTTGCGTGCGACAATGGACGCCATGACTTCGCCCGCGTTGCTTCCCGCCGATTTGCGCATCGATGGCGACGGCCGACGTGAGCGGGCGGGAACCCACGACGTGATGGCGGCGATCCTCAGCGCGCTGGGACACGGCAGCCCCGTTGCCGGGATCGAGCTGCCCCGGGCACGCCGGTGCGTCCTCGTCGTCATCGATGGCATGGGCTGGCACCAGGTCGGCCAGCGGCTCGCCCATGCGCGCGCGTTCGTGCGTTCGGCGTGGGAGAGCGCGCGTCCCATCCCCACGTGTGCGCCGGCGACGACGGCGGCGGCCATCACGACGCTGACGACGGGGGCGTGGCCCGGAGAGACGAACATGCTCGGCTACGAGGTCGTCGATCCCACGGCAGGACCCTTTAGCCTCATCACCTTCCGCGCGCGCGGGACGCAGCGGGTGTTGCCCGTCGAGGGCTGGAATCCGCAGCCGAGTGCCTTTGCAACGGCAGCAGAGCTCGGCGTGCGCAGCATCGGCGTCGTTCCGCCCAAATTCGCCGGGTCGGGGTTGACCTTGCAGGCGCTCGGTGGCCTGGAGCTGCGTTATGCCCGCAGTCTTGACGAACGCGTCCACCTCGCGGCGTTGGCCTGTCGCGAGGCCGCTCTCACGTACCTCTACGTCGAGCATCTCGATCACGTTGGACATCACGCGGGATGGGACAGCCCCGACTGGCTCGCTCAACTCGACGAGATCGACCGCGCCCTCGCGACACTCGCCGCGCGCCTGCCGGCAGAAACGCTCCTCGTCGTCACCTCCGATCACGGGATGATTAATCCCGATTCGCACGCGATCTACGACCTGGCCGATTCTCCGCTCGCTCGCGACGACGTCATGCTGGGGGGCGAGCCGCGAGCGCTGCACGTTCACGTGCGTGGCGGCGATAGCGAGGAGATCGCCGAGCGATGGCGCATCGAGTTGGGGGAGCACGCGGACATCGTGCGTGCGTGCGACCTGGCGCCCTATGTCGGGCCGATCGCGCGAGCGGACCTCATCGGTGACTTCTGGGTGTGGTCACGCGAGCGTGCGAGCGTCGTGGATTCGCGCGTGCACACGGCATCGGCGAGGGCCATGAAGGGAATTCACGGTTCGCTGACCCCCGAGGAAATCGAGGTGCCCCTGCTAGTCGAGCTGAGCTAGCGGGGCTGGGAACCGAACATGATCTCTTCCCACGACGGCACCGAGCGGCGCTGACGCGAGCGCCGTGGGGGATGGGACGCCGGCGTCTCGGACGTCGCCGGTTCCTCGGCCTCCAGCGATTCCAACCCGGGAAGCGGCCCCGTCGTCGGGGCGGGCTCGTCGTCTTGGTCCTCCGCGGCGGTGGGGCTTGCCGGCGCGGGAATCGTCGTGGGCGTCAGCGCGAGTACGGGGGAGGGCGACGACTCGGCCTCGGTATCGTCATCGGCGAATTCGCTCATGTCGATTTCTTGGCGAATGCCGCGTTGGGCGTTGAGAGATTCGACGAGATCGGCTGTCTGCTCGCTGGCACCGATTTCGGGGCTGGGGCGCGATGCCAGGTAGCCGCGATCTCGACCGGCGGGCGCGCTGCGCTCGGTCAGCCACGCCGCTTCTTCGTCGATAGCCGAGACGTGGCGGGCCTCGAAGTCGGCCGACCAATGGGCCTCGTGCTCCTCGGCGTTTTGGACAAAGCGCACGAGGATCTCCCACTGCTTGGAGTGTCCCGAACGCTGGGCGTCCCACGACAGGGAGTGGGGCGAGACCCCGCGCGCGGCCAGGCGGTCGACGACGAGGTCGCCAAGCGTAGGCGAATCGGCCTCCACACCGATCGGCAGGGCCTGGGCACGGCGGGCCGCGTAGGCGCGCTCAGCCAGAATGGGACCCTCGTAGCGGCGGATCTTTTCGATTGCCGTGCCAAATTCGTGCGAGATCTGCTCGGCCGAGGCGCCGGCGCGGATAAGTTCTTGAATCTCGCGAGGGCTGGGGTCCTCGCCCTCGGAGCGGGTGGAGACGGGACGCAGAGGAGGCGTGACCTTGCAGGCATCGCGCAGCGCATCGGTGATCTGCAGGGAATAACGCGCCCCGTCGGCATCGGACAGGATCAGCTGGTTACCGTCCGGGTGAACACCGAGCACGTGCACGTCTTTCATACCGTCGTATCCCTCCTGCGGCCCGGCCAGCACTGGATGCCGAGACTGGTTGTATCTGGCCACTCTATCGCCTCAGCCGATTAACCGGGCGAACGTGGCGCACGCCTCGGCAAAGTGCTACTATCCCCGCGCACAGTGTTTGCGGAGCCGGCTAGGCACGCACGGGACATGAGGCGCAGAAAGGCGGACACGATGGCCACCGATTACGACGCACCGCGCAAGAAGGACGACGACGTCGAGTCCGATTCCCTCGAGGAGCTGCAGGCGCGCCGCGCCGAAGCATCCGGCTCGCCCGAGGTCGATGGCGATGAGGAAAATGCAGCTGCCGAGGAGTTTGAGCTGCCCGGTGCCGACCTGTCGAACGAGGAGCTGTCGGTTCAGGTCGTTCCCCGCCAAGACGACGAGTTCACGTGCTCGATCTGCTTCCTCGTCCACCATCGCTCGCAGTTGGCGGACACCGACGACGGCCAGCCCGTGTGTGCGGACTGCGCTGACTAGGAGAAGGTGAGAACCCGTGGCCTGGTTTAGGCGGAGCGCGTCCCATCCCGTCACGACAGCTGACCCCGGTGGGGCCGCCGAGACCCGCCGCGATCGCGCGGTGGCGCTCGCCGGGGCCCTTCCCACCGGGCAGGGCCCCTGGGATGCGGCAGATCGCGATATTGAGGAGCGGCCTCGACTCGACCTGGGAGCCCTGCAACTGCCGGCGATCTCGGGAATGCAGCTCGTCCCCGTCCCCGATCCCGCCGACCAGCAGCGCATAGGTGCCCTCGAAATCGTCGTCGCGGCCTCGCAGATGCAGATTTCGCTCGTCGCCACGAAACGGTCGGGCGGGCTGTGGGCCGGGATGGTCGAGGAATTCGCCGAGGCGTTGGCGGCCCAAGACATTCCGCACGAGATCGTCTTAGACGCCGACATCACCCGCATGACGGCCGAGCCCCAGAGCGAGCAGGGAGCCATGCCGATGTTGGCCGAGGCCTACCAGGGACGCGGATGGCTCATGCGCGTGATCTACCGCGGGGCGGCCGCCACTGACGAGGCGGCGCGGGAGTGCCTGAGCGACGTCGTTCGCGGTTGCGTCGTTCGCCGCGGCGAGGAATTCCTCGCTCCCGGCGACACGATCGCCCTGTCCCCGCCCCAAAACGTCGCTGACGGTACCGAAGGCTGAGCGGCGTGGGAATTCGAGAACGCTTTCGCCGCTCGGCCAACCGCATGGAGGCCGACGCCGGGGAGCAGCAGCGCTTGAGCGCGGCGCGCGATGCCGTGCCCGTCAGAGACGTGCAGCTGCGAAGCCGGGTGCGCGTGTGCGGAGTGCTGCGGGCACTGACCTACCCGGCACCTGGCGCCGGAGGGTCCTTTAAGGCGACCCTGTGGGACGGGACGGGAACGATCGATCTCATCTGGTTGGGCCAATCGCGCGTCGAGGGCATCCGCCCGGGCCTCAACGTCATCGCGTCGGGCGTCGTCGCCGAGCGCGGCGGCGTGACGTGCATCTACAACCCCGCCTACGAGGTCATCACGCCATGACATCGACGCCCTCGCCGTGGGCTAGCGCCGAGGCCGACGCGTTCTCGTTTGCCGACGCCGTCGGCGGTTGGCGAGGAGTGTTCGAGTCGAGCGCGCCGATGGTCGTCTTTATCGTGGCGACGCTGCTCAGCCCGCGCCTCGACATCGCCGTCGTCGCGGCGCTGGCCTGCGTCGTCGTCGCCATGGTCATTCGCCTCGTTCAGCGCCAGTCGCTGCGCCCGCTGGGCGGGGGACTCGCCGGCGTCGTCATCGGCGCGCGGTGTGGGCGTGGCAGAGCGGGACATCCGCCAACTTCTTTGCCTTCGGGCTCATCATCGACATCGTCTACGGCGTCCTCATCGCCGCGAGCATCCTGGCTCGGCGAAACATCGTCGGGTGGGCGATCGCGATCGGTCGCGGCCTGGGGCCGAACTGGCGCAGCGAGCATCGCGACTTCGTTCGCCGCTCACGATGGGCGAGCATCATTTGGGTCGGCCTCTTTGCGTTGCGCCTGGCTGTGCAGGGCCCGCTTTATCTCGCCAACATGGGCACGGCGCTCGGGGCGGCGAAGCTCGCCATGGGCCTGCCGTTATTTGCGCTTGCGGCCTACCTGACGTGGGCACTGCTGGCCGGGCACATTCCGGCCGCTCCCGCCTCCGAACCGGCTGACCCGGAGGCGGGCAACAGCCGCGACTAGTCCTCCTGGGCCAGATCCTCGGGCTCGGGCGCCGGGGTATCGAAGATCTCACGCAGCGCCGTGAGCGCGGCGTCGGCCTGGGTGGGGATGAGCAGCAGCAGTTCGTCGCCGATCTCGATCGTCGAGTCGATGCCGGGCGTGAACGGGTGGGTGTCGCGCAAAATGGCGACGAGAGCCGTCTGGACGGGCAGCTGCAGGTCGGATAGGCGTCGACCCGTGGCGGGCGAGCCGTCGGGAACGGTAACCGAATACAGCGATGTCCCCGAGCCGTGGAAGCGGAACAGGTGCACCGGCGTGCCCTCGGCGACGACCTCCTCGACCAGCGACGTCATGATGCGCGGGGTCGAGACGGGAATATCGACGCCCCACGTGTCGTCGAACATCCACTCGTTCGTCGGATTATTCACGCGCGCGACGGTGCGTGGCACGGCAAACTCCGTCTTCGACAGCAGCGACACGACGAGGTTGACCTTGTCGTCACCGGTGGCGGCGACAACGACGTCGGCACGGCGGGCCTCGGCCTGGTGCAGCGTCTGCGGGTCACAGGCATCGGCCAGCAGCCAGTCGGCGTCGGCAAGCTTGGCCACCTGCAACTTCTGGGCCGCCTGATCGATGAGAGCGACCTCGTGGCCGTAGGACAACAGTTCGCGAGCGATTGAGCGACCGACAGAGCCGGCTCCAACGATGATGATGTACATGACCTAGTCCTCCTGACCCGGGGCCCGACCGAGGGCGTAGCGCACGTCGGCGACGCGCGAGCGCTCACAGGCGACGTAGACGGTGTCGTCGGACTGGACAACGCCGCCGTGGACATCGAGGACGGGATGCCCCGCACGAACGATGTAGGCAATTGAGATCTCCAGGCGCTCGGTGAGCGAGGCAAAACTCACTCCGACCCAGCCGGCGTGCGGGCGGATCTTGATGATGGAGATTCCCGAATCGGGGTCCGTATGGAGCGTGCGCGCCTGATCGGGCAAGATCTGATCGATGATCTGGGCGCTCGTCCACGTTGCCGCGCCGATGGTGCGCACGCCGAGGCGCTCGTAGACCTCGGCGCGGCGCGGATCGAGGATGCGGGCGACGACGTGGCGAACGCCAAACGTCTCGCGGGCAACGCGCGCGGCAACGATGTTCGTATTGTCACCGCTGGAGACGGCGGCGAACCCGTAGGCGTCCTCGATCCCCGCTTTGCGCAGCACGGCCCTATCGAAGCCGATGCCCTTGATCCTCTGTCCCGAGAAATCCTCGGGAAGCTTGCGAAATGCGGCGGAATTGATGTCGATGACGGCGACGGAATGGCCGCGCTCATCGAGGGCGGCCGCCACCGTGGAACCCACGCGGCCCGAACCCATGACGACAAAATGCATACTGTCACGCTACCTCACCGGCTGCGGTCGCACTTGGCGTGAGTGGCATGATGAGGTTGTGACGTCAATCGTTCCCGGCCTCAAACGCGTGTTATTGGGCCGCCCCATGCCGACTCGGGCGATGGGACGCACGCTCTTGCCCAAGCGCATCGCCCTCCCCGTTTTCGCCTCCGACGCACTATCCTCGGTGGCCTATGCCCCCGACGAGGTGATCCTCACGCTGGGGCTCGCCGGGGTGGCCGCATCGGGCATCTCCCTGTGGGTCGGCGTGGGCGTGCTGGGCATCCTCACCGTCGTCGTGTTGTCGTATCGCCAAACGGTTCACGCCTACCCCTCGGGTGGCGGCGACTACGAAGTGGCCAAACATAACCTCGGCGCCAAGGCCGGGCTTGGGGTCGCTTCGGCACTGCTCATGGATTACATCCTCACCGTGGCGGTCTCGGTGTCCTCGGGGGCGCGGTATCTGTCGACCGCGCTGCCGATGTTGGCCGGGTACGAGGTCGTTATATCGCTGTGTGTCATCACCATCCTCGCCCTGTTGAATCTGCGAGGCATGCGTGAATCGGGCACGGCGTTCGCCATCCCCACCTACATCTATATGGGTGCCGTCGGCCTCATGGCGGTCACCGGACTGGTTCAGCAGGCAATGGGGACGCTCGGACGCGCGCCGAGCGCCCACTACGAGCTGGCCGCGGCCCCGGGCTACGAGACCGGGCTGATCGGCATCGCCGGCTTCTTCCTCGTGCTGCGGGCTTTTTCTTCCGGGTGTGCGGCGCTGACCGGCGTTGAGGCGATCTCGAACGGTGTCCCGGCGTTGACGAAACCGAAGTCGCGCAACGCGGCGACGACGCTCGCGCTGCTGGGCACCATTTCGGCGCTCATGCTGTTTTCCATCCTTCATCTCGCCCGCGCGACGGGGGTCAAAATCGTCGAACCCGGTTCACACCAGCTGCGCGAAGCAGGGCGGGTCGTCGACGGGGTGACGACCGATCCCGTCATCGGTCAGTTGGCGGCAACGATTTTTGCCGACGCGAAGCCGCTGTTCTTCCTCGTGACGGTGGTGACCGGACTCATCCTCGTCCTCGCGGCGAACACCGCCTTCAACGGCTTCCCGCAGCTGGCCAGCGTCCTCTCGCGCGACCGGTTCCTGCCAATCCAGCTGTACAACCGCGGGGATCGACTGTCCTATTCCAACGGCATCGTCGTTCTCGCCGCTGCTGCCGGCGTCCTCATCGTCGTCTTCGACGCCGAGGTGACCCGACTCATCCAGATGTACATCGTCGGCGTCTTTATCTCGTTCACGACGTCGCAGCTGGGCATGATCCGCCACTGGAATCGAGAGCTGCGCGTGTGTGTCGATGCCGCGAAACGGCGTCGAATTCGCCGCTCGCGTCTCATCAACTCCATCGGGCTGGTGTGCACCGGCCTCGTCCTCATCGTCGTGACGATCACGAAGTTCACGCACGGAGCGTGGCTGACCCTGCTGCTCATGGCCATCGTCTTCGTCCTCATGCTCGGCATCCACCGCCACTATGCCGTGACGTCGCAGCAGATGGTTGTCGAGGACTGGGACACCGAACACGTGTTGCCGTCGCGGGTGCGCGCTCTCGTCCTCGTCTCGAAGCTCGATCGTCCGGCAATGCGCGCCATCGCGTATGCGAGGGCGACGAATCCCTCGGCTCTCCAGCTCGTCACGGTCGAGATCGAACCGGGGGATGCCCAACGCCTGCTTACGCAGTGGGAGGAGTCGGGGACGGACGTCGCGCTCACCGTTCTTGATTCGCCCTTCCGCGACATCACGGGTCCCGTCGTCACTCACGTGCGTTCTCTGCACAACCGCTCTCCGCGCGACATCACCGTTGTCTACATCCCCTACTTCCTGCTGCATCACTCGTTTGAACACCTGTTGCACAATCATTCGGCAGCGAAATTGCGCCGCGAGCTTCAGCGCGTTCCCGGCGTCGTCGTGGTCCTCGTGCCCTATAAGCTCCACCGCGGGCTGCCGAGCGCGGCGACGGTCGCGCCCGAGGATCGCGATCCGTTGTGGAGTGGCGGGGAGCTGCCCTCGCGTCCGCTGCGCCCGCTGGGCGCGCGTGAACCGGTTGACCCGCGATGGGAACACGGTCGATGAGTGAGGTTCTCGACAACCTACGCATTCTCAAGCCGGTCCACGGTGGCTACGGGCTGGCTTTCATCGACGGGGCGACGGTCTTCGTCGCGGGCGCCATCGCCGGTGAGCGGCTGAGCGCTCAGGTGATCCGACGCAAAGGCCGGGTCGTCTGGGCGCGAGCGTGCGCCATCGATGAAGCGTCACCCGATCGGCGCGATCACGTGTGGCCGCAGGCCGAGCGTAGCGGCGTGGGCGGGGCCGATCTCGGCCACGTCAGCCTGGCGGGCGGGCGCCGCTGGAAGGCAGCGGTGATTGCTGATGCACTGGAGCGATTGGGGTCGCGCGAACTTGCCGACGAGGCGGGTCCGGTTATGGTCCACGCGGCACCGGGCGATGCCGAGCGCGACGGCCTCGGGTGGCGCACCCGCGTCGAATTCACCGTGGATGAGAGGGGACTCGCCGGCATGCACGTGCCGGGAAGCCAGCGTGTCGTCGCGCTTACCGATATGCCGCTGGCGAGCCCCGATATCGCCGAGCTCGGCCTGCTCGGTGGTGACTCGCCGTGGCGGTCGCGGTGGAAGCCCGGCCAGCGCATTCGCGCCTGGGGCGGGTACATCCGGATCGATCGCACGTGGCACGATGCAGCCGGTGAGGTCGTCGCCGACCCGATCCTGTCAGTGACAGCGGGTGAGGATACCTATGAGGTCCGTGCCGACGATTTTTGGCAAGCTCATCGCGAGGGTGCAGGCGTCCTGCACGAGGCTGTTGCCCGCGCGGTCGCTGGCCGGGGCGACGCCAGCGTTGCCGAGCTCTATTGCGGGTCGGGACTATTCACCCGCGTCCTCGCGCGCGAAAGCGCCGCCGTCTTTGCCGTCGAGGGTGCCGGGGGTGCCTGCGCGCAGGCGCGCGCCAACACTGCCGATCAGGGCAACGTTGAGGTCCGCCAGGCTCGCGTAGATCGGCGCTTTGTCGAAGACGAGATCATTGCGCGCAGGCCGGGACTCGTCGTCATGGATCCTCCGCGCACGGGCGCGGGGCGGGAGACGACTCGCGCGCTTGCCCGGGCCGGCGCTGAGCGCATCGTTCTTATCGCGTGTGATCCCGCCGCCCTGGCACGCGATGCTCAGGTGCTTCTCGAGGCCGGATATCACATTACGCAACTCGATGGTTTCGATTTATTTCCCTATACCCATCACGTCGAGTGCGTGGGAGTTTTTGATCGTGCTCGCTCCGGCGCGGTCTGACGCCAGAAACTCTGCGGCCACCGCTTGCGTGTCTACGTGTTGTTCATTCGGTTGTGAGCACCTAGGCGCCGCGGTATCTTGATATCGAGACACTGTTGTGGCGTCGCGGCGGCGGCGCGCTCGATGAAGAGGAGTCCGCATGAGCCTGAACTCGCTGGGAGCCAAGACGACCCTGAGGGTGGGGGAGACCACCTATGACATGTACGCGCTCAGCGCCGTGGACGGCCTGGAGAAGCTTCCCTACGCGCTGAAGGTCCTCGCCGAGAACCTCCTTCGCAATGAGGACGGCGCCAACATCACCGCCGACCAGATCCGCTCGCTGGCCAATTGGGATCCCGATGCGGAGCCGAGCGACGAGATCCAGTTCACGCCCGCCCGCGTCGTCATGCAGGACTTCACCGGGGTTCCGTGCGTCGTCGATCTTGCGACAATGCGCGAGGCCGTGACCGAGCAGGGCGGTGACCCGACCTCCATCAATCCCCAGGTCCCCGCCGAGATGGTCATCGACCACTCGGTGCAGATCGACGTGTTCGGCGAGCCAACCGCGCTCGAGCGCAACATGGATATCGAATACGAGCGCAACCGCGAGCGCTATCAGTTCCTGCGTTGGGGACAGGGCGCGTTTGATAACTTCCGCGTTGTCCCGCCGGGAACCGGCATCGTTCACCAGGTGAACCTCGAGTATCTGGCCCGGACGGTCTTCGTCAACACCGACGGCGACGTGCCCGTGGCCTACCCGGATACGTGCGTGGGCACGGACTCGCACACGACGATGGTCAACGGGCTGGGCGTACTCGGCTGGGGTGTCGGCGGTATTGAAGCCGAGGCCGCGATGCTGGGGCAGCCCGTCTCTATGCTCATTCCGCGGGTCGTCGGCTTCAAGCTCACCGGCGAGATCCCCGCGGGAGCGACGGCGACCGACGTCGTGTTGACGATCACCCAGATGCTGCGCGAACACGGCGTCGTCGGCAAGTTCGTCGAATTCTACGGCGAGGGCGTGGCGGCGGTGCCGTTGGCGAACCGCGCGACGATCGGCAACATGTCTCCCGAATTTGGCTCCACAGCCGCGATCTTCCCGATCGATGCCGAGACGATCTCGTATTTGCGCTTGACGGGGCGCAGCGACGAGCAGCTTGCTCTCATCGAGGCCTACGCGAAGGCAAGGGCCTGTGGCACGATCCGGCACGCGAGGCTCGCTACTCCGAATATCTCGAGCTCGATCTATCCACCGTCGTTCCCTCGATCGCCGGCCCGAAGCGTCCGCAAGACCGCATCGAATTGAGCGCGGCGAAGACCGCGTGGCGCGAGGCGTTGCCGTCGTATCTGTCGGGCGATGCCGGTGTCGATCCGCAGCTGGGACGTCCCTCGCGTGAGGTCGAGGTGACGATCGACGGCGAAGCGACGACGATTGATCACGGCATCGTCGCGATTGCCTCGATCACCTCGTGCACGAACACGTCTAATCCCTCGGTCATGCTCGCCGCGGGCCTACTGGCCAAGAACGCGGTCGAGCGCGGGCTGCGCTCGAAGCCGTGGGTGAAGACGTCGATGGCGCCGGGGTCTCAGGTGGTGACCGACTACTATCGCTCGGCGGGTCTGTGGGACGCCCTCAACACGCTGGGATTCAACCTCGTCGGTTATGGATGCACGACGTGCATCGGCAACTCCGGGCCGATCATTCCCGAGGTCCACGACGGCGTCGTCGACAACGACCTCACCGTCGTCTCGGTGCTCTCGGGCAACCGCAACTTCGAGGGACGCATCAATCCCGACGTAAAGATGAACTACCTCGCGTCCCCGCCGCTCGTCATCGCCTACGCGTTGGCCGGGACGATGGATCACGATTTTGCGACACAGCCGCTGGGCACCGATGCCGAGGGCAACGACGTCTATCTGGCCGATATCTGGCCGTCGAACGAGGACGTCCAGGCCGTCGTCGACTCCTCGATTACGCGCGAGATGTACCTTGAGGACTACGCCGACGTCTTCGCCGGTGACGAGCGCTGGCGCAGCCTGGATGCGCCGACGGGCGACACGTTCGCGTGGAATGAGGACTCGACGTACGTCCGCAAGGCACCGTTCTTCGATGACATGACGCCCGAACCCGAACCGGTAAGCGACATTCAGGGTGCCCGGGTGCTGTTGAAGCTCGGGGATTCGGTGACGACCGACCACATCTCGCCCGCAGGCGCATTCGCCCAGGCGACACCGGCCGGGCGCTACCTGAGCGAGCACGGCGTGGAGCGGCGCGATTTCAACTCTTACGGCTCGCGTCGCGGCAATCACGAGGTCATGATGCGCGGGACGTTTGCCAATATCCGCATCAAGAACCAGCTGCTCGACGGCGTCGAGGGCGGCTTCACCCGCGACTTCACGCGCGAGGGTGGCCCCCAGGCCTACGTTTACGACGCGGCCCAGAACTATCAGGCGCAGGGCGTGCCCCTCGTCGTCTTGGGCGGCAAGGAATATGGCTCCGGGTCCTCGCGTGACTGGGCGGCCAAGGGAACGCTGTTGCTCGGTGTCAAAGCCGTCATCGCCGAGTCGTTCGAGCGCATTCACCGCTCTAACCTCATCGGCATGGGAGTGCTGCCGCTGCAGTTCCCCGCCGGCGAGTCGGCGGATTCCCTGGGGTTGGACGGCACCGAGGTGTTCTCACTCACGGGGATCGAGGCGCTCAACGACGGCGTGACGCCGCGCACCGTTCACGTGCAGGCCACGCGCGCCGACGGCCGGGACATCGAGTTTGATGCGGTCGTGCGCATCGACACCCCCGGTGAGGCGGACTACTACCGCAACGGTGGCATCTTGTCGTACGTGCTGCGTCAGCTGGCGCACCGCGACTAAGCGCTGAGCGCGACGGCCGGGACCGGAATCTTCTGGTCCCGGCCGTACAATGTCTGCACACCATGATGGCGAGGGGAGAACACATGCGAATCATCGTTGGCGACGTCGATCCTGACGAAGTGCCCTTTTTTGACCAGTGGCGTGCCGACAATCCCGGCGTCACCCTGGAGTTGCACGCGGGGCATCTGAGCGTCGAGGATCTGCGCTGCGGTGGCGACTTCGCGGGCGTGTGCGTGCTCGGCACCCCGATGACGCGCGAGATGATGACCGAGATGGTCGCTCATGGCGCTCGCTACATTTCCAACCGCTCGATCGGGTATGACAACATCGATTTTGCTGCGGCTCGCGACCTGGGAATTCGCGTCGCGCACGTGCAGTACTCACCGGGCTCGGTTGCTGAGTTCACCCTCATGCTCATGTTGATGACGCTGCGCAAGGTGCGCCAGATGCGTGAGCGTTTCGCCGCCCAGGACTTTGTCCCGGCGGGCTTGGACGGGCGTGAGCTGGCTTCGCTGACCGTCGGTATTCTCGGTGCTGGACGCATCGGCGGCCGGGTGGCCCAGCTGTTATCGAGCTTCGGATGCACGGTTCTCGCCCACGATCCCGTGCAGCGTCCCGAACTCGACGGAATTGTCACCTACGTTGACGCCGAAGAGCTGTTCCGCCGCAGCGACGTCGTGACGATCCATGCCCTGCTCGATGACTCGACGTATCACCTGGTCGATGCCGAGGCGCTGGCGGCGCTGCCCGAGGGCGCGATCGTCGTCAATGCCGCGCGTGGGGCCATCATCGACACGCCTGCGCTCGTCGACGCCTTGGAGTCGGGGCGCCTCGCCGGTGCCGCCCTTGACGTCGTCGAGGGCGAGGTCGACTATTACTTTGCCGATTGCCGCGGTCGCGCTATTGCCGATCCGCTGTTTGCCCGCCTGCGTGCGCTGCCGACGGTTATTCTCACCCAGCACCTGGCCTATCTCACCCGCGAGGTCGTTGAGGAAATGGTGCGCGATGGCTTGGATCACATGCGCGAATTCGTCACGACGGGACGTTGTGACGACGAAGTCAGCAGCGACTAGGGGAGTACGACGTGACCGTTTCGGTCTTTGACCTATTCTCGATCGGGATCGGCCCCTCCTCGTCGCACACGGTCGGACCGATGAGCGCCGCCGCGGATTTTGCGGCACTTCTCGACGAACGGGGATTAGCTGGCGAGGTAGCCGAGGTCCACGTGGACCTCTACGGCTCGCTTGCGGCGACGGGGCGCGGGCACGGCACGCTTGGGGCCGTGCTGTTGGGACTCGAGGGGCATCGCCCGGCCCTCGTCGCTCCCGACACCATCGAGCAGCGGCTGAGTGAGATCGCCGCCGGATCTCCGCTGCGTCTGGGCGGAGGCGAGACGCAGGTGCGGCTCGGAATCGACGACATCGTCCTGCATCCGCTGACGTTCTTGCCGCGCCACTCCAATGGCATGCGCTTTCACGCGGTAGATGCCGCGGGCGCGCTGCTGTGCGAGCGCTATTCCTATTCTATCGGCGGGGGATTCGTCGTTCACGATGACGAGGATTCCTCCGCGTTGACGATGAGCGAGGCCGCTGTGCCCTACGATTACGCGACCGCAGGCGAACTCGTCGCCCACTGCCGGACGTCAGGGCGCTCGATCGTCGATGTTGCGCTCGCGAATGAGGCCGCCCGGCTGGGCGAGGACGAGGTGCGCGCGCGCCTGCTCGAGATCGCTCGCGTCATGGACGAGTGCAAGGAACACTCGTTGAGCCGCACGGGGGTCCTCCCCGGCGGACTGGGAACGCGCCGGCGTGCCCCGTCGTGGTATCGCCAGCTCAAGGCCGCCGATCCCAATCGGGACATTCGCTATTGGGTTGAGTGGGTCAATCTCGTGGCCCTGGCCGTCAACGAGGAGAACGCCTCGGGCGGGCGCATCGTCACCGCCCCGACGAACGGCGCTGCGGGCATCATCCCCGCGGTGCTGTTTTACGCCACCCATTACACCGATAGTGCGCTCGCCCTCATCAACGATCCGGGCTATTCGGCCGCTGATCGGCGCCGCGGGATGGACGACATCACCGTCGACTTTCTGCTGGCCGCTGGCGCAATCGGCTCCCTCATCAAGGAACAATCCTCGATCTCGGGCGCCGAGGTTGGGTGCCAGGGGGAGGTCGGGTCAGCCTCGTCGATGGCCGCGGCGGGCCTTGCGCAGGTCATGGGCGGCACCGTCGCGCAGGTGATGATGGCCGCCGAGATCGCGATGGAGCATCACCTGGGACTCACCTGCGATCCCGTCGGCGGTCTCGTTCAGGTTCCGTGCATCGAGCGCAACGCCATTGCGGCCACGACGGCGGTCAACGCGGCACGCATGGCGCTGTTTGATAAGGATCAAACGCCCCTGGTATCGCTCGACGCCGTCATCCAGACGATGAAGAAGACGGGCGCGGACATGTCGGAAAAGTATAAGGAAACGGCCCAGGGCGGCCTCGCGGTGACGATCGTCGAGTGCTGAGGCCGCCCCGGGACGCGCTCACACGGTGTCGGGGGTGGGAATTCCCCACACCTTGCGATAGAACGCCAGCTCGGCAAGCGCGGCGCGCCGGCGCGAGTCGTCGCGGATGAACCCGTGTCCCTCGCCATCGAAATACTCCACGCTGGCGGCGACGCCCCGAGCCCGCAGCGCCTCGACCATCATTTCGGTCTGGTTGGGCGGGACGACCGTGTCGTCGGTGCCCTGGAGCAGCAGTAGTGGCGCATCGAGGGTGTCGACGTGGGCAAGGGGAGAGCGCTCGACGAAGCGAGGATCATCCCCATCGGTGGCACCGAGCAGGCGATAGACGTAGCGCGATTCGAACTTGTGGGTGTCCTCGCTCAGCCGCTTGAGGTCGGCGATCCCGTAGTGGGAGACGCCCGCGCTGAAGACATCGGTGGTTGCCAGCGTCTGCAACACGGTGAATCCACCAGCAGAGCCGCCGCGAATGGCCATGCGACGGGGATCGACGAGCCCCGCCTCGGCCAGGAACTGCGCGCCGGAGGCACAGTCGGCGACGTCGAGCACGCCCCACTTGCCGTCGAGGGCATCGCGGTAGCTGCTCCCGTATCCGGTGGAACCGCGGTAGTTGACGTCGAGAACGGCGAAGCCACGCGAGGTCCAGTACTGGATCGTCGGGCGCAAGCCCTGGCGCGTCGCTGCGGTCGGTCCGCCGTGAACCATCGTGATGAGCGGCGGCAGCTCCCCGGAGGGAGCACGCCACTTCAGCGACGTCGGCGAATAGAAGAACCCATGCACCTGGCCACCGTCGCTGCTCGTCCACGTCAGCGGTTCGCCAACGGCGATCTCGGTGGTGTCGATGGCGACCTCAGCGGAGGAACGCAGCACGCGGATCTCGCCGTCGCTGACTTCGACGACCGACTCGAAGGCGAAGGGGTGATCGGCGAGCATGACGACACGCCCATCGGCGGCGGCGACGTTGCCCGAAGGCGACCACTTGCTCGGCCACTCCTCGAGTTGCCCGTTGTCGAGGCGCACCGTCCCGATGCGCCAGCTGCCGCGGTCGCACCAGGCGGTGATGAGGTGATCGGCGTCGAGGATGTCGAAAGAATGCAGCCCGAGTTGCCACTGCGGGGTGGTGAACTCCCGCTGGGCCGGGTGCAGGGCACGGGTGTGCAGATCGTCGGGCCACGTGCCCTTGCCCGAACAGATGCCCTCGGTGCGATAGAGGTTTGCCCATCCCGTCGAGTCATCGACGTGGATGAGGTCGCCGGTCGGGCTCCACCGCGGTTCCGAGGCGGCGACTCCGGGAGCATCGACGAGGGTGACGATGCGGGCGATCGTCCCATCATCCGTCAGCTCGGCCACGCGCAGCGTCGTCTGCTGCCAGGGCATGTGCGGGTGCGACCACGTGATGAAGGCGAGGAAACGCCCGTCAGGCGAAAGCGCCGGGGCGGCGACGAAATCGGAGTCACCCCACAGCTCGACGATCCGTTCGTCCTCGCGGGCCGCCGAGGCGTCCAGGGGCACCCCCACGAGCGCATTCGTCGGCTCGCCGTCGTCGTGATGACGCTCACGCACGGCCCACACGAGGCCGCGATGGGTATCGATCGTCATGTCGGAGTAGCGATCGCTGACCCGCGGGGTCAGCCGCGTCAGCTCAGAGGTCTGGGTATCGAGATCGAAGCGGTAGAGGCAGCCATCGCCTCCGTGCGACACGACGACAACACCGCTGGCCAGCGCGTAGGCCTTGCCGCCGTACTCGTGCACGCGCGAGCGCACGTCGACGAGCTCGGAATCGGGCGTGAGCGGCAGGATCTCGCTCACCTGGCCGTCTCCGCGCCGGCGCAGCAAGACATTGCGTCCGTTATCGCTCGTTCGTGACTCGACCCAGAACGTGTCCGCGCCGAGAACACGCACCTGTGACAAGGTGAGGAGCTTGCGGGTGATGATGTCGACGGTGAGGTCAGACTGCCACGCGCCGTAGGGCGCGATGCGGCGAACAGGTGTGGACGTCGAAGTCATGTCGCTCAGTCTATGACGGTGCTTCGGGCGGCGTCGGGGAGCACCATCCCGCGGGCACGTCGACCGGGGTGTTTCCCGGGTCATTTGTCGTTAGGCTGGGCAGGTTAGAGCCTAGGTAAGGAAGGTGGGCGATCGTGTCGCTGCTGTCGAGCATCGAGTCCCCTGCTGATGTGCGCGAGCTCACGGCGCTACAACTGGAAGATCTAGCGGCCGAGATTCGCAGCTTCCTCATCACCAACGTCTCGCGCACCGGCGGACATATGGGGCCGAACCTCGGCGTCGTTGAGTTGACCATTGCCCTGCACCGGGCGTTTCACTCGCCAACCGACACGATCATCTTTGACACGGGGCACCAGGCCTACGTCCACAAGCTGCTGACGGGACGCAAAGACTTCAGCCTGCTGCGCAGTGCCGGGGGACTGTCCGGCTATCCCAGCCGCGCCGAGTCGATTCACGACGTCGTCGAGAACTCCCACGCCTCCGCCTCGCTGTCGTGGGCCTTTGGCGTCGCCTTAGCGAAAAAGCTCTCGCACGACCCCTCGTGGACCGTCGCCGTCATCGGGGACGGCGCGCTGACCGGCGGGATGGCGTGGGAGGGGCTCAACACCATCGCCGACCATCCCGACCTGCGACTCGTCGTCATCGTCAACGACAACGCCCGCTCCTATGCCCCCACGATCGGCGGGCTCGCCCATCATCTCGATGCCCTGCGCACGTCGCAAACCTACGAGCGCGCTCTCGAATGGGGCAAACGCAAGCTGCGCTCGTCGGGTAAACCGGGCAACCTGGCCTACGATGCCTTGCACGGGTTCAAGAGGGGGGTCCAGGATGTCCTTGTCCCCGATGC
Organism: Nanchangia anserum; assembly: GCF_015240065.1. Lineage (GTDB taxonomy): Bacteria > Actinomycetota > Actinomycetes > Actinomycetales > Actinomycetaceae > Nanchangia > Nanchangia anserum. The sequence continues at coordinate 983,687 of NZ_CP060506.1, read as the reverse complement.
CATGTTCACCGAGCTGGGATTGAAATACACCGGCCCCGTTGACGGCCACGACATCGTCGCGACGGAATTCCAGCTCACGCGTGCACGCGAGTTCGCCGGCCCCGTCATCGTCCACACGATCACCGACAAGGGACGCGGGTACAACTTCGCCGAGGAACACATCGCCGACCGATTCCACGCCATCGGCCCCATTCACCCCGAGACCGGCCTACCCATCGAGAAGTCCCGTTTTGGCTGGACCGCCGTCGTTGCCGAGGAGATTGCGCGCCGCGGCGACGAGGACGACTCGCTCGTCGCCCTCACCGCAGCCATGCTCGAACCCGTTGGGCTGGCCCCCTTCGCGCACAAGCATCCCGATCGGGTTATCGACGTGGGCATCGCCGAGCAAAACGCCCTCGCCGCCGCCGCCGGACTGGCGGCGAAAGGCAAGCATCCCGTCGTCGCCCTGTACGCGACATTCATGAATCGCGGTTTCGACCAGCTACTCATGGACTGCGCGCTGCACCGCGCGCCCGTGACCGTGTGCCTCGATCGCGCGGGAATCACGGGTGCCGATGGGGCCTCGCACAACGGCATGTGGGACATCGCCCTGGCCGGGATCATCCCGGGCGTGCGCCTGGCTGCTCCGCGCGATGAACAGACGCTGCGCGCTCGGCTGCGCGAGGCGTTTGCCAGTGACGACGCCCCGACGATCGTGCGCTATCCCAAGGGCTCATTGCCCCAGCCGATTCCGGCGCTCGAGACGGAATCGGGGATCGATGTCCTCGTCGCGGCGTCGGGAGCCGATCCCGTCATGATCGTGTCCGTCGGTGCCCTCGCCGAGCGGGCATGTGAGGCGGCGCGATTGCTGGAAGAAGCCGGGATCGCGTGCGAGGTTGTCGATCCCGGGTGGGCGTTGCCGATCCCGCCGGCCCTCGTCGAGCGGGCTCGCCAGGCCCGCTACGTTCTCACTGTCGAAGACGGCGTCGTCACGTCGGGATTCGGCGCGCAGTTTGCCTGCGCGTGCGGTGAGGCCGGCGTCGAGACTCCCGTGCGTGCGCGCGGCATCTCCCGGGAGTTCTTCACCCACGACACCCGTGACGCAATCCTCACGCGCTGCGGGCTCGATCCGCACGACCTCGCCGCCGCGATCCGCGAGCGGCTGGGCTAACTCGCGAGTGCGCGCTCGAGCAGGTCGCGGGTCAGCCTGATCTGCCAGGGTCGCGCGTCGAGGTCGCGCAACCGCTGCTCGATGTCGCCTTCCGTCGCTCCCTCCCAGGCGAGTCGGCGCTGAGCGGCAGGTGCGAGCACGAGGTCGGCGCGGATGCCGAGAACATCGCTCACTGCGCGCAGGCCCGCCTTGATGGTCTCGAGACGGGCCAGAGCCGACGGGGCGCGGTAGCGCCAGTCTTTCATCGGCGCGAGGGCTCCCGGTTCGTGGGCGCGGCGCAGCGGCGGCAATTCGGTCTCGTCAAGGGCGCGGGCCTCGTCAAGGGCGTTTTGCCACACATCCAAGTGCTGACGCGTGCGCTTGAATTTCAGTTCGGGGATGCTGCGCATCGCTGAGCGCACAGATGTCGGATTGAGCTCGGCGAGGGGAACGAGCGCCCGCGTGGCCAAGTATTTTGCCGGTTCGCGATCGTCGCGACGCCCGAGTTCGTCGCGTGCCTGCCACAGGGCGCGCAGCGCGGCCAGCTGACGGCGATCCCGCAGCTTGCCGGCTCCCGAGACACGCCAGGGATCAGACTTCGCTGGCTTGGGGGCGGCGTGGAGAACGTGATCGCATTCCTGCTCGGCCCACTCCTCGCGACCCGCATCAACGAGTCGGGCCGCCAAGATGTCGCGTATCTGCCCGAGATAGTCGACGTCAAGGGCGGCGTAGGCGCGCCAGTCATCGGGAAGCGGCCGGCGCGACCAGTCTGAGGTCTGGTGGGCCTTCGCCAGGTGGATTCCCAGGAGGTCGCGATGGAGGCCAGCCAGACTCACGTTGGTCATGCCGAGAAGGCGGGCCGCAAGTTCCGTGTCGAACAGCCGCCCCGGCGCCATTCCTAGCTCGCGCAGATTCTCGAGGTCTTGGTCGGCGGCATGGAGTACTACCTCGTTATCTCCCATAAGTTCTCCGATGGCGGCAAACGCCGGCGCATCTGCTGCCGCGATGGGGTCGAGGAGCCAAATGCCCGACCCCGCCCGCGCCAGCTGGACGAGATAGGCGCGGTGGGAGTACACGTAGCCCGCCGCGCGCTCGACGTCGCACAGGAGCGGGCCGTGACCAGCCGCGAGGGCACGATAGGCGCGCTCAACATCGTCGGCATTCGCGCATACGTCGGGGATCCCGCCGCGTGGAGTCTCGGTGACGGGCACAGCAGATTCAGTCATGGAGTCCTTACGTCTCAGGCACCCAGTGCTTCGGCCGGATCGGCGATGCCCGCCAGGAAGGCCAACAGCTGGGCGATGGCGTGCGCGTGGGGCGTGAGCTCGCTCGTGTTGGGCGTCCACGAGGCGCGCAGCTCGATCTCCGTTTGTTCCCCGCGCAGTCGCAGATCACCAAACGATTGGGAATGAACCGCGGTCGAGGTGCCCGCGGCCGAATGGTAGCCGGCGCCGGCCCGGTTCAGTGCCGAGTGAAGCCACTGCCACGCCACTTGCCCCAGGCACGGGTCGGCCACCATTTCGGGTTCGACCTCGGCGTGGACGTGGGCGACCAAGCGCATGGTGCCATTCCAGCCGGCTTGATACGCCGGGTGGTGCAAGACGACGAGAAAAGCGGAAGCCGGGCGCAGAGCCTGAGAATCCGCACTATCGAATCGCATCGCTGCACTGTAGGGGGCGAGGTGTGCTGGAGCCTCAATTTCCTCCACCGACACGCGCGGGGGGAGGCGGAGGGTGCGTAGCGACTCCAAGGCCTCGACAAAGGCCTGGGGCGGATGGAGTGTGCTCACGTCTCCACATTAGGACCGGGGTGGCGCTATTAGGCGGTGCCACGCCGCAAATACGCGACGGCTGGTGGGGACAGGCAGCGGCAGCGGAAGACGAATGGGCACACACACTACACTGAGGGCATCGGGGACCACTGAAAGGAGCTGACGTGAGCACCTATTCTCTGCCGATCCCAACGTGGCCGTCCTACATGTCCCACCTTGCCAAGCGACGCTCGCGCTCCTACGCGCGTTCCTTTCCGAATCGTCCGGGACTCGTACCGGTCGTCATCGGGGAGGATCTGAGTGCGTACGCGATGGCGCGGTGTCTTCACCAGGCGTACGGGTCGCGTATCTCGGTTATCGCCTCAGAACCGGTGGCGGCGCTGCGGCACTCGCGTTTTCTCGACTGTCACCTCGTCGCCGATCTTGGCAACGACGAGGTCGTTCTCAAGGCCCTCCGAGCCATCACCGAGGCCACGGGGAGCGCCACGCGCGTCATCGTCGGGTCCTTTGACGGCCTCGTCGATTTCCTTGCGCGCCATCGCGACGAACTGAGCGCGTCCTACGCCTTTCCGACCTGCGACGAGGAGGCTGTGGAGACGCTCGTCGATCGGGCTGAATTTGCCCAGTGCTGCGCTGACCTCAACATTCCCGCGCCCTATCAGCAGCGGATCAATGCTGGTCACGAGGCTCCGGTGAGCTTCGACATTCCCTTTCCCGTCGTCGCTGCTGCGTCGGTATGGCGGGTGCGCGAGGAGCGTCGCTATGGGGTGAAGGAGCCGACCAGGGTGCTCGAGGGGCCTCAGGATGCGCGGCGGTTCTGGCGCGACCTCGAAGGCATCTCCTTCGACGGTGACGTCGTCATTGGCCCGGTGATCGAGGCCGCGGCAACGGAGACGACCCTGCTCTCGCTTTACGTCAACTCCCACGGTTCGGTCTCGGTGGCGTCATCGGTGCGAGTCCTTCTCGGGAGTGCGGATGCGAGCGCGGTGCGCCATGAGGTCGCGTGGCTGAGCGAGCGCCCAGATCCCGCGCTCGTGCAGCATGCGGTCGCGATTGTGACGAAGACGGGGTATCGGGGATTCGTGACGTTCACGATTCGTCGCGATGCCGGCACCGGCGAGCACCTGTTCGTCGAGGCGCGCCCCACCGGCGGGATGTATTCGTATTCCGCGATGGTTGGCGGCGTCAACCCCATGCGCGATCTCGTCGCCGATCTCGTCGACGGGGCGAAGCTGCCGTTGCGGTTGACGTACGAGGAATCCATCGTCACCGCGCTGCCGCTGACGTTACTGGCGCGCCAGATACCTGATCCCGAGCTGCGCCGCAGAGTGAGCCAACTGATCCGGCTGGGACGAGTGGCCAACCCGCTTGCCTACGCCCACGACTACTCGCTGCGAAATGCCGTGAGCACACACCTCTACCTCGGTGCCCTCATCGCCGCGGTCCGCCGCGGCTTGCCGCTGACGCACCACGTCTCCTCACGCTAGCGCCGTCTAGGGTGCCCGCGTGATAAGGGTGGCCCCCGCGTTGAGCTGGGTCGGCGAATCGGCCGGATCTTGCCCAAACGACGCGATGACGTGCGAGCGCTCCACATCCGTCAGTGGTAGCCGGACATCGGTTAGCGAGACGTAGCACGTGTAGGGCCCGCGCCGCAGCGTAATGAGATCGTCGCGGCGCTTCAGCTCGCTGTCGGCGTCGCCGATGTCGGCGCGGATGGCGATCAGGCGGCGATACCACCTCTCCATGCGCGCGTGCGCATCCTCATCGCGCTCATCCCACGCCAACACGGCAGCCGCGCGGGTGCGGGGATCTTGAGGATCGGGCACCCGGGGAGCGTCCTCGCCCTCATCCCATCCGTGATCGGCGAATTCGCGTCGGCGGCCCTCGCTCACCGCCTGTGCGAGAGCGGGATCAGGAAAATCGGTGAAGAAGGTGAACGGCGTCGAGCACGCCCACTCCTCGCCCATGAACAGCATGGGGGTAAAGGGAGACAAGATGACGAGGGCGGCCTCGCCGGCCAGACGCGCCGGTGAAAGGTGGGCCTGGGGCCGGTCTCCGCTCGCGCGGTTTCCCACCTGGTCGTGATTGGAGGCGAAGGCGACGAAACGGCGCCGGTCGATGGTGGCCGGGACCCGCCGCCCCCACGTGCGCCCGCGGAAGCTCGAGTAGGTGCCGTCGTGGAAAAAGACGTCGCGATAGACCTTTTCTAGCGCTCCTGGCGTCGCAAAATCCTCGTAGTAGGCCTGCGTTTCGCCGGTGAACTCGACGTGCAGGGCGTGATGGATGTCATCGTCCCACTGGGCATCCATCCCCATGCCGCCCTCGGCCGTCGGCGTCACCATCGTGTAGTCGTTGAGGTCGGACTCGGCGATAACCGTGATGGTTCGCCCCGTTTGCGCGCGCACCTCGTCGATGCGGTTGGCAAGCTCAGCGAGCAGATGCGTGGGCGAGTCGTCGGCGATGGCGTGGACGGCGTCAAGGCGCAGCGCGTCGACGCCGAAATCGCGCACGAGCCGCAGGGCCGCACCGATGAGATACTCGCGCACCGGCGCGGACTCGGGACCATCCAGGTTGAATCCGTCGCCCCATGGCGTCGCGTGACGCGAGGTGAAATAGGGGCCGAACGGGGCGAGGTAATTGCCCTCGGGACCCAGGTGATTGAGGACGAGATCTTGGCAGACGGCGAGTCCGCGGGCGTGGGCGGCGTCGACGAAGCGGCGATAGGCCTCGGGGCCGCCGTAGGCGTGGTGGACCGCGTAGAGCCCCACGCCGTCGTAGCCCCATCCGGCGTCGCCGGCGAATGCGGCCACGGGCATGAGTTCGACGGTCGCTACGCCCAGGTCTCTAAGATAGTCGAGTCGGGCGATTGCGGCGTCGAGCGTGCCCTCGGACGTGAACGTGCCGACGTGAAGCTCGTAGATGACGTGCCCGAGGACGTCGCGCTCGCACGTGGTGGGCGCTGTTGGCGGCGTCCACGTGCGCGAGGGACCGTGGACGCCGTGAGGCTGCCAACGTGAGCGGGGATCGGGGAAGGGACCCTGGCCGTCGAGAACGAAGGCGTAGTCGGTGCCATCGGCGAGCGCTTCAGGTGCGAGCCACCACCCGTTACCGCTCGACTCCATCGCGACCCGACGTTCGCCGAGTGCCAGGTCGACGCGTGTGGTGTGCGGCGCCCACACGGGCACGCGATCACAGCCGGGGGAGTAGGAGTCGGCCTCACGCATCGTCCGCTCCCTCATCGCGGCGCAGAATGCTCGCCCCGCGCTCGCCGAGGAGATCGGTAACGAGCTGTTCCTCGCCTCCGGTCCACGTGCGGCCCGTAATGACGTCGCGCCAGGATCCCGGGGGCAGCACGACCGTCTGGGTGCTCCATCCACCGGGCAGCACACCGTACAGGCGCGCGGCGACCGTGACGACATGGGGCGTGGAATCGAGCCCCCGGGTGAAGGCGCACACGTGCCCCGACGACGTCGGCAACGGTTGATAAGAGGCGCGGGCCGAGACAAAAACCTCGGGCAGATCGCGGCGCAGCCGAGCGATCGCCGCGGTGAGCTGGAGCTTGCGTTCGTCCAGTGACGTCGGTGCCGCACCGGCATCGAGACGGTCCAGAAGATCGGAGCAGCCGGCAAAATCGACGCGACGTCGGTTATCCGGATCCACCAGGGACGTTTGGGTGATTTCGGTGCCCTGGTAGATATCGGCGACACCCGGCAGAGTCAGTTGCAGCGCCTTCGTTGCCTCCACTGTGACGGCGAGAGCGCTCGCCGTCGCCTGCTGCCACTGCGTCATGATGCGCGTGACCTCGGGGTCGTCGAGAACAGCAGTCGCAAAGACGAAGAGGGCGTTTTCGCGCTCGGTATCGGGTGCCGTCCACGTCGTCCACGTCTTCATCTCCCGCACGGCCTTGCGCAGGTAGTCGACGAAACGCTCGGCGCTGATCGGACCGGCTGGGGTCCACGTGCCGACGAGGGTCTGCCACAGCAGATGTTCCGCGCGCCCCTCCAGATCACTTGGGCGCAGGTGGGCGGTGACGGCTTGGAGCTGAGTGAGGGTCGCCGCCCACAGCTGGGGGAATTGCGAGGTGAGAACCAGGCGAGACCTCACGTCCTCGCCGCGCTTGGTGTCGTGGGTGGATCCGCACGTCATCGTTGCCGGCCAGTTTTCCTGCTGGGAGGCGGCGAAGGCGTGCAGCTCGTCGGGGGTAATGCCGAAGCGATCGGGAGAGGAGCCGACCTCGGTGAGGGCACCGAGGTGAGTCCAGCGATAAAACGCCGTGTCTTCGACGCCCTTGGCCTGGACGGCGCCGCAGACTTGCTGGAAGCGGACGACGGCCTCGACGCGGCGATCGTCGGAGGTATCCAAGCCCGCCGATCCCACCTCGTCGGTGAGCAACAGCGCCGTCAGTAGTTCCATCGTGTCGGCGTGGTCGGGGTCTAGGCGGGTGAGCGCGCGAGAGGCGGCGTCAAGAATGATCTGGCGCGAGTGGGCGGGCGCGGGTTCGCCGGGAACGACGTAGGCGCGGTAGACCGGCATCTCGATGATGAGGCCGCGCAGACACTCGATCACCGAGCGGTAGGTGTAGTCGCGCAGCCGCACGTCGTCCTGGCAGATTCCCCAGATGAGTTGACCGAGCCGGCGCACCTCGGCGGCCAGCGAGGTGTCGATGATCTGGCCCTTCGCCTCGGCGACGATATCGGGATAGGACGCCGGCGAGTCGCCGCTCACCCGCTGCATGAGAGCCCCCAGCGGCAGCGACGCCTGCGGATCCACCTGGAGCGCGGTCAGGCGCCACGCCGTGTCGTAGCCGGTCGTCCCCGCCACGGGCCAATCACTGGGCAGGGATTCGTGACCCTCGAGGATCTTTTCGGCGGCAATCCACGCCTTTCCCGTCGCCTGGGAAAGGTGACGGAAGTAGTCACGGGGATTGGCCAGCCCGTCGGGATGGTCGACGCGGAACGCATCGATGTAGCCGGCGTCGTAGAGCTCGAGCAACAGCGCGTGGGTGTCGCGAAACACCTCGGGATCCTCGACCCGGATCGCCGCGAGCGTGCCCACGTCGAAGAATCGCCGGTAGTTGAGCTCCTCATCGGCGACCTTCCAGTGAGCGAGCCGGTAGTGCTGGCGTTCGACGAGGACGGCGAGCGGCAGATCCTGCGTCCCCTCCGCGATGGGGAACACGTGGTCGTAATACGTCAGCAGCCACTGCTTGCCGCGCTCGGGCTCGGTGGGAATCTCGCGATGGACGACGCGCAGCTCCTGGTTGGCGATGACCTGTCCGATGCGCGCACCCAGGATGGGCATGAGGATCGGCTGGTCCATATCGACATCGAACCAGTTGGCGTAGGGCGAGTCCTTACCGCGCTTGAGAACCGACCACATCGCCCGGTTGTGCCACACGGGGGTGGGCACGGCCATGTGATTGGGAACGACGTCGACGACGATATTCATGCCTGCCGCATGAACGGCGTCGGCCAGGCGGGTAAACCCGTCGCGCCCGCCCGCCTCGGCCGAGATCGCCGAGTGCGAGACGACGTCGTAGCCGTGGGTCGACCCCGGCGCTGCCTGCAGGATGGGGGAGAGATAGACATCGGTGATCCCCAACCGGCAGAGGTAGGGCACGAGGTCGATCGCCTCATCGAACGACAGGTTCGGCCCGATTTGGAGCCGATAGGTCGTCACCGGCACGTGGGCGGTGTCTGCGGGCAGGTGGGGGTGATCCATCACGCTTGTTCATCCTTCGGGTTCATGAGTACGACCGTGGAGCGTCCTTCCACGCGCAACGAGTCGCCACCCAGGTGCTCGCGAATCTCAGCGTCTTCGCGCGCGGGAGCGAACGTGTTGACGACTTCGGTCCACACCCTGCCGTAGAGGCCGTCGGGAATGGTGAATACCACCGCATCGGGTGAAGCGTTGAACAACAGCAAAAAGTCGTCGTCGACGATCCTCAGCCCGTGCGGATCGGGTTCGCGAATGGCCTGGCCGTTGAGGAAGATCATGACCGAGCGTGCCGAGGCTTCGTTCCAGTCGGTCTCGGACATGTGCTGGCCCTCGGGGGTCAGCCACTCGATCTCGCCGAGCGCCGACTCGCCGCCGCGCTCGGGGCGCCCGGCGAAGAAGCGTCGGCGTCGAAACACCGGGTGATCGGTGCGCAGGGCGACGAGGTGCTTGGTGAACTGCGCCATGTCGCGCTGGTAGTCGTTGAGATCCCAGTGCACCCACGAGATCTCGTTGTCTTGGCAATACGCGTTGTTGTTGCCGCCCTGGGTGCGGGCGAATTCGTCGCCGTGAGAGATCATGGGGATGCCCTGGCTCAGCAGCAGGGTGGTGAGGAAATTGCGGTGCTGACGAGCGCGCAATTCGATGATTGCCGGGTCGTCGGTGGGTCCCTCAGCGCCGCAGTTCCACGAGCGATTGTTGTTGTCGCCGTCGGCGCCGCCCTCGAGGTTGTCCTCGTTGTGCTTGTCGTTGTAGGACACGAGGTCGTTCATCGTGAAGCCGTCGTGCGCGGTGACGAAGTTGATCGAGGCCATGGGACGGCGCCCGGTTTGCTCGTAGAGATCGGCCGAACCCGACAGGCGCGAGGCGAACTCGCCCAGGCGGGAGTATTCACCGCGCCAAAAGTCGCGCACGGTGTCGCGGTATTTGCCGTTCCATTCCGACCATTTCGGCGGGAATCCCCCGACTTGATAGCCGCCGTCGCCGACGTCCCAGGGTTCGGCGATGAGCTTGGTCTGGGACAGGACGGGGTCCTGGTGAATGATGTCGAAAAATGCCGAGAGCTTGTCGACCTCGTGGAACTGACGGGCAAGTGTTGAGGCGAGGTCGAAGCGGAATCCATCCACGTGCATGTCGACCACCCAGTAGCGCAGCGAGTCCATGATGAGCTGCAGCACCGCGGGGGAGCGCATGAGGAGGGAGTTGCCCGTCCCCGTCGTATCGAAGTAGTGGAAGGCGTCGTTGTCGACGAGGCGGTAATAGGCGCTGTTATCGATGCCGCGGAACGACAGGGTCGGGCCCAGGTGATTTCCCTCGGCCGTGTGGTTGTAGACGACGTCGAGGATGACCTCGATGTCGGCCTCGTGCAGCGACTTCACCATCTGCTTGAACTCTTGGACGGCGCTGGCCGGGTCCGGGGCCGAAGCGTAGCTGTTGTGCGGGGCGAAGAAGCCGATCGTGTTGTAGCCCCAGTAGTTCGATAGCCCGCGTTCTTGCAGGTAGGGATCGTTGACGAACTGGTGGACCGGCATGAGCTCCAGGGCAGTGATGCCGAGGTCTTTTAGGTGGGCGATCGTCGCCGGATGCGCGATGCCGGCGTACGTGCCGCGCTGCTCGGGCGGGATCTCGGTGTTGAGCTGGGTCAATCCCTTGACATGGGCCTCGTAGATGACGAGGTCGTGAACGGCGTGCCCCGGAGGTCGATCGCGCCCCCAGTCGAAATAGGGATTAGTGACGATCCCGACCATCGTGTCGTGGATGGAATCCTGCTCGCAGCGTTGGGAATGGTCCGACCAGTCGTAGGAATACAGCGACTGGGCGGTGCCGACGTTGCCCGTGAACGCCTTGGCATAGGGATCAGCCAGGAGCTTCGACGGGTCGCAGCGGTGGCCGTGTGCTGGGTCATAGGGTCCTTCCACCCGATAGCCGTAGGCCTGCCCGGGCAGGATCTGGGGGAGGTAGACGTGCCACACGTGGTTGTCGACCTCGGTGAGTTCGACCCGGGTTTCGTTGCGATCCTCGTCGAGGAGACACAGCCACACGCGCTGCGCGATCTCAGAGAACAGCGCGAAGTTCGTGCCCGTGCCGTCGTAGGTTGCCCCTAGCGGATAGGGGAGTCCTGGCCACTTATCCATACTCCTAGGTAATCATGAACTTTCGTCCAGGGCGCGAAAAGGCTCGGCACCCTGGAAGCTATCCGGGGCGCCGAGCCGGAAAAGTTGCCCTAGTTTTCGGGCATGTCGCGCGCGTATTGCGACGTCGCCATAGACGAGGACAGCAGTGAGTTGCGCAGCTCGGTCATGGCATCGGCCACACCGCCGGGATTCGACGGCAGCATGAGCGTTTGTGTGCGCGAGTGCTTGGCGATCTCTTGGAGCGTGTCGAAATACTGGGTGAGCAGGAGCATCTCTTGGGCCTCCGAGCCGATTCCCGCGTCGCGCAGCGACTCGTACTGGCTGACGAGACCATCGACGATCGCCTTGCGCTGGTTCGCGATGCCCTCACCCTGAAGCTTCTTCGACTCCGCATCGGCCTCGGCCTGCTTGACGATCTTGATCTTTTCCGCCTCGGCGAGCGAGATCGCGGCCTCGCGCTCACGCTGAGCAGCGTTGATCGAGTTCATCGAGGCGCGCACCGTCGGATCGGGGTTGATATCCGTCACGAGGGTGTTGACGATACGGAAGCCGTAGCCGTCCATCTCCTGCGACAGCGTCAACTCGATCTCGCGCGCGATGCGGTCTTTCGACGAGAACGCGTCGTCGAGGTCGAGCTGGGAGAGCGAGGAGCGCACGCGGTCGAAGACGTAGGCCGTGATCTGTTGCGACGGCGAGGCCAGCCGGTAGTAGGAGTCGGCGGCGTTGGAGACCTGGTACTGCACCGAGACGGGGATCGTGACAAAGACGTTGTCGTGCGTCTTCGTTTCCACCGTCAAATCGAGCTGCTGGATGCGCAGCTCGACGCGCTTGACGATGCGGTCGAAGAACGGGATCTTGACGTTCAATCCCGGCTGTGCAACGCGGTTGAACTTCCCCAGACGTTCGATGATGTAGGCCTGCTGCTGTTTGACGACGAACAGGGCTTGGGTCAACAACACCATGACGATGACGAGTACGGCGATAGTCGTGTACATGAGCTCCTCCCGAGCAATTCGATGGGCGAGGCACTCGCGCGAGCGCGCATGTCCCCATGCTACGGCAGAGGCTGAGCCGGCCTCGAGTACAAAAGAACCCGCGCAACAGCGCGGGTCGTAGCGTGGTGGGCGGTGCGGGGATCGAACCCGCGACCTCTTCGGTGTGAACGAAGCGCTCTACCACTGAGCCAACCGCCCAAGCGTCACTCAGGTTAACCCACGCCGCGGCCGTGACCAAATCGTGGGGACGGCGGTGCCTGGCTCGCACCACCGGTGTCGATTTTGACACCGCGAGACGACCTGCTACAGTTTCAACCGCTTGACCGAGGACGGTTCAAGACATGCGGATGTAGCTCAGTTGGTAGAGCATCACCTTGCCAAGGTGAGGGTCGCGGGTTCGAGTCTCGTCATCCGCTCGGGCGATTGGCGCAGTTTGGTTAGCGCGTTTCCTTGACACGGAAGAGGTCGCTGGTTCGAGTCCAGTATCGCCCACGAGAGCGCCGCTGTAAGCGGCGCTTTTTGGTATCTACCCGCCCCACATGCATCAACCACGATAGAAAAATCTCCCGGGTCGCGGATTGCACCGCCACCCGGGAGAGTGATTCGTCGGGCTGACAGGATTTGAACCTGCGACCCCTTGACCCCCAGTCAAGTGCGCTACCAAACTGCGCCACAGCCCGTTGCCTCACCAAAGGTACCCCGTTTGTCGGTGATGTCCAAATCGAATCGACGGCGTGCGCGATGGCGGGTGTACCGGAACAATAGGGCGATACCGAGAGGAGGTGCCGTGTCCGCGCTCAGTGCTCTGTTTGTCATCTTGGTTGGCTGCGTTCTTGCGGCCTCGATTGCCCACTTTGTCCCTCACCGGTTGTTGCCCGAAGTCATCGTCTTGCTCGGCTACGGCATCGCGGTCGGACCGCACGGGTTGGGATGGGTCCATCCGGGTGCCGAACTGGGGCTCATCGGCGAGATCGGCATGGCCTTTCTGTTTCTCATGGCCGGCTACGAGGTCGACCAGCGCGACCTCGTCAGCAGGCTCGGGCGCAACGCGACGTACACGTGGATCGTCTCCCTGATGCTGGCTGCCGGCGTCATCTGGTGGCGGGGACGCATCGACGTCATCTCGGTCGAAGGTGGTGCGACGATCATCGCGATGACGGCCACGGCACTCGGCACGCTGCTGCCAATATTGCGCGATCGCGGGATTCTTGGCAGCCCCCAGGGGCGCTTCATCATGACGCAGGGCGCGGTCGGTGAGGTCGGCCCCATTCTGCTCATCGCCCTCGTGCTCTCGGCGCGGTCGACGGTGATCTCGGTCATCGGAGTCATCGGTTTCGCCGTCGCGACCTTCGTCATCATGATCGTGCGCAAGCGGGTCGTCGAGGCGGGGGAGCGGATCGTCCGGATGATCCACCTCGAGGCCGAAACCACCGCGCAGTTGAGCGTCCGCCTCGCCGCGGTTCTCCTCGTCGGTCTCGTGGCACTGGCCGACGGTCTCGGCATCGATCTCGTCTTGGGGGCATTCGCTGCGGGCTTTATCGTGCGCCAGACCATCCCGAATGGGCGCGAGGAATTTGACGGCAAACTCGACGGGTTGGCTTACGGGTTCTTCATCCCCATCTTCTTCGTCATCTCGGGCACGGCGATCGATCCCGCGGTGGTGGTCAACGATTTCGCCGGCTGGCTGTGGTTCCTCGCCTGCCTCATCGCCGTGCGGGGGCTGCCCATTTTCGTTGCATCCTTCTTCCCGCTCACGGACGATCTCCACACCCGTCTGGGCTTCCGGGAACGGATATCGGCGGCCTGCTATGCGACGACGAACCTGCCGATTATCGTCGCCGTCACCCAGCTGGCCGTCAGCCAGGAGGCGATGTCGGTGACGACGGCGTCGACCCTCGTGTGCGCCGGTGCCGCGTCGGTGCTCGTCATGCCGTTGGCGGCCTTCCTCGTGGGGGCGCGCTCGCCCGCCTCCCGCGATCTTCGTTAGGCACGCGCGTTTTGGCCTCGCAGGTGCGCGACTTTAACCTGGAACAATGAGTGTGCTCACCCGGACCCAAGCCGCCCACCGCAGTGAATCCGTGACGCTCACGGCGATGGAGGTCGACGTCGATCTCACGGGCGCCACCGGGGAGGAGACGTCATACCCCGTTACCTCGACGTTCACCCTGAGCGTGGACGGTGGCGACCTCATGATCGACATCGCGGGCGAGGTCGTCTCGGTCGAAATCGACGGCACGACCTGGCCGTACGAGCGCGACGAGCACCACATCTACCTCGCCGATGTTCCAGACGGCGAGATCCGCATTCGCGTGCAGGCCCGGTGCGCGTACTCGACGAATGGCCAAGGCCTGCACCGCTACGTCGATCCCGAGGACGGGCGGGTCTACTGCTACACCCACTTCGAGCCGATGGATGCGCACACCGCGTGGCCGTGCCTCGACCAGCCCGATCTCAAGGCGTCCTGGACGTTCCATGTTCACGCGCCCCAGCACTGGATCGTGCGCGCCAATCAGCCCACCGAGTGCACTCGCCGCCTCGGTGAGACGGCGCTCACGTGGGACTTCGCTCCGACGCCGCCGCTGTCGGCCTATCTCACCTGTGTCATCGGCGGCGATTATCACGAGGTCCGCGGAACGCCGTGGCGCGGAACGTGTGCGGGGCGCGACCTCGAGATCGAGCTGACCTACCTGTGCCGGGCGGCGCTGGCCGTTGACCTCGACGTCGACGACATCGAGCGGGTCACCCACCAGGGCCTGAGCTTCTTCATGGAGCGTTACCGCTTCGCCTACCCGTGGGGTAAGTACGACCAGGTGTTTGTCCCCGAATACAACATCGGGGCGATGGAGAATCCCGGGCTCGTGACGTTCAACGAGCATTACATTCGCCGCGGTGGCCCGACGCGGGCCAGTCGGCAGGCACTTGCGGGCACGGTGTTGCACGAGATGTGTCACATGTGGTTTGGCGATCTCGTCACCCCGCGTTGGTGGGACGACCTGTGGTTGAAAGAATCCTTCGCCGATCACGAGGGCACCGAGGCGCTCACCCACGCAACGGAATACGCGACGGGATGGAGCGAATTCACGCTGCGACGCGAAGGCTGGGCCCACGTCGAGGATCAACTGCCGACGACTCACCCCATTCTCGCGACAATCGACGACGTCGAGGCGGCGAAACAGAACTTCGACGGCATCACCTACGCCAAGGGTGCGTGCGTATTGCGTCAGCTCGTCACGTGGGTCGGCCACGACCACTTCGTCGAGGCAACCCGTCGCTACTTCGCCGACCACGCGTTTTCCTCGGCGACGTTCAGCGACCTCATCGAGGCCCTCGCCTGTGCCTCCGGCCGCAACGTGACCTCGTGGGTGGAGGCGTGGCTGGCGACGTCGGGACCCTCGATCCTGGAGGTTGAGGGCGACACGCTGTCGCAGCGGGCGAACGATGTCGATCCCGAAGCAACCCTGCGCCCGCATCGGCTCGCGGTGGTGAGCCTGAGCCGTGCCGAAGATGGTCCGGCGCTGAGTGAGCGACGCGACATCGAGCTCGACCCGGTTCCCGCACCGACTTCGCTGAGCGGCACCGAGCCAATCGTGGTGAACGCCACCGGTGCGACGTATGCCATAACTCGCCAGGATCCGCGCGTGTGGGAGGCCTGTCTCGATGACCTCGCGCGTATCCCCGATCCCCAGGCGCGCGCCGTGCTGTGGCTGTCGCTGTTCGACGCTGCCCGTGACGGCAAAATCGGCATCGTCGACGTGCTCAGGCGCGGCTGGATTCAGGCCGATCGCGAGGATCCCGCCCTGCGGCCCTCCGCGATCGCCGGAGTGGGCGACCTCATGGCATTCATCCCGCGCAGCCTCCACGACGCCGTTGCCCGGCCGCTGAGCGGGGCCATTCTTGACGCGCTCGAGGGCGCGGATCGTACGCGGCTCGACGCGTGGGTCCCCCACCTGTGTCGGATTCTCATGCACGGGTGCCCCACGCCGGGTGAGCTCGACCGGCTCGAGGCGCTGGGGACCAGCCCGCTGCTGTCGCTCGATCAACGCTGGTTCATCGTCCGCGCCTGCGCCGCGACGGGGCGGTGGGACGCAGCCGATATCGACGCGTTCTACCGAGATCACGATTCGTCGGGTCGAGGCCGCATGCGCGCGCTCGCCGCCCGCTCATCGCTGCCCGGACGCGAGGCAGAGGTGCGCGAGCGGGTGTGGTCGGACACGAGCGCGTCGAATGAGGAGATCGACGCGCTCCTGGAAGGACTGTGGCTGCCGACACGCGAGCCGGCGCGAGACGCCCATCGCTACTGCCGCGACATCCTCGCCGCCTGGCAGGCGCGCCCGCTACACATGGCGATGAAAGTCGCCTACGGCGCATTCCCGGCTGCTGTCGATGGTGGCGATGGCGACGCGGCGACGCACCCGGCGGTGCGAGAGATCGCCGACTTCGTCACCACGGATATGCCCGAGGCCCTGCGCCGCGTCATCAGCCAGGGACTCGATCACCAGCGTCGTCGGCTCGCACGCCACCGCGAGGTTGCCGCGGCATCCGCGCTCAGCGCTTAACGATTTTGTGACCTCACCGCTATGATGTTGATACATACGTTTCGTTCGTGAGGAGGGCGCGTGATGTCGACTAACCCCCATGTGGATCCGACGCAGACCGCCGTATTCGGCGCCGTGCACACGGGTGAAATCGACGTGTCTCACCTCAATCTTCGCGAAGATGCCCGCACTGCCGTCGAGGCACTTCCGGCGGGATCGGCCCTCCTCGTCGTGCGGCGCGGACCCAACGTCGGTGCGCGCTTTCTCCTGGATTCCCCGCGCGTGACGATCGGGCGCAAGCCGTCATCGGACATCTTCCTCGACGACGTCACGGTCTCGCGCAAGCATGCCGAATTCAGTGCGCAGCCGGGCGGGGGATACGCTGTGCGCGATCTCGGCTCGCTCAACGGGACCTACGTCAACCGCGAACGGGTCGAAGAAGTCGGCTTGGTCAGCGGCGACGAGGTCCAGATCGGCAAATTCCGGATGACCTATTACCCGTCGTTGCAGGGATTCGCACAGTGAGTACGGCGGCCACCGCTGCCACGCACCCAGAGGATCCTCAGGCCGGCCCCTGGCCTCGCGGGGTCTCGCGCACGCCGCAGATGTCGATCGGTCAGGTCGTCACCCGGCTGCGCGCCGAATTCCCGACGGTCACGAACTCGAAGGTGCGTTTCCTCGAAGAGCAGGGCGTCGTCAGCCCGGCGCGCACGGCGACGGGATATCGCAAATTCAGCGAGTCCGACGTTGAGCGGCTGCGGTTTTGCCTGGCCTCGCAGCGCGACACCTATATGCCGTTGGCGAAGATCGTCCAACGTCTGCGCGCCCTCGACGCGGGTCACGAGGCCGACATCGAGCCGACGGCACGGATTGTCGCCTCGCAGGGGCAGCTGCGGGCACCGGTTCGCTCCGATCTGACGATCACCGCGCGCGAGCTGCGCGACCTCAGCGGAATCAGCGAATCCGAGCTCGGTGAGATCGTCTCGATCGGACTCGTCACGCCCGATCTCGCCGGCTATTTCCCCCAGCGCGCCCTAGCGATTATTCACGCGGTCGTCGCGTTGCGCAGCGAGGGAGTGCCGATTCGGAACCTGCGCTATCTACGCACGTTCGCCCAACGCAATATCGACCTCGCCGAGCAGATCATCGGTGCGGGCCGCCACGATCGTTCGGGCGCCGATAAGGAGCGCCGACTCGCAAGAACCGCCGAGCTGACGCAGGTGTTGACGACGCTCGCCACCGAGCTGACGCGCCACGAGGTCGACCAGCTAGATTAAGTTTCAACTGAAGGTTGAAGCTTTCCCGCGTGTGTCGTTGACCGGCCCCAGGGTGGGGCATAGGTTTGAGATGTTCAATCCCCGCAAGGAGTACACGTCTCATGTCTCGCACCACGGTTCCCGACGCTGGCGCGCCGGAACGCACTCAGGGTCTGTTATTCGGTGACCAGCCGGCGCTCGATGCGTTCACGGGATATCGCGGGCCGATCGCCTGCAAAGCCGCGGGAATCACCTATCGACAGCTCGACTATTGGGACCGCACCGGCCTCGTTCAGCCGAGCGTGCGCTCGGCCACCGGCTCGGGGTCGCAGCGGCTGTACTCCTTCCGCGACATCATCGTGCTCAAGGTCGTCAAGCGGCTGCTCAGCGCAGGCGTGTCGCTCCAGCAGATCCGCAAAGCGCTCGAATCCCTGTCGCAGCGCGGCGTCGAGGATCTCGCCGAGATCACCCTCATGTCGGATGGGGCCTCGGTCTACGAGTGCGTCTCGGCCGACGAGGTCGTCGATCTCATCCAGGGTGGGCAAGGCGTGTTCGGCATCGCGGTGGGGCGCGTCTCGCGCGAGGTCGAATCGGAACTCGCGGCGTTCCCGTGCGAACAGGCTCACGAAATCGGCGTCGTCGACGAGCTGGCGGCTCGGCGCGCGCGCAAGAACGCCGTGTGAGCAGCTGAGCGTCTCGCCGGCCGGATGATACGGCTCGGGCGGTGACCCGCAACCCGCATGGGGGAGTGAGTCACCGCCCGATTGTTTTTCGTGGCCTAGTTCAGCTGCTCGAACTTGCGTGCCCACGCCGTGCGCACGGGGTTGGCGTCGGCGAGCATGATGTCGAAGCGGTCCGAGACGACCTCACCGACCTCGCCGATGGCGACGATGCGCTCCATGGCGGGGGAGTTCTCCAAGCGGTGAAGACCCTGCTCGATGATGTCGTCAACAGAGTCCATGCGCTCGAGACACACGACGAACGGGATCCCGAACTTGTCGCGATAGGACGCCGAGAGCGCTTCGAGCTGCTCGCGCTGGTCGCCCTCGATGTCGCCGAGTGCGAAGGATCCGACGTCCTGGCTGATCGCGCGGGCCTGATCCTCGTCGGCGACGAGCATCTCGACGATGTCCGGGTAGTTCTGGACCAGGGCGTCCTGGTCGGTGCTCGATGCCGACAGCGCGGCATCTTGGAGGATCTCCTTGAGCTGGCCGACGTCGGTGAACGGACGCCGCTCCCACGCCCGCTCGAGCGGCCACGTCGCACCGTTGTACAGCGTCGTGAACGTGCGCACGAAGGCGTCCTTGTCCATGGCGTTGATCTGGCCGAGGCTGACGCGTCGACCCGTCGGCGACAACGCGATGTTTTCTCCGCGCTTGGGCCCCACGTGGAAGAACAACAGGTTGAGGACGATCGCCGTGATCGAGCCGACGGTGACGCCCGAGGCGAAGAAGATCTGCGCCCACGACGGGAACACGTTGGCGATGTCGGGCTTGAACGAGACGAGCATGGCGAGGCCGAGCGACGTCGTGAGGATCACCGCGTTGCGGGTGTCGGCGAGGTCGACGCGACCGAGCGTCTGGAAGCCGACAAGGGCGACGTTGGCAAACAGCGCGAGTGAGGCGCCACCGAGGACAGGAGCCGGAATCGCCGCGACGATCGCGCCGGCCTTAGGAATGAGGCCGAGGACGATCATGAAGACACCGGCTAGGGCCACGACCCACCGAGACTTCACGCGCGTGAGCCGGACGAGGCCGACGTTCTGGGCGAAGCACGTGTAGGGGAACGAGTTGAAGATGCCCCCAAGCGTCGTCGAGAGGCCGTCGGCACGCAGCGCGGCGGCGATGTGGTTACGCGTGATGCGCTTGCTGACGATCTCACCGGCAGCGAAGACGTCGCCCGTCGTCTCAACCATGGTGATGATCATGACGATGATCATCGAGATGCACGCGGTGGCCGAGAACTGGGGGAGACCGAAGTAGAACGGCGTCGTAAAGCCGAAAGCGGAGGCCTCGGACACCTGCGAGAACGACGCGTCACCGAGGATGAGGGCGACGGCGGTGCCGATGACCAGGCCGAGGAGGACGGAGATCGTCCCGAGGAATCCCTTGAAGAATCGCTGAACGATAATGATGATCACCAAGGTGAGGGCGGCGTAGCCGAGGTCACGCATGGCGATGGGCATCGGCGGGGACGCTTCGTCGACGCGGTTGATAATGTCGCCGGCCGACACGCCCAACAGGGTGATGCCCATCGTTGCCAGCACGGTGCCGATGACGACCGGGGGGAAGAATCGGATGATGCGGGCGAAGAACGGGGCGGCGATGAACGTGAAGATGCCCGAGACGATGATGGCGCCGTAAATCATGGGCAAGCCGTCGACGCCGCCGGCGGGGCCGGTGACCGCCAGGCCAATGGCGATCATCGGCGAAACCGCGGTGGTCGTCACGCCCTGAATGATCGGCAAGCGAACGCCGACCTTCCAGAAGCCGACCGATTGGATGAGCGTGGCAATACCGCACGTGAACAGGTCGGCATTGATGAGGTGCATCGTCGTGTACGCGTCCAGCCTGAGGCCGCCGGCGACCACGAGGGGCACGACGACAGCGCCGGCGTAGAACGCGAGGACGTGTTGGATGGAGAGGACGGTGAGTCGGCCGGGTTTCGGGACGCGGTCGACTGGATGAAGCGCAGCTGGGGCTTGAGACATGGGAAGATTCCTTCTTCGATGCAGTGCCGTCACCGACGCCTTAACCGTATCGACGCCTCGAGGCGAAACTGAAATTGGCCTCGAGGCGATCCCGTCCACCCTCAGGGGAGGTTCCTATGGACGTGAAATGTCATAATGTACATTATCGAACCGAAGGAGAAGTGTTGGATGTGCCTCGAACGGCGCCGCCTACGCCTCGTGCGACTGCGCAGCCTGGTGGGCACGTGAGTGCCGCCGGCCGTAGAAGACGTAAATCAACAGGCCGATGGCCAGCCATACGAGGAAACGGATCCACGTCATGACGCTGAGCGAACACATGAGTCCCAGGCACAGCAGCGCAGCCAGGATCGGCAGCCACGGCGCACCCGGAACGCGGAACGGACGCTCGAGATCCGGGCGCGTGCGCCGCAGCACAGCGACGGCGACCGACACGATGAGGAACGCGAACAGTGTGCCGATACTCACCATGTCGGCGAGTTCCGTCAACGGCACCGTGCCCGAAATCACGGCGACGGCCGCGGTGATGACGATCGTGATGCCAAGAGGCGTCCCCGTGCGCGGGTGCACCCGGCCCACGGCGGCCGGAATGAGTCCGTCGCGCGACATCGCGTAGAAGATCCGCCCCATCCCCATGATGTCGATGAGGATGACCGAGGTCAGCCCGCACAGCGCGGCGATGGCGATGAGACCGGCCGCCCAGCCGACACCCATCTGGCGGAATGCGTCGGCAATCGGCGCCCCCTCGTCGAGGTTGCGGTAGTGAATCATGCCGGTGACGACGAGGCTGACGCCCATGTAGAGCGCCGTACACAGCGACAACACGATGATGATGGCGCGCGGCATGTCGTGGGCGGGATTGCGGGCTTCCTCCCCCATGTTCGCCATGAGTTCGAAGCCGGAATAGGAGAAAAAGACGATGGCGGTCGCCATGAGGATCCCGCCGATCCCGAAGACATTCGGCTCGATGCCCGACAGGGCCTGCCACAGTGGTTGTGCCAGGCCGTGATGCGTTGACGATTCGGGTGCCGGCTGGGACGCGGGAACGAAGGGGAACCAGTTCGATGCCCGGACGAACCACACGCCCAGGACGATGACGAAGACGCAGATCGTCACCTTGATGAGGACGAGCGCATTCGTCACGGCCTTGGACTCGCGGATGCCGAGGGCGGCGATGGTGCCGAGAACGACGGTGATGATGACCGCCCCGACGTTGATCGTCGAGGATTCGCCGAACCACTGAGGCCACAAATCGAGGAGATTTCCGAGGTATCCCGACCACCCGCGCGCAACAACCGAGGCGCCGAGGGCGAATTCGAGGATGAGGTCCCACGCGATAACCCACGCGAAGATTTCTCCGGCGGTGACGTAGGCGTAGGTGTACGCCGAGCCGGCGGTCGGCACGGCCGAGGCCAGCTCGGCGTAGCACAGCGCGGCGAGCATCGCGACGATGCCGGCGATGAGGAACGAAATAACGACGGCGGGTCCCGCGTGGTTCTTGGCCTCAATGCCCGTCAGCGTGAAGATGCCCGTACCGATGACCATGCCGATGCCGACACCGACGAGGTCCCACATGCCGAGCTTTCGCTTCAGCTGCCCCTCCCCCGTGCGCGCGGGCGCGTCGTTTTGGTGGATGACGGTATCGACACTCTTCTTCGTGAAGATCCCCTTATCCGAAGGGGCAGGTGAGCGCATATTCATGCGCCCACCTTATCAACATGCGCCACGCTCGCCTGGTGATGCCGAATAGTGGCGGCGTCAGGATGGATATCTATACGCCAGCATCGTTGCTAGAATGGCGGTGGATATATGCGCCTGTGTGCGCGTCGTCGCGACTGGTGGGAGGACATCACTTATGGCCGAGAGGGCACTGCGGGGAACAAGTATCGGATCGAAGAGCCTCGAGTCCGAAGAGGGCGTGACGTTTGCCGCCCGCAAGGTTGCCACCTACCGCCTGCCCAATGGCGAGACCTTCGAGGTGACGTTCGCCGCCGAGGCCAACCCGCCCGCCGAGTGGGAATCCAAGTCCGGCGAGACGGCCCAGCTCGTCGGCGATGCCGCCGAGGAAGACGACGACAAGGCGGTCAAGCCCCAGCGCACCCACTGGGACATGCTGCTCGAGCGCCGCTCCGAGGCAGAACTCGCCCAGCTGCTAGAAGAACAGCTCGAGCTGCTCCACCAGGGCAAGCTGCGCGAAGGTCCGCACTACCGGATGCGCTAACGCCCTTAGCGCCTCATCACGCGATCACGGATGGCCCACCGGCTCACCTGGGTCAGGGCCTCGACGATGATCGCGCCCGACATTTTTGACGTCCCAAGCTGGCGCTCGTCGAAGGTGATGGGAACCTCGGCAATGCTCATGCCGGCGCGGCGGATTCGCCGCGTCAAGTCGATTTGAAAGCAGTAGCCGCGCGAGTCGACGCGGTCGAGGTCGAGGCGTGCCAGTGCGCCTGTCCGGTAGACCCGGAAGCCGGCCGTCGCATCGGCGACCCCGAGATGGAGCATGAGGCCGATGTAGGCGTTACCCGCGCGCGAGAGCACCTCGCGGTGACGGGCCCAGCCGACGACCGCTCCCCCGCGCACCCAGCGTGACCCGATGACGAGATCGGGATCATCCGGACCGGCGCAGCGCGCGAGCAGCTTTGGTAGCTGCTCGGGCCGGTGTGAGCCATCGGCGTCCATCTCAACGACGCGCTCGTACCCGCGAGCGCCGGCCCACCTAAAGGCGTCGAGGTAGGCGGGACCGAGCCCCGACTTGGCAGCGCGGTGGAGGACGTTGACGCGTGAATCGGTCGCGGCGATGTCGTCGGCAACTCGCCCGGTGCCGTCGGGCGAGTTGTCGTCGACGATGAGGACGTCGATGGCGGGGACAGCCGCGAACAGGCGAGCCAGCGTCAGAGGCAGCGACTCGACCTCGTTGTAGGTCGGGATGATGACGAGGGCGGGATGGGTGGGCACGGCGTTAGTCTCCTCGTTTATGCCGGCGGTAGGCGATGACGGGTGAGCTCAGCAGGGTCAAGCCGACCCAGGCGAGTGCAAGGGCCATCGTGGCGTATTCGAGGCCAGAGCCGATGCGGGCGGCGGGAGTCATCATCGTGGCTGGAGTGACATCGGCGATGAGGGTGCGCGCGGTGAAGAGTTGGGAACGGGCGCTGAGGCTGCCGTCGGGCCGCACGATCGCGGAGACCCCCTGGGTCGAAACCTGGATCGCGGGGCGGGCGTATTCGAGGGCACGCAGCCTCGTCATCTGGAGTTGTTGGACGGATTCCGCGCTGGTGCCGAAGAGGGCGTTGTTCGTCGGAACGACGATGATCTCGGCGCCATGCTGGACGTCGTCGCGGACGTGGCGGTCGAAGGCGGCCTCGAAGCACAGGGCGATGCCGAGGTTCACGGTGCCGTGTCGCGTCGCGACGGGCATGACTCCCCCGCTCTGGCCGGCAACCATGTCGGTGGTGATTTGGTCGACCTCGGAGGAGAGCCTGGCGTAAAAGCCGCGGTCGGGGATGTATTCGCCAAACGGCACGGGATGGCGCTTGGCGTAGGTGGCCTCCGGGTGTCCGGCCCAGCGGTATTCGCCCCACCGTCGCGTTCCCTCGGTGCGCACGGCCCCGTAGAGCAGCGGCGCGTCGAGGACGGCCTCGGCGCGCTCGAGCTGGGCGCGGGCGAACGCGTCCGTATCGGGGTCACGATCAGCCGCGTGTTCGCCCCACAAGACGATGTCGACGCTCGCGCCGTCCAGTGAGCGGACGGTCTCGTCGACGTGGTTGCGCAGCACCTGTCCGGATCCATACGTCTGCTTGACGGGACGATCGACGTTGCCTTGGACGGCGGCGACGCGCACGGGTGCTCCGCCGGCATCGTTGAGGGGCAGGACGCTCGCTGCGGCGACGAGGGCGATGATGATGGCGAGGCCGCCGATGCGGTGACGGATGCGCGAGAGCGGGGCAATCGCGAGGACGAGCCCGGCCGAGATCGCCGCGGCGACGATCGACAGCCCGACCTCGCCAATCCACGGTGCCAGGGACTTTAGAGGCGAATCGACGAGGGGGTAGGCAACGATGCCCCACCCGAAGCCACCGTAGGGAACGTGAGCGCGCAGCTGCTCGACTCCGGGATACGTCAGGCTCACAAGCAGCCACCACAGCCACGCATGGCGCCTGAGCGCGCGGGCGCTCCACACCCAGCCGAGCGCGATCGCCCACACGGTGACGATGGCAATCTGGACGCCCGCGAGCGCCAGCCACGGCCCCGCGGTGCCGACGGCCTCGCGTGCCCACGAGATGTGAGGGATGAAGAAGGCACTCCCCCACGCCAGCGCGGTGAGCCCGGCTTGGCGCGCGCCGCGAGCACGAGTGAGTCCGAACAGCAGGGCGAGTCCCACGAACACGAGCGGATAGAAGCCGCCGGCGGGACCGGGGAACGCCAGCCACAGGCACGCTCCGCCGAGGGCGCCGCCGATAATCGAGGTTGCGCAGCGGATCACCGGGGATCCCCCCACGCGACGACGCCGCGACGCAGCGCGGAAATCGCGGCCGTCGCGCTCGTCGCCATATCTGGGGCGGCGAGGCGGAGCTGACGCAGCAAGTCGATGACCTGTTTGATGTGGCGCACGAAGTCGCCCGGCGTCAGCCCCTCGACCTGGTCGAGGATGTCCTCGAGACCGGCGCCGCTCGCCCACCGGGTGACGGCGCGCGCCATCGCCGGATCGGGTTGGCCCGTGCGCGGAGCCTGGGCCTCGGATTCGACGGCTCCGATGCGGGCCTTCGCGTCCTCGATGGCGCCCAGCGCGCGATGAAGCGCCGAGCGGTGGCGCGTCGCCTGAATGCTCTCCCCCGTCGTCTCGGACCGCGGCACGTAGATGCACGCCGAAAGCGCCCCGGCGAGGTCGGCGGCTCCGAGCTTGGTCAGTGCACCCGCACGGATGACCTCGCTCAACAGCAGGTCGTATTCGGTGTGAATGAGGGCGAGCAGACGACCGGCGTCGGTGAGCGTCCCGTCCTCGGTGAGGTAGCCGAGCACCGTCAAGACCTCCCGCACGCGCTCAAACGTCGTCCCGATCGACGATGTCTGTCGAGCGATATCGCGATCAACTCCCTCGCGCTTGCGCATCCGCCTGATGTAGGTGCGTGCTTTCGCCTGATGAGCCTTGCGATCGGGGCAGCGATGACACGGGTGAGTGCGAACGTCCTCGCGCAACTGCTCAACCGTGGGCGCGAAAGGCGATGGGCTCCACCCCCACTCACGTTCGGCCCGGCGCAGCTGCGAGGCCAGGCGCTGGCGATCTCGCGGCCGCGTCGCCCGCAGGCCTGCCAGATCCAGGTGCCCGAGGACGGACATCGGGGCGTTGCGAGCCGACAGGGTGAGCACGCCGGCCTTGCGGGTGAGGACGTCGAGGCGAAACAGGCCATCGTCCTCACTCTGCGCGACGACGAGACCCGTGCGCTGAGCGCCGTCGTCATCGCGATAGGCAAGGACGTCGCCGACGCGTGCTGCCGTGATGAGATCACGTGCCTCGTCGCGTTGCGCCGCGTTGGGGCGGGCATGCTCCGCATCGCGCAGCCGCTGAGTGAGGCGGACGTAGGCGAGGAAATCACCGCGCGAGCACGTCAGCGACTCAGCCGCCCGCGCTATCTTGCGATCGAGGCGGGCCGCATAGGCCGCCTTCCCGACAACCGCGCGATCGGCCTGAAACTGAGCAAACGAACGCTCCATGAGCGAGCGCGCCTCGCTCACCGACATCCGCATGAGGAGGTTGACACTCATGTTGTAGGTCGGATGAAAGGCCGACACCAGCGCGTAGGAGCGCTTCGACGCCAGCGACGCGACCACCTCGGGCGGCTGGTCGCGCTGATAACACACGACGGCGTGGCCCACCGTGTCGAGCGAGCGCCGCCCCGCCCGCCCCGTCAGCTGGGTGTACTGCCCCGGGGTCAGGCGCACGCGCTCGCGGCCGTTCCACTTTTCTAGTGAGGGGATAACGACGGTCTTCGCCGGCATGTTGATGCCGAGGGCGAGCGTCTCGGTCGCGCAGACGACCTTGAGGAGGCCGGCGGTAAAGAGCTCCTCAACGAGATCTTTCAACAGGGGAATCATCCCGGCGTGGTGGGCGGCGATCCCGGCCTCGGCCGCGGCTTGAAACTCGGCCAGGCGCAGCGCCTTGCGCGTGGCGTGGTCGAGATCGGCGCATGCGTGAGTGATGTGGGCACCGATCTGCGCGGCTTCGGCGGGAGTCGTGAGCAGGAGCCCCGACGTCAGCAGCGCCGAGACCGTCTGGTCACACCCGAGACGCGAAAAAATGAAGCAGATGGCGGGAAGCATCTGTTTCTCGGCCAAATCGCCGACGATCTCGACGATCGACGAGCGCCTGATAGGCCGCCGCTCGCGGTGGCGCCGGTGCCCTGGACGCGGGCGCGAACCGGAAATTGTCGATGTCAGTGCCCGGTTGAGCTTCGAGGAACCGCCGTCGGCAAAAAGCGGGTAGATCTGCCCGCCCACGCACATGTGTTGCAGCAGCGGGACCGGGCGGCGCTCCGACACGATGACGTCGGTGTCGCCGCGGACTTCGCGCAGCCATTCGCCGAATTCTTCGGCATTGGATACCGTTGCTGACAGCGAGACGATGCGCACGTAGTCCGGGAGGTGCAAGATGACTTCCTCCCACACCGGCCCGCGGAAGTGATCGGCCAGGTAGTGGACCTCGTCCATGACGACGATGCCGAGATCGCTCACGCGCGAATCGCCGCGATAGAGCATGTTGCGTGCCACCTCGGTCGTCATGACGACGATCGGGGCGTGGGCATTGATCGTCACGTCACCCGTGGCCAACCCGACGGTGTCTTCACTAAAACGCGCGCATAAATCGCGATATTTCTGGTTCGATAGCGCCTTGATCGGCGTCGTGTAGAACGCCCGCTCCCCCGCGTCCACCGCACACGTCAGCGCGTATTCGGCGATGAGGGTTTTGCCGGCTCCCGTCGGTGCCGCCACGAGGACGCCGTGGCCGCGATCGAGAGCACGCATCGCGTCGAGCTGGTAGTCATCGGGAAAGAAGTCGAGGCCGTCGAGAAAGAAGCGCAGACGAGGCGAAGTCTCAGCCTGGCGACGGGTGAAGGCCGCGTAGCGCTGGGCTGGCGAGAGGTCTTCGTCTGCTCCCTCGGTCCCCGTTGAGCGCCGCCGGGGGCGTCGCGCCGGACTCACCGGATCAGCTCTTCATCGATGATGCCGGCATCGGCCCACCGCGCCAGTGCGGCGCGGGTGCGCGCGAGCCGGCGCGCAGCTCGGTGGGCGCGTACCTGCTCGCGAAGAGCGTGCGCGGCGGCTCGCCCCTCGCGACCGCGCGCCAGGGCTGGAGCAGCAAGCGGGGTGACCGTAGTTGCCGTGACGTCCGCCGAGGCGGCCGAGACCGCCTCGGCAGCCTCGGACACGGCGTGGCCTAACCCGGCAACCGCGCGCACGACGCGGACACCGGCCACTGCCAGCCCGGCGAGCGCGGCCAGCACCATGACGACGATGAGCGCGATAACGATCATGAGCTCTAGCCTACCTGGCGCCCATGCGGAAGGCCGCAGCTCGCTCGCGCACCGCCTGGGCGATCGCGGGTGGGGCGACAGCGAGGACCGCGTTGCCGAGGGAACAGATGTAGTTCACTGCCCACTGCGAGCTGTAGGCCTTGATCGTCAGCTCGACCGTGCCATCGGCCAGCTTCTGCGCACGTGAGATCTCGGGTTCATCGGCCAGATAGGCTGCCTCGCCACGCACGATGAGGGTGATCGTCTGGCGCTTGGAATCCCTGCGGGGCTTCGCGGGCAAGGTCCCGATCGGCTCCGTGGTGACCTCGAGCGAGGTTATCCGGGTCAGTCGCAGCTGGCGCCACCCCTCGGCGCGCATACACCACGCCGACAGGTACCACACGCCGTCGCGCACGAGCAGCGCCTCGGGCTTGACCCTGCGGTGGCTCGTCTCTCCCGACCGAGCGGTGTAGACCACGTCGAGACACATGTGAGTGGCCAAGCCCTCGTGGATGGCGTCGACGACGTGGTCAGGTGGAGGAAGCAGCGCTGTCGCTATCTCGGTGCTCGGTGCGGTGCCGGCGGAGCTGAGCAACTTGGCGGTGGCCGACGTCGCGGCTGCGAGCTCCTCACCCTCGAGGCCGACAGAGAGGACCCTCAGGGACAGGGCGAGGGCGTAGGCGGTTTCGGCGTCGAGCGCCACGCGAATACCGATCCCCTGCCCGTCGACGAGGACGACGTCGCCGTCGTCGTCGGGGTCGATATCGACGCGTACCGAATCCAGCGGATCGCGGGTATCGATGTGCACACCCGCGGCCGTCGTCACGATGTCGCGCAGTTCATCGCAACTCACCTGCAGGCTCGTCGCTGCCTCGCGAATCGGGGCGCACCCGTGTGGGCGCGACTCCAAGTAGCCGATGAGGGCGAGAACCTTCGTCAACAAGGTGTAATGCTTCTTAACCACGAACGTCCTCCAAACTGGCCCATGCCTCGGCGACGTCCGCACGCAAACTCGCCGGACTCACGACGTCGACGTCGGGACCGGCCGCCAGCAGTGTCGCGCGCCACTCGTCAGCAGGCCCGGGTTGCAGGGTGCATTCGATGTGATCGGGGCCAGCCGGCTCCTCACCGGTGGCCCGCATCCGCAGCGGCGCGTGTGTCCCGCGCGGCAGACGCACCCGCGGCGTGATGAGGGGCAGCTCGAAGAGGTCCCCGACGTCGTCGGGGATCGTGTAGCTGCCCTCAACGGCCTCGCTCGTGATAGCCGAGTGAATCCGCGCAATTCGGAACGTTCGCGCCTCGCCTCGGTCGCGATCGAACCCGCGCAGATAAAACTGCTCGTTCGCCTGGGCAAGGGTCCACGGTTCGACGTGGCGGGTCGCCTTCGTGCCCGTGCGCGCGACGTAGGTGAACGAGATGGCGCAGCGGCGATCGATGGCACGGGCGCACGCGGCCAAGACCGAACCGGCGCAGAAGCGGTAGTCGGGTGCAGTCGGAGTGTCCGGGGTCGATGCCAGGGCCGGCGACAATTCGGCGAGGACGCGCTCGGGATTGATCGTGCGATCCGACTTGGCCCACATGAGGACGGCGCGGCGAGCGAGTAGGGACTCCACGGCACTAAAACGCACGTCGGGCGTGGCCGAGCCGGGTTCTACCGAGTAGTACTCGGTATCGGTGAACACCTCGTCGAGCGTCGTGACGATGTCAATGCCGTACGACGTGCGCAGCGTGCGTTTATCGGTCTCGAACGCTCTCTTGGCCTCGTGAGGATCCTCGGGATAGCCGTCGACCGACTTGATGAGATCGCGCGAGGTTTGCCTGTTGGGACCGTAGGCGTTCCACGCCCGCATGAGGGCGACGAGGAGGCCGAGTCGGCGCCGCGCGTCGGAGTCATCCTTCATAATCTCTACGCTAACGGGTTTTACGATGGGCACCATGATGCTTCGAGACGCCCGTGTTGAACAGCTGGGGCAGTGCTGGCCCGGCGTACACACCGCTAGGGTCCGCATTACTCGTGCTCCCGCGAGCGCGACGCTGTGCCGAGACGGCGAGGTCGTGTGGGCCCTGGCCTACGTCGACACCGTCGGCACGCTGCGCGAGGGCGCGAGCGTGCGCATCGACGTCAGCGTCTTGGCCAAGCGACTGGGTACGGGCGGGCAGGCCCTTGTCACGGCCGTTCTGGATGGAGAGCTGCCCGACGACGTCCTTCCCGATCACGGTGGTCACATCGTCAAGGCCCGCTATACGCCGGCCCAAACGCTCGTGCTCGCCGCCGAGGAGCAGAATTCCCCCCACCACGCCGTTATAGCCGAGGCCCGCGATCTCGCCGGCCTTCCTATCATCGCCTGCGATTTGCATTCGATGGTGCCGGCGGTCATCGCGGGAATCCGTCTCGTTACCCCGAATGCGCGCGTCGCCTACGTCATGACCGATGGAGCCGCCCTGCCGGCGGCATACTCGCGCACGCTCGCCGGCCTGCGCGAGGCCGGCTGGATCAGCGACGTCATCACGTGCGGGCAGGCCTATGGAGGCAGCCTCGAAGCCGTCTCCATTCCCTCGGCTCTGCTGGTGGCCCGCCACGTCGGTGCCGCCGATATCGTCGTCGCCTCACAGGGGCCGGGTAACGCGGGCACGGGGACCCCCTGGGGTTTTTCGGGAGTCGACGTCGCGTGGGTGTTGACGGCGGCGGCCAGGCTCGGTGGTCACCCGATCGCCGCCCTGCGTGTCTCCAGCGGCGACCAGCGGGGCCGCCACTGCGGCATCTCGCACCACACGCGCGCGGCCGTCGGTACACTCACGCCTGTCGGCGTCGACGTGGCACTGCCCCTCTTTAGCGCCAGCAGTCAGCTTGACGCCGAGGCTCGCTCGGTTGTCGGCGACCTGCGTGCCGACGTGCGCGAACTCGCCGACAGGCGCCATCGCGTCGTCGAGGTTGATACGACCGGCCTAGCCGAGGCCCTGGCCGAGGTTCCCGTGACGCTGTCGACGATGGGGCGTTCGCTCAGCGAAGACCCGGCGACGTTCCTCGCCGCCGGAGCCGCAGGCATCGCCGGGGCGCGGGCGCTGTCATAGGCGGCACGACATGACTTCGGTGACGAGGATCGCCCGCGCCCCCACGGCGTAGAGGCGATCCATGACGTCGTTGACCTCGCGGCGCTCGACGAGCGCGCGCACGGCCACCCAGTCGGTGTCGCGCAGGTGCGAGATTGTCGGCGACTCGAATCCCGGGGTGACCTGGGCTGCCGTCTCGAGGCTATCGAGGCTGACGTTGTAGTCCATGAGGACGTAGTCGCGGGCCACCATGACGCCGTGGAGGCGGCGGTCCAGCACCGCCAAGCGGGGATCGTCGGCGCGAGCGGGCGTCGTGATGAGGACGGCTTCGGAGCGCAAAATGGGCTCGCCAAATACCTCGAGTCCCGCCGCCTTCAGGGTCGTTCCCGTCTCGACGACATCGGCGATGGCGTCGGCGACACCCAGCTGAATGCTCGATTCGACGGCGCCGTCGAGGTGGACGATCGAAGCCTCCACTCCGTGCTCGGCGAGGTAGCGGCGCACCAGCCAGTCGAAACTCGTCGCGATGCGTTTACCCGCCAGGTCGTGAATGCTGCTCATCGACCCCTGCGGTGCGGCGAAACGGAACGTCGATGCCCCAAAACCGAGCGGCCGAATCTCGCGAGCCTCGACATTG
Source organism: Nanchangia anserum (assembly GCF_015240065.1). Classification (GTDB taxonomy): domain Bacteria; phylum Actinomycetota; class Actinomycetes; order Actinomycetales; family Actinomycetaceae; genus Nanchangia; species Nanchangia anserum. Next base: position 952,248 of record NZ_CP060506.1, on the reverse strand, counting down.
GCATCAATGAGAAGGTCGCGACCGGTAATTCCCGCGTCGATTGTCCCCGCCGACACCGCCACGGCGATGTCACGCGGGCGCAAGAAGAACAGCGTGACGTCGGCGCGCTCGTCGGTGATCGACAACTCGCGGCCGCGACGCTTCGTGCGGTAACCGGCCGCGGCGAGCATCGATACCGCGGCTTCCGAGAGCGCGCCCTTATTCGGGATGGCAAGACGCAACATGACTCCCCCTAGAGCTGGGCGTAGATATCGTCGAGCGTGAGGCCCTTGGCGACCATGAGGACCTGGGTGTGATAGATGAGCTGCGAAATCTCGAGGGCGAGATCCTCGCGGGTCTCGTATTCGGCTGCCATCCACACCTCGGCGGCTTCCTCAACGATCTTCTTGCCGATTGCGTGAACGCCCGCGTCGAGCTCGCGCACAGTGCCGGAATCGGCCGGACGCGTGGTTGCCTTCTCGGTCAATTCATCAAACAGGTCAGTAAAGGACTTCATATCTCCCTAGCTTAATCGGGGATGACGTCTTCCCCGTTCCTGCTTCGCTCACCGGATACCGCAGGCATGATCGGCGAGGCTGCGCAATGCCGCGATCTCGCCGGCGCGATCGGGGCTGCGGAAAATCGCGGAGCCGGCGACGAACACGTTGGCGCCGGCCTCACTCGCCCGCTCGATCGTCTCGCGCGAGATTCCCCCATCGACCTGGATAGCAACGTCGAGGTTGGCCTCGCTGATGGCGCGGCGAGTGCGGGCGATCTTCGCCAGCTGGTTGTCGAGGAAAGGCTGGCCACCGAATCCCGGTTCCACGGTCATGATGAGGATCATGTCGAACTCGGAAAGGAGATCGATGACCGGGGCGATGTCGGTTGCCGGCTTGAGTGCCAGGCAGGCGCGGGCGCCCAGGCGGTGGAGTTCACGCGCCAATCGCACGGGCGCGTGCGCGGCCTCGAGGTGGAAGGTCACCGATGCGCAGCCCGCTTCGGCGTAGGCGGGTGCCCACCTGTCGGGGTCCATCATCATGAGGTGGGCGTCGACGGGAAGCGGGCCGGCGACGACCGACTCGACGACGGGCAATCCCCACGAGAGATTAGGCACGAAATGGTTGTCCATCACATCGACGTGGACGGCGTCGGCCGAGGAAATCGACGCGACCTCGCTGCCGAGCGCGGAAATATCGCAGTTGAGGATGGACGGGTGAATGCGGTTCTCCATGGGGACCTCCTGGCATGACCCTAACTGACGCGCAGCAGCGCGAGGAACATCGCGTCGGTACCGTGACGATGGGGCCACAGTTGCACGTAGGGCCCCTGGCCAAAGTCGGCCTCGTGTGGCGCGAGTTTGCGGGCGATGGCGACGGCGTCGACAGGTTCGATCCTCCGTGCTGAGTCCGCCATCACGCGCTCGATGACCTTCAGGGTCTCGCCGACGTGGGGCGAACACGTCGCATAGCCGACGATCCCGCCGGGTCGCGTGAGGTCGAGGGCACGCGTGAGCAGTCCCACCTGGAGGTTCGCCAGCTCGGGCACCTGGGCGACCCGGCCGCGAAAACGTGCCTCGGGACGGCGACGCAGAGAGCCGAGTCCCGTGCACGGGGCATCGACGAGAACGCGGTCGTAGACGGCGGCGTCACCGAACGTGCGCCCGTCACCGGTGTGGACCTCCACGTCGCCGAAGGCCCGCGTGGAGTCCTCGACGAGGCGGGCGCGGTGCGCGGTGACTTCGTTCGCGACGAGTCGCACTCCGGCGGGTGCGAGGGCGCGCAGCAGCGCGGTCTTGCCGCCGGGTCCGGCGCACAGGTCGAGCCACGCCGATTCTTCGCCGTCAACGGGTGCGCTCGCGAGGATGCCGGCGACGAGTTGCGACCCCTCGTCCTCGATAGCCGCGGCGCCCGACGAGACCGAGGGCAGGCGCGCGGGATCACCGCCGGAGAGGGTGAGCGACCACGGCGACAATTGGCCGTAGGCAACCGAGACGTCGAGGACGTCCTCGGCCTCGTCGGCCAACTCGTCGGGCGTGACCAGGCCGGGGCGGGCGACGAGCTGAACCCACGGCGCGGCGTTGTTGGCGTCGAGGAGCGCATCGATCTCGCCCGCACGCCCGTGCGCTCTCAGGGCCGAATCGAGGGCGCGCACGACGTCGCGTGGATGCGACGTACGCACGGCCCGGCGCTGCCAGGGATCGTCGATCGCGTTGACGCGGTCCTCCCAGCGATCGGCCTCGCGAGCGATGCGGCGCAAGACGGCGTTGACGAGGCCGAGGGCGCCGCGATGAGTGAGCGCGCGTCCGGCGTCGATGGTTGCCGAGACGGCCGCGTGGGCGGGAACCCTCATGGCGAGGAGCTGGTGGGCGCCGATGCGCAACAGGACGCGCACCTCGGGATCGACGTCACCGAGGCGGCGGTTCAGGCACTGTTGAGCGATCCAGTCGTAATAGCCGGCAAGCCGCTGGGCTTCGTAGGTGAGTTTTGTCGCGAACGCGCGGTCGCGCGCGGACAGCGAGGAGCGGCTGAGCCGGGCCGGGAGCGCGAGGTTGGCGTAGGCGCCGTCGACCTCGCAGGCGAGGAGCACCTCGGCGGCAATCGTGCGTGCGTCGTCGCCTCTCACTAGTTTCCCCCGGTGTAGGTGAAACGCGGCTGTGCTCCCAGGCGTGCCCCGCGCGCCCAGTCGGCGGCCGGCATGACCTTCTTCCCCGGTGCGGCCAGCCTGGCGATGAGCAGGTCGCACGTGCCCGTGCCCACGCTCACGGCGTTCTTTGTCACGTGAACGCACCCGGGTTCGAGGTCCGCGCTCGGCTGGCAGACGACGCGGTCGATCTTGAGCCGCGTCTCGCCGAGCATCGCCCACGTGCCGGGGTTGTCCGCGCACGCGCGCACGAGGCGCTCGATGTCCTCGCCGGGGCGAGAAAAGTCGATTTCGGCATCGGCGGAACGGATGAGTCCCGCATAGGTGATTCCCTCGCTCGCCTGCGCCCGCGCCTGCGCCGTCCCGTGCTCCAGGGCATCGAGGACGTGGACGAGGACATCGGCGCCGTGGCGGGCTAATGCATCCATGAGCGTCGGCGTCGTCGCCTCGGGCAAGATCGGATAGGGATGTTGCGCATACACTGGACCGGTATCGAGTCCCTCCTCGATCTGAAACACGCTGACGCCCGTCATCGCATCGCCCGCCATGATGGCGTGTTGGACCGGCGAGGCACCGCGCCAGCGTGGCAACAGGGAGAAATGCAGGTTGATCCAGCCGTGGGTACACACATCCAGCGCGGCCTTGGGGATGATCTGGCCGTAGGCCACCACCGGGGCGACGTCGGCATTCCACGAGCGAATGCGCGCAATCGCCTCGTCATCGCGCAGGTGCCGCGGGGTGAAGACATCGACGCCGGCCTCGCGCGCGACCTCTTCAACGGGCGAGGCGACGACGCGGCGGCCGCGGCCGCGTCGTGCGGGCGGTTGCGTGAGGACGCCGACGACCTCGTGCGAGGATTCCAGCAGCGACGTGAGGGCAGGGACGGCGGCAGCGGGGGTACCCGCGAAGACGCATTTCATAGCGCAAGCCTAACCGCGGCGCCCCCCTCCCCCAATTTCACATGGTCGCGGGATCGACCTGGATGCGCACCCGGCGCAACCGGGAGATCGAGCGTGCGGCAGCGACCCGAAGGAGCTCGTCGGTGAATTCGTGCGACTCATCCGGTTTCGCCCGCACGATGGCCCGTGCCTCGCCGGCGCGCTCGCTCGGAAGCGGCCCGAGCACCGGCAGGTGCGGGTCGAGGCGGGCGAGAAAGTCAGCGACGTCGCGTTCGTCGCCGCTGACCGTCGCCAGGCGCGCGACCGGCGGAAACGCGAGTGCCCGGCGTTCCTCAAGGGCCGATGCCGCCAAGCCGGTGCCATCCCAGCGAATGCACGTCTGCGCCAGCCTCGTACTCACGTCACCGACGATGAGGAGGCGCCCCGTCGGGCGCACGAGCGCACCGATCGCGAACCACCGACGCAGCGCTTCTTCGGGAACCCACAGCTCGGGGCGGGCAAGCAACACGTGGGCGTCAAGGATGAGCCCAGCCGCGTAGCCGCCCTCGACATGCGGTTCTGCACCGGCTGTCGCGACGATGAGGCGCGGGCGGGAATCGAGAGAGTCGATGACGCCGGCGTCGCTGCTCGAGGAAATGACCGGCGTGCCGGCGAATGCCCGCCCCAGCTCCTCGGCCGTCCGCTCCGAGCCGACCCGCCCGGCCCGCCACCGCCGCTTACCGCACTGGGCGCACGCGGTCATCTCGCCGTCGCGCCCACACCACGCGCACGCGATCGCCCCGCCCCGCTGGGCCGCCAGTGGGCCTCCGCAGCTGCCGCAGCGCGCTGACGCGCCGCACTCACCGCAGCGGATGACGGGAATGTAGCCCGCGCGCGGAACATGAACCAACACCGGACCCGCGCGCAGGGCCTCGCGAACGATCGCCTGAACCCGCGCGGGAATGCGTCCCTTGCCACTGCCGCCGCGCTGAGCCCGCCACTCGTCATCGATGATGTCGACCTGGGGCGTCGCGGCGCGCACATGTGCGATCGGCGGCGAGATGGGGTGGGCCCACCCCGACTCGACGAGCAGCTGGGACGCGCACGTGCGCGCGTAGGAACCGATGAGGAGGCCACAGCGGGCGTGACGCGCCCGCGTCACCGCGGCCACCCGCGCATGAACATAGGGGGCGCGACGCGACGCGTACGCGTCGGCGCCGTCATCCCACATGACGATGAGTCCGAGGCGGGCAAGCGGGGCATAAACCGCCGATTGCATCCCAATCACCACCCGGGTCTGCCCCAGCAGCGCGCGCATAAACGCGCCGTAGCGTGCGCTCGGTGCCAGGCGGGAATGAAGGATCTCGACCGGCTCGCCCTGCCCGACCCGCTCACGCACGGCCTGCGCCGCCCGCTCGACAGCATCGATCGTCGGCGCCATGACGATGACGGAGCGCCCAGATGCGAGGCAGGCCTCGACGGCCGCGGCCATCATGGCCTCGGGCGAGGCCTCGCCGAGACCGGGCAGAGCCTGCCATACCGCGCGCGGGCTATCCCCGCCCGCCAGGTGAGCGAGAAAGGCCTGGCCCTGCCTCCACGTTTCCCACGCGGAGGCACCGAGGTGATGATCGGGAAACCGCACCTCGCGCCCGACCTCAAGAATCTTCTCCTCGGTGATGCCATGGCGCGGCGGAATCGCCTGGGCGAGGACCTCGGCCGTCACCCCGGCATAGCGATGCGCCACCTCGCGAGCAACCTCATAGATCTGCTCAGTCAGCACACTCACCGTATGCGACACGCTCGAGAGCGGCTGCAGCGTCCCCGTATGCGTCGTCGTATCGGTGCGCTCGAGAATCCACGCATCGACAAGTTTTCCCGCCAACCGCACCCGGGCGCGCCGCCCCGGCTGAGCACGCTCCGCCAGCTTCGCGGGCACGAGGTAGTCGAACGGGTGATCGAGGTGCGGTTCCGAGCGATCCAACAGCACCCGCGCCACGGGATCGGCGACGTCGGAGTCAATCGTGCGCTGCGCGTGCGTCGGCGCCCACAGGGCAAGCTGATCACGAGAAGCGCTCATAACTCCATTTAACCCGCCCGACACCCGATGGGGCTAGGACAGGCAGTGGGCAATGTGGGCGACGAGATCACGCGCGAGTTGCGGCTTCGATCCGGCCAATTCCGCCACGACCTCGCCGCGAGAATCGACCAGCACGATCCGGCTATCGACGTCGCCAAAGCCCGCGTCTGCCCCGACGTGATTGATCGCCAACAGATCCGCGCCCTTGCGCCTCGCCTTGGCCTGGCCAAGCTCGAGCACGCTGCGATCGTCGCCCGTTTCGGCGGCAAAGCCGACGATGAACTGACCCGCGCGACGCTCGCGGACGAGGCCGCGCAGAATATCCGGCGTCGCCTCTAACGTCAGCGTCAGTCGGGTCGAGCGTGTGCCCTCTTTCTTGAGCTTGGTCGACGAGGTGGTCTCGGGTCGATAGTCGGCGACAGCCGCGCACATGACGACGACGTCTGCCTCGCGCGAGGCAGCACGCATGGCGCGTTCCATCTCGGCGGCCGTGCCCGCCTCGACGACGCTCACCCCGTGAGGATAGCGAGCGGAATCGATGTGAGCCGCAACGAGGCACACCTCGGCGCCCTCCGCCAGTGCCGCCCGGGCGATCTCGCAGCCAAAGATGCCGCTGGAGCGATTGCCGATGAAGCGGACGGGATCGAGCGGCTCGCGGGTTCCACCGGCGCTCACGACGACCCGCTTCCCTCGCAACCGCTGGGGGCCGGCCGCGGCCTCGACGCGTGCGCACACGCGAGCGACGATGGCTTCGGGATCCGGAAGCCGACCGGCGCCGCGATCCCCCGACGACAACGCGCCGATATCGGGATCGACGACGTCGACGCCGCGCCGGCGCAGTGTCGCGACATTCGCCTGCGTGGCCGGGTGTTCCCACATGCCCGTATGCATGGCCGGAAACATCATGACGGGGGCCGTAGCTGCCAGCAGCGTCGACGTCAACAGGTTGTCGGCGATTCCGGCCGCGGCCTTGGCCAGGGTATTTGCCGTCGCGGGTGCGACGACGATGAGATCGATGCCGCGCACGCCGGTGACGTGGGAGACCTCGGCCGGGTGATCGAAAACCCCGGTCGCTACCGGGCGTCCGATCAGCGCCTCCCACGTGGGGGCACCAACCATCCGCAGAGCGGCCGGGGTTGGGATGACGTGAACGTCGTGACCCGCTGCGATGAGGCCGCGCACCACGGCCGTCGCCTTATAGGCGGCGATCCCGCCGGTGACGCCGACGATGATGCGGGCCATGAGACTCAGTCGGTCTCGGCGGTCTTCGGGGTCATGTCCATGGTGAGCAGCCCCTCGTTGACCTCACGCAGGGCAATGGAAATCGGCTTCTCGTCCGGGCTGGACTCGACGAGCGGACCCGGCGTCGTGAACATGCCGTCGGAGATCTGCTGGTTGTAGGTGTTGATTTGGCGGGCGCGGCGCGCAGCAAACACGACGAGCGCGTACTTGGACTCGACGTGGGTCAACAAATCGTCGATCGGGGGATTCGTGATTCCCACGGGCTGGGCGGTGATGCCGGACATGAGACCTCTCTTTACACTCGTCAATCGGCTCGATACTAGTCCAGACCGAGGATCGCGGCCAGTTCGCGTGCCGCCTGGTCGACGTCGATGTTGCGAATGACGTGGTCGAATTCGCTCCGTGAGGCCATTTCGCGCCTGGCCGTGAGCAGGCGACGATCGACTTCCTCCTGCGACTCGGTCGCCCGCCCGACGAGCCGACGAATGAGCTCATCGATGCTCGGCGGCTCGAGGAACACCGTCACCGCGTCGGGGCGAGCCGCACGAACTTGGCGGGCACCGGCCAGATCAATTTCGACGAGCACCGAATGCCCGGCCTCCAACTGCTCGCACACCGGCTCGGCGGGCGTTCCATAACGGTGGACTCCGTGCACGAGCGCCCACTCCAGCAGCCCGTCCGATTCGATGAGGGAATCGAAGCGGTCGGCACTGATGAAGAAGTAGTCGCGCCCCTCCACCTCGCCGGGGCGGGGTGGACGCGTCGTCACGGACACCGAGACGTAGACGTCGGGATGGAGCTCGCGCAGACGCCGGACAACGGTTCCTTTGCCGACTCCCGACGGACCGGCGAGGACGACGAGCTTCGCGTTGGTGGGACTAGTCATGGGCCTAGTGTGCCACGGGCGTCGCGGATGCCCCGACGTCCTAGTGGGAGAAGCGCCGGAGCAGCTCCGCGCGCTGGTGCTCGCCTAGCCCCCGAATTCGGCGAGCCTCGGAGATGCCGATCTCGTCCATGATCTCGCGAGCCGTGGTCGTGCCGACGCGCGGCAGCGCCTTCAGCAGGGAAAAGACTGGCATCTTCGCGATCGCCGGCTGGGACTCGGCCATCTCAATGACTTGGGCCAGGGTCAGCTCGCGGCGCTTCAGGCGCGCCTTGACATCGGCGCGTTCGCGGCGGGCCTGAGCGGCCTTTTCGAGGGCGGCGGCACGTTGTTGGGGGGTGAGGGAGGGCACGTCCATGACCCAAAACTTCCTTTGTTCGTAGGAATCGAGCTAATGAATAAGATTATGACGAATCGCGGGAGGAACGGAGCCGGCGACAAGTCGCGGGCAGTTTAGGCGATGAGGTCTTCGACCTCCTCCACCGTCTGCTTCGCGGCGTCACGCAGCGAGGTCGCGTCTGGACCCGCGCGGAGGACTCCCCGCGACGATGACGCGAGGACGTTCGCCAGAGCATCGGCGAAGACTTCCCTGACCTGCGCCGGCCCCGCGCCCTGGGCGCCCAGACCGGGTGCCAGCAACGATCCGTTCACCGCCGCCAGGTCGATTCCGCACGCGTTCACGGCCGATCCCGTGGTCGCGCCGACGACGAGACCAACGTGACCGAGGTGATGTTTCTCACGGGCGTCCGCATTGCGGGCAGCCGCTTCCTCGGCGATATCGCGCGCTACCGCGCGCCCGGCCGCGGTGGTGGCGTGCTGAAGGGTCACCGCCTCGAGATTCGACGTCAGGGTGAGGACATAGACTCCTCGCCCCGTCTGAGCGGCCAGATCGATCGCCGGGGCGAGCGAACCGAAGCCGAGGTAGGGCGAGATCGTGATGGCGTCGGCGCGCAGGGGGGAATCATCGCACAGATAAGCACGCGCATACGCCGCCATCGTCGAGCCGATGTCGCCGCGCTTGACGTCGAGAATCGTGAGGATCCCGGCGTCGCGGGCGTGGGCCAGCACGTCTTCGAGGGCGGCGATACCGGCCGAGCCGTATTCCTCGAACAGCGCCGACTGCGGCTTGACGACCCCGATGTGGCCCTCAAGCGCGTCGATGACGCGCAGCCCGAAGGCACGAACGCCCTCCGCCGAACGAGGCAGACCCCACGAGTCAAGCAATCCGGGATGCGGATCGATGCCGACGCATACGTGGCCGTATCGTCGTTGGGCTTCGTCGAGACGAACTCCATAACTCACGATTTACGCTGTCCTTTCACGCATGGGGACGGACTGGATCGGGTATACCTCGAAGTCGCCGCGGGCCTGTGCCTCGATCGCCTGGACCGACGCCTGTAGCTCAGCCATCGTTTGGACGAGCGGAATGGCCGAGGCGACGGCTGCGGCGCGCAAGACGTAGCCGTCGCGACGCGTGCTCGAGGAATCCGTCGTATTGACGACGAGATCGACGGCACGAGACTCGATGAGGTCGACGATGGTCTCGCCCTCGGTTTCCCCCGCCTCACTCGCCTTGGCGACGACGGTGACGGCGATGCCGGCGCGGCGCAGGATCCGCGCGGTTCCCGACGTGGCGACGATGGTGAATCCCAGCTCGACGAGCCGTGACACGGGCAGTGCCAGGCCACGCTTGTCGCGATCCGCGACCGAAACGAAGGCCACTCCCCCGTGTGGCAGCGCGCTGCCGGCTCCCACCTGGGACTTCGAGAAGGCTTCGGGAAGGCTCGCGCCAGTCCCATGACTTCGCCTGTCGAGCGCATTTCCGGGCCGAGCACGGTGTCAACCGCGCGACCGGCGCGGGTGAGGAACCGCGAGAACGGCAGGACCGCCTCCTTGACAGCAACCGTGTCGGGTTCTTCGCCCTCGACGGCGTCGAGTTCGGGCAGCATACCGCGAGCCTTGAGCTCAGCAATGGTCGTCCCCGTCATGATGCGCGCGGCCGCCCGCGCCAGCGTCCATCCCTGGGCCTTGGAGACGAACGGCACCGTGCGTGAGGCGCGGGGATTGGCTTCGATGATGACAAGCCGGTTGCCAGCCAGGGCAAACTGAATGTTGACGAGTCCGCGCACGCCGACCCCGCGCGCGATCGCTTCGGTCGCCTCGCGGATCTCGTGGAGAATCTTCACCGACAGCGACATCGGCGGCAACACGCAGGCGGAGTCGCCCGAGTGGATGCCGCAGGCCTCGATGTGCTCCATGACCCCGCCCATGAACAGCTCGTGGCCGTCGTAGAGGGCGTCGACGTCAATTTCAATGGCATCGTCGAGGAAGCGGTCGATGAGGAGCGGCCCGTTCATCGCGCTGCCCCACTGGTGGCGCTCCACGTAGTCGGCAAGCCCCGCCCGGTTATCGATGATTTCCATCCCGCGTCCACCAAGGACGAAGGATGGACGCACGAGGATCGGGTAACCGACCTGCTCGGCCTTCTCCAGCGCCTCGCTGGGCGAGAGCGCCGTGGCGTGGGCCGGGCTGGCCAATCCGGCGGCGTCCAACACGGCCCCGAACAGCTCGCGGTCTTCCGCGGCGGCGATGGCCGCCGGCGGGGTCCCGAGGATTCTCACCCCGGCGGCCTCCAGGCGCGCGGCCAGGGCGAGCGGGGTTTGCCCACCCAGCTGAACAAGAACGCCCGAGACCTCGCCGGCGCGCGACTCCGCCCGGTAGATCTCCATGACGTGTTCAAACGTCAGCGGCTCGAAATACAGTCGGGTCGAGATGTCGTAGTCGGTCGAGACCGTCTCGGGATTGCAGTTGACCATGATCGTGTCGTAGTCCGCGCGCAGCTCCTGCGTCGCGTGCACGCACGAGTAGTCGAATTCGATCCCCTGCCCGATCCTGTTCGGCCCCGATCCCAGGATGATGATCGCCGGGCGCGAGCGCTCGCGTACTTCGGTCTCGATGTCGTAGGTCGAGTAGTGATACGGCGTGTCGGCGGCGAATTCCCCGGCGCACGTGTCGACGCACTTGTAGACCGGGTGCAGCCCGAAAGCGCGGCGCACCTCGGCCACCGCGTCGGCCGAAATGCCGCGGATCTCGGCAATCTGGTCGTCGAGAAATCCCAGCCGCTTAGCCCGCCGCAGCAGGTCGGCATCCAGCGCCTCGGCGTCGGCGATCTCGGAAGCGAGATCGTTGAGCAGGCAGATCTGATCGAGGAACCACGGATCGATGCGGGTCGCCTCGTAGACCTGCTCGACGCTCGCGCCCCCACGCAGCGCCTGTTGGACGTCGACGAGGCGGTACTCGGTGGGAACCGCGGCGCGCTTGAGTAATTCCGCCACCTCGGCCTCGTCGGGAACCTCACCGCGCCAATGCAGCTGGGCTGCCGGCTTGTCCAGAGAGCCCAGGGCCTTGCACAGGGCCTCGGTGAAGTTACGCCCGATCGCCATGGCTTCGCCGACCGACTTCATCGACGTCGTCAGGCGCGGATCGGCCTGCGGGAACTTCTCGAAGGCGAAGCGCGGCGCCTTGACGACGATGTAGTCGAGGGCGGGTTCAAACGAGGCTGGGGTCGAATGCGTAATGTCGTTGGGAATCTCGTCGAGGGTGTATCCCAGGGCGAGCCGCGCTGCCAGCTTGGCAATCGGAAAGCCCGTCGCCTTCGACGCCAGCGCCGACGAGCGCGAGACGCGCGGGTTCATCTCGATGACGATGACCCGGCCCGAGCTCGGCTCGACGGCGAACTGGATGTTACAGCCGCCGGTGTCGACGCCGACCTCGCGGATGACCGCGATGCCGATATCGCGCAGGCGCTGGAGCTCGCGATCCGTCAGCGTCAGCGCCGGGGCGACGGTGATGGAGTCGCCCGTGTGGACGCCCACCGGGTCGATGTTCTCGATCGAGCACACCACGACGACGTTGTCGGCGCGGTCGCGCATGATCTCGAGCTCGTACTCCTTCCACCCGATGATGGCTTCCTCGAGCAGCACCTCGGACGTGATGGAGTCGTGAATGCCTTCCCCGGCGATGCGGTCGAGGTCGGCGGGCGTGTAGGCGATCCCCGACCCCTGCCCGCCCATGGTGAACGAGGGGCGCACGACGAGCGGGTAACCCAACTCAGCGGCCGCCTCATGACAGTCCTCAAGCGAGTGGGCAATGCGCGAACGCGCCACCTCAGCACCGCATTTTTCGACAATGCGCTTAAACGCCTCGCGGTCCTCCCCCGCGGTGATCGCATCGGCCGAGGCGCCGATGAGTTCGACTCCCCATCGCTCCAGCGCGCCCGATTCCGACAGGGCGATGGCGATGTTGAGGGCGGTCTGCCCGCCCAGCGTCGGCAACAGCGCATCGGGCCGTTCCTTGGCGATGATGCGCTCGACCGTTTGCGGGGTCAGCGGTTCGATGTAGGTGGCGTCGGCGAGGTCGGGATCGGTCATGATCGTCGCCGGATTGGAATTGACCAAGATGACGCGAATGCCCTCGGATTTCAGGACGCGGCACGCCTGAGAACCCGAATAGTCAAATTCGCAGGCCTGACCGATGACGATAGGTCCGGACCCGATAACAAGAACAGATGAAATATCGGTGCGCTTAGGCACGGTGAGTCTCCATCAACGCGAAGAAGCGATCAAAAAGATAGCCCCCGTCATGGGGGCCAGCAGCGGCTTCTGGGTGGAACTGCACGGACAGTGCCGGAACGTCGAGGCAGCGGATGCCCTCAACGACGCCGTCGTTGAGACTGACGTGAGACGCCTCGACGCGGCCGAAATCGGCATCGGCCGGCGCCTGGCAAGCCCCGTCGAGTGGCATGTCGACGGCGAAGCCGTGGTTGTGCGCCGTGATGTCGATGCGGCCGCTCGTGAGGTCCTTCACCGGCTGATTGACGCCGCGATGACCGTAGGCGAGCTTGTACGTGCCAAATCCCAGCGCGCGTCCGAGGATTTGATGTCCCAGGCAGATGCCGAACACGGGGATACGCCGGGTGAGCAGCGCCCGAGCCAGATCGACCTCGTGGGTGGCCGTCTCGGGATCGCCCGGGCCGTTGGAGAGGAACACGCCGTCGGGGCGATAGCTGAGGACGTCATCGAGGCTCGCCGACGCGGGCAACACGTGGACGCGCCCGCCGCGCTCGGCCAGGCAACGCGGGCTGCCCGCCTTCATTCCCAAATCCAGGGCGACGATCGTCGCGCGCGGCTCCATCTCGGTCGGTTCGATCGTGTAGGACTGATCGGTCGAGACCTCGTGGACCAGCGCGGTTCCCACCATCGGCGGCACCTGGGTGACGAGCGAGACGAGGACGTCGGTGACGTAGCCGGGCACGGGCCACTGGTTGGCCCCCTCGGGCAGGGCGTCGCCCGAGAAGATGCCGGCGCGCAGCGAGCCGACCTCGCGCAGGTGTCGCGTGAGGGCGCGCGTGTCGACGTCGCGTATACCGACGATGCCCTGGTCGCGTAGCAGTTCCTCGAGCTCGCCCGACGTCCGCCAGTTCGACGCCCGCGGAGAGGGGTCGCGCACGACGTAGCCCGCGACCCACACCTGACGCGACTCGCTATCCTCGTCGTTAATGCCCGTGTTTCCGATGTGCGGGGCCGTCTGGACGACGATTTGGCGGCGATAGGACGGGTCGGTGAGGGTCTCCTGGTACCCCGTCATGCCCGTCGAGAACACCGCCTCGCCGACCGTGCGCCCGCGCGCACCCCAGGCGCGCCCGGGCAGCACGTAGCCGTCCTCGCAGACGATGAGGGCGCAGTCCTCACTCATGGTCGCCCTGCTGGAGCTCGCCCTCGGCGACGGTGACGCGTCCAGCGTAGATCGTCCACTCAACCGAGCCGGGCAGGCTGCGGCCGACCCACGGCGTGTTCGTCGAGGCCGAGACCTGGTTGTCCAGCGTGATATCGCGCCTCGTCTCGGGGTCGATGAGCGTCAAGTTTGCAACCGAGCCGGCCTCGATGGGCTGACCCTGGCCGGCGACGCGACCGATGCGCGCCGGTGCCGAGGACATGACGCGGGCAACGTCAGCCCAGCACATCTTGCCCGGCGTCACCATCGTCTCGATGACGACGCTCAGCGCCGTCTCGAGGCCCGTCATGCCAAACGCGCCGACCTGCCACTCGCAGTCCTTCGACTCCAGCGGGTGCGGGGCGTGGTCGGTCGCGACGATATCGATCGTGCCGTCAACGAGGCCCTCGCGCACGGCCTCGACGTCCTCGCGTCGGCGCAGCGGCGGGTTGACCTTGAAGCGGGGATCGTAGCTCGTCGCCTGGTCCTCGGTGAAGTACAGGTGATGCGGGGTGACCTCGGCCGTGACATTGATGCCGCGCTTCTTCGCCCACCGCACGAGGTCGACCGAGCCGGCGGTCGAGAGGTGGCACACGTGCAGGCGCGAGCCGACGTGCTGGGCGAGCTGGAGGTCGCGGGCGATGATCGATTCCTCGGCGACCGCCGGCCATCCCGCCAGGCCAAGCCGGCCAGACAGCGGCGATTCGTTCATTTGTGCCCCGTCTGTCAGCCGCGGGTCCTGGGCGTGCTGGGCCACGACCCCATCGAAGGAGCGAACGTATTCGAGGGCGCGGCGCATGAGGACCGGGTCCCACACGCACTTGCCGTCGTCGGAAAACACCCGGACGTGCGCCTGGGACTGAGCCATCGCGCCCATGGCCGACAGGTGCTTGCCCTCAAGGTTTTCCGATACGGCGCCGACGGGACGGACCTCGACCCACCCGGCCTTAGCGCCCAGGTGCGCGACCTGTTCGACGACCGAAGCGTTGTCGGCGACGGGATTCGTGTTCGCCATCGCGTGCACACACGTGTAACCGCCGGCGGCCGCGGCACGGGTGCCCGACTCGACGGTTTCGGCATCCTCTTGCCCCGGTTCACGCAGGTGCGTGTGCAGATCGACGAGACCGGGCAGGGCGATGAGCCCATTGGCGTCGATGACGCGGGCGCCGGCCGGGGCCGTGGCATCGGGGCCAACCGCAGTAATCGTGCCGTTCTCGATGGCGATCGACGTCGGATCCTGTCCGAGGACGCGAGCGTTGGTGATGAACAGGTTAGTCATTGGTGGTTCCCTCCCCAGCGAGCAGCAGATAGAGCGCGGCCATGCGGACGTTGACGCCGTTCGCGACCTGTTCGACGATCACCGAGCGCGGCGAATCGGCGGCCTCGGCGCAGATCTCGAGACCGCGGTTCATCGGCCCCGGGTGCATGATGACGGCCTCGGGCTTGAGCATGGTGAAGCGTCGGTGATCCAGGGCATAAGAGCGGTGATATTCCTCGGGCGAGGGGAAGAATCCCCCTCCCGCCGCGCTCATGCGCTCGCGCTGGACCCGCAGCATCATGACGGCGTCGGGTTCGCACTTGAGGGCTTCGTCGAAGTCGAAGACGACGTCGCAGTCCCACTCGTCGATGCCGACGGGCAGCAGCGTCGGCGGCGCCACAAAGGTCACGTGGGCGCCGAGCATCGTCAACAGGTCGACGTTCGAGCGTGCCACGCGCGAGTGGAGGACGTCACCGACGATGACGACGTGGGCGTCCTTGAGGGTCTTACCGGGCTCAGCCGGTTCGCCGTCGCCGCGGTAGTAGCGGCGCAGCGTCATGGCGTCGAGGAGGGCCTGGGTCGGGTGCTGGTGCGTGCCGTCGCCCGCGTTGAGGACGGGCACGTCGAGCCAGCCGGCGTGGGCGAGGCGGTAGGCCGCGCCCGATGCCGAGTGGCGCACGACGATGCCGTCGGCGCCCATGGCTCCAAGCGTTAGCGCCGTGTCTTTCAGCGACTCCCCCTTCGACAGGGACGAGCCCTTAGCCGAGAAGTTGATGACGTCGGCCGACAACCGCTTGGCCGCGGCCTCGAACGACAGACGCGTGCGGGTGGAGTCTTCGAAGAACAGGTTGACGACGGTCTTGCCACGCAGCGTCGGCAGCTTCTTCACGCGGCGGCGCTGGGTGGCCGCCATGGCCTCGGCCGTGTCCAGCAGCTGGAGCGCTTCCGAGACCGACAGGTCGGCAATATCGATGAGATGACGCACAGTTACTTCCCCTTCCCAATGACAACGGCATCCACACCATCGGTTTCCTTCAGCAGCACGCTGACGGCCTCGCTGCGCGAGGTGGGAAGGTTCTTCCCCACATAGTCCGGGCGGATCGGCAATTGACGGTGACCGCGATCGACGAGCACAGCGAGCTGGACGGCTGCCGGACGTCCGAGATCGGACAGCGCCTCGAGGGCAGCGCGAATCGTTCGTCCCGAATAGAGAACGTCGTCGACGAGGACGACGGTCTTGGAATCGACCCCACACGCGGGAATCGAGGTCGGGTGCGGGGTGCGCGTCGGCTGGCGATCGAGGTCGTCGCGATACATCGTGATATCCAAAACACCCGCGGCCACGTTCGCGCCCTGCTGAGACAGCTTCTCAACGATTCGGGCGCCCACGTGAACACCGCGGGTGGGAATACCGAGAATCACCACATCGTCACCGCCGCCGGTCTTTTCGATGATCTCGTAAGACAGGCGCGTGAGCGATCGGTCGATGTCATCGGCGGCCAGCACTTGTTTGCCGGCAGCCACAAGGTCGTCAGCGGTGATGGACTCAGCCACTGATCGCCTCCTTCCCCGCCTCACTGGACGGACTTAAAGGAATATGTGGGTCTATGAAGTTGTGGTCAGGACACCGCGTCGGTGTCCGCGTCATCGGCCTCGTGCGCCGTGGAGGCCGGCGAGGCGACGTCTTCAGTGTACTTCGATCGCCGAATGGCGTCGAGGATCGCGTTGACGAATCCCGGCGATTTCGCGGTGGAGATCGCGCGCGTGATCGTCAGTGCCTCGTTAATCGCCACCGTGTCGGGCACGTCGTCATTGCACAGGATTTCCCAGGTCGCCACGCGCATGATCGCCAGATCGGTGCGCGCCATCCGGTCGAGCGACCACCGATGCGAGTGCGTGGCAATTGCGTCGTCAATCACATCGATCGCGTCCGCGACGCCGGTGACGATCGTGAAGGCGTAATCGGGAAGCGGAGTCTGTTGGGTGGTGATTTCGCGCCGTTTGTTGGCCAGGCCGCGCAGCGATTCGGGA
This sequence comes from Nanchangia anserum, assembly GCF_015240065.1. GTDB lineage: Bacteria > Actinomycetota > Actinomycetes > Actinomycetales > Actinomycetaceae > Nanchangia > Nanchangia anserum. The sequence continues at coordinate 935,488 of NZ_CP060506.1, read as the reverse complement.
TCGCTCCCGAAACCGCGCACCTCGGCCTCAAACAGCGTGTCGACGGCGCGCGAGCGGGCCCGCGTGCGCGCCGTCAGTCGCTGCCGCTTTGCCATTAGTCCTTGACCCGGCTGATGTAGGCACCCGTGCGGGTGTCGACCTTGATCTTTTCACCCTGGTTGAGGAAGAGCGGAACCTGGATCTCGAAGCCCGTCTCGAGCGTCGCCGGCTTCGTGCCGGCGTTCGAGCGGTCACCCTGCAGACCCGGCTCGGTGTAGGTGATCTCGAGGACGACAGAAGCCGGCAACTCGACAAACAACACGTTGCCCTCGTTGAACCCGATGATGACGTTCTGGTTCTCCAGCATGAAGTGAGCCTGGTCGCCAACGACGGCGCGCGAGACCGTGATCTGCTCGTAGTCCTCAACGTCCATGAAGACGAAGTCTTCGCCGTCGTTGTACAGGTAGGTCATGTCTCGGCGATCCACCGTCGCCGTCTCCACCTTCACACCGGCGTTGAACGTCTTGTCAACGGTCTTGCCCGACAGCACGTTCTTGATCTTCGTGCGCACGAACGCCGGCCCCTTGCCGGGCTTGACGTGCTGGAACTCGACGACCTGCCACAGCTGGTTGTCCAGCTTGAGAATCATGCCGTTCTTCAAGTCGTTCGTTGTCGCCACGGGCGTCTCCTTGCGTCGGGGTAGGTCTCAGTAGTCCACCCGAGAGTCTAGTCCCGGGCACAGCGTGGCGAAAATCCGCGGCTCGCGAGCGCCTCGAGGACCGGCGCAATATCGGGACCCGCCGGATTCGACGTCGAGACGAGGAGAGGATCAAAACTCGCCCACACTGCATGGCGTTGCTCGCTCCATTCGCGGATCCATCGCCGCGGCGCGCCCATGCCAACGGGGCGCGGAGCATTGAGGCCCAGGCGGGCGACGAGAGCGGCGGGATCCGCCTGGGTGACGACAACCGGGACGCCGGTGGCGCGCAGCGCCGAGATGGCGGCAACATTCTCCTCGCGGTCGGTGGCCCCTCCCCCGACGACGACAATTCCCCGGCGCGCCAGCGCGTCGCGCAGCGCCTCGTCCTCGGCCCGGTCGAAAGCCTCCTGTCCGTGGGCAAACAGGTAGTCGTGCGCCGGCATTCCCGTGGCCTGAGAGACGAGGTCGTCAGTGTCGGTGACGGCCAAGCCGCTGGCGCGCGCGACCTCTTCAGCGAGTGTCGTCTTTCCCGACCCTGGCAACCCGAGAATGATGAGGTCGGGACTCACGCGCGCACTCCCACACGCCTGGCGGCCTCGATCAACAGGTCGAGATCGTCAATGGCGACGACGTCAGGGCGCTGCCACTCACGCAGCAACACGAAGCGTAGCCGATCCGAGCGGACCTTCTTATCGGAGAACATCGCCCCGATGAGGGTGTCGGCATCGGAACCGCGATAGCTCGTCGGCAACCCCACGGCCTCGAGCACACCGATCGTCTCCTCGACGAGGTTATCCGGGCCGATGCCCGCCAGGCGAGCGACGTGTGCGGCATACACCATGCCCTGGGCGACAGCGTCACCGTGGCGGACGCGGTAATCCTCGGCCCATTCAATCGCGTGAGCGAACGTGTGCCCGAGATTGAGGTGCTCGCGCCGTCCCGCCTCCTTCAGGTCGTCGGTCACGACGTCAGCCTTGACGCGAATAGCACGTTCGACGAGGTCGGCGAGTTCCGCCGTCGTCGGATCGAGGCAGGCTTCGGGCGCTGCCTTAACGGTGCGCACGATCGCCGGATCCGCGAGGAAGCCACACTTGATGACCTCGGCGAGTCCAGAGCGGTGCTCGTCCAGCGGCAGCGTGCGCAGATAGTCGAGGTCAGCGATGACGGCGCGCGGCGGATAGAACGCCCCCACGAGGTTTTTCCCCTGGGGCGTGTTGATGCCGGTCTTTCCCCCGACCGCGGCATCCACCATTCCGAGTGTCGTCGTCGGCACCTGGACGACGTCGATACCACGCATCCACGTCGCCGCGACGAATCCCCCCATGTCGGTGCTCGCCCCGCCGCCCAGAGCCACGACGGCGTCACGCCGGGTCACGTGGTGGCGCCCGAGGGCATCCCAGCATGAGGCAACGACGGCAATGTCTTTTGCGCCCTCACCCTCGGGATGCGTGTGCGAGATGACGCTGAGACGGGCATCGCTCAGACTCGCCCGCAAGCTTTCCGCCTCCTCACGCAGCGCCTCGGGGTGAATGAGGAGGACCCGACGGGTCTCGGGACGCAGCGACGAGACGACCTCGCTGGCGAGCCCGTGCCCGACACTCACGCGGTAAGGCGCCTCTCCGCCGACTCGAATCCTCACCGTCGCGCCCATCCCCGAGGCCGCGATGCGGCGCCCCTCGGCGGAGCGAGACAGGTCGTCGAGCTTGTCGACGCAGCGGGCGGCAATCTCGGCCGGAGTCAGCGAATCCGTGCGCACCGACAGCGTCGAGACCTCCGTGTAGTAGCGCTCGCGGCGCGCAAAGAGCTCGAGAAGAACCTGCTCGACACTCGCGTCCTCGCGCTCGAGCAGCGGGCGCGCGCCCTTCTCGCCGGCGACACGTTTTGCGGCCTGCTCGGGACTGACCTGTAGGTAGATGACGACGCGTCCGCGCAGCAGGTCGCGGTTGCGTCGCCTCTCCAGCGCGCCGCCACCGAGCGCGATGACGCCGCGCGTGACGGCGAGGGCGTGGTGCAGCGTCTCGGTCTCGATGTCGCGGAAGCCCTCTTCGCCGCGGGTGCGGAAGATCTCGGGGATCGTCATCCGGGTCCGGCGCTTGATCTCGGAATCGAGATCGCAGCCGGCTCCCCCGACCAGGCGCGACAGCTCGCGCGCCACCGTCGTCTTCCCGGCACCGGGCAGGCCGACGAGAACGAGCGGGAAGAATTCCTCAGGGAGACTGTGGGTTGGGGCACTCATGAGCGTTCTCCTAAGCGAGCACGGTAGGCCTCGAGATTGTCACTGACCTGAGCCAACGAATAGCCGCCGACGTGGTCAAGCAGCGCGGCTGCGAGCGTGAGGGCGACCTGGTACTCCGCGACGACCGCGCCGGGAACGACCGCGCACGCATCGGAGCGCTGGTGAAGCGCGCGCGCGCCGCCTCGCCGGTGTCGAGGTCTACCGTCGCCAGCGCGTGCGGCACCGTGGAAATAGGTTTGAAGGCGCAACGCACGCGCACGGGGCCGCCGCTGCTCATGCCCCCCTCGATGCCGCCGGCGTGATTGGACGTGCGCTCGAGGCCGTCGGGGCCCGGGACAATCTCATCATGGGCGCGTGAGCCAGGCGTGCGCGACTGGGCAAATCCGTCGCCGATTTCGACGGCCTTGACCGAGGGAATCGACATGAGCGCACCGGCCAGGCGGGTGTCGAGGCGACGGTCATATTGCGTGTGCGTCCCCAGTCCGATGGGGACGCCGTAGGCGACGACCTCGGCGACGCCGCCGATCGTGTCGCCGCTCGAGCGGGCGTCATCGATTGCGGCGATCATCTGGCGCTGCGTCTCCTCGTCGAGGCAGCGCACGGGGCTGGCGTCGAGGGCCTCGGCGTCAGCGGGGCGTGGACACGGCGCGGCCGACGTGACGGAGCCGATCGCGACGACGTGGGAAACAATCTCGATACCCGCGGCCTGGGTGAGGAAGGCCCGAGCGCACGCGCCGAGTCCCACGCGCATGGCCGTCTCCCGCGCCGAGGCGCGCTCGAGGACGTTGCGGGCGTCGGTGTGGTCGTAGGCGAGCATGCCGGCGAGATCCGCGTGCCCGGGGCGGGGCTTCGTCAGCCTCTTGTTCCGGGCGATCTCGCGCTCATCGCCCGTGCCAGCATCGATGAGCAGGTCCTCGGGGGCGACCGGGTCGGCGCTCATGACGACCTCCCACTTCGGCCATTCCGAGTTCGCGATGGTCATCCCGATCGGGGCACCCGTCGTCACGCCGTGGCGTACCCCGCCGCTCAGGGTGACCTCGTCGCGCTCGAACTTCTGGCGAGCACCACGACCATGGCCGAGGCGACGCCGGGCCAGTGCCGCGCGCACCATGTCGGTGGTCAAGGTGACGCCGGAGGGCATCCCATCCAAAATGCCGAGGAGGGCGGGGCCATGAGATTCACCAGCTGTGAGCCAACGCATGTTAGTCAGTGTCCCACGTTCACCGGCTCGTCGCTGCCGTCGCTCCCATTCGGACAGCTCACGACGCCGCGATGGCCGCGACGAGGCCGGGGATGATCCACGGTCCCATGGGCAGCGCCGACGACATCGTCGCGCGCTTGAGGCCGACGAGGATGAGCGCGGCGAGGCCGGCACCGACGAAGGTCACGATCGTCATGATGCCCAGACCTGTTAGCGAGGCCGCCGCCGCCATGCCGAAGGCCGAGGGGGCGAGCTTGACGTCGCCCATCCCAAAGCCCCCACGCACGAAGTTGGAGAGCAAAAACAGCAGGCCGAACAGCGCGCCCGCGCACACCATGCGCACGAGCCGCGTGGCGTCACCGTCGAGCGCGCTTGCGACGATAACGGCCGCGACGGTGGCCACGGCGAACGCGAGGTTAATGGCGTTGGGAAGACGGTGCACAGCGAGATCGATGAGCCAGTGTTGGGCCGAAAATGAGCACCGGAAGCGTGAGAACGACGTTCGCGCTCCCCCACGTGCCGGCGAGACAGACCGCGCCAATGGCGAGAGTAAGCACGGCGATCGCCGCGCGTCCGTCCCACCAGGTCGGCTCATGGGAGAACCGTTTACCGTAGATGCGCTGGGCGCGATACCCCGGACCCAGCGCATAGGCGAGCGCGCAGCCACCGACGATGATGCCCGCAAGCACCTGCATCCCCATCATGGCGTGATCCCCGCCTCCTCGAGCGCGCCATAAAGGATCTCGGGTGAGACCTGACGCGAGCTGAACAGCTGAACCTGCATGAGCGCCTGGTGAATCAGCATGTGGAGACCGGACAGCGCTGTCGCCCCGGCCTCGGCACACGCGCGTTCCCATGGAGTCGGGCGCGGTGCGTACGACACGTCGAGGACGACCGTGTCGGGACGGAGTTTCACCTGCGAGGCGATCGGCGCGGCCGCCTCGCCCGGCAGCGTGGAGATAACGAGATCGGCCTGCGCGAGCGCACGCTGCGCCGTGTCCGCGTGAGCGAGGGGAAAGAGGGTGGGGTGAACCCCCAGGCGGTGTGCGGCGGCAGCCGCGCGCTTGGGTCCGGAAAACGCCCGCGCGACGAGGCTGAGGTCGCGACATCCCAGCTGAATCGCCGCGGCCATCGCCGACGCCGCGGTTGCGCCGGCACCGAGAATGCATACGCGCGGCCACGTCCGCTCCCCCACTTGAGCGCGCACGGCCTCGACGATCCCGTAGACGTCCGTGTTGAAGCCCGCGAGCATTCCCGCGCTCGACACGACGGTGTTGATAGCCCCCGTGGCCTGCGCCAAGCCGTCAACGTGATCGAGGTGAGCCGCGAGGTCCTGCTTGTGCGGCATCGTCACGCTCAACCCCACGCAGTCCCCGTCGAGGTCGGCGAGCACGCGAGCGATCTCGCCCGCGCGCACACGCATCCGCCGGTAGTCCCAGTCGAGGCCGAGGTGCGCATACGCGGCGCGGTGAAGCAGCGGTGAGAGCGAGTGGTCGACGGGATCACCGACGACGGCGGCATAGGTCATCAGCACACGTCCGGGTGAGAGCTGCAATAGCGCTTGAGCTCTTCGGTGTTCTTCGTCTGCTCGTCCAGGGTCGAGGCAAACTTCGTCTCACCGGTCTCGAGATTCACCGTCACGTAGTACATCCAGTTGCCCGCACTCGGCTTCATGACGGCGGCGATCGCCTTTTCGCCGACGGCGCCGATCGGGCTGGGGGAGTCCCTTGTGTAGGTACGTGTTGTACGGGGTGTCCTTCGCGAGATCGTCGCGCGAGGGGATGCCGCCGGTCTTGCCCAAGCCATAGAGCACCGTCGAGTCCATCTGCAACAGCCCGTGCGTCTCGGGGTTGTCGCTCAACCGGTTCTCGACGACGCGGGCAACCATGGGGTAGTACTCGTCCTTGTTGACCTCGCGCTCGATAATCGAGCCCTTCGTCAGCACAGCCTGGCGATCGGCGGGGCTGACGCCGGCAGCATCGAGCCGCTTGATCGTCAAATTAACCATGGTCTTGAGCAACGACTCGGCCGATTCGTTCGGGCCGATCGTGTAGGTATCGGGGGCGAGCCACCCTTCGATGTTGCCGTTGGCCTCGGCGGGAATGCCCAGCGCCTGGGTGTTTGCCATCGCCTTGTCGACCTCGTCGGCACTGAATTGCCCGATACTCACGAGCCGGTCCTTGACCTGGGCCTTCGTGAAGCCTTCGGGGATGGTGATCGTCAGGTCGGCTTTCGAGGCCGGATTGAGCAGCATGGCGAGGGCTTCGGAGGCGGACATGTGCTTGCGCAGTGTGTAGGAGCCCGCCTGGATTCCCTTGGCCAGCGACGACGACGAATAGGCGTTTTCGAAGGCTTGCGGCGACGCGACGACGTCCGCGTCGGCGAGGATCTGCGCGATATCGCGACCCGTCGCGCCCTCGGGAATGGTGACCGAGACCTCGCCGCTGCCTCGGCCCTCGTAATCGTCGGCACCGGAGACGAGTGAGCGCAGCCCACCGAGATACCCGATCGACGCGATCGCGGCAACGACGACAGCCACCGCAACGGCGATGAGGATCATCGTTCGACGCCGTCGCTGCCGCTTGCGATCAATACCGCGCCTCGGCGTCGGCTGTCCCTCGGGACGCGCCTCACCGTGCGGGCGTTCAGACTCGACATGCTCGTGCGCCACGGCGGGCACGGCCTGCGGGATACCGACCTGCGTGTCCTCGTCCGATGACGTCACGGGAGTTTCGGAGGTCACCGGATCAGCTGCCTCATACGCGCCATCAGCGCGGTGGGCCTGCGAGGGCGCATCGACCTCAGCGTCGCTGCGCCTGCGCGATCGACGCGGCGGGTAGCGCTTCGCTGAGGCGTTGTGCGGATCGACGTCGCTCACCTGGCTTCCTCCTGTGATGTGTCGGACCACTCGGACAGCGCGGTGCCGGGGAGGCTTCCCGTGCGGCGCACGGTATCCAACGTGTGTTCCACCATAATAACTGCAGCTTGCTGGTCGACGACGGCGCGATGGTGTCGAGATGACAGCCCCGCACTGCGCAAATCGCGATGTGCCGACACCGACGTCATCCGCTCGTCGACCATCGTGATGTCGGCGTGGGTCACCGCGGCGAGTTCGCGGGCGAAGTCGAGTGCCATCGTCGCGGCCTCGCCCAGCTGTCCGGATAGCCGGCGCGGCATGCCGATGACAACGTGAGCAGCCCGGGCTGCCTCAATCAGTTCGGCGACCTCGTCGACGTGGCTGCCCCACTGATCAACGCGCACGGTCGCGACCGGCACTGCCATGATGCCGTCGGGGTCACATCGGGCCACACCGATGCGGGCCTTGCCCACATCGATCCCGACGATGACCCCGACCACCACGTTAGGCCCGCCCGCCGCGCGTCAGCTGGTCGCGGATAGCGGCGAGGGCGTCCTCCACGCGCGAGGCATCCTTGCCGCCCCCCTGTGCAACGTCGTCCTTACCGCCGCCGCCTCCACCCATGGCGGAGGCCGCAACGCGCACAAGGTCGCCGGCGCGCACGCCGGCATCGCGCGCGGCGGGCGTCGTCGCGACGACGACGACGGGGCGGCCCTTGGCGATGCCGATGATGACGGCAACGCCGGCAGCCGAACCGAAGCGCTCACGCACGCCCAGCGCAAAACTGCGCACGGCGTCGGCACCGGAGACCTCGCCGAGACTGTGAACGACAGCGCGGATGCTGCCGTAGGACACAGCCGCATCGACAGCCGCGGGGATCTGTGCGCTCAGCTGAGCCTCGGCGAGCTTGGCCATCTGCTTCTGCGTGACCTTGAGCTTGTCCATGAGCGCCTCGACGCGCGCCACCAGCTGATCGGGCGCCACGCCGACGAGGCCAGACAGCTGCGAGACGAGGGCATGTTCGCGGGCCTGATAGTCGTAGGCACCGTCGCCGACGAGCGCCTCGATGCGACGCAGGCCCGAGCCGATGGACGACTCGCCGAGCACCGTGATGCGCCCGATGTGGCCGGTCGTCGGCACGTGGGTGCCCGCGCACAGCTCGCGCGACCAGCCATCGCCGATGTCGACGACCCGCACGACGTCGCCATATTTCTCGCCGAACAGCGCCATGGCGCCCGAGGCCCGGGCCTCGTCGATCGGCATCTGGCGATCGGTGACGAGGAGATCGCCGGTGAGGCGCTCGTTCACGCGCGCCTCGATGGCCTCCATCGTGTCGGTGGGAATCTGCTGGCCGTGACGGAAGTCGAAGCGCATCCGCGACGGCGAATTCTCGGAACCGGCTTGGGTCGCCTGCTCCCCCAGGTGCTCGTGCAGCGCCTTGTGCACCATGTGCGTCGCCGTGTGTGCGCGGGCGATCGCCGTGCGCCGGGCGGTATCGATCGCGGCCACGACGGTGTCGTCGATCGCCAGTTCGCCCTCGCCGAGTGTGCCACGATGCACCGTCAGGCCCTTGATCGGCGCCTGCACATCGGTGACGTTCACCGTTGCACCGGCGGACGTGAGGGTTCCGTGATCGGGCTGCTGACCGCCCATCTCCGCGTAGAACGGGGTCTGGTCGAGAATGACCTCGACCTCAGCCGGACCGGTGACGGCAGCGACGGGCTGGCCGTCAACGAGAATGCCGACGACCCGCGCGGTGCATTCGGCATCGGTGTAGCCGAGGAACGTCACGGCACCGCCGACCTTGTCGGCGAGATCGTGGTAGACGTGCGTGTCGACGTGACCGCGCTTCTTCTCCAGCGCATCGGTGCGCGCTCGGGTGCGCTGTTCCTCCATGAGGGAGCGGAATGCCGCCTCGTCGACCTCGACGCCGCTCTCGTGAGCCATCTCGATAGTGAGGTCGATGGGGAACCCGTACGTGTCGTGCAGTGTGAATGCGTCCTCGCCGCTGACGACGCCGCGTTGGTCGTCGCCGCGCTCCTTCGCCCGCGACACCGCCTGGTCGAGGATCGTCGTGCCCGCGCTCAACGTGCGGCGGAAGGACTCCTCCTCGGCATAGGCGACCTGCTGGATGACGTCCCAGTTCTCGACAAGGTCGGGATAGGACGGCGCCATCGCCGCCTGCGAGACCGGCAGCAGCGTCGGCAGGACGGGATCGGTAACGCCGAGCAGCCGCATGGAGCGCACGGCGCGGCGCACGAGACGGCGCAGCACGTAGCCGCGCCCGTCGTTGCCCGGGCGCACGCCATCGTTGATGAGCATGAGTGCCGAACGCACGTGATCGGCGACGATACGCATGCGCACGTCGTCGGGGTTCGCCGTCGTCGTTCCGAGCGTGTAGGTCTTGCCCGACATCTCTTGAGCGGCCGCGATGACGGGGAAGACCTCGTCGATCTCGTACATGTTGTCTTTGCCTTGCAGGACGAAGGCGAGGCGTTCCAGCCCCAGGCCCGTATCGATGCATTTCGCATCGAGGTCGCCGATCAGCTCGTAATCGTTGCCGGTGCCGGGACCGCGCAGGAACTCGTCGAAGACGAGGTTCCAAATCTCGAGGTAGCGATCCCCCTTCGTGTCCGCTTCCGGTCCGCCTTCAGGACCGTACTCGGGACCGCGATCGAGGTGGATCTCGGCACAGGGACCGGCCGGACCGGGCTGCCCCGTGTGCCAGAAGATCTCCTCGCGCGGCAGCTCCTGCAAATGGGCGGGATCCAGGCCGATGTCGTTGAGCCAGATCCGGCGAGCCTCGTCGTCGTGCTCCCAGATGGTCACCCACAGCTTGTCGCCGTCAAGACCGTACTTGCCGTCGTCGAGCGAGCCGGTGAGGAGGTCCCACGCGTAGCGCGAGGCGCCCTCTTTGAAATAGTCGCCGAACGAAAAGTTGCCGCACATCTGGAAAAACGTCCCGTGCCGCGTCGTCTTGCCGACTTCGTCGATGTCGTTTGTCCGAATGCACTTCTGCACGCTCGCGGCGCGCGGCCACGGTGCCTTCTCCGTGCCGACGATGTAGGGGATGAACGGAACCATCCCGGCAATCGTGAAGAGAATCGAGGGATCCGACGACACGAGCGGGACGGAGTCACACAGCTGGTGATCGTTCTTACCGAAAAAGTCGAGCCAACGGCGACGAATTTCCGCAGTACGCATAGAGGAATACCTTCAGCAGATGTCAAAAACGTGGGAGGTCACCGCGCCAGGGGCAGCGATTCGCTCATGAGGACGGCGCGCAGCTGCTGCTGCTCGCGCTCGCTATAGGCCCGCGTAAAACGGGTTGCCGCGCTCGTCATGGCCGAGCGCACCGGAGGAATGGACCACGCGATTGCCCCGAGAGCGACGAGAGTCACCCCGGCACCGACGACGCGCTTCATCGCTGCTCACCCGAGCGATCGTCGGGACGCAGCAGGCTGCGCGTGGCGTGTGTGAACGCGGCAAGCTTAATGAGGGGGCCGCCCAACGTCGCCGAGACGAGAGCCGACAGCGCGGAGATGTCCTGGCTGACCTGAGCAGCCGACGTCGTCACCGCGTCCACCCGACTGAGCTGGGCATTGGCGTCGCGAACCACCTGATTGGCTTCAACAATCGTCCCGTTCGCGTTCGTCGCGACCTCGCGGATCGAGGCGCTCAGCTGGTCGAAAACCTTCCCCAGCTTGAGCAGGGGCACCGCCGTGATGGCGACGAGGACAACGAAGGCAAGAGCGGCGATAAGTGCCGCGATGCTACCTACGCTCATGGTCCAATCCTTTCGTGGGGAATCGCCGTTTCACACCCTATACCACCTATGCCTCGGCCCCGCCCGGTTATCCGGGCGGGGCCGAGAACACATGAGATTAGCGCGAGTAGTGCTCGACGACCAGCTGGACGTCGCAGATCACCGGAACCTCAGCGCGCTCGGGGAGGCGCTGCAGGGTCGCCTGGAGCTTCTCGAGCTCGACGTTGAGGTAGGGGGGCACGTCGGGCAGGACGTCGCGGTGCGCACCGGCAGCGGCCACCTGGAAGGGATCCTTCACCTGCGAGGTGGGCTTGATCTGGATGGTCTGACCGGGCTTGACGCGGAACGACGGGCGATCGACGATCTTGCCGTCAACGAGGACGTGGCGGTGCACGACCGTCTGACGGGCCTGCGGCATCGTGCGCGCGAAGCCCGAACGCAGAACGAGGGCGTCGAGGCGCGACTCGAGCAGGGCCACCAGGTTGTCACCGGTCTGGCCACTCATGCGGCGGGCCTCTTCGAACGCGCGGCGCATCTGGGCCTCGCGAATGTAGTACTGGGCGCGCAGACGCTGCTTCTCCTTGAGTCGAACGGCGTAGTCCGACTCGTTGCGACGGCGGGCACGGCCGTGCTCACCGGGGCCGTAGGGACGCTTCTCGAGGTAGCGCTGAGCCTTGGGGGTCAGGGCGATACCGAGGGCGCGCGAGAGGCGCACCTGCTTACGCGTGCGGGTCGACATAGCGAACCACCTTTTCTGTCTTCCGAAATCAACTGTTTCACCCCCGCGTGAGCGGGAGGTGGGGTCAGCCTCTCGGGCCAAGACCCCGGATTGCCAGGCGGCAACTCGGCAACCTTAGCGCATTCGTTGCAGCGCCCGCACCTTCTGTAGGCGATTCGTGAGCGTCGCCTCATAACCGCGCCCACTCGGGGTGTAATACGTCACGTCGGCGAGCTCGGCGGGAAGGTAGTCCTGAGCGACGACCGCGTGGGGGTAGTCGTGGGCGTAGCGATAGGCACCCGGCGTTCCCGGGCGCGGTGCACCCGGGTAGTGCGAGTCGCGCAGATGAGTGGGGACGGCACCGGTCTTACCCGAACGCACGTCGGCCAGCGCCTCATTGATCGCCTGATATGCCCGATTCGACTTTGGCGCCAGCGCGACGGCGATCGTCGCCTCCGCCAGCGGAATGCGCCCTTCCGGCATTCCGATCTTCTCGACTGTCTGGGCGGCGGCGACCGCCAGTTGAAGAATCGTCGGGTCAGCCAGGCCGACGTCTTCGGCCGCGCAAATCATGATGCGCCGAGCGATGAAGCGCGGGTCTTCGCCGGCGTCGATCATGCGTGCGAGGTAGTGAATGGCCGCATCCGGGTCTGAGCCGCGCATCGACTTGATGAACGCCGAAATTACGTCGTAGTGATCGTCGACGTCATAGGTCGAATAGTGCTTATTGGCCGCCGCCTCAATATCGGCGACGGTGATCTCGCCCCTGGCGGCGTCGGCGGCCGCGTGCGACGCGGCTTCGAGCAGGGTCAGCGAGCGACGCGCGTCGGCTCCGGCCATGCGCACGAGTGCGTCGGTGGCCTCGGTGGACAGCGTGAATGCCTCGGCGAGGCCCCGCCGATCGCGCAGGGCGCGGTCGACGACGCGACGCACGTCATCGGGGCCAAGCTCGTTCAACGTGATGACGAGCGAACGCGAAATCAGCGGAGAGATGACGGAAAACGCGGGATTCTCGGTCGTCGCGGCGACGAGGACGACCCAGCGGTTCTCCACCGCGGGTAGCAGCGCATCTTGCTGAGATTTCGAGAAGCGGTGAACCTCGTCGACGAAGAGCACGGTCTGCTCCCCCGACGCCCCCAGTCGTCGCTTCGCGTCATCGATAACGGCACGCACATCCTTGACGCCGGCGCTGACGGCCGAGACCTCGACGAAGCGACGGGCCCCGGCGCGAGCGATGAGGTAGGCGATCGTCGTCTTGCCCGTGCCCGGGCCACCCCACAAGATGACCGACGATGCCCCAGACGCCCCGCCCGAGCCGTCGATGAGGCGACGCAGCGTGATCCCGGTGCAACGAGGTCGTCCTGGCCGACGAGGTCGTCGAGAACCTGTGGCCGCATCCGTACAGCGAGCGGGGCACCCGCCGTGACGTCGGGAACTCCAGAAGCCTCGTGCAGGGCCGAATCGAAGAGATCCATTCGCTCCGATTCGCCTACGCCTGGTCGAAGTAAGCCGAGGCGTCGCCGGCACCCTGACGCACGACGACGGGCCCTTCGGGGCCGGTCATGTCGATGACGGTCGTCGCTCCGGCCTGGCCGATCTCGCCCTCAATGACGGCGTCGAGCAGGTAGCCGATCTCGTCGCGGATCGCCCAGCCGTTCGATTCCGGCTCGTTGCGATCGGGCATGATGAGCGTCGAGGACATGATGGGTTCGCCGAGTTCGGCAACGAGGGCCAACGCCGTCTTGTGGTTGGGAATGCGCGCCCCCACCGTCTTCTTCTTCGGGTTGAGCATAATCCGAGGAATCTCGCGGTCGCCCTTCATGATGAACGTGAAGGGTCCCGGCGTCAGCGCCTTGATGACCCGGTAGGCCGCATTATCGACGATGACCATGTGCCCGAGCTGAGAGAAGTCGTGGCACACGAGCGTGTAGTTGTGGCTCGACGGGAGCTTGCGGATCTTCTGAATGCGCTCCAGCCCGGCGCGGTTGCCGAGCTTGCAGCCAACCGCGTATCCCGAATCCGTCGGATACGCAATGACACCGCCGTCGTTGATGATGTCCACCGCCTTGCGAATGAGGCGTGGCTGGGGGTCGACCGGGTGAATATCAAGGTAGGCGCTCATGCCTCCATCGTAGCGATGACGGCCGCGCCGCGCCGGCCCCGACCGAATGTGCACGGCGCGCCCGGGACGATGCCCCGAGCGCGCCGCTACGATCGTGTCTGATCAGTCCTCGTCGTCGCCGGTGTAGTCGACCCCGGCCTCAGCGCGCTGCTCAGGGTGATCGGCGCCGGCGCGTCGGTCAGCGGATCGTAGCCGCCACCCGACTTCGGGAACGCGATGACGTCGCGGATGGAATCGGCGTGACTCATGAGGCCCACGATGCGGTCCCACCCGAAGGCGATTCCGCCGTGCGGGGGCGCGCCGTACTTAAAGGCCTCGAGGAGGAAGCCGAACTTCTCCTGCGCTTCCTCCGGCGCGATCCCCATCACCGAGAAGACGCGCTCTTGGACGTCGCGGCGGTGAATACGGATCGAGCCGCCACCGATCTCGTTGCCGTTGAGGACGATGTCGTAGGCGTAGGCCAGGGCGTTGCCCGGATCCTCTTCAAACTTATCCAGCCACTCGGGCTTGGGCGAGGTGAACGCGTGGTGAACCGCGGTCCATGCCGACGCCCCCAGCGCCACGTCGCCATCGGCCTTCGCGGCGGCCGAGGGCTTGAACAGGGGCGCGTCGACGACCCACACGAACTCCCAACGGTCGGGATCGATGAGGCCGCAGCGCTGCCCGATCTCGAGTCGTGCGGCACCGAGCAGCGCACGCGAGGCGTCGCGCTCCCCCGCGGCGAAGAAGATGCAGTCTCCCGCCGAGGCGCCGGTGGCCTCAAGCAGCCCGTCGCGCTCGGCCGGCGAAATGTTCTTCGCCACCGGCCCGCCCACCGTGCCGTCCTCGGCAACGGTGACGTAGGCCAGGCCCCTCGCCCCACGCGAGCGCGCCCAGTCCTGCCACTTATCGAAGGTCCGCCGCGGCTGGGAGCCACCGCCGGGCATGACGACGGCGCCGACGTAATCGGCCTGGAAGACCCGGAACGGCGTGTTCGCGAAGTAGTCGGACAGATCGATGAGTTCGAGGCCGAAACGCAGATCGGGCTTGTCGGTGCCGTACTTCTCCATGGCCTCGGCATACGTCATCCGCCGGATCGGGCGCGGGACCTTGACATCGATGAGGGCAAAAACGTTGTGCAGAACCGCTTCGGCGACCGCGATGACGTCTTCTTGGTCGATGAAAGACATCTCGATGTCGAGCTGGGTGAATTCAGGCTGCCGGTCGGCGCGGAAGTCCTCGTCGCGGTAGCAGCGCGCAATTTGGTAGTAGCGCTCAATCCCGCCGACCATGAGCAGCTGCTTGAACAGCTGGGGCGACTGGGGCAGGGCGTACCACGATCCCGGCGCCAGGCGCGCGGGCACGAGGAAGTCGCGCGCGCCCTCGGGGGTCGAACGCGTCAACGTCGGTGTCTCCACCTCGACAAAGTCGAAACCGGCGAGCGTATCGCGCGCGGCCTTCGACACCTTCGAGCGCAAGACGATCGCGTCGTGAATCGGCTTGCGACGCAGGTCGAGGTAGCGATACCGCAGCCGGGTCTCCTCGCCCACCTGTCCCGAGTCCTCGGCGTGCTCGGACACCTGGAACGGCAGCGCGGCGGCGGGATTGAGGACCTCCACGTTCGAGGCGTAGACCTCGATCTCGCCCGACGGAAGGGACGGGTTTTCGTTGCCGGCCGGGCGGGCGTGGACCTCACCGGTGACGGCGATGACGTATTCGGCGCGCAGCTGCGAGGCCACCTCTTCGTCGTGGATGACGACCTGGGCAATGCCGGAGGCGTCACGCAGGTCGATGAACGCCACCCCTCCATGGTCGCGGCGCCGATCGACCCACCCGGCGAGGGTGACGGTCGTTCCGGCGTCGGCGGCGCGCAGGTAGCCGGCGTAGTGAGTTCTCTCCACGATGCCTATCCCTTTCGTTTTCGGCCATGACAGCGATGATTGGCCCAGTCTACGGCGCTTGGGCATCGCGCGAAAAACGGCGCCGCCGCGTGGGAGAGACCACAACGGTGTCGCTAGGTGGCCATGAGGCGAATCGATAGGGTGGAGTGCCAGCCTGGCCCGAGTATGAAAGTGGCGCCGCATGTCCTTTGTCGACCTTCCCCTCCCCCAACCCCTCCTCGATGCCGTCGACGCGGCAGGGTATCGCGAGCCCACCGAGATCCAGCGCGAGGCGATCGGCCCCCTCATGGAGGGCCGCGATCTCGTCGGCGTCGCGCAAACGGGCACGGGGAAGACCGCGGCGTTCGGGCTGCCGCTGCTGGCCCAGGTGACCTCGCAACCCGGCCTCCAGGCCCTCGTTCTCGCCCCGACGCGCGAACTCGCCCAACAGTCGGCGAAGGCGCTTGAGGAGTTTGCCCGCGCACTCGATGACGTCCGCGTCGTCTGCGTCTACGGCGGGTCGGCCTACGGCCCGCAGATCGGGGCGCTGCGCCGTGGGGCGCAGGTGTGCGTGGGCACCCCGGGGCGCGTCATCGACCTCATGGAGCGCGGCGAACTCGTTCTCGACGGCGTCGATTTCTTCGTTCTCGACGAGGCCGACGAGATGCTGCGCATGGGGTTCGCCGAGGACGTCGAGCAGATCAGCGCCTTCATTCCCGATGGTGCACGCAAGGCGCTGTTTTCGGCGACGATGCCGCCCGCCATCCTCAAGGTCGCCGACCGCTACCTCACCGATCCCGTCTCGATCGAGGTCGCGCCGCAGTCCTCGACCGTGGACACGGTGACCCAGACGTACGCGGTGGTGCCCTTCAAGTTCAAGATGGAGGCCCTACAGCGCGTGTTGGCAACGAGCGATGCCGACGCCGCATCGTGTTCGTGCGCACCCGCGCCGATGCCGAGGAAATCGCCACCGACCTGCAGCAGGTGGGCATCAAGGCGGCCGCGCTCTCGGGTGACGTCGCCCAGGACGAGCGCGAGCGCATCATCGCCCGGCTGCGTTCGGCCAAGCTCGATGTTCTCGTCGCCACCGACGTCGCCGCGCGCGGCCTCGACGTCGAGCGCCTCGGGCTCGTCATCAACTATGACGTGCCGCGCGAGGCCGAGGCCTACGTCCATCGCATTGGCCGCACGGGCAGGGCCGGGCGGACGGGCACCGCCCTGACGTTCTTCACCCCGCGCGAGCGCTACCGGATGACGAAGATCGTCTCGCTCACGGGCACCGAGATGACGGAGACCTTCATTCCCTCCCCCGCGCAAGTGGCGGCCCATCGTGCCCAGGCGCTGCTCAATCGGTGTGGGCAGCGCCTCGATCAGGCCGAACTCGAGGTCTACTATCACGCCCTCCAGGACATTCAGCGCACCCAGGGTCTCGACATCGGCGACATCGCCGCGGCGCTGCTGGCGCTGGCGTGTGGCGATGCCGGGCCGACTCCGTCGAAGCGGACTTCGCCCGGGCGGATTCGCCGGGAAGAAAAGGTCGACGAGTGGGGCCGCTTCGTCTCGGCGTCCTTCGAAGGCGGGCGCGACAAGGCGCCCAAGTCTGGCCGCAAGAATCCCCGCCGCCAGGCCTCGCGTCCCCCGTCGATGCGCGGGGCACGCCGCTATCGCATCGAGGTTGGCAAGCGCGACGGCGTGGGGCCGGGCGCCATCGTCGGTGCCATCACGGGCGAGGGCGGCATCCCGGGCAAGGCACTCGGGTCGATCGACATCTATCCGTCGTTCTCGCTCGTCGAGATCGCCAATCTCGATCACTCGAGCGCAGCGAAAATCGCGCGGGCCCGCATCGGTGGGCGCGCGCTGAAGATTCGCGAGGATCGCGGCAGGCCCGACCGCGCGGGATCGCCGCGGGCCGGGCGCGGCACCAAGTCGCGGAAGAAGCCGCGCGAACAGCGCGACTAAGCCGGACGCACCTCGGGGTGCAGGTCGACCGCCGGCGGCATCCACGTGCCCGGGTCGGCAGCGACCTGCTCGCCCGTGCGAATGTCCTTGACCTCACCCGTGAGCGGAAACCACACATAGGGAATCCCCCGCTTGTCGGCGAACTTGATCTGCTTGCCGAATTTCTGGGCCTCGGGAGCGACGTCGCAGGCGATTCCGCGCTCGCGCAGCGCCTCGGCCACCGCGATCGAATCGGGGCGAGCCTCCTCGTCGGTGACGGCCACGAGGACGACCGTCGGTACCTTGCGCGACACGCTCACCATGGAGGCGCTGAGCATGCGCGAGACCAGGCGGGAGACCCCGATCGACAGCCCCACGCCAGGGAACGTTCGCTTGCCCTGACGAACCAGCGAATCGTAGCGCCCTCCCGAGCAGATCGACCCGAGGTCGGCGTGACCGGCGATCTCGGTTTCGTAGACCGTGCCCGTGTAGTAGTCGAGGCCGCGGGCAATGCGCAGCTGGGCACGCACGCGCCCGGGGCGGCGCCGATCGGTCTCCTCCAGCAGCGCGCACAGTTCGTCGACGCCCTCACGCAGGGTGGGCGAGTCGACCTCGAGGACGGCGAGTCCCTCGCGGACCTCGCTCGCGCCCCCGCCGATCTGGGCCATCTGCGCGAGCTTGGCGATGGCGTCCTCGGCAAATCCCAGCTCGCGCATCTCGGCGGCGACGCCGTCGGGGCCGATCTTGTCGAGCTTGTCGAGGCTACGCAGTGCCCCCTCGACGTCGTCGATGCCGAGCGCCTCGCAAAAGCCCTGCACGACCTTGCGGTTGTTGACGAGGATCGTTGCCTCGGGGATCGGCAGTGCCGCCAGGGCATCGGCCATGACGAGGGCGACCTCGACCTCGTAGGCGAAGGGCAGGGTGCCGTCGCCTACGACGTCGATATCGGCCTGGATGAATTCGCGGAAGCGCCCGTCCTGGGGTCGCTCGCCACGCCAGACTTTCTGGATTTGGTAGCGCTTGAAGGGGAAATCCAGGCGGCCGGCGTTTTCGCGCACGTAGCGGGCGAAGGGCACGGTCAGGTCGAAGTGGAGGCCCAGCTGCTTCTTCGATTGGGCGGCGCGCACGGGATCCTCTTGGAGGCGCCGCAGCAGGTAGATCTCTTTCGAGGTCTCGCCCTTGGCCAGTAGTTCCTTGACCGGCTCAACCGCTCGGGTGCTCAGGCGGGCAAACCCGTGGAGTTCAAAGGTGCGCTGGAGCGTGGAGACGACGAAGTTTTCGACGATGGTGGCCTCGAGGTCTCCCTCGGGGAAGCCGGAGAGGCTGACGAGATTTTCCATGGTGGGTTCTCCTGAATAGCGCCGGCTAGCCGACGTGGCGGGCCTGGTTGAGGTAGGGATTCGTCTGGGCTTCGCGGCCCATCGTTGTCGCCGGACCATGCCCGGGCAGCAGGACCGTCTCGGGATCGACGACATTGAGGAGCGTGCGCAGCGAATGCATCATCTGCCGGCTGTCGCCACCGGGCAGGTCGGTGCGCCCGATCGCGCCGGCAAAAATGACGTCACCGTCGAAGCAGATGAGCGCGGCGTCTTCGCCACACGCGACGGCGCTGCCCTCGGTAATGGGACCGGCGACGAAGAACACGGCTGACCCCTCGGAGTGGCCGGGTGCCGGTAGCATCCGCACCGCGAGATCGTCGACGAGCTCGACGGGCTGGCTGGCGGCCTGCGCGGGGACCGCACGGAGGTTCTCCGGTGTGCGCCATGGCATCGGCAGCTGGGAGAGCGCGGCGGCGAAGACCTCGCCCATATTCGCCGCCGATGCAGGATCGTCGAGACGGTAGAGATCGGGTTCAGGCACGTACACCGGCGCCTGTCCCGCCACCGCGGCCGCATCCCACACGTGATCGGGATGCCCGTGGGTGAGCAGCACCGCCCCGATCGAGAGGTCGTAGGCGGCAAGCCGGCGCGAAATCTCGGCCGCGGTGCCCGCCCCCGGATCGATGACGAGGGCCTGGCCACCGCGGGCCGGGGCCACGACATAGCAATTGGCGTCGAGGAAGTCAGAGACGATGAGATCGACGATCATGCCTCAAGCCTAATGCGCCACCGCGGCGACACTGAATCGGCCAAGATGACCTCATCCGCCCATTACGCCTAGACTAGGGATGAACTTCACACCCGGTGCGGGCCGACGTCCTTCGGTCCAGCCAACATGTAAGGAACAGCAGTGACCTCATCCGGTGAGTCCACCCACTTCCCGAAACCGCGTCCCTTCCCCATGCGCGGCCCCGTCATGCCCACGCCCGCGGCACCGGCTCCCACGCCTCCCGCCCCGCACCTCGTTGAGGCGGCGAAGGCGTTCGGTCGCGTCGATGACCAGGGGCGAGTGTGGGTCCGCGAGGCCGACGGCGAACGCGAAGTTGGGCAATTCCCCGAGCAGGTTCCGCCGGATCCGCTGCAAATGTACGTTCGCCGCTACCTGGAGCTCGTCTCCCAGGTCGATCTGTTCGAGAAGCGTCTTCCTCACCTGGGCGGACGCGAGATCGACCAGACGCTGGCGAGCCTGCGCGAGCAGGTTGAGGCGCCTGCCGCAGTTGGCGACCTGCCCGGGCTGCGTGAACGCGTCGAGCAACTGCATCGCGCCGGTGAGGAACGCAAGGAGCGCATTGGCATCGAGCGAGCTGAAGCGAAGAAACAGGCTCGTGAGCGCCGCCAGGCCATCGTCGACGAAGCTCGCCGCCTCGCCGAGCAGGATCCGGCCCGCACCCAGTGGAAGCAGTCGGGTCAGCGTTTCCGCGACCTGCTCGAGGAATGGAAGACCGAGCAGCGCACGAGCCCACGTCTGGACCGGGCGAGCGAAGACGAGCTGTGGAAGCAGTTTTCCTCGGCACGCTCCGTCTTCGACAAGCACCGCCGAGAGTTCTTCTCGAAACTCGACGCCGAACAGGAGCGGGCCAAGCGCCGCAAGGAGCAGCTCATCGCCGAGGCCGAGCGGCTGTCGACGTCGACCGAGTGGGGGGCAACGGCGGGTGCGTTCCGCGACCTCATGAGCCAGTGGAAGGCGGCGGGGCGCGCGTCCCGGCGCGATGACGATGCCCTGTGGGAGCGGTTCAACACCGCTCAGCAGCGCTTCTTTGACGCCCGCCACGCCCACACCGCCGAGCTCGATGCCCAGTTCGAGGACAACCTCAAGGTCAAGGAGGAGCTGGCCGCCCAGGCCGAAGCTCTGCTGCCGATCACCGATGTGCGCGCGGCCCGCCGCGCCCTCGCGCCGATTCAGGACGCGTGGGACGAAGCCGGGATGGTGCCGCGTCACGCCATGAGCCGCATCGATGCGCGCATGCGCGCCGTCGAGGATGCCCTGCGTGAGGCCGAGGAAGCCGAGTGGCGTCGGACGAACCCCGAGACGCAGGCCCGTGCTGAGGGAATGGCCGGGCAGCTGCAGACCCTCATCGCCGAACTCGAGGGGCAGATCGAGGCCGCGCGTGCTGGCGGCGACGAGGCGAAGGTTGCCGAACTCGAGAAGAACCTCGCGGCTCGTCGCGCCTGGCTCGAGCAGGTGCAATCGATCCAGCGCTAACGCGCGCACACCGTTATCCACACTCGCCACCTGCCCGCCCGCAACCGCGTGCGATCGGCAAAGCTGGGTGGGTGAGTTGTGTGGTTGTCACTGAAGTCTCGTCCCCGCCGCGCCCGCGCAGCCCCGCGGCCGCGCGCCTGCTTGAGGGCGCACGCCACGATGGGACTCTCATCGAGCCGCTCGTCGGTGTTCTCTGCCCGCCCGATCTCGTCGCGTCGATCGAGGGACGCGCCGCAGTTATCCGCGCCGGCGTCCCCACCCATGTCATCGTTCGCGGCGTCACGGCGCGGTGGCTGTGGACAGGCGGCGCGCCTCCTCGCCTGGCCGACCTCGCGGTGACACGTCAGTGGCGTACGGGTATCCGCAAGCATCTCGCTGTCGTGCCGAGCTCCTACGACGTCGATACCTCGTGGCGTGGTCTCGTCGTGGCTTCGCCGCGTCAACTCGTCGTTGACGCCGCGTGTGCCGCCGATGAGGCAGCCGTGCACGGGCTGCTTGGCGCCTTGGCGCCCACAGGTCTGCGCCCCGCCGACGCCCTCGCTCACGCGAGCGCCCAGCGTCAGCTCACCGGAGTTCCGGCTGCGCGGCGCCTGCTGGCGCGGCTAGTGGCCGAGTGACCGCTCAGCCGAGAACACCCCGTCAATGCGGCGAATCGCACCCAGCAGAGCCTTGAGGTAGCGCGCCTCCGCCATCTCGAAGCTAAAGCGGGTCACGGCGACGCGGTCGCGCGAGGTGCCCATGGATCCCGACAAGATGTTGACGTGATAGTCCGAAAGCACCTTGGTGATGTCGTTGAGCAGTCCCTCGCGGTCGAGGGAACGCACCTCGACCTCGACCCGGAACTTTGCCGCCGGGCGCGCCGTCCACGACACGTTGACGAGGCGTTCGGGATGGCGCTGGAGCTGCTTGGCATTCGTGCAGTCGTCGCGGTGAACCGACACGCCTTGGCCGCGGGTGACGAACCCGATGATGTCGTCGCCGGGAATCGGATTGCAGCATTTGGCGAGTTTCGACCAGATGTCGCCCTCATTCATGCCCTCAACGACGATGCCGGTATCGGTCGGACTCGAGAGATCCCGGGCCTCCCGCGGTGCCAGATCGGTCGGGGTAACCGCCTCGGCGAGCGTTTCCTCGGCCCCCGAGTAGCCGCCGTTGACCTCGATGAGGCGGCTGACCACCGTGGAGGGGTGAATATGGTGCTCGCCGACGGCCTGGTAGAGCCCGGAGACGTCCTGGTAGCCAAAATCGGCTGCCAGCGCGATCATCCCCTCGCGCGACATGAGCCGCTGCACGGGCAGGTTTGCCTTGCGCATGGCCGTGGCGAGAGCATTCTGGCCGCGCTCGGCCGCCTCCTCGCGGCGCTCCTTCGAGAACCACGCCTTGATCTTGTTGCGCGCCCGCGCCGAGGCGACGAAGTTCAACCAGTCGCGCGAGGGACCCGCCGCGTCGGACTTCGTCGTCAGCACCTCGACGGTGTCACCGTTATCGAGCTTCGTATCCAGCGGCACCAGGGAGCCGTTGACGCGCGCTCCCACAGTCTTGGCGCCGATCTCGGTGTGGACGGCGTAGGCAAAATCGACCGGAGTTGACCCAGCCGGTAGAGCTTTGACCTGGCCGGCCGGGGTGAAGACGTAGACCTGCGATCCCGACATTTCGTAGCGCAGCTGATCGAGGAATTCACCGGGATCCTGGGTGTCGCGCTGCCAATCGACGAGCTGGCGCAGCCATCCCATGTCGCCGGCCTCGTCGAGGACGGTCGACTTCGCGGGGGTGTCGCCCTTGGCATTCGGATCTTCCTTGTACTTCCAGTGCGCAGCCACGCCGTATTCGGCGCGCCGGTGCATCTCGTGAGTGCGAATCTGAATCTCGACCGGCTTGCCACCAGGCCCCAGCACCGTCGTGTGTAGCGACT
The DNA here is from genome assembly GCF_015240065.1 of Nanchangia anserum. GTDB lineage: Bacteria > Actinomycetota > Actinomycetes > Actinomycetales > Actinomycetaceae > Nanchangia > Nanchangia anserum. Next base: position 912,618 of record NZ_CP060506.1, on the reverse strand, counting down.
GGTAAAGGTTGAACTTCGGCATGGCGATGTAGTCCTTAAACCGCCCGGGAATGGGGTTCCAGCGCGCGTGCAGCGCGCCGAGGACCCCGTAGCAATCGCGGACGGTGTTGACGAGGACGCGCACGCCAACGAGGTCGTAAATGTCGTCGAACTGGCGACCGCGCACGATCATCTTTTGATAGATCGAATAGTGGTGCTTCGGCCGCCCCGTCACCGCGCCGGTGATCTGGTTACGCCGCAGATCCGCCTCGATCTGGCTGATGACGTCAGCCAGGTACTGCTCGCGTTGGGGTGCACGCTCACTGACGAGGTGGTCGATCTCCTCGTAGATGTCGGGATACATCTGGCGAAAGGCGCGGTCTTCGAGTTCCCACTTGATCGTGTTCATGCCGAGGCGGTGGGCAAGCGGGGCATAGATCTCCAGCGTCTCGCGCGCCTTGCGCCTGGCCGATTCGGGCTTGACGTATTTCCACGTCCGCGCGTTGTGCAGCCGGTCTCCGAGCTTGATGACGAGGACGCGGATGTCACGCGACATCGCGATGATCATTTTGCGTACCGTCTCGGCCTGCGCGGCCTCGCCGTAGGTTACCTTGTCGAGTTTGGTCACCCCGTCGACGAGGAGGGCGATGTCCTCGCCGAAGTCGCGGGTCAGATCCGCCAGCGAGTACTCGGTGTCCTCGACCGTGTCGTGCAGCAGCGCCCCGGCCACCGTCGTATCGGTCATGCCGAGGTCGGCCAGGATTGTCGCGACGGCAACCGGGTGGGTGATGTAGGGCTCCCCGGATTTGCGCATCTGGCCGCTGTGCCAGTGTTTTGCCGTGTGATAGGCGCGCTTGACCAAGTCGATGTCGGCCTTGGGATGGTTGGCGCGAAGCGAACGCACGAGGCCCTGTATCTCGGGATCGACGCCCTTCGCACGTCCCCCGAACCACGCGAGTGACGAGCGCACCCGCGACGACGGCATAGCGACGGGATCGGTCGCGTTCGACGTATTCTCGCTCATACGCCAAGTTTAGCCATCGACGACACAAACGTGTGCGCGAGGCCACAGCGTGGGAGGACGCCTGAGGCGGCGGGGTAATCGAGTGGTCCCGATACCCGCCGCCTCACGGTTGGTGCTAGAGCGTCAGCAGCGCCTGACAGGCCACGCGCTCGGGAAGCCGCGCCCGGCCCCCGAGATCGGTGAGCTCCATGAGCACAAGGAACTCCTGGGCGATACCACCCGAACGCTCGATGAGATTGATGGATGCGTTCGCCGTCCCACCGGTGGCAAGGACGTCGTCAACGATGAGGACCCGCTGGTCTTCAGCGACGGTGAAGGGCTGGATCTCCATCGAGGCGGTGGCGTATTCGAGCTCGTAGTCCTCGCGCAGCACCGGGCCCGGCAGCTTGCCTGCCTTGCGAATCATGATCATGGGGAGACCAAGTTCGACCGCCAGCGGCGCCGCGAGGGGAAACCCGCGCGACTCCAGGCCGGCGATGGCGTCGATGCGACCGCGATAGTGAGCGGCGAGCATCCGGATGAAGCGGGCGAAATCCTCCCCCGCGGCAAACAGGGGGCTAATGTCGCGAAACAGCACGCCCAGCGTGGGAAAGTCGGGGATCTCGCGCATGTGCGAGGTCACGAGCTCTCCCAGCTCACTTGGCAGCGCGACGAGTTCCGTCACGGGCGCAGGAGTGGATGCCGTCATCGTTTGCTCCTCGGCTTTCGGCTCGGCTGGGCGGCCCGTCCCCGATGATGACCGGCGACGAGCGGCTTGGCGGCGACATCGTCACCGGCCTCGGCGGGATCGACGCTGACCGTGCCCTGGCGCAGCGCGCGATTCGAGATCCCCTGACGCCGCTGAAGGACGAGCTTCGTGTGCTCGGCGACCTTCTTCGTGCGCTCACGCATGAACACGAGGGCCGGGGAGGCGATGAAGATCGACGACCACGTGCCGACGATCGTGCCGATGAAGAGCGCCATGGAGATGTCACGTAGGGTTCCCCCGCCAAGCACCACGGTCGACACGAACAGAATCGCCCCGATGGGCAAGATCGCGACGACCGAGGTGTTGATCGAGCGCACCATCGTCTGATTGACCGACAGATTGACGAGTTCGGCGTAGGTCGAGCGCGACTGCTGCGTGAAGTCCGTCGTCAGCTCGCGCACCTTATCGAACACGACGACCGTGTCGTAGAGCGAGAACGCGAGAATCGTCAGCACACCGATGACGGTGGCGGGCGAGACCTCCACCCGGGTGATCGCGAAGATCGCCGCGGTGATGAGGACGTCGTGGCACAGGGCAAACAGCGCCGCCGCGGCCATCGTCACCGTCTTGAAGTAGATGGCGAGCATGAGTCCGACGAGGACGAAGAACACGGCGAGCGAGGTCGCCGCCTTCACCGTGACGTCGCGTCCCCACGACGGGCCGATCCCCGTCGAGGCAACCTCGTCGGCATCGACCTTGTAGGCCTTCGCCAGCCGGTCGACGACCTCACGCGAGTCGGACGTCGACATGGTCCCCGACTGGATACGCACACCCGACTGACCCAGTGACGTCACCGATGCCCCGTCCAGCTGCTTGAGTTCCGTGATGACGGTGCGCGCCGGGGCCTGGTTTGCCTCGCGCACGTGCGAGACCGTGAACTCGGTGCCGCCGCGAAACTCAATCGATTGGCTCAGCCCGGGAACAATGAGCAAGATGACCGAGAGGACGATGAACACCAGGCCGATCGACAGCCACTGTTTGCGGTGTCCGACAATGCTGTAGGAGCGGGTTCCCGCGTATAGCTCGTTACCCCACTGGGCGAACGACATCATCGCGCGTCCTCCTTTTCACTCGTGGCCGTCGCTTCCTCGGCGGGCTCCCCCGCGGCGTCTTCGGTCGCGTCCTCGCCGGTGCGGTAGGCCGACTTCACGCGCCGAACCTGGCCGCGGCCGGCGTAGGCGTATGTGCGTTTCGTCGCGCCGAGGTGTTCGGGATCGAGGCCCGACAGCCGGTGTCCCTCTCCGAAGAACCGCAGCTTGATGAGCAGGGCCATCATCGGGTGAGTGAAGAGGAAGATGACGATCAGGTCGATGATCGTCATGACCCCGAGGGTGAACGCGAAGCCCTGGACGCCGGAGACGGCGAGGAAGTACAGGACCAACGCGGCCAGCAGGTTGACGGCGTCGGAGGTGAGAATCGTCCGTCGCGCGCGCACCCAGCCCTCGGCCACGGCAGAACGCAGCGGGCGGCCGTCGCGTACCTCATCGCGGATGCGCTCGAAGTAGACGATGAACGAGTCGGCTGTCGTCCCGATCGAAATGATGATGCCGGCGACGCCCGCAAGAGACAGGCGGTATCCCATCGACCACGACAGCAGGGCGATGGCCAAGTAGGCCAGCGCCGCGGCGATGACGAGCGAGCCAACCGAGACGATCGCGAGGCCGCGATACTGCCACACCATGTAGAAGACGATGAGGATCAGGCCGATGAGGCCGGCGATGACGCCCCACCGCAGCTGATCCGCCCCGAGGGTGGCCGAGATCTGCTGTTCCTGCTGAACCTCGAAGTTCAGCGGCAGAGATCCGAACTGCAGCTGGTTGGCCAGCGTCGTCGCCTCGGTGCGGGTGAAGTCGCCGCTGATGCGCGCCTGCCCGTTGAGGATGGGATCGACGATGCCGGGAGCCGAGATGACGATGCCGTCGAGGACGATGGCAAACTGGTTCTTCTGCGAGTCGGGCATGCCCGTAACGGCGCTCGTTTGCTGGGATTGGCGGAACTCATAGAGCCGCTTCGACACCTGGGCGAACTGCTTGGCGCCGGTCTTGGAGAATTCGAGGGTCACCTGCCAACCGCCAGTGGCCTGCCCCTGATCGTTCGTCGCCGCGGTGCCCTGGGCCGACGTGATCTCGGCGCCGCGGACATCGACGGGCGAGAGGATGTACTTCTGCGTGCCCTGTTTGTCACACGTGACCAGCGGGGCCTTGGGATCGCCCGAGTCCCCACCCTCGCGCGCGGCCTTATTCGTGCAGTCGAGGGCGAGGTACTGCTCAATCACGCGTTCGGTAATCCACGCGTCATCCGAGGAATCCTTCGGGGTCGAGGCCGGCTTGTCCTCGATGACCCCGTCGTGGTTGATGTCGGCCTGGGTCTTGGCGTAGCTCGCAGCGTCGCCGAGCGCGGAGACATCGGCGTTGGCATCGGAGCTTTTTGCCTGAGCCACGGCCGCCGCATACGCCGACTGGGGGGAACCGACGGCGAGGACGGAGCGGAAGTTCAGCTCGGCAGACTGGCGGACGAGGTCGAGCGTTTCCTCGCTCGGGTTGCCGGGCAGCGAGACGACGATGTTGCGCGACCCCTGGGAGGTGATCTCGGCCTCGGCGACGCCCGAGGCATCGACGCGCTGGCGAATGATATCGATCGCCTGGGTCATGTCCTCGTCGCTCAGCGTCCCGCGCCCGCCGGCTTCGGCATTGACCTTCGGGGCGAGGATGAGTTGAGTCCCGCCCTCGAGATCGAGCGCGAGGGCCGGGGTCGGCGTCGTCTTCTTCATGACGACACCCGCGATCAACGTGCCCGCGAGGACAGCGATGAGAACAAATAGGACGATGAGTGTGCGCCCCGGATGAGAATGTTTCGTGCGGCTGGCCACTAGTGGTGTCTTCCTTTAAATTTCGGTGAGGGTCCGATGAGACCCGATCAGCATAACGCGTGGGCGCATCGGCCTAGTTCTCGCCCGCCTTGCCTGCCTGATCGGTGTTCTCGCGGAGAGGATCCTCGGGGGGGCCTCGACGTCGATAACGCCGGCCTCGCCCTCATCGACCGGCTGAGTCGTGTCGACCGGCTGGGCCGTGTCGAAGGGAAGCTCGTCGAGGACGTCGCGAACGGCGCGCTGATCCCAGTAGGTCTCGACCCCGTCCGCGGTCTCGAGGATGACGACCTGACCGTCGCGATCAACAAAGCGGCCGTAGAAGCCGGCGGTCGTCATGACCCACACGCCCGGGGCCAGCCGCTCGTCGCGGGTCTGCTGCTGCTCCTGCTGGCGCTTCTTCATCTGGCGCGACTGGAAGAACATGAAGACGATGAAGACAACAAAGATGAGTAGCAGGGATTCCAGACCCATGGTGCAGCTCCTCGATAGCGATTGACAAACGCCTGCGATTCTACGGGAGAAATCGGGCCAGCCCCATCTTTGTGAGGCATCGCGCCCCGCGAGAGTGGCAGCTGGCGGGCTAACCCGCCAGCCACGGCTGATCTGGCGGGGTCAATCCCAAGTGGCGCCACGCTTGAGGCGTGGCCACTCGCCCGCGCGAGGTGCGCTGAATGTAGCCCTCGCGAACGAGGTAGGGCTCGGCGACCGTCTCGACGGTCTCGGTCTCTTCCCCGACCGTCTGCGCCAGCGTCGTCAGTCCCACCGGTCCCCCGGCAAAGCGCCGGCATAGCGCGTCGAGCACGGCGCGGTCGAGACGGTCTAAACCCGCCGGATCCACCTCGAACAGATCCAGGGCCGCGCGGGCAATTGGCAGCGTGCCGGTTGGGGTGTCGCCATGCACCTGGGCGTAGTCCATGACCCGGCGCAGCAGCCGGTTGGCGATGCGGGGCGTCCCGCGCGAGCGCGACGCGACCTCGGTCGCGGCATCGGCGTCGAGGGTGAAGGCGAGCAGCGCCGCCGAGCGCGTGACCACCTGGGCCAGCTCCGTCTCGGAGTAGTAGTCGAGATGCCCGGTAAAACCGAAACGATCGCGCAAGGGAGCGGGCAGCAACCCCGCGCGCGTCGTCGCACCGACGACGGTGAAGGGCGGCAGCGTCAGAGGAATGGACGTGGCACCGGGCCCCTTCCCGACGACGACGTCGACGCGGAAGTCCTCCATCGCCAGGTAGAGCATTTCCTCGGCGGTGCGCGAGAGGCGGTGGATCTCGTCGATGAACAACACGTCGCCCTCTTGCAGCGACGACAGAATCGACGCGAGGTCACCCGCGTGTTGAATCGCTGGCCCCGAGGTGAGGCGCAGCGCCGTCCCCAGCTCCTGGGCAATGATCATCGCCAGCGTCGTCTTGCCCAGCCCGGGAGGCCCCGACAGCAGCACGTGGTCGGGGCACACGCCGCGCTGTTTCGCCGCGGTGAGGACGAGGTTGAGCTGCTTGCGCACGACCGGCTGACCGACGAAGTCCTCGAGAAGCTTCGGTCGCAGCGCCGCTTCCGCGGCGCGCTCGAGGTCGTCTGCGCCGGCGTCGACCGGCGACACGTAGGCGTCATCCACGCTGTGCTCCTAGGTATTGCAGGGCTCCGCGCAATGCCTGGGCATCGTCGGCACCGGGATTCGCGGCGCGCTCGGCTGCGACGGCTTCGAGTGCGCTCGCGTGGGGCCACCCGAGGTTCTCTAGCGCCGAGACGAGGGGATCCTCGGCCGTCGCCGCGGACATCGGCGGCAGGGGGGCCGCGGCGGGTCCCAGCTTGTCGCCGATGCTCGCTATCATCCGTCGCGCCGACTTCTTACCCACGCCGGCGATCCGGCACAGGGCGTCCTCGTCGCCCGTCGCCACCGCCGCGCGCAGCTCGTCGGGCGTGAGCGCGGCGAGGGCGGCAAGCGCAAGTTTTGGGCCGATGCCACTGACCGAGAGCAGAGTCAGGAAGGTGGCGCGCTCATCGGCGTCGGTGAAGCCGTACAGGGTCAGGGCGTCCTCACGCACGACGAGGTAGGTCGACAGGGTCGCCGACTGCCCAGTGTGCAGGCCGGCAGAGGTCGTCGGGGTCACGAGGACCTCATAGCCGACACCGGCGACATCGATGATGACGCGATCCGGTGTCACTGCGACGAGGTTCCCCGACAGCTGAGCGATCACGCACTCTCCCCTTCCTCGAACGTCTGTCCGATTCTAGCGGCGGCCTCGACGCGGATCCACCGCGCCCGTGCGCCGCGCCAGAGCCTGGGCCTGCGCCCATTGCTGCTGTGCCGGCGTCAGGGCCTTTTTCGTCGTCACGCCCCCCGACAGCGACACGCTGAATTGCTCGTCGCCGCCCTCTCCCTGGAGGTTGTCGCCGCGCCAGCCATGACAGATGGCAATCGCCAGGGCGTCGGCGGCATCGGCGGGACGAACGATTCCGTCCAACCCGAGGATGCGCGAGACCATGTGCTGGACCTGCGCCTTTGAGGCGACCCCCGATCCCGTCACCGCCGACTTCACCTGCGAAGGGGTGTGAACGGCCATCGCGAGGTTGCGCGTGCCGGCGCAGTACATGGCGACACCCATGACCTGCATCGTCGTCGTCACCGATTGCAGATTGTCGTGGGCGAAGACGCGTTCGATCGCCGCGACGTCGGGCGCGAAGCGATCGATTGCCGCTTCGATCTTCTGCCCGATGTCACGCAGCCGAAAATGGGTCGCCAGCGTCGCCGGCGAGCGGGCGACCTCGACGTGAACGAGGCGAGCGCGACGGTCCTCGCCCATGTCGATGACGCCGATCCCGCACCGGGTGATACCGGGATCAATACCGAGAATGCGCACGATCTGCCTCCCCTAGACAATGCCGACGATGCCGTGAACGCACGTGGCGACGGCTCCGACGCAGGCGACCGTCAACGCGAGCGTGCGCGCCAGCGAAATCGACACGTGCGCGGCAGCGAGCTCGCCGGCGATGATCCCGACGAGCACGCCGGTGCCCACCGTGGCGATGTAGACACCGTAGCCGAGCGGCGGCGCCGCAATGTCGATGCCGACTCCCTTGGCGAGAACGCTGGCGGCGTTCATGACCAGAAAGGACGGCTGCAGCGTGGCCTGAAACGTCCGCTGATCCCACCGCGTCGCTCGCTGATAGGCCACCATGATCGGGGCGGCCTGTCCGACTGTCGTATTGAGGATCGCGCCGATGAAACCGCATGCCCCCAGCGCCTGCTTGGGAATCCGCGGCAGATGCGACGCCATGAGGAGAGACGCTGCCAACGACGCGACGAGGCCTACCCCAATGGTCAGCTCGAGGACGCTGCGCGGCAGCCACGTCACCAGCGCCCACCCGGGGATCGTTCCGACGATCGCCCACGCGGCGATGACGCGCCAACGGTGCCACAAGATGTCGACGCGCAGGCTCCACGCGATCGCGAGACCGGCGACGAAGGCCGCGGCGTTGATCGTGAGGACGCCGAGTACCGGTCCCGTGACGAACACGAAGACCGGTACGGCGATGAGTCCCAGTCCCATGCCGCAGATGCGCTGCGCCATGGTGCCGATGATGACCGTCAGCGCCAATACGGCAAGAACCGCGGCGCCGGTCACGGATTACGCCTCGTCGGCGTATGCGGCGAGAACCTCGTCGGAAACGGACATCGACGTCGAGATTTCCTGGACGTCGTCGGAATCCTCAAGGGCGTCGTAGAGCCGCATGACGGACTTGTACTTGTCGAGATCGAGCTCGACGCTGGTCGAGGCGATCCACTTCGACTCCGCCGAATCGTACTCGATCCCCGCCTCCTGCAGCGCGGTGCGCACGGCGACGACGTCGGAGGCCTCACAGAACACGACGAAGCCCGCATCGGTGGCCTCGACCTCGTCGGCGCCCGCCTCGAGGACCGCCATCGTCACGGTGTCCTCATCCACGCCGTCGGCCGCGGGAACCTCGACGACACCGCGGCGGGTGAACAGGTAGGACACCGACCCGGGGTCGGCCAGCGAGCCGCCGTGACGGTTGAACGCCGTGCGCACATCCGAGGCCGCGCGGTTGCGGTTATCGGTGAGGCACTCGACGAGGAAGGCGACGCCGGCGGGACCATAGCCCTCGTACATGATCGTTTCCCAGTCCGCGCCCCCGGCCTCGGCACCCGAGCCACGCTTGACGGCGCGGTCGATGTTGTCGGCCGGGACCGAGTTCTTCTTGGCCTTTTGGATGGCGTCGTAGAGGGTCGGGTTTCCCGCAGGGTCGCCGCCGCCCGTGCGCGCCGCGACCTCAATGTTCTTGATGAGGCGGGCAAACAGCTTGCCGCGCTTGGCGTCGATCGCGGCCTTCTTATGCTTGGTCGTTGCCCATTTGGAGTGACCCGACATATACCCTCTCCTTGGTCATGATCCACCGCTCGGTGGCACGTTTATCGCCTCAAGTGTAGCGGAGAGAGTCGAAGCTGCCGCTCACGGCGTCGCCGCGTCAGCGCCGACCTCGTCGATGAGCGGACACGTTCCATCCCAGCCCTCTATCCACGAGGCCACCAGCTCGGGCAACACCGGTGGGTAGACGGTCGCCCCATCGCGCGCCGCGTGCGCCAGCTCGTCGACATCCCACCACGCGAGTTCGTCGAGGACGTCGCGTTCAAGCTCGGTCCACTCCCCTGCTCGCGGTCTCTCTTCGCGCTCCAGGCGCAACAGATAGAACACTTCGTCTTGGCGGGCGCTGACCTCGACAAACTCAAACCGCGAGTACCGCCTCAACACCGGCCCCTCGAGATCGTCGGGCCGGGCCCGGATCCCCGTCTCCTCGTAGAGTTCGCGCGCTGCTGCCGCGCGCGGATCCTCATCGGGACCGATACCACCGCCCACGGTGAACCACCAACGCCGAGTGGTGTCGGCGAAGTCGTGGCCGAGAACGAGGAGCACGCGCCCGGACGCCGCGATGGGGATGACCCGCGCCGCACGCCGATAGGGCGTCCCGTCTGGCCCGGGCTGCCATTCCGCGCTCAACCCCCTCATGCGTGCTCGCCCCTCATGCGTGCTCGCCACGCTCGGCCGCGACGACGCTGCGGGCAGCCACCAGCGCGCTCAACTCCGAGCGGGTCATCTCGGCGCGCTCGGGCGAGGACCCCAATCGGACAGAGGCGACGTAGGTCAACCCGAGGCGTGCGGCTGCGTGCTGGAAGTCTCGCATGGCCCGGGCGGCGCGCCGCGATACCGCCCGCGCCCGCCGCTTGGCAAAGCGTCGCCACGTCAGCGACGTCACCATCTCGACTTCACCGGGGTGGAGCCAGCCCGCCTCGGCGAATGCCTGTAGTCCTGCCCGTATCCACCGGCGCTGCTTGGCCGCCGAGAGCGAGATGATGAGGAACCACCCGAAAAAGAACGGCAGCCAAAAGAGGACGTAGCTCCTGACGAACGAGCCCTCGGTGAAGCTCGCGAGTCCGTTCCACAGGGAGTGAAGGACGACGGCGCTCGCCCACCCGACGGGAACAGTGCCCATCCACGCTCGGCGACGCCGCAAGCGCGTCAGGGCGATCGCCATAGCCAGCCCGATGAGGGAGGTAAACATCGAGTGACAAAACGGCGACAGTATTGCTCGCAGGATAAAGACCACGAGAATCTCGTCACCGGCGTTGAGGAAATAGAGGATGTTTTCGGTAAACGCGAAGCCCGCACCCACCAGGCCGGCGATGACGACTCCGTCGAGGGGAGAGGTCACAGAGCGGCGGCGCGCGAGCATGACGATGACGACACCGATCCCCTTGAGGGTCTCTTCGACAACGGGAGCGACGACGCTCGCCGTCAACGCCTCGGCATCATCGGGATTCGTCGTGGCCGCTCCCAGCATCATCTGCATTGTCGTGTTCGAGACGAGCGCCAGCGATGTCGCAACTCCCGCCCCCAGGCGAAGGCGAGGACACACAACCACACGGGTTCGGGTTCCCACCGATCGATCCACACGAATGTTCCCGTGACGACGAGGAGCGGAACAGCAGCGGCGATGATGCCCAGGGTGCTCGCCATCACCCCGCTGCGCGAGACGACGAGGCCGACGATAACGAGGAAGCCGACGACGCTTGCCAGAGCGATGATCCATTCCAGCCACGCGCGCGGGGATCGCGCCATCTTGCCAAGCGACGTGTGATAGGCCGCCGTCTCGACGAACTGCGGTTCAGGGATGAGGGGATCGGGGCGATAACGCGCGGCGAGGCGAAAACGCTGCGTGGAGGCCGACTCGGATGTGCTCACGCGCCCTCCCCCACGCTCGTCAAGGTGTCATCGATGTCGATGGTCTCGGGCCACGGCGCGCGTCCCGCCAAACGGAGGCTCCGCGCCAACACGCCCGCGCGCAGCTTGCGGGTTCGGGCGACGTGATCGTTGTGGAACCGGCGGGCATAGGCGACGCGCTGGTTTGCCTGCCACAATTCGGCAACGAGCGCCCGCCCGGGCGCATCGCTCTCGAGCTCGGCGCGAACCTGTCGCGACAGCGTGTGTCGGAGCACCTGGGTGAGAACCGACTCACAGACCTGACGCGGCTGTGAGTGGCGGGTCTCGGCGACGTCGGACAGGGTGTAGCTGCGCTGCGGTTGCATGGCATCGGCGGTGAGGGCGGGAGCCGCATCGAGGCAATCGCGCGCGGCCGAGGCGATGAGCGCCGCCGAGGCGGGATCGAGCAGCTCCGATGTTGCCAGCGCCATCGCCGCCCACGCCCGTCGCACGAGGAGGACGTCGAGGCCGGCGCGGGCCTGAAGCACCTGGCGATGCAGGCGATCGAGCCGCACGGCCTGGCGCCAGGCGAGGACGGCCGCCACGGCGAGGCAGACGAGAGCGAGGACGAGCCACCATGCGCTTTCACTCATGCTCGCTGCTCTCAGCCTCGTCGACCGCACCTGTCGCCAGCTCGCCACCGCCCGCCCGATTCATCGTTGCGACGGTGTCGTAGACGGCGACGATCTCGTCGCCCACGCGCCCCCAGTCGTACATCGCCGAGCGAGAGCGCCCACGCGCAGCCAGGTCGTCTCGTTGATCGGGATGCTCGAGGGTCTCGATGAGGACACGTGCAAGGTCGCCGCTATCGCCGGGGTTAAACAGCCTGCCCGCCCGACCCGAATCGAGAACCGCGGCGAAGGCCGGAATGTTCGAGGCTACGGTGAGCGTTCCCGCGGCCATCGCCTCGACGAGGACAATGCCGAAGGACTCCCCGCCCGTCTGGGGCGCGATATAGGCTGTCGCTCCCGCCAACAACTGGGCCTTTTCCTCGTCGCTAACAGGTCCGAGCAGCTCGACAGCGTCACCGTAGCGAGCCAACCCGAGGGAATCGGGCACCTCCCCGCGCCCGGCGATGAGAAATCGCGCTCCCGGGCACGCCGCGAGGACGGCCTCGATGGCACCGGCGAGGATCGGCAGCCCCTTGCGCTCCTCGTCAAGGCGGCCCAGGAAGGCGAACACGGGGCGCTCGGGGGTCGCCTGCCACGCCGGACGAGGCTCAGCCGCAAAGTCGGCGACCGCAACGCCGTTGGGAATGATGACGGCGTCGCCGCCGTGGTGGGTAACGAGAGTGCGTCGCGCCTCGGCCGAAACCGCGATGCGCGCCGTGATCTTCTCGGACAGCCGCGTGAGGAAGGGCACGGAGGCGACGTAGGCGTAGGAAAGCTCGTTGGCCAGGTGAAATGTCGCGACAACGGGGCATTCGGCGGCGGCGAGCGCAAGCAACGATACCGAGGGAATGAGGGGCTCGTGGATGTGAACGACGTCGAAGTTTCCCTGCGCGAGCCATGCGCGGGTGCGCGAGCGCGCCAACGGGCCAAAGCACAGCCGCGCCACCGAGCCGTTGTAGGGCACGCGCACGGCCGACCCGGCCGAGTGGAATCCCTCGATCCCCGGCTGCGTCGATGCCGGCGCGAAAATCTCGACGTCGTTACCGCGCCCGCGCAGCTCCACGGCGAGGTCGCGCACATGCGACTGGACCCCGCCGGGGACGTCGAAACTGTAGGGGCAGACCAGGCCGATCTTCACGCGTCCTCCTTGGCGAGCCTGGCGCGCGAACGCGCCAGTCGTTCGGGATCAAGCTCGTCGATGAACAGGGGCTGAAGCATGTGCCACGACGTCGGGTGCTGGCGCAACCGCTCGCTCACGGCGTCGACCCACCGCTGGGTCGTCGCCGCGACGTCGGTGACGGCGACGGGGTCGGCGAATTCGAGGGTAATGCCCCACGAGGCCCGGGCGAGAGAGCGCGCGGCACCGCTCAGGCGACGCTCGCGCACGTCGACGGGGATGAGGGGGGCGTTCAGGCGCGCAGCCAGCGCCGCCGGTCCCGCGGCCACGAGAGCACGCCCGCCGGCGAGGTCGACCTCGACGCCGCGCCCGGTAATGTCGCGGTCGGCAAGCAGCGCCACCAGGCATGAACGTCCGCGCACCCGCGCAACCAGGTCGTCGAAGATGCGCTGGCCCGGCGTGGCCGAGATGATTTCCATGCCGACGCCACGGCGCACGCGCATGAACATGTCGAACAGCTCGGGCGGCTCGATTCTCTCGGCGACGGTGACGACATCGGCGCCGTGTCGGGCGGCCCAGGCCCCGGCGAGATCCCAATTCGCCGAATGGGTCAGCGCGACGACAACGGGCCCCGCCTGCAAGCCGGCACGCACGGCGTCGATGCGCCCGCGCACCTCGACGCGGGCGTCGATCTCGTTGGCGCTGACTCCACCGAGCGAACAGGCCTGGGCGAAGTAGCGCATGTAGCTCGTCATCGCCTCGCGTACCTCGCCAGCCGAAGCCGGACGCCCCAGCAGTCGCGACAGGTGCGCGCGCAGGTAGTCGATGCCCTCTCCCCCGCGCGCAGCCACCGCGCTGCCGACGACGCGGGCACCGACCTCGAGGATGCGCGGTGGCGTCACCTCGGCCAGGCCCACGGCACCGGTGAGGAGCAGGCTCACCGCTCCTCCTCGATGTGACGGGCGACGTAGGCGATCCGCTGAACGACGGTGATGGTCGAGGCGCCGGCGACGATGAGGAGTCCCGCGGCAAGGAACCACTCGGACAGGCCGATGCCGGTGACAAACGCCAGCACCAACGAGATGACGAGGCGATCGGTGCGCTCGGCAATCCCAACCGAGGCGACGACCCCGACGGACTCTCCGCGCGCGCGGGCATAGGGCACGGCGGCGGCCCCGACGATTGCGACGATGCCCGCGAGTACCGCGCACGTGCGCGCCGCACTCGGTTCCAACCCCATCGCGGCATAGGCTGTCAGCGATCCGAAGACGGCGCCGTCACCGATGCGATCGAGTGTCGAATCGAGGAAGGCGCCGAACCGCGACGACGTACCGGTCAGACGTGCCAGCGTGCCGTCGAGGGAGTCGGCAAACAAGATGATGCCCAGCACAATCGGACCGATGATGAGGTGGCCCCACCCGAGCAGTACGATCGAGGCGACGACGGTGACAAGTGTGCCCGCCACCGTCACGTGGTTGGGCGTCACCCCCGCGCGAGCAAGCCCACGTGCGGGAGCCTCAAAGATCGCCTTCGTCACCGAGCGGCCGTGCTGTCCGAGCATTGCGTTCCTTCCCGTCACTCACCGTGCGCGTACGTATCCCAGTCGCGAGCCAACCGCTCCCGGGCCTGTCCGATGAGCTCGGGCACGGCCTTGACCTGGGCGATCAGGGGGAAGAAATTGGCGTCTCCGAGCCAGCGCGGCACGATGTGCTGATGGAGGTGGGCGGCAATTCCGGCCCCCGCGACCTGGCCCTGGTTCATCCCAAGATTGAGCCCCTGGCACCCCGACGAGCCTTGAATGACCCGGATGGCCTGAGCCGTCACCTCGCCAAACTCGGCGCGCTCGTCGGCGTCGAGGTCGATGTAGCCCGAGACGTGGCGATACGGGCACACGAGGACGTGGCCGGCGTTGTAGGGGAAGAGATTCATGAGGACGAAGACGTGGGTGCCGCGGTAGACGATGAGTCCCTCCTCGTCACCGCGCCCCGGCGCGGCGCAGAACGGGCACTCCTCGCTCGTGGCATCCTTTGGCTTCTCCTCGCCCGAGATGTAGACCCACCGGTGCGGGGTCCACAGACGCTCGAAGCCGTCGGTGTCACCGGCAAACGCCGACGCCGCCTCAGCCGGGGGAACCTCACAGGTCATTGACGCGCGTCCTCACGACCTCGACGATGCGCTCGATCGCCTCGTCAATGGCAACGCCATTGTCCTGGCGGCCGTCGCGGTAGCGGAACGACACGGCCCCGGCCTCGGCGTCCTCGCCGCCGGCGATGAGGACGAACGGGATCTTCTCAGTCGAGGCGTTGCGGATCTTCTTGCCGAAGCGATCGTCGGAGGTGTCGACCTCGACGCGGATCCCCTGGGCGCGAAGTTTCGCGGCGACGTCGGCAAGATAGTCGTTGAACGCGTCGGCCACGGGAACGCAGCGCACCTGCACGGGCGCCAGCCACGCCGGGAACGCCCCGGAGTAGTGCTCGAGGAGGACCCCGAAGAAGCGCTCGATCGACCCGAAGAGGGCACGGTGAATCATCACGGGGCGCTTGCGGGTGCCGTCCTCGGCCGTGTATTCGAGGTCGAAGCGTTCGGGCAGGTTGAAATCGAGCTGGATCGTCGACATCTGCCAGGTGCGCCCAATCGCGTCGCGTGCCTGCACCGAGATCTTCGGGCCGTAGAAGGCGGCACCCTCGGGGTCGGGAACGAGCTCGAGCCCCGATGCCTCCGCGACCTCGGCGAGCGTGGCCGTCGCCTCCTCCCACACGTCGTCGTCGCCGACGAACTTCTTGGGATTCTTCGTCGACAGCTCCAGGTAGAAGTCGTCTAGCCCGTAGTCGCGCAGGAGGTCGAGAACAAACGTCAGCAGCGACGACAGCTCCTCGCGCATCTGCTCGCGCGTGCAGTAGATGTGGGAATCGTCCTGGGTGAAACCGCGCGCGCGGGTGAGCCCGTGAATGACGCCCGACTTCTCGTAGCGGTAGACCGTGCCGAATTCGAACAGCCGCAGCGGCAGGTCGCGGTAGGAGCGCCCGCGCGAGGCAAAGATGAGGTTGTGCATGGGGCAGTTCATCGGCTTGAGGTAGTAGTCCTGCCCCGCCTTCGTCACGTTGCCGGCCTCATCGCGCTCCTCGTCGACGTGCATCGCCGGGAACATGCCGTCGCGATACCACTCAAGGTGCCCCGACGTCTCGAACAGCTGGCCCTTGGTGATGTGGGGCGAGTAGACGAACTGATAGCCCGAGTCGATGTGACGCTGGCGGGCGTAATTCTCCATCTCCTGCCGGATGATCGCGCCCTTGGGGTGGAACACCGGCAAACCCGAACCGATCTCGTCGGGGAAGGAGAACAGGTCGAGCTGCTTGCCGAGCCGGCGGTGATCGCGGCGCTCGGCCTCCTCGATGCGACGCTGGTACGCCACCAAATCGTCTTTGCTGGCCCACGCGGTGCCGTAGATGCGCTGAAGATTGTCGTTGTCCTGGTCGCCCTTCCAGTAGGCGGCCGAGGACTTCGTCAGCGCAAAACCGTTGCCGATGAGTTTCGTCGACGGCAGGTGGGGGCCACGGCACAGGTCGGTCCAGACGACCTCACCATTGCGGCGCTCGTTGTCGTACATCGTCAACCCGTCGCCGCCGATTTCGACTGCCGCCCCGTCGGCACCATGTCCCTTGGTCTCAATGAGCTCGAGCTTGTAGGGCTGTTCAGCCAGCTCGACCCGCGCCTGCTCGGCGGTGATGTCGCGGCGGACAAAACGTTGGCCCTCCTTGACAATGCGCTTCATCCGCTTCTCGATTTGCTTGAGCAGCTGCGGGGTCACGGCGTCGATGTTGCCGAAGTCGTAGTAAAAGCCGTCCTCGATAAAGGGCCCGATGCCGAGGTTGACGTCAGGGAACATCTCTTGAACGGCCTGCGCCATGACGTGGGTACACGAATGCCGCAAGATGTCGAGGCCTCGCGGAGAATCGATCGTGATCGCTTCGACCTCGGCGCCTTCGGGAATCGGCCGATAGAGATCGACCGGCGTGCCGTCGATCGCCATCGCGACGATCGCACGATTGTCGCCGAACAGGTCGGTCCCCGTCGTGCCCGGCTCGATCGTCGTCACCACTCCGTCGATCGTCGCGTTATATGCCGACACTGCGGGGTCCTTTCGTCACGGAATACTGTGGGCCACAGTCTACCCGCCGCTCCCAATACCGAGAAAGCGGCACCGCTCCTCACACGCCCGAGAAGAGAGGATCCCACGCCGCCAGCTCGACGGGTTCCGCATCGAGACCGCTCAGGTAGGCCGGGTCGATAAATTCCCGTTCGACCACGCACGTGACCATGTGGCGGACAAACCATGAGTGAGACATGGAGAAGATGCCCTTGCGTCCGTACTTTTCGCCCCAGGAGTTCTCCACCCGCCATGTCAGCGGCGTACCGTCGTCGGCGAGGTTGACCCCGGTGAACGTCATCGCGTGGCTCGGCTCTAGCGCCGCGTACCTCGCTCGATCGGCGTCGGGGAACTCCCCCAGCGGTGTCAGCGTCTCGTCCCACCGGTAGAGATCGGGATCCATGATGCCGGCCTCGCGATCGGTGTCGCGATCGACGTCGCAGCTGAAATAGACCGCTCGTCCCGCCTTGAGCTGGGCGATGCCCGCGCTCGCCATCGCATCCATGGGCACATTGAGGAGGCCCACGGCGCGGCCCTCGCTGACCGAACGATAGAACGGCACCGTCAACACGCGGCCAACCGGGTGTTCGGGGCGCGGGTCGCACCCGATGACGATGCGCTTGTCGAGTTCGGCCTCACCGATGTAATCGGCAAAGAATTCGCGCGGACTCGTCGGACCAATCCGATGAAACACCTTGTCTTTGTCGCGGTATTCGAACGTGAACGTGGTCGGCGGATTGCCCAGCGCCTTGCGCGCAATCGTATAGATGTCGGCCAGGGTCGCGTGGCGAATGTCCTCGATGTCGTCGTCGTGGCCTCGCGCATGTGCCTGGCGCATCTGGGCCGCGGCGCTTGAGCCGCAGCTCCATGTGGGTGACGAAGCGAGCGGAATCCGTGGCGTTGAAGCTGTCGGGCATCGCCTGGTGGGGCACGATCCCCCACTTGGCGATGAGCGACACAAAGTAATCCCAGTCCCCGCCGTCGCTGACGTGCGTTGTCAGCGCGAGCCTGAACGCGCGGTCGTCGTCGGGAGCGTCGAGGGTGTCGACAACGTGGTCGAGAAATGTCGCGGCCTTTTCGAGCTTGTCGTAAAAGAACAGATAAGACTGGGAAAACTCCATAGTCTCGACATTGAGGCGCGCCATCACCGCCGGGCGCAGCGAATTGAGGGAAGCAAACAGCCAGCACCGCCCGCTCTTGCGCTGATCGGTGATCTCGCCCGTGTCGACGCTGATCGAAAACTCGAACGTATGGCGCGCCAGCGCCGCCGGGTTGTACGCGGCACGCTCAATTCCCACGTGAGCGACGGCCCCCTCGACGAGTCGATTCGTCGGGTCGGCCTCGTAGGTCGCACGAAAATGATCGAGGAGTTCCGGAGTAAGCGTCATACCCGGATGATAGGACACGCCTACGACGTCGGCCGCGACGAGGCCGCGACGTGGTCGAGGAGGCGGTAGACGTGCAGGGCGACATAGGCCCACTCGTCCTCCCCGATGGGGCGGCCCCATTCCTCCTCGATGACGCGCGCGATAGCCGTCGTCGAGTCACGCACGCTGGCGTCGACCTCGCTCAGTGCGCGCGTCAGGGCCGAGGGGACGCTCACGACGTCCTCGCCCGAAGCCAGACGCACGAACAGGAAGCGCAGGTGGGTGACAAATCGCGCGGCTGGTTGATCCCAACGCGGCAGCGTCCGGCCCGCCTGCTCGTCGAGGCAGTCGAAGATGCGCTCCAGCGTCCGCGTCATCTTCACGGTGAGATCGACCGGCACTCGATCGAACTGGGCCCCGACGAAGTGCAGCGCGCAGGCGGTGGCCTCCGCCTCGGGCAGCCTCACCCCAGACGCTCCTCGACGATGCGCAGGGCTTCGTGGCCCGCGGCGAGTTCGGCCGGATACAGGTGGGCGACTTCCCACACGAGGGGAATGTCGACGACGATGCCCTCGCGTGCGCGCCGCTGGGCCTGGTCGAGGTGGTCGGCGAGCGCGAGAACGAGGACTTCGGGGCGTGTGAGCCCCAGGCGTCGCCCGGCCATCTCGCAGATGGCACGGGCGACGTCGAAGACGCGCGGGTCGCTCAAGCCCAGGGCCTGGGCGAGCGCTCCCGAGCGCGGGGAGGATTCGGGGACAAACACGGCTTCAATCGCGTCATCGCGAACGACATCACCGTGGCCGAGTCCGTAGGCCACGCCTTTGCCCGTGCAGATGACGACGCGCGAGTTCGCCGAATCGAAGGCGAGAACGACGTTCGTGTTGAACGTCCTCACGACGGTGTAGGTCCCCGATCTCATTTAGGCTTCCCGCACGGTGAGGACGGCCTCGCCCGGGCCCGCCGACAGATTCGGTGCCGACACGTCAAAGCCCTTGGCCGCGTTGGTCACGGCGACGACGACGGCGCTCGACGGAGCCTGCGTTCTCAGCGTGTCGAGGTCGATCTCGACGATCGCCTCGCCCGCGCTCACGCGCACCCCCGCGCGTATTCCCTCGACGACGTGGAAGCCGCGCCCGTTAAGCGACACGGTGTCGACGCCGATGTGGACGAGGACCTCGACACCGAGTTGGGTCGTGATGGCGAAGGCGTGCGCGGTGTCGGCAACGAGCATGATCTCACCGGCAACCGGGGCCGCCACGGTGGTCCCGTGCGGCTCCACGGCAAAGCCCGGGCCTAGTTTGCCCGACGAAAACAGGGGGTCGGGAACAGCGGCAAGCTCGATGAGCTGACCGTCGACGGGACTGATGAGGTCGTCGCCGCCAGCCGGCTGCGTCTTCTTTTTCCAGCCAAACATGTCAGCTCCTCCTAGTCGTCTCGACCCAGCATCTCGTTGATGTGGGATTTATACAGCACGGCCTTGCCTCCGTACACGGCCTGGACTCCCCCAGCCACCTCGAAGACGTCGACGGCGCCGAGCTGTTTGAGGCGGTCCTTGTCGACCTTGGCCGGATCGGTGACGGCGACGCGCAACCGGGTGATGCAGGCGTCGACGTCCTCGAGGTTATCGGCTCCCCCCAGCGCGGCGATGATCTCGCGCGAGGCCGCCTCCATGTCGCTTTCCCCGGAGCTGCCCGCAGCTGCCTGCGGTTCCGCCGTATCCGCGGGCGCATCCGTGTCCTCGAAGCGTCCGGGAGTCGCGACGTTACGCAGGGCGATGTAGCCCCTAAAGATCGCGTAGTACAGGGCGAACCACACGACGCCCAGCGGCAACACGTAGAGGAAGTGCGTCTTATCTTGCCCCTGCAAGATGCCGAACAGCGTGTAGTCGATAGCCCCACCCGAGAACGTGTTGCCGATCCGGATCTGCAACAGGTCCGCGATCATGAACGACAGCCCGTCCATCACCGAGTGGATGACGTAAAGCAGCGGGGCGACGAAGAGGAACATGTATTCGATGGGCTCGGTGATGCCCGTGATGAACGAGGTGAGGGCAACCCCGAGGAACAGGCCGGCATACTTCTTGCGCCGACCCTTGGGAACCGCGTGATACATCGCCAGGCAGGCACCGGGAAGCCCGAACATCATCGTGTCGAAGCGACCGGCAAAGTACTTCGTCCCGGCCGTGAACAGCCCGTGATGATTGGGATCGGCCAGCTGGGCAAAGAAGATCTTCTGCGCACCCGAGACCGTCTGGCCGGCAACGACTTCGGTGCCACCCAGCGGGGTGTACCAGAACATCGGGTAAATCATGTGATGGAGGCCGACGGCACCCGACAGGCGCAGCAAGAACCCGTAGAGGAAGGTGCCGAAAACGCCCATGTGCGAGATCTGCGCACCCGCGCTGACCATGAGGTGCTGGATGGGCGGCCACACGAAGAAGAACAGCGCACCCAGCGGAATCGCGACGAGCGAGACCGCGATGGGCACGAAACGCGACCCGCCGAAGAACCCGAGGATCTGGGGTAGTGCGATGTTGTGGTAGCGGTTGTGCAGCCACACGGCCAGCGCGCCGATGACGAGCGCGCCGACGATCCCGGTATCGACCGCCTCGCCCTCGGGATCGAAGACCGACAGCAGGGACGCCGTCGTCCCCGTCATGACGAGATAGCCAACGATGCCGGCGAGCGCGGCCGTGCCCTTGTCGCGCCTGGCCAGGCCGATGCACAGTCCGATGCTCAGCAGGAGCGCCAGGTTGTTAAAGACAACCGTCCCCGCGTCGGCCATGACCTTGAAGATTGTCTGGGCGACGACGTTATCCAGAACGGGATAGGCCTGAACAGTCGTCGGATTGGATAGCGCCCCGCCAATACCGAGCAAGAGGCCGGCTGCGGGCAAGATGGCGATCGGCAGCATGAACGCCTTGCCGATCTTCTGAGCTTGTTTGAATGAGGATCCCGCGCGCGTCTTCCATGACGCCGGGTGAGTGGTAGCCACGGCATACTCCCGTCGCGAAGTTGTGACGGGTCTTGCCTCGCGAGAGTCACAATCCCGATGTGATCCCACTATATCGACGTGTCAGGAGGCAGACAAGGAATCAGCCCTGCTCGGTGGCAGGCGCAGCGACACGTACGATGCTCTCTATGAATGCGCGGCAGGGCGCGACGGGCCGGCTCATCTGGCTCGACGCCATCAAGGGAATCACGATCGGGGCCGTCGTCCTCATCCACCTGCGGTTTTTCCTCGCCGCCTACACCGGCCGGCCACCGTCCGAGATCGAGGTGACCCTAAACGCCGCCCTGAAGTCGTTCCACCTGCCCGCGCTGTTCTTCGCCTCGGGACTGCTCATCCCCCGCTCGCTACGCCGTGGCCCCGCGCGCTTCCTCCTCGCCAAGTGCGACACGATCCTGTGGCCCCTCGTCATCTGGCACGTCATCAACCGACTACGTGCCGGCGGGCCCGCTGCCCTGGCGCGCGCCGACGTCCTCACCGACGTGTCCTACCTGTGGTTCCTCGAATTCCTCTTCCTCTTCTGCGCCCTCGCCTGCCTCAGCCGGTGGGTGCCCGCGTGGTGTCTCGCCCTCGTCTCGCTGCCACTATCGGCCCTACCGCTCGTCACCGGCTGGGATGAGCACCTCGGCTATGCGGCCTTCTTCTTCTGCGGCATGGCCCTGGCCGGACGCGTCCACGCACTCGCCTCTCGGGCTCCGAGCAACGCTGCCCTGGCGTGGCTGAGTCTGGCAGGCGCGCTCGCGGTCTCGGCGACCGCCACCATCTGGGGCATCGGTCCCGACTGGGTGCGGCTCATCCGGTGCTTCGCCGTCATTGCCCTGCTGTTGGCGTGGGCGATGATGCTGCCCGCGCACACCCGCGCGGCGAGGGCGTGCGCGTGGCTCGGCCGCGGCTCGTTGGCCCTCTACGTGTGCCACTGGCCGATCGGGTTATTCCTCGGCGTCACCCTGCGCCCGGTCCCCGGAATCGGCGTGCTCGTCTGCGTGGCAACCGTCGCGCTCTCGCTCGCCCTGACGGCGGCACGTGGGTACCGACCGCTGTCGTGGACGCTGTCGCGGCCTCACCGTGGTGGTGCCAAGCGCCGCTGATACGATGCAGCTAGTGCACTGGCGAGAAGCGGGAGGATGAGGATGGCTATCGCGGATGGGTACGGAAATGACGACTTTGTTCCCGTCATCCTCGGGACAGGGCTAGGCGCATACACGATCGCACGCAGCCTGCACATGGCCTACGGCGTTCGCTCGCTCGCGCTTGGGCGGGCGCGCCTCGGCGAGACCGCGCATTCGGCGATCCTCGACGTCATCGAGGTTCCCAACTTCGATCAACCCGATACCGTGATCGCCACGCTGCGCGAGGTTGCCGGGAAGTTTCCCACGCGCCGCCCGATTCTCTTTTCCACCATCGAGATGTATTCGACGATCATCGCCGAACATCACGACGAACTCGCCCGGCTCTACACCCTGCCGTGCATCGACGCCGAGGCCCAGCGCACCCTGGCCGAGAAGGATCACTTCTACGCGGCGTGTGATCGAGCCGGCCTCGTCTACCCGACGACGGACGTCCTCGGTCCCGGCGACGTCTGCGACCAGGCCCGTCTCGATGCTCGCGGACTGACCTTCCCCCTGATCCTCAAGCCGACGAACACCGACATCTATCCGCGGCTGAATTTCGCCGGGCGCAAGAAGGTCTATCTCATCTCGACCCTGGACGAGCTGGTGTCGACGATTGCGCGCATTCGCGCCGGCGGCTACGACGACGGGCTCATCCTCCAGCGCTATCTTTCGGGCAACGAGTCCGTCATGCGCGTGGCCAACACGTATTCCGACACCGACGGGCGGCTGCGCGCCATCTGCGTCGGCCAAGTGGCCGTGACGGATCGGCATCCGCAGCGCGTGGGCAATAACAACGCCATCGTCGCCCTTCGCGACGACGCCCTCACCGAGAAGATCCGATCCTTCCTCGACGCGCACAACTATCGCGGGTTTGCCAACTTCGACTTTCTCCTCGACCGCGACAGCGGCGATTACCACGTTCTCGAGGCGAATCTGCGGCTTGGGGCATCGTCCTTCTACACGCTGGCGGGCAACGTCAATCTCGTGCGCCACTGCGTCGACGACATGGTCTACGGCTCGCCGCGCCCATTCGAGGCGGCGGAGCAGGCAGGATTGTGGATGACCATCCCCTA
This sequence comes from Nanchangia anserum, assembly GCF_015240065.1. Lineage (GTDB taxonomy): Bacteria > Actinomycetota > Actinomycetes > Actinomycetales > Actinomycetaceae > Nanchangia > Nanchangia anserum. Next base: position 889,290 of record NZ_CP060506.1, on the reverse strand, counting down.
CCCCGTCGTCAGGCGCCACTGTGCTCCCGAGCTGCGCCCCCTCGTCACCGAAGCGGCCTCGCACCGGCGCCTGCACACCCTGTGGTACAGCAAGGACCTCTCACCGCAGCGCGTCGTGTCGAACCTGCGGATGGACGCCCGGCTCAGCCGCGACACCCTGCGTTACGCCGAGGCCGAGCTCAACTCCTAGCGCCCGCGCTCGACGAGATCGCGCACGGCACGCGCCGCCGCGCACACCTCGTCGGCGCTGCCGCGCAGCATGAGGTTGAGCACCTGCGCGGTCAAGCGGCGGGTCTCAGGAAGATCGGTGAGATCGGGATCGAGGTTGTAGTACCGGGGATCGGCGACCCCGGGGAAAAGGCTCGGGCGATACCACTTGCCGATGCGTATGCCGCCCGCGCTTAGCGACGCAAACGCCTCCTCACCGCTGAGCCCGCTCTCGTGCGGAATCGCCAGCGGCAGACGCGTGAGCGGCTGCCCTGAGCGAGCCAACGCGGGGATTTCGACGCTCGACCCGAGCACCTCCAGGGCACGCCGTGCGACGTCTCGACGGTGGGCGAGGTTGGCCGGTAGCTCGACAAGCGCACGCGACACCGCGCGCGTCATCGAGCGCGAGGCCGCGCGCGCGGGTGCCGACTCCCCCGCGGTCTCCCCCGCCGTGACCGGGGGCCAGAACAGGCCGGCGTGGCTGGCACGATCTTGCAGACGCTGCCCCCAGCTGCCCGTGCGCGAGTACACCCGCAGCTGCCACCGGTAGCTGGCCGCGGCCACCTTCTCGCGACCGCTGAGGGCCTGGAGCCGCCGCGCACGCGCGATGATGGCATGGCGCAGATTCTGGTCCTCGATGTCGGGATTGACCCACAGGGCACCGCCAAAGCTCGTCGGCAGGATTTTCTCGGCGCCGAACGAGTGCACGGACACGTCCGCCACCGGTTGTCCGTCGCGGCGTCCCAGTCGCGCGACGCAGTGCGCCGAGTCCTCGATGAGGATCGCACCCGCGCGGTGGGCACGCTCGGCCAGCGCAGCAGTTTCCTCGCCGATCATGCCGAACGTGTGTTGGGCAACGACGGCGCGCGTGCGCGGCGTCAGCGGCAACCGGGCCGGATCGAGCGCATACGTGTCGGGATCAATATCGCCATAGATCGGCGTGTGCCCCGTAGCGATGAACGGCGTGACGGCGCTGACACAGGTGAAGGCCTGCGTGACGACGTCGCCCGGCCCCCGGACGTCGGCCACAGCCTCACCGACGAGACGCAGCCCGTCGCGAGCACGCGCGAGAACGAACCAATCCGCAGCGCGCGTGTGGGTGTAGCGGGCCAGCTCATCGACAATCGTCACGATCGAGTCCTCCTCATACACCAAAGGGCCGCGTATTGCGGCCCCGATGGTGGGCGATACTGGACTCGAACCAGCGACCTCTTCCGTGTCAAGGAAACGCGCTAACCAAACTGCGCCAATCGCCCGAGGTGGGTACCGGATTCGAACCGGTGTATACGGCTTTGCAGGCCGCTGCCTAGCCACTCGGCCAACCCACCAAAGGAAAAAGGGCACCGGCCGAGCCGGTACCCTGCCCTTCGAGCGGATGACGAGACTCGAACCCGCGACCCTCACCTTGGGCAAGGTGATGCTCTACCAACTGAGCTACATCCGCAATGCACCATCATTTATAGCCACTACGCCGCGCGGATGGCAAATCGGATCCCCGTGCCGGTCGTCACATTCTGCCGCCGCCGATGCCAGCCGGCGCGATAGCCGATAGAGGCCAAAATTCGCCGTATAACGCCGATTCGCGGCCCTCGCGGCACCACGCGCGCCTGCTGCCCACCCGCCCCGCCCTAATCAGCATATGGACGCATCCGTGGCGGTTTGTGAGCGGCTTTTTAGCATCGCGACCATGAGTGCACCACGAACGACGGCGCCCGCTCCCCAGATTCCCCACGGACGCGCCAAAGCCCGCATCATCGTCTCCTCGCTGGTCGGCACGACCATCGAGTTCTACGACTTCTACGCCTACGCGACCGCCGCGATCAGCGTGTTCCCGCTGCTGTTCTTCCACGCGTCCTCGCGCACCGGTGCGCTCCTCGCCTCCCTGGCGACGTTTGGAGTCGCCTTCATCGCCCGCCCCATCGGATCGATCCTCTTCGGCCACTTCGGCGACCGGGTTGGCCGCAAAGTCACCCTCGTCGCCTCGCTGCTGACGATGGGCATCGCGACGGTCATCATCGGCCTGTTGCCGACCTATGCGCAGATCGGTCTGTGGGCCCCGGCCATGCTCGCGATCATGCGGTTTAGTCAGGGCCTCGGGCTCGGCGGTGAATGGTCGGGGGCGTCGCTGCTCGCCGGCGAGAACTCCCGCCCAGGCAAGCGCGGTTTCGACGCCATGTGGCCCCAGCTGGGAGCCCCGATCGGCTTTTTCCTCGCGAACGGCTTCTTCCTGCTGCTCACCCGCGTCATGAACTACGATTCGGCTAACACCGAGTCCTCCCAGGCGTTCCTCGTGTGGGGGTGGCGCCTGCCGTTCCTGTTCTCGGCCGTCATCGTCGCCCTCGGCCTCTATGTGCGTTTCAAGCTCGAAGAAACCCGTTCCTTCGCCCGGATCCAGCGTTCGGGCAAGGTTGCCAAGGCCCCGCTGCTCGAGGCGTGCAAGACCTCGTGGGTGCAGATGATCCAGGGCACCTTCGTCATGGTCGCCACCTACACGCTGTTCTACCTCATGACGACGTGGATCCTCTCCTACGCCATCTCTCCCGTCGAGGAGGGCTATCTCGGGATCTCCTACCACAAGTTCCTCGTCATTCAGCTCATCACGATCCTCGCCTTCGCTCTCATGACTCCCGTTTCGGGATGGCTGGGTGATCGCTGGGGCCGACGCCGCCTCCTCATCCGCGTCACCGTGGGAATGATCCTGTTTGGGCTGACGTTCGGTCTCTTCCTCGACGCCGAGCGGATGGGGACGGCGGAGCACGCAAACCTCGCCCTCATGACCGTGTTCATGTTCATCGGCATGGCGCTCATGGGCCTGACATTCGGCATCCAGTCGGCGCTGCTACCCGAGCTTTTCCCGACGAACGTGCGCTACACCGGTTCGGCGGTGGCCTACAACGTCGCCTCGATCATTGGTGCCGCGGTTGCGCCCTTCATCGCGACGTGGCTCGCCTCGCGCTACGGTCCCGGGACCGTCGGCCTCTATCTCGTCGTCATGTCGGCGATGACGCTCATCGCGTTGCTGACGATTCCCGAGACTCGGGTCCTCGACATCGACGAGCTCGAGACCTCGCACTCGCCGGCGCCCGCCAAGGTGCCAGCGCTCAACTAGCCAACCCCATTGGCCTTACGCGTGTGCCCGCCCCGGTCGGGGCGGGCACACGTCTATCTCGCGTATCTCGCGCTGCTACGAGGCGCCTCGGCGTCGCCGCCACTCGCGCAGGCGCTTGTAGGTGCGCGTCGCCGGCGTGAATGCGTGACCGATCCCCGGCAGGATGGGTCGGGTGAACTCGCCGACGTATTCGATCATGTCGCAGCCCCACGCCGCCTTAAACGTGTACAACCCGCCGTGTCGGGGGTCCTTGGCCGGATCGGTCTCGCCCGAGACACCGCCGAAATCGAAGACGAACTCGGATTCGACGCCGGCGAAGCGGCGAGCCGCCTGCTGCATGCGCGTCGAGATGAGGGCGTAGGGCGCGTAGTAGTTGCGCAGATCGTTCGTCGAGCCGCCATAGAGATAGCTGGCGCGGTTGCCACTGTAGAGGACGAGCGAGCACGCCAGCGGCAGCTCGGTGACATCCCAGCTGGCCAGCTCGGCGCGCTGCTCGCGCAGCCTCTCGATCCCCCGATCCAGGTCAGCGAGGCCAGCCTCGGCCTTCTTCGTCCATTTCGCCTCCAGCGACTTCGCCGAACGCTCGCGCTGCACCTGCTGTTTGGCCAGCGAGCGGTCGGCGTCCTCGATTGCGGCGGCGATGTCGAGATAGGCGACCGTCGCCTCGCAGTGTCCCTCAAAGGCCCGCATCATCTCGGCGAAGTATCCGGCATCGCGCATGGCGATCTCTTGACGCTGCGCCATGACGGTGATGACCTGCATGAAGTCGTCGAGATCGTCTGGTCCAACCGCACGATAGATAAACGGGCGCTTGCGTGCGCGCCGGGTGTATTGGCGCATCTTCTTCGGCAACGCGTCGTCAATGGCGTCGGGATCGCTCGGCAACGTCACCATCATCGAGGCGCGCGGCTGGATCTCGCGCATATCCGTGTAAAAGCCCTGATGGGCGTAGCCGAGCTGGCGAAGCGCTCGGTACAGCTCGCGCCCCTTCGCCCGCAATACCGGCGGGTCGACGTGGAGCACGAGAGCGCGCCGACGCAAGGCGAGACGGTGAACGTGACGGTACACCTCGACGTACCACTGAGCGGGAACGTCATCGCGGGCGAACACCGGGCCGCGCGCGGTGTAGGCGAGCGTCACCAGGCGACGCCCGCCGAGGCGGCGATAGAGCACCTGGCACGTCCCGACGAGGCGACCCTCGTGACGGATCCCGAAGCGCTCGGCGTCCCAGTCGGCGCTCTTGACTTCGGCCCACGCCGCGAGCTGCAATGGCTCCGGCGTCGGCGACGCCTCGACGATTTCGTCGAGCTCAGCGGCGGAACACGTCGCGTCAAATGTCAATGTCGGCATATCGAGCCTGGTCCTCACTCTCTCGTTAGCGACGGCGGCGCTTTTCGCGCACGCGCACGCCGATCTGAATCGGGGTGCCGACGAAGCCGTATTCTTCGCGCAGACGCCGCTCGATGAAGCGGCGGTATCCCGGATCGAGGAAACCCGTCGTGAATAGGACGAACCGGGGCGGGCAGGCGTGAACCTGGGTGCCAAACAGGATCCGCGGCTGCTTCCCTCCACGCACGGGGTGGGGATTGGCCGCCATGAGCTGTCCAAGGAACGCGTTCAGGCGTCCCGTCGGGATCCGGGTACGCCACCCGTCGAGCGTCTCGTTGAGCGCACGTTCGATCCGGTTCGTGTGCCATGTCGTCTTGGCTGAGATATTGATGCGCCGCGCCCACCCGACGTGCGCGAGTTCGCGCTCGTATTCGCGCGCCAACTCGTCCTGGCGGTCTTCGTCGACGAGGTCCCACTTGTTGTTGACGATGACGATGCCACGTCCAGCCTCGACGGCCTGGGAAACGATGCGCTGATCCTGTTCGCTCAGCGGCTGGGAGGCGTCCAGCAGCACCATCGCGATGTCGGCTTCCTCGATAGCCCGCGACGTGCGCAGCGAGGCGTAGAAGTCTGCCCCGCGCGACTTGTGCATTTTGCGGCGAATACCCGCCGTGTCGACAAACCGCCACGGCGTCTGCCCGATCATGACGGTTTCGTCGACGGGGTCGCGCGTCGTCCCGGCAACCGCGTCGACGACGACGCGCTCCTCACCCAACAGGGCGTTGAGCAGCGACGACTTGCCGACATTAGGGCGTCCGACAAGGGCCACCCGACCGGGCTGGGGTCCCGTGGGAACGGAGACACTGCCCCGTTCGGGAAGGATCTTCAGGCAGCGATCGAGCAGATCGCCGGATCCACGCCCGTGCAGCGCAGAAACGGGGAACGGCTCGCCCAGACCGAGCGACCACAGCGAGGCGACATCGGGCAGCTGCGAGGCGGAATCGACCTTATTCGCCGCGACGATGACGGGTTTGCCGCACCGCTGAAGCATTCGGGCCACCTGCATGTCGGTGTCCGTCGCGCCGACGACCGCGTCAACGACGAAGACGATCGCGTCGGCGTCGTCGACCGAGGCCTCCGCCTGACGAGACACGGCCTCGTCGAGGCCGTCGACGCCGATCTCCCATCCGCCGGTGTCGAGAAGGATGAAGTCGCGGCCGGCCCATTCGGCCGGGTAGCGCACGCGGTCACGCGTGACCCCGGGCATGTCCTGGACGACGGCCTGGCGCTGCCCCAATACGCGGTTGACCAGCGTCGACTTGCCAACGTTAGGACGCCCGACGACGGCTAGCACCGGCAAGGTCTTCTCGGGAGGCACAGGCTCCGGGTCGTATTCGGCCGCCAGCAGCGCGCGATCCTCATCGGATAGCGCGTAATCCTCTAGCCCTGCCTTGAGCGCCTCCGCGCTGCGGGCTTCCTGGTCAATCTCACTCACGCAGTCATTCTACGGGGCATCCCCGCAGCGCTCACACGCGCTCGTCAATGAGCGCCAAAACGGCATTGACGACCTCGGGGAGAGTCATCTGGGTCGTATCGATGAGCGTGACCCCCTCACTCGGGGTGATGAAGTCGTTGACCTGGGAGTCCCGCGCATCGCGCCGCGCCATCGAGGCCGCACTGGCCTCACCCGCTTCGGCGCGACGACGACGCTCACGCTCCTCAGCCGACGCCGTAATGAGGATGCGCACGTCGGCGTCAGGGGCGACGACCGTCGTGATGTCGCGGCCCTCGGCGACCATGCCCTTCCCCGACTCCCGCGCCTGGGCAATGAGGTGACGCTGGGAGGCGATCAACACCGAGCGCACCTCGGGATTAGCTGCGACCTCGGACACCGCTGAGGTGACGTCGACGCCGCGGATCTGCTGGGTCACGTCGACCCCACCGACGGCGAAGCGGGGAGCATAGGGAGCCGTGTCGATGTCGAGCGCACATTCGCGCGCGTGGCTGGCGACCCGCGCGTGATCGGTGACGTCGATTCGACGGTGCAACAGCGACCACGTCAGTGCCCGATACATGGCACCGGTGTCCAAATAAGATGCCGAGATATCGGCGGCGACCGTGCGCGCAACCGTGGATTTCCCCGACCCCGACGGGCCGTCGATCGCGATGACGAGACCGCGTCCGAGAGCGCGCTCACCGATGGGACGTGACGAAGTGGTCATTCTTCCTCCCGAATATGTGTGTCCGCCTATTATCGCGCCTGTCAGTGCGCCCCGTCGAGCACGGTCCACCCGTGATCGGTGAGCCAGGCTCGCGCCGGTGCCGCGGCGGCAGGATCGACGAGCACCCGTCCCACGCCCATGGGCGCGCCGGCGGAGTGCTCGAGGGCAAAGTCCTCGATGTTGACGTCGGCCTCCCCCAGTTCGGTGAACAACCGCCCCAGGTGGCCGGGGGTGTCGGGGACGAGGACACTGACCTCCGCGTAGCGTCGCGGGGCGCCACCGTGCTTGCCGGGGATGCGCTCGACGCCGTCGTTCCCCGCCTCCAGCACCTTTGTCACCTGCGCGACGAGGCCGGGGGCGAGCGGGTCGCCAGCGGCGGAGTCGAGGCTGTGGAGCAGGTCGAGCAGGTCGCGCGAAATGCCACGCAAAACCTCGGCGATCTCGCGCGAGTTGCCGCCGACGATCGCCGCCCACAGCCGCGGATCCGAATGGGCGATCCGCGTTGAGTCACGCAGTCCCTGCCCCGACAGCCCCAACGCCTCCTGCGGGGCGCGCGTCAAACTTGCGGCGAGCAGCGACGCCATGAGCTGGGGAACATGGGACACGCAGGCAACGGCGGCGTCGTGATCCTCCGCACGGTAGTCCAGCGGCAGGGCCCCGACGTCGAGGGCGAGGCTGCGCACGATGCGGATCGCGCGCTCAGCCGAGCCAGCCACGGGCGCGATAACCCACGGTCGCTGGCGAAACAGATCGCGCGGCGGCGCCCGCCCCGGAGCGCTCACGCCCGGCCATCGGATGAGAACCGACGTAGCGCGTCGTATCGGCCCCGCATGCCTCGAGCTCGCGCGCGATGATCGTCTTCACCGAAGCGACGTCCGTGACGATGGCACGCGGGTGTTCACGCAGCGCCTCGTCGATGACACGCGCGGTGACGTCGGGCGGGGTGGCCACGACGACGAGCGCGGGATCGACACCCTCGTGCGCGATCATGCCGGCACCCATGTCACGGGCCAACGCCAGCGCCGAGGGCGACGCATCGGCCAACTCCACCTCGACGCCGAGGCGGCGCAGGGCCATCCCGATCGAGGTTCCCAACAACCCGGTGCCGACGATGAGCACGGGACCTGTCGTCTGGGCGCTCATAGGCCGACCATCTCCATGAGCTCGGTCAGTTCATCGTCGGTGAGTCTTCGGGTCTCCCCCGGCGTGAGCGGATGCAGGCTGAGCGGGCCGATGTGGGTGCGTACGAGCCTCGCAACCGGGTGAGACACGGCCTGGCACATACGCCTGACGATGCGATTCTTGCCCGAATGCAGAACGATTTCGACGAGCGTGCGCCCACCGTGACGATCCTTGATGGTCACGCGATCGGCACGCGCGAGCCCGTCGTCGAGTTCCACTCCCTCGCGCAGGCGCTTGGCGTCGCCGGGCGTGAAGTCGCCCTCCACCTGCGCCAGGTAGGTCTTGGAGACCTCGTAGCGCGGATGCATGAGTCGGTTCGCCAGCTCACCGTCGTTCGTCAACACGATGAGGCCCTCGGTGGCCTGGTCGAGACGACCGACGTGGTACAACCGCTTGCCGTAGCGGGCGGCGTAGGGGGCCAGGGTGTTGCGCCCGCGCGGATCGTCCATAGCCGAAACCACGCCGGCGGGCTTGTTGAGGATGACGGTGAGGTGGTCGTCGGTGAGGAAGACGCGCCGGCCGTCAACGTGAACGATCGCGGTATCGGGATCGATGCGTGCCCCCAGCTCGTCAACGACCTCGCCGTTGACGCGGACGCGGCCGGCGGTCATCAGCTGCTCACATGCGCGCCGCGACGCCACCCCGGCACGCGCCAACACCTTCTGCACGCGTTCGCCACCGTTTCGCGTGGCCTCACTCATCTCTCATCCCTCCACCTGCGCATTCAGCGCATCGAGTTCGTCATCTCCGGGCAGATACGGGGCCAACGCGGGCAGATCGTCGAGGCTCGCCAGGCCCATCTTCTCGACAAACGCCTCGGTCGTGCGATAGGTGATGGCCCCCGTCGGCAGTGCTCCCGCCTCCTCGATGAGGTCGTGGGTCAGCAGGGTCCGCACGACGCCGTCGACGCTCACCCCGCGGACGTTGGCGATTTGTGCGCGGGTGACCGGTTGGCGGTAGGCAACGATCGCGAGGGTCTCGAGGGCGGCGGCTGACAGTTTGGCGGGGTGAGTCCCCACGACGAAGCGCCCAACAGCGTCGGACCACGCCGGTGCCGAGAACAGCCGCCAGCCCGTTGCGATCTCGCGCAGCACGAATCCTCGCGGGCGCGCACCTGCGGCCCCGGCATATTCGTCGGCGAGTGCCCGCAGCGTTGCCTCGACCGCGCGCTCGTCAGCTTCCAGCGCCACCGCGATCTCGCGGGCGCTCACCGCGCGCTCGGCGACCATGAGGATGGCCTCTACTCCGGCAGCGAGCATCGGCTGCGCCTCACTCATCGTCACCCCTCTCGCTCATGATGGCCCAATCGGGACCGCTCACACCGTCCCCCTCGGGAGTGTAGGTGACGCCGAGGGTGGCCAGCGCGCCGTCTTGGCTCAGCGACACGAGCCGTGCCCGATAGAGCTCGAGCAGGGCGAGAAACCGCGAGACGATGACGGCCGGCCGATCGGCATCGGCGATGAGCTCGTCGAACGTCTGGCTGTCCCGGCGTCCCAACGCCTCGAGAATCGCCCGAATTTGACTGCGCACGGGCACGACGGGATCGTGCAGATGGGTCAGTGCCACGCTCGGGCGGCTCTGTGACAACGCCAGCGCGGCGATGCGGGCCAGCTGCTCGGGTGTCGCGCGTACCTCGACCTCGGGCACGAGGCTGCGAAATCGCTCCTCTAGCTCGACGCCACGCGCAACGTAGTGCGATTCCGCATCGGCCAACCGGCGCAGCTGCTGCGCCGCCTCCTTGTAGGCCCGGTACTGCAGGAGACGCGCAAACAGCAGATCTCGTGCCTCGAGATAGTCGATGTCGTCCGGGTCGTCCTCGCTGCCGGGCAGCAGGCGCGTCGCTTTGATGTCGAGCAGGGTCGCGGCGATGACAACGAACTCCGAGGTCTGCGACAGATCGGGATAGCGGCGCATGTGCGCGAGGAACTCGTCCGTCACCTCGCTCAGCGCTACCTCGGTGATGTCGAGGCGACGACGGGTGATGAGGGACAGCAACAGGTCGAGCGGCCCCGTGAAATTGTCGAGCTCGAGAGAAAACTGGTCGAGCCGTCCCGTCGCCTCACGCGGCGATGCCACGGGCGACGACCTCGCGAGCAAGACGCCGGTAGGCCTCGGCTCCCGCGTGACTCGGTGCATACGTCGTGATCGGTTCCGAGGCGACCGAGGCATCGGGGAACTTGATGGTCCGCTTGATCTGGGTGTCAAAGACGAGATCGCCGAAGGTCTCGGTCAATCGCTGCAAGACCTCGCGGGCGTGGACGGTGCGGGTGTCGACCATCGTCGCCAAGAAGCCGTCGATCTTCAGCTTGGGATTGATCCGGTCGCGGACTCGCTCAATGGAATCGATGAGCAGCGCGACGCCGCGCAGGGCGAAAAACTCCGTCTCGACGGGGATGATGACGCCGTGAGCTGCGCTCAACGCGTTGACCGTGAGCAGGCCCAGTGACGGCTGACAATCGACGATGATGACGTCGTAGTTGTCGCTGACGACGCGCAGCACCCGGTCGAGCGCGTGCTCGCGGGCAACCTCGTTGACAAGCTGAATCTCAGCGGCTGACAACATGATGTTGGCCGGCAACAGGTCGAGACCGTCGACCGACGTGGGCTGGATGGCCTCGCTCGTCGACGGGCGGGCCGCGAGCAACAGGTCGTACACCGTCACCTCGAGATCATTCGCGTTGATCCCGAGTCCGACGGATGCCGCCCCCTGGGGATCGAAATCGACGAGGAGAACGCGGCGGCCGTATTCGGCCAGGGCCGCGGCCAGGTTGACCGACGTCGTCGTCTTGCCGACGCCGCCCTTCTGATTGCACATGGCGATGACGCGAGCAGGGCCGTGCTGGTTAAGGGGCGACGGCGACGGAAAGTCCGGGTCCTCGCCGCCGGCGGGCGGAACGGGAATCAGGCCAGGTTGTACGGTGCTCACCCCTCTACGTTATTACACTGCGCCGATACGCGAGCGCGCTGCCATCATCCGCGTGCGCGCGGGTGAGTCGTCGCGTAGACCTCGCGCAGCATCTGGATCGTCACCTGCGTGTATATCTGGGTCGTCACGACGGATGCGTGGCCGAGCAGTTCCTGGACGACGCGGACGTCGGCACCGCCCTCAAGCATGTGGGTGGCAAACGAGTGGCGCAGCGTGTGCGGCGATACGGCCTGCGAGATCCCCGCCGCATCGGCCACCTTACGCAAAATCCCCCACGCCGATTGCCGCGACAGCGCGCGCCCGCGGGTGTTGAGGAAGAGCGCCGGTGTTCCTTCTCCCCGTGCGGCCAGGTCGGGGCGGACGCGGACCAGGTAGTGTTCGAGCGCCTGACACGCGTACGTGCCCAGCGGCACGATGCGCTCCTTACGCCCCTTGCCCATGAGGCGCACGATCGGCTGGGTAGCGTGGACATCGACGTCGTCAACGGCGAGCGCGACGGCCTCCGAGATTCGCGCCCCCGTGCCGTAGAGCAGCTCGAGCAAGGCCCGGTTGCGAATGTCGATGGCACCCTCGCCCGAGCTGGCCGCCAACAGCCGGTTGACGTCATCGAGTGAGAGGGCCTTCGGCAGGCGGCGATCCTGCTTCGGTCGATGCACGCGGGCGGCCGGGTTGTCGGCGATCAGTCCCTCGTCGACGGAAAACGCGAGGAAGGATCGCACCGACGAGAGCATCCGTGCGCTCGACGAGGCAGCCAAGGAATGACGCCCGTCCGCCCCGGTCCGGCAGGCGGCGAGGTAGCTCTCGACGATCTGGGGCGTAATGTCGCGCAGATCGGTAATCTGCTCAACTTTCAGGTAGTCGCAGAAGCGATCGAGGTCGCGTCGATAAGCTGCACATGTGTGCGCGGATGCCTGGCGCTCGAGGGCCACGTGGTCGCCAAAACGCCGGCATGCCTGCTCAATCGCGTTCACGTGCACGATTGTATGTGGCCTCCACCGGCGTCCGCGCGCTGCGGGCCGGCATAAACGGCCGAGCTGCGGCGGGTGGCCTCGATACACTGGCAGAGGCTGCGCCGCTGTTCAAAGGCGACAGAGCGAAAACGAGGAAAAGAGGACAATCACACCATGACCCTGCAGTGGAACTCTCTCGATGACCGAGCAGTGACCCAGGCCAAGGTGCTGGCCGCGGACGCGGTCGAGCAGGCCGGCTCCGGCCACCCCGGAACCCCAATTTCGCTGGCCGCCGCCGCCTACCTCATCTATCAGCGTCACCTGCGCATTGATCCGGCAGACGATCAGTGGCTCGGTCGCGACCGGTTTGTCCTGTCGGCCGGCCACGCGTCACTGTTGCAGTACGTTCAGCTGTACCTGGCGGGCATGGGCCTCGAACTCGACGACCTCAAGAAGTTCCGCACGATGGGTTCGGCAACACCGGGACACCCCGAGTATCGCTGGACGAAGGGCATTGAAATTACAACCGGTCCCCTGGGATCGGGGCTCGCCTCCGCCGTCGGTTTCGCCATGGCGCAGCGCCGCGACAAGGGCATCTTCGATCCCGAGGGCGGCGATGACTCCCCGTTCGCCCACGACGTCTACGTCATTGCCGGCGACGGGTGCTTGCAGGAGGGCATCTCGGCCGAGGCGTGTTCACTCGCCGGCACCCAGGAACTGGGCAACCTCATCGTCATCTGGGACGACAACCACATCTCCATCGAGGACGACACGTCGGTGTCGTTCAACGAAGACGTCCTCGCGCGCTTCGAGTCCTACGGCTGGCACACCCAGCGCGTCGATTGGCTGAACTCCGATGGCTCCTACAGCGAGGACGTGGTCTCGCTCGATGCCGCGCTCACCGCCGCAAAGGCCGAAACGACGAAACCCTCGATCATCGCCCTGCGCACGATCATCGGCTGGCCCAGCCCGACGAAGCAGAACACGGGAGCGATTCACGGAGCCAAGCTCGGCGGCGACGAGCTGCGCGGCCTCAAGGAAGCGCTCGGCCTCGACCCCGACGCCATGTTCGCCATCGACGACGAGGCCGTCGCGCACGCGCGCGACAACGCGGCCCAACGTGGCCGCAGCCTGCGCGAGACCTGGGACGCGGCCTTTACGGCGTGGAGCGAGGCGAACCCCGACGGCGCGCGCCTGCTCGAGCGGCTGCGCGCCGACCGTCGCACCCCCGACATGCGCGAGAACCTGCCGACGTTTGAGGAAGGCAAGGCCCTGGCGACGCGCGCGGCATCAGGGGCGGTCCTCAACGCGTTGGCGCCGACGCTGCCCGAGCTGTGGGGCGGCTCGGCGGATCTCGCCGGGTCGAACAACACGGCGATCATGGGCGAGCCGTCGTTTATTCCCGCCTCTCGCCAAACCTCCATGTGGTCGGGTGGCCCCTACGGGCGCAACCTCCACTTTGGCGTGCGTGAGCACGCGATGGCGGCCATCATGAACGGCATTGCCCTTGACGGGCTCACCCGCGTCTACGGCGGGACGTTCTTCGTCTTTTCCGACTACATGCGCGGCGGCGGTGCGCCTGGCGGCGCTCATGGGATTGCCGGTGACGTACGTGTGGACGCACGATTCGATCGGCGTCGGCGAGGACGGCCCCACCCACCAACCGGTCGAGCACCTCGCGGCGTATCGCGCGATCCCTAACCTGTCGATCGTTCGCCCGCCGACGCGGCCGAGACCGCCGAGGCGTGGGCCTGCTCGCTCGAGCAGACGGCCGGCCCCGTTGGCCTCGTCCTCACCCGCCAGGCCCTGCCCAACCCGGCCCGCGGCGAGGGTGCGCTGGCCGCGGCCGACGGAGTCAAGCGCGGCGCCTACGTCCTGTCGGACCCGGCGGGCGATGTCGACGTCATCCTCATGGGCTCGGGATCCGAGGTCCAGTACTGCCTTGAGGCTCAGCGCCTCCTCGCCGAGCGGGGAATCGGCGCGCGCGTCGTCTCGGTGCCGTGCATGGAATGGTTCGACGACCAGGACCAGGCCTACCGCGATTCCGTCCTCCTGCCCGAGGTGAGCGCCGCGTGAGCATCGAGGCCGGCATTGCCGAACCGTGGCTGCGCTACCTGGGATGCACCGGCGAGGCCATCGCCATGACGGGCTTTGGTCAGGTTGGCTCGGCCGATCAGCTCTTCGAGCACTTTGGTTTCACCGCCGAAGCGGTTGTCGACGCGGCCATGCGCCAGGTTGAGGCTGCCGCGAAGTGACCGCCTAGCCGCCTCCGCTCCCCCGTCGCTGCACCCCAGGGTGCGGCGACGGGGACACGAAAGCCGGGACCACATGGTCCCGGCTTCGTCATATTCGCGATGACTACCCCAGGCGGGTCAGCACCCCGAGGATGATGACGACGACGATCCAGATGATCGCGAATCCCACGGTGATGCGGTTGAGGTTGCGTTCCGCCACGCCCGAGGATCCCGCGGTCGAGGTGAAACCGCCACCGAACATATCCGACAGGCCACCGCCTTTGCCCTTGTGCATGAGGACGGTGAGGATGAGGAACAGGCTGGACAGCACCAGCAGCACCTGGCACACAACCGTCACGATCCCGATAGCGTTCACTGGTCACCTCGCATGTGGGTAGTCAAACATAGCCACAATAGCGCAGTCGGGCCCCGCCAAGCACATTTGCTGGCGGGGCCCGGTGCGCGAAGCCGTTACGCCTGGGCGAAACGGGCGATCTTCGAGAATTCCTCAGCCTTCAGTGACGCGCCACCCACGAGGGCACCGTCGACGTCGGGCTTGGCCATGATGTCGGCGACGTTCGACGACTTCACCGAACCGCCGTAAAGAACCCGGATCTGGTCCGCGGCCTCAGCCGAGTAGAGCTCGGCCAGGGTTGCGCGGATGGCCTCGCAGACTTCCTGAGCATCCTCGGGCGTCGCGACCTCGCCGGTGCCGATCGCCCAGATGGGCTCGTAGGCAACGACAGTCTTGACGGCGTCCTCGGCGCTGATGCCGGCGAATGCGCCCTTGATCTGAGCGACGACGTGCGCCACGTGTTCGCCCGCCTTGCGGACGTCGAGACCTTCACCACAGCAGATGATCGGCGTCATCCCGGCGGCCAGGGCAACCTGAGCCTTCTTGCCGACGAGTTCGTCCGACTCGTTGTGGTATTCGCGGCGCTCGGAGTGGCCGACGACGATGTAGCTGCAGCCGAGCTTCTTGAGCATCGGCGCCGAGACCTCGCCCGTGTACGCGCCGTTGTCGTGAACCGAGACGTCCTGGGCGCCGTAGGCGATCTTCATCTCGTCGCCCTCGACGACCGTCTGGACGGAGCGGATCGAGGTGAACGGCGGGATCACGACGACATCCGCGCTGGACCAATCGAAGTTGTGGTCGCGAAGGTCGAGATCGAGCTGCTGGACCAGGTGAATCCCCTCGAGGTAGTCGAGGTTCATCTTCCAGTTACCAGCCATCAGGGGGGTGCGTGCCATGAAACTAGTCCTCCAAAACTGCGATGCCGGGAAGCGTCTTGCCCTCGAGGAGTTCGAGGGAGGCGCCACCGCCAGTGGAAATGTGGGAGAAGGTCGACTCGTCGAAGCCCAGCTGGCGCACGGCAGCGGCCGAGTCGCCGCCACCGATAACCGAGAAGCACGACGACTCCGACAGCGCCTGGGCGACGGCCTTGGTGCCGGCGGCGAACGCCTCCATCTCGAACACGCCCATGGGGCCGTTCCAGGCGACGGTCTTCGCCGAGGCGATCTTGTCGGCAAACAGCTTCGCCGTCTTCGGGCCGATGTCGAGGCCCATCTGGTCGTCCGGGATCGCGTCCGCGTCGACGACGCTGGCCGGAGCATCAGCCTTGAACTCGAGAGCAACGACGGTGTCGACCGGCAGGACCAGGTCAACGCCCTTCGCCGCGGCCGTCTCGATGTAGCCCTTGACCGTGTCGATCTGGTCCTTTTCGAGCAGCGAGGTGCCGACCGAGTACCCCTGAGCCGCGAGGAACGTGTAGGCCATGCCGCCGCCGATGAGAAGGAAGTCGGCCTTCTCGAGCAGGTTCTTGATAACCCCGAGCTTGTCGGAGACCTTCGACCCGCCGAGCACGACGCCGTAGGGACGCTCGGGGTTGTCGGTGGCGCGACGCAGCGACTCGATTTCCTTGACGACGAGTTCGCCCGCAGCGCTGGGCAGCAGCTTGGCCACGTCGTAAACCGAGGCCTGCTTGCGGTGGACGACACCGAAGCCGTCGGAGACGAAGACGTCGGCGAGCTTGGCGTATTCTGCGGCCAGCTCGGCGCGCGCCGCGTCATCCTTGGAGTTTTCGCGCGCGTCGTAGCGGACGTTTTCCAGCAGGGCGATTTCGCCCTCGCCGAGGCTCGCGACCACGGCCTGCGCGCTGTCGCCAACGACGTCGCTGGCCAGCGTCACGGGGGCATCGATGAGTTCACCCAGGCGCTTCGCGACGGGCGCCAGCGAGAATTCGGGCTTGACCTCACCCTTGGGGCGGCCCAGATGGGCGAGGATGACGACCTTGGCACCGGCCTCGACGAGACGCGTCAGGGTCGGCAGCGCAGCCTTGATACGGCCGTCGTCGGTGATGACGCCGTCCTTCAACGGGACGTTGAAATCGGAGCGGACGAGAACGCGCTTGCCGCGCAGATCGCCCAACGTATCGATTGTTCGCATGGATTCTCCTGTTTCCTTCTGCTGGCGTCACCGCCGGTAGCGAACACGCCCGCACACCCCAAGGTGCACGGGCGTGTCCCTCACAGCGGATTCGCCATCCGAGGCTGGACTTAGAGGCGCTCGCCGATGTACTCGGTCAGCGACACGAGCTGGTTCGAGTAGCCCCACTCGTTGTCGTACCACGACACGACCTTGACCTGGTCACCAATAACCTTGGTCAGGCCCGAGTCGAAGATCGACGGGTGCGGGTCGGTGACGATGTCGGTCGAGACGATCGGGTCCTCGGTGTAGGCGAGGATACCGGCGAGGTCGCCCTCTTCCGAAGCCTTCTTGACGGCCGCGTTGACGTCCTCAACCGTGACCTCCTTGGAGGCGGTGAAGGTGAGGTCGGTCATCGAGCCCGTGATCACCGGGACGCGGACGGCGTAGCCGTCCAGCTTGCCCTTGAGCTCGGGGAGGACGAGCGCGACGGCGCGGGCGGCACCCGTGGTCGTGGGGACCATGTTCTGGGCGGCGGCGCGGGCGCGACGCAGGTCCTTGTGGGGCGCATCCTGGATGCGCTGGTCGCCGGTGTAGGCGTGGATCGTCGTCATGAGGCCACGCTCGATGCCGATGGCATCGTTGAGGGCCTTGGCCAGCGGCGCGAGGCAGTTGGTCGTGCACGAGGCGTTCGAGACGATGTTGTGCTTGGCCGGATCGTAGTCCTTGTGGTTAACGCCGACGACGAAGGTGGCATCTTCGTTCTTGGCCGGAGCCGAGATGATGACCTTCTTGGCGCCACCGTCGAGGTGAGCCTTGGCCTTGGTGGCGTCGGTGAAGAAGCCGGTCGACTCGATGACGATGTCAGCCTTGACGTCCGACCAGGGCAGGTTGGCCGGGTCCTTCTCGGCGAACACGCGGATGCGGTTGCCGTTGACCGTGATCGACTCGTCGTCGTACGCGACCTCGCCCTCGAGGCGGCCGAGGATCGAGTCGTACTTCAGCAGGTGAGCCAGCGTCTTGTTGTCGGTCAGGTCGTTGACCGCGACGATCTCGAAATCGGCCCCACGCTGCACGGCGGCGCGGAAGAAGTTACGGCCGATGCGGCCAAAGCCATTAATACCAACGCGGATGGTCACTATGTCCTCCTGACATCTGCCTGGGGCAGGTCGTGTTGCGTTCACAATCTGTGGAGCGGGGTCCGCTCCTGGCAGTCACGTTCATGACGCCAGCACGTTCCAATGTACACGCCCAAGCCGCCTCATGTCGGGTCAATAGTCCGCATTAACGCCGGCGTTATCGGACAATGGCGACAACAACTGTGGCGACGATCACGCTATTTCGCGCTGAGCGAAGAACCCGGGTCGTCAAGGTCCTCACCGATGCCCGATTGGGTGTCGGCGATGCCGAGTTCTTTGGCCCGTTTATCAGCGGCGGCCAGCAGCCGTCGGATCCGCCCGGCGACCGCATCCTTGGTGAGCGGCGGGTTGGCTGCCTTGCCGAGCTCCTCCAGCGAGGCGTCGCGATGAGCCAACCTCAGCTGTCCGGCCGCGCGCAGGTGGTCGGGAATGTCGTCGCCGAGGATCTCGAAGGCGCGACTGACGCGAGCCGCCGCCGCAACAGCGGCGCGGGCGGAGCGACGCAGGTTAGCGTCGTCGAAATTCGCCAGGCGGTTCACCGACCCGCGAGCCTCGCGCTTTTCCTGAAGGGACCGCCAGTTTTCCAGCGTCTGTTGTGCCCCCAGTAGCTCGATGAGCCGCCCGATGGCCTCGGTTTCGCGAACGACGACGCGATCGGCGCCGCGTGCCTCGCGCGACTTCGCGGCGACGTCGAGCCGCCGAGCCGCCCCAACGAGGGCGAGTGCCGCCTCCGAGCCCGGACACGAAATCTCCAACGAACACGACCGCCCCGGCTCCGTGAGCGACCCGCGCGCGAGAAACGCGCCGCGCCACACGGCCAGGGCCTCGCCGATCCCGCCCGACACGACCGAGGGAGGCATTCCCCTGACCGGGCGCCCGAAGCGATCCAGCAGACCCGTCTGCCGGGCCAGGTGGTTGGCTCCTTCGACGACGCGCACGAGATAGCGGTCGTAGCGGTGGATGCTGCCGGCCTTGACGAGGATGACGTTCGGGTCGATGCCGTACAGGGAGCGCAGGTAACCGATGAGCCGCAGTGCCGCCAGGCGCGAATCGAGTTCGGATTCAATGATGATGCCGCCCTTGACCAGGGTCAGCCCGCCGGCGAAGCGCACGAGGGCGGTGACTTCCGCCTTCTGCTCAGAGTGCTTCACGCACCGGGCGCGAGCCAACTCCTTCTTCATGTCCAACGTCAGCGACATGATGCCCCTTTCGTCCCTCACTAGCCGGCGCCGAGTATTCTAAGCGAGCTAGCGGCGCACTTCGCGTGTGCCGACGTCGGCGAGGAACCCCTCGAGCGCATCGCGCAGGGCGGCGGCCAGACGCAGCGGGTCGTGACGCGACGAGCCGTCGCCGGCGCGAACCTGGCGCAGCAACACGTGTCCCCCGGCCTCCTCGGCGACGGTGTCGAGATCGTCGTCATCGTCGAGCACGGAGGGGTCGCAGACAACGACGTCGAGGGCCAAATCGGGGGCGTAGGAGCGCAGGGTGCGCAGGTGGTCGGACACGCTCAGCCCCTCGGTCTCCTTTTGCGCCTCGAGATTCATCACGACGATGCGGCGCGCCGCGGTCTCCCGCAGCGCCTCGGCCAAGGGGGCGACGAGCAGGTGGGGAATGACGGAGGTGTACCACGATCCCGGCCCCAACACGACGGCGTCGGCCTCACGCACGGCGGAAATGACCTCGTCGTAGACCGGCGGGTCGTTGGGGATGAGGCGAATGTCGCGGACCTCGCCGATGGCCGTGGCTACCCGCGCTTGGCCGCGCACGCGCGAGGAATGCCCGTCGTTGACGATCGTCGCCTCGATATCCATCGGCACCGCCGCCATCGGCAAGACTCGCCCGTGGCAGCCGAGCAGACGCGCCACCCAGTCGAGGCCGTCGATGGAGTCGCCGAGCAGCTCCCACAGCGTGACGATGAGGAGATTGCCCAGGGCGTGACCGTCGAGATCGCCCTCGGAGGTAAATCGGTGCTGCATGGCGTCGCGCCACGTCAGCCCCCATTCCGTCTCATCGCACAGGGCCGACAGCGCCATGCGCAGGTCTCCGGGCGGCAGCACGCCGAGTTCATGACGCAGCCGCCCCGACGATCCCCCGTCGTCTGCCACCGTGACAACTGCCGTCAGCCGGCGGGTGACGTGGCGCAGCGCGCGCAGTGTCGCCGACAGACCGTGACCGCCACCAAGCGCGACGATGCGCGGCCCCGATGCGCCCCGCGTGACCCACCCGGCCGAATCAAGCAGCGTATCCATGATGCTTACGCCTTCCCCATGTCGCGGTGCAGCGTCCGAACGGGCAGTCCCTTCTCTCGCAGCGCCGCGGCGATGAACTCGGTCATGGCGACCGAGCGATGCCGGCCCCCCGTGCACCCGATGGCCACCGTGATGAACGGCTTGAGCTCACGGGCAAAGCCGTCGAGGATCGGGGTCAGCATGGCGACATAGGCGCGGCCGAACTCCTTGGCACCGGGCTGATTGAGGACGTAGTCGGCCACCGGCGCATCCAATCCCGTGAGGTGGCGCAGCTCGGCGATCCAGTAGGGGTTTTGCAGGTAGCGCATGTCGGCAACCCAGTCGGCATCAAGAGGAATCCCGTGCTTGAACCCAAACGACATGATCGTCAACCGCACCTGTTCCTCGGTCTCGCCCGCGACGACGTCGCGCATGTGGCGAGCGAGGTCGTGGACGTTCATGTGCGAGGAGTCGATGAGGACGTCGGCGCGCGAGCGAACGGGGGCCAGCAGGGCGCGCTCGCGACTGATCCCCGTCATGATCCGCCCACCGTCCTGCATGGGGTGGGGGCGGCGATTCGACTCGTAGCGCCGAACGAGGGTGTCGTCGTCGGCGTCGAGAAAGACAATGCGGTAGTTGACGTCGCGCACCTGGAGGTCGTCGAGCACCGCGGCCAGGCGGTCGAAAAATTCGCCCGAGCGCGCGTCCACCACGGCGGCCAGGCGGTGCACGCCCCCACCATCGGGAGTCATCAGGTCGGCGAAGGGAATGAGCATATGCGGGGGCAGATTGTCGACGACGTACCAGTCGAGGTCCTCCAGCGCCTGCGCCGCCCGCGATCGACCTGCTCCCGACATGCCCGTGATGATGAGCAGCTCGGGCTGGTGAGGGGTCGGCAACACCTGATCGGCGTCCAGCTGCGGCACGCCCTCGGGAACGGTGGGAGGAGACAGCGCGGAATCATTCGGGTCGACACTCATGGCTCTATTGTGCCGTGGTCGCGGCTTTTGCACCCCCACTTGCGTCATCGCGATGAAGGAGCTCATAGAGATTCTCCGCCAACCGTGGCCCGATTCCCGGAGTTTTCGCCAGCTCGCCCACGTCGGCCCGACGCATCTTCGCCACCGACCCGAACGCGCGCAGCAGGGCCTGCTGGCGCGCCGGGCCGAGTCCGTCGACCTCGTCAAGGAGAGAACGCGTCATCGCGCGCGCACGCTTCTTGCGGTGGGCGGTGATTGCGAAACGGTGGGCCTCGTCGCGCACGTGCTGGAGCATGTATAGGGCCGCGGACGTGCGGGGCAAGATGACGGGATAGTCGTCGTCGGCCACCCACACCTCCTCCAGGCGCTTGGCCAGCCCGATGACGGCGATGTCGACCCCCATCTCGGTCAACGTCGCGCGCGCGGCGTTGACCTGGGGCAGCCCGCCGTCGACGACGACGAGGTCGGGACGATAGGAAAAGCGCCGGGGCTTGCCCGTAGCCTCGTCAAGGGGACCCGAGCGCAGGGCGACGCCGTCCTCGTCGATCCCCTCCTCCCCGGCCTCCTCGGCCTGGAGCCGGCGGAATCTCCGCGTGAGCACCTCGGCCATGGCCGCGGTGTCGTCACTGGCCCCCTCGCCGCGCTCTCCGCGCACCGTGAAATGCCGGTAGGCGCTCTTGCGCGGGGCACCGTCCTCGAAGACGACGAGGGACCCCACCTGATGGGTGCCCTGCGTGTGCGAGATGTCGTAGCACTCGATCCGCAGCGGCGCGCTCGCCAGCCCCAGCGCCTCCTGAAGCTCCTCGAGGGCTTGCGAGCGCTGGGTGAGGTCGCCGCTGCGGCGGCTCTTGTGCAGGCGCAGCGTGTCGTGAGCGTTTGCCGTCACCGTCTCCATGAGCGCACGCTTCGCGCCGCGCTGGGGAACGCGAATGCTCACCCCGGCCCCGCGCAACCGCCCCAGCCACTGCTCGAGAGCTGCCGCGTCGGCGGGCATCGCCGAGACGAGGATGTCGCGGGGAACCTGATCCGTCGCCGTGTGGACGACGTCGTCGACGCTGCGTGCGTCGTCCCGTGCCGCTCGCCGCGTCCCGCGCAGCGGCCGTTGCGCCTCGGGAATATCGCCGTAGACCTGCTGGAGGAGGCGAGCCATGAGGTCGCCGGGACCCGAGTCATCGACGCGTTCAACGACCCACCCGCGCTCGCCACGAATCCGCCCGCCGCGCACGTGAAAGACCTGCACCGCGGCCTCGAGTTCGTCGGCGACGAGGGCGAAGACGTCGGCGTCGGTGCCGTCGTTAAAGACGACGGTGTTCTTCTCGTTGACCGTGCGCAGCGCGGCGAGGTCGTCGCGCAGCTTCGCAGCCGCCTCGAAATCCAACCGAGCCGCGGCCTCGCGCATATCGGCTTCGAGTTTGCGCTCGAACGGCGCGGTTTTGCCCGCGAGAAAGTCCCCGACCTGGTTGGCGAGGTCGCGATGAGCCTCCTCGGTGATCTTTCCCACGCACGGTGCCGAGCACTTGTCGATGTAGCCGAGTAGGCACGGGCGTCCCTGGGCGTGCGCGCGGGCAAACACCCCGTTCGTGCACGTGCGCACGGGGAAGACCCGCAGCAGCAAATCGACGGTGTCGCGAATCGCCCACACTTTCGTGTACGGCCCGAAATACCGGGTGCTCGCACGCTTGCGTTCGCGCGTGATGTGCATTCGAGGAAATTTCTCGCGCATCGTCAACGCCAGATAGGGATAGGACTTGTCGTCGCGATACATGACGTTGAATCGCGGCGCGAATTCCTTGATCCACGCGTATTCCAGCGACAGCGCCTCGACCTCGGAGGCCACGACAACCCACTTGACGGCGCACGCGGTAAACACCATGCGGCGGGTGCGCGGATGCAGGCCGGCGGGATCCTGAAAGTAATTCGCCAGCCGCGCCGCG
This sequence comes from Nanchangia anserum, assembly GCF_015240065.1. Taxonomy (GTDB): domain Bacteria; phylum Actinomycetota; class Actinomycetes; order Actinomycetales; family Actinomycetaceae; genus Nanchangia; species Nanchangia anserum. The sequence goes on along the minus strand of NZ_CP060506.1, from coordinate 866,425 downwards.
AGGTTTTTCGCCTTGCCGACGTAGATGACGCGGCCGGTGGGATCGAGGAAGCGATAGACCCCGGGAGCCTTGGGAATCTCGCCGGGTGAGGGGCGATAGCTTGCGGGATCGGCCATGGCTCCCACAGTAGCCGGCCACCACGTGAGCGCACAGCGGAGCACCCGGGTGACGCTGGTAGTCTGAGGGAGCTTTGAGCGATGCCTCACGGAAGGACCCGCGATCGATGTTCACGACTCGCGAAGAGATCATCTCGTTTATTTCCGATCACGCCATCGAGTACGTCGATGTGCGCTTCTGCGATCTGCCGGGTGTGCAGCAGCACTTCACGATCCCGGCGGCTGAATTCGTCGAGGCGGGCATCACCGATGGCCTCATGTTCGACGGGTCCTCCGTTCGCGGCTTTACCGAGATTCACAAGTCGGACCAGAAGCTCATCCCCGACATCACGACGGCGTTCGTCGATCCATTCCGTCAGGCGAAGACCCTCGTCGTGACGTTCTCGATCGTCGACCCCTTTACCAACGAACCCTTCTCACGCGATCCGCGTCAGGTCGCCGCCAAGGCCGAGGCATTCTTGACGTCCACGGGCATCGCCGACACGTGCTTTATCGGCGCCGAGGCCGAGTTCCACCTCTTCAACGACGTCCGCTATCAGATTGCCCCCGACAACACGTTCTACCGGATCGATTCAGCCGAGGCGTACTGGAACACCGGACGCGAGGAAGCCGGCGGCAACCTCGGTTACAAGCAGGGCGTCAAGGGCGGGTACTTCCCCGTCTCCCCGCGCGACCAATTCGCCGATCTGCGCGACGCGATGGCGACGAAGCTCACGCAGGTGGGGCTGACGGTCGAGCGCGCGCACCACGAGGTCGGCTCGGCGGGCCAGCACGAGATCAACTATCGCTTCGCCTCACTGCTGAAGGCAGCCGACGACATGATGACGTTCAAGTACGTCATCAAGAACACCGCGTTCCAGGCCGGAGCCTCGGCGACGTTCATGCCCAAGCCGATCTTCGGCGATAACGGCTCGGGCATGCATACGCACATGTCGCTGTGGAAGAACGGCGAGCCGCTGTTCTACGACGAGCGCGGCTACGGTTCGCTCTCGGACATGGCTCGCTACTTCATCGGCGGCCTGCTCGAGCACGCCCCGGCCCTGCTGGCCTTCACCAACCCCTCGATCAACTCGTTCCGCCGGTTGGTTCCCGGGTTCGAGGCCCCGGTTAATCTCGTCTATTCGGCATCGAATCGCTCGGCGTGCATTCGCATTCCCGCCACCGGCACCTCGCCGAAAGCCAAGCGCGTTGAATACCGGGTTCCCGACCCGTCAGCAAACCCCTACCTGTCGTTCGCAGCGTGCCTCATGGCGGGCATCGACGGTATCCGCCAGCGCATCGAGCCGGCCGAGCCGATCGATAAGGATCTCTACGAGCTTCCCCCGGCCGAATACGCCGACATCGCGAAGCTGCCGGCAAGCCTCGAGGAGGCGCTCGACGCGCTCGAGAACGATCGCGAGTTCCTCACCGAGGGCAACGTCTTTACCGACGACCTCATTGAGACGTGGATCGACTATAAGCGCACCAACGAGATCGAGCCGATGCGCATCTACCCCCACCCGCTGGAGTACCAGCTCTACTACGACCTCTAGGGCGCCTAGGCCCGCTCGTCCACGAGCATGTGGTCGATGTGGTCGAGCACGTTGGTGACGAGCGCCGCGATGTGTTCGTCGGGCTGAGAGTAGAAAATCGTCGTTCCTTCGCGACGTGTCGCGACGAGGTGGCCGGCGCGCAGCTTCGCCAGGTGTTGTGACACCGAGGGCGCCGGCCGCTCGAGCGCCTCGGCGATTGCCGACACGGACATCTCGCCCTCAGAGATCATCGCGAGGATCGCCAGGCGGGTCCGGTCTGCCAACAACCGCAAGATCTCGACAGACATGGCCAAGGTGGCATCGTCGGGTACGCGCGGATGTGTGGGTGTCATGGGGCCATTGTTGCACGATGCGGCAAATAGAACCCGTCAGAAAAGGGCGCGTTGCCCCTCGCTCACATCCCACTCGCGATCCGGGCGGTGGAGCGCCTCGTGTTCGAGGAGCGCGCGCTTCGTCTCGCTGCCGGCGACGTAGCCGCCAAGGCGCCCGTTCGAGGCGACGACGCGATGGCAGGGAATGATGAGGTGAAGGGGATTCGCCCGCACCGCCTGTCCGACGGCTCGCGCGCGATGGCGATTGCCGAGCGACGCCGCCAGCTGTCCATACGTCACCGTGTGCCCATACGGAATCTGACTGACCTTTTGCCACACACGCTGGGCAAACGGCGGCCCCTCCTCAACGCGCACATCGAGATCGAATTCCGTGCGAGTCCCCGCGACGTATTCCCCGACCTGGGCCGTGATCTTCTCGATGAGCGGATCGGCCGGATGGGCCCACAGCTTGACGTCTTCGCCGGTACCGCCGGCCTGCTCGAAACGGCATCGCTCGAGGTAACGGCCCTGCCCGACAAGGAACAGCGCACCGAACGGCGTCACCGTGATGTAGCGGCGCCGAGGAAACTTGTCGGTCGGATCCATGCCCCCATTATGTCGCGGCGACGCCACCTCGGCGAAGACGGGACGGGGTGGGATTCCGCTAAGCTACGTATGCGTAACTCCATCAATGAGGTGTCTCATGGCTCGTCCTACCGCCCGCGGGGAGTCCCTCCTCGTCTCCCCCACCGTCGTCGACGCAATCATTCGTCGCGCAACGTATTTCCCCACAGAAATCGCCGTCGAGAGACCTTCACAAATCGGGCGGACGTGGGTCAAGACGACGGCGCGCGAGCTGGCCGACGATCTCCTCAACGTCGCCCGCGGGTTCTGCGCCCTAGGGCTGCAGCCGGGCACGTCCGTCGCGATTTTGGCGGCCACCTCGTACGAGTGGATGCTCGTCGACCTCGGGGCTCAGGCCGCCGGCCTCGTCGTCGTCCCCATCTACGAGACCGATTCGGACGCCCAGATCGAGTGGATCATCGATAACGCTGACGTGCGCGTCGCCGTCACCGACACCACGGCGCAGGCTAAGCGCATGGCCGACATTGCGGCAGCGACCACCCCGCTCCTCCACGTGCTCGCCCTCGACGACGGGGGGCTGGAGGAGCTGCTCGAACGTGGCGAATCGGTCTCGCTCGACACCGTGACCCAGCGCATCGCCGACATCGATCCGGACGCCGCCATGTCGATCGTCTACACGTCGGGCACGACGGGGAAACCCAAGGGCGTCGAGATCACGCATTCCTCGCTCATGCACATGCTCGAGGCCGTGCGCGGCCCTTGGGGTCCTCTCATCTACGATCGCGCGACGGCGCGCGTCCTCCTGTTCCTCCCGGTGGCTCACGTACTGGCCCGCTTCATCAGCTATCAGATGCTCGTCGGCCACGGCGTCGCCGGCTACACGCGCTCGACGAAGACCCTGCTCAACGACCTCGCCTCTTTCAAGCCCTACGCGCTGCTCGTCGTTCCACGTGTGCTCGAAAAGATCTTCAACCTCGCTGACACCCAGGCTGGCTCGTCGAAGCTCACCCTCAAGGCATTTCGGTGGGCGGTGCGCGTGGGCGAGGAATGGGCCCGCGCGGTCGAGACGCCCGAGGGACCGACGCGCTCACAGGTCATCAAGCTGAACCTCGCCCGCAGACTCGTCCTCAACAAGGTGCGCAAACTGCTGGGCGGCAACCTCGTCAACATGACGTGCGGGGGCGCTCCCCTGTCGCACCGGGTCGGCTACTTCTTCCACGCCATGGGGATCGAGGTCACGCAGGGCTACGGCTCCACCGAGTGCACGGGTCCGCTGACGATGGCCCACCGCGACGACAACGTCATGGGCACGGTCGGGCCGCCGCTGGCGTGCAACGAGGTGAAGCTCGCCGAGGACGGCGAGCTGTTGGCGCGGGGGTATTCGCTCATGCGCGGCTACCACAACGACCCCGAGGCCACCCGTGAGGCCTTCACCGAGGACGGGTGGTACAAGACGGGTGACCTCGCGCGCATCGACGACAAGGGGCGCGTCTACATCACCGGGCGCAAGCGCGAGATCATCGTCACCGCGGGCGGCAAGAACGTCACGCCCGCCCTCCTTGAGGAATCGCTCAAGGGCTATCCGCTGGTGTCGCAGGTCATGGTCGTCGGAGACAATCGCCCGTTCGTCGCCGCGCTCGTCACGCTCGATCGCGACATGTTGCCGGCGTGGTTGCGCAATCACGGCCTGGAGCCGATGGATCGCACGCGCGCGCGCGCCACCCCGAGGTGCTGGCCGCCCTCAACCGGGCGCTGGAGAAGACGAACGCGCTGGTCTCGCGCGCGGAGTCCATCCGCAAGATCCGGGTCCTGCCCACGGACTTCACCGAGGACAACGGCCTGTTAACCCCGTCGCAAAAGATCAAGCGCGACAAGATCGCCGAGCGTTTTGCTCGCGAGATCGACGAGATCTACGAGCCGGCACGACGCTAGGGCACGTGTGGCGCCGTGTCGGTGCGCGGCACCACACGCGTCACTTTTTCGCGGTGCCGAGGACGTCGGCGAGATAGCGCCCGGTGTAGGAGCGAGGCGATGCCGCGACCGTCTCGGGGGTGCCCTCGGCGATGACCTGGCCGCCACCCTCCCCGCCCTCGGGTCCCATGTCGACGATCCAGTCGGCGCACTTGATGACGTCGAGGTTGTGCTCGATGACGATGACGGTGTTGCCCTTGTCGACAAGGCCCTGCAAGACGAGTAGCAGCTTACGGATGTCCTCCATGTGCAGGCCGGTCGTCGGCTCATCCAGGACATAGATCGTCCGCCCGTTGGAGCGCCGGTGCAGCTCTGAGGCGAGCTTGACCCGCTGCGCCTCGCCGCCCGAGAGTGTCGTTGCCGCCTGCCCCAGACGCACGTATCCGAGACCGACGTTGACGAGCGTCGTCAGGTGGCGCGCGATGGCCTGAATGGGCGAGAAGAACTCGGCTGCCTCCTCAACGGGCATGTCGAGGATGTCGGCCACCGTCTTGCCCTTGTAGCGGATCTCCAACGTCTCCTTGTTGTAGCGCGCGCCGCGGCACACCTCGCACGGGACGTAGACGTCGGGCAGGAAGTTCATCTCGATCTTCAGCGTGCCGTCGCCTTTGCACGATTCGCAGCGCCCGCCCTTGACGTTGAAGGAGAACCGACCCGGCCCGTAGCCGCGGACCTTGGCCTCGGGGGTCTGGGCGAAGAGCTTGCGAATGTGGTCCCACACGCCCGTGTACGTCGCGGGATTCGACCGGGGCGTGCGCCCAATCGGCGACTGATCGACGTGAACGACCTTGTCGAGGTGTTCCATGCCCTCGACGCGCTTGTGCCGACCGGGCACGTTGCGCGAGCGGTTGAGTTCCTTGGCGAGCGCGCGGTAGAGGATCTGGTTGACGAGCGTCGACTTGCCCGACCCCGAGACCCCCGAGACGACGGTGAACGTGCCCAGGGGAAAGGACACCGACACGTTCGACAGGTTGTTTTCCTTCGCGCCGACGACGCGCAGCATCCGCTCCGGGTCGACGTCGCGGCGCTTCTTCGGCATGGCAATCTGGCGGCGCCCCGACAGGTAGTCCGCCGTCAGCGACCCCTCGGTGTCCTCGAGGCCGTCATAGGGACCGGAGTAGACGACGTGACCGCCGTGCTCGCCCGCAGCCGGGCCGATGTCGACGACCCAGTCGGCGGCGCGGATCGTGTCCTCATCGTGTTCGACGACGACGAGGGTGTTACCGAGATCGCGCAGCTTCTCCAGCGTCGTGATGAGGCGGCGGTTGTCGCGCTGATGCAGCCCGATCGAGGGCTCATCCAGCACGTAGAGCACGCCGGTGAGGCCGGACCCGATCTGCGTCGCCAATCGGATGCGCTGGGCCTCCCCACCCGAAAGCGTTCCCGCCGCGCGCGAGAGCGTGAGATAGGACAGGCCAACGTCGACGAGGAACCGCAGCCGCACCTGGATCTCCTTCAGCACGGCACCGGCGATAGCTCGCGCGCGCCCATCCAGCTGGAGGTTATCGAGGTAGTGCGAGGCCTTGTCGATCGACAGGTCGGTGAGTTCGGCGATGTTGAGGTCCCCCACCCGCACGGCCAGAACCTCGTCGCGCAGCCTCGTTCCCCCACATGCGGAACAGGCAACCTCGCGCATGTAGCCCTCGTAGCGCTCACGTGCCGTGTCCGACTCGGTCTCCGTGTGCTTGCGCTCGACGTAGTGAACGGCACCCTCGAATCCCGAGGCATACACGCGTTCGCGGCCCCACCGGTTGCGATAGCGCACTTTAACCTTGTAGTCCTTGCCGTGCAGCAGCGCGTGGCGGACCTTTTTCGGCAGCTTCGCAAACGGGGTGTCGACGTCGAAGCCCAACTGCTCGCCGAGCGCGCGCATGTCGCGCAGGAAGTATTCGTTTGACGTTCCCCACGGCGCAATCGCGCCCTCGGCCAGCGTCTTCGAGGGATCGGGCACCAACAGATCGGGATCGACCTCGAGGTGCGAGCCGATTCCCGAGCACTCCGGACACGCGCCGTAGGGGGCGTTAAAGGAGAACGTGCGCGGCTCCATCTCGTCGAGGGTGAGTGGGTGGCCGTTCGCGCAGGCGCGTTTCTCGGAGAACCGACGGGTGCGCTCGGGATCGTCGGCGTCGCGATCGACGAAATCGATGATGACGAGGCCCTCGGCGAGATTGAGGGCCTGCTCGACGGAATCGGTCAGCCGCGTGCGCACGCCGTCACGGATGACGAGTCGATCGACGGTGATCCAGATGTCGTGGCGAAGCTGTTTCTCCAGCGCCGGCGGCGACTCGAGCCGGATTTCCTCGCCGTCGACGCGGGCGCGCGCAAAGCCCTGGGCCAGGACGTCGGCGAACAGGTCCTCGTACGTGCCCTTTCGCCCGCGCACGACGGGGGCGAAGACCTGAATGCGGGTGCGCTCGGGGTAGTCGAGCAAGACGTCGACGATTTGCTCGGCCGATTGCGCCTGAATCTTCTCGCCACACGTCGGGCAGTACGCCTGGCCGGCGCGGGCATACAGCAGACGCAGGTAGTCGTAGACCTCGGTGATCGTGCCAACTGTGGAGCGCGGATTGCGCGACGTCGACTTCTGATCGATCGAGACGGCGGGTGAGAGTCCCTCAATGAGATCGACGTCGGGCTTGTCCATCTGCCCGAGGAACTGACGCGCGTATGCCGACAGCGACTCGACGTAGCGACGCTGCCCCTCGGCAAAGATCGTGTCGAACGCTAGCGAAGACTTGCCCGATCCCGACAGCCCGGTGAAGACAGCCAACGAGTTGCGGGGAATCGACACGGTGATGTCTTTGAGATTGTGCTCGCGCGCACCGGCGACCAAGAGAGTGTCATTCATCGGTGCCCATTCTAGGAGGTCCGTCCCGCGCCGGCTCAGGCGCAAGGTTGCCGGGCACACGTGACACAATGGAGAAAACTCCACATGCCTATCGGGAGGGCCCATGAGCATCTTCGCCGTCGATTATCTCTACGACGCCACCCGCACCGCCGAGATGGACGAGCTGCGTCCGGCGCATCGGCGCTATCTTCGAGCGGCGGGCGAGCGCGGCGTCGTTGTGCTCGCCGGCCCCTCTCCCCTGGGTCCCGACACCCCCGCGGCCATTATCTTTGTACGTGCCGAGAATGCCGAGCAGGCGCTGCGCGAGCTCGACGGCGATCCCTTCTTCACGGCCGGCCTCATCACCGAGCGTCGCGCCCGCGACTACACCGTCGTCGTCGGCGGATTTGCCAGCTAGTGTCCGCCTCGCGACTGCGTGATCTCGCTGATCCGTTCATCATCACGCTGCTCCTCATCGTCGCGGCCGGGATTCTTATCCCGGCTCCCGCCGCCCTCATCGGCGCGTTCACGTGGGCCGGCAAGGTCGCCGTCATGGTGCTCTTTCTTGTCTATGGCGCCAGGCTGGCCACCCGCGACGTCGTTGAGGGGCTGACGAACCTGCGCCTCCAGGGTGCCGTGGCCGCGGCGACGTTCCTCGTCTTTCCGCTGCTTGGCTGGGCCACCTATGTTCCCCACAAGCTCGTCCTCGGCCCGATGTTCGCGCTCGGCACGCTCTACCTCACCTTGCTGCCCTCAACGGTACAGTCCTCGGTGTCGTTTACGTCGATAGCGCGTGGAAACATCGCCGGAGCCGTGTGCTCGGCGACCGTGTCGAACATCGCCGGGGTCGTCCTCACCCCCGCGCTCGTCTACCTCATCATGGGGCGCGCCTCGGGCGTCGATCCCTCGCGGATCCTCAACGTCGTCGCCCAGCTATTGGTCCCCTTCGTCATCGGCCAGCTGCTTCAGCCGCGCGTCGGTGACTGGGTGCGGTCGAAACGCTGGCTGACGAAGGGTGTCGACCACGGCACGATCCTCCTCGTCGTCGCCTCTGCCGTGTGTGGCGCGACAGCTCAGGGACTGTGGCACACGGTGACGTGGGCGCAGGTCCTCGGGCTACTCGCGTCCTCGGCGATCATCCTCGCCATCATGTTGGCGCTGACGTGGTGGGGTGGCAAGGTGCTTGGCCTCAATCGCGGCGACCGCATCGTCCTGCTCATGTGCGGGTCAAAGAAATCGCTGGCGACGGGCCTGCCGATGGCCTCGATCATCTTCCCGGCGACGACGCTGGCAGCGGTGACCGTACCCGTCATCGTCTTTCACCAGCTCCAGCTGGTCGTGCGCCATCCTGGCTCGCCGCCTCGCGCGCGCCGGCTAGGCGGCGTCTGCTCCACCGAGTCGCTCGCGTCGACGCGAGACAGCCAGTGATACGACTGTCGTCCCCATCAGGACCACGAGGATGTAGGCGAGCGACACCCCGATGGACGGCTCCCAGATGCCCTCGACGTGGCGACCGCCGTTGATGAAGGGCAAATTATTCTCGGCGATCGCGTGCAGGATGAGCTTGATGCCGATGAAACCGAGGATGAGCGCCAGTCCGTAGTTGAGGAAGATGAGCTTTTCCAGCAGGCCGTCGATGAGGAAATACAGCTGACGTAGCCCCAGCAACGAAAATGCCGTCGCGGAAAAGACGATGAACGGCTCGCGCGTCAGCCCAAAGATCGCCGGGATCGAGTCGACGGCGAACATGATGTCGGCCGAGCCGAGCGCCACCATGACGACGAGCATCGGGGTGATGAACGTCTTGCCGCGGTGGCGCACGAGCAGCCGCCCGCCGACGAAGCCGTCGGTCATGGGAAAGACTCGTCGCACGACGCGCGTCAAGCGATTCTCCTGGTAACTGTCGTCCTCGTCCTCACTCTGGCGCACCTGCGATATCGCCGTGTAGATGAGGAAGGCACCGAAGATGTAGAAGATCCACGCGAACCGGTTGACGAGCGTCGCCCCGATCATGATGAAGGCGAAGCGGAAGACGAGGGCGAGGATGATGCCACCGAGCAGCACCTCTTGCTGATAGGCGCGCGGAACCCGGAAGGCGCCGATGATGATGATGAAAACGAACAGATTATCCAGGGACAGCGACCATTCGGTCACCCAGCCGGCCCAGTATTCACTGGCGTAATTCAGGCCCCACAGCCACCACACTCCGAAGCCGTAGGCAACGGCCAGGGCGACATATGCCGCCGACCAACGCGCGGCTTCCTTGAGCGTCGGTTCGTGAGCGGCCTTGACGTGGCCGATAAAGTCGATTGCCAGCAGTGCGACGACGAGGACCGTTAAACCGATCCAGGCAGAGATATGGACATCCACGAGCGGTCTCCTCCGGCTCTTTCCGTACAGGTCAGGGCGCGAGGTCTCAATCCGCCGCTGGGGCCACCTGACCGAGCGCTGCGGCGCCGTGATGACGACCAGGTTGTTTACGGGTTTACTCCCCTCTGCCCGCCCAGTTTACTCAGCGCCCGCGCGAGCCTCCAACGCCCCACGGGTGTCGTCGCTTACACGGGTGGAACTGTAGAAGTGACGCGACCACACCCACCCGATGACTCCGATGAGGATGGCACCGGCCGCAACGAGGCCGCTCACGAGCTCCCAGTGGCCGGTGCTCAACCACCGCAGCGCGAAGAAGTGGCGCGCGAGCGGGATCAGGGTGATGAGGACAACGCACGCCCCCATCGCGGCAACGAGGATCCCTCGCCACGACACGAGCGGACGCGAGAGCACCGCCAGAAGGGCGAGCGAGCATCCGGTGATCGTCAGGGTGCACAGGGTCTGTGGAACCCGATTCGCCTCGTCCAGATGTGTGAGATAGACCCCGAGTCCGAGCGCGGCGATGATGAGGCCGCACGGACCAACCAGGGTGAAGACGCGGCGCAGGAAGCCCGGGCGGTAACGCGATCGCGATGGTGCCAGCGCCAAGACGAATGCGGGAACGCCGATCGTGAAGACGCCGATGAGGGTGAGGTGGCGCGGCAAGAAGGGATAGTTGACCGCGCTCAGCGAGACGACCATGGCGATGAGGAAGGCCCACAGGGTCTTGGCGAGGAACAGCGTCGAGACCCGCTCCATGTTGCCGAGCACACGACGCCCCTCGTCGACGACGGCGGGCAGGCGGGAGAACTCCGAGTCGAGGAGGACGACCTTTGCCGCGGCCTTCGTCGCCTGCGCGCCCGACCCCATGGCAATCCCGAGGTCGGCGTCCTTGAGGGCGAGGGCATCGTTGACGCCGTCTCCCGTCATCGCCACCGTGTGACCGCTGCGCTGGAAGGCGTGGACGAGCGCGCGCTTTTGTTCCGGCGTGACCCGGGCGAAAATCCGGTACCTGTCGACGGCTTCGTCGAACGCCGGATCGCCGGCCGGCGGAGCCTCACGGGTGCGGCGCCGATGGTGGCGCTCGGCGACGGTGGAAGGCGGGGTCGGCAGCGTGCGCGCGTCGCACACCTCATCGCGCTCCACCGAGACACGGGCGTGGCGGGCCACCGTGAAGACCGTCTCGGGGGCATCGCCGGAGATGATGCGGACGTCGACGCCTTGGCGCTCGAAATACGTCAGCGTTTCCTCGGCGTCGGGGCGAATCTCCTCGAAGAACGCCAACACAAAGCGACCGTGAAGGCCACTCGGCAGGCTCGTGGCATCGGCAGCGATGGGCTCCGGGGTCGACGCAACGGCGACGGCGCGCCATCCGGCCGCGAGGTAGTGATCGGTCGTCTCGCGCATGTCGACGGGATTGTCGCACGCCTCGATGATGATCTCGGGCGCGCCCATGACCCACGTCGTCTGGTCTGCTCGCGCGGCAGACCACTTCGTCCGCGACGAAAAGGGCACCCGCACGTCGGGTTCGGCGACCGGGCGGTCGAGGGCGTCGGCCAGAGCCACGGCCGTCGCATTCGTCCGGTCGGCGCTGAGTAACGCGAGCCCGTCGAGGAGATCGTCGTCGAACATCGAAAAAGCCCCGTGCTCGTAGCCACCGGGCAGGTCACCGCCGCTGCACGTCATGAGACCGGTCGTGATTGTGCCTGTCTTGTCCAGACACAGGACGTCGACGCGCGCGAGCACCTCGACCGCCGGCAGTTCCTGGACGAGAACCTTGCGGCGGGCGAGCTTGAGCGCCGCCGTCGCGAAGTTCACCGAGGTCAACAAGACAAGCCCCTGCGGGATCATCCCCACCAGGGCAGCGACGATGGCGACGACCGCGGTGCGCCACTGCCCGGAGGATATGACGCCGGCGAGGCCGTGCGACCAGTCGATCTGCGAGGCGCCGAGGATGAGGATCATCACGGGCAACACCCACGTGATGATCCGAAGGATCTTGTCGATACCCTCGCTGAGCTCGGAGTGGGCAAGCTGAAACCGCTTGACCTCACTGCTCATCGTGTTCGCCCACGAGTCGGCGCCGACTTTGTCGACGACGACGTGAGCCTGTCCGGCGACCACCGTGGCCCCCGACAGCACGCGGTCGCCGGCCTGCTTGTGGACGGGCACCGATTCGCCGGTGAGAATCGACTCGTCGACTTGCAGCTGAGCCGACGCCTCGACGGTGCCGTCGGCTGGGATTTGGTCGCCCGCACGCACGAGGACCAGGTCGGTGACGACGATGTCGTCGGGCGCCACGGTCGTCTCCGCGCCATCGCGAATGACGGTGATCGGCGAGGCCGACAGGATCGCCAGGCGATCGAGCGTGCGTTTGGCCCGGATCTCGGAGACGATGCCCGTCGCCGCATTGAGGATGAGGACGCCGGCAAAGACGCCGTCTCGCAGCTCGCCGACGGCGACGATGACGACGAGGCACGCACACAAGATGGCGTTGAATAGCGTCAGACAGTTATCGCGAATGATCGCGCCGATCGAGCGCGACGTCGGCGTCGTCACAGCATTGGTTTTGCCCTGTGCGACGAGATCGCGCACCTGCGCCGTCGTCAGCCCGCGCGGGCGAGATGGTGTGGTGACCTCGCTCATCTAGTGTGCCGCCTTCATCGCTCGCAGTTCCTTCTTCAGGTCGGCGACCTCGTCGCGCAGACGCGCGGCGAGCTCGAATTCGAGGTTGTCGGCCGCACTCATCATCTGTGCCGACAGCTCCTCGATGAGGCCCGCGAGGTCGCCCTCGGCCGAGATCGCCAGCTGTTCGCGTATGCTCGCCGCCGCTCCCTCGCGCTGGCGTCGATCGGGACCCGTGCCGGCACCGCGATAGCCGGAAGCAAGCAGCTCCTCGGTATCGACTTCCTCTCGTGCCAGCATGTCGGTGACGTCGGCAATCTTCTTGCGCAGCGGCTGGGGATCGATGCCGTGTTCGGTGTTGTAGGCGATCTGCTTGGCGCGGCGCCTCTCGGTCTCGTCGATCGCCGCCCTCATGGAGTCGGTCAGCGAGTCGGCATACATGTGAACCTCGCCCGAGACGTTGCGCGCGGCGCGTCCGATCGTCTGGATCAGCGACGTCGTCGAGCGCAAGAAGCCTTCCTTGTCGGCGTCGAGGATGGCGACGAGCGAGACCTCGGGCAGATCCAGGCCCTCGCGCAACAGGTTGATGCCGACGAGGACGTCGAAGCGCCCCAGCCGCAGCTCGCGCAGCAGTTCGACGCGACGCAGCGTATCGACGTCGGAGTGGAGATACTCCACGCGGACGGAGCGCTCGGCGAGGTAGGTCGTCAGATCCTCGGCCATCTTCTTCGTCAGCGTCGTCACGAGCACGCGCTCGTTCTTGTCCGTGCGAGAGCGGATCTCGCCGAGGAGATCGTCGATCTGGCCCTCGGTCGGCTTGACGATGACCTTGGGGTCGACGAGACCCGTCGGGCGAATGATCTGCTCGACGACGCCGTCGCCGCGCTCGCGCTCGAACGGCCCGGGCGTGGCCGACAGGTAGACGGTCTGCCCGATCCGGTCTTGGAATTCGTCGAACGTCAGCGGTCGGTTATCCATCGCCGAGGGCAGACGGAACCCGTGGTCGACGAGGGTGCGTTTGCGCGACATGTCGCCCTCGAACATGCCGCCGATCTGGGGAACCGTCACGTGGGATTCATCGATGATGAGCAAGAAGTCATCGGGGAAGTAGTCGAGCAGCGTGTGGGGCGGTGTCCCCGGTCCGCGCCCGTCGATGTGGCGCGAGTAGTTCTCGATGCCCGAGCACGTGCCGATTTCCTTCATCATCTCCAGGTCGTAGGTCGTGCGCATCCGCAGACGCTGCTCCTCGAGAAGCTTGCCCTCGGCGGTGAATTCGGCCAGCCGCTCCCCCAGCTCGGCCTCGATCGAGTCGATGGCGCGCTGCATCCGCTCAGGCCCGGCCACGTAGTGCGAGGCCGGAAACAGATAGACGTGGTCTTCGGTAGCAACGACCGTGCCCGTCACGGGATGCAGGGTTGCCAGCCCGTCGATCTCGTCGCCGAACATCTCGATGCGGATCGCGAGTTCCTCGTAGACCGGAATGATCTCGATCGTGTCCCCGCGCACCCGAAACGTTCCGCGCTCGAAGGCGACGTCGTTTCGGGTGTACTGCATCTCGACGAAACGCCGCAACAGCTCATCGCGATCGATGGTCATGCCGACCTCGAGGGGCACCATGCGTTCGACGTATTCTTCGGGCGTGCCCAGGCCATAGATGCACGACACGGTGGAGACGACGATGACGTCGCGACGCGTCAGCAGCGAATTCGTCGCGGAGTGGCGCAGCCGCTCCACCTCGTCGTTAATCGAGGAATCTTTCTCGATGTAGGTATCCGTCTGGGGGACGTAGGCTTCGGGCTGGTAGTAGTCGTAGTAGCTGACGAAGTATTCGACCGCGTTGTGGGGAAAGAGTTCGCGCAGTTCCGCGGCCATCTGGGCAGCCAGCGTCTTATTCGGCTCCATGACGAGGCAGGGGCGTTGGACCTTCTCGACCAGCCAGGCCGCCGTCGCCGACTTTCCCGTGCCCGTTGCCCCCATGAGGACGACGTCGGTCTCTCCCCCGTTGATCCGTTTCGCCAACTCGGCGATCGCGTGGGGCTGATCGCCCGACGGGGTGTATTCCGAGACGACGCTAAAGGGGGCATCCTGCCGAAGCAGCGGCACAGAGGTCATGGGTTCAGGCTAGTTGTCTCGACCCGTCAGAGCGAGCAGAGCCGGCCACAGCTCGCCCCTGACCGCCTCGGCGGTGTCGGCGGGCCTCCCCGTGTTGGTGACGATGGCGTGAGCACTGCGCTCACGTTCGGCGTCGCTGGCTTGAACGGCAATCCGCGCCATCGCATCCGCCGTCGTCATCTGTCGATCGCGGCGAAGCCGCTCGAGCCGCGTCGCGATATCGGCCCATACGACGACGATGGCGTCGAAATAGTCTTCGGCCCCGGTCTCGACGAGCAGCGGGATGTCGTAGACCGCGATGGATCCGGCCTCCGCCCGCGCAAAGAAATCATGAGCCTCGCGGGCGATGAGCGGGTGGATGAGCCTCTCGAGGTCGGTGCGCGCACGATCGTCACGGAAGACAACGCCGGCCAGGCGAGCCCGATCGACCGAACCGTCCTCGGCGATGACGTCGTCACCGAAACGGGCGCGAATCGGCTCAACCGCGGCTCCGCCGGGACCTTGGAGGTCGCGAGCGATATCGTCCGATGAGATGACCGAGGCACCCAGGTCGGCGAGCGCTCGGGTGACCGTCGTCTTGCCGGCCCCGATGCCGCCGGTCACGCCAACGCGCACCGCCCGACTTGGACCCACGTAGTGGAACGGTGTGACGAATCGGATCGGCAGGCCGCTCACTCGCCCTCCCCTTCTCCTCGATCTCTCGGCGTCTTTTGCCACACTAGCGAATCACACGAGAAGCAGCTGCGGGACGCTCCCACATGACGTGCCCACATCGTCTTCCTATACTGGCAGATGGTGCCCACTTTCGGGCACGTGTTGTTGTTCCCAATCTCGGAAAAGTATGGTTTCTCAGTCATCGACCACCCCATCGTCCGATGCATCCGCGGCGCCCGTCATCGACAAGGCTCCGCCCGAACCCCGTGAGGTTCCCGACAGCCAAGCCGATTCCACGCCGCCGGCGGGTCTCGTCGTTCGGCGAGCGGTGTTCTGGCCTTCGGTCATCATCCTTGTTGCCCTCGTCGTCCTGGCGATCACCGTGCCTCATCAGCTTCACGACGTGTTGTCGTGGCTATCGGCACGGGTGACGAACAATCTGTCGTGGTACTACGTCCTCATCGCGTCGGGGTTCGTCGTCTTCGCCCTCGGCGTCGCGTTCTCGCGCCTGGGCGATCTCAAGCTCGGCCGCGACGACGAGGACCCCGAATACTCGACGGCGTCGTGGTTCGCCATGCTCTTTGCCGCCGGCATGGGGATCGGGCTGGTGTTTTACGGTGCCGCCGAGCCCCTGTCGCACTTCGCTAACCCCCGTCCGGGCCTATCGGGTTCCGATGCGACGCTGGCGCGCGACGCCATGGGGTCGACGTTCCTCCACTGGGGCCTGCATCCGTGGTCGATCTACGTCGTCGTTGGCCTGGCGGTTGCCTATTCCTCGTTCCGTCGCGGCCGACCGATGTCGCTGCGGTGGAGCCTCGAGCCGCTGTTCGGCGAACGCGTGACCGGCAAGCTCGGCGACACGATCGACGGCGTCGCCATCGTCGGGACGCTGCTCGGCATCGCGACGTCGCTGGGCTTCGGCGTCGTCCAGGTTGCCGCGGGCACCGAGTTCCTCGGCGGTCCGCACGCGACCAAGGGAATGCTCATCGCGCTCGTTGTCGTCATCTCGACGATCGCCGGCATCTCGGCCGTCTCCGGAATCGGCCGCGGGATTCAGTGGCTGTCCTCGATCAACCTCATCCTCGCGGTGCTTCTTGCGCTGGCAATCCTCGCGCTTGGCAACACGACATTCATGCTGTCCGAGTACGTCTCGGGACTCGGAGCCTACCTCGGCGACTTCATCAACCGCTCGCTGCGGACGCTACCCTTCCAGGGTCCCGACGGCACCCAGTGGCTGTCGTCGTGGACGACCTACTACTGGGGCTGGTGGATCTCCTGGTCCCCCTTCGTCGGCATCTTCATCGCGCGGATCTCGCGCGGGCGCACGGTGCGCGAGTTCATCGTCGGCGTCGTCGCCGTGCCCGTCCTCGTGACGACCGCGTGGTTTGCGATTCTCGGTGGCAACGCGCTCTACCAGGTCATGTTTGCCGGAAAGAAGCTCATCGGTCCCGACGGAACCGTCAACACCGATACCGTGCTTTTCCAGTCGTTCTCGCATATGCCCGCCGGCGCGCTGCTGTCGGGGCTGGCGATGATCATCGTCGTCATCTTCTTCATCACGTCCTCCGACTCAGGCTCCTTCGTCATGTCGATGCTCTCGGCCGGAGGCAACCCCGACCCCGCCGTTCGGGTCCGCCTGACGTGGGCCGTCCTCACGGGCGCGGTGACGGCTGCCATGATGTCGACCGGCGAATCATCGACGGCGTTGGCGGCCTTGCAGTCGCTCGCGATCCTCGTCGCACTGCCGTTCTCGGTCATCATGATCGGTATGTGCCAGTCGATGATCCGCGCCATGCGTCACGATCACTGGGCCCTCGAACGCGAGAAGCAGCGAGCCATCCGCGAAATGCTCGTGACGAAAGTCAAGGACGAACTCGATCAGGGCGACGACGGCGAGGCCCAGCCGATTCCCGTCATGCCCAGCGGTGACCGCACCCAGCAGGTGCTGAAGGACGCCAAGCGATTCTTCACGATGAACCGCGCTGATCGCCGCGTCCCCCGCGCGGTCGCAACCAGCCAGGTTCATGGTCGCGCCGCCTACCGCGGGCCGAATGCTCCGGCCGCGCCGCCGCCGCGAGACCAGATCGACCCGAGCTAGGTCCGATCCACCCATACGCCAGAGGGAGGCTCCGACAGAACGCCGGGGCCTCCCTCGTGTTATATGGAATGCGGGGCTAACGCGAGGTGCCTCGCGCTCCCTCCGCCGTCGCGGCGATGGGGCGCAGGGCGCAGGTGTGCTGCCCACTCGACGTGACAACGCCGTCGTCGCGGTAGACGCACAGCTGGTAGGACGCGAAGCTGCGAGTGAGGCTGACGCGACGGGCGACGCACCAGATCCGTCCTTCGGCAACGCCGCGGTGATGGTGCATCGCAATGTCCAGGCCCAGCGCCGTCCAACCCTCGGGGGCTCCGACCCACGCGGCGAACGAGCCCGTTGTCTCACCGAGAACGGCGTTGATTCCCCCGTGGAGAATTCCCATATGTTGTTCGTTGCCGGCAACGGGCATCGAGCAAATCATGCGCTCGGCGTCGATGACGTGGATGCGCAGACCGAGGTCCGTCGCGACGTTACCCTCGGCCCAGGGAAACTCACTCGATCGATCGGGCAGGCTCTGGAACCACTCACCGCGCTCGGCGTCGCTCACGCACGACGATGTCATGCGATCGATGGTCTCTCGCAGCTCCTCAGCGCTGTTCGTCGTGGCCGGGCTCGTCGTCATACCTGTGTCCTCTCTTCCGCATCGGGTCGTGCACGCGCTACGCGCCGACCTCTCTATCTATGCCCAAGATACGCTGTGGCCCCGCACCGGAGTGCGGGGCCACAGCCTAGCGATTATTCACTCCGCCGATCACCGCAGTGTGCCTAAACAGGCCGCGGTGTCGGGGACTCAGCGATCGCTGGTGAGCTTCTCGCGGAGCGCAGCGAGCGCCTCATCCGAGGCGAGCGTGCCGGCGGAGTCGGCCGTCTCGGTCGAGTAGGAGGCGTCCTGAGCCGGGTCGACAACCAGGGCGTCGCGGTCGGCCTCGAGAGCACGCGCAGCCTGCTCCTTGTGCGCCTTCCAGCGGGCCTCGGCCTGGGCGTACTGCTGCTCCCACGCCTCGCGCTGAGCCTCGTAACCTTCCATCCACTCGTTGGTCGCGGGATCGAAGCCCTCGGGGTACTTGTAGTTGCCCTCGTCGTCGTATTCGGCCGTCATGCCGTACAGCGACGGGTCGAACTCCTGAGCGTTCGGGTCGACGCCGTCGTTCGCCTGCTTGAGCGAGAGCGAGATGCGGCGGCGATCCAGGTCGATGTCGATGACCTTGACGAAGATCTCTTCGCCCATCTTGACGACCTGCTCGGGAACGTCGATGTGACGCTGAGCCAGCTCGGAGATGTGGACGAGGCCTTCGATGCCGTCCTCGACGCGGACGAACGCGCCGAAGGGAACGAGCTTCGTCACGCGACCGGGAACGACCTGGCCGATGGCGTGGGTGCGGGCGAAGACCTGCCACGGGTCTTCCTGCGTCGCCTTGAGCGAGAGCGACACGCGCTCGCGATCCATGTCGACGTCGAGAACCTCGACCGTGACCTCCTGGCCGACCTCAACGACCTCGGAGGGGTGATCGATGTGCTTCCACGACAGTTCGGAGACGTGAACGAGGCCGTCGACACCACCAAGGTCGACGAACGCGCCGAAGTTGACGATCGACGAGACAACGCCGGAACGGATCTGGCCCTTCTGCAAGGTGTTGAGGAACTGCGAGCGGACCTCAGCCTGCGTCTGCTCGAGCCAGGCACGGCGCGACAGAACGACGTTGTTGCGGTTCTTGTCCAGCTCGATGATCTTGGCCTCGAGCTGACGACCGATGTAAGGCTGCAGGTCGCGCACGCGACGCATCTCGACGAGCGAAGCGGGCAGGAAGCCGCGCAGGCCGATATCGAGGATGAGGCCACCCTTGACGACCTCGATCACCGTGCCGGTGACGACGCCATCCGACTCCTTGATCCGCTCGATGTCGCCCCAGGCGCGCTCGTACTGAGCACGCTTCTTCGACAGCATGAGGCGGCCTTCTTTGTCTTCCTTCTGGAGGACAAGCGCCTCGATCTGGTCGCCGACGTTGACGACGTCATCGGGGTTGACGTCGTGCTTGATGGACAGCTCGCGAGAGAGGATCACGCCCTCGGTCTTGTAGCCGATGTCGAGCAGGACCTCGTCGCGGTCGACGCGAACAACGGTGCCCTCGACGATGTCGCCATCGTTGAAGTACTTAATCGTGGAATCGATGGCAGCGAGCAGGTCGTCTTTCGACCCGATGTCGTTCACCGCAACCTGATCCAGGTGCTCAGTGGAGGTGGTCATGTATTGGAGTCTCCGAAACGGACTATGGTAGACGGACAGTTTCAGCGGTTAGGCGCCTATGGCCCAACCGCTACACAGTCTAGCAAACCCCGCCAAGACGCCAAATGTCGCGCCGCGGCAGCGACGCACACGATCGAGGAGGAGCCCCATGCGCCACGCACTCATTACCGGAGCCACCCGCGGCATCGGCCGCGCCATTGCCGAGGCTCTGAGCCCCACCTATCACCTCTACATTGGTGGCACCGCCGCGTCATCATGCGAAAAGGTCGCGGCCGCCTATCCGCACGCGACGCCGTGGCCGGTCAATCTCACCGACCTCGACGCCGTGACGGAGGCGGCTGCGGCCATTGACGAGCTCGACGTCCTCATCCACTCAGCGGGCATCGCCCCGCTCGGCAACGTGGCCAACACCACGTCCGATCATTGGCGTGAGGTCTTCGAGGTCAACGTCTTCGCCCCGGTCCACCTCACCCAGGCGCTGCTGCCCGCGCTGCGTCGCAGCCACGGGCAGGTACTCACGCTCAACTCGGGGGCCGGCTTCCACTCGATGCCCGGCGGCGCGGCCTACGCGGCGTCGAAGTTTGCTCTGCGCGCCTTCACCGACGCCCTGCGCGAAGAAGAACGCGAACACATCCGCGTTATCTCCATTCACCCCGGGCGTGTCGACACCGACATGCAGGTCGCCATGCAAAACGCTGGACCCGACTACGACGGCACCCGCTATGTCGACCCCGCTTCTGTCGCCCAGGCGTGCGCGTTCGCGCTCAGCATCGGCGAGGATGCGACGGTGGAATCGCTCGAGATTCGTCCGCGATTCACCCACTAAGTCCGCTAGTGGGCCGCCTCGCGCCACGTCGCCCCGTAGCCCACCGATACGTCGAGGCTAACGTCGAGGCTCGCGGCAGTGGCCATGTTGTGGCGCAACAACTCCTCGAGCTGGTCGCGCTCGCCCGGGGCGACCTCGACGATGAGTTCGTCGTGGACCTGGAGCAGCAACCGCGATCGCAAGCCTGCCTCGCGCATCGCCGCGTCGACCATAATCATCGCCGACTTGATGATGTCGGCGGCCGAACCTTGAATGGGGGCGTTCAGCGCGGCCCGCTCGGCGGCCTGTTGTTCGGTGCGCGAGAGCGAGGCGAGGTTCATGAGGTAGCGGCGACGTCCGAGGATCGTCTCGGTGTAGCCCGTCTTGCGGGCGCGGGCCACGAGGGACTCCAAGTAGTCGCGAATTCCCCCGAAACGCGAGAAGTAGGCGTCGCGCAGGTGGCGCGCCTCGGCCTGCGAGATGTCGAGCTGACGCGACAGTCCGAAGACCGACAGCCCGTAGGCCAGCCCGTACGACGTCGCCTTGATCTTCGACCGCTGTTCCGGGGTCACTTCCTCGGGGGCGACGCCGAACACCATCGCCGCCATCGTCTGGTGCAGGTCCTCGCCACTGCTAAACGCGGCAATGAGTCCGGGATCTTGCGATAGGGCCGCCATGACGCGCATCTCGATCTGGGAGTAGTCGGCGGTCATGAGGCCGTCGTAGCCCTCCCCCGCGACGAACACCTCGCGAATCGCCATGCCGGTGGGCGTGCGCGCGGGGATGTTTTGCAGATTGGGGTGAATTGACGACAGCCGCCCTGTGGTCGTCTTCGTCTGGAGGAATTCCGTGTGAATCCGCCCGTCGGGCTGGACGTGTTTGGCCAGCGACTCGACGACCTGGAGCAGCTTGATCTTGTCGCGGTGTTCGAGCAGATACGCCAGGAACGGGTGCTGGGTGGACACGTAGAGCTGCTGCAACGCCTCGGCGTTGGTCGTGTACCCGCGCTTTGTCTTGCGCGTCGGTGGCATCTTGAGCTGCTCGAACAAGACCTCCTGGAGCTGCTTCGGGCTGGACAGGTTGAGGTCGGGGCGCTCGACGACGGCGCACGCCTGTTCGCGTGCCCGCTCGACCTGGTGGGTGAGGTCACCGATCAGCGCCTCCAGCCGCTCCTCGTCGACGGTGATGCCCGCGTCCTCCATGCGCGCAAGGATCGGCGTAACCGGCTGCTCGAGCACCCGGACGAGATCGAGTTGCTTGGCCTGCTCGAGGCGCTCGACGAGAACGGGAACGAGGTCGGCGACGACCTGGGCCCGCCACGCTGACGGCGCGGCCTCGTCACCGAAGAGGGTGCCGGCGTCGGCGTCCGAGGGCGCGGTGCGCCCGAGGTATTCACGCGCCAACGATTCGACGTCGTAGTCCGTGGCCGCCGGCGCGAGCACGTGGGCGCACAGGGCGACGTCGGTGCCCGGTGACTGCGCCTCGATCCCGGCGCCGCGCAGCGCGTGCCACGCTGCCTTGAAGTCGGCGTAGGCCAGCCGATCAGCGTATTCGGCCAGAAGCTGGCGCAGCTGGGTGACGATGGCCTCGTCACCGCGCAGCTCAACCGTGACGGCCTCGGTGCCGCGGGCGAGGCTGACGATGTCGGCATCGCCGCGTCCCGGGCTCGTTCGCCCGACGACGTCGACACCGATCGTCGCGTCGTCGCTGCCCGCCCACGCGAGCAGACCGCCCGACAGGCTGTCGGCGTCAACGATGCTCAGGCGTCGCTCCTCGACCTCGCGCTCACCGCGTGCGTGGAGGGGACGAATCTGGTCGAGGGCGTGCCAGACCTGGGTGCGCAGCGACGTGAATTCCAGGTCGTCGCACAGTTCCTCCCACGCCTGGAGATTGCCCGCGCCGACCTCGAGATCGCCGACGGCGACCGGCAGATCGAGGTCGCGACGTAGCTCGTTGAGCTGCAAGTTACGACGCACGAGGTCGACGCTTTCGCGCAGCGCCTGGCCCCGCTTGCCCCGGATCTCGTCGGCGTGGTCGAGCAGGTTGTCGATCGTGTCGTACTCGTTGATGAGCTTCGCCGCCGTCACCTTGCCGATCCCGGGCACGCCGGGGATGTTGTCGGCCCCTTCGCCGACGAGGGCGGCAACCGCGCGATAGCGATCGGGACTCACCCCGGTCTTTTCGCGGATCTCTTGCGGCGAAAATTCGTTGAGCTTCTGCGTCGAGGAGCCCGGCGACAACACGTGGACCTGATCGGTGACGAGCTGGTACATGTCGCGGTCGCTGGAGACGATGAGGACATCCCGCCCGTCCTCTTCGCCGTGGCGCGCCAGGGTCGCGACGATGTCGTCGGCCTCGAAACCCGGCTTCGTCAGGGACCGGATACCGAGCAAACCCAATGCCTGCTGGATGATCTCGATCTGACCGGGCAGAGACTCGGGCGTCTCGCGCCGACCATCCTTGTACTCGGGGTACAGCTCCTTGCGAAACGTCGGCGTCGACGTGTCGAAGGCGACGGCGACGCCCCCGGGCTCGTAGTCGTTGACGAGCCGCATGAGCATGCGACAAAACACGAACACGGCATTCGTCATCTGACCCGTCGACGTTTGAAAGTCTTCGGGCGAGCGCATCGCATAGTAGGCACGAAACGCCAGCGAATGGCCGTCGATGAGGAGCAGGCGCGAAGAGGTCATGCCCCCACTGTAGTGGCGCACATATGCCAACGCCGCGCCGGATACACATCACCGGCGCGGCGCGAAGCTGCGGCTACTTGTTGCCGACCTGTTCGATGACGGCCTGAGCGACCTCGCGCATGGACAGACGCCGATTCATCGAGGTCTTCTGGATCCACCGGAACGCCTCGGGCTCGGTCATATCCATGTTCTCCATGAGCAGCCCCTTGGCGCGGTCGACGGCCTTGCGGGTCTCGAGGCGCTCGGAGATGTCAGCGATCTCGTCTTCCAGCGCCTGAATCTCCTGCGAACGCGACACCGCGATTTCGACGGCGGGCAGCAGGTCGTTGGGGGTGAAGGGCTTGACGACGTAGGCCATCGCCCCGGCGTCTCGGGCACGCTCGACGAGTTCGCGCTGTGAGAACGCCGTCAACATGACGACCGCGCACGGCAGCGATTCGGTGATCTGCTCGGCCGCCTCGATGCCATCCATCTTCGGCATCTTGACGTCCATGACGCACAGGTCGGGCTCGAGTTCGCGGGCCTTTTCGACGGCGGCTTCGCCGTCGCCCACCTCGGCGACGACGTCATAACCGGCTTCCGTCAGCGTCTCGACGATGTCGAGACGAATGAGGGTCTCGTCTTCGGCGACGAGGACGGTGCGCTGGTCGCGCACCTCAGGAGTTTCATCTGATTTCGAAGTTGTCACGGGATTATTCTATAATGGCTCGCGGACCTTGTGTCTGCCCCGATAGCCCAACTGGCAGAGGCGGTCGGCTCAAACCCGGCTTGTTGTGGGTTCGAATCCCACTCGGGGTACGCATCTCTAGCGCGCGTCACGGCAGGTGGCGCGCGCTTTTCGTTGTCCGCGCCGAACCGTGAACGCTGTGAAAAGGCGAAGTCCCCAGGAAGCTCGCACTTCCTGGGGACGGCGTCTCACGGGCGCTTTAGACAGCCGCGGGGCGAATGGATACGCCCAACACGTCCTGTGCCCAGCGCCGCTCTCCCTCGCTGGCCGATCCCAGCGCGCTCAGGGCGCGGGCGACTCGCGAGTTGTGGGCAACATCGGCAAACCACGGACGCACGGCCTCGGGGATCGAGGCGGCGAACACGTTGTTCGCCTGACGTCCGGTTCCGGATTCTTCCACGTTGAAAAGTGTCATGAGATACTCCTTCTTCTTCCTTCTGCGGGGTAGACACGCGGTGTGCCTGGCAGCCCCATCGGCCTTGCGGCCGGCCCCACGTTACCACGGGGGCCATGCGCTAGCGCGCTGACGCGCACTAGTAGACGGACCGATAGTCCATCTCCTCCCCAACCTTGTGGATGCGCAGGGAGTTCGTCGACCCCGCCGTCCCCGGAGGCATGCCGCCGAGAATGACGATCTGGTCGCCGGCCTCGGCCAAGTGCGAGGCCTGCAACAGCTGGTCGACCTGCCACACCATGTCGTCGGTGTGGCGCACCTCGGGAACCCGATACGTCGTCACGCCCCACGTCACCGCCAGGCGCGAGCGCGTCGACTCCAGCGGGGTGAACGCGAGGATGGGAATCGGCGAGCGCAGCCGCGCCATCTTGCGCGCCGTGTCGCCGGACTGGGTGAAGGTCACGAGGTACTTGAGGTCGAGGGTCTCGGCGACCTCGTTCGCGGCCTTCGTCAACACGCCCGCCGGGGTGAGCGCGTATTCCCCGCTCAACGGGGCAATGCGCTCGCCGCCGTTGACCTCGACGTTTTCGACGATGCGCGACATCGTGCGCACGGCCTCAATGGGGAACTGCCCGACCGAGGTCTCGCCCGAGAGCATGACGGCATCGGCCCCATCGAGGATGGCGTTGGCGCAGTCGGATGCCTCGGCGCGCGTGGGGCGGGGGTTGTGAATCATCGAGTCGAGCACCTGGGTGGCGACGATGACGGGCTTCGACATGCGCCGGCACACCTCGATCGCGTGCTTTTGGACGAGCGGCACCTGTTCGAGCGGCAGCTCGACGCCGAGGTCGCCGCGGGCAACCATGACGCCGTCGAAGGCCTCGATGATCTCCATGAGATTCTCGACCGCCTGGGGCTTCTCGATCTTAGCGATCACCGGGCAGCGGTAGCCTTCTTCCTCCATGATCGCGCGCACGTCCTGGTAGTCCTCGGCGGACCGGACGAACGACAGGGCGATGATGTCGGCGTGATGCTTGAGGGCCCAGCGCAGGTCGTCGCGGTCCTTCTCGCTCAGCGCTGGGACGGACACGGCGACGCCGGGCAGGTTGAGGCCCTTGTGATCCGAAACGATGCCCGGGACCTCGACCGTCGTGACGACGTCGGTATCCGTCACGGACTTCACCCGCACCGCGACGTTGCCGTCGTCGATGAGGAGTCGATCGCCCGGGCGGCAGTCGCCAGGCAGACCGGGGAACGTCGTCCCGACTTCTTCCGCATCGCCGGGGACATCGCGCGTCGTGATCGTGAAGGTGTCGCCCTTGTGGAGGCTCTGCGGGCCCTCGGCAAACGTTCCGAGGCGGATTTTCGGTCCCTGCAAGTCGACGAGAATCGCGACGGCGCGCCGCGAGTCCTGGGCGGCCTTGCGGATCGTCGCGATGACCTTCTCGGATTCTTCTTGCGAGCCGTGTGAGCGGTTGATGCGGGCAACGTCCATGCCGGCGTCAACCAACGCTTGGATCTGTGAGGGAGAATCGGTCGCCGGACCGATTGTGCACACAATTTTTGCTCGTCGCATAACTCGATCCTATCGGGTTGCGCGGCCAAGGTCAGTTCTGGGCCGTTTGTCCCTGCTCACGTTGCTCGCCCGCACGTTCGTCCGCGCCGATGCGGGCCGGATGATTGGCTCGCCCGGCCCGAGATGCGGCAACCGCAGCCAGGGCGAAGATGATGAGGCACGTCCACATATTCAGGCGCAACCCGAGGATGTGGTTAGCCGTGTCGATGCGCAACGCCTCGATCCACACGCGCCCCAGGCAGTAGCCGGCGACGTAAAGCCACCACACCTGTCCCGATGCGAGGCGGCGACGGCGTTCGAGCCCAATGAGGACGGCCGCGAGGGCGAGGTTCCACAGCAGTTCATAGAGGAACGTCGGATGAAACAGCGTGCCCGGTGCGTAGCCGGCGGGCAGGTGCGCGGGATCGACTCGCAGCCCCCACGCCAGCTCGGTCGGGGCGCCGAAGAGCTCCTGATTGAACCAGTTACCGAGACGCCCGATGGCCTGGGCACATGCCAGTCCCGGCGCCAGCGCGTCGGCGAAGGGGCCGAAGCGGGCTTTGCGGCGAACGACCAGGTAGGCGCCGAGGGCGCCGAGCGCGACGGCTCCCCAGATCCCCAGCCCGCCATTCCAGATTTTGAGGGCGTCGCCAAGATGGCGTCCCGGGCCGATGTAGTTCTCATACGACGTCACGACGTGGTAGATGCGCCCCCCAATGATGCCCGCCGGCACGGCGACGATGGCCGCGTCGAGGACGAGATTGGGATCGCCTCCGCGGTCGCGGTAGCGGCGATGGGCGATGACGACCGCGACGATGACACCGAGAAGGATAACGATGCCGTACATGTGGATCGTCAGCGGCCCCAGCGAGAACGTCGAGAAGCCCGGGGAAGGGATCGCGCCAGGCCTCACCGCTCGACCTTTAGCGTGGCCTCGCGCAGGTCACGGGCGAGGGCGTCGAGGCGGGCGGTGGCCTCGTTCCAGTCGCCGTCGAGGCACTGCAGCAGCGCCGACCCGACGATGACGCCGTCGGCGTAGGTGGCGATCGACGCGGCCTGCTCGCCCCGCGAGACGCCGAAGCCGACGCACACCGTGTCGGCGCCGCCGCGGCGGGTGCGCTCGACGAGGCCGCGCGCGGCCACATCGACGTCGGAGCGAGCACCGGTCACGCCCATCGTCGAGGCCGCGTACACCCACCCGCGCGTGTGCTCGCAGATCATCGCGATGCGTTGATCCGACGAGGACGGGGCAACGAGGTAGGTGCGTTCGAGGTTGTGCGCGTCGGCGGCGGCCTCCCACTCGCCGCCCTCTTCGGGCGGCAGGTCGGGCGTGACGACGCCAACGCCGCCGGCGGCAGCGAGATCGCGGGCGTAGGTGTCGACGCCGCGGGTGAACATGAGGTTGTAATACGTCATCGTCATGACGGTGCCGCCGTGGCGCGAGACCGCCTCGACCGCCGTAAACACGTCGTCCGTGCGCAGGCCCTGCTCAAGGGCGCGAACCGAGGCCTTCTGGATCGCCGGGCCGTCCATCGACGGATCCGAATACGGCTGGCCGAACTCGATGACGTCAAAGCCGGCGTCGACGAGGCGGCACGCCGCCTCGATGGATCGATCCAGCGTCGGGTAGCCGACGGGCAGATACCCGATGAGGCCCGCTCCCCCGGCGTCAACGCGTTGGCGAATCGCTGTGGTGGCGCTGGTCATTTCGTCTCCTTCTGCGGCCGCGTCCCCGTTCCCGTCGACGGGATGGCCTCGCCCAGGTCGAACCACTCGGCGGCCGTCGACATGTCTTTGTCCCCGCGCCCGGACAGGCACACGATGGCGAGCGGGGTCTCGTCCGCGCCCTCGCGCTCGCGCGCCCACCGCTTGAGGCCGGCCAGCGCGTGCGCCGATTCGATGGCCGGGATGATTCCCTCGGTCTGCGACAGCTCGCGCATCGCCTCCATCGCCTCGGTGTCACTCACGCCGATGTAACGGGCGCGCCCGATGCTCGAGAGGTAGACGTGTTCGGGTCCCGAACCCGGGTAGTCGAGGCCGGCCGAGATGGAATGCGACTCAATGGTCTGGCCGTCGTCGTCGGCCAGCAGCAACGTGCGCGCACCGTGGAGAACGCCCGGGCGTCCCGCGCTGATCGAGGCCGCGTGGCGCCCGGTCTCGACGCCATCGCCGCCGGCTTCGCAGCCGAGCAGCTCGACGTCCTCGTCATCGATGAACGCCGTGAACGCGCCGATCGCGTTGGAGCCGCCGCCAACGCACGCGGTGACGACGTCGGGCAGGCGCCCGGTGGCGGCGAGGATCTGCTCGCGCGCCTCGTCGCCGATAATCCGCTGGGCGTCGCGGACGATGCGCGGGTAGGGATCTGGACCCGCGGCGGTGCCGAAGATGTAGTTCGTCGTCTCGACGTTCGACACCCAGTCGCGGAAGGTCTCATTGATCGCGTCCTTGAGCGTGCGCGACCCCTCGCGAACGGCAATGACCTCGGCGCCGAGCATCTGCATCCGGGCGACATTGAGGGCCTGGCGTTGAGTGTCGACCTCGCCCATGTAGATCGTGCACTCGAGGTCGAGCAGAGCCGCCGCCGTCGCGGTGGCGACGCCGTGTTGGCCGGCACCGGTCTCGGCGATGACGCGCGTCTTGCCGAGAGCCTTCGTCAACAGGGCTTGTGCCAGGACGTTGTTGATCTTGTGCGATCCCGTGTGGTTGAGGTCCTCGCGCTTCAAGAACACGCGGACGCCGCAGGCCGCGCCGAACGTCGGGGCCTCGGTCAGCAGTGAGGGCCGCCCGGCGTAGGAGACCAACAGGTCGCGCAGCTTCGCGGAAAACTCGGCATCGTCACGCAGCCGCGTCCACGCCTCGTCGACTTCGTCGAGCGCACCCATGAGCGGCTCAGCAACATAACGGCCCCCGTAGGGGCCGAAGTAGCGAGATGTCGTAGCCATCGAGATCCTTTCTGGCTCGGCCTAGCGGGAGTGGTGGTGATCGCGCGCCGAGCGCACGCGCACCTTGCGCGAGGAGGCGAGCGTGGGATGGGCGCCGGCGGCAACCATCTGGGCAACGGCGTCGCGCGGGTTGCCGTCGCGCACGAGGGCCTCGCCGATGAGGACGGCGTCCGCCCCGTCCTGGGCGTAGGCGAGAACGTCCTGGGCGCTGCGCACACCCGACTCGGCCACGGCGACGACGCCCTCGGGAATGACGTCGACGATTTGGGCGAAATTCGCGCGGTCGACGGTGAACGTCGTGAGGTCGCGGGCGTTGACGCCGACAACGCGGGCGCCGGCGTCGAGCGCACGCAGGGCTTCCAGGCGCGAGTGGGCCTCGACGAGAGCCGTCATTCCCAGCGAATGGACGCGTTCGACGAGCGAGGTCAGCACCGTCTGCTCCAGCGCGGCGACGATGAGGAGGACGAGGTCGGCACCGTGGGCGCGCGCCTCGTGAACCTGGTAGGGGTGAACGATGAAGTCCTTGCGCAGGATCGGCAGCGACGTCGCCGCCCGCACCTCGTCGAGGTCGGCCAGCGATCCGTGGAACTGGCGTTCCTCCGTGAGGACCGAGATGCACGCGGCTCCCCCGGCCTCGTAGGCACTCGCAAGCTGCGCGGGCGAGGCGATGTCGGCCAGGTGTCCCTTCGACGGCGAGGCCCGCTTGATTTCGGAGATGACGGCGACGGGGCCGGCCGCGCGCAGAGCCGCCACGGCGTCGCGCGCGGAGGGTTGGCGGCGAGCACGCTCTTTGAGATCGTCCAGGCTCACCTGTTCTTGGCGCCGCGCCATATCGGCGAGCGCACCGTCAACGAGGTCACTGAGAATCGTCATCGTCGCCTCCTTCGGTCCTCATCG
Organism: Nanchangia anserum; assembly: GCF_015240065.1. Lineage (GTDB taxonomy): Bacteria > Actinomycetota > Actinomycetes > Actinomycetales > Actinomycetaceae > Nanchangia > Nanchangia anserum. Next base: position 836,969 of record NZ_CP060506.1, on the reverse strand, counting down.
TAGTCCAGCTCACGCGCTCGCCTCGTCGGCGTCCACACGCCACGAGTGGGCGACCTGGGCCGCCCGCAGGGACGCCGACGCCTTCGTCATCGTCTCCTCGTATTCCGTGCGCGGATCCGAATCCGCGACGATCCCGGCGCCGGCCTGCACCCACGCGCGGGAGTCGGCGAGGACTGCCGTGCGAATGGCGATGGCGAGGTCGGCCTCGCCGCTGAAGGTGATGTGCCCGACCACTCCCCCGTACAGGCCGCGCCGGGCGGGTTCGTAACGGTTGATGAGCTCGATCGCCTTCGGCTTGGGCGCGCCGGACAGCGTGCCCGCCGGGAACGTCGCCGCCAGGCAGTCGATGGCGTCGACGTCGGGACGCACCCGGCCCGATACCGTCGACGTGATGTGCATGATGTGGCTGAAGGAGAGAATCTCCATGAAGCCCGACACGCTCACCGATTCCGGCTCGCACACCTTGGACAAGTCGTTACGTGCGAGGTCAACGAGCATGAGGTGCTCGGAGCGTTCCTTCTCGTCGGCCAGCAGGTCGCGGGCGCGGGCGCGGTCGACGTCGGGGTGCCCGCTGCGCGGGCGCGAGCCGGCAATGGGGAACGTCGTCAGTTCACCGCCGCGCACTCGCATGAGGGTCTCGGGGCTCGCCCCGACGACGGCAAAGTCGTGTTCTCCCTCGCGCATAGCCAGCAGGTACATGTAGGGCGAGGGATTGATGGTCCGCAGGGCCCGATAGACGTCAAGGGCGGAGGCCGCGCAAGCGACGTCCAGGCGCTGCGACGGGACGACTTGGAACACGTCACCGGCGCGCACGTGTTCCTTGCACGCCTCGACGACGGCACAAAAGTCCTCGCGGCTCACGCGCTGGTTGATCGGCGGCAGCGGCCCCGAGGACGCCCCCGGCGACACGTCCAGGGCCATGGGCGCCCCGAGCCGCTCCTCCATCGCGTCCAGGCGCGCCACGGCGTCGGCGTAGGCGTCTTCAATACCTTCGGCCAGACCGTTGCCGTTGATGGCATTGGCGATGAGCCACACCGAGCCGTCGACGTGGTCGACGGCAATGACGTCGGAGGCCAGCGCCAGGGCGACGTCGGGCGTGTCGACCTCGCGCGGGGCGGTCGCCGCCAGCTGGGGTTCCCACTGGGCGACCGTGTCCCAACCCAGCGCGCCGATCAGCCCGGACGTCAGCGGTGGCAGCCCGTCGATCGCGGGGGTGGCGAGGATGTCGAGGGTCGCGCGGATGACGTCGAAGAGACCGCCCGAGGTCGGGATGCCGGCGGGAACCTCACCTTCCCACCAGGCCTGCCCGTCGCGGGCGAACAGGCACGCCGCCGAGTGCGCCCCAACGAAGGACCAGCGATTCCACGTGCCGTCGTGCTCGGCGGATTCCAGCAGGAACGTGCCCGCCTCGCCGCGCGCCACCCGGCGATAGATGCCGACGGCGCTGGCCTCGTCGCCGAGGAGGCGACGCACGACGGGGACGACGCGTGAGGACGCGCCGCGCTCGCAGAACTCCTCGAGCGTGGGCCACGTCTGTCCCCACTCGACAATCACGGTTTCGCTCACGGTTCCTCCCCTCGGTGGGCCGGCAGCTGGCCGCCGGCATCAAAGCAACTGCGGGTGCCCTCGTGACAGGCCGCGCCAACCTGGTGGACGCGCACGAGCAGGGCGTCGCCGTCGCAGTCGATGGCGACGGAGCGGACGTACTGGGCGTGCCCCGACGTGTCGCCTTTGCGCCAGTATTCCCCGCGCGAGCGCGACCAGTACGTGACGCGTCCCTCGCTGAGGGTGCGCCGCAGCGCCTCGTCATCCATCCACGCGAGCATGAGGACGCGCTCGGTCTCGTCGTCTTGGACGATGGCGGCGACCAGGCCGTCGGGGCCCCTCTTCAGTCGATCGGCAATAGCCGGGTCCAGGCGTTCCATATCTACCTCACGGGGAAACCGGCCGCGGCCAGGGCGGCCTTGACGTCACCGATGCTGAGCTGACCAAAGTGAAAGACGCTCGCCGCCAGCACGGCATCCGCTCCCTCGCGCACGGCCTCGACGAAGTGCTCAGGACGCCCGGCCCCGCCCGAGGCGATGAGGGGCACGTCGACAACGGCGCGGACGTCGGCCAGCATGGCGAGGTCGAAACCGTCGCGCACCCCGTCGGCATCCATCGAGTTCAGCAGGATCTCACCGGCGCCGCGTTCGACGCCCTGGCGCGCCCACTCTAGCGCGTCGATCCCCGTCGAGCGGGTTCCCCCGTGTGTCGTCACCTCGTAACCCGAGCGCGTCGTCACGCCCTCGGGGCAGCGCCGGGCGTCGACCGAGAGGACGATGACCTGGTTGCCGAAGCGCTCGGCGATCTGGGTGATGAGACCTGGCTCGGCAATCGCCGCCGTGTTGATCCCCACCTTGTCGGCGCCGGCGCGCAGGCGGGATTCGACGTCGCCGACGCTGCGCACCCCGCCGCCGACGGTGAGGGGGACGAAGACCTCCCCGGCGGTGGAGGCGATGACGTCTTCCATGGCCTCGTGGCCGCGCACGGACGCCGAGATGTCGAGGAACGTGATCTCGTCGGCGCCCTGGTCGTCGTAGGCGCGGGCAAGCTCCACCGGATCGCCGGCGTCGCGCAGGTTGGTGAAATTGACGCCCTTAACGACGCGACCGTCGCTGACGTCGAGGCAGGGGATGACGCGAATGGCTACCACGGCTACTCCTGAGATGTCGTGTCGATGACGGCGAGGATGTCGGCGACGACGATGAGGGTGTCGTCGCCCTTGGCCTGCTCGGGCGGCAACACGATGAGGACGCGCGAGCCGACGCGCTGGTCGTACAACTGCTCGCGCAACCCCGTCATCGCCCCGGCCAAGTCGATCACCTGGGGGCCTTTGCCCTCCCACGTGTTCGAGGTCTGAGACTTGTCGTGCCAACGCCACACGGCGAAATTGGCGATCACCGATTGGCCGTTGCTCACCTGTGCGCCCTCACCGGCGCGCAGGACCTTGAGGTAGGCCGCGTTAGGCGGCTCCTCGGCGAGGCTCGCGAGCTGGGGCACGCCCGAGGAATCGCCGATGCTCACCGGCGCGCCGGGATCGGCGGGCATGACCTCGCCCGTCGGCTCGGTCGACAACACGTCGATGACGTCGATCTCCATCGCCTGCTCGCCGTCACGCGAAACCGGTCGCCGCAATGCCAGGCGGGAACCGACTCGCTGGTTCATGACCGCCGTCTTCAGCTCGGGCATGAGCGTCTCGGAGTTGACGCGACCGGCGATGTAGTGCGGCATGTCCCCCGACGACACGAGCTCGCCGGTCGTCCCGTCGAAGACGGTCAGGCGCAGCAAAACGGGCGAACCCTCGCTCAGCTGCGGCCCCTTGCCCTCGGTGACCACCTGAGACTTGGCAAAAGTCAGCGGCAGCGCGGCGTTGAGCGAGACGACGGGAACCGAGTCCGTGTCGCCGGAAATCTCCAGGGACTCCGACACTCCCGAGGGGTGAGTGAGCTGGTAGTGGTGGTAGAACACCGTCGCCATCGTCGCGATCGCGGCGACGACAACAATAGCCAGGCCAACGGGCCACAACCGCATGATCCTACGACCCAGCGTCGGCTTCTTGACCCGGCGCTGCCCGCGGCGCGAGGGACGCGAGGCTGCCTCAGCCCCGCGGTGACGGTGATCGCGACGTGTCCTCGGTGCCGGGATCGCCTCCGCGGGCGGGTCGGACTCGGCGGCGTCGACCTGCTCATGCTCCACAGCCTCGTCGCTGTTCACAGGCTCCCCCTCCGGCGCCGCATCGGCGTCGTCGGGATCAGCCGGGGCGGGGTCGGCGTGGATCATCGCCTCGGGGCGCACGTAGGTCGGCATCGTGAAGTCCGGCAGCTCGTCGGGCATGTCGCGAGGCGTGTAGGTGTCGCCGCGACGGATGGACTCGAGCATGTCTTCGTAAATCCACTGCTCGCGCTCGTGCTCGGTTAAGGGCACGCGGTTTCTTTCCCGATGCGGTGCCATCTCCTACTCCTGCTCGATGTCGGCGAGGATCTCAGCGATCCCCTCGTCACTCGTCGCCAACGGATCGCCGAGCGTCACGGTCGGCAATCGCGAATCGTTGAGGCGCACGTGCAGCCAGTCGCACGTGACCGAGCGGCGGGCGCGCTTGGCCGCCGTGATCACGCTGCCGCGCAGGTGCGCGGGGGCCGGGGAGCGGCGGGGGGCGTGAGCGCGCGCCGGCGCTGCTCGGGCGAGGTGAACCGGCGCAGTCGCCCGGCCGCGGCGAGGGCCTCGCCCAGCCCGGCCGACGTGATGTCGTGGTAGGCCAGTTCCATCCGGATGAGCATGGCCGGTGCCACGTCAGCGCCCGCGCGTTCGCGCACCTGCGCCAGCAAGCGGTGTTTAATCGCGAAGTCCAGCTCGGTGTCGATCCCGCTCCAGTCACCGCTGGCCAGCGCGGTCATTCCCCGTCGCCACAGGTCCCACACGGCGGATTCCAGCGGGTCGCTCGTCGCGGGGTAGGCGCTGACGCGCTCGGCGATCTCGCCCAGGTACTCGACGATGCTTAAGCGCCGCCCGTCGCGCAGCTCGTAGCGGCCGGTACCGTCGAGGTCGGCCGAACTAGCCCGCAGGGTCGCCAGCGGATCGGCAAACGTCAGGCCCGTGATGTCGGCCCCGGCCTCCAACGCATTGAGCAGCAGGTGCGTCATCCCGACCTTGAGCAGCGTCGATCCTTCGGCGACGTTCGAGTCGCCGACGATGACGTGGAGGCGGCGGAAGTCGCGCGCGTGCGCGAGCGGTTCGTCGCGCGTGTTGATGATGGGGCGCGTCGTCGTCGTTGCGGCCGAAACGGCGTCGTCCATGTGGTCGGCGCGTTGAGACAGCGCGTAGCTGCCGTCGGGGCGCACCCACCCCGCACCGACCAGCGGCTGGCGGGCGACGAAGAAGGAGACGAGGGCATCGGCCATGTCGCGGAAGCGGCTATCGCGGCGCAACAGGTAGTTTTCGTGACACCCGCACGAGTTTCCCGCCGAATCGACGTTGTTCTTCAGCAGGTGGATGACACCGGAGACACCCTCGCGCGCCAGCCGCTCGTTGGCCTGCGTCGCGAGGTCGGCGAGCATGTGCTGCCCCGCCGCGTCGTGGGCCAGCAGGTCGGCGAGCATGTCGCATTCGGCCGTCGCGTATTCGGGATGGGCGCCAACGTCGAGATAGAGCCGCCCACCGTTGGGAAGAAAGACGTTCGTCGTCCGCTCGCGCTCGACGAGGAGACGGAACAGCTCGCGAGCCGCGTGTTCGGCATCGAGCGGGGACGCCGCCGGGTCACTCGCGGCGCACGTGATCCCGTATTCGGTCTCGATCCCCCAGATGCGACGGGTCACTGGCCACCCTTTTGGACAAAGCCCTGGACAAACGCCTGGGCGTCCGAGGCGAGGACCTCGTCGATCTGGTCGAGCAGGGCGTCGATTCCCGGCGTCACCATCGCCTGGCCGCCGGCGCTCCCGGTGTCCTCGTCCCCCGCCGGAGCGCCACCGGCGCTGATCTGTTCCTGACTCATTGTGCCTCCCGACTCTTCTGCCGTGCCCAGTCTAATGTGCTCGCCTACCCCAGTGAGTCAACGAGGGCCCGGGCATCTGCGGCCTCCAGGACCGCCCGCTGCGCCGGCGTCGGCTCGACGTCCGGATCGGGCAGCGGCACGCGAATGAGGTCGTCGCCGCCGAAATCGAACAGGAGCGACGACCACGACGCCCGCTGCAACTCGTCGAGGCACGCGACGGCGCGACCACGCAGCCACGCCCGGGTCGTCCTCGGCGGCTCACTCAACGCCTGCTCGACCTCGTAGGAGTCGACGAGCCGCTCGACGCGTCCGGCGGCCTCGAGGCTGGCGACGAGCGAGGTCTGCGGGCGCAGGTCGGCCCACTGGAGGTCCATCGCCGCCAACTTCGGATGTTCCCACCCCGAGCCGACGCGCTGGCGCATCGCGTCGAGCAGCTGATACTTGGCGATCCACTCGATCTGGCCGCCGCGTCCATCGGCCGCATCGCCAAGACGTCGAGGATCGAGATCCAGCGGTCACAAAAATCTCGCGTCTCGTCGTCAACGGCACCGGCCGCCTCCATCGCCGCGGTGACGACGTCGGCGTAGCGACGCTGGATGTCGACCGCGCGCAGGTTGCCCGCCCCGACGGTGGCAATCTCGTAGCTCAGCGTCGGATCGTGCGACACGTTCCACGCCTCGGCCACGGGGTCCCCGGCGATGCGGATATCCGCGAGCTGGCTCAGGTCGCCGTTCTCGGCAAACCACAACAGCGCCGACGTCGAGGCCAGGCGCAGATAGGTCGACACATCGAATTGGTTGGCATCGCCCGTGATGAGGTGGAGTCGCCGCCAGCGCCGCGCCTGTGCGTGGGGCTCGTCGCGCGTGTTGACGAGCGGGCGATTGAATGTCGTCTCGAGCCCGACGGTGTTCTCGACGTAGTCGGCGCGCTGGGAGATTTGGAATCCCGGCGTTTCAGACCTCTGCCCGATGCCGACGCGACCGGCACCACAGATGACCGGCCGGGTGACGAGGAAGGGAATGAGAGCCTCGCTCAGCGCCGCGAAGTCGGACGTCGCGGCGAACGAGGTAGTTCTCGTGCGCGCCGTAGGAGGCTCCCTTACCGTCGACGTTGTTCTTGTACAGGACGATGTCGTCGCCGCCGCGGGCCAGCTCCTCCATCGAGCGCCGCGCCACCAGGTCACCGGCACGGTCGTAGAGAACAGCCTCACGCGGCGAAGCCGTCTCGGGCGAGGAGTATTCGGGATGCGCGTGGTCGACGTAGTAACGCGCCCCGTTCGCCAACACGCACGAGGCCGCCTGTGGTTGGCGCGTGAGCGAGCGCGGGGCGTGCTCGATCCCGGCCGCGCTCGATGTCGGGCCCGAGGGCGCCGGGCGGTCGGGGTCGTCGGTGAGCATCGACGGGTCGGCGCTGGCGCGCTGAAGGTGGAAACCGCGCATGTCGGCCAGCGGGTCCTCGCCCGCGAAGTCCCACCGCACCGGCCCGGACTCGCCGCCTCCGCGCGAGAGCCGGTAATAGGCCGAGACGACGTGTGAGGACAGGACCATCGCGTGTGCCCCCGGCGTCGACGGGGACAGCACCCCGAATTCCGTTTCGGTCCCGATCGGGCGAGCGATCGTCATGGAGCTTCCTCTCGTCGAAAGGTGTTACTTCTGCGCCGGGCGTACCGCTGCCACCGTATCGCCCCGGTATCCCAAATTCCGACTCCACTGCGTGGGGTCGGCAGCCGCGGCCAGCTTCGTCATCTCGTCGATCTCGGCCGCGACCGCGGCGCGGCAATGCTGCTCCCCCATTCCGGCACCCACGCCGCCCAGGGCGTCTTTGATGGCGAGTTTCTTCGCCCGCTCGACGATGCCGGCCAGCATGGCACCCGAGACGATGTCGCGCAGGTAGATGACGCCGCTGGCCCCGGAGGAGTAGGTGACGTCGAATACGCGCCGCTCCTCATCGCGACTCCACACGGCCGACGTGATGAGGTCGACCAGGTGATCGCGGGCACCGTCCTGCCCTCCATACCGCACGACCAGGGCGGGATCGAGCGGGACGTCGCGACCGACGTGGATCGCGACGATCTCGGCGCCGGCCTCGCGGTCGGGACGCTCCAAGCGGATCCGCACGTCCAGCCGTCCGGCGCGCAAAACCGCGGGATCGATCATGTCCTCGCGGTTGGATGCGCCGATGATGATGACGTTGTCGAGCCCATCCACGCCGTCCATCTCGGCGAGCAGCTGGGGCACGACCATCGTCTCGACGTCGGAGGAGATGCCCGAGCCGCGGGTGCGGAACAGGGCCTCCATCTCGTCGAAGAAGATGACGACGGGGTGGTTGGCGCCGGCGAGTTCGCGGGCACGGGCGAAGATCTGCCGGATCTGGCGCTCGGTCTCGCCGACGAATTTCGACAGCAGCTCGGGCCCCTTGACGGACAGGAAATAAGCGCCGGCCTCCCCACCCAACGACGTCGCGATGGCCTTGGCGATGAGGGTCTTGCCGCACCCGGGCGGGCCGTACAGCAGGATGCCGCGGGAGGGCTCGAGTCCGTAGGAGCGATAGAGCTCGGGGTGGGAAAACGGCAGTTCCACGGTGTCGCGCACGAGGTCGATCTGCTCGCGCAGCCCGCCGATGTCGCTGTAGGACACGTGCGGAATCTCGGGAGTCAGCAGCTGCTCGACGTCCTCGCGCACGACCCGCTCGACGGCGATACCGGCTGCCGTGACGGCGATGAGGGAGTCGCCGGGGCGAACGACGTCGCGCAGCCCCTCTGCCAGGCGCAGCACGAGCGCGCTGATGTGGCCCGATTGGACGAGAACGCGCCCATCGGCGAGCACCTCGCGCACGGTGACAATCTCGCCGGTGTCCAGGGGCACGCCCGGCCCCGCGGCCACCATCTCGTCGCCGAGCCGCACGAGATCGCCGACGCGTAGTCCCTCGCTGCCGGGCGCGAGTGCGACCCGCATCCGCTTGCCACCCGACCACACCTCGGCCTCTCCGGCCTCGGCGTCGAGCGCAAGCAGAGGAACGAGGCTGACCGGCGGCTTCGCGCAGGTATCGACGAGCGCCTGCATGTCGAGGAGTTGCTGGCGTGCCTTCGCCAGGGCCTCGCCCAGGCGGCGGTTTTTCTCTTCCACACTGGCCAGACGCCGTCGCTCATCCTCACGCGAGAACTCCCGAAAGGTCTGGGTGTCGGACGAGTGTGGATTCACCGGGGCAGCCTCCTGATCGATGTATTCAGTCTAGGAAGGCGCCTCCTCGCGCGCCATCGCGTCCGCCTGCGGGTCCTCCGGCCCCTCGTGTACCCACTCGGCGACGCGAGCCTGGGCGTCGCGACGGACACGACGCAGCTTCTTTGCCGAGATGGGACGCTGCCCGGCGTCCGCCGGATCCCACCCGGTCGCGTCATCCCACTGCCCGCCCATCCCCTCGGCTGCCTTGGCCGGACGCCGCTTGGGGCGCGGCGGCGTGCAACCGGGCGCGAGCAGGCGCGTCATGAGAAGGAACCCCGTGTGGGCGATCATTCGGTGTTCGGGGCGCACCGCCAGTCCCTCGACGTGCCAGCCGCGCTGCGTCGTCTCCCACACCTCCGGCTCGGTGAAGCGCTGGGTCGCGCGAATGTCCTCGGTCAGGCGCGACATCTGGGTGACGGTGGCGACGTAACACACGAGGACGCCGCCGGGGTCGAGCACGCGCGTGAGGGCGTCGAGGTGTTCCCACGGGGCCAGCATGTCGAGGACGCAGCGGTCGAAGCGGTCCTCGCCGCCGTCCAGCACCTCGCTCATGTCGCCGCGGCGCAGGTCCCACGTCGACGGCATCCCGCCGAACCACAGCTCGACGTTGGCCTGGGCGATGTCGGCGAAGTCGTCGCGAATCTCGATGCTCGTCAGCTTGCCCGTCTGCCCGATCGCACTGAGCACCGTCAGCGACAGCGCCCCCGACCCGGCGCCCGCCTCGAGAACGCGCGCGCCGGGATACAGATCGGCCAGCTGAACGATCTGGGCCGTGTCTTTGGGATAGATGATCGTCGCACCGCGCGGCATTTGCAGGATGTAGTCCTGTAGGCGCGGGCGCATCGCGACGAATTCGCGTCCCTCACGCGAGGTGACGACGCTGCCTTCGGGCGCACCGATCAGCGGTTCGAGTCGCAGGGTCGTCTTGTTGGCGTTCAGCCATCCGTCGCGCCGCAACGTCACCGTGTAGGGGCGCCCACCCGCCGAGGTCAGCTGGACGCGTTCACCTTCGCGCAGGGGGCCCCGCCGACTGGCCGGTCCCGGGGTGGCAATGGAATCGGTCATTCGCCCAGTCTACGGTGCCCCGGAGCGGCCAAGCGGTTTAGGGTGACGTCATGAGCTTGCCCGCGCTATCGCCCTCACGCGCCAACGATTTTCGCAAATGTCCCCTCCAGTTCCGCCTCACCGTCGTCGACCGGATTCCCTCTCCCCCGGCGCCCGCGCGCGAACGCGGCACGCTCGTCCACCAGGTGCTCGAAGACCTCTTCGACCTGCCCGAGAACGAGCGCACGTCCGAGCACGCTCGCGACATGCTCGCGCCGGCCTGGGCGGCGATGGTCGAGAAGAATCCCGACCTCGAAGACGTCTTGTTCACCGACGGGCTGACCCGCGAGGCCTTCCTCGCCGAGGCCGCCGGACTCGTCGACAACTATTTTTCCCTGGAGAATCCCAGCCGCCTAGCCCCGACCTACCGCGAACACTACGTGCGGGCCACCGTCGGCGACGGCCTGCACATTCACGGCTTCCTCGACCGCATCGACGTCGCCCCCTCCGGCCAGGTCCGCATCGTCGACTACAAGACGGGCAAAGCGCCGGCGCTGGCGTGGCTCGGTCCCTACCTGTTCCAGTTGCGCTTTTACGCCCTCGCGTGGCGGGTCATGCACGACGTCGCACCGGCACGACTACAGCTGCTGTTCCTCAAGTCGGCGAAGACGTACACGCACGACCCCTCGGCGGCCGAGCTGGAAGCGACCGAGGAGGAGCTCGTCGACCTGTGGGGCGATATCTCGGCCGCCGCCACCTCGGGCAATTTCCCGCCCCGGCGCTCAAAGCTGTGCGACTGGTGCGATGTGCGTCATCTGTGCCCGCTCTTCGGCGGCACCCCGCCCGAGATTCCCGAAGACGGCATCACCCGGCTGCTGTCGATGCACGACTAGCAGCTGCGCAGCGCCTCCACGGTGAGGTCGCCGACCTCGCGCACCGTCATGTCGGCCTCGGGCCACGCGTGCCCCAGCGGCCCAGACAGGCCGACGACGCGGGCACCCGCCCCCCTGCGGGCCGCCATGCCGCTGGCCGAGTCCTCGACGACGACACACTCGGTGATGTCGAGCCCGAGGCGCGAGGCCGCGCACAGGTACGGATCGGGGTGGGGTTTCGCGCGCTCGACCTCGTCACCGGCGATCGACACGTCGAACACGTCCGGGCCCGCCGAGTCGATGACGGGGGCGAGCAGGATCCGGTAGGAGGACTGATGAGCCCCGTCGCGATCTGGGCCTGACGTAGGCCGGCGAGCAACGCAGCGCCCGGGCATCCACGGCACGCCGTCCCGTCTGTAGGACGTGGCCATCGCGTGCAGCAGCTCGTCGACGACGGCCCCTCGTCACCGCTGCGTCCGGCGTGGTCGAGCATGTTCCGAGCCGTCACGCGCAGGGGTTGCCCCGTGCACGAGCGCCCGAGTTCGGGCGTCCATGCTTCGCCGCCCCACGATTCCATGATCGCAGCCTCGCTGGCCTGCCAGCGCGGTTCGGAATCGATGAGAGTGCCGTCCATATCGAACAGCACGGCGCGGATGCTCACAGCGACCCCACGCTCGACAGCGCCGGGATGACCCCGGCGAGCAGGCAGCCGGCGACGACGAACGCCAGCACGATGCGGTAAATGACGAACGGCGTGAACGTCTTGGTTTCCACCAGGCGGAGGAACCACACGATGACGGCGTAGCCGACGACGAACGAGACCACCGTCGCGACGAGCGTCGGCCCCCACCCGGCGTCGTTGCCCTCGGCGAGTGCTTTCACCGCCTTGTACAGGCCCGAGGCGAAGACCGCCGGCATGGCCAACAGGAAGGAATAGCGGGCGGCGGCGACGCGAGAATAGCCCATGAAGCGCCCCGCCATGATCGTTCCTCCCGAGCGCGATACGCCGGGGATGAGGGCGAGCGCCTGCGCGAATCCGAAGGTGATGGCGTCGCGCCAGCTCAGCTGCTCCAGCGATTTGCGCTTGGAGCCGTAGCGATCGGCCAGCCCCAGCAGCAAAGCGAAGGCGATGAGCATGACAACGGTGATCCACAGGTTGCGGAAACTCGAGTCGATCCACGATTCCAGCGCCAGCCCCAGCAGGCCGATCGGCAGCGAGCCGACGATAATCATCCACCCCATGCGGGCGTCCGGGTCGTTGCTCGGCACACGCGAGCGCGCCGGCGCAATCGGCAGCGACAACGCCCACGACCGGATGATGCGGACGATGTCGGAGAAGAAGTAGACGAGCACGGCCAGCTCGGTACCGATTTGGATGATCGCCGTGAAGGCGGCACCGGCGTCGCGACCGAGGAATTCCGAGGCGATGCGCAGGTGCGCGGAGGACGAGATTGGCAAGAATTCGGTGAGCCCCTGGATGAGTCCGAGGAGCAGTGCTTCGCCGTAGTTCACGACTACACACAGTACTCAAGCCGCGATAGCGTGGAGCCTATGGAATTACGCCGAGTTGGTCACACCGGGCTGCGGGTGTCGGCATTGGGGTTGGGCACCCTCACGTGGGGGCGCGACACCGACCGCGAGGATGCCCGCCAGCTGCTCAGTGATTTCCTCGACGCCGGCGGCACCCTAATCGACACGGCCGCTCACTACGGCGACGGGTTGGCCGAGCAGACGATCGGCGACGTCATCGACCAGCTGGGCGTTCGCGGCGACGTCGTCCTCGCCTCGAAGGCGGGCCTGGTCGAGGGTGCCGATGGTCCGCGCATTGACTGCTCGCGCACCTGCCTGCTCGACAGCCTCGATGCCTCGCTGGAGGCCCTGCATACGGATCACCTGGAATTGTGGTTACTCGACCACTTCGACGCCTCGGTCCCCATCGACGAGACGCTGTCGGCCCTTGAGGTGGCCCTGCGCTCGGGCCGGATTCGTTACGTCGGGGTCGCGAACTATCCGGCGTGGGCGCTGGCCGAGATCGCGTGCCTGCTGCCGGGCCACGGCGGGCACCTGGCCGTCATCGAGACGGAATATTCCCTGCTCAACCGCTCGTTCGAGGGCGAGCTCACCGACGCCAGCGCGCACTTCGGGTGCGGCGTCTTCGCGTGGTCGCCCCTGGCGCGCGGGGTGCTGACGGGGAAGTATCGCTCGCATACTCCCCCGGATTCGCGCGCGGCGACCCCGCACCTACGCGGTTTCGTCGAGCCCTACCTCGATGCGCGCTACGCCGGCACCATCGAGGCGGTCGCTCGCGCCGGCGAGGGCTTTGGGCTGTCGGCCGGCCAGGTCGCCCTGTCGTGGGTCAAGGACGCGCCCGGCGTCACGTCGACGCTGCTGGGCCCGCGTACCCCCGGCCAGCTCGCCCAGCTGCTCGAGGTCGTCGACTTCGCGCTGCCCCACCAGATCCGCAAAGCCCTCGACGACGTCTCCTAGCCCCCTCCCAGAAAGCTCCCCCGCATGACCGCGCAACGCCTCCAGCTCACTTGGTACAACAAGGACCAGGCCCTCATACCCACCGAGACGGGTAAGTACGGCTATACGTGGGTGGACCCGTCTGATCCGCGCTACTGCGAGACCCATACGCTGGTCATGGATGAATACGTAGGGGGGGGGGAACTCCCAAGCAGGACGGAGTTGTCTATTCTGAGCGCGCCGATCTGGAGCCTCAAAACGATAACCTGCTGATCCTGGGTGAGTCGGGGGATGTTCTCGAAGCCCTCACCCGCGTTCCCGAGCTAGCCGAAAAATACGTCGGCAAGGTCAAGCTCGTCTACATCGACCCGCCGTTTAACACCGCGCAGACGTTTGCCCACTACGAGGACAACCTCGAGCATTCGATCTGGCTAACGATGATGCGCGACCGGCTGCTGCATCTCAAAAACCTGCTCGCCGAGGACGGCAGCATTTGGGTGCATTTGGATCACGTCGAGAACCACCGGATGCGACTTCTCATGGACGAGGTTTTCGGCGCCGTCAATTTTATTGGTGAGGTGTCGTGGGAGAAGACTTATTCACCTCGCAACGACGCAAAGGGTCTGTCCGAGCGAACAGACCAGATTATTGTCTATGGCAAGTCTGAATCGTTTGGGGTGAATCGACTTCCTCGTACAGCTGAGATGAATGCGCGCTACTCCAATCCTGATGGCTCGAGGTGTGGTGTATGGAAGAGTGGCGATGTGTCAGCTCCGAACAACCTATCTGGGAAACGACAGGTTCCCGCGTTGTTCGGGATTGAGCATCCACTAACGGGAGAACTTGTCTATCCGGCGCGCGGGGCCCAGTGGAGATTCAAGCAACAGCGTGTTCTTGCCGCTCTTAAGGAATATGCCTCCTACGAACTTGTCGCCCCTGATCTTGAGCTGCGTGCAAAGCACAGCGGACTTTCCCTATCCGAGCTTCGTGACGATGTCTGCGATCTACGGATTCCACCTGATCAGGTTGCGGCTGCTCACGAGCAAACTCTAGCGAGGATAGCGGAGGGCGATTGGCCCGAGTTCTACGTCAAAGATACGTCCTTTGGTCGAAAAATCTACGCCGCAGAAGCAGCAGGGCGTACGCCCGAGAATCTGTGGCTGCACGAAGAGGTTGGGCACACCGATGGGGCGAAGAAAGAGATCCAGGCCCTCTTCCCCGGCACCACGGCGTTTTCTACGCCCAAGCCCGAGCGGCTCCTCGAACGGATCATTCACATCGGGTCGGACCCTGGCGACATCGTCCTCGACGTCTTCGCGGGTTCCGGCACGACGGCGGCCGTCGCCCAGAAAATGGGACGGCGCTGGGTGACGTGCGAACTGCTGGAGTCCACGTTTATGACGTTTACCCGCCCGCGCCTCGAGAAGGTCATCAACGATGAAGATCCCGGCGGGATCACTCGTACGAAGGGCGAGCGCGTCGCCGCCGCGGGCGTCGAACTGCCCGCCGGCGTAAGTCCCGATGACGCCGCGGCCTTCACCCGGGTGCTCAACAAGCTCATCACCAACGACCCCGAGGCCAAGAAGGACCCGCGCGTCAAAGCCCTCAAGGCCGCGGCGAAAACCGCCCGCGGCGCGGACGTCATCAACTGGCGCGGCGGGGGCGGCTTCCAGATCGCGCACCTGTCGCCCGCGTGTTTCGACTACGACCCCGCGCTCGACCGGGTGCTGCTGACTGCTGACGCAACCGGCGACGCCCTGGTCGCCTCGGTCGCCGCGAACCTCGGATTCACGCTGTCGCACCCCGACGATGACTACCTCTTCGACGGCCGACGCGGCAATGCCCTGCTGAAGGTCGTTGACGGCATCGCAACGACTGACATTGTCGACTCGCTGGCCTCGGAAATCCAACCAGGCGAGACGATCGTCCTGGCCGCAACGGCCGTCATGGACGGCGTGCGCCACCACCTACGCCAGGCCGTGAAGGGCTCACGGGTGGTAGCCATACCCGATGACGTGTTCCGCTACACGCAAGGTGGTGACCAGTAATGACAGCCAAGCTCAGCATCGGTTTCGATTCGGAGATGCTCGAGTCGATCAGCGCCGAATTCGACCTGCGTGCCCCGAACAAGGAGGCGCTGCGGCAGCTGATCTTTACCCTCGACGGTGACTACGACCCCGGCGTCATGCAGGTGCTCAACCTGGCTACGGGCGTCGGCAAGACCTACCTGATGGCGGCGTTCATCGAGTATCTGCGCCGCCAAGGCGTGGGCAACGTCGTCATCGTCACGCCCGGCAAAGACTGTCCAGGCCAAGACGGTGCAGAACTTCACGCCCGGCTCGCCGCGCTACATCGCCGGCTCCCCCGTGCCACCGCAGGTGGTGACCCCGCAGGACTACTCGGCGTGGATCGCCCGCCAAAACGGAGCAGACCACCTGTCGTTTGGGCGCGAGGTGCCGATGCTCACCTTCATCTTCAACATCCAGCAGCTCATCGCCCCGAAGTCGGTTGAGGGCGACACGCTCGGCACCAGCCAGGACGCGATACGCCGCAAGCCGCGTCGCTTCGATGAGAACGCCGGGGTGTTGTTCGACTACCTGAAGAACCTCCATGACCTCGTTGTCATCGCCGACGAGTCTCACCTCTACGGCTCCACGGCAGTGGCGTTCCACGCGGCTCTCAAGGAGCTGGATCCCGCGGCGGCCATTGGGCTGACGGCGTCGGTGAACAAGAAGACCGATCACGTCATCTACGAATATCCGCTGTATCAGGCGATCCGCGACAAATACGTCAAGGCGCCGGTGCTCGCCTTCCGCAAGGATGGCTACGGCACATCTGAAAACCCGGAGGAGCAGCAGTTGCGCGACGCGTTGCAGCTTCGCGAGATCAAGCAGGCGCACTACGACGCCTACGCCGCCAACCAGAACCGCGCCCAAGTCACCGCCGTCGCATTCGTCGTGTGCGCCGATGTCGACCACGCAACGCAGGTCGCCGATCTGTTGCGCACGCCGGAATATTTCGGGCGCGACGACGCCGTGTTGCAGGTGGACTCCAAGCACGAGGACGAGGTAACTCAACGACGCCTCGACGAGCTCGATCACCCCGACTCCTCTGTTCGCGCCGTTGTCAGCGTCAACAAGCTCAAAGAGGGCTGGGACGTCAAGAACATTGCCGTCGTCGTCACGCTGCGGGCAATGGCGTCAGAGGTGCTGACCCAGCAGACCATGGGCCGCGGCCTGCGGTTGCCGTTCGGGCGCTACACCGGGGTCGGGCAGATCGACCAGCTCGACATCATCGCCCACCAGTCCTTCGAGGAACTGTTGAACGCCGAAAACGTCCTCCAACAATTCGGCCTCGAAGATGCCGTTGCCGAGACGGACAAGACACGCGTGGACGAGGCAATCCGCAGGGCCGCGGGTGCGACGTCTCCATCCCCCATCGGGACGGGCGAGCAAGCGCAACCAGTCGATGAGCGCCACGAGAACCCCCGCAGCGTCGACGAGACAGCTGGCCTCGGCAGCGAGACCGTCCCACCGGCACCGGTCGCGCGACCGGGAAGCGTGCCGATTTCGGGCGGTGGGAGCCCAGGTCCCGGCATCGAGATTCGCACAATCCCGACACCGCAGCCCTGTGACGAGACCGAGCAGACCTGGGACTTCCCAACAATCGAGCGCAACCCGGAGTTCGCAGACGTCACCTACATGTTTCCCACCACGACGGTGACGAGCGTCCAGCCGCCGATTGAGCTATCCGAGATCGACGACGACGCGGTGGAGCGGGCCGCCCACCGGGTCACCTCCGCCGGGGACGTGTTGTTGCGCAAAGAGATCATTGCGGCACTGGGCAAGAAGCTGCGGACTGAGGACCGCGAGAGCGCGGAGGTCGGCTCGCTCCCGGTCGAGGCGGATGACGCACACCGAGAGCTTGTCACGCTCGTCCTGAACATGGCCCGTGGTGCCGAAGACCGATAGAACGGCTCATTATGTCAGGGCATTCCTCGTGCCGAAATTCATGCAGGCCGTCCCCTTTTCCGGATGGACTGTTAAGTCACTGGCGTCAGCGCGTAATGAACTCGAAAAGCTCGTTCGCACCTACATTAACGAGGCGCTGCGGGCAACCCGCGAGGTGCCAAGCATTCGCCCCACGGCGATGCCGGGCGGCGCTTATACGCTGCCGCTGGGCGAACAGATTTATGACCAGATCCAGACGCCCGCGGATTTTGTTGCCCGGCGCGTCTATCGCGGCTGGTTCAAGTCGCTGTATGCCGAGGAGTCGTTCGACTCCTACAGCGGCGAGTACGCGCTGGCCCGCCTCCTCAACACCTCCCCCAACATCGTGTGGTGGCATCGCCTCCACTCCCGCAAGAGCGGGTTTATCTACTACACCGCGAAAGACCGCTATTTTCCGGATTTCGTCGCCCTCGACACCGACGGGGTGCACTGGATCATCGAGGGCAAGTCAGAGCGCGGGCGCGACGATGCCACCGTCCAGGCCAAGCGTAAAGCCGCCGAAGCCCTGGTGCGTCGCCTCGTTGCCGAGGAGGCCTACGCCGGTCAAAAGTGGGGCTACCTCATCGCTTACGAAAAGGACACGGAGCGAGCCGATTCGTGGAACGACCTCAAGGCGTTCTCGAACCCGGTCAGCAACGCGCTATAGCGGAGACTGCCGTCACTCATATGCTCAGCGCTGGTCGCGTCGATGATTGGCGACTAGCACTGCGACCAATCCACATATACACGCGATCGAACCGACCAACCATAGGGGGTTACTGAACGCGCAGGCAAGGGTAATCATCCCCACAGCGCCCAAAATCGCGACCACGATTATCTCAGATGGTGATAAGCGATACGTGCGCACGCCGCACCTCCTGCCCTATTTCCGTCCCCTCACGCGGCTTGTCCCAAGTTATTAATGTGGTGCTGCGTCACCACCGGCCGATGCCGGCTACTTCGTGCAGCGGCTCGCCACAAGCGTCGTAATCGCCGCAAGAGAGATAAACAGCGAAACCGACGCGCCCAGATTATTCGATACCGGAGCGAAGAACGGGATCGTGAACGCCAATAGCGCAGACGCGAACGTCAGCGACAGGTCTCGATCCCTATCCCCACTCTTCGTGAGCTTGGCACCCAGGCGAGCAAACTGCACTCCAGCAAAAAACGCGCCGACAAGGTTGGCGATGAGGCTGATGACAAATGACATCCCGACACCCCGAGCGCTCTACGACCTAGTAGTCGTCGTCCTCGTCGTCGCCGAACTCGTAATCGTCGTCGTCAAAGACCCCGTCGTCGTCCTCGTCGTCTTCGTCATCGACGATGTCGAAGGGCAGCTCGACCCCGACGGCCTTGAAGAGCGCCTGATCGTAGGCGAAGAACGCGTCCTGCAACGCGGTCTCGCTGTCGACGACGTCATCGGCGTCGGGATCTTTGGACGTCGTGGCAGCCGCATAATGCTTTTCCAGCACCGCGATGAGGTGGTCGAGCGCTGCGCGGGGATCCTTAGCCATGAGTGTCTCCCTCCGGGTAATAGTCGTCGCGATGGGGAAATAAGTTACGGCAGGTGCAGCTGACCGCGGATCATCGACACCATGAGGTCGGTGCCCTTGATCTCGGCCGTCTCCTCGGGGCCGACGATGCGGGTCTGGCCATTGGGCTCAACCAGCTGGGACGCGCCGCCCTCGGGACCGAGGGGAAGAATGACCCATTCCTTGCCGGGGGCGTACGTCGTCGACGGTTCGCGCCCGACGAGCTGGTCGCGAATGTTCGCGATGACGACGCGTGCGTGGGCACGCGCCGCGTCCGCGCGCTTCGACTCGGGAACGTCGGTGATGTCGCCGACGGCGTAGACGTTGTCGCATCCCACGACGCGCATGTGCTCGGTGACGCGCACCTTGCCGTTGGGGCGCAGCTGCTCGGCGTAGGAGCGGCCCAGGTACCCGCTGGCGGTCTGTGAGCCGTAGCAGAGGAACCACATGTCGGCGTCGATCGAGCGGCCGTCGACCGTGGCCACCTGGAACGGCGACAGGGTGCCGACATCCGTCGGCGGGACGTAAGCCAGAGGCGAGCCGAGGACCAATTCGACCCCGCGGTCCTCCAGCTGCTTGGTGATCGTCTGGCGCAGCTCGTCCTTATAGCCCGCGGTTCCGAGGATCGTGTCGGCCTTGTCGACCATGACGATCTCGAGCTCGGGGAACGTCGCGCTCAGCTCACCGGCGAATTCGACACCGACCGTGCCCGCGCCGACGAGGAGCACGCGCCGGGCGCGCCCCAGCGCCTCGCGGGTGACGTCCAGACGAGCCTTGGCGACGGCCGACTGCGAGACGAGGTGCTTGGCCGGATATGGGTAGGTCGTGCCCGTGGCGAGGACGAGGTAATCGGCCTCGATCGGGTCGTGACCGGCGACGTGAACCGTCGTACCCTCGACCGACATGGCAGGGCCGTGAACGACCTGGCCGCGGGTCAGCAAGCGCGTGTACGGCATGAAGATCGTGTGTCCCCATACGGAATCGACCGTCGCGCGCAGGGCGGCCGCGTGGTGGACGAACTGATCCTTCTGCTCGACCAGCGTCACGTCCGCCACATCGTCCAGGCCACCGGCAACCGTAATGCCGCCGTAGCCACCGCCAATCACTACAACCTTCGCCATGATGTCTCCGGTTCTCTCCCGCGTCGACGTCTCACACCGATTCTCCTCATCGCGCGGGGCACAGTGAGGAGATCCGGGCTGTTTTAGTAGTCGAGATTACTATAAGAGGTCCTCACGCGTCAGTGGGCGCGGACGCGTCGAGAGGTTGCTCGAGGGCTCGGGCCACGTTGGGCGGGAAGAACCCGGGACCTTTGAGGACCTTGCCGTCTTCGCGATAGATCGGGCGACCGTTTTCGTCAAGCTTCGACATGTTCGAGGCCTGGACCTCAGCGAGGACGCGTGGCAGGGAAATTCCCGACTCCAAGGCCATGCCGTAGACGACGTAGGTGAGGTCGGCCAGTGCGTCGGCCGCTTCAACGACGTCGCGTTCCCCCTCGTCGTACTCGCGCAACCGCGACGCCACCTCGTCGAGGGCGGCAGCGGCCCGCGTGCCGTAGACCGCACCGACGAGTTCGCCGACCTCTTCGAGGATGAGGCC
Organism: Nanchangia anserum; assembly: GCF_015240065.1. Classification (GTDB taxonomy): domain Bacteria; phylum Actinomycetota; class Actinomycetes; order Actinomycetales; family Actinomycetaceae; genus Nanchangia; species Nanchangia anserum. The sequence goes on along the minus strand of NZ_CP060506.1, from coordinate 816,716 downwards.
GAGCCTCATGTGGACGCGCTCATAGTCGACACTGGCCGGGGCGGTCGAGATCGGCATGGCATAGGTGTCGTGAAACTGGCGAACCAGAGCTTCGGGATCGCGCGGATCCGGCTGGCTCGGCTGAATGGAAGCGGTCACGTGTACTCCCCTGTTGCGAACGGATTACCCCGCCTACCGTACGCGTCCCTTGACGGCGCGTGAGCCGATTTTGCAGCCGCGATTGCCGCGTGCTAATGTCTTCATCGTTGCCCAGCGCGGGTGGCGGAATTGGTAGACGCGCTAGCTTGAGGTGCTAGTGACCAATTAAACGGTCGTAGGGGTTCAAGTCCCCTTCCGCGCACAGCACGAAAGGCCCCGGCAGACCACCGGGGCCTTTCGCTATTCCCACGTGCTCACCGGTAATTGCGGGCCGGCGCGGCGGCGGACACCTCAAGCGGCTCGGCGTATTCGGCAACGACCGAGCGCGCCCCATCGCCACGCTCGACGCGGCCACGAATAACCACCGCCGGAGCGGTCGTCACCACGGGACGAAAGCGCTCCCACATTCCCGCAGAACACACGACGTTGACGAGGCCGGTCTCGTCTTGGAGCGACAGGAACGTCGTGCCCACGGCCGTGTGGGGCCGCTGGCGATGCGTGATGATCCCGGCAATGGTGACGCGCTCGCCACAGCGGTGGGTGGTGACGGCGCTGAGAGGACGGATACCGCGAGCATGTAGGTCGTCGCGAATGAACGCGGTGGGGAATCCGCTGTGCGAGACCCCGCCGGTGCGGATATCGGCGATCATGTCCTCGCGCGCGCTCATCTCGACAAGCGGCGGGGCGGTCGCGCCGGGGGCCGTCTCGGGCAGGACCTCCTGCACCCAGCCGTGGCGCGTGGGGGCCGACTGGGCCACTCCCCCGGCGGCCCACATTCCCGCGCGCCGGGTGATGTTTAGGCTCGCCATCGCGCCGCTTTCGGCAAGCGTCTCCAATGCGACCACCGGCAGCCTCGTGCGTGTGGCCACGTCCTCCATGCTGGCGTAGGGCCGCGTCGCACGGGCCTCGACGATTATCCGGGCGCGCTCCTTGCCGAGGCCTTTCAGGGGCGCGAGTCCCAGCCGCACGGCCAACCCGGACGGGGACTCGGGATCGGCCTCGACGCACGCGTCGACCTGTGAGTAATTCACATCGGCAGGGTGCACGCGCACGCCGTGCCTGCGGGCGTCCTCGACGAGGGTCAGCGGGGAATAAAACCCCAGCGGTTGGGCGGCGAGCACGGCGGCATAAAAGTCCTCGGGATAGTGGACTTTCAGCCACGCCGAGGCGTAGACGATGCCGGCGAAGGAAAACGCGTGGGATTCGGGGAAACCAAAATCGGCGAACCCCTGGAGTTGACGCCAGATCTGTTCGGCACCCGCCTCATCGATTCCCCGCTCGGCCATGCCGGCGAACAGCGCGGGTTTGAGGGCCGCCATCCGCTGGGCCGAGCGTTTTGCCCCCATGGCCTTGCGCAGCTCGTCGGCCTGGGAGGGACTGAAACCGGCGGCGTCCTCGGCCAACTGCATGAGCTGTTCCTGGAAGAGGGCGACCCCGAGCGTCTTCTCGAGGGCGCGTTTCGTCAGCGGGTGCGGATAGGTCACAGCCTCGCGCCCGCGGCGCCTGCGCAGATAGGGATTGACCGCCTGGCCCTGAATGGGGCCGGGGCGCACGAGGGCCACGGCGATGACGATGTCGTAGAACGTCTGCGGTTTCAGGCGGGGCAACACCGACATTTGGGCTCGCGATTCAACCTGGAAGACACCGACCGTGTCGGCGCGCTGAAGCAGGTCGAACACGCCGTCGTCCTCGGGGTTCAGGCTGGCCATGTCCCACGTGGTTCCGCGCGGCGGTGCCACCGAGCGCTGCGTCAGAGACGTGAAGGCCAGGCGCAGCGCGGTGAGCATCCCCAGGCCCAGCAGGTCGAATTTGACGAGGCCGGCGTCGGCGCAATCGTCTTTGTCCCACTGCAAGACGCTGCGTCCCGGGGTGTTCGCCCACGTCACCGGGCACACGTCGATAACCGGACGGTCGCACAACACCATCCCGCCCGAGTGGATGCCCATGTGGCGGGGCAGGCGCTGGAGGCGGCGCGCCACGTCGGCGACCGGGCGGGGAATGGTCGGGGAATCAAAGGGATCGCGATCGATGCCCCCGAAGCTCTGCCGCATCCACCCCTCGGCCGTGCCCTCGTCATACCCCATGACCCGGGCGACGTCGCGCAGCGCCGAACGCGGGCGATAGCTGATGACCGTCCCCACCTGCGCGGCCTGCTCGCGCCCGTAACGGGCGTAGACGTGAGCGATGACGTCCTCGCGCCGATTCGCCTCGATGTCCAGGTCGATGTCGGGCATGCCGACGCGCCCGGGCGAGAGGAACCGCTCGAAGTGAAGTTTGTGGCGCACGGCGTCGACCGCGGTGATCCCTAAGGCGTAGCACACGGCGGAGTTCGCCGCCGACCCGCGCCCCTGCGTGAGGATTCCCTGGGCGCGGCAGAATTCGACGATCTCGTGAACGATGAGGAAGTACCCGGAAAATCCCAGCTCACCGATGAGGGCGAGTTCGCGGGTGATCTGATCGCGCACGGCGGCAGAATCGGCGTCGTCACCGTAGCGGCGCCGGACCCCTCGCCACGTGAGTTCGCTCAGCCAACTGTGCGGCGTGTGCGCGTCGGGGACATCCGGGCGGGGCAGCTCGGGAGCGATGAGGTCGAGGCCGAACGCGCACTCGCGAGCGATCTCGACGCTTGTCGCCACCGCGCGCGGGTGGCGGTTGTGGAGGCGAGCCATCTGCTCGGGCGAGCGCAGCCGGGCATGGCGGGTGGGCAATCTCCCCCACGCCTCCTCCAGGCTCACCCGCATCCGCCGCGCCTCAACGACATCGGCCAGGTGCTGACCCGCGGCGTTCGCGCAGCGCGCTCCCGTCGTCGCGACGAGGGGCAGGCGACGGGAATCGGCCAGATCCGCGAGCGCGTCGGCTAGCCCCGCCTCGCCCGGCGATCCCGTGAGGCAGGTTTCGACGGCCACGGCCTCGGCCCCGAAGCACGCGATGGCGTGGTCGAGCCAGCGGGCGGCCGCGTCGGGACCTGATCGGGCGAGGCACGTGCGCAGCGGTCCCGTGTCGTCGCCGGTGAGAACGAGCCAGTCGGTGGCAGCATCGGCGAGGTCGGTGAGGTCGTGCGCGGGCGTTGCTCGGCTGCCAGCTGCGAGGTTGTGTCGCGAGATCGTTCGTGACAGTCGCGCGTATCCGGCGGCGGTGCGGGCGAGGATCGGCAGCCGGGTGCCGTCGGCGAGGGTGAGCTCGGCGCCGTGGATGAGGGCGAGGGGCAGGTCGCGGGCTGCGCGGTGGGCTTGAACCGTGGCGTAGAGGCCGTCGCGATCGGTGATGGCCAGGCCGGTGAGTCCCAGTCGCGCGGCCTCGCTGACGAGGTCGGCGGGCTGGTCGACGCCCTCGCCAAAGCTGTAGGCCGAACGCGCGTGCAGCTCGGCATACCCACCTATATCGAACATACGTTCGATTATAGGGAGGCAGGCCGCCCCGCGCCGAAGGAAGCGGCGATGAGGTCGCGCAGCTGCGCGCTGTCGAACGAGGCCATTCCTCCCTGGCCGATCACGCGGTCGTACAGCTGGCGTTTCGACTCCGCGAGCGCGGCGACCTGGGTTTCGACGGTGTCAGCTGCCAGGAGGCGATAGACGGTGACGGGGCGCGTTTGCCCGATGCGGTGCGCGCGGTCGACGGCCTGGGCTTCCACGGCGGGGTTCCACCAGGGGTCGAGCACAAACACGTAGTCGGCCTCGGTCAGGGTTAGCCCGAAGCCGCCGGCCTTAATGCTGATGAGGAAGACGCCGGCCTCGCCTGCGCGCCATCGGGCGATCTCCCCCTCGCGGTCGCGGGTGGCCCCGTCGAGATAGGCGTGCGCGATCCCCTCGGCGTCCAGGCGTTCGCGCACGCGGGCGAGATAGCTGGTGAACTGGCTGAACACGAGCGCGCAGTGGCCCGCGGCGCGCAGCTCGCCGATGCGGGAGATGAGGTAATCGGTTTTTGCCGATTCCGCCTGCCCGACCCCGTCGACCAGCGCGGGATCGAGGCTGAGGAGGCGGAGCTTCGTCAGGGCGCGCAGGATGCCCATGCGATTGGCGTCGACGTCGTCGATGAGGCCGAGCATGCGCTGGCGTTCGCGAGCGAGGTAGGCGTCGTAGATGCGGCGGTGGCCCTCACCTAGCTCGAGGGTGACGACCTGTTCGCTCTTCGCCGGCAGATCGGCGGCCACCTGCTCTTTCGTACGCCGACACAGGAAGGGTCGGTAGCGGCGTTTCAGCTCCTCGGCCGCCTCGCGGTTGCCGTCGGCCTCGATGGGGCGGCGGTAGCGGGCGATGAAGCGGGTGCGCGGAGGCAACAGGCCCGGCGCGACGAGGGCGTAGATGGCCCACAGGTCCATGACCGAGTTTTCGACCGGCGTCCCGCTCACCGCCAACCGCCAGGCGCAGTCGAGGCGGCGGATCGCGCGGTGGGTGCGCGATGCGGGGTTCTTCACGGCCTGTGCCTCGTCGAGGACGCATCCGCCCCAGGAGATCTCGGCGTAGTCGTCGATCTCGAGGCGCAACAGGTGATACGAGGTGACGAGAATGTCGCAGCCGCCGGCCTGGTCGCCGACCGTGTCTGCGCGCGTGGCGCGGGTGCCGTCACGCCGGGTGACGACGAGATCGGGATAGAACCGGGCGGCCTCGCTGATCCACGTCGTGGCCACCGACGTCGGGGCGACGACGAGGACCGGGCCGCGATCGGGATGCGCGAGGCGATCGGCCGCGATCGCGGTGAGGACCTGAACGGTTTTGCCCAGCCCCATGTCGTCGGCGAGGATCCCGCCGAGTCCGCACGTGAACAGCCAGTGGCACCACGCGGCGCCGTCTTGCTGGTAGGAGCGCAGGGTGAGGCCGGGCGCCGGGGGCATCTCGAAGGTGCCGGGGCCGCGTTCGATGTGGGCCAGGCGGTCGAGGAATTCCCGGGGGGCCTCGAAGGTGTCGCTGTGGTCGCGCAGCTGTGCCAGCACCTCGGCGTCGTAGGTGGTGACAGAAACGTCCGCGCCGGGTCGGTCGGTGATATCGGCGGCGCCGCGCAGCGCCTGGGCGATGGCGCACAGGTCGGGATCGGTGATGTCGACCCACACCCCGGGGGTGACCTCAAGGTGGCTCTGGCCGTGACTGAGGGCGAGGATGACGTCACGCAGGGCGAGGTCGTGGCCGCAGATGTTTACACGGGCGGAGAGTCCGAGCCAGTCGCGGCGCTGCCCGGCACTCAGCGTGACGGCGATGTGGGGAGTGCCGGTGAGGACGCGCCCGGCCAGGACGGGGTCGACGCTCACGGTGACGTGATCGAGGCTGGCCAGTGCGGGAACCAGTGTTCCCACGAGGGTGGGGAGATCATCGGGCGACCAGCGATAGGCCAGTGGCGAAGCGGCGTCCTCGATTCCCGTCCGGGCGTAGACGTCGGCGATGTCCTGGGTGAGGGCGAGCAGGTCGCTTCCGGCGTAGGTGTTCCAGGCAGCGCGGTGGTCGCCTTTGCGGCACGTCCACGTGATGCCCAGGCTCTCCCCCAGGGTTGTCACGTACCCCTCGAGGACGAGGTCGGCAGCTTCGGGCGGCGTCCACGATCGATCGGTGGAGGTGAGCGGGAGATCGTCGGTGAGGATCGGAGCCAGGGTGAGGGCAAATTCGCCGATGTCGGCGGCGGGGATCGTCACGGGATCGGGGCGGCCCCACCAGCGTCGCGCCGCCGGGGTGAGGGTCGTCGTGAGGGCGTGGAGGGCCGGCGGGTTGAGCCGCAGCAGCCACAGCGCGTGAGTCCCGCCGATAATCCACTCGTCGCGGTGCAGAACCTGCTCGCCAATGCGGATTGCGGGGTCTGCCCGCAGGTCGTCGCCTTCGGCGCGGATGTCGATGACCGGGTGGGCCGAGGCCTCGGCGAGCCTGATCTGGCGGCCACTGACCTGGTCGATGAGGGCGACGCCGGCCGAATGGGCAATGAGGAGCTGGGTGAGGGCGTGGTCGCGCAGGGATGCCAGGGTGATCTCGCCCGCGCGATTGCGCGAGGTCGCCAGGTCGACGATCCCCTTCATGACGGTGACGTGGCGCGAACGCAGATCGCCGGTCACCGATTCCCATCCCGACGCCAGGTCCTTCCAGCTGACCCGCGCGCGGGTCCACTCTCCGCGCCTCGTCCGGCGGAGCGGGTAGATCGTGACCTCACGCGAATCGGCATAGTCAAGGCCGAGGCCCAGCGGGGCACGATCGGTGTCGGCGGTGACGAGGCCGCCCAGGTGTTCGCGCCAGCCGATGCCCGCTTCGCGCGCGTGATCGCGCACCTGAAGGATGAGGGCGAGCATGTGGACACAGCGCGGACCGAGCGCGCACGTGCACCGGGCTTCGAGCTCCTCTAGCGTCGCCCCATGTGCGCGCAGCGACACCGTGTAGGTCACGCCCGTCGCGGCATCGTGGACCTGCCCGTCGACGCCCTCGGCCGCGTGTGAGACCCGGGTGAGCGCACCCGCGCGGACGAGGCGGTCGGCGCGCAGGTAGCTGGCCGGGCCCAAGAAGGCGCGGATCTCGTCGTCGCTTAGCGCCCGAAGCACCACGTCGATCGAGGCTGCCATCGCTGTCCTTTCCGTGTCGTCCGGCCAAATTTTCAGCGTAGCACCGCGATCGAATCCTCATAGGTGCCCTCATGCCACCACCGACCCTGCCGATAGACGAGCAGCAGCGCATCGCCTTCGCAGCGAACGATGAGGTAGGCCCGAAACGTATCGGCGTCGCCGTGGCCTCGCCACCACGCCCCGTTAACCGGGTAGGGCCCATAGGCCTCACCGATGGGGCAGCTTGCCCCAATCGAGCGATCGAGAACCGCCGGGGGCGCACTCAACTCGCCATCCTCGTCAATCGTCACGGGGTTCCCGGCACCATCGCGCACCCCGACCCCGCGCGGGGTATCCCACAGCAGCGTCGGGGCCGGGGTGCACACTGCGCCGCGCCAGGGCGCATCCTCGGGTGCCAGCGGGGGCGGTGGCGCATCCCAGGGGTGCGGCCGCACCCGCGAGCGCGGATCGAAACCGCCTTGGCGGTGGAGCCGGGTCACCCCGTCGCTGCCGACCAGTCGGGTGATGTGGGTGGCGGCGGCGTGGGCGCGGCGGGTGTGGAGGACGGAGCGTTCGTCGCCCCACAAGCTCGGGGTGAGTTCGGCCAGGGGCAGGACGGCGAGCGCCGTCAGGGTGAGGGCGTGGACCCCGCCCGTGACGGCGCCGGCCTCGCCCAGCCACTCGTCGACGTGCCAGCGCACCCGGGTGACGATGTCGCGGCTGCGCGGGGGCGGATCGAGCACCCACGTGCGAGCGCGGTGCTCGCCGAGGCCAAACGTGCAGGTGATGCGCAGGCGGGTGAGGGTGAGGCCGCGCTGGCTGAGGTCATCGAGCAGGTCGTCGGCAAGGTGTTTGGCGAGGAAGACGACCTGTCCGCTGTCACGCAGCGGCGGGTCGCACTCGCGCGTGCGGGCGACGTCGTCGTCACCACACGCCCGCCCGTGCAACGGCCAGTCCTCTCCGCGAGCGAGAAGGGTGACGAGTTCGCCGGCTGCGCCAAAGCGCGCGGCAAGCGACCCGGCGGGCAGGCGGCGGATGTCGCCGAGCTGGCGGATTCCAAGCTGGCGCAGCTGATCGACAAACTCGGCGACGTCGCGCCGATGCGGGCCGGCCTCGTAGACGAGGGGCAGCCAGGTTGTCGGCAGCGGGGCGAGGAAAGCCGCCTGTTCGTCGGGGGCGACTCTGAGGCCACGGTGGGCGGCGACGATCCCGGCGAGGGTGCCGTCGGCGATCCCGACGCTGGCGTCGGCTCCCGTGTGGTAGGCGATGACCTCACCGGCCTGTTCCATCAGTTGCTCCTCGTCGGCGTCACTGCTCAGTCTCCCCAGCGGCGCAACGGCCAGGCCTGGCCGCCACGCGCTGACGTCCCAACGCAGCTCGTGGAGGGCGTGGAGAACCCGATCGAAGGCTCGCTGCGATCGATCGGGATCGGGCGGGAGTAACGCGAGGTGCGGGAGAATCGCGCGCGCCTGGCGAACGCGCATGCGTGGGCGCACTCCGGCGCGCCGAGCCACGGGCGAGACGTCCAGGATGGTCTGCCCGCTGGCCAGAGCCGCCGGGGCGTCGGGCGGATATCCGGCCTGCGCGATCTGTAGGGCCCAGTGGGCGACCCAGACGACTAATCGGCGCTGCGCCATTACCCCACCTCCACCGCGCGCTCGCGCGCGCCTGGCCACGCCCCCAGCGCGATCACCGTGCAGCCGCGGGCGTGGGCCCGCGCTGCCAACGTGCGCGCGCTCATCGGTTCCACGCGCGTGCTGCCGGCGACGACGACGGCGCACGCGTCGACGAGGGCCGTCAAGATGGCGACGTCGCTGCCGAACGTGCGCGGGACGTAGAGCACTCGATCGAGGTCGACTCCGTGCTGAGCCGCCGCCAACCACCCGACATCGGGCAGCGCGACGACGCCGGCCCACCCGTAAGTCCCCATGGCGCGCGCCATCGCCTCGTACAGGTCGACCCGGCGTGCCGGGCAGCGAATGACGCCTCCCGCACGCGGGCGCGACCCACGGATTCCCACGCGTTTCTCCGCTACCGCGAGCGCGCGCCGTGCCCGGTCCAGGCGCGCGGGGACCCCCTCCACACTCTCGAACATACGTTCGATACTAGCGCGCGCCGCAGCTGCTGCGCCCACCCTTAGCCGCCGGCCACGTTTCCGGCTACAGTGTCGGTAACGACACCGCCGTCTTGCCGAGGAGGACCGATGGATCTCTCTGCCCGCCCACTCGCCCCCAACCCCTACGACCTGCTGCCTCACTTCCCCTCCTTCACGCTGACGTCGACGGACATGGTCGACGATGGGGCGTTGGACGTCGGCGACGGCGCAGGGCGGCTCGCGTTCCCCGCAGCTGTCGTGGTCGGGTTTCCCGGACGGCACGCGCTCGTTTCTGGTGACATGTTTTGATCCCGATGCGCCGACCCCAGCGGGGTTTTGGCACTGGTGTGCGGCTAACGTGCCGGGCAGCGTCGCCGAGCTCGCGGCGGGTGCGGGAGCCTCAGACGCGGAGCTGAGCGGAGGCTTCCACTGCCCGAACGACACGGGGCAGCGCAATTTCTTCGGTGCCCGCCGCCCGCGGGAGACCGGGCACACCGCTACATCTTTGCCGTCCACGCGCTCGACGTCGACTCCCTTGACGTCGATCACGACACCCGCCCCACCGCTGTGTCTTTCCAGGCGCTCTTCCACACCCTCGCAATCGCGACGGTGACGGGGATGTATCGCACGCCCGAGGACGCGGGGTAGACTTCCTGCCCGTGCTTCACCTGCTGTATTACGCCCCGTGTATCCCGGGCAATTCCGGCGCTGCCATTCGCCTGTCGGCCTGCACGGGATCGATGCTTCACCTCATCGAGCCACTGGGCTTCGTCATGGACGACACGCGATTGAAGCGGGCGGGGCTGGACTATCACGACCTCGCTCACGTGAAGGTCCACCCGAATCTCGACGAGGCCGTGGCCGAGATCGAAGGCAGTCTCTACGCCTTCACCGGCCACGCCACGACGTGGCACACGGACGTGTCCTATCGCGACGGCGACGGCCTGCTGTTTGGCCCGGAACCCACGGGGTTGCCGGCCGAGGTGCTGGCCGATGCGCGCATCACCGAGCAGGTGCGCATCCCCATGACGCCACAGCGGCGCTCACTCAATCTCACGATCGCCGCCTCGATCGCGACTTACGAGGCGCTGCGTCAGTGCGGGTTCCCCGGGCTGACCTAGCCGCTCAGCGTCCGGCGAGGCGACGCGGATCCGAAACGATCATCCACCACGCCGCCACGACGAGCAGGATTGCGGGAATCCACCAGTAGTGGGCCCCGCCCCCGCGCCAGATCAACCACTCGCGCACCCAGTCGGCCTCGGCGGTTTCGGCTGCCGCAGCCACGACGAGACCGACCGCGTGGAGGAGCAACCCGGTGACGGCGAGGGCACGCATCCGCCGACCGTTGTGAATGATGCCGGCTGCGACGAGGCACCACACGAGGCCGGTGATGACGTCGAGGGCGTTGCCGACGCTCGCCTGGTCGACGAGGCGGCTTCCCGCCGCGATCGTTGACCACGCGGCGAAGATGACGAGGATCCCCATGAGGACGCGGGCCGCACCTAGGGCCGGCGGCCTGGTGTCGATCGTCGACGCGTTCACGTCCTCGCTCACGGTTGTCTCCTCACTGCTACGGCTTAGGCGAGGACCTATTCTAAGCCGCGCCCGCGATCTTCTCTCCCCTATGGCGAACGCCACGTCGGGTGGGGACTTTAGTCTGTCGCCCGCTCGCCGCTGGCCGCTTTTTAGTGACACAATGGAGACAGCTTGCGGGCCATCCCGTCCGCACCGTGTTTGGCGATTCTTAAGGAGCGCACATGTCCAGCACCTCGTACGACGTCGTTGTCCTCGGAGCAGGCAGTGGCGGCTACGCCGTGGCCCTTCGGTCCGCCCAGTTGGGCAAGAAGGTGGCCCTCATCGAAGGCGATAAGGTTGGCGGCACCTGCCTGCACCGCGGCTGCATTCCGACGAAGGCGATGTTGCACGTGGCCGAGGCGGTCGAGGAAATCAAGGACGCCGAGAAGCTCGGCATTTTTGCCAGCTACGACGGCGTCGACCTCGAGGTCGTCGGCTCGTACCGCCAAAAGACGATCGACCAGCTGCACAAGGGTCTGCAAGGACTCATTGCCTCGCGCAAGATCGACGTCATCACCGGCTGGGGTCGTCTCGTCGACAACCACACAGTCGAGGTCGACGGCCAAAAAATCACGGGCGAGTCGGTCGTGTTGGCGACGGGTTCGTATTCGAAGTCGCTGCCGAACCTGCCGATTGAGGGCCGCGTCATCACGTCCGAGCAGGCGCTTCAGCTCACGTGGGTGCCGCGTCGCGCCGCGATCCTCGGCGGGGGCGTCATCGGTGTCGAGTTCGCCTCGCTGTGGGCGTCCCTGGGTGCCGAGGTCACCATCATCGAGGGCCTGCCCCACCTGGTGAACAACGAGGACATCGATATCGCCAAGGGGCTCGAGAAGCAGTTCAAGGCTCGCAAGATCGCCTTTAAGACGAAGACGATGTTCAAGGGCGTCACCCAGGACGACTCGGGCGTTCACGTCGAAACCGACAAGGGCGACGTCATCGACGCCGACCTCCTGCTCGTCGCCGTCGGGCGCGGCCCGCGCACCCAGGACATGGGCTTCGAGGAGGCCGGGGTGAAGCTCGACCGCGGCTTCGTGCCGGTCGACGAGAACCTCCAGACCTCGTGCGAGGGCGTCTACGCCGTCGGCGACATCGTTCCGGGCCTACAGCTGGCCCACCGCGGATTCGCCCAGGGCATCTACCTGGCCGAGAAGCTCGCGGGCCTCAACCCGGCCCCGCTCATCGAGGCCAACATCCCGCGCGTGACGTTCTGCAACCCCGAGATCGCCTCGGTCGGCCTCACCCAGGCCCAGGCCGAAGAGGAATACGGCAAGGACAAGGTCAAGACGCAGGTCTTCAACCTCGCCGGCAACGGCAAGTCGCAGATTCTCGGCACGGGTGGCCTCGTCAAGCTCGTCAGCGTCGCCGACGGCCCCATCGTCGGCTTCCACGCGCTGGGCAAGCGCATGGGTGAGCAGATCGGCGAGGGCCAGCTCATGGTCAACTGGGAGGCCTACGCGGAAGACGTGGCTGCGCTCATCCACGCCCACCCGACCCAAAACGAATCGATCGGCGAGGCCGCCATGGCCCTCGCGGGTAAGCCGCTTCACAACTAGATAGCTAGAGGAGACACAACCCACTATGTCTACGAAAGTCGAAATGCCCGCCCTGGGCGAATCGGTGACCGAAGGTACGATTTCGCAATGGCTCGTTGAGGTCGGCGAAGAGGTCGAGGCCGACCAGCCGATCGTCGAGGTCGCGACCGACAAGGTCGACTCCGAGGTTCCGGCCCCCGTCGCCGGTGTCATCCTTGAGCTGCTGGCCGAAGAAGACGACACCGTCGATGTCGGCGCTCCCATCTGCGTCATCGGCGACGCATCCGAAGCCGGCGATAGCGGCGACAGCGAGGACTCGGCCGACGAGGCCCCCGCCGAAGAAGAGGCCGAGGACGAGGCGAAGGACGACGAGGCCGAGAAGGTCCCGGCAGAAGCTGAGGACAAGGACGAGAAGAAGGAAGAGTCGATTCCGGCTGCTCCCCCGGCCCCCGAGCTGCCCGGCGAATCCATTCCCTCCTCGGTGTCTCAGGACGACGGCCACTCGGTCGTCTCGTGGGCCTACCCGCAGGTCGGTTCGGGCTACCCCGGCACGCAGACCGCGCAGGGTCAGGTCGCTCCGCCCGAGGCCCCGAAGGCCCCCGCTGCCCCGGCCTCGGCGGACACGGGTTCGGGCGCCCTCTACGTGACTCCGCTCGTGCGCAAGCTGGCGAAGGACAAGGGTGTTGACCTCTCCCAGGTGACGGGCACCGGTCAGGGTGGCCGCATCCGCAAGCAGGATGTCCTCGCCGCGGCCGAGCGTGCCGCTGCCCCCGAGGCCCCCGCCGCCGCGTCGGCTCCGGCTGCCCCGGCCGTCGAGGAAGACACGAAGCTGCGTGGCAAGACCGAGAAGATGTCGCGCATGCGCCAGGTCATCGCCGATCGCATGATGACGTCGCTGAACTCGACCGCCCAGCTGACGACGGTCGTCGAGGTCGACGTCACCCGGATCGCCGCGCTGCGCGCTCGCGCCAAGGACTCCTTCGCCAAGCGCGAGGGCACGAAGCTGTCGTTCCTGCCGTTCTTCATCAAGGCGGCGACCGAGGCGCTCAAGGCGCACCCGAAGATCAACTCGCGCGTCGAGGACAAGCAGGTCACGTACTTCGCCGAGGAACACGTGGGTATCGCCGTCGACACCGACCGCGGCCTCATGGTTCCCGTCATCCGCGACGCCGGCGACCTGACGATCGCGGGGATCGCGAAGAAGGTCAACGAGCTGGCCGAGGAGACCCGCAGCGGCAAGATCGATCCGTCCAAGCTCACGGGGTCGACGTTCACGATCACGAACACGGGATCGCGTGGCGCCCTGTTCGACACCCCGGTCGTGAACTACCCCGAGGAAGCGATCCTCGGTCTGGGCACGATCGTCAAGCGGCCGGCCGTCATTAAGGACGCCGACGGCAACGATTCGATCGCCATCCGCTCGATGTGCTACCTCGCGCTGAGCTACGACCACCGGCTGATCGACGGCGCTGATGCGGCTCGCTACCTGACGAGCGTGAAGAAGCGTCTGGAGGATGGCGACTTCGCGGCCGAGCTCGGCCTCTAAGTCCCCGATCTTCTCTCGTCTCGGCGGGGTCACCGACACGGTGGCCCCGCCGATGTCGTTGCCAGCTGCTATCCGCTGGCGTCGATGGACCTGACGGCGCCCCTCTCGCCGGTCAGGGTGATTCGCACGGTGCGCCCCGGTTGTGCGGGAACGTCCTCGCACGTGGAGCCCTGGCAGCGGCGGTAGGCCTGTTGTTGTACGTGCACGCTGACGACGACGCCGCCGTCTGGCGCGTCGGGTTCGCGAACGACCTCACCGACCTTCGTCGCCAATCCCTCGAGCCTGATGTCGGCGGCCGCGAGGGCATCGGCCAGGGCATCGTCCTCGGCGCGCGCCGGCGAGTCGGGAGCGGTCAGCGCCGCGAGCTTCTCGCGGTTGCCGCGCGCCAGGGCGGCGTCGCGATCGGTGATGAGCGCGCGCACGTGATCCGCGAGCACATCGCGTGTGGCTGCCTGCTGCGTCGTCTTTTCGGCGGCCGCGGGGGTCGCCTGTGAAGAGGAGGGCCACAGGAGGGTGGCGGCGCCGGCACCGATGAGGGCGATGCCGATGACCGTGGCGAGGAGGCCGCGCCGGTTTCGCCCGCGAGCCTGGCGTCGTCGAGCCTCAGCCGAGCGCACCGGCTGGGTGCGCTGGGTGGGCGGGCGGGTGAGTTCCGCACGGATGGGATCATGGGACTGCGGTGGCGGCGCGGGAGTGTCCTCGGGCCGACGCGTGCGCACCGGCGTATCGACGTCAGCAAGCGCGCGGGCGATGTGGCGAGCCGCGGGGCGTTTCGTGGGATCGGCGTCGCAGGCCCGAGTGAGGATCGGCGCGCTCACGCCGAGGTCACGCGCGAGGATTCCCAGGGCGTAGACATCGGCGGCGAGGCTGACGGCGCGCTCGGGCGCGCGATAGTGCGGCGTCGGTTCGGCCTCGTCGAGCAACGGGTCGATGAGGGCCACCCCGCTGCGCGTGGCGTGGATGTTCGCGGCCGACACGTCGCCGTGGGCGAGTCCGGCTGCGTGAATGCGAGCGAGCTGGCAGGCGACCTTGTGAATCGCGGAACGGGCGTGATCGCCACGCCAGCTCTCGTCTCGCGCAAGCACGCCGAGATCGTCGCCCTCGCGGATCTTCGAGATGACCCCGACGCGTCCAAGGTCTGCCGGGGCAATGGCGACGATCCCGCATAACCTGCCCCGGGCAAAGCGATCGGCCCGCTCCCCGGCGTCGGCGCGCACGAGTTTCGCCGCCCACGCGCGCCCGCTCCCGTCGCGGACCCTCCAGACGGTGCCCGCCTGAGAGCGGCCCAGCGGTGCCACTAACTCATAGCCGTCGATCTCCATGTTTCCTACACCACCACAGGAAACGCGGCACGTGGTGACCGCTCACGCATCTGTGGATAACGGCGGCACGACGCGCCGGCGTGCTGGGTTAGACTGAGGAATCATGGCTAACGATCTCACCTCCCAGACTCCGGCGAAGCGGCGCTGGTACCACAATCTTCAAGACGCGTTCCGCGTCACGAAACGCACCTATCCGTGGGTGGGTTGGGTTCTTGCTCTCATCCCGCTTGTGTTGGTGGTCCTCGCCATCGTCGTGTGTCTCGCGACCTCGTCTCCGCTGCTGGCGACGATCGGGTGGGTCGTCGTCGCCCTCACCGCGGGTGCGTTCATCGATACGATATTGCTGACGCGTCTGCTCACCCAGGCGATGTATCGCCAAATCGATGGCACCCAGGGTGCTGTGCAGTGGGTGCTGTCGCAGATTAAGCGCGGCTGGTCGATCGAGTCCGAGCCCGTCGCGATGAACCGGAAGCAGGATCTCGTGTGGCGCCTCGTCGGTCGCCCGGGCATCGTCCTCATTTCCGAGGCTCCCGCACAGCGCGCCGCTTCCCTGCTGGGTGAGGAGGAACGCAAGTGCCGCCGGGTTGCCCAGTCGGTGCCCGTTCACACAATCCAGGTCGGGCATGGCGAGGGGCAGGTTGCCCTCAAGGATCTCATGCGCACGCTGCGTAAGCTGCCGAAGTCGATCGCGAAGGACGACGTTCCGCTCGTCGCCAAACGCCTGGAGTCGCTGCGGATGCGCACCCAGTCGATTCCGCGCAGCGTCGACCCGTCGCGGGCGAAGATCAACCGCCGAATGTTCCGCGGTCGCTAGTTTGTGCGCCTGTCTCGCCCCGCCTGCCTCACCGGTCGGCGGGGCGAGAGCTTATTCGGCCTCGTCGATGCCGTAAATGAGGCGGTGGGCAACGACGCGGGCGCGGCGCGCCGCCCGTCGATAGTCTTCCTGGACGTCCTGCTCGTGGCCGTGGGGATATCCGAGCAGACGTCCGGCAGTGACGAGGTCGCCCGGCTGGGTCGCGATGACGTTGAGCTTGCGAGCGGAAATCGCCCGGTGGGCCAGGGCGTTTGCCGCGCGGATACGGCTGGCAAGCTTCCATGACGTCGCCAGCGTGTCGGCGTCACCCGCGTCAACCAGCCCGGCCTCAACGAGCCCACGAAGGCCCGCGAGCGTGCCCGTATGGGCTAGCTGAGGATGGGCGTGGGCGTGAGTGAGCTGCTGGATTTGCACCGCCCATTCGACGTCGCTGAGTCCGCCGGGACCGAGCTTGACGTGATAGGCAGGATCGCAGCCCCGCGGGAGCCGCTCGTTTTCCATGCGGGCCTTGAGCAACCGGATTTCTCGGAGGCCGCGTTCATCGAGTCCCGTGCCATAACGGTGGGTGTCGGCAATCTCGGCCCAGGCAGCGGCGAGGTCGTCGTCACCAGCGATGACGCGCGCTCGCAGCAACGCCTGGCGCTCCCACACGCTGCCCCACCGCTGGTAGTGATCGCGATAGGCCGCCAGCGACGGTGACAATGCACCCCGGCTTCCCTCGGGACGCAGGTCGTAGTCAATGGAGAGGGCCGGTGCCTGCCCGAACGTCGTGCACAGCTCGGCGAGGCGACGCGCCACCTTCACCGCGATCTCGGCGGCCTCGGCGTCTGCCGTATTCCGGGGATCGTGGAGGACGACGGCGTCGGCGTCGGAGCCGTAGGATGCTTCTCGCCCACCCTGGCTGCCCATGACGATGAGGGCGAAGGCGACGCGCCCATCCGGGTCGAGCTCGCTGCGCGCAGCCTGAAGGGCCGCCGCCAGCACCTCGTCGTTAACTGCCGCAATCGCCTCGTGAGTGCGTTCCTCGTCGATCCCCTGGGTAACTTCGCGCATGGCCTGACGCAGCAATTCACGCGCGCGCAGATCGCGCAACGCGCCGATAGCGCCGGCCGCGTCGTGTCGAGCGCTCAGCGACGCGACCTCGGCGTGAAGGCGCTCGTGCGGCAACGGATGGAGCTCGGCGTCGTCGTCGAGCCAACCGACCGCCGCCGGATGCAGCTCGAGTCGCTCGGCGACGAAGGGCGACGTCGCCAACACCCGGCATAGTCGTGCGGCCGCGACTCGCGAATCGCGCAAAAACCCCAGATACCAGTGCGACGACCCGATCGCGTCAGAGAGGCGGCGAAACGCCAACATGCCCTGATCGGGATCGGGACCCGTCGTCAACCACTCGAGGATGCCGGGCATCAGCTGGCGTTGAATAGCGGCTCGTCGGCTCACGCCCTCGGTGAGTGCCGTCATGTGGCGCAGCGCCCCGTCGGGATCGCGATAGCCGAGGAATCGCAGGCGCTCCTCGCCGGCGCGAGTGCTCAGCCCCACCTCCTGCGTCCCCGCCTGCGCGACGATATTGAGCAGGGGTCGATAAAACAGGTCGTGGTGGAGGTCGCGCACCCGCGCACGAACCGCCAGCCACCTCTCGCGTATCTCTGCCACGGCATCGCCGCTGGCACCCATGCTGCGCCCGATGCGCCGCAACTCGGTTTCACTCGTCGGCACAATGTGGGTGCGCCGCATCCGCCCCAGTTGTGCCCGGTGTTCGAGGACGCGCAAGAATCGATAGCACCTGGCCAATTCGCCGGCGCTGTCGCGCCCAATGTAGCCACCGGCGGCGAGCGCGTCGATCGCTTCCAGGCTCGAGCGACATCGCACGGTCTCGTCGGTGCGCCCGTGCACGAGTTGCAGCAGCTGAAGCGAGAATTCGATATCGCGAAGTCCCCCCGGTCCCAGCTTGATGTGGCGGTCGCGTTGGGTCTGCGGGATATGGTCCTCAACGCGGGCACGCATCGCCCGGGCGTCGTCGACGAAATTCGGCCGCGTCGACGCCGACCACACGAGCGGGGCCACGTCCTCGATGAGGCGACGCCCCAACTCACGGTCTCCCGCGCATACGCGGGCCTTCAGCAGGGCCTGAAACTCCCAGTTCTTCGCCCACGAGCGGTAATAGTCGAGGTAGGACGCGGGCGTGCGCACGAGCGCCCCGTCGCGTCCCTCGGGGCGCAGGCCGACGTCGAGTTCCCATAGGGGTGGCTCGCTACCGGGCCCCGACACCGCCTGAGCCACGGCAACTGCCAGCCGTGAGGCACGCTCGCGCCCGCGCCGGGCATCGGCCCCGTCGCTCTCGGCGACGTACATGACGTCGACGTCAGAGAGATAGTTCAGTTCGCGCGCCCCGGTCTTCCCCAATGCGATGACGGCGAACTCGCACTCTGCCTCGGGGTCGACGTCGCGTCGGGCCAGCGCTACCCCCGCCTCAATGGCGGCATCGGCTAATGCGGCGAGTCGCGCGCTGACGGCACCGACGTGGGCCTGGGGGGCGTCGCCGGCGAGATCGGTCGCGGCCAGCGTGTAGAGGTGGCGGCGGTAGATACAACGGATGTCGTCGCCGCTGCCGCGGCTGGCAACCCACGCCCCCGGGCGAACCTCGCTGGCACCCAACGCGTCGAGCATCTCGGCGCGCACTGCTTCTGCGGCGTCCTCGGCCACCTCATAGGCCTCGGCCAGGTCGAGCGGTAACTCGGGAACCTCGGTGCGCACCGCCTCGATGACGTCGGGGTGGGTGAGCAGATAGTCCGCGCCGGCGCGCGAGGCACCGACCAGTGCGATCAGTCGACGCGCTGCCGCGTCGTCGAATTCTGCCACGTCGATTCCGGCCTCGCGGGCACGGGCGAGAGCGATGACAGCCTGGTCGGGATCGCCCGCGTGCGCCAGAGCATCGATGCGCGCGGGCGTGTCGAGGAGACCGACCTCGCCGGCCTCGATCCAGCCGGCCACGCGTTCGACGTCGCGCACGCCCGCGCGGCGCAGGCGTTGACTCAGGCTCAGGCGACGGCTCATCGTCAGGACAGCGAGATGAAGCGCGCGATTTCTTTGGGCGTGATCTGCTGAGAGTAATCACGCCACTCGTGCTCCTTATTTCGCAGCACGAAGGCGAACACCTCCTCGCCCAGCGTCGTGGCCATGAGTTCGGAACGGCGGAAGTGGACGAGGGCCTCCTGTAGCGAATGGGGCAGCTCGGCGATCCCCAGGGCGCGGCGTTCGGCACCGGAGAGTTCCCACACGTTGTCCTCGGCCTCCTCGGGCAGGCGGTACCCTTCCTCGACCCCCTTCATTCCCGCCGCCAACAGGGCCGCGAGCGCGAGGTAAGGATTGGCCGAGGAGTCGGTGGCGCGGTATTCGATGCGCGCGGCCTTGGGTTTGTCGGGTTTGTACAGCGGCACGCGCACGAGCGCCGAGCGGTTGTTGTGTCCCCAGCACACGTAGCAGGGCGCTTCTCCCCCGCCGTAGAGGCGCTTATACGAGTTGACGTACTGGTTGGTGATGACCGACAGCTCGGCGGCGTGGCAGAGGATGCCGGCCATGAACGAGCGTCCCGTCGCCGAGAGCTGGTATTGGCCGGCCCCGTCAAAGAAGGCGTTGCGCTCGCCCTCGAATAGCGACATATGCAGGTGCATCGCCGAGCCGGGGGCGTCGATGAGGGGTTTGGGCATGAATGTCGCGAGCATGCCTTCTTGCAGGGCGATGTCGGAGACGACGGCTCGGAACGTCATGATGTTGTCGGCGGCGCTGAGAGCATCCGTGGCGCGCAGATCGATTTCGTTTTGGCCGGGACCGCCCTCGTGGTGGCTGAACTCGACCGAGATCCCCATGTTCTCTAGCGCCTCGACGGCGCGGCGACGAAAGTCGTTGGAGCCCCCGCGCGAGACGTGGTCGAAGTAGCCGGCCCGATCGATCGGTTCCAGCGGTGCGTCGAGGCTTGCCGGAGGTTTGAGCAGGTAGAACTCGATCTCGGGGTGGACGTGGAAGACGAATCCCGCTTCGGCGGCCTTCGCGAGCTGGCGCTCGAGCACGCCGCGCGGGTCAGCGCGGGCCGGCTCGTCCAGCGGCGTCATGACGTCGCAGAACATCCGCCCGACCGCGACGTCGTCGTGACGCCACGACAACAGCTGAAAGGTCGAGGCGTCGGGATAGAGCAGCATGTCGGATTCGTATACGCGGGTGAATCCCTCGATGGTCGATCCGTCAAAGCCGATGCCCTCGCTGAAGGCTTTTTCTAGCTCGGCCGGGTCGATGGCCACCGACTTGAGCTTGCCGAGCACGTCGGTGAACCACAACCGCAGGTAGCGGACGTCCTTTTGGGCAATGAGGCGCAGCACCTCGTCTTGTTGGCGATCCATGGCTTACCCGTGTGCCCACCAGCGCTGGTCGTCGTGACGCCCGGCGCGCAGATACATGGAAAACGTCTCGGACAGGTTCTTCGACGTCAATACGTCCTCAAGTTCACCCGAGGTGACGATGCGACCGTCCTTAAGCATGAGTGCGTGGGTGAATCCCGGTGGGATTTCCTCGACGTGGTGGGTCACCATGATCATCATCGGCGACGTCGGGGCCGACGCGAGCTCCGCGAGCGCCCCCATGAGGATCTCGCGTGCCCCCAGGTCCACGCCGGCGGCCGGCTCGTCGAGAATGAGGATCTCGGGATCGGCCATGAGCGCGCGGCAAATGAGGACGCGCTGTCGTTCCCCATCGGACAGGGTGGCGAAATGCCGCTGCGCCAGGTGAGAGATCCCGAAGTTCTTCATCAACCAGTCGGCGCGGGCCTCGTCGACCTGTTCATAGCTCTGGTAGTGGATCTTCACCAACGTGCCGTAGGCCGCCGACAGCACGATGTCGCGCACGCACACCGACGGGTCGATGGTCTTGAGCAGTGCCGACGAGCAGAACCCGACGCGTTCGTGAATCTCTTGGGTCTCGACGTTGCCCAGCTCCTCGCCGAGGATGCTCACCGCCCCCTCGGTGGGAAACAGGCGCGCGGCAAGCATCGACACGAGCGTCGTCTTGCCCGCCCCGTTGGGTCCGAAGATCACCCAGTGCTGGCCGGATTCGGCCTGCCAGGTGACGTGAGACAGCAGCGGGTTGCCGCCGCGGACAACGCTGACGTCATCGAGTTCGACCAGGGATTCCATGTGGTCTACCTTACGGGGAATCCGCCTCACGCACCGCGCGGCAGGCCCGACTCACACGAGCGAGCGATAGAGGGCGACCGTTTCCTCGGCGACAGCGGTCCACGTGAAGTGCTCCTCGACGCGTGCGCGCCCCGCCTTGCCCATGCGCCGGGCCAGCTCGGGATCGGCGAGCAGCGCGTTGATGCGCTCGGCCATGTCGGCCTCGAACTTCTCGGGGTCGAGTGGGGTACCCGTGCCGTCGGTCTTCTGGTCGATCGGCACGAGATAGCCGGTGACGCCGTCGTCGATGCAATCGGGGATGCCGCCGGTCTTCGTTCCGACGACGGGCAGCTCCATCGCCGCGGCCTCGAGGTTGACGATCCCCATGGGTTCGTACACCGACGGGGTGACGAAGACGGTGGCCTGCGACAAGATGTTGACGACGTCGTCGTGGGGCAGCATGTCGGGGATGAGGATGACGCGCGAGCGTTCCTCGCGCAACTCGGCCACCAGCTCGTCCACCTCGCGCTTAATGCCCTCGGTATCGGGAGCCCCCGCACACAAGACGATCTGGGTGTCCTCGGGAACGCGCCGCAGTGCCCGCAGCAGGTGCGGCAGACCCTTTTGCCGGGTGATCCGCCCGACGAAGGCGACCGTGGGGGCGTCCCTGTCGATCCCGTGTTGGGCCAGCGTCGCCTCGATCGCGGCGTCGTCGCTCGGCAGCGCCCAGTCGTCAAGGTCGAGACCGTTGTGAATTACCCGAACGCGATCGGGATCGAGCGAGGGATAACAGCGCAAGATGTCGTCTCGCATCCCGTGCGACACGGCGATGACGGCGTCTGCTCCTTCGTAAGCCGTCTTCTCGGCCCACGACGACACCCGGTATCCCCCGCCCAGCTGCTCGGCCTTCCACGGGCGCAGTGGCTCGAGCGAGTGGGCCGTCACCACGTGAGGAATGTCGTGCATGAGTTTCGACCAGTGCCCCGCCATGTTCGCGTACCACGTGTGGGAGTGAACGAGGTCGGCTCCCTCGGTGCGCTGCGCCATGCACAGATCGACGCCCAGGGTCTTCAACGCGGCGTTGTCATCGGCCTGCTCGGCGCAGTAGTCGTACCCCGTTACCCCATCCTCGCAGCGCGGACCATCGAACGCGTGGACATGAACGTCGACGTGGTCGCGAAGAACCTTGGCGAGTTCGGTGACATGGACGCCAGCACCGCCATACACGTGCGGGGGAAATTCACGGCTGAGCAGGTCCACCCTCATGGTCGACACCTTTCTGCATACGGGCCACGCCCGATCGATCGCGGGGATATTGCCACACTAACGGATCTCAAACGCGCCCGCGGGCGATCGATAAACCCTAGGCTGCAGATATGGCTAAGAACAATGTCCTCGCAATCGTCCTCGCAGGCGGCGAGGGTAAACGGCTCATGCCTTTGACCCTCGATCGCGCCAAACCCGCCGTTCCCTTCGGTGGCCACTACCGACTCATTGATTTCGCCCTGTCGAACCTCGTCAACTCGGGCTATTTGCGCACGATTGTTCTCACCCAGTACAAGTCGCACTCCCTCGACCGTCACATCGTCCAAACCTGGCGGATGTCGGCCAACCTCGGCAATTATGTCGCCCCCATTCCCGCCCAGCAGCGCCAGGGTAAACACTGGTACCTCGGCTCGGGAGACGCCGTTTACCAATCGCTCAATGCCGTGCGTGATGAAAAGCCGGACTATCTCGTTATCGTCGGCGCCGACAACATCTACCGCATGGACTTCTCCCAGATGGTCGAGTCCCACATCGCCTCGGGTAAGCCGTGCACCATCGCCGGGATCCGCCAGCCCATCGAGCTGTCCAGTGCCTTCGGCGTCATCGACCAGGATGGCGGCGATGTCAAGGCCTTCCTCGAAAAGCCCACCCACTGCGAGGGGCTGAGCGACGACCCGACGAAGATCCTCGCCTCCATGGGCAACTACGTGTTCACGACCAAGGACCTCATCGAGGCCCTTGAGCGCGACGCCGCCAACGAGGACTCGGCCCACGACATGGGCGGCGACATCGTCCCCTATTTCGTCGAGCACGGCGGGGTCAACTGCTACGACTTCATCGACAACGAGGTCCCCGGTGCCACCGAACGCGACCGCGACTACTGGCGTGACGTCGGCACGCTGGATGCGTTCTACGACGCCCACATGGACCTCATTTCGGTCCACCCCGTGTTCAACCTCTACAACTTCGAGTGGCCCACCTATACGAAGGCCGACGCGTGGCTGCCGCCGGCAAAGACGACCTTCAACGACGCCGACCGGCGCGGTGTCGCCATCGACTCGATCGTCTCCAACGGCGTCATCATTTCCGGTGGCAACGTCGAGCACTCGATTCTGTCGCCGGGAACCTACGTCCATTCCTATTCCTCGGTCTCCGAATCGGTCCTCATGCACAACACGCGCATTGGCCGCCATACCGTCGTCGCCAAGTCGATCCTCGACAAGGACGTCGTCGTCGAGGAAAACGCGACGATCGGCGTCGATCCGGAGCGCGACCGGGCTCGCGGATTCACCGTCACCGAATCGGGAATCACCGTTGTTCCCAAGGGTTCAATCGTGCACCCGTAAACCACTCCGGATGCGCTGAGCGCCTATACCGCCGGCGGCGACTCGCCTGTCAGGGTGTGTCGCCGCCGGCGCACGTCAATGAGACTCGGACGCGCGCACGTCCTCAAAGGGAACGTCGCGCACGGGAAACGAGCGATAGGCCAGATAGGAGTGCAGGTAGTCGCGGTGCTCGTCGCAGGCCAGCCACGTCTTCTCCCGGCGGGTCGGCAGCGCAGGATTCGACCACACGACGGCCCACCGGGCGTCGGCCTCGCACCCGCGCGCCGAGCAGATATCGTCAGCCGGTCCTGCCGTAAGCGCCATAACTTCCCTCCCCTAACTACCATGAGCCTATGACGACACTACGCACCCTCACGCTCGTCCGCCATGCCCAAGCCGGGTCGGGTTTTGGCGTCGACCACAAGCGTCCGCTCACGGCCACCGGTACGCGTCAGGCCGATGCCCTCGGCCGCTCACTCAGTTCCGTCATCGCACCCCAGGCTATCCATCACTCCTCGGCCCGGCGCACGACGCAGACGGCTCGGGCGCTCGCCGAACAGCTGGGCCCGTGCGATCTCGTGAGCGTCGACAATCTCTACGATGCCTGGTGGGACGACGTCGTCGCCTACGTGCGGGGATTCGACCCCGGCCACACCGACGTCGTGGTCGTCGGGCACCAGCCGACCATCGGGGCGTGTGCGTGGGAGCTTACCCGCGACGATTCGATCGGCGCGGTGGGCACAGCCACGGCATTCGTTCTCGAATGGCGCGGCAGATGGGATGAGCTTGCTGGCGGCCGCTGCCGTCTGCGCGCTCGCCATCACGCCCCCGCCTAGCCGTCGTGTCGCGGGTGAGTTCACCGTCGTACATGCGGTAGACGGCGTCGCAGTAGTCGATGAGCCTCTCGTCGTGGGTAACCATGATGGTGGCGCGTCCATCCTCGTGGGTGAGATCGCGCAACAGCTTCACGGTCTCGAAGGCGCGTGCCGTGTCGAGGGCGGCCGTCGGCTCATCGGCGAGGATGACGGCGGGGTCGTGCATGAGTGCCGTGGCGATCGCCACGCGCTGGCGTTCCCCGCCGGAGAGGGCATCGGGGTATTTTCCGGCCAGCGACGCGATGTCGAGACGGTCCATGAGTTCGTCGCGCCGACGCGTATCCGGCGTGGTCCCGGCGACCTTCGCGTGGAAGACCATCTGATCGCGCACGGTCAGGAAAGGCACGAGCGAAGACGACTGCAAGATGAACCCGAGCTTGGTGAAGCGCTGACGCGACAGCTCTTTGCGCGAAATCTCCGTGAGATCGACGTCGTCAATGCATACCTGTCCCGTGCTCGGCGTCAGCAGCCCGCCCATGATGGTCAACAGCGTCGACTTGCCGGAGCCCGACGGGCCGAGGATGGCACAGAACTCGCCATCAGGGATGGTCAGTGTCGTCGGCTTGAGGGCATGGATCGTCTCGGATCCCTGCGTGTAGTCCTTGGAAACATCGGTCAGTGTGATCATGGTGCTACCCAATCGCCGTCATCGGATCAATCCGCGAAATCACGCGGATGGGGAACAGGCTGCCCAGCAGTGTGAACACGACGAACGCCGCGCTGAGAGCGGCGAAGAGCGGCCACGACACGGCAAAGGGCACGGCGCCCCGCAACGCGCCGCCACTGCCCAGCGCTGCCGCCGCCCCGAGGGCAACACCGCACAGGGATATCAGCAAGGTCTGTGCCGCACCGGCGCGGGCGATATAGCTCGTCGGCACCCCCTGGGCTTTCATCACCCCGAAAACATGGGACTTTTGCAGGGTGAGAACGTACATGAAGATCCCCAACACGAGCGACAAAATGACGATGAGGGCACCGATCATCAGGCTGAACGTCAAGTATTGGGCGCGATAGCCCGGGAGCTCATCGATGAAGTTGTCAACGGGAATGGTCTCGACGTCGACCCCACCAATTGTGCTCGGCAGGCCCGCGCCCGACTCCGACACGATGATGCTCGTGAGATCCCTGCCCTGGGGGCCGGCGATGTCGGCGATGTCGCTTCCCGCAACCATGACGGGGGGATGCCTGGAACCGAGCAGGCTCGGATACTCCGACGATGCGCGCCGTGGCTTCGGGCAGCTCAAGCCGGTCGCCAACGTGCCAGCCTGCACGCTCAAGCGTCGGATCGATGACGACTTCGCTCGCTTCGCGCCCCCACCGGCCCTTTTGCAGGTGCGGACGCAGCCGCTCATCGACACCGGCGATAAAGACGTTGATCCGCTCGCCGTCAGCCCCCTCGGAGCGATCGTCGATCGCGGCCGGCACAAAGGAGATCCCGGCGGCGTCCTCGGGCAGGCCCCTCAGCGCCGATGTTGACAGCCTCGAGGCCAGCGCCGACTTGTTGGCATCCTTAGCCAGGGTCACCGTCTTCGCCGACCACGTATCGATGACTTCCGTGTAAGACGAGGCCAACCCGAAGGCAAGCCCGGTGAGAAAGTACACGAGGTAGCTGACGAGAAAGACCACCAGGGTGATGGCGGCGTAGCGAGTCTTCTGATGGAGGATTTCCTTGATCGCGAGAAACACGACACTCCTTCGGGCAGACGAGAGCACCCTTCGTTGTGCTCACCTATTATTCCCGTCGAGCTCGCTTAGCGCGCGTTGTCCTAGGTCAGTGTGACGTAGTCCAAGTACTCCTCACTCCACAGATCCTCGTCGCCATCGGGCAGGATGAGCACGCGATCGGGGTCGAGCGCTTCGACCGCGCCGGGATCGTGGGTGACGAGCACGACGGCACCGGCGTAGGTTCGCAAGGCCTGAAGAATTTCCTCGCGGCTAGCCGGGTCGAGATTATTTGTCGGCTCATCGAGGAGCAGCACGTTGGCCGCTGACGTCACGAGCGTCGCTAACGCCAGGCGCGTCTTCTCGCCGCCTGACAGGACCGCTGCGGGCTTATCGGCGTCAGCGCCCGAGAACAGGAACTGCCCGAGAATGTTGCGCACATGGGTCTCATCGAGGTCGGGTGCCACCGCCGCGAGGTTGCCGTAAACCGAGCGCGTGTCGTCGAGGGTCTCGTGTTCCTGGGCGTAATAGCCCACCTTCAGCCCCACTCCCGCCACGATCGTGCCGGCGTCTGGCTGTTCGATCCCCATGAGCAGTCGCAGCAAAGTGGTCTTGCCGGCACCGTTCATGCCGAGAACGACGACCTTCGACCCGCGGTCGATGGCGAGGTCGACGCCGGCAAAAACCTCGAGAGAACCGTAGCTCTTGGCCAGTCCCTGCGCGCTGAGGGGGACCTTCCCACACGCCGCGGGCGTGGGAAACCTCAGCCGGGCAACCTTGTCCGGGCCGGTCTCGGGCTCGAGATCGTCCAGGAGCTCCTGGGCGCGGCGCAGCATCTGTTGGGCGGCAACGGCCTTGGTCGCCTTCGCCCGCATCTTCTCGCCCTGTAGGCGCAACGCCTCGGCCTTCTTCACGGCGTTGGCGCGCTCGCGGCGACGCCGCCGCTCGTCGTCGCTGCGCTGGCGCATGTAGGCGTCCCAGCCCATGTTGTACACGTCGAGACGCGCGCGGGTGGCATCGAGGTAGAGCACCTGATTGACGGTCTCGCGCAGCAGGTCGACGGAGTGGGAGATGATGAGGACGCCGCCGGAATAGGAGCGAATGAAGTCGCGCAGCCACACGATGGAGTCGTGATCGAGGTGGTTTGTCGGCTCGTCGAGCAGCAGCGTGTCGGCCCCGGAGAAGAGGCAGCGGGCGAGCTCGACGCGCCGCCGCTGACCGCCCGACAGGGTCGGCAACGGCTGAGCGAGCGTGGCCTCATCAAGACCGAGATTGGCGGCGATGTGGAGGGCCTCGGATTTCGCCGCCCAACCGCCGGCCTGCTCGAACTCGTGATCGACGCGCGCGTAGCGCTCCATCGCCTTGGCCAGGGCCTCCCCCTCGGAGGTGGCCATCGCCTCCTCGGCGCGCCGAATCCTCGCCGCCAGGGCATCGAGTCCGCGCACCGCCATGATGCGTTCGAGTCCGGTCTTCTCTGTTGCCCCCGTATCGGGGTTTTGTTCGAGGTAGGCCAGGGTACCGCGGCGGCTGAGCTGACCGTCGTGCTCGATGACCCCCTCGTCGTCGACGCGCCCGGCCAGCAGGGTCATCGTCGTCGTCTTCCCCGCACCGTTACGGCCAACGAAGCCGACCTTGTCGCCCTTATCGATACGAAACGACGCGTCGGCCACCAATACGCGAGCGCCGATACGGACGCTGAGGTGGGAAGCGGTGATCACAGCCCACCATCCTAGCCGCCCCGCTAAACGTTCTCGCGCACCGCTGTCGTGCGAAAGCAAAAGGAGTCGGGGTGGTGGCGCGACACCGTGTACTCGATGAGGTTGCCCAGGTGATCGAAGGTCTCGGAGGTGACGACGACAACGACACTGGCGTCGCCGAGGTCGAGCAACGACCGATCGCGCGAGGTCGCCGCCTCGACGGTGATGGAGCGCTTCGACAAGGCGACGCGCATACCCAGCGTGTGCTCAAGATGGCGATAGATCGAGTCTTCGGCGATCTCACCGGTGAGGCCCCCGACGAGGCTGAGAGAAAAGAACGAGGTATCGAGAATCAGCGCCGCCGAATCGATGATTCGCACTCGCTCGACACGGGTCAGAGTCTCCCCGGGGGCAAACCCGGAGCGCTCAGCCAGCGAGGGACTCGCGTGCACGGTCGTCAACGACACGACGCGGGTGCGCACGTCGCGCCCGTGGCGCTTCGTCACCTCGGCAAAAGACTCGATGCCCCCCAGCGCCAAATCGGGACGCGGGGTCGGCCGGTAGGCCACGCGCACACCCTTGCCGGGCACGGGCTGAACGTAGCCGCGCTCGTTGAGCATCCGCAGCGCCCGCCGCACCGTGTTATTCGAGCACGAGAAACGCTGCGTCAACTGGGCCTCTGAGGGCAGGTACTCACCGAAGGCCGGGGTTCCTTTTTCGAGGTCGGCGAGCAGGTCGGTGAAAATCTGATCGTAGCGTCGACGCATGGGGCCAAGTGTAGGACAGCCGAACGTGACAAACGCCACGAGGCGACTTATTCAAATAGCTACCCTCGCACCGCGCCGCGCTTTACGATCAACTTATTCACATAGGTTGCATCAATGGAGTGTGACCTCCCCGGTGAGAGGAGAACCCCATGGGGAAATTTCGCGATGACGCGCAGGCGCTCCTCGCGCTCGTCGGCGGCGCCGACAATATCAGCGCCGTCAGCCACTGCATGACGCGCATGCGTTTCGCCCTGGTCGACCCCAAGAAGGCCGATATCGACGGCATCGAGGACCTCCCCTCGGTCAAGGGCAGCTTCACGCAGGCCGGTCAGTTCCAGGTCATCATCGGTAACGCGGTCGCGGACTTCTACGCCGACTTCATCGACGTCTCCGGCGTGAGCGGCGGATCGAAGGACCAGGTCAAGGCTGCGGCGCGGTCGAACCAGAACGTCGCGCAAAAGGTCATGAGTAATCTCGGGGAGATCTTCGCCCCGATCATTCCCGCTTTTATCTGCGGCGGTCTCGTCCTCGGTTTCCGCAACGTCATCACCTCGGTGCCGATGTTCACCGAGGCCGGGGGCTTCTCGCTGGACGCCGGGACCCTCACGCCCGCCGACGTCTCCCAGTTCTGGGCCGGGATCGGTTCGTTCCTGTGGCTCATCGGTGAGGCCGTCTTCCACCTCCTGCCCGTGGGAATCTGCTGGTCGGTGACCCGCAAGATGGGCACCACCCAGATGCTCGGCATCGTCCTCGGCCTCACGCTCGTCTCGCCCCAGCTGCTCAACGGATTCGCGGTCGCCGATACCCCGGCCAAGGACATCCCCGTGTGGGACTTCGGTTTCGCGCAGGTGCAGATGATCGGCTACCAGGGGCAGGTCATCACGGCGATCCTCGCCGCCTTCGTGCTCGTTTACCTCGAGCGGGGCATCAAGCGGATCTGCCCGGAAGTCGTGTCGATGATCGTCGTGCCCGTCTTCTCGCTCGTCCCCGCCGTTTTCCTCGCCCACGTCATCGTCGGTCCTATCGGCTGGTGGATCGGCGACGCCATCGCGGCGGCGGTCTACGCGGGGCTCTTCTCCCCTCTCCGACTGCTGTTTGCCGCCCTATTCGGCTTCCTCTACGCCCCCGTCGTCATGACCGGGCTGCACCACATGACCAACGCCATCGACACCCAGCTCGTCACCGCCTACGGCGGCACGCTGTTGTGGCCGATGATTGCGCTGTCCAACATCGCCCAGGGGTCGGCGGTCCTCGCCATGTCCGTGCTGCAACGGCGCAACGAGCGCGCCCAGCAGGTCAACGTGCCCGCCTGCATCTCCTGCTATGCTATCTCGGCGTCACCGAGCCGGCGCTGTTCGGCGTGTCCCTGAAGTACAAGTTCCCCCTCATCTGCGGCATGATCGCCTCGGCCTGCGCGGCCATGTTCTCGGTTGGCTTCTCGGTCGAGGCGGCGAGCATCGGCGTCGGTGGCCTTCCCGGCATCTTGTCGATCAAGCCCCCGTTCTGGTTGGCCTTCGCCGGCGCCATGCTCATCTCCATCGGCGTGTCCTTCGCGCTGACCTACGTCATCGGTCGGCGCCGCCTCACCCCCACCCAGCGCACCGGCGCCGACCCGGCCGCTATCGCCACAGCCCCCGCCGGGGCCGCGACCAGCGCCGACTCCCCGGCCGAATCTCCCGTTGAGGACGGCTCCGTCACGCTGACCGCACCGGTGTCAGGCGCCGTGGTTCCCATTGAGGAGATGCCCGATGAGGTCTTCGCGAAGAAAACGCTCGGAGACGGCGGCGTCGCCATCACCCCGTCAACCGAGGACGTCCTCGCCCCCGCCGACGGCACGGTCCTCGTCACCATGGCCGACACCGGCCACGCCGTTGGCCTGACTCTCACCGATGGCACCCAGGTCCTCATCCACGTCGGCATCGACACCGTCGCCATGGGTGGGGAAGGCTTCACCTGCCATGTCGCGCGCAAGGATCGCGTCACGCGCGGCCAGCCGCTCATCAGCTTCGACCGCGCCGCGATCGCGAAGGCCGGCAAGTCCGACCAGGTCGCCGTCATCATCACCTCCGAGGGCGAAGCGGGTCCGCTCGACCTGCGCTCGGGCTTCGACGCCGTCGCCGGCGAAACGGTCATCGCGACG
Organism: Nanchangia anserum; assembly: GCF_015240065.1. GTDB lineage: Bacteria > Actinomycetota > Actinomycetes > Actinomycetales > Actinomycetaceae > Nanchangia > Nanchangia anserum. The sequence continues at coordinate 786,292 of NZ_CP060506.1, read as the reverse complement.
ACCTCAAGCGAGGCGACGGTCGATGCCTGACTTCTCCTCGAGCGTCGTCTACCAGATCTACCCGCGCTCGTTTGCCGACACCACGGCAACGGGCACGGGAGATCTGCCCGGAGTGATCGGCAAGCTCGACTACCTCGCTGACCTCGGGGTCGACTACGTGTGGCTGACGCCTGTCTTTCCCTCGCCGGGGATCGACAACGGCTACGACGTCGCCGACTACTGCGCCATCGACCCCCAGTTTGGAACGTTGGACGACCTCGACCGACTCATCGCCGCCGGTCGCGAACGCGGAATCGGCGTCATCCTCGACATGGTGTTTAACCACACGTCGACGAGCCATCCGTGGTTCCGCCGCGCACTCGCGGGGGACCCCACATACCTGGACTACTACCACTTCGTCGAGGGCTCGCCCACCAAGCCCCCGACAAACTGGCAGTCCAAATTCGGGGACCTGCGTGGGAGTATGTGCCCAAGCTAAAGCGGTGGTACCTTCACCTGTTCGATCGCACCCAGGCCGACCTCAATTGGGATAACCCCGCCGTGCGTCGCGAGGTCGCCGAGGTCGTGCGATGGTGGAAGCGCCGCGGCGTCGCCGGTTTCCGCTTCGATGTCGTCAATCTCATTTCCAAGCCTGAGCACTGGATCAGCGACGATAGTGGCGACGGCCGCCGGTTCTATACCGACGGTCCCCACGTGCACGACTACATCGCCGAACTCGTGGATCGGGCGGGAATCGGTGAGGACCTCACCGTCGGCGAGATGAGCTCGACGAGTCTCGAGGAATGTGTGCGCTACTCCAACCCGCAGTCTCACGAGTTGGCGATGACCTTCAACTTCCACCACCTCAAGGTCGACTACGCCGACGGGGACAAGTGGGCGGTGTGCGCCCCCGATATTCCTCGCCTGCGCGAATTGCTGTCGACCTGGCAGCAGGGCATGGCTGCCGGCGGCGGGTGTCAGGCGCTGTTTTGGAACAATCACGACCAACCGCGTGCGCTCACCCGATTCGATACGACGGGCGGCGCCTACCGCGACCAGATCGCCCGCATGCTCGCCGTCGTCACCTTCACGATGCGCGGTGTTCCGTTTATCTACCAGGGTGATGAACTCGGGCTGCCCGATCCGTGCTACGGCTCGCTCAGCGACTATCGCGATGTTGAGTCGCTCAATTACGCGCGTATCCTGCGTGAGCGAGGCATGAGCGACGACGACATCCTCGCGGTTATTCAGGCGCGCTCACGCGACAACGGACGCGTGCCCGTGCCCTGGGACGACACCGCGACGTGCGGGTTTTCGGAGGCGACGCCGTGGCTGGCGATCCCACCGTCATTCCGCCAGCTCAACGCCGCCGCGGCCCGACGTGACCCAACCTCCCTGTGGCACCTCTACCGCGACCTCATCCGGTGGCGGAAGCGCCATCGAGTCCTCACCGAAGGGGACGTCCGATTCCTGCCCGTGCGTGATGCAGACGTCATCGCGTATGAGCGCACGCATGGAACACACAGAGTCGTCGTCGTCACCTCGTGGTGCGCGAGGCAGGCCACGGGAATTGATGCCGCCGAGGTGGACGACCTCAGCGAGATCACCGCGTGGGCAACTGCGCCACTCGCTGCCGTGACCGAGACCGTGGACCTGGCGCCCTACCAGGTCCGCGTCTTCGCCACGGCCTCGCTCCACCCCTAGCGCGGGCGGGTAGCGACTAGACGTTGAAGCCGAGGGCGCGCAGCTGGTCGCGCCCTTCCTCGGTGATGCGATCGGGTCCCCACGGCGGCATCCACACCCAGTTCACCCGGGCACTCGTCACCATTCCGGCGAGGATCGTCTGCACCTGGTTCTCGATGACGTCGGTGAGGGGGCATGCCGCGGATGTCAGCGTCATATCGAGGATGACCGAGCCGTCCTCGTTGAAAATGACGCCGTAGAGCAAGCCGAGATCGACGATGTTGATCCCGAGTTCGGGATCGATGACGTCGCGCAGAGCCTCGCGAACGTCTTCCTCGGTGATGCCTCCCGGCCCGGCTGCCGCCGGGGTCGAAGTCTGCTCACCCGGAACCTCGGCGAAGCGCTGAGGAACGGGGTCGGGGTCTGCCATCGGGTTCGTCACTTCTCCTCCTTCGCTCCCCCTCGGCGTGAACGAGGGCGTCACGCAGGGCCATCCATCCCAGCAAGGCGCATTTGACGCGGTTGGGGAACTGCGAGGTTCCCTGCAGACTCGCGGCATCGCCAAGCGTGTCGAGGATGTCGTCGTCAACGTCACCACCGCGCGAGTGCATCATTGTGGAAAAGGCCTCGTCGAGAGCGCGGATTTCCGCGGGAGTTTTGCCGTCAACGAGTTCGCACATCATCGACAGCGACGCCTGCGAGATCGAACATCCCTCGCCTTCCCACACGAGATCATCGATTGTCCCATCCGTGCCGAGGCTCAGCGCCAGCGTCACCTCGTCGCCGCACGTGGGGTTCACCTGGTGCGACGAATTCGTCGCCGTGTCCGGGATCGTGCCGCTGCCCGTGCGAGCCTGGGCGTGATCGAGAATGATCTGTTGATAAAGCTGGTCAAGCGAATGCACGATGCCTACCTTATAAAGAACTGGCGAACCTGCTCGAGGCCGCGAGCCAATCGGTCGATCTCGTCCACCGTTGTCGTCAGCGAGGCCGAGGCCCGCGCCGAGGCGCGCACCCCAAAGAAACGATGCAGAGGAATCGCGCAGTGGTGGCCGACGCGGATGGCCACGTCCGTGGCGTCGAGAACCTGGCCGATGTCGTGGGGGTGGACGTCGCCGAGGGTGAACGCCGCGACGGCAACCCGATCGCGAGTGTGCGCCGGTCCCAACAGGCGCACCCCATCGATGGCCGAGATCGCGTCGATGAGCGCCTCGGTAATGTGCCGCTCGTGCGCAGCCACGCGCTCCATCCCGATGCCGCTGAGAAACTCGACGGCTGCCTTCCAGCCGGCGATTTGGGCGACGGGCTGCGTTCCCGCCTCGAACTTCAGCGGTGGATCCTGATACGTCGTCGTCTCCATCGCCACGTCGGCAACCATCGATCCCCCGACGAGTGCCGGCGGAAGCGCCTCGGCGACCTCGCGACGTACGTACAACGCCCCGATGCCCGTCGGACCGCACATCTTGTGCGCCGACAGTGCGGCGACGTCGACGTCGAGAGCATGCAGGTCGAGCGGCACGTGAGCCGCAGACTGGCACGTGTCGAGGACGACGAGAGCGCCGACGTTGCGAGCGGCGGCGACGATCGGTAACCGGCGAGAACGCCCCCGTGACGTTGGACAGGTGGGTAAAGGCGACGACCGCCGTATTCGGCGTGATGACGTCGAGCGTGTCGAGGTCGATGCGACGTCTGGGGTGAGGTCGAGCCAGGCAAACTCCGCTCCCACCCGCGCAGCCAGCCGCTGCCAGGGCACGAGATTCGCGTGGTGTTCCGCAGTGTGACGACGATCCGAGCGCCCTCGCCCAGCTGGTAGGCCCCGTGCTTGGCCAGCGTGGCGTCAAGCAGCGAATAGGCAACGACGTTAAACGCCTCGGTCGCGTTTTTCGTCCACGCGATCTCATCCGGGTCGGCCCCGACGAAGCCGGCTACTGCGGCGCGGGCGTCTTCGTAGATCGCTGACGCCTCGTCGGCAAGCACGTGAGTGCCCCGTTGACCGCGCCGTTGGAGCGGGCGTAGAAGTCCGCCTCAGCATCGATGACGACCCGAGGCTTTTGCGACGTCGCCGAGGCATCGAGATAGGTAATGGGCGAGCCGGCGCGCCCGGTACGCGCCAGCAGCGGAAACTCGCTGCGCAGGTGCGCCACCTCGTCCGCTGACAGGGGTATGGCCGGGCGCGTCGACTCGCTCATCGTGTCTCCTCGCTACGCCTCGATGTACTTGTCGTAACCGTCGCGCTCGAGCATCTCGGCCAGCTCGGGGCCACCCGATTCGACGACGCGACCACGGGCGAAGACGTGGACGTAGTCGGGCTTGATGTAGTTGAGGATGCGCGTGTAGTGGGTGATGGCATGACGCCGCACCCAACCTGGTCGTGCACGTGGTTGACGCCCTCGGACACGACGCGCAGAGCGTCGATGTCGAGACCCGAGTCGGTCTCGTCGAGGACGGCGAACTTGGGGTGCAGCAGCTGCATCTGGAGGATCTCCAGGCGCTTCTTCTCACCGCCCGAGAAGCCGGCGTTCAAGTCGCGCTCGGCAAATGCCGGGTCGACGCGCAGCTGCTCCATCGCTTCCTTCATTTTCACCCACGACGCAGCGCCGGGGCCTTGCCGTCGATCGCCGTGCGCGCCGTGCGCAGGAAGTTCGACACGGTGACGCCGGGGACCTCCACGGGGTACTGCATGGCGAGGAACAGACCGGCCTTCGCGCGTTCGTCGGGCTGCCCTCGAGGATGTTGTGGCCGTCCAGGAGGACTTCGCCGCCCTCGATCTCGTAGGAGGGGTGCCGGCGATCGCGTAGGCCATCGTCGACTTTCCGGACCCGTTGGGTCCCATGATCGCGTGGATCTCGCCGTCCTTGATCTCGAGGTTGACGCCGTGGAGGATTCTTCGGGCCGTCTTGGGTCTCGACCGAGACTTCCAGGTCCTTAATTTCCAGACTCGACATATCGATAGGTTCCTTACGCTTGAGTTGGGTGATCGACGTCGACGAGGACGCGGTCCTCATCGATCGATAACGGATATACGGGGGGTGCGTCGCCGGCAGCGTGGGCGTGCCGGTGTGAGGTCGAAGCGCGCCGAGTGTCCCCAACACTCGATGCTGCCGTCTTCGACCTCACCCTCGGACAACAGCACGTCGCCGTGGGTGCACCGATCGCCGATCGCGTGCCACGTACCGTCCGAGTCACGGCGATGGCGACGGCCACGTCAGTGGCATCGGCGGTGCTCAGCGTCACGATAGGGCCTCGGCCGGGCCGATGTCAGCTGTTGAGCAGGCGTGCTGAAAGCTCACAGATTGCCCCCCGCTTCGAGTTCCGCATCGACCGCATCCAGCAGCCGCTGCTCGACGTGGGGAATCTCGATCTGATGGATGAGCTCGGCAAAGAACCCGTGGACGACGAGCTTGCGGGCCGTCGATTCATCCATGCCGCGGCTCATGAGGTAGAACAGCTGTTCATCGTCGAATCGACCGGTCGCCGAGGCGTGACCGGCTCCCTCGATATCGCCGTTCTCGATCTCGAGGTTCGGCACCGAGTCGGCTTTCGCCCCCTCGTTGAGAACGAGGTTGCGGTTGAGCTCGTAGGAGTCCGTGCCGAAGGCGCCGGAGCCGATGAGGACGTCGCCGATCCACACCGCGTGGGCACGCTGCCCCTGGAGGGCACCCTTGTACGTCACGCGCGAGCGGCAATTGCGCAGGTCGTGGTCGACGTAGAGCCGGTGCTCGTGGTGCTGATCGGTGTCGGTGAAGTACAGGCCGAGCATCTCGACCTCAGCCCCCTCGCCCACGAAGTTGACGTCGGGGGTCAGGCGCACGGTCTCGCCGCCGAGCGTGACGACGACGTGCTTGAGCTTCGCCCCGCCACCGATGTTCATCCGGTGCGCGCACGCGTGCACGGCTTCGGCGTCCCATTCCTGCAAGGAAACGAGCTCGAGCGACGCGTTCTCGCCGACGTTGACCTCGACGGTGCCATTCATGACGAGCGAGCCGGTGTGTTCGAGGATGATCTGGGCCGACGCGTCGGCGGCAACGTCGATGACGAGGTGGCTAGCCTGCGGAGCACCGCGCTGCGCACCGGCATAGCGCACGTAGATGGGCTCGTCCACCTGCGCGCCTCGAGGAACCGTGAGGACACATGCGCGCTCGAACGTGTTCCACGCGACGACGCTCGTGCGATCGCCGGGGGCCTGGACGCGACCCAGCCGCTCATCGCCGCGCTCAACCTCTTCGACTGTGACCGCGTCAGGTCCCTCGACCGTCGGCAGGACGGTTCCGCCGTAGGTCGCGGGATCAAACAGGTCGCGCACCCGCTCGATCGGGGTAAAACGCCAATCCTCTTCTCGTCCGGTCGGAACCGGCAGATCGGCTAGTTCGAAGGAACTGGCGCGATCGGCGCGCGAGGACGCAGCCTTGTCCTGGGTGATGGAGATCTCGGACACTAGCCCACCGATCCTTCCATTTGCAGTTCGATGAGACGGTTGAGTTCGAGGGCGTACTCCATGGGGAGCTCGCGCGCGATCGGCTCGACGAAGCCACGCACGATCATCGCCATCGCCTCGGTCTCGGTCATGCCGCGGCTCATGAGGTAGAACAGCTGATCCTCGCTGACCTTCGACACCGTCGCCTCGTGTCCCATTTCGACGTCGTCGGTGCGCACGTCGACGTAGGGGTAGGTATCGGTACGCGAGATCTGGTCGACGAGCAGGGCGTCGCAGACCACGGACGACTTCGAGTGGCGCGCTTCCTCGTTGACCTGGACGAGACCACGGTACGACGAACGCCCGCCGTTGCGCGAAATGGACTTCGACACGATCGATGAGGAAGTACGCGGAGCCATGTGGATCATCTTGGCGCCCGTGTCCTGGTGCTGGCCCTCGCCGGCGAACGCGATCGACAGCGCCTCACCACGCGCGTGGGGACCCGTCAGGTACACCGAGGGGTACTTCATGTTCATCTTCGAGCCGATGTTGCCATCGATCCACTCCATCGTCGCGCCCTCGGCGCACACGGCGCGCTGGGTGACGAGGTTGTAGACGTTGTTCGACCAGTTTTGGACGGTCGTGTAGCGGCAGCGGGCTCCCTTGTTGACGAAGATCTCGACGATGGCCGCGTGAAGGGAGTCGGTCGAGTAGATCGGCGCCGTGCAGCCCTCGACGTAGTGGACGTAGGAGTCCTCGTCGCAAATGATGAGGGTGCGCTCGAACTGCCCCATGTTCTCGGTGTTAATCCGGAAGTAGGCCTGCAGCGGGATCTCGACGTGGACGCCCTTGGGGACGTAGATGAACGATCCACCCGACCACACGGCCGTATTCAGCGCGGCGAACTTGTTGTCACCGGCGGGAACGGCCCGGCCAAAGTATTCCTGGAACAGCTCGGGGTGTTCCTTCAGCGCGGTATCGGTGTCGAGGAAGACGACGCCCTGACGCTCGAGATCCTCGTGAATCTGGTTGTAGACGACCTCGGATTCGTACTGCGCGGCCACCCCGGCGACCAGTCGATTGCGTTCCGCCTCGGGAATTCCCAGGCGGTCGTACGTGTTGCGGATTTCCTCAGGCAGGGCCTCCCACGTGTTCGACACCTTGTCCGTCGAGCGCACGAAGTACTTGATCGACTCCATGTCGAGGTTCGACAGGTCCGGCCCCCACGTCGGCATGGGCTTGCGATCAAAGACAGTCAGTGCCTTGAGGCGACGCTTGAGCATCCATTCGGGCTCGTTCTTTTGAGCCGAGATGGAACGAACGATGTCCTCGTTGAGACCACGCTGAGCGGCCTCGCCGGCGGCATCGGAGTCGTGCCAGCCGTAATCGTAGGTCGTTCCGATCGAGTCGATGATCTGCTGGTCGGCACGTTCCTTTTCTTCGGACGTCGCCATAACCGGCGGAGACGATGTCATCTATTTTCCTTCCTGATACATCCGCACGCCCTAGCGCTCCTGATGGGAATGGCGCCTGCGGGGTGTCGGTAAGGCGACGGGAACCGACGTCGTACAGACGTGGTCACCGTCGGCCAACGTGGCGAGACGCTGCACGTGCACGTCGAGCAGACGCGCAAATGCCGCGGTCTCGGCTTCACACAGCTGGGGAAATTCCCCGGCCACATCGCGCACGGGGCAATGCCCCTGGCACAGTTGAATGACGAATCCGCCATCGCCGACGTCACGGATCGTCGCGGCGTATCCATCCGCCGTCAACGCGTCCGCGAGCGCGAGCGCCGCGCGCGCGGATCGGGCCCGGCGTCGCGCACGAGCGGGGCATAGCGCCGCTCGATGACGCGCGAGCGCGCGGCGGCAAACGAATCGACGGCTTCGTCGCCGGCAATCTGGGCGATGTAGCCCATGGCTTTGCGCGCGAGGTCGGAATAGCCGTCAGACAGGCCCGTGTGTCCCTTGCCCGTGGCGACGTAGTGACGGGCAGGGCGGCCGCGTTTGCGCGGCTTGGTCGATGCCTGGCCCTCGTAGACGGCGATCATCCCGTCGTCCTCCAGCGAGGTGATGTGTCGGCGCACGGCCGCCGTCGTCAGGCCGAGGATCTTCGCCATGACGGCGGCGGTGACGGGGCCTTTTTCGATGACCAGATCGAGGACCGCTTGGCGGGTGGGTTCGGACTCGCTCACGATCCCTCCTTGCTGCGCGTCATGTCCTCGGCGTGTGGTCGCTCACCACTCTAAACCCAATTTGGCAACGACGCACTTAAGTAAATACGCGTCGCCGGGTGGGGACTCTCACACGGCGTCACCCGGCATCGCGCGATCGGCCTGCCACGGCGCATCGGCGGGCCGCAGCCCGACGAATCCAGACGTGATTGCGTGAGCGGTCGTGAGGACTCCGACGAGCAGAGACGGGTTGTGCACGTGCCCGCTCAAGATAGCCTCGATGACCTCGGCCAGGGGCACGAAGCGGCATTCCATGTCGGCCTCCTCTCCCTCACGTACGAAGCCCTCGGCGGCGGTCTCGTACAGGTCACGAGCCAGGAAGATCCGCAGCGCTTCGCTCGTGCACCCGGGCGAGGTATAGAAATCGGCGAGCGTGTCCCACCGGCGGGCGCCGAGCCCCGCTTCTTCGGCCAGTTCGCGCTGAGCCGCTTTCACGAGCGATTCATCGGGAACGTCGGTGAGGCCGGCCGGAACCTCCCACAGCCGCATGCCGACGGGGTGGCGGTACTGGTTGACGAGGCAGATCTCGGGTCCGTTCTCGCCCTCGGCGAGCGCGACGATGGCGACGGCTCCCGGGTGATGGATGTAATCGCGGGTAAGCGGCTCGGCTGTGTCGTCGAGAGAGATCTCGTCGGAGCGGAACGAGAAGACCGCACCGCGGTAGATCGTCGCGCTCTTCTTCACCTCGGCGTCCTGAACAGTGTCGCGGATCATCAGTCACTCCTGCCCTGGGTGTGCGCCTGCGGGTGCATCAGTGTCCGGGCGGCCCGCATATATCCGCTCGAGTTGGGCGTAGACGTCTGCTGGTCTCGGCAGCCTCGTCGCCCTCGAGCGTGCGAGCTGTCGCAGCCGCGCCTGGCCTTCCTCGTCACCCATGAGTGTGGAGAGAGTTCGGGCGAGGGCGTGGGCATCGGTGGCCACGATCTCGCCCGCGTTGCCGAGAACCTCTCGCGTCCCGCCGACGTCGGTAGCGACGATGGCGCATCCGGCGGCGAGCGCTTCTTGAACGGCGACAGGTTGGCCTTCGGAGCGCGATGTCTGGACAAAGACCGTGCACCGCATGAGCCGGGAGGCGACGTCGTCGCAGTGTCCATCGAGATGGACGGGCGCGCCACTGCGCGCAATCGCGTCCTCGGTTTCGGCTCGCAGGGGACCGTCGCCGCAAATGTGCCACGCATGGTGGCATCCCGAGGCCGCGAGCAAAGCAGAGGCTTCGACCGCCAGATCGATCCCTTTTTGCGGGGCGAGGCGGGCGATCGTGAGGATCTCGCGATCCGCGCGAGCGATCCCCGCCGCGCGGGCGCGCTCGATACGCCCGTCGCTCACGCTCGGCGGCGGCACGAGGGCACGCTCGACGCGGCGAGCGCCGCAACCGCGAGCGCGCTCCCCCAACGCCTCCGACACAGTCAAGACCACCGCGGCTCGGCGAGCGACGACGTGCATCATGACCTCACTCACGCGCGAGCGCCCGTCGCCACCCGGCACGGAATGCCACGTCGAGACGAGCCGGACCCGACGAGGCAGCGCGAGCGCGGCGACGAACGACGAGCGGATGCCGTGGGCGTGCACGACGTCAGCGCCGCGGGCAACGCGGCGGAGCCGACGCAGTGCCGTCACTAGTTCAGCCCCCGGACGATCGCCAATCTCGACGTCGATGCGGCGAATCGAATCAGCCGCCCGGAAACTCGCCGGAGCCGCCAAGATGACGTCGTTGCCGGCATCGCGGGTGAGTTCGACGACCTGGCGCACGTGCGCAGCCATGCCCCCCTCGGCGCTTCCAACGACTTCAACGATCCGCATGTATACCTCCCTAGTCGCCGCCTACAGCGCCTTCGCACGCAGCGCCCGCACGAGACCGGGACCGCAAATAACGGCGGTGACGACGATACCGATGAGTGAGCGCGCGAGCGCGGCGATGAGCGACGACGAATCGCCGACGAGCAGGTGTTGGAGTCCCCAGGCCAGGGGAATGACGATGACGGCGGCGACAAGACATAGCGCGCAGGTACGGCCAAAGGACGACAGCGCGTCAGGCCGCTGGCGCGCAAGGTAAAAGAGAAGAATCCCCGCGCCGAGGATCATGCCCACGGACTGGGCCAGGCCGAGGCTCACCATCGTCGTCACCTCGCGGCTGGCCGCGCCCTCGCTGAACCGGGCGCGCGACGAACGAGCCAACACCGACCACGATCCAGCCGGTTGACGTTCCCACGACGACCGCGCGCGATGCCGATAGGGCGTAGAGCACCCGCGTGAGGTGGTAGATGAGCGCATACGCGGCCAGGCCCGGGGCCATGGCCAGCAGCCCCTCACGCATTCCCGGCACGGGGTTGATCGTCGCGAATACGTCTTCGGCGGCACGGGCCTGCGTGGCCAGCAGCACCCCCCCGGCGAATCCGAAGGAAGCGACGAGACCTGTCGAGTGCCGGCACCACGCGGCAAAACATGCGGGGTCATCGAGAGTTTTGGCTAACCGCGGGAACATCGCCGTCGCGATCGGCACCGCGCCGACGGCGTAGGGCAGCAGGTAGACGGCTTGCGAATACTGGTACACCGGCAACGTTCCCGGGCCGCCATAGCGACGGGCGACGAGGAGCACGACGAGGACGGCGATCTGTTGGGCGACCAATCCGATGACGCGCGGCGCCTCCGAGGCCAAGCGCGCGACGAACGTCCGCACGTGGCAATTGCAATCCGGGACGCAGGCGAACGCCCAGTCGCGCGACGGGAAGGAACAGCGGCACGCTCAGCATGGCCACGCCCAGCGTCGTGCCCCACCCGAGCACCATGACCTGTGGCGTCGTCACCTGCATGACCTCGTGGTGGCCGCCGCTGAGCCACCCAAAAAGCGCATAGGTGGCGATGACGCTGATGGACGACAGCAGCGGGACGAGTGCCGGCCACAGGAATTTCTCGTGAGCCTGGAGCGTCCCCGTCAGGACGGCACAGATTCCGTAAAGGGGGATCTGGGCACTGAAGATCGCGCAGAAACGTCGTGATGAGTTCGACTTGAGCCTCGGGATTCGCTCCGGCAGGTGTCGGCATGGCGTGCCCGATGATCGGCGCGATCGCCCAGACGATAAGGGCCAGAGGCACCAAGATGATGAGGACCCACGTGAGCAGGACCGAGGCGATGTGATCGGCTCGTGCCCGCTCTCCCCGGCCCAGAGGCTGGGCAATGAGAGGGATCGTCATCCCGGCGAGCGCTCCCCCAACGGCCACTTCATAGGCGACGTTGGGAATTTGGTTCGCTGAGGCGTAAGCGTTGGCGAATTCGCCGGTGCCACACCACGCCGACTGAGCGAACCAGCGAACGAAGCCGACGACGCGTGCCGATAGGGTCAGCACCGAAATGAGGCCGGCGGCCCCCACGAGGGGGCCGAGGACGGCGCGCTTAGGCATCCGCGCGGCGTCCCAGAGAATCGAGGTGACGCAGGAGCGGGGTGGCTTCGATGACGCGCGCGAGAACGAGATCTTCTCAGAGGCGACCATGGCGGCCACGGCGATGCCGGCCGCGCACACTCGCGCGCCGGAGGCAGCGCCGCCGCCGTCGCGACGCCGATCGTCGCCCCCAGGGCGTTCGCACCGGTGTCTCCGAGCATCTCGCGCTCATCGAGGTCGCCGGGCAGCTGCGCGACACTGATCGCGAGCGTACCCGCCGCGAGCGCACCACCGGCGTCATCGCGTCGCGCCAACCCGGCGGCGACGATTGCGGCCGTCTTGAGCGCGCGACCGGGGCGCAGATCGAGAAGATTGGCGACGTTGGCCGAGGACGCGATGAGGATCGTGTCGATGGTCCAGTCAAGCACCGAACCGTTGCCGCGCCGGCGTGCCAGCGCGACGGCCGCCGCGGCTGCTCCCGCGCCGATACCGAGGATCTTGAGCGCTCCCGTCGTCACCTCGCCACGTGCGAGCGCCCCCAGATGCCCGGCAAATCCTTTGGCCGCGCCGGGGTCCGTCTCAGTGTCGTCGACGTAGCCGAGAACGCCGCCGGCACCGGCAGCCACCAGCTGGGCGGCACCGACGTGACCGGAGATGAGGGCGGTCGGTATCCCCAGCGCGGTGAGACCCGCGGCGGTGACGACCCCGCCCTCCAGCGATACCGTGCGCCCGGCATAATTCTGCCGCTCCCACTCGAGGTGCGGCCCCTCAAGGTGAATGCGCTTGCTCACCAGTCGTCGGGCCACAAGCGCGCCGGCGACGCCGTAGAGAACGTGTCGTGCGCTCACGACGCTGCCACCTCCGGCACCAGCTGGGTCGCACCAACGCCCGTACCAAATGCCGCCGGTTTGCCCGCTCGCGCGGCCGCCAAGCCGAGGATAGCGCTGACCCGGCCTCGCGAGGTCGAGATGGAATCGGTGGTCGCCACACTGACGGAGGCATGACGCACGAGCGAGACGAAGTCCTTGTCACTCGTCGCGTCGCCGGCAACCAGTCCGGACCCGTCGAGGGCACCGATGACGCGCGTCGTCGAGCGGATCATCGTCTCATCCTTGCCTTCAGCGGTGTCTTGGCCGAGATCCGCGTGGGTGGCCGTCACCAAGACGACCGCCTGAGCCGGCTCCGAGCCGCTGATCGTCACCAGTTTCCCGTCCTCGCTGCCGAGCAGGTCACGTAGGACCGTTGTGTTGTCGTCCTTTGTCGTCATCGCCCGCACCAAGGCGGTCGACAAGACGTCCGCGTCTGAGCTCGTCGCCGAGACAGCGTCGCCGAGGTAGCCGCTGGCACGCTTGGCCACCGCCGAGCGAGTCGCGGCGCCGTCCTCGCTGAACCACGCGGGCTCGAGCTGGGCCGTCACCGTGACCTTGGCGCCTGCGGCCCCGAGCAGTCGGGAAATGTCGTCAACCGCGCTGTCGGATGCATCGGACGTGCGCACGAGCGCGACGGGAACATCGCTGAGGGTGCCCGCGACCGTGTGTGCCGAGGTTCCCTCGATGAATTCCTGGCCCTGCGTCACCGCTTTGTCCAACCGCGCGTTGGTGTCGGTGAGTTCGCTTTGACGCTCGGCAAGCTTGTCAACCTGTCCGGTCAGTGTGTCCGACAGCGGCCCCTGAAGGGGTCCCGCTCCGAGAATCACCCCGATGGTGAGGGCGACAAGGACCGCCATCAGCGACACCAGGTGGTAACGAAAGTCGATCACGTCTGTACAACCTCTCCTTAGGTCCCCGAAGGCGACAGCCCGATGAGGCTACGCAGGAACGACAAGAAACTCGATAGGTAGATGTCGAGGACGCCGAAAAGCGCCTGGCCGGCCGGGGTGACCGCAAGCGCCGTGATGATGGCGATAATGCCGATGAGAACGAATAGGCCGGCCTGCTTCGTCGAGATGCGCGGCTGATACAGCTGCGACACGCCCTTGGCGTCAACGAGCTTCGAGCCGACGCGCAGGCGCGTGAGGAAGGTCGAGGCCATGCCGGCGCGGCCCTTGTCGAGGAATTCGACGAGCGTCGCGTGCGTGCCGAGCGCAACGATGATCTTTGCTCCGAGCTCGTCGGCCATGAGCATGGCAACGTCCTCGGACGTCCCCGTCGCCGGGAACAGGACGTAGTCGATGCCTTTGTCGTCCAAACGAATGGTTCCCGGTGCCCGCCCATCGCGGTAGGCGTGAACGACGATTTCTGCCCCGCACCGCAGGGCGCGATCCGACACGGAGTCCATGTCGCCAATAATCATGTCGGGGGTCAAGCCCTCATCGAGGATCGCATCAGCCCCACCGTCGACCCCGATGAGCAGGGGCCGGTATTCGCGAATATAGGCCTTGAGCGACTGTAGGTCCTCTTTGAAGTGGTATCCCCGTACGACGATGAGGGCGTGGCGATCCTGGAAGACGGTCTTGACGTGCGGTACGCCGACGCCGTCAAGGAGGAGATCGCGTTCGCGGCGCAGATACTCCATCGTGTTCGCCGCAAAGGCCTCGATCTGAACGGACAGGCCGGCGCGGGCCTCCTCGAGGTTAGTCTCGATCGTGGCCTCGGTCTGTCGGGTGCCCTCGGCGATGAGGTCTCCCGATTCGTTATAGACCGCATCGCCCTCAATGCGGATCTTGTCGAATTCCTTCAACGCCATGATGTCGGTGCCGAGGTCGTCGATGAGGGTGATCCCCGCATCCACGATGATCGACGGCCCCATGTTCGGGTAACGCCCGCTCGTCGAGCGCGCCGCATTCAGCACCGCCGCCGGCTGACACGCGACGAGTGCCTCGGCCGCTACTCTGTCGATGTCTGAGTGGTTGATGACAGCGACGTCGCCGGCTTCTAGGCGTCGAGTGAGGTTCTTGGTTTTTCGGTCCACGCGAACGCGCTGATCGGCACCCGCGCTCGCCGAGGAATCTTCTCGCCTAAACACACTCACCCCGCAATTATGCCATTACGCGCGAGGACAGGAGTTCGGCCGCGTGGGCACGCGCCACGTCCGAGTCCGTCTCACCCGAGAGCATCCGGGCGATCTCACCGACACGCTCGTCTCCGGTGACGTCGCGTAGGCTCGTCGTCGTTCCCGTTCGAGTGACGACGAGATGCGTCGAGGCGTAGGCCGCGACCTGGGCGAGATGGGTCACGACAATCACCTGATAGCGCTCGGCCAAACGCGCGAGGCGCGATCCGACAGCACTGGCCGTCGCCCCGCCGATACCGGCATCAACCTCGTCAAAAATCAGCGTGGGGCGACCAACGGGGTCGCGACGATCGATGAGGGCGGCCTCGAGCGCCAGCATGATTCGCGACAATTCACCACCGGATGCCCCCGATCCCAGCGGCCGCACTCGCCCCTCCGGGTCGGTCAACCCGAAGTTCACCTCGTCACCACCCGCTGCCGTGAGGTTTCCCGGCGCGACCTCGATGACGAATCCCGCACCGGTCATGGCTAGCGAGGCCAGCTCATCGGTAACGTCATCGACAAGCTCGCTGGCGATGGCGCGGCGCGATTGCGTCAGCTCAGCGGCAACGGTTTCGAGCCGCTCGCGCGCGTCGCGTTCGGCCTGGTCGTACGCCTCGACCGAGTGATCGGGATCAGCCAGCTGTGCCACTCGCTCTCGCGCCCGCGTCCCCCACTCCAGGAAATCGGACACGTCCGTCGCGTAGGGCGCAAGCCCGCGCCGCAAATCCGCGAGCCGCTGCTGTTTGGCCTCCAACAGCCGCGGGTCTGCCGACAGATCGTCGAGGTACGAGGCCAGGGATGTCGCGACATCTTGGAGGACGAGGGCCGAGGAGCGCAGCGAGGCCGCATATTCGCCCAGCTCCGCGTCGAGGTCACTCACGCGCTCGAGGCCGCGTTGGGCCTCACCCAAGACGCTCAAGCAGTCCGCGCCCATGTCGCCGGGATCCGACAGGGCCGCGTGCGCCGTCGTCGCGGCGATGCGCAGGTCTTCGACGTTGGCCAGCCGGTCGATCTCGCCGACCAGCACATCATCTTCGCCCGGCGCGGGGTCGAGGTCGTGAAGAACATCGAGGCCCGCCTGTAGCGCCGCCATTTCGCGCTCGCGATCGGCCTCGCTCGCACGTGCCTGCTCAGCAGCTTCTCGCGCCGCCGACCAGTCCCGCCACGCCTGGCGATAGGTCTGCACAAGTCGAGCGTGCTCAGCGTCGCCGGCATCGTCGAGGAGTCGGCGCTGTTCGCCGGCCGATCGCAGCGCCAGCTGGTCGGTTTGGCCGTGCACAGTCACGAGGTGTGCACCGACCTCGGCCAGGATCCCCGCCGGAACGGAGCGGCCACCGGCTACCGCGCGCGAACGTCCCTGCCGCGGCACCGTGCGCCCGAGGATCACCTCGTCGTCATCCGTGTACCCACCCGCCGAGGCGACGACCTCGTGCGCGGGCCCGCCCGCCGGCTCGGTGAACACGCCGTCGACGCCACATACGTCCTCGCCGTGGCGTACGTGCCCGGTGTCGGCCTTCTTGCCCATGAGCAGGCCAATCGACGTCAGCACCATCGTCTTGCCGGCCCCCGTCTCGCCCGTGAGAACGGTCAACCCCGGGCCGGGCCGAAGGTGGGCGTGTTCGATGACGCCGAGATTACGGATATCGATGTCCTCAATCATCGGCGTGCATCCTCCATCCCTTGATCGGCAAATCGAACTTGCGCACGAGCCGACCCGAGAACGGCACATCCGAGACGTGGGCCAGGCGCACGGGCGTGCGCGACTTCGTCGACCGGATCGTCGAACCGGGTCCCCCGGTCAGCCGGCGTCGCCCGTCGCACCACACCTCCACTCCCGACGGCTGGTCGGGAAGGACGAAGACCTCGAGGACGGACGACGGCGAAATGACGAGGGGACGCGTGAACAGACCGTGAGCCGACACCGGCGCCATGACGACCGCCTCGACGTCGGGCCACACGATCGGGCCGCCCGCCGAGAAGGAATAGGCCGTCGAACCTGTCGGCGTGGCGACGATGACGCCGTCGGCGCCGTAGGTCGAGATTCCGCGCCCGTCGATACCGACTCCGAGGTGGGCAGGCTGGGCGCGCATGAGGGACAAGATGGCCGCCTCATTGAACGCCCAGTCCATACTGTGTGTCCCGTCAGATCGGGTCAGCGTGACGTCGAGGGCCATCCGGGTGGACACGTCGTAGGAGCGATGAGCAATCGCGTCGATGACGCTGCCGAGAGCATCGGCATCGACATCGGTGAGGAAGCCCATGTGTCCGAAGTTCACCCCGAGCAGGGGCACATCGCGCGCACGCGCCTTTTCCGCGGCCGCAAGCATCGTCCCGTCTCCGCCCAGAGCGAGGACCAGTTCGATCGGGGACGTCGTATCGTCGGGCCCAACGCACGCGACGCCGGCACGCTCGAGATGGGTCGTGACGGTTTCGGCGTAGGTCGCGGCCTCGGGCCGCCTCACGTGGCTGAGGATCATCACGCACCGCGTTGTCATAGACGCTCCCCGCCTCCCGCCGGTCCGTCTTTCACCGCCGCCGCGATCATATCGCCCAGATCGTCCGCCGACGTCGCCGTCGTGGCCGATCCCTTCACGAGGTGGAGGAAATACTCGACGTTTCCCGCCGGTCCCGGCAGCGGTGACGGGGCAGCATGGGCGACGGTGAGTCCGAGCGAACACGCACACGTTGCCACCCGCGTGACCGTGGCAATGTGATCGGCTGGATCGCGCACCACGCCCCCGGCGCCCAGCCGGTCCTTCCCGATCTCGAATTGCGGCTTCACCATGACGATGAGGTCGGCCTGCTGCGTGCACACGTTCACCAGGGGTGCCAGCACGAGGGTCAGCGAGATAAAGGAGAGGTCGGAGACAACGAGGCTCGGCCGCGGGTCGAAGTCCTCGGGGGTGAGCAGGCGGACGTTCGTCCGGTCGCGAACGTCAACCCGCGTATCTGACGCCAATCGCCAGGCCAGCTGCCCGTATCCCACGTCAACGGCGTAAACCTTGGCCGCCGAGTGTCGCAGCAACACGTCGGTGAATCCGCCGGCAGACGCGCCGGCATCCAGGCATATCCGTCCCTCAATATGCGGCGCCGCAGCGCCCAGATAGTCGAGCGCACCCGCCAACTTGTAACCGCCGCGCGAGGCAAAGTCGGGATCGGTCGTCTCGGCGACGACGATGGCCTGCGCCGGATCGATCTGGCGCGCAGGTTTGCTCGCGACCTGCCCGTCGACGCTGACCCTCCCGGCGTTGATCAGCTGCGAGGCACGCGTGCGCGACGGGGCTAGATTTCGGCGCACCATCTCGGAATCAAGTCGCCGCAACCGCCCCATCAGCGTGCCGCCTCGAAATCCGCGCTCAGTTCCGCGTGGATTCTCGTCAATGCCGCGATGAGCGCGTCCACGTCGCCGTCCTCCACGTCCTCGAGCACGCCGACCCGATCGATCGGCTGGCCCGTGGGCGCGGAGGGGGCGAACATGTGCTCGCTCGGACGCGGCGCCTCACTCATTGATCGGCGCTCTCCTCGGCATCGCGTCCTTCTTCCTCGACGGCCTCAGAGCTGTCATCGCGGTTCTCGGCCGGTTCAGGCTCCCGATCGACTACCGTGCTATCGCCATCGCTCTCGGCAGCCGTCCCCTCGACCGTATCTTCGACGTCGGGGTAAGCCTCAACGACGGTGATCTCGGCCGGAAGATCGACATACGTGCCGTTGTCGCGCGCTTCCCACACCGCCGCGATAAACGCGCGGTAGTCGGGAAGATCGAGGACGAGGGCATCCGTGCTCAGCGCATCGCCGTCACGCAGCACGTGGCCCTCGTGATCGACACGGAATCCCGCGGATCCTCCGCTGGTCCATTCCTTGGTCGGATTCTTCACCGCACCGGGATGCGGCTGCCCGAGCGCGCGAAGATCGAGACCCAGAAATCCGGGCGCTCCTCGCGCTCCGCTAAGGCGACATCGCGCGCATTCGAAACCCCCGTGAGCACGTGCAGCGACCGGTAGCCGGCGGCCCGTGCACCGCGAATATCGGTATTCAGCCGGTCCCCCACCGCGAGGGGGTGGGATGCGCCGGCGCGTTCGACGGGACGGCGGTAGATGCTCGCGAAGGGCTTACCTCCCGCATACGGCTTAACGCCAGTCGCATTCGAGACGCAGGCGACGAGTGACCCGTTACCAATGGCGAAGCCACGTTCAGTGGGCAGCGTCGCATCGAGATTTGTCGCCACATAGGCCGCGCCCGCGTTAATCGCATAGGTCGCTTCGCTCATCTTCACCCAGTCGACGTCGGGAGCATAACCCTGAATGACCGCGGCCGGCTTGTCATCAGCCGATGTCACGATCGTGAAACCGGCCGCTTCAACGGCCTCGTGGACGCCCTCGCCACCGACGATGAGGACCTTCGCCGCCGGCGGCAGCTTGTCCTTCAGGATCTCGACGCCGTCGAGCGCCGCCGTCATAATCTCGTCGGGCTGGGCCGAAATCGAGAAGGTCGCGAGGTGATCGACAACAGCCTGCGGTGTGCGCGACGCGTTGTTCGTGACGAACGCAAGGGCTGTGCCGGCATCGCGGACAGCTTGCAGTCCGTCGCGCGCATGCTCGATCGGGTTCGTTCCCATGTAACACACCCCGTCGAGATCGACCATGACGAGGTCATGAGCCTCGACGAGCGGGCGGCGCGAGCCGTGAAGGTCAGACGCCACGTAGGTTGTGTCTGCCTCGGCGACCTCTTCGAGATCGACGATCGTCACGGCCTCGGGAAGCACCGGCGCCGAAGCGCGGACCTCATCGGCCTCATCCTCGCGGCCCAGTTCCATCAGGACATCAGCCTTGACCGACAGCAGCCGCGCGAGCGCTTCGTCGTCCTCAAGTGAGTGAGCATCCAAAAAATCGTCGATGACGATCAGCGCCGCGTCATGCTGCTCCATGTCGGCACGCGCCCCGCCGCGACGATCGCGAGTTCGGCGAGCTCGAACTCGTCCATTCCCGACGTATCGGTGTCGGCAATAATGTCGAGCGCCTTCTCCGGTTTACCCAGGCCCCGTTCGCAATCCGCCTCGACAGCGCGCAGAACGTCGGAGCCCGACAGCCGACGAGCCGTGCGAACCTCGCGCAGCGCTTCGGTGTATTTGCCACAGGCGTACGCAGCTAGCGCCGCGGCCTCGCGGACTTCGCCGATGCGCGAGGCTCGCGAGACCGCCGCCTGTGCATGACGGTAGGCAGCCTCGGCATCGACGTCGAGCAGCGAGCCCGCCATAACGAGGTGCTTGGCGACGCGCTCGGCGTTATCTGGATTCAGCGGAGCCAGCGCGTCGAGCACGCGGGTGTCGAGATCCTTCGGGTTGACCTTGTCCGGCAAGCGCGGTTCACGTTCCCGCGTCTTGTCGCGATCGCGGTCTCGGCGATCCCACGAGCGGCCCCCACGGCCCGACCGATCACTCCGGTCATGGCGCGGCGACCAGTCCCGATCGCGGCGGTCCCCCCGCCCGCGACCGCGGAAATTGTCGTCGCGGCGACCACGACCCTCAGATTTCCACCCGCCACCATCGCGGCGCGAGCGATCCCGATCGTTACCGTCCCAGCGCCGTTGCGAACTCCGATCACCATCGGTACGGTCCCACCGTCGGGTTGACCGCCGGTCGCCCTCGCTGCGGTCGCGTCCGTCACGCCGATCCCCAAAGCGGCGCTGCCCACCGCCACCGGTGCGACCACCGCGACGATCGTCGCGATCGCCACGGTTCCAGCGCTCATCACGACCGCTACCCCGACGCTCCCCGCGGCCGCCGTCCGAGTAGCTCCGGCCGCCGCGGCCCTCGCCACCCTTGGCCCGACGCTTACGCCACTGCGGCTCGCGCCCGAAAGAGTTGTCATCCCGCGAGCCGCGGTGATCTGAATACTCGCTCACGCTCATCCTTATTCATTGTCCGATTACCGTGACCAGCGTACCCGAGGCGTGGCCCCGAGTTCACGTGGGGCGAGCTAGCTGTGGACGCCTGTCAATGCCCCACGAGCACAGGCCCCTCGTTTTGTTGGGTGTCGCCCCGGCTTCATCTCCCCCCCCGCGTGTCTCATACATCTCGACGCGTGTGTTGTCGTCATGTGTGTTGACGTGGTGTGTGTTCGTGTGTGTGTTGTCGTGATGTGTGTTGATGCATGTCCGTGCCGCCCTGTGTCACCACCACGCACACGCGGGCATAAAAATATGGGTGGTGGGTTGTGGTGGGTCATGTCGTGTGGCAGCGTCTTAGTCTCCCACACCCGCAAAGGTGCAGTACCATCAGCGCTGGCAGGCTTAGCTACCGGGTTCGGAAAGGGACCGGGCGTAACACTACCGCTATGACCACCACACAACACAACCACCACAACCCACCACCCACACGCAACCACCCACACACACGCGCGAGACAGTCACGAAAACTAGGGCAGCGGACCACAAGGGCCGCAACACCACAGATAGTGTGTGCAAGCCACACCCCACACCCCCCCCACAAAAACAAGAGGAGGCACGGCCTAGGGGTGTGTGACGTCTGTTGTGACACCCAACCCACACACGCACCACCCACCACCAACAACAGGCCAGGCGACAGGCACGCGTGTGTGAGCTACAAGAGTGTTCATTGTCTATTTATGGCTCGTCGTGTTTGTCATCAGGCAATTAGTACCAGTCAGCTCCACCACTCACGCAGCTTCCACATCTGGCCTATCAACCCCATCATCTCTAGGGACCCTCCCACACAAAAGTGTATAGAGACCTCATCTTGGAGCCGGCTTCCCGCTTAGATGCTTTCAGCGGTTATCCATCCCGAACGTAGCCAACCAGCCATGCACCTGGCGGTACAACTGGCACACCAGAGGTTCGTCCGTCCCGGTCCTCTCGTACTAGGGACAGCCCTCCTCAAGTCTCTTAACGCGCGCAGCGGATAGGGACCGAACTGTCTCACGACGTTCTGAACCCAGCTCGCGTACCGCTTTAATGGGCGAACAGCCCAACCCTTGGGACCAACTCCAGCCCCAGGATGCGACGAGCCGACATCGAGGTGCCAAACCATGCCGTCGATATGGACTCTTGGGCAAGATCAGCCTGTTATCCCCGGGGTACCTTTTATCCGTTGAGCGACCACGCTTCCACAAGCCATGGCCGGATCACTAGTTCCTGCTTTCGCACCTGCTCGACCCGTCAGTCTCACAGTCAAGCTCCCTTCTACACTTACACTCAACACCTGATTACCAACCAGGCTGAGGGAACCTTTGAGCGCCTCCGTTACCTTTTAGGAGGCAACCGCCCCAGTTAAACTACCCACCAGGCACTGTCCCTGACCCGGATCACGGGCCGAGGTTGAGATGACCAATTACATCAGAGTGGTATTTCACTTGCCGACTCCACCCCCACTAGCGTGAAGGCCTCACAGTCTCCCACCTATCCTACACAAACATAACCAGACACCAATACCAAGCTATAGTAAAGGTCCCGGGGTCTTTCCGTCCTGCTGCGCGTAACGAGCATCTTTACTCGTAATGCAATTTCGCCGAGTTCGCGGTTAAGACAGCAGGGAAGTCGTTACGCCATTCGTGCAGGTCGGAACTTACCCGACAAGGAATTTCGCTACCTTAGGATGGTTATAGTTACCACCGCCGTTTACTGGGGCTTAACTTCAAACCTTCACCCCCAAAGAGGTTGAGTCTTCCGCTTAACCTTCCAGCACCGGGCAGGCGTCAGTGCGTATACATCGCCTTACGGCTTCGCACGCACCTGTGTTTTTGATAAACAGTCGCTTCCCCCCAACATGTGCCCCCCACAAGCCCTAGCCTAGTAAACAGGCTTCAAGCCATGGGGCCTCCTTCTCCCGAAGTTACGGAGGCAATTTGCCGAGTTCCTTAACCACGATTCTCTCGCTCGCCTTGGTATACTCTACCCAACCACCAGAGTCGGTTTAGGGTACGGGCGGCTCATACTCTCACGCCGAGGCTTTTCTAGGCACCACAGGCACACCCTGTTATCCCCACAAAAAAGTGGGCCACCATCACCCCTCACCCTTCACGCCTCCCGGATTTACCTAGAAGACAGGCTGCGGGCTTGAACACGGACAACCACCGCCGCGCCAGGCTACCACTGTGCGTCACCCCTGTTAACACGCTTGACAACCCACCCATGCCCCACCAAGACCACCACACAACCCACACCCCCGAAAGGGCACAGACAGGCAGTAGCGTCGGTGAGACAACACTGATGAGCGCCATGGACGATTATGAGCCGGTACCAGAATATCAACTGGTCAACCATCGACTACGCCTGACGGCCTCGCCTTAGGACCCGACTAACCCAGGGCGGATAAACCTGCCCCTGGAACCCTTGGTTTATCGGCGGACAGGATTCTCACCTGTCACTCGCTACTCATGCCTGCATTCTCACTCCCACGCAATCCACCACACGCTCACACGGCGACTTCAACTCACGCAGGACGCTCCCCTACCCCACACACCACACAGGTGTATAGCCGCGGTTTCGGCGGTATGCTTAAGCCCCGCTACATTATCGGCGCGGAACCACTTGACCAGTGAGCTATTACGCACTCTTTCAAGGATGGCTGCTTCTAAGCCAACCTCCTGGCTGTCACAGCAACTCCACATCCTTTCCCACTCAGCATACTCTTAGGGACCTTAACCGGCGATCAGGGCTGTTTCCCTCTCGACTACGAAGCTTATCCCCCGCAGTCTCACTGCCCCGCTCAACTTAACGCGCATTCGGAGTTTAGCTGACGTCAGTAACCAACACGGCCCATCAGCCAACCAGTAGCTCTACCTCACGCAAGCACACGAGACGCTGTACCTAAATACATTTCGGGGAGAACCAGCTATCACGGAGTTTGATTGGCCTTTCACCCCTACCCACAACTCATCCCCCCAGTTTTCAACCTAGGTGGGTTCGGTCCTCCACGATGTACTACCACCGCTTCAACCTGGCCATGGGTAGATCACCCCGCTTCGGGTCTACAACACGCAACTACACGCCCTTACCAGACTCGCTTTCGCTACGACTACCCCACACGGGTTAACCTCGCCACGCATCATAACTCGCAGGCTCATTCTTCAAAAGGCACGCCACCACCCACCACACAGGCAGGCTCTGACGGCTTGCAGACGCTTGGTTTCAAGAACTCTTTCACTCCCCTCCCGGGGTACTTTTCACCATTCCCTCACGGTACTAATCCACTATCGGTCACCAGGACGTATTCAGGCTTACCCAGTGGTCTGGGCAGATTCACACGAGATTCCACGAGCCCCGCGCTACTCGGGGACACCACTCAAACCCCACCAAACGATCAACCAGCTACACGACTCTCACGCACTCCGGTACAGCATCCCAACTGTTTCACCTCAACCGTCCGATAGGATCTTGGCCACGGCAGCAACCAACAAGCAGACCCCACAACACCGCACATGCAACCCCTGCCGAGTATCACACACACACGGTTTAGCCATCATCCGCTTTCGCTCGCCACTACTCACGGAATATCTTTTCCTGTAGGTACTAAGATGTTTCACTTCCCTACGTCACCCACCACAAGACTATCAATTCACCCTGTGGCAACCCGACACAACTCGGGCTAGGTTCCCCCATTCGGAAACCCCCGGATCAACACTCACTCGCCAACTCCCCGGGGCTATCGCCGGCCGCAACGTCCTTCATCGGCACCTGGTACCAAGGCATCCACCAAACGCCCATACCAACAAACACAACAAACCAAAAACAAACAAGAACAAACTCGCTAAACAAGCATCACAAAGACACTCACACACACTATCCAACACACAAACACCACACCCACACCCACAACCAACCCCAACAACGAGACCAGTCACAAGCGAAGCCAACAACACACACCACCAACCACGGTCACCCCACACCCGCACGCCACCAATCAAGGCGACACACGGAACAACAGGGAACTATCAGCAGTGCACAGACGTGTTGTCCCTACACCCAACAGCATGCCGAGCATCCACACCCAAACCACCCCAACAACAACACCCAACCCCTAACAAGACCAGGCGCCATCACTAAGATGATGTTGTGTATAACCAAAAAAATTCTCCCTAGAAAGGAGGTGATCCAGCCGCACCTTCCGGTACGGCTACCTTGTTACGACTTCGTCCCAATCGCTAGTCCCACCTTCGACCACTCCCCCCACAAACGCGGTTAGGCCGCAGGCTTCGGGTGTTACCAACTTTCGTGACGTGACGGGCGGTGTGTACAAGGCCCGAGAACGTATTCACCGCAGCGTTGCTGATCTGCGATTACTAGCGACTCCACCTTCACGGGGTCGAGTTGCAGACCCCGATCCGAACTAAGACGCCCTTTAAGTGATTCGCTCCACCTCACGGTATCGCAACACACTGTAGACGCCATTGTAGCATGCGTGAAGCCCAAGACATAAGGGGCATGATGATTTGACGTCATCCCCACCTTCCTCCGAGTTAACCCCGGCAGTCTCCCACGAGTCCCCACCACAACGTGCTGGCAACATAGGACAAGGGTTGCGCTCGTTGCGGGACTTAACCCAACATCTCACGACACGAGCTGACGACAACCATGCACCACCTGCACACCGACCCGAAGGAAAACCCATCTCTGGACCGATCCGGTGCATGTCAAGCCTTGGTAAGGTTCTTCGCGTTGCATCGAATTAATCCGCATGCTCCGCCGCTTGTGCGGGCCCCCGTCAATTCCTTTGAGTTTTAGCCTTGCGGCCGTACTCCCCAGGCGGGGCACTTAATGCGTTAGCTACGGCGCAGAAACCACAACAGCCCCCACACCTAGTGCCCAACGTTTACAGCATGGACTACCAGGGTATCTAATCCTGTTCGCTCCCCATGCTTTCGCTCCTCAGCGTCAGTAACAGCCCAGAGACCCGCCTTCGCCACCGGTATTCCTCCTGATATCTGCGCATTCCACCGCTACACCAGGAATTCCAATCTCCCCTACTGCACTCAAGCCTGCCCGTACCCACCGCAAGCTAGAGGTTAAGCCCCTAGTTTTCACGACAGACGCGACAAACCGCCTACGAGCTCTTTACGCCCAATAATTCCGGACAACGCTCGCGCCCTACGTATTACCGCGGCTGCTGGCACGTAGTTAGCCGGCGCTTCTTTACCCACTCAACTCAACACACCCGAAGATGCGCCTAGACCATGAGCGAAAGAGGTTTACAACCCGAAGGCCGTCACCCCACGCGGCGTCGCTGCATCAGACTTGCGTCCATTGTGCAAAATTCCCCACTGCTGCCTCCCGTAGGAGTCTGGGCCGTATCTCAGTCCCAGTGTGACCGACCACCCTCTCAGGCCGGCTACCCGTCAAAGCCTTGGTAAGCCATCACCCCACCAACAAGCTGATAGACCGCGAGCCCATCCCCCACCAGAAAAAACCTTTCCCAACCCCACCATGCGACAAGGCCAGAATATCCAGTATTAGCCACAATTTCTTGCAGTTATCCCGAAGAAGAGGGCAGGTTACTCACGTGTTACTCACCCGTTCGCCACTCTCACCACACGACGACAAGCGCCACGCGGATCCCGTTCGACTTGCATGTGTTAAGCACGCCGCCAGCGTTCGTCCTGAGCCAGGATCAAACTCTCCAAACAAAACAAAACAGAAAAAACCAACCCCAACCAACACACAACCCCAAAACACACCCACCCACACAAGAGCAAGCACACCCCAGAGCCACACGCCAGCCAGAACCAGTCGATCCCAACCATAAAACGACTACCCAACCACAACCACCACACCAACCACCCAGCCAGCCAACACACACCCCACAAAAGAGCACGCATCAACCAAACCAAACAACCAGCGCAACAGTCAGGCCGAGTACCCAAACAAGCATAAACACTCGACACACTGTTGAGAACACAAACAACACACCCACACCCACAACCAACCCCCAAACACGGAGACCAGCCACAGACAAGGCCACACACCCAAGAAACCCAACCACACCAACCGATCCACAAGAACCAGTCCCGGCCAAGCCCTCAACGGCGCAACAGGCATAAACACTACCCACCCCACCCCCACCCGTCAAACCAAAACCACGTGACCACGCACACACCACACAACACACCCACAAACACAACAAAAAAGCGGTGGGACCCGGCCTCAGGCCGAGTCCCACCGCGTGAGGGAGGAGGAGGGATAGTCCTATTCCTTCTTCTTGTCGGTGACTCCGATCGACTTCTTCATCGTCTCGTTCACACGAGCGGCAGCTTGATCGAGGGTGTCGACGCTACCGCCGGACATGATCTCGTCGGTGACGGGCTGCATGATCGATACCAGCTGGGCCCACCGATCGGTCACGGGCGACGTCACGCCCGTGCCCTCTTCCATGTGGGTCGAGAACGCCTTGGCGTCGAAGCCGTTCTTCTCGAAGGCGCTCACCGCCAGCTTCGACGATTCGGAAATCGACGGGAACACGATGGCGTACTCCGCAACCTTGTTCTGGCACTGCGGGGTTGCCATGTACTTGACAAACTCCCACGCCTCTTCCGGATGCCGTGTGCCCTTGTAGATGGAATCGCCGACGGAATTGATAACGGAGGCACGCTTGCCGTTCACACCGATCGGGGTCGGCATGACCTGCAACTTCGCCGCAGCGTCCTTGACGTTGGCCGTGTTCCACGAGCCCTCAACCAGCGTGGCGTAAGCACCCGCCTTGATGGAATCGAGCGCGCCGATACCTGAGGTCACCTGAGCCAGCGACGGCATGTACCCCTTCTCGATCAGCGAGTAGTACCACTGCAGGGTCTTCTTGAACCGCGGATCGGCGTAGTTCCACTTCGTGCCCCACGGATTCTTATCCGCATACGTCCATCCGGTCGTCAGCAAGAACGGCGACCACTGGGTCTGCCCGTAACCGGCACCGGAGTCGTTGAACGAGAATCCGTAGGTTTCGACGTTGTTCTTGTCGAACCCCGGTTCATCCCCGCGCACGCCGTTCTTGTCGATCGTCAGGTGGGCGATGAACTTCTCGAAGGTTCCCCCGTCATCGGGGTTCCACGTGAGGTTCCACAGGTCCTCTTTCGTGTATCCCGCATCGGCCACCATCTTCTCGTTGTAGAAGACAGCTTCGGAGTCCCAGTCCTTCGGCAGACCGTACATGCCCCCATCGGGCGCTTTCCACATGTCGGCCAGACCGGGTTCGTACTGTCCCAAATCGACCTTGTCGCGCTCGATGTAGGGCTTGAGGTCGAGAAGCTGGTCGTACCCCATGAACTTGCCGAATTGGCTCGTGTGATCGATGAACACGTCGGGAGCGGCCTCGGCAACCATGCCGGCGGTGATCTGAGTCCAGTAGTCGTCCCAGCCGTACTGCTCGAGGTTCACCTCAATGTTGGGGTGCTCCTTCTCGAAATCATCGATGCACGTCTGATAGGCGGGCATCTGGGCGGAGTCCCACAGCCAGTATTTCAGTGTCACCTTGTCACCACTGGCACCGGCTTCGCCGGTGCAGGCCGTCAGCGCTCCTACCGCGAGGGCCGCGATTGAGGAGGCGGCGGCGAGTCTTTTCAGTCGCATGAGTCTTCCTCCCTACTTACTTCAGGCCCGAGAAGCCGAGGTTGTTGACGATCTGCTTCCCCAGGATGAGGAAGAGGATGATGATCGGCACGGCCGCCATGAGCGCGCCGGCCATGAGGCCTGCCCAGTCGGGCGAACCCTGCGGCGTCTGCGAGCGGAAGATACCCAGCGCCACCGTGAGGACGCGGACCTCTTCGCGCTGACCGACGAGCAAGGGCCACAGGTAGTCGTTCCACGCCGTAATGAAGGTAAGCACCGCCAGCGTCGTGATCGGTGCTTTCGCCATCGGCACGATGACCTTGAAGAACACGCCCATGCTGGATGCGCCGTCGATCCGCGCCGCCTCTTCGACCTCACGCGGAATCGCGAGGAAGAACTGGCGCAGGAAGAAGATGGCGAACGGCGTCATGAAGAACGTCGGAGCCACGATACCGGCGAAGGTGTTGAGCAGTCCGAGGTCCTTGATGAGAACGAAGTTCGGAATCGTCGTGAAGATCGACGGGATCATCAGGGCCGACAGGAAGAAGGTGAACACAAGATTGCGGCCCTTCCACTGCAGACGCGAGAACGCGTAGGCGGCCATCGCCGAGAACAGCGTCTGCCCCGCCATGACAACCGTCGCGACAATCGCCGAGTTGCGCAGGTAGAGCCAGAAGTTCATCGCGGCGCCCGCTCCACCTTGAGCGAGGTTCTCCTTCAGATCCACCAAACCGAACACGCGCCGGTAGGCGTCGAGAGTGAAATCGACCGGCAGGATCGAGCCCGGATCCGACGACAGCCCCTGCATGGACGACAGCGACGTGCGCAGCATCCAGTAGAAGGGAACGAGGGTAATGACGAGAATGGCGATGAGGCAGGCCCATGCCACCCAGTGCCCGACCGTCTTACGCGGGCCGTTGTGCTGCCTGGCCAGCGCCTTAGCTTCGGCGCTGCGCTTCGTTTGAATAGCCATAGCGTGACACCTCCTACAACTCGTCGGATTCATCGGCGCGCATGAGCTTCAGCTGAACCACCGCGGCGATCATGAGGATGGCGAACAACACGATGGCCAGGGCCGAAGCGTAGCCGAAGTCAAGCTGGCCAAAGGCGAGATCGTAAATGTAGAAGTACAGAACTCGCGTCGCGTTCACCGGACCACCCTTTGTGGTCACGGCAATCGTGTCGAAGATCTGGAACGATCCGGTCACGGTGACGACGAGAACCATCGCGAGGACGGGTCGCAGCGACGGCAATGTCACCGAGAAGAACTGACGCGTCTCAGAGGCTCCGTCGAGGCTGGCCGCCTCGTAGAGGGACGGCGAAATCGTCTGCAAACCAGCGAACAGCAGCAGGGCGGTATAGCCCATGTGGCGCCAGATGTTGATGAACGCGACCGTCGGGATCGCCCACATCGACTCACCGAAGAACGCGACCCGGTCGAATCCCGGTATCGCCTCAAGGACGATGTTCACGATACCGATCTCGTAGTCCATCATGAAGTACCACACGAGCGCGATGACGACGTTAGCGATGAAGTACGGCAACAGCGCCATACCGCGAATCAACGTCGACTTTGTCAGTCGGTGCATGAGCATCGCCAGACCGATGGCGATGATCGTTTGGAACCCAATGTTGAGCACGACGTAATAGATCGTCACCCACAGGGCGTTCCAAAACAGCGGGTCAGAAACCAGCCGAGCGTAGTTCTCGCCTCCGACCCAGCGCGGCGGCTGCAACACCGAGTAGTCGGTGAAGCTGAAGTAGAAGCCGCGGATCGCCGGGATGACGTAGAACACGACGAGTCCAATGGTTGCCGGCAAGAGAAAAATGAGAGCCGTGCGAAAATCCCCACTTAGCGGGATCCTGCGCTTTCTCCCACCTGTGCTGCCGGCGACTGTGCCGGCAGGGGGGGCGGTGCGAGCCATAAGGTACTCCTAATCTTCTTGGGGGTTCATCCTGAGCCGGCGGCTCAGGGCGAGCTAGAGCCGAGTGGCGCGGAGAAGAACCGCGCGCTCGGGATTGACGATGGGACCGGCGACACCGACCTCAGCGAGGAACGCTCCCGACGCGATGACACCGCTCGCCCACCACGCGGGCGCACCCGCAAGCGTCGAGCCGTGGCCACCGTGATCGGGGGGAAGCCCAACCACGGCGTTGTTCGCGATGATCGGTGCCTCAATCCGGTACATTCCATCCGGGTCGAGTCCGGGTAGCGTGAGAATGCCGGCAGGACGCGAGGCACTCGTCCGGGTCTGGATGACGACGTAGTAGGCCTGTGCACCGTCCTCGGCGACAGCACCGACGACACGCGTCGCGTCATCGGGCTGGAGACCTGTGACCAGCGAGCCCGTGTGCGAGACGTCGCGGATATTCTTGTGGGCTGCGACCCATGCCGCGAGTTCCGCGCGCTCGACCTCGCTGGCACGCCGCAGATCCCACTCGATGCCCAGGTGATAGAACTGCGCGTTGAGGCAGCGGAACTGAAGATTCTGGGTGCGTCCAGTCGTGTGCGAGGTCGGGGATGCGATGTGGGAGCCGATGAGTTCAGCCGGCAACAGCAACGACGTACCCGCCTGAATGATCTGACGCTCGAGCGGATCGATGCAGTCAGAGCCCCAAATGCGCTGAGCCCGACGCATAATCCCGAGGTCGACACGCCCGCCGCCACCGGCGCACGATTCGATCTCGAGATCGGGGAACCGCTCGTGGAGACGATCGAGCAGGGCGTAGAGAGCAACGGTCTGGCCATGAACGGCGTATCCGCCGCCGATGCGATCGTAGGCTTCGAGCAGATCCCGGTTGTAGTCCCACTTGATGTAGTCGATCCCCACCTCACTAACGAGGCGTGAGATCGCATCTTCCAGGTAGTCCACGACGCCGGGGGCGGTGAGATTGAGAACCTGCTGATGACGGCTCTCGAGCGGCTCGCGATCCCGCGGACCCATGATCCACTCGGGGTGCGCACGCGCGATCTCGGAATCCATATTGAGCATCTCGGGTTCAAACCACAGCCCGAACTCCATCCCGAGATCGTGCACCATGCGCGCGAGCGGCTGCAGTCCGTCGGGCCAGACGTCCTCCGAGACCTGCCAGTCCCCAAGCCCGGAGCGGTCGTCGCGGCGCGAGCCGAACCAACCGTCGTCAAGGACAAAACGCTCAACCCCCACCTCGGCGGCAAGTCGAGCCAATTCCGACAGGCCCTCAAAGGTTTGCGCGAAGTACACGGCTTCCCAGGCGTTCAACGTGACGGGACGCGGCCTGCTGGGGTGCGCGGTGAAGCCGCGGACATAGCTGTGGAACTTCGCGCTCGCCGCATCGAATCCGTCGCCCCATGTCGCGCTCAGCCACGGCGAGCTGTAGGTTTCGCCCCGAGCCAGCTCGATCTCGCCCGGCATGAGCAGCTCGCCACCGGCAAGGACGAGGTGGCCAAATGGGGTGCGCTCGACCCACTGATCCACATTGCCCGACCACTCCACGTGCCCATAGGCGACGCGGCCCTGGCGAGCGTTGGCGCCGGCAACGGCCGCCCCGAGGATCGTCGAGGCATTGTGATTGCGCGCCCCGCGCGTCGGGCGGTGGTGAACACCAATCGTCGCCTCGTGCATCTGCGTTTGGCGTTCACGCAGGTGGCGACCGGCCTGGTCGACGATCTGGGTGAGCGTCGTTGGCAGCGGCAACGTAGGAACGAGGCGGGCAACACCGAGGGGTTCGTCACCGCTGTTGCGGATGTGAGCGCGCTGCCGGACGATGCCCGAGGGAGTCACCTGGATTTCAATGCGTCCCTCAATCTTGGCCGTGGCATCCGTGACGTCGGCCCACAACCACGCCCCCACCTGCTGTCCCTCGGGACCATCGAGCGGCCACGGCGAATCGTCCGCTCCACCCGATTCCACCCGCGTCGTATGCAGCTTCACAGGGATGAGCCGGCCTCCGCGGGTGAGCATGATGCCAGGCTCGCCCAGCCACCCGGCGGATTCTTCCGGAAGGACACCCACCCGAAGAGGGATGTCGCACGTGCCGGAGGGAACCGAAAGGCCCTGCGACTCGAGCACGGCCTCGACAACGGCTGGATCGTCGCCAACCTCGGGGCCCCAATAGCTCACGCGGGGACAGAACTGCCCAATCGTGTCGACAATGAGCGAGGTACCGCCTGCGCGCAGATGCCATGCCTGCGTACGTGTTGACACGTCGAGCCTCCTTGATCGAGAAATCACATCTTTGTTTCGTTACTAAATTAACCCGTAGCGGTCACGATGTACACTAAGGGAAATGTGACGCCGCGCACAAGATGAAGGAGTTCCTCCATGTCCCGCCTGCTCGATGACTCGACGTGCGCGTTTGCAGCCGAAGTCATCGCCCGCGGTCCCCTAACCCGCACCGATCTCTCGCGGCGCCTGCAACTGTCGGCTCCGTCGATGACCCGAATCCAACGCCTACTCCTAACACGCGACATCGTCGTTGAGGGATCCCCCGAACCCAACCCGCACGCCACCGGACGCCCGACCCACGTCCTCATCCCCTCCCCCTCGCCGCGAACGTTCGTCGGCGTCAAACTCACGGGCGACCACGTGTACGCGGTGCGCACGTCGCTGACGTGCCACCAGGAAGACCAATACGAATGTGCTCTGAGAGACCGCTCGCCCGAGGCGGTCATGGCGCAGACCGCACGCGCCATTGAACGGGTCAGCCCACACACGCCCGACCACGTGGGCATCTCGATCGGTGGTCGCGTCTATGCCGACGGGCGCGTCATCGAGGCCGGCTACCTGGGGTGGGGAAACACTGACGCCGGCCGCCTCCTTCGTGAGGCCGGGTGCCTGGCACCGGTAACCTTCGTCAATGACGTCGAAGCGATCGGCCGCTGGGAACAGTGGTTTGGACTCGGACGCAGCTTCGACAATTTCTCGTCGATCACGCTCGGCGCCGGTGTCGGGCACGTCGTTATTCACCACGGACGCATCCTTCATCGGCGCGAGACTCAACTCGGTTTCATCGGGCACCTTCCGCTAGCCGCCGACTCGCCGCGTACGTGTTGGCTCGGGCATCGCGGCTGTGCCGCTGCCGTGCTCAATCTGGGCGCTCTCGTCGAGGCCGTTCGCGAGGCGTGTCCGGCCTCGCAGCTGCCTGACCTGCGCCCTCGCGTCGCCTCCTCAGTGCCTGGCATCACCGCCGACCCTCAGGTGGCCTGGTTGAAGAGCTGCCTCGACGCCGACATCTCTGGGGCGCGGGAGGTTCTCGACAACGCCTTCGTCTACCTTGCCCGACTGCTGGCCATCATCGTCGATGTCACCGTGGCCGAGGCACTCTCGCTCACCGGCGAACTCGCCGGCATCCTGACCTGGGGATTAGGTGACATTGACGCCGCCTTGAGCGATCTGCGCGATCCCGTCAACACGGGTATCGAGCTGACTATGCGACCTGACACCTTCGATTTCTGGGCCCGGGGCGCCGCCGCCACCGCTATTCGCGCCTGGCTCATCGATACGCTCGACGGGTAAAATCCCGCAGGCGTTCCACGTCGAGCATGCACGAACGTAGGACGCCCTAAGCTTGCGCGCAACGGTGCAACTGCGTCATTTCGGGCACGCACGTTGGTCCAGCGAGGCGGTTTTTTGCCGTAACCGCCACGATCGGCGCCTAACCTAGAGGTGAGCAGACGCGTGCTAGGGCGCACGCACACTGTTCGTTGACTACCTGCTGAGCCCAAGGGGGTGCCTCGAGACCATGGACAGAAGGGAAGCTGACGTCGTCGTCATCGGCGGCGGAGCAACCGGAACAGGATGTGCCAGAGATGCCGCCATGCGTGGATACTCGGTGATCATGGTTGATCGCGCCGATATCGGCCAGGGCACATCGGGGCGTTACCACGGTCTTCTGCATTCGGGCGGACGCTACGTCGTCTCGGACCCGCGCTCAGCCACGGAATGCGCCGAAGAACGCGACATCGTCGCGCGTATTCACGCGGATGCCGTGGAAGAAACCGGAGGGATGTTCGTCTGCACCCCGGGCGATCCCCTTGATTTTGCCGACAAGTTCGCCGCGGGAGCCGTCAAGGCGCGCGTTCCCGCTGAGGAGATCTCCCTCGACCGCGCGCTTGCCCTCGAACCCCGGCTCAATCCCGGCATCACCCGCGCCTTCACCGTCCACGACGGCACTGTTGACGGCTGGCAGATGATGTGGGGCGCCGCTCATTCGGCACAGGAATACGGCGCCGAGATCCTCACCTATACCCGGGTTACCGACATCGTTACGCACGATGACAATGTGCGCGCGGTCATCTGTGAGGACCGCAACGGCGAGGAGATCCGGATCGATACCCGATTCGTCCTCAACGCCGCCGGTCCGTGGTCCGGTCACGTCGCCGAAATGGCCGGGTGTCACGACGTCGAGGTCGTCGCCGGGCGCGGGATCATGATCGCGATGAATCACCGCCTGGTCAACCGGGTGATCAACCGATGCATCTACCCGGCCGACGGAGACATCCTCGTGCCCGTTCACACGGTGTCGATCATCGGGACAACCGACAAGAAGGTCGAGGACGCCGACCGGCTGGCCATTCCCTACGACGAGGTCCAGCAGATGCTGGATGCGGGCGAGGCGCTCATTCCCGGTTTCCGCAAGCAGCGCGCTGTCCACGCGTGGGCGGGGGCTCGCCCGCTCGTCAAGGACAGGCGCGTCGCCGCAGGCGACACCCGCCACATGTCGCGTGGAATGTCGATCCTCGATCACGCCGATCGGGACGGCCTGCGGGGAATGATCACGATCTCGGGCGGCAAGCTGACGACGTATCGGCTCATGGCCAAGAACGCCGTCGACGAGATGGAACGCCAGCTCGGCACGTCGAACCCGTGCCGCACAGCTGACGAAGAGGTGCCGAAGTCGACAGCCGGTCACAACTATCTCGTCACTCATCGCCTGGGTGAACGCGAGAAGGATCGCCTGGACGATCCGGTCATTTGCGAATGCGAACTCATGACGAAGTCGATGTTCGTCGATCTCATGGCCAGCGAAGACGATTTCCAGCTTGACGACCTGCGCCGCCAATTGCGGCTGGGAATGGGGCCGTGTCAGGGCGGATTCTGCTCGATGCGCGCCGCCGGGCTGACGACAACCTGCCACAAGATGACTGCCGAGGAGGCCACCCGGCTGTTGCGGCTGTTCCTGAAGAACCGGTGGATCGGCCTGTGGCCCATCCTCTACGGCCAGCAGGTCCGCCAGACCGCACTGGATAACTGGATTTTCCACGGAATCTTCGACATTGAGCATCTGCCGAACCCCACCGATACGGGACCGGCAATTCCCGACTTGTCCGACACGGACGCCATGGATGGCAGGGAGGACATCAAATGAGCACGGCAATAGTCATCGGTTCGGGACTCGCCGGCCTGACGGCCGCGCTGCGCCTCGACGAGGCCGGTTTCGACACGACGATCGTCACGATGGGTCTGGGAGGGCTCCAGCTCTCGCAGGCACCATTGACGTCCTCGGATACGCGCCCGAGCGGGTCGACAATCCTCTCGAGGCAGCCGGGACCCGCCAGGACCCCACACCCTATGCGGTCACGGGAACCGCGGCGCTGGCCGAGGGAATCGACTGGATTCAGCGGACGCTGCCGGATCTGCTCCACGGCGATGGCGAGCATAACGTCGCATTGCCGAGCGTCGTCGGCGCGATGCGCCCGACTGCCCTCTACCAGCCGTCGATGGCCAGCGGCATTCTGCGCGATGGCCTTGACCTGAGCATTGTCGGTATCAGGCAATATAAGGATTTCTACCCCGAGCTCATCGCCGGCAACCTCGAACGCCAGATGACCCCCGACGGCGGACGCGTGAGCGCAAGAGCCTGCTGGATCGATTTCGAGGTCCGCGACGGCGAGTGCGACTCGTCCGCGGTGACCTTCGCTCGTGCGCTCGATCGGGACGAGGTGTGTGCGCCGTCTTGCCTGGGCGCTCGCCAAGATTCCCGGCGCCGGGCCCATCGGCCTGCCGGCTGTGCTCGGTCTGAAGACGCCGAAACGTCCATGAGCGCCTGCGCGAGCTTGTCGGGCGCGAGGTGTTCGAGATCCCCGGCCTGCCTCCCTCGATCCCCGGAATGCGGCTCAACGAGGCTCTTCGCGCTCTGTGCACTCGGCGTCGGATCCGCCTCGTCCAGGGTGCGAAAGTTATCGGCTTCGACGCCGCCGATTCTCGCGTGAGTTCGATCCGCACCCACGCGGCTGGTCGCGACGTCGATTATCCCGCCGACGTCATCATCTATGCGGGCGGTGGATTTGAATCGGGCGCGCTCGAGGTGACCTCACATGGCCGAGTTCGGGAGTCGATCTTCGGCCTCCCTCTCATCACCCCCGACGGCGCCCTCGTTCACGGGGACTATTGGGGTGAGGAACAGCCTCTGTTTAGCGTCGGTGTCCGCACCGGCTCGGACATGCGAGCGTGCACCGAGGACGGCCACGTCGTCTACGAGAATCTCTGCGTCGCCGGATCGCTGCTCGCGGGATCGTCTCGGTGGGACGAGAAGTCTGGCGAGGGGATTGCCCTCGCGTCTGCTGTCGCCGCGGTCGCCACCGCTAGCTCGATGAAGGAGGACCAATGAGCGAGAACGCTCTCGAATTCGCTGGCCATACGCTCTCGCGGGCAAGCCTCGACTGCTGCGTCAAGTGCACGATCTGCGAGACGCAGTGTCCGGTTCTCGAGGCTACTCCCCTGTTCCCCGGCCCCAAATACGTCGGCCCCCAGGCCGAGCGCTTCCGCAATGGTGCCTCGGGGACGCCAGCGTCGACCTGTGCTCCATGTGCGGGACGTGCACGCTCGTGTGCCCGCAAGGGGTCAAGATCGCCGAGCTGAACACGCAGGCGATCGCCGTCGCCAAGGCCGATCACATGCCGCTGCGTGACCGCCTCATCTCCAACACCCAGCTCATGGGCGCAGCGATGCATCCGGTCGCGCCGGTCGCGAACGCGGCTTTGCAGGTCAAGCCGCTGCGCGTGGCCATCGAGAAGACGGTCGGCATTCACAGGGATGCCCCGATGCCCCACGCACCCACGCAGTCCTTGCGCGGATGGCTGCGCCGACGCGATGAGCCGGTCGCTCCTGCCGCCGGTTCGCGCGGGCCCGTTATTTTCTTCCACGGGTGCGCGGGCTCAAATTTCGAGGTCGATGCCTCAAAGAAGGCGATCGAAGTCCTCGAGTTCCTCGGCTATACCGTGACCGTGCCGAAGCAGGGCTGCTGCGGTCAGGCGGCGAAGTCGAATGGCCTGTTTGAGTCGGCGGCAAAGCAAACGCTCCAGCTGTGCGATCAGCTCATCGCGGCAGGCGCTCAGCTGGGCGAGGACGGCGACGAGATCCCCATCGTCGGTGTGGCCGGCTCGTGCGCGGGAATGATGAAGCACGAAGCGCGCGAAGTCATGGGTATCACCGACGAGCGGTTGGTCAACGTCAGTTCCCGCATGCGGGAGTTCACCGAGTTCGTCGCCGAACTGCTCGACTCGGGTGACTTCCCCACCGAGCTGCTGCGTCCCATGCCCGACACCGTGTTGCCCTACCACCAGTCATGTCAGGTCAAGAGTCAATACATCGGCCAGCCGGCAATCCGCGTCATGGAGGCGATCCCCGGGGTCACCGTTAAGGAATCAGGGCGTGCCTGCTGCGGCATGGCGGGCACGTACGGACTGAAGAAGGAGAAATACGACATTGCCCAGGCCATGGGCAAGCCGCTGTTCGACTTTATTCAGGACGAGAATCCTGCCATCGCCGTGTGTGAGGCGGAACCGTGCCGCTGGCACATCCGCAAGGGCTCGGGAGCCAAAGCCGTTCATCCCTCCCAGGTGCTCCACCACGCATTCGGGCTGTCCGACGACCTCTTCGACAGAAACGTCATCAGCTAATTCGCACCGTTAACGACGTGGCGGGTGTGGCCGGACAGAGCTCCGGTCACACCCGCCACGTCGTGCGAGCCACAGTTCCCGCGCATAGGCCTCGCTATCGGTTGTATTCGCGCATCGCCCGCTCGGCTTCGCGCTTGTCCTGCGCCTCGCGCAGAGCCTGGCGCTTGTCCCAGTCCTGTTTCCCGCGCGCCAGCGCAATCGTCACCTTGACATAGCCGCGAATGAAGTAGAGCTCGAGCGGGACGACGGTGTATCCCTTCGCCTGCGAACGCTGCACGAGCTTGATGCATTCTGCCCGGTGCAGCAACAGTTTGCGTTTGCGCGTGGGAGAATGATTCGTCCAC
The DNA here is from genome assembly GCF_015240065.1 of Nanchangia anserum. Classification (GTDB taxonomy): domain Bacteria; phylum Actinomycetota; class Actinomycetes; order Actinomycetales; family Actinomycetaceae; genus Nanchangia; species Nanchangia anserum. Next base: position 747,836 of record NZ_CP060506.1, on the reverse strand, counting down.
GAGCCGTTGAGGTACTCGGGGATGTGAGCGTGCTGGAGCCACGCCTCACCGCCGTCGAAATCCACCCAGGCCTCGCCAATCGAGGCCCGCCCCATCCGCAGCGCCTTCACCTCGGTTCCCATGAGGGCGAGTCCGGCCTCGATGGTGTCTTCGATGAAGTAGTCGTGGCGGGCGCGTCGATTAGTCGCGATGACCTTCTTGGCATCCGAGCGGGCTTTTGCCTTCTCGCCTTCGGTGGGCTTCGGCTTCTTCCAGGATTTGGGCATGATCCGTCCTAGAGCATTCCCATGGGGTCGATGGTCGACCCGTTCTTCCAGATCTCGAAGTGCACGTGGCATCCCGTGACGCCGCCGGTCGCGCCCGTGTAACCGATGAGCTGTCCCTGGCTGACGGTCTGGCCCGGGCTCACGGCAAATGCCGACATGTGCCGATACGTCGTCACCCACGAGATCCCGTCGATGAGGCCGTGGTTGATCGTCACAGTGTTGCCGCCAGCGCCCTCGTAGCGGGTCGACACGACACGCCCGGCAGCCGAAGCGAATTGTTGTTCGCCGCACGCCGAGGCCAGATCGACGCCCATGTGGAGCTTGCGATATCCCAGGAGCGGGTGGATGCGATAGCCATATGGAGACGTGATCACAAGGGCGTGGTGTAGTGGCGAAGCGAATATCGATGAGCCATGCGTCGTCGTGGTGCCGGGTGTCGGGTTGGCCGGCTGCGCCTGTTGCTGGGCTGCCAATTGCGCGGCGGCCTCAGCCTGGCGACGGTTCTCTTCGTCGATCTTGGCGATCTCGGCCTTCGCCTGCTCGGCCTCGGCTTCGGCACGTGCAAGGTCGTCTTGCAGCGACGCCTTCTTCGTTTCGAGATCGGCCTGAGCCGCCTGCGCCGACGTCTTGAGGTCGGCCACGCGCTGTGTCGCCTGCTCGGCTTTTTCACGTGCCTCATCCGCGGCGGCGACCTGAGTCTTCGCCGTCGCTTCCAGATCCTGGATCTGATCGGTGAGCGCGCTCTGGCGCGCCCGCTGAGCGCGTGCACGGGATAGACGTCGCTCGGCGGCGTTCATCTCGCGGGCATGGACATTGGCAGCCATCCCGGCAGCCTGGGCGGTGGCGGCGAAATCGGCCGTTGTTTTGGACTCGAGCAGCAGGGTCAGGGGACCGCGTTCACCGCGCGAGAGGTACTCCGTGCGCGCCAGCGTGCTGATCGCCTCGCGCTCATGGGCACTCTGCTGCTCGTCGGCGGCGATCGCCTCCTGTGCCGCATCCAGGTTGGCCTGGGCAACGTGAAGTTGATCGAGCGTCGCCTGATGGGTGCGCTGAGCGGCCGCCAGCTGCGCTTCTGCCTCGCTCTGGGCCACCTGCGCCGCGTCAAGCTGATCGGACAACTCGGAGACACGCAAGACGGCCTCAGCCAGATCAGAGTTAATGCCCTCCAGCTCCGAGCGCGCCTTATCTGCCTCGGATGCCGCGCGCTGTTCGCGCGCGACCTGGTCGTCGCGCGCATCGGCGAGGGCCCCGGAGCTACACAACCACGACGCCCCGCTCAACGACAGCACCAGGCCGAGCGTGACACCCGAGCGAATGAACATCCTGCGACGCATGGAACCTCCTTACGCCTTCGTGTATTTGGCCAGCGACACCATGGACGCCACGAGAGCCACGAGGATCGCGGCGGCAACGAGCACGGGGCCGACAATAAGGAGATCGCTCGCGCCGACGACGTTGATGTAGGGCATCGCGGGGGCAATCCACCCCCCGACGACGAAGTGCAGCCCGGCCCACAAGCCAGCAACCGCCAACCCTGCACCGACGAGGGCGGCCAGCGCCCCCTCAATCATGAAGGGCAGCTGAATGAACAAGTTCGACGCACCAACGTAGCGCATGACCGTCGTTTCGCGCTTACGCGATAGAGCCGAGAGGCGAATCGTCGTCGTGATGAGCAGCAGCGCCGCGATCATCATCACGCCCGCGAGTCCCCAAGCCATCACCGTCGCCCGATTCAGTGTGCGCAGAAGGGGCTCGACGACCTGACGCTGATCCTGGACCGATTGCACGCCGGGCATTCCCGACACCTCGGACGAGATGACGTCGTAGTCCTTGGGGTTCTTCATGGCCACTCGGAACGACTCGGGCAGCATGTCTTCGGTGGTCAGCTGTCCCAGTGTCGTGTCACCGATTTGCTCGCGGAACTGCGCATACGCATCAGCGCTGCTCACGTGGGTCACGCTCTTGACGAACTCGCGCAGCTCCGGCGACTTCAGGCGCTCCTCGACGGCCGTGACTTGCTCCGATGTCGCCGACTGTGAATCACAGGCGGGCGTCGGATCGCCCTCGACGCACATGTAGACGGAGACCTCGACGCGCGAGTACCACTGATCCTGAATCTTGCCGACCTGCATTTGGGTGAGAACACCCGTGCCAACGAACAGCAAGGACACGCAGGTGACGAGGATGACGGAGATCGTCATCGCCAGGTTGTGACGCATTCCCTTCGCCACCTGGCCGAGGACAAAACGCAAACGCATAAACTTCCTCCCCTAGCGCAATCCGCCGTAGACACCGCGGTCTTGGTCGCGGATGACCGAGCCGTCGCGCAACTCAATGACGCGCATCCGCATCTGGTCGACGATCTCGTCGTCGTGCGTCGCCATGACAACGGTCGTCCCCGTGCGGTTGATGTGGTCGAGCAGACTCATGATGCCCAACGACGTCGTGGGGTCGAGGTTACCCGTCGGCTCGTCCGCCAGCAGGATCTGGGGGCGATTGACCATCGCACGAGCGATCGCGACGCGTTGCTGTTCACCGCCCGAAAGCTCGTGCGGCATGCGCTTTTCTTTGCCGTCAAGTCCCACCATCGACAACGCCTCCGGCACCATGGAACGAATGTCGGACCGCGAGTGCCCCGTCACCTGGAGGGCCAACGCGACGTTGTCGAAAACCGTCTTTCCCTCAAGGAGGCGGAAATCTTGAAACACTGTCCCGATCTGGCGGCGCAGCTGCGGGACCTTCCACCGCGACATCCGCGTGACGTCGCGTCCCAGCACCATGACCTTGCCCGAGGTCGCGCGTTCCTCGCGCAACACGAGCGACAAAAACGTCGACTTTCCCGATCCTGAGGGACCTACGAGAAAGACGAATTCGCCCTTCTCGATTCCGATATTCGCGTGATCAAGCGCAGGCTTGGCACCGCGTTGGTAGATCTTGGTGACGTTGACAAACTCAATCATAGGCGTGTGGCGGGCAGGGGTTAGGGAGACTGCCGCGCCGTGTCCACCCTAGGGGGCGACGTGCGTGGGCGCAGTCAGACACGCCCGCACGCGCCGAGGTGAGGCGCCTAGTCGTCCTCGTCGCGCTGCTGGGAGTTCGTCCGCCACCTGATACCGGCATCGAGGAAGGCGTCGATATCGCCGTCGAAGACGGCGTCGGGGTTGCCAGCCTCGTGCGAGGTCCGCAGATCTTTCACCATCTGATAGGGATGCAGGACGTAGGAACGCATCTGATCGCCCCACGAGGCCTTGACGTCGCCAGCAAGCTGCTTCTTCTTCGCCGCTTCCTCGTCACGCTGGCGCTGCAGCAGTCGCGACTGAAGAACGCGTATGGCCGCGGCGCGGTTTTGGATCTGCGATTTCTCGTTTTGCATCGACACGACGATGCCGGTCGGCAGGTGGGTGATGCGCACGGCGGAGTCCGTCGTGTTCACCGACTGGCCACCGGGACCCGAGGAGCGAAAAACGTCGATCTTGAGGTCCGATTCGGGAACGTCGATGTGGTCGGTCTGTTCGATCAGGGGAATCACTTCCACGGCCGCGAATGACGTTTGGCGCCTGCCCTGGTTATCGAACGGGCTAATGCGCACGAGACGATGGGTGCCCGCCTCCACGCTGAGGGTGCCGAACGCGTAGGGCGCTGTGATCTCGATCGTCGCCGACTTAATGCCGGCCTCTTCCGCGTACGAGGTGTTGAGGTGCTTGACCGCGTGCCCGTGGCGCTCGGCCCAGCGGGTGTACATGCGCAGCAGCATCTCGGCAAAATCGGCCGCATCGACGCCGCCGGCCCCCGCACGCACCGTGAGCACGGCGTTGCGTTCGTCGTATTCCCCAGACAGAAGCGTGCGGACCTCAAGCGTTTGCAGCGCAGCATCGATCTCGCCGAGCTCCATCTCGGCTTCCGCGACCATCTCGGTCGCGTCCTCTGCGCCCTCTTCGCCGGCGAGTTCAAGGAGCGTCTCGAGATCGTCGATCCGATTGCCCATGCTCTCCACGGCATCGACGCGGGCCTGGAGATGAGAGAGCTTTTGGGTCAGGGCCTGGGCATGGTCCGGGTCGTCCCACAGGTTGGGATCAGCGGCCTGGGTCTGTAGATCGGCAATGTCCGCTTTGAGTTCGTCGGGACGCGTCACCGCCTCGATATTGGCGAGTGTTGAGCGAAGGCGAGCGATCTCAGTCGTAAAATCCGTGGCCACGCTGCCAGTGTAACCGAGGGCTATCGAGCAACCCCGATCTCGGCCGTACTGCTCGCCTCGATAGGGATACCGACGCGGTGCTCGGACAGAAACTCCGGAACGAAGAGGATATGTGCACGCGCCGTAACTCGCACGCGTACTCGCGAGGCACCGTCGAGGCCGACGTCGACGATGTGGGTATCGGGAACGTGGGCGAGAACACTGTCGGGAAGCTGCGCGACGACATCTGCGGCACGCCGACGCACCGACGCGTCCGTCAGCGCCAGGGTGTCGCCGGCACCAGTCGCGTAGTAGGCCGGCCTGTCGTAGCCCGCGGCGACCCCGTCAGCCACCGAATCTGCCAGCGACACGATGTGCCGGTGTTGGAGGTAGACCGATGTAGCCGCAGCCCCCACCCAGACGACGGCGACGACGAGGGCAATGAGCGTGATGAGGAGCAGCGAGACGGATCCGTCCTCGCGCACGCGTGCTGCCTGCCCGGTCACGGGTCGACCTCGGGGGCGAAAACGACGGCCGCCTGGGCGCTCACGGAAACGTCGGTGGGAACGACGGCGCGGATGAATGAGGGAATCAACGGCAGCGGGACGGATGTCGTCACTGTCACCGTCCCGATTCTTCCGCCCTCGCACCCGGAGGGACACTCCAGATGGACCGTGGCCCCAGAACTCAACCCCTGGTCGGCGAGGATCTGGTGCGCCGACACCGATGCGGCCTCGACATCGCGCGGATTCACGCGGAGGATCCGTTCGGCTTCGCGAGCGCCCGAGTGGACGGCGAGTGTGCCGGCCTGAAGCACAGCACACGTGAGAATGAGGTAGACGAGCGGAATGATGACGACGACGGCCACGCCGATGAATTCGATGACGGCATCGCCCCGCTCGTCTCGCCCCTCCGTCACCGCACTCGCCTTTCGACGAGCGCGTGACCGCGCGCGTGCACGTCCCCGGAAAGTCCCCACGGTCCCACGAGCGGGAGCGTGTAGGTGACCTCGATGACGACAAAGTCACGCCCCGGGACCGACGAGGGCTCTCGACGTTCCGTGATGCCGGTAATCCTCAGGCCCGGCGTCGCACTAGCCAGCAGATCACGCACGCGCTGCGCGCCCGCGCCGGGCGGTGAATAGACCAGTGCAGCCTCGCGGGCACCGCCCGCCGCAGCGTCGGTGACGATGGCTCGGGTATAGACGATGCCGGCAAGCTGGAGCATCGCCGCGACAATGGCGACGACGACAACGGTCACCAGCGTGTGAGAGACGACGATCGAGCCGTCTTCGCCGCCTCCCCTAGCCGAGTCCACCGCTGACCATCGTGATTGCTCGTTCAAACAGATCGACGAGCAGCGGCTTGGCAACCACCCAAATCGCGATGACGAGGGCGGCTGTCATGAGGGTGACCATCACCCACCCGGGAACATCTCCGCGCTCCTCACGCAAGCGCAACGACTGACGATTCATGGCATCTCTCCTTTGGGACTACATGGTGAAACGCAAAGCCAACAGGCCGGGATAGAGGGCAAAGAGGACGGTGAGTGGCATGATGAGAAACACGACGGGGACGAGCATGGCGATCTCCTTCTTTCCCGCGCGTTCCATGAGATCGCGCCTGGCGGCCTCGCGTTCGTCGACTGCCTGGTCGCGCAGGACTTGGGCGAGCGGGGTCCCTCGATGAAGAGCCTGAATCGTCGTGTCGATGAGGCGAGCCAGTCCGGGGCAATCGTTCGCCCGCGACACCTCAGTGAGAGCACGCGCAAGGGGCATTCCCGCCCGGGTGCGCGCCGCGACTGAGGCCAGTTCCTGCCCCACCGGGGCCTGTGCCGCGCGAGCGACCCGATCGATCGCCTCCCCGATGGCTTCACCCGCCGAGACCGCGAGCGCCAGCAGTTCAGCCACGTCGGGCACCTGGGCGATAAGGAGACGTTGGCGAGAGCGCGCCTGGCGCGTCAGCCACCAGTCTTTCGCCAAAGCACCGGCAAGGGCACCGACGATCGTGACAATGACGCCGCGCAGTGGCGACGCGCCGAGTGTGAATGTGCTGCTCACGGCAATCGCGAAGCCGCTGGCTGCCCCGATTCCGGCCCACGTCAATTGGACAAGACGGAAAGATTGGAGGTCGGGGACCTGGCCGGCATGGCGTTGCCGGGTGAGTACGGATGTCCCGGTGGAGCCGAGTTTTGCCACGATCCGCTCGCCGACCTGGCACAACAATCGCCCAAGCGAGGGAAAGGTATCGATGCGCGTCGGGGTGCGGCTATCACGCAGGTAGGGTGCCACGCGGCTGACGAGGGTGGGGCGTCCCGAGAGGAACCACGCCCACAGCGACGCGAGGCCGACGCCCCAGCAGATACCGGCGATGAGGTCAATCATGGGAATCACTCCGGCGTGGGGCGAAGGTGCGTGGTGGGCGCGGTAGTCGACCGCACGCGATCATGATCCGATAGGCCAGGGCCGACACGAGCGCGCCGATAATGAGAACGCCGGCTCCCGACGGTGTCGCGTAGGCGGTCGCGCCCTCGGGCTGTAGGCACAACAAAATGACGATGATCCACGGGGCGACAGCGGCAAGTCGGGCACCGTTGACGGTCCAGGATTGGCGGGCGTGCAGCTCACCGCGCGTGCGCTGGTCGAGTCTGACCATGCGGGCCAATTCGCTCAGCATGACGCCGAGATCCGGCCCGCCGACGTCGTGAGCACACCGCAAGGCCTCGATGATGCGGTCGGCGACGGGATCGCTCAGACGCGCCTTTAATCGATCGAGCGCGAGCCCCATGCGCCCCACCGCTCGCAAATCAGCCCGGAACGCCTGAAAATGAGGGCGCAGTTCGCTCGGACCGCGATCGGCGAGTTGTCCCAGTGCCTCGTCAAGGGATAACCCGGCGCGGATGGCCGACACGACGTCGTCGAGGGCGAGGGGCCACACGGCACATCGGCGGGCGATGATTCGGTGAGCCCGCGCGCGGATGAGCGCAACCGGTGTGAACGCGGCCGCGCACGCCGCGAGCATTGCGATCGCAAGCGTTCCCGTGAGCGCTCCCAACATGAGCGCGCTCGCACATGCCGCAAGGGCACAGATCCCCACCAGTCCCCATGTGCTCACCCGGTACAGTTCCGCACTATCGAGAAGCGCGCGGAACCGATTCGTCCTGGGACGCTTTCGCGGGGCGGGATCCGATATCCACGCCCATATCAGGACGCAGCCGGCACCGAGAAGGAGTCCAACGATGATCTCCATGCCTCACCTGCCTAACAGCTCGTCGAGATCGAGGCCCACGCGAGCAAAACGGTCGTGGGCGTCCATAGACGCCGCCGTCCGGCGCAACCGCGTGCCCGAGGATTCATAGAGTTCGGTGGCTTCGATGTGATGGCCCTCGCGTCTGCCGGTAACGGCGACGATTTCACGAACGAAGCGCCTGCCCGTCGCGTCGCGGTGGACGTGGATGACGAGGTCGAGCGCACCGGCAACGGTGGGAATGACGAAGTCGGCCGAGACGTTCGGGCCGGCGAGCAACGGCAGCACGGTGAGTTTGGCCAGGGCGTCGCGCGCCGAATTCGCGTGCACGGTCGACATGGCGGAGACTCCGGCATTCATGGCGATGAGCATGTCGAGGGATTCCGCGCCGCGAACCTCGCCGACGATGATGCGTTCGGGGCGCATCCGCAGAGTCTCTTTGACGAGGTCACGTAGGACGATGGCACCACTGCCCTCGATTGTCGCCGGGCGGGTCTGCAAGGCCACGACGTCACGGTTGGCCAGGTGCAGCTCGAATACCTCCTCGCACGTGACAATGCGTTCAGCCGCGGGAATATCGCCGGCGAGTGCGCGCAACAGGGTGGTTTTGCCCGCCTGAGTTGCGCCCGACACGCAGATGTTCAGGCCGGCTTTGACGCATCCGGACGCGAACGCAGCCGCGGCGGCGTCCAGCATTCCCAACCCGACGAGGTCATCGATGCGTCGCGCTTTCGCCACGTGTTTGCGAATATTGACGGCCCAGTGAGTCGATGTGATGGGTGGGATGACGACATGGAGGCGTTCTCCCCCAGCCAGCGTCGCGTCCACGAAGGGACTGGTGAGGTCGAGGCGACGCCCGGAGCTGCGTAGCATTCTTTCGACGAGGTCGCGCACGGTCTCGGCATCGAGCAGCAGCGTCGTCAGCTCCGCGCGCCCACCGCGCGCGACGAAGACCTTCGTCGGCGAATCGATCCAGATTTCCTCGATCTCGGGGTCATCGAGGAAGGGCTGCAGCGGTCCCAGCCCGATGAACTCGTCGAGAAGCGCCGCTTCGATGTCGTCGCGTGCACTCGAATTCGCCTCGTGAGAGGACTCGGCAGCGAGGGTCTCGGCGATGAGCGCACGCACGCGTTCGGGCTGCGCCCTCGGGTCGATATCGCGCTCGGCGAGTCGATGGGCGATATCGCGCGAGAGGGTGCGCGCCGGACGAGAAGAATGTGTGAGGGACATGGGCGGGCTTCTTGTGGAGGGACGTTACCTCTTAAGCTAATGGGTTTTGCGCGCACATATGCCGAAATCAGGAATTGGGGATAACTGTGACGGGGCGTAATATCGCGAACCTCGCCACGCCCCTGGCACCTCGCGGCGACCCTGTCCTTTACGGTGGAAGGGTGAAGACCTCGTATTCGGCCCCTGCTCTTGCGGCGCTCATCACCCTGGCTGTGCCCGATGCCGACCTCACCGACGTCATCGGCCCCGTGTGGCATAACGACGACGTCATCGCCGTGCGCGCCCGCGACGCCTCGGGCAGGATCTGGGTCGTGTGGGCGCCGACGAGTAAGAGCGCCGTGCTGGGGATCGAATCGCAGCTCGATGTCTTGGCCGCCCTCGCGCGCGAGCATCGCGCCGGGCACCTGTTGCCCGCGGTGCCCGCCCCCGCGGGCCTGGTCCGCCTCATCGGCGGCGGGCGCGCGCTCGTTGCCCACGCTCCAGCCGGGGAAATCCTCACCGACGACGACCTGTCGAGGGGACACAGCTGCGCCTCCCCCTCGCCTATGCGCTCGCGTCGCTTCACTCGCTCGATCCGGCCCCCATTCGGGCAACGGGAATGCCCGATTACTCGGTAGCCGAATGCCGCTCGCGCATTCATTCCGAGATCGATGAGGCCGCTGAGTCCGGTGCGATCCCGGCCACGCTTTTCGACCGCTGGGAGGCGGCTTTGAGCGACGACGATCTGTGGCGGTTCACCCCGCGCGTCGTCCACGGGGCGCTGTCGGCCGAGTGCGTGTGGTTCGACGGCCACGACGTCACCGCCCTCACCGATTTCTCGCGGGTTCACGTCGGCGATCCCGCCGAGGATCTCGCGTGGGTCATGGCCGTCGCCTCGGATAGCGTCCTCGCGGACTTTGAAGACACCTATTACCAGGCACGACGCATGAGCAATGCCCGTGCACTGCGCGCCCGCGCGACGCTGATGAGCGAGATCGCACTGGTGCGCTGGCTTCTCCACGGTGTGCGCACCCGCGACTCCGAGGTCATCGCTGATGCGCGCGAGAGCCTCGCAGCGCTTGCTCGCGCCGTGGGCGATGGCGAGATCGGCAATGCCGACTCGGCTCTCGCCACTCCCCCGCCGAACACACACGGCGACGACACCGCACGGACCGAACAGGTCGACATGGATGCCGTGCTCAACCGCGACGCTAGGTGAGGTAGATACCGCGAGCTCTGTCTCGGGCGCGTTCAAGCACGTCGGCGACCTCACCGCGAATCGATTGTCGGGCGTGCGGACTCACCTCATCGACATCGACGATCCGGTTGGCTCGCAAGAATACGAGGCGCAGATCGATATCGGCCTCGGCAATGCCCAACGTCTCAGCCAGGGCCATTCGATAGATGCACAACTGGGTGACGTAGGCCGGCGGCACCGGGTCTGAGGGGCTAAGCCGGTCGGTCTTCCAGTCGCAGATGACCAACCGTCCACTGCTGCGTGAGCGCATGAGCGCATCCAGCCGTGCCGCAATGACGGTCTCGCCGATGACCGTCGCGACGTCGTATTCGACCTCAACCGGGGCGTATTCTTCGAGCAGATCACCTTCGATGACGACGTCGACGAGGGCTTTCACCTGCGTCGCCTGCTTCGGCTCCAGCTCGTCGTAGGTTGCGTTGACCAGCTCGCGCAGCTGCTCGCGTTCGCCCCCGTTCGCGAGGCTGCGCAAGACGATGGCGAGCACCTCGTGCACACGCGAACCGATCTCGGCCCCACCGCTGCGCTGGGGCGGAACGGGACGGCGCAGGTCGTCAAGAAAACGCGCGAGCTCCTCGTCATCGCCCAGACGCGCGAGCCCGGTCGTCGTCAACCGCCGAGGCAGCTGAACCGATTCGCGGTGCCCCGCCTGGGCACGTTGGGCCAACACCCGCGCCACTTGCCCCAGCGGATCGCCAAGTCCGCAGTCGCGCCCGTCCACGATCGCCGCCTCGACCGGGCCGTGGGGGGCCCGACGACCGGCGACGAGATCGCGCACAGTTTCATCCGTCAACGGCAGCTCGTCCGACCACTCGACGCCACGCTGGTCAACGAGGGCGGCCACGTGGCGCAGAGCCGGGAACAACCGCGGCTCCTCCCATGTAGCCGCCGCGACGTTGTCGGTAAGCGCCGCGACGATGTCCCCGGCCTCGTCTTTCGTCACATCAGCGGGCACGGACACGGGCAACGTAGCAAAACTCGTGTCGGCAAGGAATCGCGATTCGTCACGCACACGCGCATCGGCGTCGGTGCTCATGTACCACGATGACGTGAGGATCAACTGCGTGCGTGCACGCGTGTAGGCGACGTAGGCCAGCCGGCGCTCCTCGAGGATGTGCCGGTGGTGTTCGTCCCTGCGGTAGTTCGCCAATATCGCCGTTTGGGATAGTCCCTCCCCCAGTGCCAGCTCGGGAAGGTAGTCCGCGTCCGAACGCAGGGGGCCGGGAAGCTCGTCGTCGGCCTTCATGAGCAGGGTCGCTCGCCGCGTGCTTTGAGGGAACGTGTCCTCGACCTGGAAAGGAACGATGACGCAGTCCCACTCCAGCCCCTTGGCCTGGTGAATCGTCGTAATTGTCACGGCACCGGGCGTCGGCGGCGGCAGCGCCCGCGAGGGTGCCGACGCCGAGTCCTTCGCGATGTCGAGCCAGGTCAGGAACGACGCGACCGTCGGGCGCTCCGCGGTGCGCGCGTAGTTCTCAGCAAGCGCGATGAACGTCGTGACGTCGCGCTGGGCGAGCGCCGACGTCGAGATGGCCGCCATATCGAGGTCGACACCGAGAAGCTGCACGGCACGTTCGACGAGACGCGGCAACGGACCGCACGACGCGTGACGCAGCTGGCGCAGCACTGCCGACAAGCGGGCGACGCGGGCGTGCGCGGCCGGGCTGAATCCCTTCGCATCGGCATATTCGGCGGCTCCCCAGCCGATCGGAGGCGGCGAGTCGACGGCATCGAGCAGGTAGGCAACACCGGAGCGATCCTGCGCGGAGTCATCGGGATACGCGTCGCGGGCACGCTCGCGCGCCCACCGCCACAACACCTCGAGGTCGGCTGCCCCCACCCCGACATTTGTCAAAAGTCGCATGAGGTGGTCGCCGCGCGCGGCGTTCGCGCTGACGTGAAGGGCCGCGCACACGTCGACGATACCGGGGATCTCGAGCAGGCTCACGGCGTCGAGGACCACCGGAATATCTCGCGAGCGCAATCGCTCAGCGAGGGCGGGGATGTGCGTGCGCGTGCGCACGAGAATCGCGGCGGATCGCGCGGGATCGGCGTGAGCCTGGAGATATTCCGCGATGGCATCGATCTCATCGTCGATGTGGGCGAAACGACCGCGATAGATCGTCCCCTTACCGGCGCCCGGACGCGAATGCAGCCGCAGCGTGGGAATGGAGGCCGTAGCGGCCTTGCCGCGCCAATATTCGGGAGTGAGGGCGAGCTCAGCCGAAACGGTATTGGCCAGGTCGAGAATCGCCTGATCGTTACGCCACGCCGTCGATAGCGTCAGTGACGCCTGCCCGCCAAACAGCTCGTGGAAGCTGTGCAACGCCGCCTGTGAGGCACCACGCCACGAATAAATGGCCTGATTGGGATCACCAACAGCGGTCACCCCGGCTCCGGCAAACAGTCGCGACAGCAGTTCCATTTGCCCCTCAGAGGTGTCTTGGAACTCGTCGAGGAAGATCGCGCGGTAGCGCTGCCCGACAGCGTCGCGAACCGCCTCGTCGCGCACGAGATCACGCGCAAGCAGGATCTGATCGGCAAAGTCGACGAGGTTGTGATCGCGCTTGTAGCGGGTGTAATCGGTGACGACGTCCATGAGCTCTACTCGGCGCAGCCACGAGTCACGGACCTCGCACATGGGGACCGTCAATGACTTTCCATCCGTGTCCGCCTCGATGGCTTGTTCGATAGCCCGCCATTCGGTGCGCAGCGCCTGGGCGCAGGCCTGGGCCCGATCACCAGATTCTGCCTCGCCGTCGACACCACTCAGGCGGTGATTGGCCAGCTGGTCGGCCAATGCGACGGTCGTCTCCACGAGACTCGATCGGGCCTTATCACCTGCGAGGTTCTCGGCGCGAGCATCGATCAGCTGCCCGATGATCTGGTGCCGCTCGGCGTCATCGAGCAGACGGGCGCTGGGATCGACTCCGATCTGCACGCCGTAATCGCGCACGAGCTGGGAGGCAAATGCGTTGTAGGTCGACACCGTGGGCATCCGCGAGCGATCGATGCCGACGTGTGGCAACGCACTCGCAAGCGCCTCCAGCTGGGCGCTGATACGCGCGTTCAGCTCAGCGGCGGCCTTGCGCGTAAACGTCAGACCGAGCACCTCATCGGCACGCACCTGTCCGGTCGCAACCAGGTAAATGACACGTTGCGTCATCGTCGCCGTTTTACCCGAACCGGCTCCGGCGACCACCAGCAACGGCTCCAGATCTGCCTCGATAACGCGCGTCTGTTCCTCGGTGGGGTCGAGGCTGCCCAGGGCGGCCGCGAGGTCGGCAGCGCTCAGAGTGGTCGCGCTCATGGCAGAGTCCTTTCACCTTGGGGCTTGGCTGGGCACGACGATGCAACGGGGCATATCCGGCACGCGGCGCCTGGCGTGGCATCGGTGGCGTTGTCACGGGCCCGCTGCGCCGCAGTGGCGAGGTAATACTCCGCGAGCAGGCGCATACCACCGGGGGCGTGCAGGGCCTCGCGGAGATCGTCGGGCATATCTGCGGGCAGCTTGGCCTGCGTGGGAACGGCATCGGCGAGGGAGCGCTGCGCGCGCATAGTTGGGTCCTTGACGTCTTCTGCCGTGGGATACACGAGAGTCGCCCCGGTGGGGGCCACTCCGGTCTCGGCCTCGAGCGCGTATTGGTACACGGCCAACTGCGGATCGGATTTCGCGGCTGCGTTCGTTGCCGTCTGCCCCGTCTTGAAATCGAAAATGTGTTCCCCATCGTCGCCGTGTTCGATGCGGTCGATCTTGGCGTTGACAACGGCGTGGGCGTCCCCGGCAATGCGGGCACGCACGGGTTTTTCGACATCGGCCGGCGCGTGACGCGTCGACAGGAACTGATAGAGAGAGCGCACGCGCGTCATGAGACGGTTTTTTTCGCGCGTGGCCTCGTATCCCGTGCCAGCTTTGAGATCACGCCACTGTTCCTCGGCGATGGCGAGCATCTCCGCACACGTCATCGACTCGGTATAGATCTCGGCCAAATAGTGAATGATGAGTCCTTTGCCGCGCGAGATATCCGAGGGCTTTTGGCCACCTTGGCGGGTGAGGAACCAGTTCAGCGGGCAATCGAGGAGCTTCTGTACGCTCGACGGCGATACCGAAACGGTGCGCTCCTCTGGCCACACCCGCTGCGTGGACGTGTGCCACGTCGCACGCTCGGCTGGCGTTCCCGCCAGGCCCGTCCATGTGCGCGGAATCGCGGCTTCTTCGCCGCTGGCGGCCAACAGCGTCAGCGCGTCAACCAGCCGCTGGTTCGCGAGCAGCTGGCGTCTCAACTCCGTCGCGAGGCCTCGCGAGGTCAGTGCCGGCTCGGGGTGGCTCAGCGGCGGGACAAAAGCACCTCGATCACGCTCGGCACGTCCCTCATCGGTGTGTGCCCATGCCGATAGCAGGTAGCGCGACGGCGCCTGATCCCTGCTGTCAATGCCGGTCATGATCGTGCGCTCGCGCGCCCGAGTGAGCGCCATCTCGAGCATCCGCCGCTCGTCGGTCTCGGTTGCCCGCGAGGCGGCGGCGATGTCCACACTGGCACCGTGAGCGACGTCGAGGCGCCCACTCGCCAGGTCGACCAGCGTGCCCGCGCGCATGAGCGAGTCGCGCTGAGCGAGATTCGGCCACACATCCTCGTTAACACCGGCGATGACGACCGTGTCGAAGCTGCGTCCCGCAGCCTGAGATGGCGTCAGCAACGCGACCCCGCCGACGCGTTGGGCGTCAACGGCGACGGTGTCGAGAGGCACGTTCAGGTCGCGCACGTAGGCGACGTACTCGGCCAGGCGCGCGCCCAGGTGACGTTGCGACCAGAAGTCGGCGTGACGGAAGAGCGCGAGCGCGTCGTCGAGGTGATCGTGTGCCTCGCCCGATCCCGCGAGCGCCGCCTCACGCCACCGAAGTTCCAGCCCGGTCGCCGCCCACACGGTGCCGAGGCCCTCGAGAGGGTCGCGTATCGCCGCGCGCTCGGCGACGGCGAGGAGCATTGCCGCGCGTGCGAGTTTGTCCGCGGCGTCGGCAAGCGGATCGTTGTCCTCACGCAGCCGCCGTGCGAAGGCGTCGGCCTGTTCCTCACGACCGAGCAGGTCGAGCAGATCGTCGATACCGGGCAAAGCCCCTGCCGCGCCATCCTCCCCCACGTCGGCGCGCACGCGTCGGGCCAGCCGGACGATATCGAGATCGTCGAGCGCAACAAAGAGGGAACCGACGACGGCGCGGACCGCCTCGCGAGTCTCCTCGTCAACCTCGCCGACCTCGCCACCGCGACGCACGCGTGCGGCGCCGCCGATGAGTTCGACGAGCGCACGAGTGAGCGGTTGACGCATGGGAGCGATGCGGCGCGCACGCGCGTCAACGCTGACGCCGCCGAGGCGCAGGGCATAAGCAAGCTGATCAATCATGCCGCCCTGGCGCACGATGACAGCCATGTCGGCGTAGTCAACACCGTCATAGAGGTGGCGTCGTTGCAGCGTCGACGCGATCGCGGCGTCGTGATCGTATTGCGAGGCGTACACGGCGACCTCGGGATGACGCGGCGGCTGATACACGGGCGCGCATTGTTCGGGTGCCCACGTCAGCCGGGTCCATGATTCGCGGCGATCGCACAGATCGACGAGATCCTTCGCGGCGTTGGCCAATGCACCGCGATGGACGTCGACGCACACCGTAGGAGAGGACAGCACGAGCAGCTGGCTACCCTGCCGACGCAGCTGCTCGAGCAGGCGTACGCTGGCGCCCGTCATGTCGTGAATGTCGTCGACGATGACGAGCGGGTACCGCGGTCGTGCCACACCCACCCCGCACTCAGCGGCGTCGCGGTCCCACCGCGACAGGATCGTGCACGCGTCGTCTTGGCAACGCGCGGCATCAATGAGGCCGTCATCGGCGTGGTAGTTCGCGAGGATGTCGGCTCCCCACTCCCACGCGGAAATTCCCAGCTCGCGCCCCCACTGTCGCAATTGCTCGGGTCCGATCCCGTAGTCGCCGCAGCGGGCACACAGATTGCGCACCTGTGTCAACAGCGCCGGGGTCTCGAGGGCATCTTCGGGAACCGGCGGATTCGGTGTCTGCGCAACGAGGCGGGCGATCGCCGCTTCCTCGTCGGCACCGGTACGCAGGGCCGCCGGGGCCAACGGCGCGGCCCGGTTGGTGCGCCACGTGTTGATGATGTCGAAGGCCAGGGCGGCTGGTGTGAGGATCGGGTGAGGTCGGCGCAGCTGGAGGCGCTGAGGCGTGGCCTCAAGGAGCTCGCGGCGAGCACGCGTGGGCACGAGGATGAGCGGATCCGCCGAGGACGGACCAGGCCGGCTCAGCGAGCGGGCGATCTCGAGTGCAAGCGTCGTCTTACCCGAACGTGGCGGCGCGCTCACGCTCACGCAGCCGCCGGCCGCGACCGCGTCCCACGCCATCTGCTGGGCCCTCGTCAGGGTCACACTGGTCGATTCACTCATACCTTCACCCCATCATCCGGTGCCGACATTTTCCTCGCATTAGCCGCGCTCGGCGAACTCGACTAGCGTTGAGGGCCGATAGTAACGGCGAGAGGAGTCCCTCATGCAGATCCACGTGGGTACCACAGGCCCGGGCCAACAGCTCAACCTCACCGTCGACATGACGGCAGACGAACTCGCACAGGTGGCCGAGGCCAACCAGGGCGACAGCGCCCGCGCCATCACCCTGCGTGAGGAATCGGGACGCAGCCTCATCATTGCCCCGCGGCAGCTGTCCTACATCGAAATCCTGCCCGAGCGCACCCAGAAGGTCGGCTTCGGCGTCGGCTAACCCTTCAGCCCGGCCTCACGCATCCGCCGCGTGTGGGCCTCGGTGAGCGTGTGGATGATGTCCTCGCGCTCGGCATCAACGATGCCGGCCAATCCGGGGTAGCCGCTCACGGCCGCCATCGCCGTGGACAGCACGTCGCCGAGGACCCGTCGCCCCCACAGCGACAGCCGCGCATGCAGCGTGGGCTCGTTCACGTCGCCGGCACTGATGAGGTCTCGCGCCCATTCCGTGTGTCCCCACGCGTGTCGAACGTCGTCACTCATACCCTCGGTCTCGCCCATTCGTTCGGCGAGGAGCCACCACAGATCGCCCATCATCCCCAGCGACACGTAGGTTTTGGCGACGCGATCCCACCAGTCCGAGGGGCGCAACCGCTCTTCGAGGTGATTGACGAGACCGTGGGAGGGCCGCATGAGGGTGATGATGTCGTGGCCGTCGGCCTCGCCGGCCTTCTCGAGGAACTCGAACGCCTGCCATGCCCGATCCGCGATGCGCGCAAGCTCGATTTGTTGGACCATGCTCGGTGCCAACTGGGAGTCCTTCACGAGGCGCCCGTGGGCGTTCACGCACAGGTAGGCGCCCAGGCCGATGAGTTCTTTATCCATGCCCCCAGGCTATCGGTGAGCGCGCGGATTCGGGCCTGCGCCACGGTCGTGCTTAGAATAGGCCCGTCCACGGTTGCCCGATCGTGTCCTTGTTTCAGGATCCATCGGTGGTGCAGGCCACGCGCGTACGTGAGCGATCGGCTTCCTCGCACATCGAATGTGCCGCCCGTTGAGACGCCTCCGGGTGGCGCCGGAAAGGCATAGCGTGACTCAGATGTCTTCTGTTCCTTCAGGGGTGGCGAATACCGACGCCGCCCACGCCCCGCGCATTGACGAGGCGACCCCAGACATTACCGATGCTGACGGCTCCAGCCGCGACCTCGACACCGCGTCGTTCGCCGATTTTGGGGTGTCGGCTCCCCTGGTCGAGGCCCTCGCCGAGGTGGGCATCACCCATCCCTTCCCCATTCAGGCCCTCACCCTGCCGATCGCTTTGAAGCGCCAAGACATCATCGGCCAGGCCAAGACGGGCACGGGCAAGACGCTGGGTTTTGCCCTGCCGATCCTCGAAGATGTCCGCGGTCCCGAGGAGGACGGTGCCGATGGCGTCTTTTCGCTCGGCTCGCCCCAGGCAATGATCGTGCTGCCGACCCGCGAGTTGGCGAAGCAGGTTGCCGGTGACGTTCGCCAGGCGGCGACACACCGGCACATTCGCGTGGCCGAGATCTACGGTGGCGTTGCGTTTGAACCGCAAATCGAGGCCCTTGAGCGCGGCGTCGAAATCATCGTCGGCACGCCGGGACGCATGATCGACCTGCTCAAGCGCGGCATCCTTCACCTGTCGGCCGTGCGCACGGTCGTCCTCGACGAAGCCGACGAGATGCTCGACCTCGGCTTCCTGCCCGACGTCGAGACGTTGCTGTCGCGGGCACCGGCCAACCGCCACACGATGCTGTTCTCGGCCACGATGCCGGGCCAGGTCGTCGCGTTGGCACGCCGCTACATGTCGCAGCCGACCCACATCCGGGCGCAGGATCCCGAGGACGGCGGGGCGACGGTACGCACGACGCGCCAGGTCATTTACCGCTGCCACGCGCTGAACAAAATCGAGGTGGTCTCGCGCATCCTCCAGGCGAAGGAACGCGGGCTGACGATGGTGTTCACCCGTACCAAGCGCACAGCGGCTCGCGTGGCTGAGGAACTGGGCGAGCGCGGGTTCGCCACAGCCGCGCTGCATGGAGACCTCGGCCAGGGGGCGCGCGAACAAGCCCTGCGGGCATTCCGCAAGGGCAAGGTCGACGTCCTCGTCGCCACCGATGTGGCGGCACGCGGCATTGACGTTGACGACGTCACCCACGTCATCAACTACCAGTGCCCCGAGGATGCGCGCACGTACATTCACCGCGTGGGCCGCACGGGCCGCGCCGGTCACACGGGTACGGCCGTGACGTTCGTCGACTGGGACGATGTGCCGCGTTGGCGCGTCATCAACAAGGAGATTGGGCTGGATCAGCCCGAACCCCTGGAGACCTACCACACCTCCGCCCACCTCTATTCTGATCTGGATATTCCGACCGATGCCGGCCCGCGTCTGCCGCGTGCCCAGCGCACGCGCTCGGGCCTGAAGTCAGAGGAGATCGAGGATCTGGGCGAAACGGGTACGCCTGCCGGACGCGGTCGCTCACGTGGACGTTCTCGGCGACGCTCGGGTGGCTCGGCGTCGTCGCGTTCGCGCTCGTCGCACGGCGATGCTCCGCGCGGTGGCCGGCGTCGCCGCAACCGTTCGCGCCGTCGCCGCTCCGGCAGCGACGACTAATCCGCTCTCGCTCTCACGATGAAGGCCGGTGCATCAAGTGATGCACCGGCCTTCATCGTCGGTCTTACTCAGGTGCCGCGTCGGTCATTTCGTGTTCTTCATATGCTGAATAACGAGACAGACGACGCCAACAACAATGCCGACAACGGTCCACGCGACCAGTCCTAACGCGGAAAACTCATCGTCGATGGAGTCTCGGCCCAGCCCCGGATTCAGGTCGAGTCCTAGACCCGCCTGGAGGCAATACAGCACGGCGGCAAACACGCCACAGGCTACAACGATCCCGACTTTCTTGAGCATGATTCCTCCATCGCGACGGTTGGGCTCATGCTACGTCCGACAGTCGCGCCATGCGACCGTCACGAATTTCCAGAATGTGCGTGAATCCGAGTTCGCGCGGCGGCAACGGCAGATCGTGCGCCACCGCAAACACGTAATCGCGGTTCATACTCAACGCCGTTTGCAGTACCCGCGCCGCCGAGGGCGTATCCAGACCCGTCGTGATCTCATCGAGCAGCAGCACCTCGCCAGGTGCCGCCAGCCCGGTGGCGACGTGGACTCGCCGCGTCTCGCCGCCCGAGAGTTTGTCTATCGGCTGCGCCGGATTGTCGTTGAGCCTGTCCACAAGTGGCCCTAGGACGTCGCGGTGCCCCGTTCGAGCGAGTTCACCTTGCGTCCCTGTCATGTCGGGGTCGATGTTGTCGGCCAGGCTTCCCGGAATGACGACTGGGCGCTGCGTGATGAGGCGCACGTGTTGCTCGCGCGGCGTCGCCGGCGTGATCGTCGCCCCGTTGAGCGTGATCGTTCCCGCGGACGTCTGGAGGCCCGCCAGACCACGCAGCAGCGACGTCTTTCCCGCGCCCGACGGACCACTGATGAGGACCCGTGCTCCGCGTGGGAGTGTCAGGGAAACGTCCTCGAGCAGAGCGTGTTCGTCGGCGTGGACAGAAAAGTCATCCAGGCGCAGCTCATTGTCACGGGCACCACGTTCATCAGCATTATCATCGGCGACCCGCGGATCCTCCGAGATCTCCTGGGTGTCTGAGGACGGCGCCAGTTTCTGTTTGAGTTCGCGATACTGCTGCCTGCCAGCGATGATCTGCGAATACTGTTCAGCCGCCGATTGCAGCGGTCCAGCCACCTGGGTCATCAGTTGAGCGAGCGCCACGATTCCGCCGATGCTGATCCACCCGAGGGCGGCAAGCTTCGCACCGATTCCCCACACACCAATGATGATGACGAGGCCGAACACCCACGTCAGCGTCCACATGAAGTTGCGCGTCGCGAAGCGAGAATTCTCTGCCGCTTCCAGATCGGCAATCGATTCCTTGACGACGTGCTGTACACGCCGAGTACGGCGAATCGACAGCAGCGATTCCAGACCGGAGCTCACGAGGGTGACTCGATCCAGATACGTGTTATTCGCGTCCGCCACCCGCTTCTGCACGGCAGTGAGCGGCTTTTCCACGCATTTGGGAAGAAGCATCCCGAAAATCGACAGCACCAGCACGATCGGAATAAAAACGGGATTAATGACAGCCGTGCCGATCAGGCCCGCCACCAGCAACATCGCCTGCTCGATCATGAAGAAGAACGCGTATGCGTAGTCTTCACCGATCATCTTCGCGTCATTAATGAGTGCGCCCTGAAGCCCCTCCCCGGTCGCGACGATCGCCCGGTCGCGCGGCAGCGTCGACGCGAGTGCGCTATCAACGATCTCGCCGCGCAATGCCGCGGTAAATCGCGTCTGCAGGCGCGTCACCGTGACGGCTCGCAACCAGTCGAAGAGGGCCAGCGGGATGAGATAGACCAATCCGAAGGCCGCCAGCTTGATCGGCGAATGGCCGTTTCCTCCGGTAACCGAGTTCGCGAGCGCCGCCAAGATGAAGGCCACACCCGTTTCGAGCGTCACCGAGATCAACGCCACAACGAGATAAACAGCAACCCGCCCGGGGTAATGTCGCACAAATAACCGCATAACCGATCCTCCAATGTGCCTCAAGGGCGGTGTTATTATCGGTCCAGCGCGGACACGAGTAATTTCGCGCGTCCGCGATGTGGACAGCAGGCTCCGCGGGCCGTTCCACGGGGCCGGCGAGCTGCCGGTGCTCGGGTTTGTCCTCATTTCCCCGACTCCCAGATCGCGGCGGGTAGACTCGACGCGTCGCATCCTCTACCCCGCTGCCACGTCACCGCGCTGGCAGCGACGAAAGACGAAGGCACCCGCACATGAACAAGCACGAGTTGGCGTCGAAGATCTGGCGTTCGGCCAATGACATGCGCTCGAAGATCGAGGCCAATGAGTACAAGGACTATATTCTCGGCTTCATCTTCTACAAGTTCTTGTGCGGCAAGGTGGAAGATCTCCTGGTCAGCTATGACGTGCCACGCGAGGACTTTGCCGACTACCTGACCGAGAGCGACGACGCCGCGGTGACGCTTGTCCAGAACAAGCTCGGCTTCTTTATTTCCCACGAACACCTCTATTCCACCTGGATGTCAGGGGGGGGGAGAAACTTCGACGTCGCTCGCGTTCGCGATGCGTTAGCGGCCTTTTCCCGCAACGTCACCAGGCATGAGGTATTCGACGGCATCTTCGACACGTTACAGACGGGCCTGTCGAAGCTCGGCGACACCGCGGCGGCACAAACGCGGTCGATCCGCAAGCTCCTCGCCACCATCGACGACATTCCCACGGACGGCAAGCAGGGCTACGACGTCCTCGGATTTATCTACGAATACCTAATCGCCAACTTTGCCGCCAACGCCGGCAAGAAGGCGGGCGAGTTCTACACCCCGCACGAGGTGTCGGAGCTGATGAGCCAGATCATCGCTGCACACCTGGGCGAGCGGTCTGAGATCCAGATCTACGACCCCACGTCGGGATCGGGATCGCTGCTGCTCAACATCGGCCAGGCAATGAAACCGCATATGGACAATGCTGCCGGCATCAAGTATTACGCCCAGGAACTCAAGTCCAACACATACAACCTCACCCGCATGAACCTGCTTATGCGCGGCGTGGAGCCATACAACATCGTCACGCGCAATGGCGACAGCCTGGAACAGGACTGGCCAATCTTCGACGAAGACGATCCCGCCGGAACGTATCGAACGCTCTACGTCGACGCCGTCGTCAGTAACCCGCCGTATTCGCAGAACTGGGATCCCTCACACAAAGAGAACGATCCGCGCTTTTCTCGCTTTGGCCTAGCGCCAGACTCTAAAGCCGATTACGCGTTCGTGTTGCACGACCTCTACCATCTCAAGCCCGACGGGATCATGACGATCGTCCTCCCCCACGGCGTGCTGTTCCGCGGACATTCCGAGGCAACTATTCGCCGCCAGCTCGTCGAGCAGAACCACGTTGACGCGATCATCGGCCTGCCGCCGAATATCTTCTACGGCACGGGCATCCCTGTGATCATCATGGTGTTGAAACAGCGCCGCGATAACGACGACACCCTGTTCATCGATGCTTCACGTGGCTTCATTAAGTCCGGCAACAAGAACCAGCTGCGCGCCCGCGATATCCGGCGTATCGCCGACGCGGTCGCCAACCGGGTCAACATCGATCGCTTCGCCCGCGTGGTCAGTCGCGATGAGATTCGCGCCAACGACTACAACCTCAACATTCCCCGCTACGTCAGCGCGGCCGAGCCAACCGAGAGCGTCGACCTGTTCGCGACGGTTCGAGGCGGTATCCCGGCCAGCGAACTCAACGAGTTCGCCGAGGCATGGACGGCACTTCCCGGGCTACGCGACGACCTGTTCACCCTCGATAACGCGGGATACGCCCACCTCGTTGACGATCCCCAAGCTGTCCTGGATACGCATTCGTCGGTGACCAGGTTCAACGCACGAGTGACGAACGCGCTGGCCGGAATGGATATGTGGCTGAACGACAAGCTTGTCCGCAGCCGTGCCGGTGCACGGCTGGCGACCACAGCCGACGAGATCACGCACGACCTATTCGAGCGCTTCGCCTCCGTGCCGCTGCTCGATGTCTACGAGGCCTATCAGATCGTGCATGACCAGTGGCAGATCGTTCGCGCAGATCTCGAGATGATCCAGACCGAGGGTGACGCCGCCATCCGCGCGGTCGAGCCACGCCTGGTGATGAAGAAGCGGCAGAAGACGAAGGAGACCTACGAGGTTGCTGACGGCTGGACGGGGCGAATCCTGCCGTTCGACCTGGTCCAAGACATGCTGCTAGGCGAGCAACGAGCGCGTGTGGATACGTGCGCCGACCGGCAAACGCGCGCCGAGCGCCAACTCGCCGAGCTAATTGAGGGATTAAGCGACGATCAGAAGACCGAGCTGGCCGAGGTCATGAACGACGACGCGACAGCGTTTGCCAAGGCGACGCTGAGCCGTTCAGTAAAGATGCTGCGCAAGACGGGCGAGGACTACCCCGAGGACAGCAGCGAGGGCATCCAGATCGCGGCCCTGCGGTTAATCAACGAGACCACTGCGGCGAAGAAAGACCTCACGGCTGGCCGCGCTGAGCTGGATGCCGCGACCATCGACGCGCTGCGAAATCTCAGCGATGTCGACGTTGAGCGGCTGCTTGTCGCCAAGTGGATCACCCCGATGATCGCCCGCCTCGCTGACCTGCCACGTCAACGCCTGCGAGACCTGCTGACGAACATCCGCGCGCTCGCCGACAAGTACCGCAATCCCGTCGTTGAGGTCGCTGAGCAGACCACGCAGATCCAGCGCGAACTTACCGGCATGCTCGACTCTCTAGTGGGCAGCCCGACGGACATGGAAGCGCTGCGTGCCCTGAAGGCGGTGCTCGAGGGATGAGCACGGAACTGATCCCGGAGCTGCGTTTCGAGGGATTTAACGGGTCGTGGAAACATACGCACATAGGCGACGTTTCCACTATCGGAAATGGCCGAGACTATAAGCACCTCAAGCCGGGCCCGATACCCGTATACGGAACAGGCGGGTACATGTGTTCGGTAAATTCTGCACTTAGCTTTGAACGCGACGCTATCGGCATTGGCCGAAAAGGCACTATCGATCACCCCTACATCCTCAAGGCGCCGTTCTGGACTGTAGATACCCTATTCTTCGCAATCCCCAAGACAAACCTCGGAATCAACTTTCTCCAGTGTTGCTTTGATCTCGTCAATTGGAAGGAACTAGACGAGTCAACAGGATTACCCAGCCTTTCCAAGAGAGCAATAGCAAGCGCGGGGATCACACTACCAGCGCCCTTTGCCGAGCAGCGCGCCATCGGGGCGTTCTTCGCGAAGCTGGACGAGCTCATCGCGCAGCACCGAGTCAAGAGGGAGACACTCCAGCGGACGAAGACGGCCCTGCTGCAAAAGATGTTTCCCCGCAAGGGAGCAGACGCCCCGGAGCTGCGCTTCCCGGGCTTCGACGGCCCCTGGCATACGGTGAAACTTGAGGACATTTGCGACCTCGTAATTGGCCGCACGCCCAGCCGAGACAATCCGAGTTTATGGGGTGGCACACTCCCGTGGGTCTCAATCTCAGACATGCGTCACGGTTCTACGGTGACGGAAACGACAGAGCACATCACACCGAGCGGCGCAGTTGGTGGCAGACTCATACCCACTGGCACAATATTACTTAGCTTCAAACTGACACTTGGTCGCTTGTCGTTTGCCGGAGTGGACCTTTACACGAATGAAGCAATCGCAGCCCTCCCCATAAAAAATCAATCCAAACTTGACAGTACATACCTACTACACCACTTGAGCTCCTTCGATTTTTATGCCGGGCGAAACCGGGCCACCAAGGGCGTCACTCTAAATCAGCAATCATTACAGGACATCCCCATTTACTTCCCAAAAGCTCTCGCCGAGCAGCGCGCCATCGGTACGTTCTTCGCGAAGCTGGACGAACTCATCTCAGCCGAACAGACCTATGTCGACAAGCTCCAGCAGACCAAGGTCGCGCTGTTACAGAAGATGTTTCCCCGCCCGGGAGGTGCACGATGACGTTCATCAGTGAAGCCGAGTTCGAGGATGCGGTCGTCGCGATGCTTCAACGCTACGGCTGGGGCGAGGTGCTCACCTATCCCAGCGAACAGGATCTCCTCGACAACTGGGCACAGATCCTCTACGAGAACAATCGCTCGGTTGACCGGCTGGGAGACGTACCGCTGACGAACACCGAGATGGCGCAGATCCTCGAGCAGGTCACCGCCCTGCGCACTCCCCTCGCCCTGAACGAGTTCATTAACGGCCGTACGGTGGCGATCAGACGCGATGCACCGGGCGCGACAAACCGGGGCAGCGAGGTGAGCCTAAAGATCTATGACCGCCGAGAGATCGCGGGCGGTCAATCGCGCTACCAGATTGCCCGTCAGCCCCGCTACCGGGCCAGCAAGCGGGTATTGCCACAGCGCCGCGGCGACCTCGTGCTCCTCATTAACGGAATGCCCGTCATTCACATCGAGCTCAAGCGTTCGGGAATACCCGTCAGCCAGGCGGTCAACCAGATCGACAAGTACGGACACGAGGGCGTATTTAGCAACCTGTTCTCGCTCGTGCAGATCTTTGTCGCCATGACCCCAGAAGAGACGCTCTATTTCGCCAACCCCGGACCCGGCCACCGCGTCAATCCGGCCTATACCTTCCATTGGGCCGACTTCGAGAACTCCCCCGTCAACGAGTGGAGCCAGGTCATCGAGCGGCTGCTGTCGATCCCCATGGCGCATCAGCTCATCGGCTTCTACACGGTGGCCGACAGGGCGAGCGGCGTGCTCATGGTCATGCGCAGCTACCAGTATTACGCCGCCAGCCAGATTGCCAATGCCGTGGCAAAGACCGCCTGGGGCAACCACGACCAGCGCGGCGGCTACATCTGGCACACGACAGGCTCCGGCAAGACCGTCACGTCGTTTAAAACAGCTCAGCTCATCGCGGATTCCCAAGACGCGGATAAAGTCGTCTTCCTGCTCGACCGCCGCGAACTCGGTGAACAGTCACTGCAAAGCTACAAGAGCTTCGGCGGTAATGCCATCGAGGTCGAAGACACGGCCACCTCCCACGAGCTACTCGACAAGCTCACCGACGCCACTTCGGTGCTCATTGTCACCTCCATCCAGAAGATGAGCCGCCTCAACGAGGACGCGGGACTCACGACCGCCAATCGGGCAGCGCTGGGAGCCAAACGAATCGTCTTCGTCGTCGACGAGGCACACCGTTCGACGTTCGGCGACATGCTTGCCACCATCAAGCGCACCCTGCCCGATGCGCTGTTCTTCGGCTTCACCGGCACCCCGATCCAGGCTGAGAATCAGCGCAAACACACGACCACCACCGACCTATTTGGCGACGAGCTGCACCGCTACTCCCTCGCTGACGGGATCCGCGACCACAACGTCTTGGGCTTCGACCCCGTCATGGTGCAGACCTACGAAGAAAGTGAGGTGCGTGAGGCCATCGCCCTGTCAAAAGCCCGAGCGACTTCCGTGGCCGAGGCCCTGGCGGATCCTGATAAGGCGCGCGTCTACAACCACTACATGAATCCCCAAGCGGTGCCGATGGCGGGAAAAGTTGACGGACAGGACGGCACCTATGTGAGGGGGATCGAAGACGAATTACCGACGTCGCAATATACGCGCGACGAACACCACCGCGCTGTCGTTGAGGACATCACCAAGCACTGGGAGCAGCTGAGCCGAGGTGGCAAATTCCATGCCATCCTCGCCACCAGTTCGATCCATGAGGCCATCGAATACGCGCGCATTTTCCGCACCGAGCATCCTCAACTGAACGTCACGGCTCTGTTCGATCCTGCCATCGACAATACGGGTGAGGCCCAGCTCGACAAGGAAGACGGCTTGGTCGAGATTCTCGACGACTACAACAGCCGGTTCGGGCAGAGCTTCACCCTGGCGACGCATGCTCAGTTCAAGGCCGACGTCATCAACCGGATTGCCCATAAGGTCCCCTACAATATCGGGACGTTCCGACAGCTCGATATCGTCATCGTCGTTAACCAGCTACTGACGGGGTTCGACTCGAAATGGGTGAACACCCTCTATCTGGATAAGGTCATCGAATACGAGAACATCATTCAGGCATTCTCGCGCACTAACCGTCTCTTTGGTGCCGACAAGCCCTTCGGATCGATCCGCTACTACCGGCGTCCGTGGACGATGAACGCCCATATCAACCAGGCCGTCGCCCTGTACGCTGGGAACACGCCCCGGGGGTTGTTCGTCGACCACCTCGAGCACCAGCTGTTCAAGATAAACATGTATTTCCACCAGATCATCCGGGCCTTTGGTGGGCGTGATTTCTCAAAGCTGCCCACAGCCCGTGCCGATCGCCTCGCATTCGCGCGAGCATTCCGCGAGCTCTACCGCAGGCTACAATCGGTCCTCATCCAAGGATTCACGTGGGATAAGCGCACCTATGAGTTTGAAACTCGCAATATCACGGTCGAGATCACCGAAGATGACTACCTGAGCCTGGTCATGCGTTACCAGGAACTCGCGGCCCGCAAACGCCCGCGCAGGCCAGGAGCAGAGGTACCCATCGACCTCGACCCCTACATCACCCGCATCAACACCGGGGCGATTGATGCGCGCTACATGGAGGAGAGATTTCGCGCCTATATGGAAGCCCGCAATACCCACCAATCCCGAGAGCGCTTGGCCGCACTGCTGGAAGAGTTGCATGCGAGCTTCGCCCGGCTCAGTGCCGACGACCAGGCGTTTGCCAGGTCATGGCTGCACGACGTCGAATCCGGGCGCGTCGAATTCGTCGAGGGTAAGACGGTGGGCGACTACATCAACGACTATAAGATGGCGCATCAGCAAGCACAGATCGCGCGGGTCGTTCGCGCCCTCGGAGTCGATGCTCAGCTGCTTGCCGAGATCCTCGACATCCACAGCGCTGGTGGCGACATCGAGGAATACGGACGTTTTTCCCGATTGTGTAACGGCGTCGATCTCCAGCGGGCAAAGCACTATTTTGAGCAACGCGACGCCACTAACCTGTCGCCTCTCCACGTGGACAGCATGAGTACTCAGCTACTGCGCGAATTCATCAACCACGGTGGACTGCTAGCCGACCTGCGTAACGCCGCGTCGTCCTGATCGTGACCGCAGCGCGGGATCGCGTACCACCACAGCACGTGATCACTTGCTGACCTTCCCGGCGGCCTTAGGGCACCCGTGTATGCTGAGGCGAAAGGGCAGCAGGCGACGAAGCGGGGACTCATGTTTTTTAAACGCAAGAAGCACAACCAGCCCTCACCGACGCAGCTCGCGCAGAGCGTGACGTATGAGTTGCTGCAACGTCGTGGAATCGAGGTCGTCTCAGATACCTTTGACGATGGAACTCCCTACTTCGAACTCGTTACCGGCCATCCCGGCGCGAGGCTGACCTTGTCGCGGCCTATTGAGTGGGCGACATTGTTGTCCGAAGACGAGTTGAAGGCCCAAATCGACGGTTGGCTTGACTCCCTGCTGAATTCCCCAAACTACACTGAGGAAAACATCGAAGATATTGACCTGTCGGAACGGCTATTCGTCCGCGCACTCCCCGACGACGCCACGTCCGATCCCGCCGCGCGAGACGACTTCGCGTATACGCGCCAGTTGGTACCGGGCATGTCGTTGCTTCTCGTCATCGATTATCCCGAGACGCTGCGGTGGGTGACATCGGCGGATATCGAGCGGCTGCCGCAGAGTCTCGACGAACTCTACGGCATGGCCATCGAAAACACCCTAGCCATGCCTCTTGTCGATCAGCATGTCAGCGACGACGGATCGGTGAGGTGGCTCCAGGGTCAATCACTGTGCACGAGCGCCGTTGTGTCTCGCGTCGAGCTGCTGGCACCTAACACGGGCTACGGGATAGTTTTCGCTATACCAACCACCTGGGACGTCGTCGTTGCCGGGGTGGAGACCCATGACGATCTCGTCCCGACCTTTGAGAAGGTTGCCAAGGTGGCGGGACAGATCCTTTTTGCTCCGGAAAACGAAAAGGCGGCGACGTGCCCGCATATCTTTTTCCGCTCTCCTGACGGAGACATATCGCTCGGTGCCACCCTGTCGATATCAGAGGACGACTGAACGTCAGCGAATGTGACCTGAGCTAGCTTTTAAGCGGTGAAGGGTCTGTTCCACTACACGGTCAGTGCGCTTCTCGAGCTTCTTACTGGGCGTGGAAAGCCAGCGGATGCGACCATCGGCCGGACGCACCGCCACCAGCCGTCCACGATAAATGATCAACGGCTTAAACATGCCGTTGCGGGCCGGGCAAATAAGCCGGTCCCCGGCGTTGTCGGTCAGGCAGGTCCGGTTGGCGTAGCCGACATAGATCTCGTCAAAGGACGGCAGAAATAGCAACCCTAACGCTTGCTCGCGATGTTCGGACGCCACGTCGCGAAGATCCGTGCGCATGTACACCTGCGCTCGGTCGCTGCGCGGCGACGCACGTCTCAGGCCATCGGGCTCCATATCGAAAACGCCAATGCTGGGGTCGACTTCACTAGCTGCGGTGATTGCGGCCGTCGCTGTGGTCTTCGACAGTCCGGCCCACCAAGCAAAATCACCGGTGGTGACAGGCCCGTGTCCGAGGATGTAACGGCGAGCGATCTCGACGATCCCCTCATCACGCCGAGCAGGTGGGAGCGCGAACCCAGACTGCGGGCTATCGGCAGCGGGAAGCTGGCGCGCATCAATAAACAGATGCTGATTCTTCCCCATCGGTCCTTCCACGATGGCGCCCAGGTGCATCGTGGCGTACATAAGAAACGTGCACCACCGTCGCTGCTGAGGTGAACCCGCCGGATGCGTCGTGTTCAGCCGACGAACCCACGCGTCGAACAGCTCTGCTCTGGGGATCTGCCCGCCATGGTTGGCGATTTCCTCCCACGCCACGGTGCAGGCCTGATCGATGAGGGGCACATTGATGCCCAGGCGGTCATAGTTGCGCCGGTCTGTCGGAGAAAAATCGCGCTTCAACGCCACCCTCATCCAATGGAAATCCTGCGCGGTGGTGATGTGGACGGTTCCCCGCATCGGCCGGTGTCGCACAAGCACCTGCGAGTTGAATAGCGCCGCAACATCTGAGCCTGTCGCCTCGGGACACCTCGCCAATAGAGCGTGAGGAAGCGCCGAGACCTGCTGGCCCTGCACAGCAAGCAAACCCGAGACGACATCGTCGATGTGCGTGCAGCTCGTCGCAGGAATCAGAGATTGCGCGCATATGCGCAACAGCCCCACCTCGACAGGCAATTCTACGTGCGCGACCACCATGCTGAGATCCTAACCGGCGAGGCACACGCCAAACCCAGATACAGCTGCGCTACTCACCTCCGAACCTTGCCATGTACGCAGATCCGGGCGGGACAACAGATCAGTTATCGCAGTTTTATCCGCAGCGGCTCGATGCTACGCACCCATTCGCGGCGCTCATCTTCATCGGCTTCTGACCACAGCTGCGCCAGCTCGCTGCGCTCTTCATCTAATACCGCGCTCAAACGCTCAGATAGCTTCTCATTGGTCATTGCATCGACTGGCGATACAGCGGCTCGGCTCGTGATCCAAGCCGCGAGCCCCACCAGGCCCTCTCCAGCGGAAGCGTCGATATTATCCGGATTCTCAGCTAGCAGCTCCGCGATGATCTGCTACCGCTGTTCGGACGTCGCTTCCTGTAAGTCCAGGACCAAGTCCGCAGCCGTATCGTTCTCAAGGGACCTACCCCCATGCTCCCATGTCTGCTACCAATCTTGCCAGCCGCATCGCTTAACCAGTCTGACCGAGTCATACCGATCGCCCACCAAGCGGTCCCGGGACACGAGGTCACAGCACTCAAGACCGCTTCATTGCAATGCATTCATAGGCCCGATGGAGCCGCTCGAGGCACATCGCGATGTTAGCGACATCATCAAAATCACTCACCGTTTTCCATCCGAAGTCGCAATCCCCCAGGACCTCGCCCGGGGCCGGCTTTCACCCATACGCCCCCCGTTGCCAAGACGGCAGTGGCGGCGTTCCCCGTTGCCGTAGTCACCACGGATGACCGCGTCAAGCCAGGGCATCGATGTTTACCGTAAGGTTAGGGGAAGGAGGATAGATTTTCGAAGTGTCGATTACTTGCAGCGTATAGACAAATACGCACCCTAGCCTCCCTTGAGTGAAGAGGATGCGCATTTGGCTTGGCTGCAAGGCCTATAGAAGACTAGCTCCAACTTTCTAACACTGCAAGAACCGTAGCGAACATAAGGCTGATTGCCAATCCTGCAATAATGGCTAGAAATCCGGAGATGTTGATCGCAGTCGGAGTGTTATGTGCATAGTAGAAGAATGAGCCCCAACCGAGTAGACAAAGGCATACCCCAAATATATACATACCCCTAAGCAATACGGCGCTCTTCAGCGCGATGGCTGCACTTAGACCTACTAGTGATTCAACAACGAGAATCAGTAGAATCAGCCATTGCCCCCAAAGCGGAGTACTAGTTGTTGTTCGCAGCGCATAGATCCAAAGGCCAACAGATGTCGTAGCAAGTGCTAGCGATGACAAAATGGGGACGTAACGCTTTCGCATAAAAAATACCTCCCTTTACGGACAAGAACTAAATACGTGAACTCCCGTCACCGAGCTGTAAGTAGCGGGCGCGGTCGCGGTGCTGGTGATCGTACCAGTACTGGGCGTCCGCCATGTAGGCGGCGTGCCGGGTGCCGGTGAGGGAGGCAGGGCACTCGGTGGAGGAAAATGCCGGTGCCAACCAGAGGACTCTATTTGGTGGAGCTAGGGGGATTCGAACCCCCGACCTCTTCCATGCCATGGAAGCGCGCTACCAACTGCGCCATAGCCCCGCGGACAGGCTCAAGGATACGCGCCGAGACTCAGAGTGCCAAATCGGGTGACCGTGCCCTAGCGATCGGCACCGCGATTGTAGGCGTGAATGCGCCAGCCGGGAGCACGCTGTGCCTGAGCGATCTCGGCCCAGTGACAGTTATCGAGGCCACGAATACCCGCCCACGTGCCGGGATCCAGCCCCATCAAGGTCACGAGTCCCTGGGTGAGCGCCGATCCGTGCGAGACGACGACGAGCGTGCGTCCCGCCTCGGCGCGTTCGCACTCCTCGCGGATGAGGTCGGCGACGCGAGCGCCCACGCTGCGGCGCGCCTCTATGCCGGCGGCGGGGCACTCCCCCGTCGCCCGCCACTGCTCGTAATAGTCCTCGTAGCGCGCCCGCATTTCTTTCGACGTCAGGCCCTCGAGCTTGCCGAAGGCCCGTTCGCGCGCGCGTTCGTCCACGCGGACCTCCTGGTCGACGACGTCGCCCAGAGCCTGAGCCGTCTGCCGGGCACGCTCCAAATCCGATGACACGATCGTCACGGGCTGATAGGTCTGCCCCAGCACGTGGGCGGCCCGCTGGGCCTGCCCCAAGCCACGATCATTGAGGGCGACGTCGACAATCCCCTGGACTCGGCCCTCGATGTTGTAATCGGTTTGACCATGCCGCCACAAGACGACCCGCGTGGCAGCCACGACTAATCGGTGCCTTCCGCAGCCACGGGGGTCTGTGGGCTGTCGTGCCACAGGCGTTGCAGGTCGTAATGCTCGCGCTCATCCCGGTGGAACACATGCACGACGATGCGACCGGCATCGATGAGCAGCCACCGATAGGTGTCTGCACCCTCGATCCGACGCGGGCTCACGCCACGCGCGGCCAGCGCCTCATCGCAGGCGTCGGCAACCGCACGCACGAGGCGCTCGTTATCAGCCGAGGCAATGACAAACGCATCAACCATGGGCAGACGCTCGTGCACGTCGACCACGACGACATCTTCGGCCTGCTTATCAGCGGCAGCCGCCGCGATCTCACGCGCCAACTCCAGTGACTGTTCTACGCTATCCATCCGTTACATCCTTTCAGACGCCACGCGTCACGTTTATCAGTTCGGCCCCAGCACGTGCACCTCCGGGCGAAGATACCGATCGATCCATCATCGTCACAAGTGCGAAAGCAACAAAAACCAGCACGATGATGAGGATCACCCACCGCACGATCCACGACCACCAGGCCGGCCGTTGCCGCGAACCACCGCGGGCATCCACCCGCGACGGATACCGCTCGGACACATCCGGGCGCTGCATCGACTCAACACGATGGTCATCCGCCATTGCGTCGTCGGGTCCCATCTCGGCCTGCCACAGCGCATCCGCGGTATCGCGTTCGCCCTGCGCCGGTTGCGCCGCGTGTGCGCGCGCCAGACGCCGGGAAGGCAGGCCAGAAGGAGAGGTCACCGAGCGGTCTCCCGGTACAGCCCGTACTTGCCGATGTATTGAACGACCCCATCGGGAACGAGGTACCACACCGGCGCGCCCTGGGTCGAGCGCTCGCGCACCTCGGTTGAGGAGATGGCGAGCGCCGGCACACTCAGCAGCGACACGTTATCCCGCGGGGCACCGATGTCGATGGTGAGATCGTGACCGGGCCGCGTCACGCCGACGAAGTGCGCCAGCCGGAACAGCTCGTCAGTGTTCTTCCATTCCATGATCTTCGCCAACGCATCCGCGCCGGTGATAAAGAAAAACTCAGCGCCCGGGCGTTGTTCCGCGAGGTCACGCAGCGTGTCGACCGTATACGTGACACCCCCGCGTTCAATGTCGACCCGCGAGACGCTAAAGCGCGGATTCGACGCCGTCGCGATGACGGTCATGAGATAGCGGTGCTCGGGATCGCTGACCCTGCGGCCCTTCTTGAAGGGCTGGGTGGCCGTCGGCACGAAAATGACCTCATCCAGCCCAAAGACATTTTGCACTTCGGAGGCTGCCACCAGGTGCCCGTGATGAATGGGATCGAATGTTCCGCCCATCACCCCGATACGCAACCGCTCCACCGGCGCTCGCGCGTCCATAGACGTCCTCCCGCTAGTCATAACTGGCTCGTCGCCATGATTCTACGTATCTATGCGCGCAGCTTCACGGGCGGATGTGCCCGGTGCCGGTAAGGATCCACGTCGTTGACGTCAACGCGTGAACTCCCATCGGTCCGCGCGCATGCAGCTTCTGAGTGGAAATACCGATTTCTGCGCCCAGTCCCAGCTGCCCACCATCGGTGAACCGCGTCGACGCGTTCACGGCCAACGCCGCCGCATCCACGCCGCGGACGAAACGCGAAATGGCAGTGGCGTCTTGGGCGACAATCGCCTCGGTGTGACCTGACGAGTAGCGTCGAATATGCCCGATGGCCTCGTCAACGCCATCGACGACCTCAACGGCAATGTCGAGGGACAGGTATTCCGTCGCGAAGTCTGTCTCATCGCCGTCAACCCACTCGTAACCGGCGAGATTGAGGATCTCCCGGGCCTGCGGCCCCACGTGGAACTTCACACCGCGCTCGGCCAGCGCCGGCACAATCGCCTCCCACGCCGTCTGCGCGGTAGCCCGATCGAGCAGCAGGGTCTCGATAGCGTTGCACACGCCGACACGCTGGGTCTTGGCGTTCACGGCGATCGCGCAGGCGTCATCGAGATCGGCAGATGCATCGACGTAGAGGTGGCAGTTACCCGTGCCGGTTTCGATGACAGGCACCTGCGAAGAACGCACGCATTCCTCGATGAGACCCGCCCCGCCGCGCGGTATGAGGACATCGACGTATCCGCGCGCCCGCATGAGCGCGGCAGCGCCCTCGCGTCCCCACGGGTCGACCGTGGAGATGGCGTCGACCGGCAGATTCGTCTCGGCCAGCGCCGAACGCATGACGTCAACGAGCGCGGCGTTGGAGTTGATCGCCGCCGAGCCCCCGCGCAAAATCACGGCATTGCCTGCCTTAAGGGCGAGGGCCGCAGCATCCACGGTGACGTTGGGGCGTGCCTCGTAGATCATGGCGACGACGCCGAGGGGCACGCGTACCTGCGTGGCCTCGAGGCCATTGGCCAACCGCCTGCCCTGGGTGACCTCGCCCACCGGATCGGGTAGGGCGACGATCTCGCGTACGGCCTGCGCAATCGCGCCGACGCGGTCGTGGTCCAGGCGCAGCCGGTCGATAAGCCCTGTGCTCATTCCTCGCTCGGTCGCGATGCGAACGTCGCGTTCGTTGGCGGCGCAAATCGCCTCGGCGTGAGTCTCCAGAGCGTCGGCGATAGCCGCCAGGGCGACATCGCGCTCGTCGCCCGACGTCGGAGCTAGCTCACCGGCGGCGCGCTTCGCCGCCGCCAACAGATCGTCGAGTTCACACGCATGTGCCGTCATCGTCATGCTCCCACCGTAGTGTCAGGGTCGCGTCCGTCGCGGAAGAGGACCAAATCGTCGCGATGAACCAGCGGGCGCGGCGTGTCAACGTGGGAACTCATCTGCGACATGCGTAGGCCCACGATCGAGGAGGCGACCTCGGAATCAAATGCGACAATGCCACGCCCGACCTCAGCGCCGTCACACCACAGGCCGACGACCTCGCCGGCGCGGAACGCGCCGTCAATAGCGGTTACGCCCGCTGCCAACAATGACGACCCGTGACGTCGCAGCGCCCGTAAGGCGCCGCGGTCGATCGTGACCCTACCGGCGACTCCTGCCGCGTGGGCGACCCACGCCAGCCGCGAGGGACGACGCACGGGCGAGGGGGTGAACCACGTGCCGCACGTGCCCGACGTCAGCACGCGATGCAGCTCATCTGCCGCCGCCAAGTGAACGGGAATCCCGCAGGCGACGGCGATGCGCGCGGCGGCGAGCTTGGTCTCCATTCCGCCGGTGCCCACGCGCGACCCCGCACCGCCGATCTCGACCTGGGGCAGCGCGGCAATGTCGTCGACGCGCGTGATGCGGCTGGCCGACGGATTCGACGGCGGGGCCGTGTAGAGCGCATCGACATCGGTCAGCAGGACGAGCAGATCGGCGTGAACGGCCTGCGCCACCATCGCCGCCAACCGATCGTTATCGCCGAAGCGGATCTCGTCCGTGGCCACCGTGTCGTTCTCGTTGACGATGGGGATGATCCCGGCCTCTAGGAGCTCATGGAGAGCCTGGCGAACGTTCAGGTAACTGCTGCGGCGCGTCACGTCCGAGACCGTCAGCAGCACCTGAGCAACGTGGCGGTAGTGGGACTGGAACGCCGAGCGCCAGTGCGCGAGCAACAATCCTTGCCCCAGCGCCGCCGCGGCCTGTGCTTGCGCGATCACACGGGGCCGCTCACTCAGTCCCAGCGGTGCCAACCCGGCGGCAATGGCACCCGAGGAGACGATAACGACCTCGACGCCGCGACTCGCCAGCCGAGCGACCTCGGCCGCGACGATATCGAGTCGATTGAGATCGAGGCCGCCGTCGTCGCGAGTCAGGGACGACGATCCCAACTTGATGACGAGGCGACGCAGACCGGCCAGATCGCCGGGTCCGCTCGGGCGGGTGTCTGCGGCCTCGTTCACCATCTCACTCCTCGGGGCTTGTCCACACGCCTGCCTCGCGTTCGCGGGCGAGTTCTTGACGCGCAGCCTCCTTAGCGTCCATGCGTTCATGGTATTCGCGACGACGTTCCGAACGCGGGGTGCGTCCGCCCTCGGTGAGCCGCAGGTCTTCCCCACGCGCGCCCAACAGCTCGGCACCTCCGACCATCGTCGGATCGAAGTCGAAGATGACGCCACCGTCGAGATCGCCGATGACGACGGCATCTCCCATTCGCGCGCCGGCCTTGATCAGTTCGTCCTCGACTCCGGCCTTTGCCAGGCGATCGGCCAAATACCCAATGGCCTCGTCGTTCGTGAAGTCGGTCTGCGCGACCCAGCGTTCGGGCTTGTCGCCACGCACCTGGAAACGGGCCTCGTGTCCCTCGGGCAGAGCCGTCACGCTAAATTGCGCGCGGCGACCGAGCGGACGCGGACGCAGCACGACAGGCGCCTCGTCCTCAATTGGGTGTGCGGCGCGATGCGCGGCGACGATGCGGGCCAGATCAAAGGCCAGGTCGTCGAGACCGCGGTGCGTCACCGCCGAGACCCAGTGGATCGGCCAGCCGAATTCGGCCAGCTCGTCCGCGACGAAATCGGCCATCTGTTCACCGTCGGGAATGTCGACCTTGTTGAGGACAATCAGCCGCGGCCGCTCCATCAGGGGAACGTAGTGGGACAGCTGATCCAGGTCGGAGCGGTAAGCCGCCAGCTCCGCCTCAAGCGCCTTAATGTCGTCGACGGGGTTCCGGTCGGCCTCAAAAACGGCCGTGTCGACGACGTGGACGATGACGGCGCAGCGCTCGATGTGGCGCAGAAACTCCAGCCCCAGGCCCTTGCCCTGCGAGGCCCCGGCGATGAGGCCGGGAACGTCGGCCATGGTGAACCGGGTATCGCCCGCGGTGATGACGCCGAGGTTAGGGACGAGCGTAGTGAACGGATAATCGGCAATCTTCGGGCGCGCCGCCGACATCGCGGCGATCAGCGAGGACTTGCCCGAGGAGGGGAAGCCGACGAGGGCCACGTCGGCCATCGACTTGACCTCGATGATGAGGTCGCGTTCGTCGCCCGGCAGGCCGAGCAGGGCAAATCCTGGCGCTTTGCGCTTCTTCGATGCGAGCGCGGCGTTACCCAACCCGCCGATGCCACCCTCGGCGGCAACGAATTGGGACCCGAGGCCGTGCAGGTCGGCGAGAACGGTCCCGTCGGTGTCCTTGACAACCGTGCCGTCCGGAACGGGCAGCACGAGGTCTTCACCGTTCGCGCCCTGCCGGTTCGCTCCCATCCCGGGCGTGCCGTTTTCTGCCACGCGCCGGGGTCGGTGGTGATAGTCGAGCAGGGTCGTCACCTGATCCGACACCTCGAGGATGACCGATCCTCCGCGCCCTCCATCGCCGCCATCGGGTCCGCCGAGCGGTTTGAATTTCTCGCGGCGCACCGAGGTGCAGCCGTGTCCGCCGTTGCCCCCGCGCACGTGGAGCCGGACGCGATCTACGAAACTTGCCATGCGTGCCTCACTGGTGAAACGAAGCGGGGCCAGGGAAATCCCCAGCCCCGCTTACGACGCGTCGTCGCTTAGGACGCGATGACGTTGACGACCTTGCGGCCGCGCAGGCGGCCGAACTCGACCGCGCCCGCGCGCAGCGCGAACAGCGTGTCGTCCTTGCCGCGCCCCACACCGTTGCCCGGGTGGAAGTGCGTGCCACGCTGACGCACGAGGATCTCGCCAGCCTTGACGACCTGGCCACCGTAGCGCTTCACACCCAGGTACTGCGGGTTCGAATCGCGCCCGTTCTGGGAGGAACCCAGACCCTTCTTATGTGCCATTGCTCGACCTTCTTCCCTTAGCTGCGACCGCTCACGCGATCGAGGTGATCTTGACCTCGGTCAGCTGGGCGCGGTGGCCCTGGCGCTTCCGATAGCCCGTCTTGTTCTTGTACTTGAGGATGCGGATCTTCGGCCCCTTGGTCTGCGCGAGAACCTCGCCACTGACGGTCTTGTCCGCAAGAGCCGCGGGATCGCTCACCACCTGGTCGCCGTCGACGATCATGACAGGCGCGAACGAGACGGAGTCCCCCGCCTCGGCGTCGAGCTTGTCGACGACAACGACGTCTCCCACGGAGACCTTTTCCTGACGGCCACCCGCCTTGACGATCGCGTAGACCACGTTGCTGCTCATTTCCTACTCGGTTATCTTCACTTCTTGCCGCGGCGAACCCCATGAATCGGGTTCCCACTTGCCCACAAACGTGGGACTAGCACCGACGAATCAGCTTAGCCTAGGCCTGCAAGCCCGGGCAAACTCTATGCCGGAGATGGGCTGTGGTGTCAGACACGACTACCCATCGATGATGAGGGCCGCGGAATCCGAACTCGAGCACGATGGCGCCTGCCGCGTCGACGCCTTACGCGTCGAGGCGCGGGGTGTCTGGCGCGCCTCGCGCGGCCCTTCTCCCAGCTCGATGTCGGGCGTGGCCGGCGCTGACTTGCGTTCGCGCTTGGGTGCCGCAGCCCGCTCGGCCTTGAGATCGTCGAGGTCGGAAATGATGACGGCCTCGACGCTCGACGACGTCGCGGCACTCGTACGCGTAGCCGCACCCGCGGCACGCTTGGCCCCGCGAGGTGTCTCGGTCGTCGCCGGAGTCCGAGCCGATGCGTCCGCGTTCTCGGGGTTCTCCACCGGCGCTTGCGACGCCTTCGTGGCGGTCCGCCCACTGTCACCGGAATCATGCTTCGATGCCTCGGCGATCTTGCTCATCGAGCGCGCCGCCTGCTTTTGCGCCTTCGCCTTGGCGTCCTCGACCGCGTTCTTGTCCTCGCGCTTGCCCGAGCGCTTAGAACGCTTCGGCGATGCCTGAGCGCCCGGCTTTTCCACCGGCTCGTCGTGAACGATGAACCCCCGTCCCTCGCAGTGAGCGCACGGAGTCGAAAACGCCTCGACGAGGCCTTGCCCAACGCGCTTGCGCGTCATCTGGACGAGGCCGAGCGAGGTGACCTCGGTAACCTGGTGACGCGTGCGATCGCGCCCGAGACACTCGATGAGGCGACGCAACACGAGATCGCGGTTGGCCGGCAACACCATGTCGACGAAGTCGATGACGATGATGCCACCGATGTCGCGCAGGCGGAGCTGGCGAACGATCTCTTCGGCCGCCTCGAGGTTGTTCTTGGTGACGGTTTCCTCCAGGGTGCCGTCAGCACCACCGGTGTATTTGCCGGTGTTGACGTCGACGACCGTCATCGCCTCGGTGCGATCGATGACGAGATGACCACCCGAGGGCAGCCAGACCTTGCGATCCATCCCCTTCGCCAGCTGCTCGTCGACGCGATTGGCCGCAAACAGGTCATCGTTCTCGACCCAGCGCTCCATCCGGTCAGCCAGATCGGGAGCATACTCGTTGACATAAGCCGACACCGACGCCCACGTCTCTTTGCCCTCGATGATGAGCTGATTGAAGTCCTCGTTAAAGACGTCGCGAACGACACGCAGGGCAAGTTCGGGCTCACCGTGCAACAACTGCGGGGCCTTCTGCGTCGATTTCTGCTTCGCGCAGATGGCCTCCCACTGCCCGAGCAGCCGTTCGACGTCGGCCGCGAGCTGTTCCTTCGTCGCCCCCTCGGCCGCGGTGCGGATGATGACGCCGTGGTCGGCCGGCACAATCGTCTTTAGCAGCTTCTTCAGCCGCTTGCGTTCTGTCTCGGGAAGCTTGCGCGAGATCCCCGTCATCGCCCCGTCGGGCACGAGGACGAGATAGCGCCCCGCCAGAGTCACCTGCGCCGTCAGTCGCGCTCCCTTATGACCGATGGGATCCTTGGTGACCTGGACGAGCACGGTGTCGCCGGGCGAGAGCGCCTGCTCGATACGGCGCGGATGACCCGACAGACCGGCGGCGTCCCAGTTGACTTCGCCGGCGTACAGAACGGCATTGCGTCCCTTGCCCAAGTCGATAAAGGCGGCCTCCATGGACGGCAGGACGTTTTGCACCTTGCCGAGGTACACCGAGCCGACCATCGTCGTCTGGGTATGGCGCGCGACGTAGTGCTCGACGAGCAGGCCGTCTTCCGTCACGGCGATCTGGTTGAGGCCATCGCGCTCGCGAATGAGCATGCGCCGATCGACGGATTCACGACGTGCCAGGAACTCCGACTCCGTGATCGCGTGGTGACGGTGAGACTCACGGCGTCCCTCGCGGCGACGACGCCGCTTTGCCTCGAGTCGGGTCGACCCCTTCAGCGCAGTGATTTCGTCGCTCGGTGTCGAATCGCTCGACCGGCGCGAGCGGCGACGCCGGCGCCGATGCGACTCCGATTCCGAATCATCCTCGCCATCGGTGGCCGCCTGTTCGCCGGACTCAGCGGATTCATCGCTCGCATCCGAGGGAGCGTCCTTGTCCTTGCCCCTGTCTTTGCGCGAGCGGGTGCGCTTGCGCGACTTCGGCTTATCGTCGTCGCCGCGCTCGGAGCCGGCGTCGTCATTCGTCTGTGGTGCCTCGTCGTCCGCCGGAGCCGAGTTCTTCTCAGACTTCTTCTCGCCCGATTTTTTGGCCGAGTCCTTCTTGCCCCCGGACTTCTTCGCGCCGCCCTTCTTCTGCTTGCGCTCCTTGTCGGCACCGTCCTTGCCCCGGCGAGATGTCGAGGAGTCGTCGCGGTCGCGCGAGTCATCGCCGTCGTCGTCACGGCTACGGCGCGGTTGCGGTGCCGCCATGGCGGGATCCGGTGCCTGGAACAAAAGCGCGGCGGCCGGACGCGGACGTGCCGAGGGCTGCGGCTGGTCAGCGTTGTCGTTATTCACGTTGGTCTCTTCCTGGCGCGCCCGCCCACACCCGCGCACGCGCTCTGGCTTACCCCGCCCCGCTCTGACGAAAGCGCTCAGGGAGGCGGAAACCTCTGGCCGTACCCCTGAGGGGCCGCGAACGCCACCTCGGGCGTCGCTCCACCGCCGGGGTGTGCCGGCGGACAGCCGCGCTCATTATCGCACAACCGGCTGCCTCCGGCCCCACGTAGGCGCGAGTGGGCGACGCAAGCTGGATGCCAGCTTCATCACATTGGCAGGGGGGACTTTAGTATGCTTGATGACAGGGTTGTCACCACAGGTTTCACCGTCGGTGACAGCTTTCTATGTCCAGTCCCATTCTCGAACGGAAAGGCGAACTCATGACGGTCGCCCCCGCAGCGCTCGATGCGCTCATGTTGGCGCGGTGGCAATTCGGCGTTACCACCGTCTACCACTTCATCCTCGTTCCGTTCACCATCGGCATGTCCCTACTCGTCGCGGTCCTGCAAACCATGTGGTATCGCTCGGGCAAGGATCACTGGCTGAAGGCGACACGGTTCTTCGGGAAACTCTTCCTTATCAACTTCGCGCTCGGTGTGGCCACCGGTATCGTCCAGGAGTTCCAGTTCGGCATGAACTGGTCGCAGTACTCCTCCTACGTCGGCGATATTTTCGGCGCCCCGCTCGCGTGCGAAGCGCTCATCGCGTTCTTCCTCGAATCGACGTTCCTTGGCATCTGGATCTTCGGTTGGGGACGGATTTCGGCGAAGGCTCACACCGCGTGCATCTGGCTTGCCGCTGCCGGTGTGAACATCTCCGCCGCCTTCATTCTTGCGGCGAACGCATGGATGCAGCACCCGGTTGGCGCGGTCGTCAATCCGGAAACGGGTCGCGCCGAGCTCGACGGCGTGTCCGGCTTCTTCAAGGTGCTGACGAACTCGGCGTTCGTGTGGGAGTTCACCCACGTCGTCACGGCGTCGTGGATGCTCGCCGGCACGTTTGTCGCCGGCGTCGCTCTGTGGTGGATGGTCCGGGCCGCGCGCTCGGGCGGAGAGGCCGAGGCGCGCAACGTGTGGCGTCCCATCGCGCAATTCGGCCTCGCTGTCCTCGCGATCGGCATCGTCCTGGTCGGAGCGACCGGCCACATCCACGGCCAGCAGGTATTTGAGCACCAGCCCGCGAAGATGGCGGCAGCTGAAGCCCTGTGTGACTCGGGCCCGAACGCGCCGTTCACGATTGCGGCATTCGGTCCCCTCGATGCCACCTGCGACCAAATCACCCATGTCGGCGAGATCCCCGGGGTCTACTCGTTCATGGCGACGAACTCGTTTAGTGGCGAGGTCTCGGGCATCAACGATCTCAACGCCCTGTATGCGCAGGCCTTCGACGTGCCCTCGATCGCTCCGTCAATCATGCTGACCTTCTGGTCGTTCCGCCTCATGATGGGCTTCGCGGCGTTCTCGGTCATCCTCCTCATCTGGGGATTCTTGGCCACCCGCGGCGGCAAGGTCTCGACCTCGAAGGGCCTGTCGAAGTGGGCGCTGCTGTCGCTGCCCATGCCGTTCCTGGCCGCGACGTTCGGCTGGCTGTTCGCCGAGTTCGGCCGCCAGCCCTTCGTCGTCTACCCGCTCAACATGGATCCCAACAACGTGTTCTTGCGGACCCAAGACGGCCTGTCGACCGTGGTTCCCGCCGGCCAGGTGCTCGTCACCTTGGTCGTCTTCACCCTGCTCTATCTGGCGCTCGGCGTCGTGTGGTTCCTCCTCATGCGCCGCTACGTCCGTGAGGGCATCCATACGACCCATCCCGTGACGACTCCCGAGGGGAAGGCCACCGATCAGGCCCTCTCCTTCGCGTACTGAGAGGAGACAGGAGAAACATCATGACTCTCACGTGGCTCCAACTCATTTGGTTCGTCCTCGTCGGTGTGTTGTGGACCGGCTACCTCGTTCTCGAGGGATTCGGAGTCGGTTCGGGCATGGTCATGCATCTCGTGGCCAAGAACGATGCCGAACGCACTCAGGTTCAGCGCACGTTCGGTCCCGTGTGGGACGGCAACCAGGTGTGGTTGCTCACCGCCGGTGGCGCGACGTTCGCGGCATTCCCCAACTGGTACGCGACGATGTTCTCGGGCATGTACTTCGCCCTGTTCGTCATCCTGCTATGCCTCATCGTGCGCATCTGCGCGATCGAGTGGCGCTCGAAGGTGGCCTCGACGCAGTGGCGCGCCCGCTGGGACAAGTTGCAGACGGGCGCGACGATCCTCGTGCCGATCCTGTTCGGGTGCGCCTTCGGCAATCTCGTCCAGGGCATGCGCATCGAGGTCGTTGAGCGCGCCAACCAGACGCAGGCGGTCCCCGTCACCGATTCGATGACGGCGGCCGACATCAACATGGCAACCTCCGTTCACTACCTCACCGGCACCGGTGGACTGGCTGACAACGGTTTCTTGTCGCTGCTGACCCCGTTCACGATCCTCGGCGGGATCATGCTCGCCCTCGTGTTCGCGACCCAGGGTCTGCTGTGGCTGCGTGTGCGCACCGACGGCCCCGTTCACGATCGCGCCGCACGCCTGGTCAAGCCGTTCGGACTTGCCGCCACTGTCGTCACCGCGGTCTTTGCGCTGTGGGGACAGTTCGCCTACTCGACTCAGGTGCTGGCGTGGATTCCGCTCGTCATCTGTGCCCTGTCGCTCATCGCGTCGGTCGCGATGTCGCATTCGGGCCGCGCTTTTGGCGCCTTCCTCGCCCACTCGGTAGCGATCGCCTTTGCTGTCGCCTGGGTGTTCTCGTCGATGGCGCCCTACGCGATGAAGTCGTCGATTCACCCGGCCTACTCGCTGTCACTGCCGCAGGCGGCGGCAACGGGATCGACCCTGACGCTCATGCTGTGCGTCTCGGTCGTCATGGTTCCGGTGGTCCTCGCCTACACGGCGTGGTCGTATTCGCGCATGCCGATGATCGTCGAACTCGACAAGTTGGGTCCGAATGCCGGCTTGCCGTGGAAGCGCATTCGCGAGGGCGCGACGTTCTTGTCCGCCTAAGCATCACTATCGCGCGGGGCCGCATCCTTTTCAGGGTGCGGCCCCGTCGCTTTTCGCCCGGCCGCAGGCGAAAGCGGCGGGTAGGATAATCGCGATACTTTCGTCGCACCTGGGGGTCATGTCCCTGTGAAACCTCTCGATCCGCGACTGATGCACTACGCGTCGGCCGCCCGAACGTGGATTGTCCTCACGGCCGTGCTGGGGATCGTGCAAGCCGGTGCGATCATCGCCCAGTCGATAACGATCTCGAGCGTCATCTCACCTGTCATTGCCGATGGCGCGGGGCTTAGCGATGTCGTGGGGGGGCTGTGGATGCTCGCCGAGATCGGTGTCGTGCGAGTCTTACTCACGCTGATCCGCCAGACGCAAGCACATAAGGCGGCACAGGCGGCGACGCGCCAGCT
The DNA here is from genome assembly GCF_015240065.1 of Nanchangia anserum. GTDB lineage: Bacteria > Actinomycetota > Actinomycetes > Actinomycetales > Actinomycetaceae > Nanchangia > Nanchangia anserum. Next base: position 702,932 of record NZ_CP060506.1, on the reverse strand, counting down.
ACGCAGGCGACTGCTCTCGCACGCGTCGCGACTCGGACCCCGATGGATGGCGGCAAAAGGTGCTGACACGGCGACGCTGGCGACGCGCGGGCTCGACGACCTCGAACCCTATTTCGTCGATTACCTGCCCCAGCTCATGCTTGCCGTCACCGTGACCCCGCTGGCGCTCGTCGTCATGGTCGTCCTCGACTGGATATCGGCACTCGTCGCCGTCATCACGATCCCCCTCATTCCCCTGTTCATGATCCTTATCGGTCGCCTCACGCAGACGTATTCGGATCGACGCCTGGCCGCGATGCAGCGTCAGGGGCGGCAGCTTCTCGATCTCATCGCCGGTTTGCCCACTCTGAAGGCGCTCGGTCGCGAGAAGGGCCCCGAACGCGAAATCACCTCAATCGGGCGGGTCTACGTGTCGACGACGATGGCGACGCTGCGGATCGCCTTCCTATCGGGCGCAGTCCTCGAGTTCATCGCAACCCTCTCGGTGGCCCTGGTCGCCGTCGAGGTGGGAATGCGCCTGGTGTACGGCATGATCGACCTGCATACCGGTCTCATCCTCATCATGTTGGCTCCCGAGGTATACCAACCCATTCGCGAAGTCGGCAAACAGTTCCATGCCTCTGCGAATGGGGTTGCCGCGGCGAACGCCACTTTTGACGTTCTCGATACCGAGGTTTCGGTGCCCGAGGGATCCCGGCCGCTGCCAGCAGGCGATGCGGAGATCGTGTTTGACGACGTGTGGGTCGCTGCCCGCGGCGCGTGGGCCCCGGCTGGGCTGAGTGGGCGGGTTCCGCGCGGGAGTCTGTGTGTCCTCGCCGGGGAATCAGGGGCGGGAAAGACGACGGCCCTCATGGTCGCGTTGGCTCGGCTGGCTCCCGACCGCGGTGCCGTGCGAGTCGGCGGAATCGATGTTCGCGATATCGACCGCACCGCGTGGTATTCGCAGGTGACGTGGCTGCCCCAGTCCCCCGTTATCTTCCCGGGATCTCTGCGCGACAACGTTGCGCCCGAGGGTGCGGATGGGTCTGGCCTTGCTGCCGCAGCGCACGCGTCCGGCTTCGACGAGGTCGTCGCCGAACGCGCAGAGGGGTGGGAGTCGCCGGTGGGCGCGGGCGGCGTCGGCCTGTCCGTCGGCCAACGGCAGCGCCTGGCGCTCACGCGGGTGATCCTGTCGGACGAGCCGATCGTCGTCCTCGATGAACCGACCGCCCACCTGGATGCGACGCTGGAGACCCACGTGCTTGCGGCCATTGACGAGCTGCTGGCCCAGGGGCGCACGGTCATCGCGATCGCCCACCGCCCGGCGTTGATCGCCAGGGCCGACGTCGTTCTTCACGTCCACTCGCAGCCGTTCACCGCCGAGGAATCGCGGCACCACGCCGATCAGGGCGTCGAACCCGCGAGCGCCAGCGACATCGAGCTGCCGACACTGCTGGGCGAATTTGCGACGGAGGTGCGTTACTGATGTCCATCGGGTTGAGCCGACGTGAGCGCGCAAGTCTGCGCCGCATCGTTCCCCTTCTCGGAGTCGACTGGCGTCGCTTCGCGCTCGCGTGCGTCCTCGGTGCTGCCGGGCTGGGTGCATCGGTCGCGCTCGGTGCCACGTCGGCGTGGCTTATCGCGCGCGCTTCCCAAATGCCGCCGGTCCTCCACCTCAACACCGCCGTCGTCGCCGTGCGGTTCTTCGGAATTTCCAAGGCGCTTCTGCGCTATCTCGAGCGCCTGGCATCCCACCACGTCGCACTGAGCGGGATGTCGAGGCTGCGCACCGCCATTTATTCGGGACTCGCCGCGCGCGATGGTGCCGCCGTGTGGAGCCTGCGCCGCGGTGACCTGCTCGAGCGCGTGGGCACCGATGTCGACGCTATCGGTGACATGGTCGTCAAATCGCTGTTGCCGTTTGCCCTCGCCGCGATCATCGCCGTGACGACGAGCGCGGGGATCGCCCTCATCGATCCCGCCTCGGGACTGGTGTTGTTCGTCTGCCTCGTCATCTCCGGCGTCATTGCTCCGCTGCTCGTCATGCGCTCGGCGCGTCTGAGCGAGGCGGCGCGTCGCCTCGCTCGCACCGAGGTGTCGGCGACGAGCATGCGCATTCTCGATCACGCCGACGAACTGAGCATCGATGGACGCCTGCACCAGGCGTTCGACGACCTAGACCGCGACGAAGACGTGCTGGCGCGGGCAACGAATCGCGCGGCGTGGCCCGCGGGATGGGCCGGGGCCGTCGACGTCGCTGCCCTCATGTGCGCCCTCATCGCGGCCACGTGGTTCGGCATCGTCGGCGTCGGCGGTCACGACGTCTCGCACGTCGCCCTCGCCGTCCTTGCCCTCACTCCCCTGGCAACGTTCGAGGCTACCGCCCAGTTGGGGCCGGCCGCGATCGCTCTCATTCGCGCTGCCGAGGCGGCGGAGCGCATCGGGGATCTCCTCGACCGCGGCGATGACGTCGTCGTCGAGCGCATCCACGTCGACGAGGCGGCTCCTCGCCTCGAGGCACGCGATCTCGCCGTCGGCTGGCCCGGCGGGCCGACACTTCTCAGCGGGATCACCCTGAGTCTCGAACCCGGGCGTGCCCTGGGAATCGTCGGGCCATCCGGCATCGGCAAGACGACCCTGCTCTACACACTTGCCGGCATGATTCCCCCTCACGCGGGCACGCTCACGCTCGGCGGTCACGACGTGTGGCGACTCGAACGTGCCCGTGCCGCGGCCAGCATCTCACTGACCACGGAGGACGCGCACATCTTCGATACCTCGGTCATCGAAAATCTGCGTGTTGCCCGCGGCGATCTCACGCAAACCGATGCCCTCGCTGTCATCGAGCAAGCTGGCCTGGGCACCTGGGTGAATGGGCTCGCTCGCGGGCTGGACGAGCCGGTGACCGCGGGAGCGCGAACGATCTCGGGTGGAGAGCGGCGCCGGCTGTTGTTGGGCCGGGCGCTGGCCAGTCCGGCCCCGCTCATGCTCGTCGACGAGCCCGGGGAGCATCTCGATCCCGAGCTCGCCGATTCCCTCATCGCCGACCTGCTGGTACCGGCGCACTCTGGGGAGCGCGGAGTCATCGTCGTTACCCACCGGCTCTCCGGCTTGGGTGCGGCTGACGAGATCCTCGTCGTCGGCCCGACCTCGCACGGCGCTCGTATCATTGCTCGCGGCGCCCATGCCGATCTCGCTCGCACGCACGCGGCCTACGCCGATGCCCTCGCTCAGGAGTCTCTGTGACCACGTCCTCGCACAAGCGCCTACCGCTCGGCGCCCTGCTCTCTCTCGTCGGCACCCTCGATCTCGACGGTGTCCTCCAGTCGTTCGTCGATGTGGCCTGTGACATCTCCGACTCGCCCTACGGCGCCCTGTCCGTTCTCGATAACCGCGGGGAGACGGCGGCGTTTTACTACCACGGCATCGACGAGAACCTGGCGCGTCGCATCGGTCACCCACCCGTGGGCCGCGGCATCATCGGCCAGATTCCCGTTGACGATGGAATTATCATCGACGATTTGTCGACGTCGGAGCAGTTCACGGGGTTTCCCGAGCATCACCCACCGATGACATCGTTCCTCGGTGCCCCGCTGCGCATTCACGAGCAGGTATTTGGCCGCCTGTACCTGTGCGATAAGCCGGGCGGCTACAGCGATGAGGATCTCGACGACCTACGGTTCCTCGGCGCGATTGCCGCCGTTGCCGTCGAGAATTCCCAGCTCTATGCCCAGGCGCGCGACGCGGAACGGTGGACACGGGTGTCGCAGCGAGTGACGACGACGCTGCTGGAAGGCGCCGAGGAAGAGGATGCGCTCGCCCTCATCACCGAGGAGATCCGGCAGGTGGCTGATGCCGATACGGCGCTGATGATCCTGCCAAGCGTGGGCGAGACCTGGGCGTGCGAATTTGCCGATGGCGCGTTGAGCGAGGGACTGGTGGGCACGGTTTTTCCGCCCAAGGGCCGCGCGATGACGGTGCTGCGCGAGGGACAGGGCCTCCTCGTCGATTCGATGTGTCGAGCGAGCACCATGCGCGTGCGGCCTCTCGCGCAATTCGGTCCCGCCCTCTATGCCCCGCTGCTCGCGCGCGGCAAGTCCTCGGGGGTCCTCCTATTGCTGCGCTTGCCGGGGCGCGAAGAGTTTTCCCGTGAGTCCCTCTCCCTCGCCGAGGCCGTCGCATCTCAGGCGGCCCTCGCGCTGGAGCTGGCCTCGGCGCGCCACGCCGAGGACGTCGCGACGCTGCTTGACGAGCGCACCCGGATCGGCGAGGACCTGCACGATCTCGCGATCCAGCAGCTGTTCGCGACGGGAATGGTGCTCAGCCGCATTCGCGAGCGCATTGCCTGTGGCGAGACCCTCTCGCCGGATTACCAGGTTCAGGCGCTCGATCAGGCGCTTGCCAGCGTCGACGATTCGGTCAAGCAGATCCGCTCGATCGTCCACAACCTGCGCGATCCCGATCCGACCGTGATCTTTGTCGAGCGGCTGCGCCGCGAGACCTCGCTGGCACGCAACGCCCTGGGATTTGCCCCGTCCCTTGTGTTTTCCCTCGACGGCCAGCCGCTCAGTGACGCCGAGGTTGACGACGTCGCGGACATCTTCGATGCCCGTCTGGGAGCCGACCGCGCCGATGACGTCGTCGCCGTCGTGCGCGAGGCGCTGTCTAACGCGGCCCGCCACGCGCACGCGTCATCCGTGCGCGTCGGCATCGCGCTCGTTGGTTCGGGACCGGGCGGGCTCATCGTCGTGTCTGTTCACGACGACGGGCGCGGCCTCGATCCCGCCCAAACACGACGTTCGGGACTGGACAACCTGGCGTCACGCGCGCGCCGCCACGGCGGCTATTTCGCGACGGGGTCATCCCCCGAGGGCGGCGTCGCCATCGAATGGCGAGTTCCCCTGGGATAGCGGCTACTTCTTTTCGTTCTCCCGCCAGGCAACCGAGCGCTGCCCCGCGACCCACGCCGCCACCTGCGTGCGCCGCTGGAGTCCCATCTTCGACAGCAGCGACGTGATGTGGTTCTTCACCGTCTTCTCGGCCACCCCCAGGCGCTCACCGATCTCGCGGTTTGAGAGGCCGTCGCCGATCAGGGCGAGCACGCGGCGCTCAGACGGGGTCAGATCGGCGGTCGGGTCCTCGTGATCGGCGCGCCGACGCGTTACCGTGCGCTCGTCGAGGAGGACGCGACCATCCGCGACCGCCTTGATAACGTCGGTGATCTCGGCACCGCGAACCGTCTTGAGGACAAACGCCCGCGCCCCGGCGGCCAGCGCCTCGGATAGGGCGCCGTCGTCGTCGAAGGACGTCAACACGATCGGGCGAGCCTCGGGAACGTCGTGACGCATCTTCTGCATGACCTCAATCCCCGTCCCGTCGGGAAGCTGTAGGTCGACGAGAACGACATCGGGGCGCACGAGTTGAGCCCGGCGGAGGGCATCGGCGACGGAACCCGCCTCAGCAACGACTTCGAGGCCGTCGGTGCGATCGACGATCTCCGCGATGCCGCGGCGAACGATCTCGTGGTCATCGATGATCATGACCCGCACCGACGCGGGAGTCGTGTTGTCCAGTGTCGCGCTCATAGGGCTATGGTAACCGGATCAGCGCGCTCGCCTGGGCCGCCGCGGTGGGATCTGGCACGCCGGGCACACGTGCGTGCCGCGCCCTGCGACTTCCATGCGCTCAATCGGCGTCTCGCACGTCCTGCATGGCTGCCCGGTTCGCCCATACACGGCGAGCTCGCGCTGAAAATAGCCGGGGTGCCCGGCGACGTCGACGTAGAGGGAATCGAACGACGTGCCGCCGGCCGCGAGCGCCGCCATCATGACGTCGCGCGAGCTGGCAACGATGTCTCTGAGCTGCGCCAGTGTCGCGGCGTTGGCGCGCCGCAGCGGGTGGACGCGCGCCGCGTGGAGGGTCTCGTCGGCGTAAATGTTGCCGATCCCGGACAAAACCGACTGGTCGAGAAGGACCGCTTTGATGCAGCGTCGCGATGCGCGCATGGTGCGGGTGACGTCCTCTACCGCGAGTGAGGGGTCCAGCGGGTCGCGGGCGATGTGGGCCAGCGGGCGCGGCAGCGCTGGCAGATCGGTTCCGGTTCCACCCGGGTGCCCGTCTGTCGTAGGGACGAGTTCGCTGATCCAGCAGCTGCCAAAAATCCTCTGGTCGACGAAGTCGAGTCGCGTGTACTCGTCAAGGTGCAGGCTGAGGCGGGTATGGCGGGGCAAACTCATGCGCACACGAGCGTCATTGGCGAGGATCTGCCCCGACATCCCCAGGTGGATGACAACGGCCAGGCCATCGTCAAGGACGAGCCACAGGTATTTGCCGCGTCGAGCGACCTCGTCAATGCGTCGCCCACACGCCTGGCTCAGCGGGGCCGCGACGTGACGGGAGCGGCGAAAGATCCGCTCGTCGTGGACCTCCACGCGGGTAATTACATGCCCGCGGGCGTGGTCGACGAGCCCGCGCCGAACAACTTCGACCTCGGGAAGCTCAGGCATGAGGCGGGGTGATGACGACGTCGTCGAGGCTGTGGGCACCCGAGATGTCGTAGGCGCGCGATAGCGCATCAACCGCGGCTTCCGCGGCATGGCTCTCGGCGACCTTCTTGGAACGCCCCTCGCCACTGCCCCACAGCTTTCCGTCGATGAGCAACCGGGCGGTGAATTCGCGGCAGTGGTCCGGCCCCGTCCCCGTGACGTCGTAGAGGATGGGCCCTAGTTCGAGGTGCTGGGCGATGACATTGACGCGCGTCTTCCAGTCCATGCTCACCCGCGCTCAAGAGCGGTGGCGAGCAGATCGGCGAGGTGATGCTCGACAATGGCGCGGGTTGGCTCCAGGCCGTGGCACAGGTAGGTCGCGCCGATGAGCGCCTCCATCGTGTCGGAGAGGATGGAGTCTTTGTCGCGTCCGCCCGTCTTTTCCTCGCCGCGACCCAGCAGGAGATAGTCGCCGAGGTTGATCGAGCGGGCCACGAGCGCCAGCGGGGTCTGCGACACCGTGGCCGCGCGCATCTTGGCCAGATGTCCCTCGGGATGGTCAGGGTGCGCGAGATAAAGTCGCTCGGTCACAATGAGCTGCAAGACCGCATCGCCGAGAAATTCCAAGCGTTCGTTCGTCGGGATCTTGCCGCGTTCGTTGGCAAAGGAGCGGTGGGTGAGCGCGAGGATCAGCATCTCGGGATCGATGTCGATTCCCCACGCCGTGAGGAGCTGGTCGCGTGCCGCACGCGCCGTCATGTCGTCTCCTTTACCTCGCCGAGCAGACCAGCCAGCGCAGACCAGCGGGGGTCGACGACGTCGTGATGGTGATCGTCCTCGAGATCGCGCAGCGGCTCGCCACAGGTCGAGCACAGGCCCAGGCAATCCTCAGAACACAGGGGTTGCAGGGGCAGCTGCCCGACAGTCGCGTCGCGCAGCACCGGGGTCAGGTCGATGGCGTCGCCCTCGATAACGGGCTCGTAGGCGGCATCCTCGTCTCCGTCAGCGACGAGCTTGTCGCGTTCGTCGGGCAGATAGAACACCTGGTAGAGGTCGACGTCCCTCGTGAGGTCGACCCGGTCTAGGCAACGCACGCACTCGGCTTCGGCCGGCACCCGCGTGCGCACGTGCGCGAGCACGCCCTGATCGATCGCCTGAAGCGAGATGTCCATGTCCAACTCGACCCCCGGCGTGATGTGAGCGACCGGCGTGGTCCACTCCTCGCCGACGGTGTACGTCACGTGGCGCTGCAACGTCGCGCCACTGCGTTGGGGAAGCTCACGCAGGTCGAGGCACAGCTGGCTCACCGGCGCCCCACCTTGTCGCGTCCCGACCGCGCCTGCGTCGCGATGTGGTGGGCGAGTTCCTCGAGCTTGCCCAGCTGCTCGGCGACGTAGTCGTTGGATTCGGCGCTGAGCTGCTGGGCTTTCGCGCGCGCGGCGCTCAGCGTTTGCTCACCGCGGGCCACGGCCTCGCGATAGACGTTGTGCTCGTTGACGAGATCATTGGCCTTCGCGCGGGCTTCCTCAATGATCTGGCGTCCCTGAGCCTTGGCCTTCTCGACGAGCGTAGTGCCGTGTTCCTTGGCCTGCTCGGTGATCTGGGCCGCGGCTTCATCGCCCTGGCGACGCTGCTCGTCGGCGTAGGCGTCGGCATCGGCGCGCACCGACTGGGCATACGCGTCGGCATCCTCGCGCAGCTTCGACGAATAGCTCTCGGCATCACCCATTGCCTGCGCGGCCTCGGCATCGGCACGATCGAGGACAACGGAGGCGTCGGCGACGATCCGATCGGCGCGCACGACGTCATCGGGCAGGGCTTCGCGCGCGTTTTCGATGAGCTCGAGGATCTGGGCCTGATTGACGACGACATTCGCCGTCAGGGGAACCGTGCGGGCTTCGCCGACCATCGCGGCGACCTGGTCAAGGATCTCGATGACTTCCGAGGGCGCGTAGGCCGGTTCGTTCGCGGGTGCGTCAGTGCTCATGACGGTGTCCTTCATCTAGTCGGGTGGCGAGCGCCTGCGCGACCGCCACGGATACGAATGGTCTCACGTCTCCGCCGCACCGCGCGATTTCGCGCACAGCCGAGGAGGAGACGTGTGCCCATTGGGGCTGAGCGGGCAACAGCAATGTCTCGACGCCGCCGAGGTCGGCGTTGAGGCGGGCCTGCGTGATCTCGTTTTCCGCGTCCAGCGCCCCACGCACGCCCTTGACGATCTGAGCGCCCTCACGCCTGGCGAGATCGGCGACGAGGCCGCTCCACGCGACGATCTCCACGCGCGGGTGCTCGGTCAAGCTGGCACGCAGCAGGTCGACGCGTTCGGACGCGCTGAACAGCGGCGTCTTGCCCGCATTCGTCGCCACGGCAACGACGACACGATCGGCGAATGCCAAGCAACGCTCGATCACTGCGCAATGCCCCAGCGTGGGCGGATCAAAGGATCCGGGGACGATGACGGCGCTCATGTCTTTAGGCTAGGCCGCACTGGCCGCGAGATCGCTCAGCCACACGGTCGTCTCGCCGTATTTGTATCCCCTCCACGCCCCGGGCCACGCCTGCGGAGCCGGGCAACCATCGCGACGAGCCCGTTCGACGACGACGACGGCGTCACCGCTCACGTGTGAGGCGAGCCGGGTGAGCACGGCGTCGAGATCGGCCCCAGACAGGTCGTAAGGCGGATCGGCGAAGACGAGATCCCATTCGGAACGAGTCTCCTCGAGAAACGTCATGACGCTGGCACGGTGGAGCCGAGCCGGCAGCCCGGTCGCGGCGATGTTGTCGCGACACACCTTCGCGGCTGCGGCCGCGCGCTCGACGAGATCGGCGTGGAGGGCACCGCGCGATAGCGCCTCGAGACCGAGCGCACCCGAGCCCGCATACAGGTCGAGGACGCGAGCACGCTCAATCGCCCCCAGAGACGTCAGCCGTGAGAACACGGCCTCGCGCACGCGATCGGCGGTAGGACGCGTTCCCTGAGCGGGCACGGCAAGGCGGCATCCTTTTGCGGAGCCCGCGATGATTCGTGGCATCACTTCCCCTAGCTGCGTTCCAAATAGGCGCGTTTACTCGGATCGACGTCGTCGAGGGCCGCAACGAGACCCGGCACGCTCTCCAGCGTCGGATCAGCCTCGAGCAGCGCGCGAGCGTCATCACGAGCCCGCGAGATGAGGTCTGCGTCGCGCCTGACCGACAACAGCCGCAGTCCCGAGCGCCTCCCCGACTGGGTGTCGCCAAGGATATCGCCCTCCGAACGCAACTCGAGGTCCTCTTGGGCAAGCAGAAAACCGTCCGTCGTCGAGGCGAACGCCTCGAGACGACGCATCGCCGTCGTATTCGGGGCAGCCGATGTCAGCGCGAGGCACACGCCGGCCTTTGATCCTCGCCCGATCCGCCCGCGCAATTGGTGGAGTTGGGAGAGGCCAAAGGACTCGGCGTCGCAGACAATCATCATCGTCGCTTCGGGCACATCCACCCCCACCTCGATGACCGTCGTCGAGACGATGAGATCGAGGCGGCCCGCGGCAAAATCGCCCATGATCCGGTCTTTGTCGGCGCTGTTCATGCGCCCGTGGAGCTCGCCGATGGCGACGCCCGCAAGGGCCGGCGTAGCCCGCAACGTTCGGGCGACCGACTCGACCGACGCGCGTGCCTTCTCGCCCTCTGCCTCGTCGATGCGCGGACACACGACGAAGACGCGCCCGCCCGCAGCGATTTCCTCCCTCGCTCGCTGCCACGCGCGCTCAACCCAGGCGCGCCTGGCAGTGGACACAAGAAAGGTATCGACGCCCACGCGACGTGCCGGCACCTGGTCGAGCACGACAGTGTCGAGATCGCCGAACACCGTCATGGCGACGGTACGCGGGATGGGGGTTGCCGTCATGACGAGCATGTGCGGATGCGCCGGGGTATCGCTTCGTAGCCGGTCGCGTTGGTTGACGCCGAAACGATGCTGCTCGTCGATCACCGCGAGCGCAAGGCCCGGCAGCTGGACGTTGTCACTGAGCAGGGCGTGCGTGCCGACGACGAGAGCCGGCGTTCCCGACGCCAGTGTCGCGAGGACCTGGCGGCGGTGGGGAGTACGCGAGGAACCGGTGAGAAGTTCAATCGCGACGCCACCGCTCGCGCTGGTAGCCAGCGGGCCGAGCATGTGGGTGATCGTCCGAAAGTGCTGATAGGCCAGGACCTCTGTCGGCGCCAACAGCGCCGCCTGGGCGCCGGCGTCCAATGCCCGGGCAATGGCCAGCAGCGCGACGAGGGTCTTGCCGGCACCGACGTCACCCTGGAGGAGAACGTTCATCGCTCGCTCGGAATCGAGCCGGCGGTCGAGTTCTCTACCGGCACGAACTTGGGCGTCGGTGAGATCGAACGGGAGGGCAGCGAGGATCGCGTCGTGAATACCTCCCTCGCGCGGGGGGCAGCGGGTCGCCGGGATCGCCTCAGCCGCGAGGCGCGCCCGCGCAAGCGCGACCTGAAGGACGAGGGCCTCCTCGTAGGCGAAGCGACGGCGCGCGGGCCGATCGTCACCGATCCTGGCGGGGCGGTGAATGGCGTTGAGGGCCTCGATGATGCCGGGCATGCCATCGCGAGCGCGAATATCGTCGGGAATGGTCTCGTCGATGTCGGCAGGACTCAGCGTGTCGAGGATGGGACGCAGCGCCGCCTCGATCGTCCACGTCGCGACGCCCTGCCCCCTCGGGTAGATGGGGGTCGGCGTTGCCGCGAGTTCGCGGGCCTGCTCGGCCGTGCCCACTTCGCCGCGGTCTTCAAGCACCTGATAGGCCGGGTGCGACAGCTGCCAACGGTCACGGTAGCGGGCGATTTTTCCCGAACACAGGACGCGAGTACCGACGCTCAGGCGCTCCTGGTGTCCCCTGAGCATTCCCGACGAGCGGGCGAAAAACGTCGCGGACACCTCCGTCACCCCGTCGGTGAGGGTGACGGTGAGGATCCACAGCCGTCGATTGCGATGAGACTGGCTCACGCGCTGATCGACGACCTCGGCCACGAGCGAGGCTTCCTCGCCCTCGCTCAGATCCGTCATCGGTGTGAGCTCGGCGAACGTCTCGTAGCGGCGCGGAAAATGAAAGAGCAGATCCTTAACGCTCACTAGGCCAAGCTTCGCCAGCGCCGTGGCGGCGCGCGCTCCGCACACGCGCTCCAAATCTTGCGCGAGGAAGTCGCTCACCGCGTCATCACTCCGATAACCGTCGGGCCGGGCTGATCGCCCTGCATGAGGTCGACGCGCAGACTCGGCGAGATCTCATCGAGATCGGCGACCACCTGCGCGCGCCCCGGCCCCTCCTTGCCGACGAGGACGAGGACCTGGCGATCGTGGTCGGTGACGATGCCGTCGAGCGAGAGCGTCTCGTCGAGATCGATCGTCTGCAGGGCCTCAAGCGCCTGCATGATGCGGGCACGTTGAAGCTGGGCGAGATCGCCGACCCCCAGATGCGCACCGACCTTCGTCGCGGCCTCACTTGAGACGTGGAGAACCTCCAGGTCATTCGACGTCGGGGCGCAGATGACCACGCCACCGTCGCGGGCCGCATCATCGGGCACGCGTCGGGCACGAGCATCACCCTGAGGCGTGGACGCGGCGATGACGGTAACGGGCTGATCGAGCCGGGCGACAATAGCGGCGAGGTCGCCCTCCCACACACCCGTGCTGAAACACACGTGTACGCCGGCGTGAGCGAGTTCTTCGACGATCCCACGCGCCCCCGTCACGGCGATGACCGCGGGGCGACGCATCTCGCCGCTCGGCCTGCGCTCAAGCAACAGCACGGACGAGTTATCGCGAGGTTCGACGAGATCAAGCGGGGTCGGGGTGTAGACCTCGACGCGCCCTGCCGCCGGCGGAATGAGGTCGAATGGACGATCAGTGCGAGCCGACACGACCCAGGTAGCGAAGCCGAACACGTCAGCCCGCCCCGTCATGACGCCGCTGCTGCCCGTGCCCGCGATGGTCTCGCGCAGGCGACGTGCCCCCTCGGCATCCGTATCGAGGGTGAAATCGACGCGCAACCGCCCGCGCCCGCGCACGCCCGACGGCATGCCCGCCGCCAGATCCTCGAGCATATGGTGGACGACTCCCAACGCATCCGTGGACTCGCTGTGGGCCAGAGCGGCAAAGGCGAGGACGACGATCGCTCCCAGCGCATCGACGACGTGTCCATCGGCGTCGATCAGCGACCCCTGGGTCGCGATCCACGCCTGCTGAACCAGTGTCGCGCACTCGAGTTCCGTGGCCTCGAGATCCACGTCATCGAGGATCGCGCGGGCAGCCAGCTCGAGCACGCCTCCTGCACGCCCCTCGCCCACCACGCAATCCGGCAACGTGCGAGCGAGGGTGCAGACGGCCTGCCCCACCTCGATCGGCCGCAACGTCGGAGCGTCAACGGCGGCGGCCATCGACGCCAACAAGTGGGCGAGAACGATGCCGCCGGCACCCTGGGCGTGGGCAAGCGCCGCGCTGGCGGCAGCATCCAGGACCCACGAGGCGTCCGAGTCTTCACGAACGTCGGCCGCAGCGCGTGCGGCGGCAGCCGCGGCCAACGCCGCGCACGTCCCCGCCTGCTCGTCCAGGCCCCCGGCATGATCGATCGCGTCGAGGATCTCTCGATCGGCCGCGAGGTGACGCGCGAGCCGATTCAGCCAGGCCGTCATGTCCCGACCGGTGACAACATCGGTGGTCGTGGCATCCATCGCGCGCCTCCTTTTTCTCACGTCCTAGTCTAAGTGGCGCGCCTGGTGAGTCCTCGCACACTTACGCGATCACGTTTTGTGAGGCGCACGCGGTCGCGGTAGGGTGGCACAGTTGCCATGCGCGGGCCTGTGCCTGCGCGACACAAATGAGGACATGAGGATTATCGAGGAGGCCGATCGTGGCTGCCAAGTGTGACGTCTGCGGTAAGGGCCCGGGCTTTGGGAAGAGCGTTTCGCACTCTCACCGCCGCACGAACCGCCGTTTCAACCCGAACATTCAGCGTGTGCGCGCCATCGTCAAGGGCGCGCCGAAGCGCCTGAACGTGTGCACGAAGTGCATCAAGTCGGACAAGGTTCAGCGTAGCGCCTAACCTGCTGACTCTCGAGACCGCCGCATGAGATCATGCGGCGGTTTGTGTATCTGCACACCTCTCCGGGTCGGCGGCTCCCCATCGGGTACCGCCGACCCGGCCATAGTTAGCCGCGGGCCGCTCGGATCGGGATGGCCGTCTCCCCCGGGGCGAACGTGCGCCCGTGGTAGGTCGGATTCATGAGATTGTCGGGCGAGAGGATCGCATCGACCTCTGTGGCATCGAGGAGACCGCGCTCGATGATGAGTTCGCGCACGCTCGTTCCCGTCCGGGCGCTCTCCTTGCCGATCGTGTCGCCGATTCCGTGTCCCAACACGTCGTTGAAATACGTGACGACCCCGATGGAGTTCTCGACGTAGTCGCGGCAGCGCTCGGGATTAGCGCTGATCCCGACGATGCACTTGCTGCGCAGCGTGTCACAGGCGTTGCGCAGTAGCGTGATCGACTCGAACATGGCCTCGGCTAGCGCCGGCTCCATGACGTTGAGTTCGAGCTGCCCGGCTTCGGCGGCCATCGTCACCGTCACGTCGTTACCGATGACCTTGAAACACACTTGATTGACGACCTCGGGGATGACGGGATTGACCTTCGCCGGCATGATCGAGGATCCCGCTTGCAGCTGTGGCAGGTTGATCTCGTTGAGCCCGCACCGCGGCCCTGACGCCAGCAGGCGCAGATCGTTGCACGTCTTGGACAGTTTCATCGCCAAGCGCTTGAGCGTCGCGTGAACCATAACGTAGGCGCCGTTATCGGGGGTCGCCTCGACCAAGTCCTCGGCCCGGGTGATGGGATAGCCCGTTACCTCGGCCAGTCGCGCGGCCGCCACCTCGGGATAGCCGTCGGGTGTGTTCAACCCGGTGCCGATGGCTGTCCCACCAAGATTGACCTCGAGCAAGAGGTTTTGTGCGTTGTCGATCGTCTTCAAGTCTTCGCGCAGGTTGCGGCCCCAGCCGCAAAACTCCTGCCCCAGCGTCATGGGTACGGCATCTTGGAGCTGGGTACGTCCCATCTTGATGATGTCGGCAAACTCGTGGCCCTTATCGAGGAACGCGTCGACGAGATCGGCGAGCACGGTCTTCAACTCCTCGACGAGCGCGTACGTCGCCAAGCGAAACCCCGTCGGATAGGCGTCGTTCGTCGACTGTGACTTATTGACGTCGTCGTTGGGATGGATGATGTGGTAGCTGCCCTTGGGATAGCCAAGGTGCTCCAGCGCGAGGTTGGCGATGACCTCGTTAGCGTTCATGTTCACCGAGGTTCCGGCGCCGCCCTGAAAGACATCCTCGGGAAACTGGTCGATGCAGCGGTCATGCTCGATGATCGCATCGCACGCCCACACGATCGCGTCGACGACGTCACTGGGCAGGACGTGGCAGTCGCCGTTTGCTAACGCCGAAGCCTTCTTCACCTGCGCCATCGCTCGAACGAAATGAGGAACGTCGCGTATCCGGGTCCCCGACAACGAGAAATTCTCGATGGCCCGCGCCGTATGGATGCCGTAGTAGGCGTCATCGGGAATTTCTTTGGTACCGAGCAGGTCTTCCTCGATCCGAGCCATGACCGTCCTTCCTTGCCCGAGCTCCCTCGCTCGTGCCTCACGTCGACCCGATCTGGGTCTGATGACAGCCTAAGCCCGCATGAGACAAAAGTCCCGGGTTTACGCGAGGGATTCCCACCCCAGCGGCCCCGTCAGCGGTTGCGAATCCACGGACACGTCGATGCCCGAGGCCGACTCCACCGAGCCAATGATCCGGAATCCGGTGGGAATAGCATCCGGAGCGCACGTCGCAACGAACGCGTGGTCCTCTCCCCCACGCAGCACCCGAGACCACGCGGTGGAACGGCACAGCTCGTCCAGGGGTGCCACGCGTTGACAATCAGGGGCCAACAGCGTCGAATCGAGACACATCGAGACGCCCGATGCTCTCGCGATGCGTTGGCAGTCGCGCGCCAGTCCGTCCGAAACGTCCATCATCGCGTGGAGGCGGGCCGCCGCTCCAATGGCTGTGTGCAACGGCGGATTTGGGGCGCGAAACACCGCGGCGCATGCCTCGGCGAGCTCGCGCACGGGTTTCTCGCTCGTCGCCTCCTCGGCTAGGCCCGTCGGTGTCATCCGGCCGGCATCGTAGAGTTCGAAGCCGGTCCGCGACATCCCGAGCGTGCCGGCAATGACGATGGCGTCGCCCACGCGGGCGCCGCTGCGCAGCACCGGCGTGCGTCCGCGCAGATCGCCCAGCGCCGTCACCGAGATGACGATCCCGCCACGCGACCGCGTCAGGTCACCACCCTCGATCCCCGCACCTATTGCCCGGGCGCGATCGGCAAGGCCACGTGCGCATTCGCGCACCCACTCCCCCGCGGCGTGGCCGGGAAGCGCCATGCCGACGACCAAAGCGCTCGGGTGAGCGCCCATCGCGGCGACGTCGGCAAGGTTCTGCGCAGCCGCGCGTTCCCCGATGTCGTACGGACTCGACCAGTCCTGGACGAAATGTTCACCCTCGACGAGCACGTCGGTCGTCGCGACGACGGGGCCGGTGACCTCGAGAACGGCGCAGTCATCGCCGGGACCCACGATCGTCGTCGGCGCGGATGTGAGAACGTCGGAGATGAGGGCGAGAACGCCGTCCTCTCCCAATTCACTAGCGTCCACGATGCTCCTGACGAGCGCACGCGGTCGCATACAGGCAAATGGCAGCGGCCGAGGCGACGTTGTAGGACTCGGCGTGCCCCCACATGCCAAGCCGCGCCGTCGCGTCCAGATGGGCGATCTCGGCCGCGCTCAGCCCCTGCGCCTCGTTGCCGAAAACCCAGCCGATTCGACCGGTCTCGTCAATGACATCGTCGAGACCGGCCTCGGCGTGTCCGTCGGCACCGACGAGCCGAATGCCGGCGCTCTTACACGCTGCGGAAACCTCCTCCAGACTGACGTCCTGGACGAGCGGCACGTGAAACACCGACCCCACCGACGCACGAATGACTTTGGGCGAGGTGAGGTCAACGGTGCCCGTGCACGCGATGACGGCGTGAGCACCCGCGGCGTCGGCCAGGCGAACGATCGTTCCCGCATTGCCCGGATCTTGGGTGCGCGGCAGAATCACGAGGAATGGCGAGGCTGCCTCAAGCGCAACCGGCAGCGACGTCATCATCGCCTCGGTGCGAGCGACCGCGACGATGCCTTGAGCCGCGGGCGCGATCGCACGTGCGACGGTCTCGCTTACCGGGTGGATCCACACCCCCGCCGCTCGCGCGTCGGCAACGATGTCAGCGTGATCCGCGGCGCAGCGATCGGTGACGTAGAGGTCCTTGATCGCCTCCGGTACCCATGCCACCGCCTCGCGGGCGGCCTGGGGTCCTTCAACGAGCGTCAAGCCCGTCTTGGTACGACGCACCCGCCCGGCCAGCCCCGCGACCTTACGCACACTGCGGGCGTTCGGGTCGTCGAGGCGGGCCGGGCGGGCGGAAGAGTTCACGAAGAACTAGGACGCGGCGGGCGCGTTGACGTCGGCCGGCAGCGCGGCTTTCGCGGCCTTGACCAGCTCGGCGAACGCGTTGGCGTCACGCACAGCCAGGTCGGCAAGCATCCGGCGGTCGATCTCAATACCCGCCAGGCGCAGCCCCTGGATGAAGCGGTTGTACGTCATGCCCTCGGCGCGAGCAGCAGCGTTGATGCGCTGAATCCACAGCTTGCGGAAGTCGTTCTTGCGCTTGCGGCGGTCGTTGAACGCGTACACGCCCGAGTGCGTGACCTGTTCCTTGGCCTTGCGGTACAGCCGCGAGCGCTGTCCGCGGTAGCCCGACGCCTGAGCCAGAACGTCGCGACGCTTCTTCTTGGCGTTAATCGCCCTCTTCACACGTGCCATCTGCTTTTCTCCTTACAGCCTGCGTTTAGCTACTTGCCGAGCAGCTTCTTGGCCTGCTTGACGTCGGCGGGGGCGAGAACCTGGTCCTTCGACAGGCGCCGGGTCACGCGCGAGCTCTTGTGCTCGAGCAGGTGACGCTTGCCCGCGCGCTCGCGCATGATCTTGCCCGAACCGGTGGTGCGTGCGGAAACGCTTCTTGGCACCGGAGTGCGTCTTCATCTTCGGCATTGTTCTATTTCCTCACTCAGCTGGCTCGCGCCAGCACTCTTCCCCGCGACCAGTGGGACACGGGGTGCATCAGTGGTCAGTCCTCGTCTGAGCGCGCCTCGGCCTCGGCGGCACGGCGAGCCTTGCGCTCGTCCTTCAGCTGCTGGCGATTGGGCTTGCGACCCTTCGCCGCCTCGCGATTGCGACGCTGATCCGACTTCGTCTGCTGCTTCTTCTTCGTCGGCGCCAAGACCATCGTCATGTTGCGCCCGTCCTGGCGCGGCATCGACTCGACGGTAGCCAGCTCCGATACGTCGTCAGCCAACCGCTGCAGCAAGCGCACACCCATTTCCGGGCGAGACTGCTCGCGTCCGCGGAACATGATCATGACCTTGACCTTGTCGCCGCCATTGAGGAAGCGCACGACGTGACCCTTCTTGGTCTCAAAGTCATGGTCGTCGATCTTCAGGCGGAACCGAATCTCCTTCAGCTGCGAGTTCGCCTGATTACGACGCGCATTGCGGGCCTTTTGCGCGGCCTCGTACTTGTACTTGCCGTAATCCATGAGCTTCGCAACCGGCGGGCGCGCCTGCGGGGCCACCTCGACGAGGTCAAGGTTGGCTTCGCGAGCCAGCCGAAGAGCGTTCTCGACCTTAACGACACCCACCTGTTCGCCGTCGGGCCCGACGAGACGGACCTCGGGAACACGGATGCGATCGTTGATACGCGGTTCAGCGCTGATGAGATGCTCCTTCTCGAGTTGCGCGCACGAAAAAGCCTCCGTACGCCAGGCGCGCGGAGGCTCTCAATCGGTGTTACCGATGCACTACCCGGATCCGCGTCGGATCCCAGGTGGGAGAAACTCCACTTGCCCATGTCTTGGGGAGAACCACTGAGGTTCTGCCCCAACGGTAGCATCCCGGCGTGGGCCTGTCACGCGCGGGTGTCGCGCGTGTGCTCACCATCACGACGCCCAGCGGCGCGGACGGGAGCTACCTCGATCGTGTCCGTGGCGACGATGAGGCGCTCGAGCGAACCGAGCCGGCGCGTCGCCTCGGTCAGGCGCGCGCGCACGTCCTCGGTTCCCGCCGCTATCGGCACGATGATGCGGTCGCGCGCGAGTTCAGCCGGCTCAAGCCGCACTCCGGAAATCCCGAGATCCGCCAGGGCATCGTCGATAAGGCGCCCCAGCTCGGTATCCGCCCACGCCGGTAGCCACGTGTCGCCTTGCGCCAACGCCGCAACCGCCGGGCGAGGAATCGCCAGGGAGCCGTCGAGGAGGAGCCGAGCCGGACCGGCAACCGCCATGAGGCACGCCCGACGAACGCTGAGAGGTGCCGGGCGCGCTTGCGGGTCGTAGGCCGCCAGCGCGTCGACCGAGCTGAATACCGCCATGGCCTGTCGGGTCGCATCCAGGGCAACAGTCGTCACGCCAGCGTCGTCGAGCGCGGCGGATTCCTCACGGGCCTGCTCCAGGGTGTCGGGACGGGCGTGGGGATAGAGCGGGACGATCACCCGCGCATCGGCCAGCGCCTCGACGACGCCGACGAGCCGCTCGCTCAGTGCGGGACGTGCCAGCGCCTCCAGCAGGCGAGGATCAGCTGCTCCGGTATCGCGCGAGCGCGGTTTCAGCAGACGCTGCGCCAGCTTCTCGCGCTGCGCCTCGGAGATCACCGTCCCTCCCCGACGGCCAGGGCCTCCTCAAGGGTGAAGGCGCCGGCGTACAGGGCTTTACCGACGATCGCACCCTCGACGCCGACGTCAACGAGGTCACGCAGGGCGCGCAAATCGTCCAGCGTCGAGACCCCACCCGAGGCCACCACCGGGGCGGACGTGTGGCCGCACACCTCGCGCAGCAGCTCGACGTTCACGCCGCTCATCGTGCCGTCCTTCGTCACGTCGGTAACGACGTAGCGTTTGCAGCCGCCTGTTCCAGCCGCTCGAGTACCTCGAAGAGGTCGCCCCCCTCGCGGGTCCACCCGCGCGCGGCCAGCGTGTGCCCGCGCACGTCGAGGCCGACGGCGATCCGCTCCCCGTGCTCACCGATGACGCGCGCCGTCCATTCGGGGTCTTCCAGCGCCGCGGTGCCGAGGTTAACTCGCGTAGCTCCGGCGTCGAGCGCACGCGCGAGGCTATCGTCATCGCGGATACCGCCCGACAGCTCCACCCGCATGTCAACCTCGCGAACGATGTCACCGAGCAGCTCGGCGTTCGATCCGCGCCCGAATGCCGCGTCGAGGTCGACGAGGTGGAGCCACGTCGCACCCGCCGCAGCGAAGTCGCGGGCAACCTCCAGCGGGTGGCCGTAGCCGGTCTCAGTTCCGGCCTCGCCCTGTACCAGGCGCACGGCCTGACCGTTGACGACATCGACCGCGGGCAAAATCTCAAGCACAGTGTTCTCCAGGGATAAGGGTCTTACAGGGTATCCAGCCAATTCGCCAGCACCACTCGGCCGGCCTCTCCCGACTTTTCGGGATGGAACTGGGTGGCGCTCACGGCGCCGCATTCGATCGCGGCAACAAAGCGCTCGCCGTGCTCGGCCCACGTGACGACGGCGTCCGGATGAGATGCGGGGACCGCGTGGGCCGCGTAGGAGTGAACGAAGTAGAACAGTTCGCCCTCGACTCCGCGAAACACTCGCGTGCCCTCGCCGGCCTCGATCGGCGACCACCCCATGTGGGGAACGATCGGGGCATGCAGCGCCGAGACGTCGCCGGAAAACACCCCGAGTCCATCGCTCGCGGCTCCCCCCTCAAGACCCTGGCTAAAGAGCACCTGCATGCCGACGCAGATGCCAAACACCGCGGCATCGGCGGCAATTCTCTCGCGAATGAGGTCATCGGCTTGGGTCTCGCGCAGCGCCCGAGCGACGGCGTCGAACGCCCCCACACCGGGGACGACGAGACCGTCGGCGTGCCTGGCGGCATCGCGATCGTCGCTCAAGCGCACGCGCGCGCCGGCCTTCTCCAGTGCTCGGCACGCCGAGCGAACATTTCCCGATCCGTAATCGAGAACAACGACCTGCGGACTCACGCGCGCCCCCTCCTGCGCATGATGCGCCCCAGATGCTTCATCGCCTGCAGTTTGGAGTGAGAACGCGCGTGATCGTGAGTCTCGAGGTCATCGGGGGTGACGCGGCCCAACAGCAAATCCTCGATCTCGGGGGCGCCCGATGACAGCAGCAGGCCGGCGGGCAGCGCGTCGCCGGGTTCTCCGTGTGCGTAGCGCCTGGCCGTGATCTGCCCGGACACGCCCGGCTCGACGTCACCTTCCTCCAGCCACGACACCATGACGACGACCGAGGGCGCGACGATCGCCGAAATCTTGCGCGCCATCGCGTCGACCTCGTCGGGGACGGGACGATCATCGCCCAGCAACGCGTCGAATTCGTCGTACTCGCTCTCGCCCAGACGGAACCACACGAGCGTGCCCGAGCTCGTCGCCATGACCTCCGCATCGATGCCGCCTAGCCCCAGCAGGGCAGCGAGATCGTCGGCCTCACGCACGGGCGTCAGGACGACGGCGACCCCTCCGGGGCGCGCTCGGACCTTTTCCTCGCGGATCAGCTGCTCAAGTTCGGCGTCGAAGTCAATATCGGCGTCCTCGGGTTCCTCGATGCTCACAGCGCCCCCTTCGTCGAGGGAATCCCGCTCACGCGCGGATCGGGCTGGCAGGCCTGCCGCAGTGCGCGCGCCAGAGCCTTGAACTGCGCCTCGACGATGTGGTGAGGGTCGCGACCGCGGATGAGATCGACGTGCAGGCACAAGCCCGAGTTCGCCGCCAGCGATTCAAAAACGTGGCGCGTCATCGATCCCGTGTAGTGGCCGCCGATGAGGTGGAAAACCTGGGCCTCAGGTTCGCCCGTGTGAACGCAGTAGGGACGCCCGGCAACGTCGACGACCGCGCGGGCCAGCGCCTCGTCCAGCGGCACCGTTGCATCGCCAAACCGGGTGATGCCCGACTTGTCGCCCAGCGCCTCTTTCAACGCCCACCCGAGACATATGGCCGTGTCCTCAACACTGTGGTGGACATCGACGTCGATATCGCCGCTGCACCGGATTCGAAGATCGAACAGCGCGTGCTTGCCCAGGGCCGTGAGCATGTGATCGTAGAAGGGAACCCCGGTGTCAATGTCGGTTTTCCCGCTGCCGTCGATCTCGAGATCGAGGCTGATCTGGGACTCCTGGGTTGCGCGCTCCACGTGAGCATGGCGGCTCATCGGTCTACCTCCTCAAGGGCTACTCGAAAGGCCCGGTCGTCGTCGGCCGTGCCGACGCTTACTCTCACGTACCCCTCGGGGCCGACCTCGCGAACGAGAACGCCGCGCTCAAGCAGTTGCTCAAACAGGCGGTGCCGATCGGCAACAGGCCCAAAGAGGCAGAAGTTGGCATCCGATTCGGGGCAGTGAAAGCCCTGCCCGCGCAACCACTGCGCAAGTCGGTCGCGCCGATCACGCAGCTCCCCGACTTGAGCCAGCTGCTCATCGGCGTGACGCAGCGCGGCTCGAGCGGCGACCTGGGTCAATCCGGACAGATGGTAGGGCAGGCGCACGACCATGACGGCGTCGATGATTTCGCGTGCGGCGACGCAGTACCCAAGTCGCAGCCCCGCCATGCCGAAGGCCTTCGACATCGTCCGTGTGACGACGAGGGAGTCGTAGTCGGCCAGTAGCTCCAACGCGCTGGGAGTGCCATCGCGGCGGAACTCGCCATAGGCCTCATCGATGATGACGATGCCGCTGGTCCCGTCCGGTCCGTTGGCCGCCGCGGCCTCGATGATGGCGCGGGCCTGTTCTACCTCCAGCGCGGTCCCCGTTGGATTATTGGGCGAGGCGAGGAAGATGATCGCCGGCGTGTGGCGCTCGATCGCCGCGATCATCGCGTCGATATCGAGGGCAAAATCGTCGCGGCGCGCGACGGTGACAAAGTCCGTGCCGGTATCGCGGGCGTATTCGGGATACATCGAATACGACGGCACCGCCGTCAGCGCACACCGCCCAGCACCACCGAAGGCCTGCAACAGCTGGGTCATGATTTCGTTTGACCCGTTCGCCGCCCACACGCGCTCCCACTCGACCTCAACGCGTGACTCGGCGCGCAGATAGGCGGCGAGATCCTCGCGCAGACCTACGCAATCGCGATCCGCGTACCGGTTGAGCGAGGCCGCGGCCTCACGAACGGCCTCGGTGATGTCGGCGATCATCGCGTCCGAGGGCGGATAGGGATTCTCGTTGACGTTGAGCCGGTGGGCGACGTCCAGCTGCGGGGCGCCGTAGGGCTCGATGCCCGCCAGCTCGGGGCGCAGGGGCAAGCTCATCGATTCCATCACCTTCTACTGTAGGCGCACTCGCCGCCTAGTCGGTGCCCGATAAGATGTCGTCGGCGGCCTCAAGCGAACGCGCCCGCTCCTTGCCCAGGCTGCCGGCCGCCAGCCGATTGACGACGAGCGCGATCGCGCCGTCGCCCGTGACATTGGTCGCCGTGCCCACCGAGTCGATGGCGATGTAAAGGGCAACCATGAGCGAATACATGGGATCGGTGAAGCCGAGCAGCCCGACGAGAACGCCCTGGGCCGCCGTGATCGCACCCCCGGGCACGCCCGGAGCCGCCACCATCGTGATGCCGAGCATGACGATGAACAGCGCATAGGAACCGAGGTCATAGCTGCTGCCCGTCATGAACAGCACCGCCATAGAAAAGGCCGTAATTTTCGTCATCGATCCGGCCAGATGAATAGTCGCGCACAGCGGGATCGTGAATCCCGCGATATCGCGCGAGACGCCGTTGGCCAGCGCGCACTCGTACGTCACGGGAATCGTCGCCGCCGACGAGGAGGTGCCCAACGCCGTGAAGTAGGCGCGCAGCATCCGCCCGAGTGCCCGCACGGGGTTGCATCCCGCGACGAGCCCGGCGAGGACATACTGAATGATGAGCAGCGCGAACGTGAGGATGATCGAGACGACGATGACCTTGACCATCGCGCTGATGACCTGGGCAATCTCGCCGGTGTAGGCCATGTTGAGGAACGACCCGAAGATGTAGAGCGGCAAACACGGCACAATCGCGCGCTTGATGACCATGATGATGTCGCGGAATT
The DNA here is from genome assembly GCF_015240065.1 of Nanchangia anserum. Classification (GTDB taxonomy): domain Bacteria; phylum Actinomycetota; class Actinomycetes; order Actinomycetales; family Actinomycetaceae; genus Nanchangia; species Nanchangia anserum. Next base: position 679,226 of record NZ_CP060506.1, on the reverse strand, counting down.
CGTCGAAGCCCCGACGAATGATGCGGGGATTGAGCGCGGCGATCGCGATACCCAACACGAAGGACAGCACGAGCGCCGACATGACGGAAAACATCGGTGGAATCTCGAAATTGTCGCCAAGTACGGAGGCGACAGCCGAGGTCGGCTCGGTCAATTCACTGACCTTCTCATTCGCCAACAGCGATGGGAACACGGCTCGGCACACCCCATAGGTGGCGAATCCGGCAAACAGGGTCGATCCGTAGGCGATGCCGACGGTGATGAGCAGCCACTTGCCGGCACCGGCTCCGAGGTCCGCGAGCGCCGGTGCGACGAGGCCGACGATGATGAGGGGAACGCAGAAGCTGAGGAATTCACCGAATACCGCGTTGAACGTCGCGAAGGGGACGATGGCCCACGCCGGCAGAACGAGGCCGAGAAGGGAACCCGCGATGATCGCGATGATGACCCAAAACAACAGGGTCCGCATGAGTGGGGGCAGCGTGCGAATGACAGACATGGGGAGTCTTTCTCGTAGGGACGGCTAGGCGCGGGCGCGCGCGGCTTCACCGTGTGCTGGCAGGTCTTCGCTCTCGGCGAGAGCACCCAGGTGAGGCGTGAGCTCGGCCAGCGCCTCGGCGGTGTAGTGAATCTGCTGGACAGGTTTGATAAACGCCATGACGTTGAGGCCGGCGGCGTAGCGCGCGGTGCCCGACGTGGGCAAGACGTGGTTCGACCCGGCAACGTAGTCGCCGAGCGGAACCGGCGAGTACGGACCCACGAAGATCGCCCCGGCGTTGTGGATGCGCGCGGCATCCGCCTCGGCGTTTGCCGTGTGAATCTCGAGGTGTTCGGCGGCGTAGGCGTTCGCGACGTCGATCGCCTGGTCGATGTCACTGACCAGGAGAATTCCCGATTGGGGTCCCCCCAACGCCGTGCGACACCGATCGCTGTGGCGCGTGGCGGCGACGATCGCCTCGAGCTCGGTGTCGACTTCGCGCGCGAGTTCCTCGCTATCCGTGATGAGGACGGAGGCCGCGGCAGGATCGTGTTCGGCTTGCGAGGCCAGGTCGGCGGCGACAAAACGAGCATGTGCCGAGTCGTCGGCAATGATGGCGATCTCGGTCGTGCCGGCTTCGGCGTCGATGCCGCACACCGAGCGGGCGACGCGCTTGGCCGCGGCGACGTAGATGTTGCCCGGCCCGGTGATGACGTCGACGGGTGCAATGGGGGCCTCGCCGTCGTCAATGCCCCAGGCGAGCATGGCGATCGCCTGAGCACCGCCAACCGCGTAGACCTCGTCGACACCCAGCAGGGCGCAGGCGGCGGCAATCGTCGGGTGAATATTGCCGTCGAAGTGGCGTTGCGGCGGTGTGACGAGCGCGGTCTCGGCGACGCCGGCAACCTGCGCGGCGACGACATTCATGACGACGCTCGAGGGATAAACAGCCAGACCGCCAGGCACGTAAAGCCCGACGCGGCGCACGGGAATCCACCGCTGGCGCACGATACCGCCGGGAACAATTTCGGTAGCAACTTCGCGTGGCATCTGGGCGCGGTGACCGGCACGATTATGCGCAATCGCGATCTCCAGCCCGGTCCGCACCGCCGGGTCGAGCTCGTCCAAACACCGATTGAGGTAGTCGGGCGAGACGCGCAGCTCCTCGGGGGCCGACCCGTCGAAGCGACGTGACCACTCGGCAATCGCCTCGCGCCCGCGCGAACGCACGTCCTCCATGATCGGGGTGACGACGTCGATGGCAGCATCCAGATCGACGCGCGCACGCGGCAGCAGCGCATTGAGCTCGGCGGGACTGGGCGAGAGATCACGCAAATCGGTGACGGAAAGCATAGGCACATGCTAGGGGATCTCGATGGCCCCTCCCCTGCCCCGTCCGCGCGGCGGGACGCGAGTAGGATTCGACACATGAGCGAGATCCTCACCCTGCCCGTGCGCTGCCCGATCAAACTGGGCCAACTCCTCAAGTTGTCCGGACTCGTCGAAGACGGTGCCGAGGCGGGCGTGGCCATCGCCTCGGGCGACGTGAGCGTCGACGGTGAGGTCGTCACCCAGCGCGGGCGCAGTCTTCACGCCGGACAGCACGTGACGCTTGCCCTGCCGACCGGCGATGTCGTTATCGCCGTGCGCGACGCCTAGGCGCCGCGAGCGCACTGCTCGCGCGCGCACTCCGGGCAGCGGCCCCAGTAGATCACCTCGGCGACGTCCACGTCCCACCCCGGCTCGAGGTTCATGGGCTCCAGGCAGGGCGCGCTGCCAACAGCGCAGGCGATGTCCCCCATGCGACCGCAGTCGCGGCAAACGACGTGGTGATGGTTGTCGCCGTGGTTGAGTTCGTAGCGCGCCCGCGATCCGGCCGGAGCGATGCGTCGCAAAACGCCGCGCGCCGTCAGCGTGTTGACGGCATCGTAGATGGCTTGTCCCGAGATCGATCCCAGTTCCGCATTCACGCCCGAGCGGATCTCGTCGGCATCGCAGTGGCCGCCCCGATCGATGACGTCCAATACGGCGATGCGCGCCGCGGTCACACGCAGACCGGCGCCGCGCAGCATCTCGGTATAGGGTCCAGCCATACGCCTCATTATGGTGGCCTTACTTGAGTCATTCAAGTGTAGGCGCGCCTCACGCCTCTAGGCAGTTTCGTCCGAGCAGGGCCTTGAGCTCGGAATACAGGCTCGCCTCGCTGTTCACCCGCAGCGCATCATCGAGTTGCACCGTCGTCACGCTCGACGACGAAACGAGACGCATGCGCACGACCGATCCCCCGGGGTGGTTGCGCAGGATCTCGCCGAGGTCTTCGGCCACCTGTCGGGTGCATCGCTCCGCGCGCATCGTGACGACCAGCGGCCCATCCGAGCCCATCGCGACGTTCGGCACCGTGAGCTCCTGGGCGACGAGCGAGGCCGATCCCTCGTCGGTGTACTTCACTCGCCCGACGACCGAGACGATGGCGTCGTCGGTTAGGTAGGTGGCAAAGGTCTCGTACTGGGTGGGGAAGAACGTCGCCTCGATCGACCCCGACAGGTCCTCGAGCGTGATGATCGCCATCGGAGATCCCGATTTCTTCGTCACCTTGCGCTCAATACCTGCGATGAGCCCGCACAGGCGCACGCGCGCACCCTCGGGAACCGCTCCCCCATCGGTGATGATGTCGGCAACCTCGTGGTCGCTGTTGCGATTGAGGACGTATTGCAGGCCGTTGAGCGGGTGGTCCGACACGTACAGGCCGAGCATCTGGCGCTCAAAATCGAGCTTGTCCTTTTTGTCCCACTCGGGCATCTCGGGAATCTCGAGGGTGAACACATCCGCCGGTCCCTCATCGAGGGCGCCAAACAGATCAAACTGACCGATCTCCTCGTTGCGCTTGAGACCGACCATCGACGACACCGCTTCCTCGTGACGGGCATGAAGGGCTCGACGCGTCATTCCCAGAGAGTCAAAGACTCCGGCCTTGATGAGGGACTCGACGGTGCGGCGGTTGCAGACCGCCTGCGGCACCTTTTGCAGGAAGTCGGTAAACGACGTGAAGTCGCCCTTTTCCTGGCGGGTCGCGATGATGGCGTCGACGACATTTGCCCCGACGTTGCGGATAGCCGAGAACCCGAATCGGATCGAATGACCGACCGGCGAGAAGTTGGCCTGCGACAAATTGATGTCGGGAACGAGGACATCGATGTCCATGCGCCGGCACTCGCGCAGGTACATCGCCAGCTTGTCGCGGTTATTTCCCGTCGAGGTGAGCAGGGCGGCCATGTATTCGGCCGGGTAGTTCGCTTTGAGGTAGGCCGTCCAATAGGACACGAGGCCGTAAGCCGCCGAGTGCGACTTGTTGAAGGCGTAGGACGAGAACGGGACGAGGATTTCCCACAGAGTCGTGATCGCCTCTTCGGGATAGTTGCGCTCGAGCATGCCCGCCTTGAACGTGGCGAACTGCTTGTCCATCTCGGCCTTTTTCTTCTTGCCCATCGCGCGACGCAACAGGTCGGCTTCGCCGAGGGAATACCCGGCGAGTTTCTGGGCAATCGCCATGACCTGCTCTTGGTAGACGATGAGGCCATACGTTTCCGACAGGATCTCGTTGAGGGGTTCTTCCAGCGTCGGGTGAATCGGCGTGATCTGCTGGCGACCGTTCTTGCGCAGCGCGTAATTCGTGTGGGACTGGGCCCCCATCGGTCCGGGTCGATACAGCGCGCCCACGGCCGAAATGTCGTTAAAGTGCGTCGGCTTCATCAACCGCAGCAAGGAGCGCATGCCCGAGCTATCGAGGTGGAACACCCCCAGCGTTTCACCGCTGGAGAGGAGATCGAAGGTCGCCTGGTCATCCAGCGGCACCGATTCCAGGTCGACGGCCGGCTTATTGTTGGCGACGATGTTGTCCTGAGCATCCGAGAGAACCGTGAGGTTACGCAACCCCAGGAAGTCCATCTTCAGCAGGCCGAGCGTCTCACACGTGGGGTAATCGAACTGGGTGATGACGGCACCGTCTTTGACGCGCCTCATCATGGGGATGATGTCGGTGAGCGTGTGCGAGGACATGATGACGGCGCACGCGTGGACGCCCCACTGGCGAGTCAGACCCTCAAGCTCGCGCGCGAGATTAACCACGGGCCCCAGCTCGGCCTCGTTCTCGGCGTAGTAGCGGCGGAATTCCTCGGCCTCGGAATAGCGCGGATCCGACGGGGTGAACATCCCCGACACGCTCATGTCCTTGCCCATGATCGCCTTGGGCATCTTCTTCGTCAGCTGCTCGCCCACCGAATAGGGCTTCGACAAGATACGCGCAGAGTCCTTGAGCGCCTGCTTCGCCTTGATCTTGCCGTAGGTGACGACCTGGGAAACCTTATCCGCGCCGTAGCGTTCGGTCACATAGTCGATGACCTCGTCGCGGCGGCGTTCGTCGAAGTCGACGTCGAAGTCGGGCATTGAGACGCGCTCGGGGTTGAGGAACCGCTCGAACATGAGACCGTATTTGAGCGGGTTGAGTTCGGTGATTCCCATCGCGTAGGCAACCATCGATCCCGCACCCGAGCCACGCCCCGGTCCCACGCGAATGCCCTGATCCTTCGCCCAGTTGATGTAGTCGGCGACGACGAGGAAGTAGCCCGGGAACTGCATGCGCTCGATGACGTCGCACTCGTATTCGGCCTGGCGTCGCTCGGCTTCGGGGACGCCATCGGGGAAACGTTTGTTGAGGCCGCGTTCGACTTCCTTGATGAACCACGATGTCTCGTCCTCGCCCTCGGGCACGGGGAATTGAGGCATGTAGGATGCACCGTCGGCGACGGTGTGGAACTCGACCTCGCACTGCTCGGCCACGCGCAGCGTATTCATGCACGCTTCGGGCAGGTCGGCAAACAGCCGATGCATCTCGTCGCCGGGACGCAGGTAGTAGCCGGTGCCGTCGAACGTAAAGCGATCGGGATCGGACAGACGCGACCCCGAGTTGATGCACAGCAAGGCGTCCTGGGTCGGCTGGTCCGCCTCGGTGACGTAGTGCGAATCGTTTGTTGCCAGCAGCGGGGCGCCCAGGTGCTTGGCCAGGTCCAACAGCTCGGTGCGCACGCGCCGTTCGATGTCGAGTCCGTGGTCCATGAGCTCGACGTAAAAATAGTCCTTGCCAAAGATGTCTTGCAGCTCCTCGGCACACCGACGTGCCTCGTCGAACTGGCCGAGCCGCATGCGCGTTTGCACTTCGCCAGACGGGCACCCCGTCGTGCCGATGAGGCCGTTGCCGTAGCGTTCGAGCAGGTCGCGGTCAGCGCGCGGCCACTTGTTCATCTGCCCGTCGAGACTGGCCTGCGACCCCAACCGAAAGAGGTTATGCATCCCCTGGGTCGTGCGTGCCAACAGCGTCATGTGGGTGTACGCACCGCGAGCCGACACATCGTCGGAGGCCTGAGACTCATCACCCCACCTCACGCGCGTCTCCTTGTCGAAACGGGAGGTACCGGGCGTGACGTAGGCCTCGAGGCCGATGATCGGCTTGATCTCGGCGGCCTTGGCAGCCGCGTAAAACTCATAGGCACCAAACAGGTAGCCGTGATCGGTAATCGCGAGCGCCCGCTGCCCGAGGCGCTTGGCCTCGGCGACGAGCTTGCCGATCTGAGCCGCCCCATCCAGCATCGAATAGTCGGTGTGAACGTGGAGGTGGACGAAGTCGGACGAGGCGCTCATGGCTCGATCCTAGGCCCGCGCGACACGCTGGCGCGTGCCGCCGTCAGCGCCGACGAGAGGTCGGACGTGTAGGGAGCCTCGATGTCGACGCGCTGGCGCGTGAGCGGATGGTCGAACGTGAGGTTCCTCGCATGAAGCCATTGCCGCGTCATGCCCACGCTGGCAGCCAATACGGGATCGGCACCGTAGGTCGAATCGCCGACGATGGGATGACCGATCGCCTGCATGTGGACGCGAATCTGGTGGGTGCGCCCTGTCTCCAGCTCGACTTCCAGCAGCGTCGCCCCGGGCAACACCTCGAGCGTGCGATAGTGCGTGAGCGCGGGTTTGCCGCCGTAGACGACCCCCATCTTGAAATCGCGTGAGGGATGACGCCCGATCGGAGCATCGATGCTGCCCTCGGTGGGATCGGGATAGCCCTGGACGAGCGCGTGATAGATCTTGCCGACGCGGCGGTAGCGGAAGTCGTTCTTGAGTTTCGCATACGCCAGCTCCGTCTTCGCCACGACCATCGCCCCCGTCGTCGCCGCATCGAGGCGATGAACGATACCCGTGCGCTCGGGGGGACCCGAGGTCGAGACGCGGTGCCCAGCGGCAAGCAAGGCGCCGATGACGGTTGGCCCCGACCACCCCGGCCCCGTGTGGGCAGCCATGCCCACGGGCTTGTTGACGACGACGAGCTCGTCATCCTCGTAGAGGATGTCAAGATCGGCCGGAGTGCGCAGATCTGGTTCTGTCTCATCGGGCAGATCGACCTCGAGGACGTCGCCGACGCGAAGCTTGTGCGCTTTCGTGCACGTCGCCCCGTTAACGCGGGCCTCGCCGCTCCTCACGAGCACACCGGCCTGGGAACGAGAAATGCCAAATAGTCGCGACAGGCCGACGTCGACGCGCTCGTCGTGGAGCGAGTCATCCACCTCGGCCCACTGCGTCGTCATTGGCGCGCCTCCACACGCCGACGCCGGGGGCTGCCCAGCGGAACGCCGGCGAGCGTGAGACCGACCACGCCTATTACCGCGGCAACGATGGCGATATCAGCGACGTTGCCGATAAACAGGCCTCCGTAATTGAGGAAATCGACGACATGGCCGCTACCGAAGGCCGGCGGTTGGATCAGCCGATCGATGAGGTTCCCCATCGCTCCGCCGACCAGCAGCCCGAGCACCGTCAGCCACCAGCGATGCTCGACGTGCGGCGCAATGTAGGCGACCGCCGCGATGACGACGCAGGCGACCACGGTAAACACCCACGTCGACGACGACGCGAACGAAAACGCCGCCCCGGGGTTACGGACGAGCTGCAGCGAGAGCAGTGAGCCGAGGAGCGGATAGGCCTCGTTTGGCTCCAACCGAGCCACGGCCAGAGCCTTCGTCACCTGATCGATAAGCAGGGTCGGGATGGTGACGGCCCCATAAAAATACGCAAAAGAGCGCCAGTTGATGGGTCGCATCGCTCCACCCCCTCCCTCGGACTCACCGTCGACTGCTATGCACACCGAAGGCGCGCATGCCACTCACATACGCGCCTTGGTGATGATCGTTTTAGTTGCCAGCGCCGGCGTCGACGTTTTGAATCAGCGACTCCAGGTGCGAGCGCAGCTGCGTACGGTACTCGCGCTCGAACTGCTTGAGATCGTCAACCTTCGACTGGAGGCTGCCACGCTCAGTCTCGAGCTTGTCGAGGACGCGGGCGGCCTCGTCGTTGGCCTCACGAATGATCTGCTCGCCCTGGGCGCGGGCCTCACCGACGATCCGGTTACCCTCTTGCTCGCCGTCACGGACGTATTCGTCATGAACGCGCTGGGCCATAGCGAGCATCGAGGACGCCTCTTCGGTCGATCCCGTCGAGGTGGGGGCGGGCGCCTGCTGCACCGCGCGACGGGCCTCGTCGAGCTCGGCCTGAAGCTGCTGCTTCTCCGCCTCGAGCTGAGCGATGCGCTCGTTCGCCGCGTCGTACTCAGCACGGAGCTGACCGTGGGCCTCATCGCCGCCGTCGACAACCGGGGCGGGCTGGGTCGCGGCGGGCAGCGGCTCGCCGGTGCCAACGCGCTCCTCAAGCGACTGGATGGTGAAGACGACCTGGTCGAGGAACTCGTCCACCTCGTCCTGGTCGTAGCCCTCGCGGAACTTCGTCGGCGTGAACGTCTTGTAGTGGACGTCATCGGCGCTCAGCAGCGGCATGTCACTCATCTCAAGTTCTTCCTGTCACTAGTGCCGCGGGCGTACCCGCGACTGCGGTTGGCATCCGTTGACCAGACACTGCCTCTCATCGTAGTCCGCGTCCACGTCACACGCAGCCGTACCACCATGAGGCGACCTGGTCGATCCCTTCCAGTCTACCCGATCATCACGTGAGCACCACCCTTCCCGTGCGCCACAACTGTCACTTATGTCGCACGGTGGCCAACTCACATGAGCAGGTAAGCGAGATACCAGATCACCCGACGCAGGATCATCAGACCAAAAAACAGGACGATAAATCCGACATCAAGCGAGACTGATCCCAAACGCGCCGGCGGAATGACACGCCGCAACGCCCGCAGGGGCGGATCCGTCAGCGCGTAGACGATGTTGGCAATAACGAGCAGCACTCCGGGAGGACGCATCTGGGGGACGAAAAAGCGAATCCACTCCAACACAGCGCGCACGAGAAGAATGAGCAGGTAGATCGAGATGATCCACGAGCACACCTGTGCCGCAAGCAGCACGATACCGTGGGGATTAATCAAAGAAACCTCGCGTCGAGTCATCCTTGACCGCGCTCACGGCAACGGTCTCGGGCGAGAGCAAAAACACCCGGTGCGTCACACGTTCGAGCTTACCGCGCAGGCCGTAGACCAGTCCTGCGGCGAAGTCGATGAGGCGGCGAGCATCACCCTCCTTCATACCCGTGACATTGAGGATGACGGGAACGCCCTCGCGAAAGGCATCACCGAGGCGGGTGGCATCGGTATCGAAGTTCGTCGTCTTAATCGTGACGATCCGGTGAACGTCACTACCCGATGAGACGACCTGCGGCGCGGGGAAAGGAGTCACATCACTGCCGGTGTCGCGATCGCTGTCGTCGAAGTCGTAGTCATAGTCGTCGACGTAGTCATGCGCATCTTCGTCGGCGCCCATTTTCGGCTCGGACAACCCCATGAAGTCCATCGCCTTGTGAACTACTCCGACCATCGGTGTCCCCCTCAATCAGTCGTGTATGGCTTAGACGTTTACGCTATCGGGTTTCGCGCCCGTCACCGCCGAGCCGGCGCGGCGTGTTGCCCACGCGTTAAGACATGATGAGACCGGCAAAGCGTCCCGTCGGGTGATAGCGGCGATGCGAATACAGCTCCCCCGATTCGTACGTGCACCGCTTCGAAATAAACGACACGGCGATGCCCTCCTCGCGCAGCTGCGCCTGGGCCGCCCCCCGCAGATCTAGCGCGGGGGTACCGAGTCGAGTCGTCGCCCAGGCCTCGGGAAGAGACTGCGTGACGTGGGCGCGCATGTCCTCGCCCACCTCGTAGCAGTGCGCGCAGATCGACGGCCCGATTGCCGCATGAAGCGTGTCCCCGCCCGCGCCCGCACGCTTGAGGACGCGAGCGGTCTCGGCGATGACGCGGCGGACAATGCCGGCGCGCCCGGCATGGATCGCCGCCACATATCGACCGCTCGCCGAGGCGATCAACACGGGAACACAATCAGCCACCATGACGGCGAGTGCCGGCACGTTAAGCCCTAACCGACGGAATTCCTCGGCATCGCATACGAGCGCGTCGCAGGTGGGCGTTACGTGGGTGTGCCCCGGGCGAACGACCTCGACGCGCGCCGAATGAACCTGATTCATCCACACGACGTCGCGCTCGATAGCGCGCGCGACGATGCGGCGATTACGTGCAACCGCCGCATCGTCGTCGCCGACGTGAAATCCGAGGTTGAGGGTGTCGTAGGGCGGCAACGACACCCCGCCCTTGCGATTGGTGAAGACCGCTTGCCCGGCTCCGCCGATGGCAAACACGCGCGGCGATCAGCGAAGGAAGTCGGGAATGTCGAGGTCGTCCTCGTCGGTGTCGTCGAAGACGCGCGGCACCTGCAGGTTCGACGTCGACGGCGCGGCGTCGTCGGCCGAGACGTAGAGCGGCACCTCGTGGGTGCGCGGCGGCAGCGACGTGCTGATGGCCGGCGCGGGTTCCTCGGCGATGATCGAGGCACGGTGCGACGGACGCGGCGCCTGAATCGAGGCGCGGTGCGAGGCCGTGCGCGGAGCAGCCTGCTCGTCCAGCGGGGGCAGCTCACCGGGACGACGCGACGTCGTCGGCATCGCGGGAATCGCGGCGGCCTGGCTCGAGTGGTTCGTCGTCTCGACGGGGACCTCGGGCTGTTCATCCACCGGGTCGAAGCCGGCGGCGATGACGGTGACGCGAACCTCGTCGCCGAGGGCCTCGTCGATGTCCTGACCGAAGATGATGTTCGCTTCCTCGTGCGCCGATTCCTTGACGAGCTCGGCGGCCTCGCGCATTTCCTGCAGCGAGACGTTCGAGCCGCCCTGGAAGAAGATCAGGGCGCCGTGGGCGCCGTCGATCTTCGCCTCGAGCAGCGGCGAGGAGATGGCCGCGTCGGTCGCCGCGATGCAGCGGCCCTCGCCGGTGGCCGTACCGATGCCCATGAGCGCGGTGCCCGCGCCCTTCATGATCGACTTGACGTCGGCGAAGTCGACGTTGATGAGGGCGTTCTTCGTGATGACGTCGGTGACGCCCTGCACGCCCGCGCGCAGCACGTCGTCGGCAGCGCGGAAGGCCTCCATCACCGAGATGTTGGCATCCGAGATCTCGAGCAGCCGATCGTTAGGAATGACGATGAGCGCGTCCACCTCGTCTCCCAGCGCCTGGATACCGGACTCGGCCTGCTTCGAGCGACGCGTCCCCTCAAAACCGAACGGGCGTGTGACGACGCCGACGGTCAATGCCCCTTGCTGACGGGCGATACGCGCCACGACCGGGGCGGCCCCCGTTCCCGTGCCGCCGCCCTCGCCGGCGGTCACGAAGACCATGTCGGCATCGCGAAGGATCTCTTCGATGTCCTCCACGTGGCTCTCGGCGGCTTTCTGGCCCACCGACGGGTCGGCGCCAGCGCCGAGACCGCGGGTCTCCTCGCGACCGATGTCAAGCTTGACGTCGGCCTCGGACGCGAGCAGCGCCTGGGCATCGGTGTTGATGGCAATGAACTCGACACCCTTGAGGCCGGCTTCGATCATCCGGTTGACGGCGTTACCGCCCCCGCCGCCGACACCGACAACCTTTAGCACCGCCAAGTAGTTTTCGGGGATAGCCATCTTTTCTCCTTCATCATTCCTTGAGCGGCAACCTTCAACTTCTTGTTGAGAGTTAACGTTTTGTCGTTCTCGAAGCGCATACATGATAGGAGCGCAAGCCCGACCCACGCGAGCGCGCGCGGGCGTGTCGCCAAGTCCTATCGGGTCGTCGGATTGAGCGGATCGGTGAGGTCGTAGACCTTCGCCTGGCGCTGGATAAGTGTCGCGAGGACCCGCGCTTTCAACTCGGAATCATCGACGGTGCCCCAACGGACGCTCGCCTGCGAATCCAGACTCATCGTCACGCGATTCTTGTCGTCAATCGTGATCGAGCGGACCTTCGCGCGCGTGTCGTCATCGAGCAGCGCCGCGATGCGCGCGCCGTCGCGTCGCGACTGACGTGCCGAGGACGTGTCGGCGACGACGAGAGACGGTAGCCCCTCCGCCGCCGTGCCGCTGGCGGGCACAATTGCCCCATCAGCCGAGACGAGCTGCGTCGTCGAGTCCGCGTTGCGCGCAACGGCACGGCGCACGTGTACGACCACGGTCAATCCGTGCGGGTAAGAACGGTCGATGTCAACCCCACTCACCCAGGGTTGATCGCGCGTGAGCATATCGGCCAGCTCACCGGTGTCGACGCGTGGTAGCGGTGTCCCCACCGCGGTGTGCACCACCTTCGTCACCGCCGTGGCCTCGACCGGCGCGCTCACGCCCCGAATCGTAATATCGCTGGCCCGCACGGCGAACAGCGGCGAGAATCCGGCGATTCCCCACGCGAGCGCGGCGACAAGGACGACGGCGGCCGCTATCGACCATGCCCGCCACACGAGGCGCCGGCGCTTGCGGGCACGCTCGCGCAACTTGACTTCGAGCGAGGTCGAGACTACCGAGTCGGCCCGCCTGTGGTCCGCGCCCGCCTGCGCAGCCGATGCGCTCGCGCGCGCGGCAGGTGCCGACGAGCGGCGAAATCGCGACACGAGACGTCGGGCGCCATCGCGTGGTGGCCGTCGAATCGACGTGGACGCCGATACCGTCGCGGCATTGGTAGCACTGGCCTGCTCGTGCGCCGCGGCTAGATCAAGCTGTTCCGTCGCCTGCGAATCGGCGGGATTGGGCACCGGCCGGCGTCGCGCACCAGCCTGACCAGAGCGTCGGAACGCGGAGCCACCGGAGCGCGTCTGCCCTGCCGCCGCGTGCGAACTCTGTGGACGCAGACGTTCCTGCGCATCACGCGACGGGCGGTTCGGAGTCTCCGAGCCGCCCCCGTCACGCATCGTGCGCGGCGTCGGCGGTCGCCTAGCCATCGGCGTGAAGCTCGCGCAACCGGGCCAGAATCGTCTCTGCGGCCGTCGTCACCGAGCCGGCGCCGACGGTAATGACGAGGTCGCCGGGGCGAGCGCGGTCGGCAAGGAATCGCGCGGCCTCATCCAGGTCGCCGATGAGATGGGCACCGGACATCGCATCGGTAATGAGAGCACTCGTGACCCCGTCAACAGGATCCTCGCGAGCACCAAAGATATCGGTAACGACAGCGACGTCCGCCCCGGCGAGCGCCTGGGCAAATTCCGTCGCGAAATTGCGGGTGCGCGAATACAGATGCGGCTGGAAGAGAACGAGGACACGACCGGTACCCGCCGCGACCCGCGCCTGCTTGATGAGGGCATCGACCTCGGTCGGGTGGTGGGCATAGTCGTCAATGACGCGAATGCGCCCCACTGCTCCACGGGTTTCAAAGCGTCGACCCGTTCCTCGAAACGCCGCGAGTGCTCTCGGCATGGTGTCGACGTCGACGCCCAGTTCGACCCCGGCGATCATCGCCGCGACGGCGTTGAGAACGTTGTGGGTGCCGGGAACGGGAACCTGAACGTTGACCTCGCCGGCACCGGGCCAGTCCACGGCGACGCTGGACGAGTCCGGATTCGCCTCAATCGAGGCGATGCGCACGTGCTCCGCCCCTGCGGGCGCATCGGCGAGGCCGTAGGTGAGGACACGCACAGATCCCGCCACCTCCTCGGCGAGAGAGCGCGAGCCAGGGTCGTCGGCACACGCGATGAGCGTCCCCGTGGACCCCAGGCGGGCGGCAAAATCGACGAAAGCCTGCCGAAAGGCCTCGGTGGTGCCGTAGTAGTCGAGATGATCGGGTTCAATATTCGTGACGATCGCAATGCTTGGCGAATAGTTGAGGAACGACCCGTCGGATTCGTCAGCCTCGGCGACGAAAGCGCGCCCGGCTCCAAGGTGAGCACCCGAGTTGAATCCCAGCACAATCGACCCGACGGCGTACGAGGGATCGACACCCGCGGCGGCAAGGCCGGCGGCCAACATTCCGGCTGTCGTCGTCTTGCCATGGGTCCCCGCAACGGCGACGAAGTCGCGGCCCTGCGCGGCAAGAGCCAGAGCCTGCGAGCGGTGGATGACGCGCTGACCGCGTTCGCGCGCCGCCCTCAGTTCAGGATCGCTCTCGCGAATCGCGCTCGAGATGACCACGGTTGCGCGCGGGTCGATGGCGTCCGGGTCATGTCCTACCCAAACGGTGCCGCCGGCCTGGCGGATGCGCCCCAGGCTCGGCTGATCGGCACGGTCGGATCCGGTAACGGCAAAGCCGCGACTGAGAAGCAGTTCGGCGACAACGGACATTCCGGCACCGCCGACGCCGATGAGATGGAAACTCTGATCGCTCATCGCCTCGCTCCTTCCACCAGTTCAGCAAGCTGGTCCGCCGCGTCGAGGTGGCCGCATGAGGCGGCGGCACGTGACATCGTGGCCAGGCGCTCGGAGTCATCAAAAATCGTCGTGATCTCGGCGAGGAGACGTTTCGCCGAGCACTGAGAATTGGGCACGATCCGCGCCCCACCCGCCGCGACGACATCGGCGGCGTTCAGACGCTGTTCCCCATTTCCAATGGCGAGGGGGACGTAAATCGCCGGGATCCCGAGCGCACACAGCTCGGCTACCGTGCCCGCACCGGAGCGGCAGACAACGAGGTCGGCGAGCGCCAGCGCCGCTTCCATGTCGCGGAGGTAATCGATGATGACGTAGCCCTCGCGCTCGCCCACATCGGCACGCACGGCAGCGTCCTTACCGCGTCCACACAGGTGAATGACCTGGACATCGGGACGAAGCTGCGCGGCCGCGCTCGCCATCGCGTCGTTGATCGTCAGCGCCCCGAGAGAGCCGCCCGTCACGACGACGATGGGACGATCGGGATCCAGCCCAAAACGTGCGGCCTGTTCCCGGCGGGCATCCCCGGCCCCTCCCTGCGCGCGCCGGCGCGCGAGGGCGGCGATCGGGGGCCGCAGCGGCAGTCCGATCGTGCGGGTGAGACCGCGACGGGCGCGCAGCGGAGTCGAGTCAAACGTCAGCGCGACGACATCGGCGAACCGGGCCCCGAGGCGGTTAGCCAGTCCGGGCCGGGCATTTTGTTCGTGTATGACGACCGGAATCTTCTCGCCGCGAGCGGCCAGATAGGCCGGTGTCGAGACATATCCGCCGAACCCCACGACGACGTCGATCGAGCGCTCGGCATAGAGTCGCCGCAGCCGACGCACCTGAGTGCGCATCGCCCCCGGCAACCGCACGAGGTCGGGCGAGGGGCGTCGTGGCAGCGGGATCTTCGCGATCGTCACGAGTTCGTGGCCGGCGTCGGGAACGAGCTCTGCCTCGAGTCCCTCGGCCGTGCCCAGGCACACGATCTCGTGATCGGCGAGCGCCGACGCGGTGGCGAGCAACGGATTGACGTGTCCGGCTGTTCCCCCACCGGCGAGAATCAGCCGCATCTTAGTCATCGCGTGTACCTCCCCGTGCTCGTTGCCCTGCGCTCTGCGTGCGGCGGTGCCGCGTCCCCAAAAGTTTCTGCGCTCCCGGTTCTTCTCGGGCACAGGCTAACACCACGCCCATGATGATGAAGCTCGCGAGCATGCTGGATCCACCGGAGGAGATGAACGGCAGCGGCACGCCAACGACCGGCGCCCAGCCGATGACGACGAGAATATTGATGAGAGCCTGCGTAATCAGCCATCCGGAAGTGGCCGCGGCGAGCACCCGCACGGCGGGATCCTTCATCCGCGTCACCAGTCGGAACAATCCATAGGCCAGAAGAACAAACAGAATGAGGACACTCACCGTGCCAAAAAAACCGAATTCTTCTCCGAGGATGGCGAAGATGAAGTCTGTGTGCGCCTCGGGGAGATAGTTCCACTTTTGCCGCGACGCCCCGGGACCGACCCCGACGAGACCGCCGGTGCCGAGACCCCATTTTGCCCGCAACGTCTGCAGGTCGGTGCCCAGGGGGTCCGACGACGAGGAGAAGATCGCCATCACGCGGGCCCGGCGCGACGGACTCATGGCGACGGCCCCGGCGACGGCCATGACGACAATCCCGCTCGAGGCGAGCAACCATCGGCGCTCCCATCCGATAACGAACAGAGTCGCCGCGCAGATCAGTCCGAAAATCATCGCGGTGCCCAGGTCCTTGCCAACCATGACGATGGCGACGGCGACGATGCACGGAAAAATAATCCACTGCCCCACGGATGCGAGGTTGCGCACGCGAACCCGACGGGTGTGGAACACCCACGCCAGCCAGATAACAATGGCGACCTTGAGCAGCTCCGATGGTTGAAGGGTTGTCACCCCGAGTGAGATCCAGTTGCGGTTACCGGCGACCTCTTTTCCCAGCGGAGTGAAGACCGTCAGCTGGAGGAGAATGGCGCCTGCCAGCCACACGGGTGCCCCCGACATGATGACCCGATAGGGAATGCGGGAGATGATGGCCATGAGGGCGAGACCGATGACGACGATGGCCAAGGGCCGCAGCACCGCCAGGTAGGGGTTGGAATTGGCCGACAGCTCGCGAATCGTCGAGGCCGAGAACCCCATGACGAGGCCGATCCCGGCGAGAAGAACGGTGACGGTGCGGATGAGGTAGAAGGTGAACCCGGGCGTTGACGTCAGGATGTGCCACGGCTTGAGCACGCGCTGCGCCGCGTGGACCTGTTCGCCACTCGACTTCTCGATACGCACGACCGGAAGGCGACGACGCAGCGCGTCGAACATCTTCACGACTGCTCCAGTCCACGGACCGCGGCAGCGAATGCCTCGCCGCGAGCGCGGTAGTTGGCAAATTGGTCCCACGACGCGCAGGCCGGGGCGAGGATGACCTGGTCACCGGGCAGCGATAGGGCAACGGCCTCGTTGACGGCTGACGTCATGATCTCGGGGTGATCTTCCAGCTCCATGACGGGGACACCGCCGCCGTGGCGTGCCAGTGCCTCGCGCAGCGGGGTGCGGTCGACGCCGATGAGGACGACTCCGCGCAAGCTCGGGGCCACCTGCGCCACGAGATCGGCGAAGTCTTGGCCCTTCGCGTCGCCGCCGGCGATCCACACGACGGAGCGTGGCGGGCACCCCGACAGCGACGCCAGTGCCGCGTGTGCGTTTGTCGCCTTGGAATCGTCGATCCACGTCACGCCCGTCGCGTGTGAGACGACGGCGCGGCGGTGGGATGCCGGGGAAAAGGCGCGCAACCCGCGCGCCACGGCGTCAGCGGGAATGTCGAGGGAGCACGCGAGCGCCGCCGCCGCCAGGGCATCGCTGAGTGTCGTCGCCGCGGGAACCTCCCCGCCGAGGTGGGCGAGGTCGGCGAATGTCGCGAGTTCGCGCGCGTGCGTGCGGCGGTTGGCGATGTAAGCACGATCGCACACGACGTCCTCGACGACCCCGATCTCGCTGAGACCGGGAATCCCCCGGGTGAATCCGATTGCCCGAGCGCCCTCACTTACGTCGGCGTCGGCGACCATGTCGATGGTGCGCGGCTCGTCACGGTTGTAGACGCACGCGAGACGGGTGCCGCGGTAGACGCGGGCCTTCGCGGCGACGTAGTCCTCGACGCTCCCGTGCCAATCGAGGTGATCTTCGGCGACGTTGAGGCACACGGCCGCGTGCGGGCGCAGCGAGTGGGTCGAGGCCAGTTGGAAACTCGACAACTCCACGGCCAGGGCATCCGCGTTGTCTTCGGCAACGGCCGTGATGATGGGATCCCCGACGTTTCCCACAGCCGGGGTGTGCCACCCCGCGGCCTCGAGAATGGCCGCGGTCATCGCGACCGTCGTCGTCTTGCCATTCGTTCCCGTGATCGCCAGCCACGGGCGCTGCGGGTGCGCGGACTGCTGCTGGTATCGCCAGGCCAACTCGACCTCGCTCCACACGTGCGCCTTCGCACTCAGTGCCGCCGCGTGCAACGGTTGGCTCGGCGCGATGCCGGGACTGACGATGACGACGTCCGCCCCGTCGTAGGCGGCGCGTACCTGCTCGAGACTGCTCGCCCGCACCAGGTCGCACGAGGCCTCAGCCGTGCGCGCGCGCTCGAGCGCGTCCTCGGAGCCGTCAACGCCGATGCAACGCGCTCCCATATCGGCCAACACCTGCAGGCACGCCAGTCCCGAACGGCCGAGACCGGCGACCGCGTAGGTCAGCTCACCGAGTGCACTCACTGGCTCGTCACCACCCATTCGGCGTAGAACAGGGCGACGCCGAGGATGGCGAACAGCCCCGCGATGATCCAGAATCGCACGACGATCGTCACTTCCGGCCACCCCTTGAGTTCAAAGTGGTGGTGCAGGGGCGCCATCTTGAACACGCGCTTGCGCGTGGCCTTGAAGACACCGATCTGGATGACATCAGAGATGACGATGACGACAAACAGGCCGCCGATGAGGATGGCGAGGAACTCCGTGTGGGTGAGGATCGACAGGCCGGCGAACGCGCCTCCCAGCGCCAGCGATCCGGTGTCTCCCATGAAGATCTGGGCGGGAGAGGTGTTCCACCACAAAAAGCCGAAGCACGCCCCGACGATTGCCGCGCATATCACGGCGAGGTCTAACGGATCGCGCACGTCGTAACACGCGCGGGCGACCTCGCTATTGAGCTGTGGACAGCGTTGATAGAACTGCCACACGCTGATGACGGCGTAGCCACCGAACGCGAACAGGCACGCCCCCGTTGCCAAGCCGTCGAGGCCGTCGGTGAGATTGACACCATTCGACCACGCGGCGACGAGGAAATTGACCCACACGATCATGATGATGAGCGCAACGGGCAACCCGTAGCGCATGAAGTCACTCCACGCGAGATCGCGCACGACCGAAAGCGCGGCTGAAGCCGGACGAATTCCGCGTTCGTCCGGACGCATGAGCGCGCCGATGGCGAACACCGTCCCCACCAGGCCCTGCCCGCCGATCTTCGCCCAGGGACGTAACCCGAGTGAGCGTTGTTTCGAGATCTTGATGTAGTCGTCGAGGAAGCCGACCGTGCCCAGACCGATAAAGAGGAACAGCAACAGCAGACTTGTCAGCGACGGTAACTGCTGGCGGAACAGGCACGCGGCCAGCCAGCCGATCACGGCGGCCGAGATAATGACGACCCCACCCATCGTCGGCGTCCCCCGCTTGGTGAAGTGCGCGGTGGGACCGTCTTGACGAATGAACTGGCCGTATTCGCGCCGACGTAGGAAGCGGATGAAACCGGGAGTCCCGACGAGGGCCGCGATGAGAGACACGCCGAGAGCCAGGCCGATAGCGATCACCGGGGTTCCTCCTCACTCACCGCGTCTGCCACCCGGCAGGCGCCCGACGCGTTCGATCCCTTGACGAGGACGACGTCGCCCGCGTGCGCCCACTCGCGAATAAAGGCCACGGCATCCTCGAGGCTGTCGGCTCGCGAGTGAGACCCCGCAGCGGCGGCGAAGTCGTCGGCGTATCCGCCCAGGCTCACCGTGTGGGTAATGCCGAGCGATCGCGCATATTCTCCGCACTCGGCGTGCAGTCGCCGCGACTCGTCGCCGAGCTCGCGCATCTCGCCGATGACGGCGAGGCTGCGGCCGCAGCGCGTGCGACTCATCTCGCACAGCGCATCGAGGCCGGCGCGCAGCGAATCAGGGTTGGCGTTGTAGGAATCGTCGATGAGGATTGCTCCGCCCGTTAGCTCGGAGACGGCCATGCGGTGCGGCGACAGGGGCCGCGCCTCGCTCAGGGCCGCGGCGATCGTGTCAAGATCGACCCCGACGCTCAGGGCCGCCGCGGCCGCCGCGAGTGCGTTGGTCACGTGGTGGTCCCCCACCAGCTGCAGACGGACGGGGGCGCTGGCTCCGCGCCACGTCAGGGTGAAGCACGGACGCAACGCATCGAGGCTCACGTTCGTCGCGCGCACGTCGGCGTCCTGGACGCGTCCGAACGTGACGACGTGCTCGGCCCGCGATGCCATGGCGGCCGCACGCGGATCATCGGCATTGAGGACGGCGGTGCCGCCCGGCACCAGCCCGTCGACGAGCTCGGCCTTGGCCTCGCTCAGCGCCTCGACCGAGCCGAATCCGCCGAGATGAGCCTGCCCGATGATGAGTTCGACGGCGACGTCGGGAGCGGCGATCTGCGTCAAATAGGCAATGTGTCCGACACCGGAAGCCCCCATTTCGAGGACGAGGTAGCGGGTGTCGGGGCCGGCGCTCAGCACGGTCAACGCATGACGACTCGTTGTTGTACGACAGCCGGGGTGCGACCGTGACGGCAACGCGGTCGAGGACCTGGCGCAGCAGGTCTTTGGTCGTCGTCTTGCCCGCGCTGCCGGTGATCGCGATGACCGAGCGGGGGCCGGTAGCGCGCAGGCGCTCCAGGTGTGCTCGAGCGAGGTCACCTAGGGCGAGCGTGGGGTCGGCGACGACGACCGCGGGGAGGCCCGCGTCGGTTGCCGCCTGAGCATCGGAGACGACAGCGGCCACGGCTCCGCCGGTCGCCGCCTGGGGAAGGAAACGATGCCCGTCGACGTTTTCGCCTTCGCGGGCAATATAGAGCGAGCCGGCGCCTACCTCACGCGAATCGGTCACGATGGGTCCGGTGACGCACACGTCATCGCCCACCAGCTGCCCGCCCACGGCCTCAGCTATCTCACTGAGCCTCCAGTGCGTCTGCATATTGCCCCTTTAGTTGCCTTCTTCTCGCCTGTCAGTCTAGGCCGCTTCACCACGGCGGCTAAATGTTTACTCGACCCGCTGCGGATAGAGGGTCTGCGCGTTCGTCGAGGGCGGTACCTCGAGCAGTGCCATCGCCTGAGCGCCGATCTTCGCAAACACCGGCCCGGCCACCGTTCCGCCCCAGACCACTTCGCCCTGGGGCCGATAGACGACCACGGCGATGACGACGCGGGGGTCCTCGGCGGGCAGCGAGCCGACGAACGAGGAGACGACTCCGTGTTCTTGGCCAACCGAACCCAAAATCTCAGTCGTACCCGTCTTACCGGCGGTGTGGTAGCCGGGCACTGCCGCCGCCCGCGCCGTCCCCTCGTCGGTGGTGACGGCCTCCATCATCTTCAACAGAGTCGATGCCGCATCCGCGTCCAGAACCTGCTTGGGTGCGTCGTGCTCGACCTTTGTCACGGCCCCCGCCGGTGTGCGGTAGCTATCGACGATGTGAACCGGCTCTTTGACACCGCCGTTCGCGATCGTCGCGACCATCGAGGCCACCTGTAGCGGCGATGTCGCCATTCCCTGACCGAACATCGTCGTGTAGCGCTGGCGTCGATCCCACTTGTCGGGCGGGCCGATGATGCCCGAGGTCTCGCCGGGCATCTCGATCCCCGTAGGTTGCCCCAGCCCCAGCGCGCGCATCATGTCCCACCGCTGCTGATCGCTCACCGGTCACCTAGTTGAACCGTGCCCGTGTTGGAGGATTCGGCCAATACTCCCGCCGCAGTGAGCTGCAACGTCGGGTGATCGTGCGCGTCGCGGAAGGTCTGGTTGTCGCGCATGGTGATCTCGTACGGCGTGGAAACCCGAGTCAGCGGAGTGAACGCCTCGTGCTCGAGACCGGCGGCGAAGGTCACGAGTTTGCCGGTCGAGCCGGGCTCGTACGTGTATTGCACGGCGCGTGACCCCGTGGTTTTCGCCTTGCCTTCCTTGACCTCGTCGGGCGACATCTGTCCCGAGTCGGCCAACGCCAACACGGCGCCGGTCTTCACGTCGAGGGCGATGGCCGTCCCCATTCGGCATGATGTGATCGACGGCCTGATCGATAGCGTCTTGAGAAAGCGCCTGTAGGTCGGCGTTGATCGTCAGTGTCACCGTGTTGCCGTCGACGGCGGCCTGCTCTTGCGAATAGCCCCCCGGGATCGTCTGACCCGACGGCGAGATCTCCACTCGGCGCTGCCCGTTCTTGCCGACGAGCAGCTTGTTCTGCGTAGCCTCGACACCGGCCTTGCCCTCGAGTTCGCTCCCCGGTGCCCCATCGCCGGCCAGCGCCGTGAACCCGAGAATCGTCGACGCCGTCGCCCCGTTGGGATACTCACGCCGATACGACGTCACCCCGTCGATGCCGGGGATCCCCATCTCCCGGATCTCGCGCCACGTCGAGACCGGCACGTTCGTCGCAATGATGCGCGAGCCTTCCGTCCCCGACAGCTCACCGCCGAGTTCAGCAGCATTCTTCTTGAGCTTTGGCGCGAGTAGCCGAGCGGCTTCGAGCGCACCGTAGCCGCGAACACGCGTGCTAATTCCGGCTCGCTTCTGCCCGTTAACCAGTGCCTTCTCGCGTGGCACCTCGTTGCCGTCGGCATCGACGTACACGACGTGCGCCCAGTTCCACAGGTATTGCCGGGCTGCGTAGATGTCATAGGTCGGCACCGACGTCGCCAGCACGGTGCCACTCGAATCGACGATGTCGCCGCGCTTGGCCGGAATGGTCACCGTCGTCACGCGAGAGGCTTCTGCTGCCTGAGCGAGTTCGGGTGCGGTGACGATCTGCAGCCACCCGAGCCGCAGCGTGCACAGCCCGAACGCGCACAGGAACAGCCCGAACAACACCCGGGCGCGACTGTTACGCCGGCGCACTCGCGTCATCACTGCCCAGCCTGGGCTGTCTCAGGGGCCTGGGTACCAGCCGTGTCATCCGCCTTCGAGTCCTCGGTTTTGCGCGGGGGCTCGCTCGCTTCTTCTCCCCCACTGATCTGGTGGGTGGCCAGGGTGAGGTAGCCCGTTGAACCCGCGGGGACCATGCCCTCTTTTTCGGCAACCTCGCGCAACCGCGCCGGAGACGACGCCTCGTCGATGCGTGAGCGCAATTCATCGTTGTCCTGTTGCAGCCGCGCCAGCGCGACTTGATCCGCGTGGGTCGAATACGACAACACCGCCGCCTGGGTGTTGATGACGATGGCGGCGACGATGAGGACGATGGCACCGATGACGAGACCGATGATGGTCGCGAGCGCCTGGCGCGGTCGCGGCTGCGGCGCGGCGGTGACGACGCGTGCGGGTGGCGTGCGCCGCCGGGCGGGAGCAGGCCTGGCTGATCGTGCCGACGCTGGCATGGCGTGTCCTCTCATCGGTGGGTATCCGTCTTCTCTAGGCAGCGCAGGCGCACGGGCGCCGAACGCGAGTTTTCCTCGACCTCAGCCGCGCTTGCTTTGCGCGCGCCGCGATGAACGAGGCGGTATTCCACGCCGCGTTCGCTCTCGCGCAGCGGCAGGTCGGCCGGCAGATCCGTGGTCGTTGCCTGCCGAAAGGCCGTCTTCACGAGGCGGTCCTCGAGCGAGTGGTAGGACTCGACGACGAGGCGCCCGCCCTCCCGCAGCGACCCGATGGCGGCGGGAAGCGCGCGCTCGAGGATGTCGAGTTCGTCGTTGACGGCGATACGCAACGCCTGAAACGTCCGTTTCGCCGGATTCCCCCCGCGCCGCATCGCCGCTTGCGGCAACGCCGCACGAATGATCTCGACGAGGCGCGCCGAGGTTGTCACCGGCGCCTCGCCGCGCGCCGCGACGATGGCGCGAGCGATCCGCCCGGCATGGCGCTCTTCCCCATACGTTGCGAGAATCCGTGCCAGTTCGCCCGCATCGGCACGGGCCAGCAGATCGGCTGCGGTGTCGCCGCGAGTGGGATCCATCCGCATGTCTAGCGCGGCATCGCGCGCGTAGGAGAACCCACGCTCGCGCTCATCGAGTTGCATCGACGAGACTCCCAGGTCCATGAGGATGGCGTCGGCGCGCTCGTAGCCGGCCTCGGCGAGGCAGTCCTCTATCCGGTCGTAGGTTGTACACACAAAGTGGCAGCGCCGGGCATCATCTGCCACACGTTCTCGCGCCAGCTCAAGCGCCCGCGGATCACGGTCGATGGCAACCGCGCGCACGTGAGGATATGCCTCGAGCACGAGACTGAGGTGCCCACCCAAGCCCGTCGTCGCATCGACGTACACTGCACCGGGATGCTCCAGGCACGGGCGCATGAGCTCAACGCACTCGCGCGCCATCACGGGGATGTGACGCGCGGCAATGGTTGAGTTCATGTGCACCTCCTTGAAGACAATCAGCGCTGAGATACGGCGGGGCGGGTAACGGATCGTGACATCGGGACCCGCTCTCGATCTGGGATCGGGGAAGTGACTCCAGAGCGTGAACGAGTCCGAACGTCGCGATCTAGAACAGTCCGGGAACCACCTCGTCTCCGGTCTCGGAGAAGATTTCCTCCTGGGCGCTCAGGTAGTCGCTCCACGCCGTCGCGTTCCAGATTTCGACGCGCGCGCCGGCACCGATGACCGCCAACTCGCGATCGAGACCGGCGTAGGCACGCAGGTTCTGGGGAATAACGATGCGCCCCTGCTTGTCGGGGGTGTCGTTGGATGCGCCCGAGAGCATGACGCGGATGTAGTCGCGCGAGGCTTTCGACGACAGTGGCGCACGCCGCAACTCGTTGTACATCTGCTCGAACTCCGCGGCGGGGAACACGTAGAGACATCGCTCCTGCCCGCGCGTCATGACGAGACCGTCGGCCAGCTGATCACGAAACTTCGCCGGAAGAATAAGGCGGCCTTTGGCGTCGAGACGCGGCTCGTAGGTGCCGAGAAACATCCGACCACCCCTCCTTCCTCACTCCCAGCCGATCCGATACGCGCCACTTTACCCCACTTTCCTCCACCTCCACAGGTGCGACGGCCTCTTTTCTCACATAACGCCAATAATTGCCGGCGATGGCGCGGCAAAACGCAGGGAGGACGGTGGAGGCGTCGCGCCGTCAATCGAGAGAGCCAACGATAAAAAACCACCATCCGGCCCGCAGAAGCCGGATGGTGGAGCGAAGTGGAGGGGTTAGCGGCGGCTGCGCCGCTCCCACTGATCGCGTTGACGATCCATAAATGACGACGAACGCGTGCGCTTGGCTTTGGCTGACGAGGACCGCGTGGCTACCAGCCGTGAGAACGGCAGCGACAGCCCGGCCACCATCAGAGCGAAGCCCACGACGGCGACGGCGATGCTCGCCAGCTGGTGCGGCAGCGAGACTCCGACGACGAGGAGAACGAGGCCGACGAGGAGAAAGACGACCATGGCCGCCCACACGCGCGGACTCACGCGTGCCCCGCGCACGGGCGTCGGCCGAAATTGGGCCTCCATCTGCTCGAGGACCTGACGTTCGTACTCGGAAAGCGCCACCGTGGGCCTCCTCTCTCAACCGCTGTCTAGTCTACCCGTACTCGACTGGCCTCATTCCGACTCGCGCCCACGCGCCCGCAGCAGCCGCGCAGGCGTGAGCGTGCGCGCTCCGAAACGCGCCGAGACCGCGTCCATCGCCTCCTCCACCGCGTGGGTACGCTCGTCATCCAAGATAGCCAGCTGCCACCCGGCGTCGACCGGTTGCAAGTTCTCGGCACGTACACCGATGAGGCGCACCCCGGCGCGGGGAATGGCAATGCGTCCGATGAGATCGTGGGCAATCCGGGCGATCTCACGGCCGGTATCGATCGGGTGGGTGAGGGTGTGCGAACGCGTCAGCGTCGTAAAGTCGGCAAAGCGAATCTTCACGGCAATCGTCATCGCCTTCATGCGTCCGGCTCGCAGCCGCGCCGCCGTCGCGTGAGCCTGGTCGAGCAGGCACGCGCGCAGAACCTCGATGTCGGCAACATCGTCGGCGAATGTCGTTTCCGTTCCCATCGACTTCTCGCGCTCGCGCTGCGCGACCGGACGCGGGTCGCGCGCCCAGGCGAGCTCGTGGAGTCGGTGCGCACTCGTCTCGCCGAGCACCGAGACCAGGGACTCCACCGGCTCGTGCGCGAGATCTCGGATCGTGTGGATGCCGCGCCTCTCCAGGCGCGCACGCGCCGCGGGGCCGACACCCCACAGGGCGCCGACGGGCAGCATGTGAAGGAAGTCGGTCGACGCGGCCTGGGGAATGAGCAGCACTCCGTCGGGCTTGGCGTGGGAAGAGGCGACCTTCGCGACGAGCTTGGTCGCCGCAATCCCCACCGAGGCGGGCAAACCGACCTCGGTGCGAATTCGGCGGCGAATCGCCGCGGCGATCTCGACCGGGCTCCCCCACAGCCGGCGCGCTCCCGACACGTCGAGGAACGCCTCGTCGACGCTCACCTTCTCGACTGCGGGGGTGAAGGAGGCAAGAATATCCATGACACGACGTGAATAGGCCGCGTAGCGGCCGTGAGAGGTCGCGAGCACCACGGCCTGGGGGCACAGCCGACGCGCCTGCGAAATCGGCTGGCCAGCGTGGACTCCCGCGGCTCGAGCCTGATAGGAGGCAGAGGAGACGACGCCGCGCGCAGACGAGCCGCCGACAATGACAGCACGCCCGCGCAGCTCGGGCCGATCCAGCAGTTCGACCTCGACGAAGAACGCGTCCATGTCGACGTGGAGGATCGGCGTTGCCGAGTCGTCAGTTCCCCAGTCGCGCCGGGCTGCGCCCAAGCGCGGCGCCGTTGACATCGCTAATCCTCGCTGACGCGGCGGTGACGCCCCTGCGGACCCGGGGCTGACGGATCATGCTCGGTCGTCGAAGGGTCCTTTGCCGCCGCGTGGCGTCCGCGTTTGCGCAACCGCTCGCGCAGGCTGCGTCGTGCGGGAGCGTCCGCTTCAAAGCGACGCGCCCGCTGGCGGTCGTTGTGCTCGAGAAAGTCCTCGAGCGACTGGGCCAGTGCCTCACCCGTCGGCAGCGGCATTCCCTGTTCGACGTCGCCACTCGGGTGCCAGATTTCGTTGTCATAGTCGCGCTCGAGCTGAGAGACGATGGCTGCGATCTCGGAGGTCTCGTCCATCGCGGCGTCCACACGCGTGCGCATCGAGGCCGCGTAGGCCTCGAGATCGCCCAGCGGCAGCGACAGCTCGGTCATGTCCGAGACCTTTTCCAGCAACGCCACCGCGGCCGAGGGATATTCCATCTCGGACAGGTAATAGGGCACCCCGACGACCAACCCCACCGAGTCGAAGCCGACGCGCCCCAAGTAGGACTGCAGGTAGAGGTCCATCGATGCCCGCATCGTCACCTGCCCGGTCTGGGCGGGTTGATCGGGAATGAGTTCGGGAGAAGATCCCGTGCGGTGAACGAACGTCGCGCGCGTGTGCGGCAACGTGGCGGCGAATCCCATGAGCGACGCCGTCATCGTCACCCCGTGTGAGCGCAGGACGTCGGCGAGGGTGGCGGCAAATTCCTGCCAGCGGACATCCGGCTCGGAGCCGTGGAGCACAAACATCGTTCGGCCCATATAGTCCTCGACGACATCGAGGGCAATATAGGGATCCTGCGTTTGAGAGATCACCCAGTTCGTCATCTCGATGATCGGACGGCGCGCCCGGTAGTCGATGAGGGCATCCGGCGAGAACGTCGCGACGCGTCGGCACGGCATCGAACTGAGGATCTGACGCACGGCCAACCGCCCGGCGTCACCGGAATCGAGGGCACCGTGAAGATAGTGGAGAAGAAACGGCGCGCGGGCCTGGCCGCCCGGGCCAAGCTCGTACAGGGCAGACGTCGGCTGGTCCATGATCGCCTCTCCTTTCTCTCGCTCCCACCCTATCCCGCGCCCCTCACGCAGGTACCGCGGACCCACCCGGCTACCCTCCTAGCGAAAAAACGCGAATAATAGATGCCCGGATTTGCGCCGCGAGAAGGGGGACGACATGGGCACTCGCGAGGAAGAGCTCGCACACGAGCAGCGAGTTGTCGACGACATCTATGCCGTCCTCGACGCCACCCGCGATCACTATCGCGCTCGCCAGCGCGCCGTCGCGGCCACCCAACCGGGCGGCTCGCCGCAGAACCGCTCCGAGCGCGATGCCCAGGCCGCCCACTACGGTGACCAGGCTCACCGTCTCGACAACGTCGAGGATCGCCTCGTTTTTGGCCGCCTCGACACCGCCGATGCCGACACCCGCTACATCGGCCGCGTCGGACTGAGCGGGGCTGACCATGAACCCCTCCTCATCGACTGGCGTGCCCCGGCCGCCCGCCCCTTCTACCAAGCGACCGCGCTAAAGCCCGCCGGACTGGTTCGTCGCCGCCACCTCCTCACGCGGCTGCGGCGCGTCACGGGCATCGAAGACGAGGTGTTCGACGTCGAGGCAGCCTCGACGTCGGGGTTGACCCTGCAGGGCGAGGGGGCGCTCATGGCCGCGCTATCTCAGGGGCGATCGGGACGCATGGGCGACATCGTGTCGACGATCCAGGCCGAGCAGGACGAAATCATCCGCGCCGACACTCGCGGTCTCCTCGTTGTCCAGGGAGGTCCGGGCACGGGGAAGACCGCCGTGGCGCTACACCGGGCCGCCTACCTCCTTTACGCCGAAGCCGAGCGATTGAACCGCTCGGGCGTTCTCATCGTCGGCCCCTCGGCGACGTTTTTGCGCTACATCGAGCAGGTGCTGCCGACGCTGGGGGAAACCGGGGTCGTCTCGACGACGCTAGGCGATCTCGTCCCCGGACTTCGCGCAACGGCGACGGAGTCCCCCACCCTCGCCGCCATCAAGGGGTCGATGCGGTGGGTCGACATCCTCGCCGCGGCCACGCGTTCACTCGAGCGTGTCCCCAAGGCGTCGCTGCACTTCGAGATCGACGGCCTGAAGCTGACGCTGCAGCCCTCGCGCATCGCCACGGCGATCGAGAGGGCCCGACGCGATCATCCGACCCACAACGGCGCTCGTGCGGCCTTCGTCGCCGACATCCTCACCGCATTGACGACGTCCTATATCAGCGCCGCGCGCGCTCAGGGCCAGGATCTCGGCGATGCCGATCGCGGCTGGGTGCGCGAGGAGCTGCGAACTCATCGCGATGTGCGCCGCGAGGTCAATCTCTGCTGGATGCCCTACACCCCCGAGAACTTCCTACGCCGCCTCTTCGCCCGCCCCGCGCTGCTCGAAGAGGTTGCCGGCGACCTGCTCAGCGCCGATGAGCGTGCCGCCATCGCTCGGGAGTATTCCGCTCCGCTGACCGAAGCCGACATCGTCCTCATCGATCAGCTCAGCGAAACCTTGGGGGAATTCGAGGATCCCCGTGCCTTACGACGGGCGGAACTTGAGCGGCGCCAGAACGAGCGCGCCCTCACCCAGGCGCGCGACACCCTCGCCAACGCGGGGTTCGAGGACGGGCTGACCCGCGCCGCCGATCTCGTCGATCGGGCCAGCGCTCCGCTGCGAGGAAATGCCCTGGCGGAGCGGGCCGCCGCGGATCGCACGTGGACCTACGGGCACATCGTCGTCGACGAGGCGCAGGAGCTGAGCCCGCTCGCGTGGGAGGCCCTGCTGCGTCGGTGTCCATCGCGCTCGCTCACCGTCGTCGGTGACCTCGCTCAGCGCCACGCCCCCACCCGCGCCGACAGATGGGCGGACCTGCTCGGTCCCGCGGCGCGCGCACTGAGGGGCGAAGCCGTCTTAAGCGTGTGCTACCGAACCCCGGCGACCATCATGGACGCCGCCGAACGCGTCGCCCGCGCTGCGGGCCACCCCTCCCCGCACGCCCCGCGCGCCGTGCGCGACGTTGCCGACGCACTGACCATCACGACCGTTCCCGACGTCGATGCCGCTCACCTGCGTACCATCGTCGAGGACGAAATCGCCAGACTCGACGCTCGCCTCGGTAGCGGCGCCGGGACGCTGGCCGTCATCGCCGCTACTGACGTCGTGGCCGACATCGCTGCCGCGACGGGGTGGGCCACCGACGCCCTCGCCGGTCGCATCGGCCTCTGCGATGCCCGGGCCAGCAAGGGCCTCGAGTTCGACACGGTGGTCCTCGTCGATCCCGCGGCCATCGGTGAGGCCTCCCCGGGTGACCTCTACGTCGCGATGACCCGCCCGACGACGCGGCTACACATCGTCACCGCGGGCCGACTCCCCGCCGGATTACGCGACTAGGTCCACCTAGCGGGCATGCGCGAGCACGGTGCCCAGATGTGGAACCATCGGCCGTATGACGAAAGCCGTGCTGCTTGAGGATCCCCACCCGTCCGCCGACCCCATCTTCGCCGACGCCGACATCACCGTCGAGCGTATCTCGGGAGCTCTCGATGAATCGGAGCTGATCGATGCCCTCTCGGATGCCGATATCGTCGGCATCCGCTCGAAGACATCGGTCACGCGGCGCGTCATCGAAGCCTGCCCGCGCCTGTCCGTCATCGGCTGCTTCTGCATCGGGACGAACCAGGTGGATATCGATGCGGCGACCGCCGCGGGAATCGCCATCTTCAACGCTCCGTATTCGAACACTCGCTCCGTCGTCGAGCTGGCCATCGGTCACATCATCTCGCTGACGCGCCGCATCCCCGCCAAGAACGCCGCGCTGCACCGCGGCGAGTGGCAAAAGACGGCCTCGGGTGCCCACGAAGTGCGCGGGAAGACGCTCGGCATCGTCGGTTACGGCAATATCGGCACGCAGCTGTCCGTCCTCGCCGAGGCCATGGGGATGAACGTCGTCTTCTATGACCACACGGACCGCCTCGCCCTGGGGAACGCCGTCAAGCTCGGCTCCCTTGACGATCTGTTGCGCATGAGCGACGTCGTGAGCCTTCACGTCGACGGGCGCGAAACCAATCGGGACTTCTTTGGCGAGCGGGAATTCTCCCAGATGAAGGACGGCGCCCTGTTCATCAATCTCGCGCGCGGCTTCGTCGCCGACATCGAGGCCCTGCGTCGCCATCTCGTGTCCGGCCACCTCGCCGGAGCCGCCGTCGACGTCTACCCAGCGAACCGAAGAAGAACGGCGACCCGTTTACCTCTCCCCTCGTCGGCCTCGATAACGTCATTTTGACCCCGCACATTGGCGGGTCGACACTCGAGGCGCAAAACGATATCGGTCGCTTCGTCGCCGGCAAGATCGTCGACTATCGGACTCGCGGCATCACCGAGATGTCGGTCAATATTCCCAACCTGACACTGCAGGCAAACCCCGACGCCCGCTACCGCCTCTGCCACATTCACCGCAACATGCCGGGTGTGCTGGCTGCCGTCAACCAGACGTTTGCAACCCAGGGCGTCAACATCAACGGCCAGATCCTCGGCACCCAGGCCGAAGTCGGCTACGCGCTGACGGATATCGCCTCGGAACTGCCCGTCGAAACCGTCGCCGCGTTGCGCGCGATGACGGAAACCGTCCGCCTGCGCGTGCTCGAGCTGGACTCAGCGAACGCCTGAGCCCGTCTCGTCGCGCAGGGCGTCGATCTCGGCTTGAAAGTCGTCGAGGCCCTGAAAACACGAATACACCGAGGCGAAGCGCAGATAGGCAACGACATCCAGAGCCTTCAGCGGCTCGAGAATCGCCCGCCCGATCGCCTGCGTATCGATCTGGGACTTGCCGGTTTCGCGCAGCGACTCTTCGACACGGCCGACGAGGACCTGTAGATCATCGTCGGTCACCGGCCGACCCTGGCACGCCTTGCGCACCCCCGCGGCGACCTTGATGCGCGAAAACGGCTCGACGACACCGGAGCGTTTGCGCACCGTGAGCGCCGCCGTCTCGATGGTCGTGAACCGCATGTGGCACGCCAGGCATTCACGGCGGCGCCGGATCGCATTACCCTCTTCGGCGCTGCGCGAGTCGATGACGCGCGAATCGTGATGCTGGCAAAACGGGCAGTGCACGCGGACTCCTTGACGGTGACGAGATGTCGTTTTAGCGTAAACATCCCCCGCGCAGCCCGCAAGCACGCGCTCTGCCATCAGCGGGGCAACCGAATCTGCTGACCCGCCGCGATATTCGAGCTCTCCATTCCGTTGAGCTGACGAATGGCCTCGGCCCCGTCTTCGGGATGTCCCGGAGTGGTGCGCTGCGCAATCGACCACAGCGTGTCGCCGTCGTGGACCGTATAGACCGCGCCGGCCTCGGGAGCGTCCGGAGCCAGCAGTGTCCCGCCGACCCACCCAATGCCGGCGCACCCCATCAGGAACGCGATGGAGGCGAGCACCGTGACGACGGGCCGTCGTGGCGTCGCCTCGCGAGGCTCAACCGGGGATCCGACAGCCCGTTGCTGCCGCGCCAACACCTCACGCTGTCGCGCACGCAGGATGGCTTCGCGCGGACCCCACACGTCGGCGCTGCTTCGCCGCTCTTCGAGGCCACCGGGAATCACGCGCAGATGCGGGCGCCGGGTATCCGAGTGAGCCGGAACCAATGGAGGCATCACGTGGGAAGTCGCCATCTCTTCTACCTTTCCGTCGAACGTCCGTTCGGCGAACGTCTGTTCGATAGGCTAGCGCGACATCGCCACGGTTTCAAGTACCACGGGGAGGAAAATCGAACATACGTTTGCCGAACGGCGCGGTGTTTTCTACTCTGGAACTAGCGTTGCATCCACCGCCGACATCTTGGGAAGGGTTATCTCATGGCCTCACCGATTCTGGCCGACCTCAAGCGTCGCCGACCGACGACCTACGCCACGTATCTGGCCATCGCCCGCGCCGTAGCCGCCGACGGCTTCGCCCCGAGTCTGCGCCAACTCGCGCAGGCGATCGGCGTCACCTCACCGGCAACCGCGAAGTACCACATGGATATCCTCGTCGACGCCGGTCTCATCCGGCGGGTTCCCGGCGCTCCTCGCGCCATTGAACTGCTCGCCACCGAAGATCCGGAACCGGCGTCGCCTCACCACGCCGATATCGTGACGATCCCCCTGCCGACCAGCACCAGCGACGGACAGGGCGCCGTCGAGGTACCCCTCGTCGGCCGCATCGCTGCCGGTGCCCCGATTCG
This sequence comes from Nanchangia anserum, assembly GCF_015240065.1. GTDB lineage: Bacteria > Actinomycetota > Actinomycetes > Actinomycetales > Actinomycetaceae > Nanchangia > Nanchangia anserum. The sequence goes on along the minus strand of NZ_CP060506.1, from coordinate 646,770 downwards.
GCCGACCAACACGTCGACGACGTCGTCACGCTGCCGCGCCAGCTGACGGGGTCGGGCGAGCTATTCATGCTCGAGGTGCGCGGCGACTCGATGATCGATGCGGCCATCTGCGACGGGGACTTCGTCGTCATCCGTTCCCAGCCAACGGCCAACAACGGCGAAATCGTCGCCGCAATGATCGACGGCGAGGCCACGGTCAAGGTGCTAGCCACGCGCGACGGGCACCGCTGGCTCGATCCGCGCAATAGCTCCTACGCACCTATTCCCGGTGACGACGCCACCATCCTCGGTCGCGTCGTCACCGTCATGCGCGCGCTGTAATCAGTAGCCGAGATCGGCCGTCACGTGACGCAGCGCGAGCGCCGAGGCACTCAACGCCTCGCGCTCGTCCAGCGTCATCGGCGGCTCGAGGACGCGCCCGGCGCCCTCAATCCCGACGATGGTCGGGGCCGCCATGCACACCCGGAGATCCCCGCCCAGCCGTCGAGCAGAGTCGAAATCGTCAATACGCGTTCCTCGTCGCGCAGCGCGGCGTTAATGATGTTCGACGCGGCCAGACCGATCGCGTAGTTGGTCGCCCCCTTGCCGTCGATGATCGTGTAGGCCGAGCGTACGACCTGGTGGGCAATGTCCGAACGGATCTCGTCGTCAAAGGGACGCCCATCCGCGGTCGCACCCCAGCGCGAGACGGGGACGTTGCCGATCTCGGCGCACGACCACAGGGCAACCTCGGAATCGCCGTGCTCGCCGGCAATGTAGGCGTGGATATTGCGCACGGCCACGCCGGTGGCCTGGGAGACGAGGTAGCGCAACCGCGAGGTGTCGAGCACCGTCCCCGAGCCGAAGATTTGCGTGCGGGGCAGTCCCGAGATCTTCAAGGCAATGTACGTGGCGACGTCAACGGGGTTCGTCACCATGAGGTAGAGGGCGTCCGGGGCGACGTTCAGCAGGCTGGGGATCATCTTCTCGAGCATCGCCGCGGTCGCGCCGGCCAACTCCAGCCGCGACTGGCCCGGCTTTTGCTTGGGGCCGGCGGTGATGATGATCATGTCGGAATCACGCATGGCCTCGACATCGTCGGAGCCAACGATCGACCCCACCGGGGTGAACTGGATGCCGTGGGCTATATCGAGGGCCTCGGCCTCGACGCGGTCCTTCGCGATGTCGTAGAGGACGACGTCGCGGGCGACGCCCTTGATAACACAGGCGTACGCGAGGGCAGTGCCGACGGCACCGGCACCGACGATGGAAATCTTTGACGGACGCAGCCGCCGCGTGGGGTACAGGGTATCCGCGCGTTCTGTCGACATCGGTAACCTCGTTTCTGCTCGCGCCATAACACTCCCAGTCTACGAGCTGTTGACGGTATGGACGAGGACTATCATCCCTCGTCCGTCGCGAGCGTCGCGGCCAGGCGGCTGAGCGCGGCATGCGCGATCTCGGCGTCCTCCGTCGGCCACAGGCCCGGCAGGCTCTTGCGCAGGTAGCCGCGGTAGCGCGCATGCGCCAGTCGCGAATCGAGAATCGCCACCATGCCGCGATCGTCCTGGCTGCGGATGAGGCGACCGGCGCCCTGCGCGAGAAGGAGCGCCGCGTGGGTCAGCGACACCTGTTGAAACGACGAACCACCCATAGCCTCGACGGCCTGAGACCTGGCCTGGATGAGCGGATCGTCCGGGCGAGGGAAGGGGATGCGATCGATGATGACGAGACGGCACGTCAGGCCCGGCACGTCGACGCCCTGCCACAGCGACAGGGTTCCCAGCAGGCACGAATTCGTCTCGCGCGTGAACGCACGCACGAGCGTGGGAAGCTGATCGTCGCCTTGGACGTAGACGGGAAAATCGAGGTCGCCCATTGCCTCGGCCGCCTGCGACAGGGCGCGGTGGGAAGAGAACAGCCCGAGCATCCCCCCGCCGCTGCTCTTTGCCAACGCGAGCAATTCGTCAATGGCCTCATCCGAGAGCCCCGAGCGGCCGGGGCGTTCCAAGTGCGCGGCGATGTAGGTGATGCCCTGACTGGCATAGGGAAACGGTGAGCCGACGTCGAGGCAGTCGTAGCGTGCACCGCTCAGCGGTAGTCCAATCTGAGCCGCCACGGCCTTAAAGCTCCCACCGAGTGCCAGGGTCGCCGACGTGAACACCGTGGTCGTCTCGGCCAACAGCGTCCGAGCCAGATCGGGGGCGACGTCAATGGGCGCGCAGTTCAGGTGCGGTTCGTCCTTCGACATCGACACCCACAGCGCATCGTCGTCCATTCGCGCCCGCCGAATATGCTCGATGGCCTCGCGCAGGTCGGCTAGGAGGGATCGATTCGTTCGGTCCGTCGCCGTCGCGTCTTTGCCCGTGGGGATGTCCTCCATGAGGGTGCTTGCGGTCGTCGCAAGCTCTCCCAGTGCCGCACCGAGCGCCTCCGGCATCGATGTCAGCAGCCCCTCTCCCGCCCCGGTCAGGGCCTCGCGCAGAGCTTTGGCGCCCTCGCGCAGATCATCGGTGCCGACGACTTTGCCGCGCGCCAGCCGCGCGGCCAGTGAGGTGATCTCGGCGGGCGTGAGCTGCGCCGACGCGGCCTGGCGAATCCGGTCGATGAGATCGTGGGCCTCGTCAATGACGGCGATATCGACGTCGCCCAACAGGTGGGAATCACTGAACGCGTCGACGCCCAGCAGCGCGTGATTGGTGACGACGACATCGGCCGCGAGCGCTCGGGCGCGGGCACGCCGCGGGAAGCACTCGGCGGCGAGGGGACAGTGGTCGCCGGGGCATTCGCGCGGCGATATCGACGCATACCGCCAGGCTTTATCCGAGACGGTGAAGGGCACATCGTCGCGGTCGCCGGTGTCCGTTTCCTCAGCCCATGCGCGAATCTTGACGACGGTTTTACCCATGCGTGATCCGGGTTCACGGGCATCGGCGACCTCGAATAACCCACCGTCGTCCTCGCCGGCGCGCAGCTTGTACACACACGCGTAATTTGACCACCCCTTGAGCGCCGCCACGTCGGGGACGGGCATGTCGAGGCTGGCCGCGACGCCAGAGACCATGGGGATGTCTTTGGTGACGAGTTGGCGTTGGAGGGCTTTCGTCGCCGTCGAGATGACGACGCGTCGTCCCTCGGTCGCAGCTGGCAGCACCGCGGCGAGATAACCGAGGCTTTTTCCCGTTCCCGTTCCCGCCTGCACCATGATGTGACGGTTGGCGTCGACGGCGGTAGCGATCGCCTCGCACATGCGTTCCTGGCCGGCGCGGTACTCGCCCTTCATCTGCTCGCGACAGGCCTCGAGCAGGCGTGTCGCTGTTGAGCGTGCCTCGCTCACGGGGTCCTCCTCGCCTCACGCAGGGCATCGGCGAGGTCGGGGCGGGCCCGTCCGACGATGTGTACGCCCTGCTCGGTGTAGTCCTCGGTGTCGATCTCACCCTCGGTATGAAGCCGGGAAACGAGGTCGAGATGGGAAAAGGGAATGAGCGCGTCGATCGGAACGTGGGGTCGCGGCAGCGCCTCGGCGATGAGCGCGCGCAGCTCGTCGATCCCCTGCCCCGTCAGTGCCGAACACACAACGTGTCGCCCCAGGTGTGCGCGCAGTGAGGCCAGTTGAACGGGGCTGGCGAGATCGGCCTTGTTCAGCGCGATGATCGACGTAATCTCGCTCGCGCCGGGGATCGTCGCGAGCACATCGGTGACGGCGCGGATCTGTGCGAGCGGATCGGGGTGGGCCGCGTCGACGACGTGGACGATGACGTCGGCTTCCGCGATTTCCTCGAGCGTGGAGCGGAAGGCCTCGACGAGTTCGTGCGGCAGGCGCGAAACGAATCCGACCGTATCGGTGAGGGTGTAGTCGCGCCCATCTGGGGTACGCGCGTGGCGCACCGTCGGATCGAGCGTGGCAAACAGCGCGTTATGAACGAGGACGTCGTCACCGGTGAGCCGATTGAGCAGCGAGGACTTACCGGCGTTCGTATATCCGGCGATGGCTACCGCCGGAACAGCGCGTGCCCGCCGGGTTGCGCGCGAGGTCTCGCGGTGGCGCTTCATGTGGGCGATCTCGCGGCGCAGTTTTGCCATGCGCTGATTGATTCGGCGCCGGTCGAGTTCGATTTTCGTCTCCCCCGGACCGCGCGATCCGATGCCGGCACCGGCGGCGACGCGGCCACCCGCCTGACGCGACATCGACTCGCCCCACCCGCGCAGGCGCGGCAGCAGGTAGGTGAGCTGGGCGAGTTCAACTTGGGCCTTGCCTTCGCGCGAGCGCGCGTGCTGGGCAAAGATGTCGAGGATGAGGGCCGTGCGATCGATGACCTTGACCTTGACGACGTCCTCGAGACCGCGACGTTGGGAGGGGTGGAGTTCGGAGTCGACGATGACGGTGTCCGCCCCCTCATCGGCGACGAGGGACGCGAGTTCGCGGGCCTTGCCCGAACCGATAAAGGTGGCGGGGTCGGGGGTGCGCCGGCGCTGGACGACGCCGCCGAGTACCTGGGATCCCGCCGTTTCAGCCAGCGCGGCCAATTCGCGCAGGGAGATCTCGGCATCCTCGACACTTCCCGTGCTCGCCAGCCCGACGAGAAAGACGCGTTCGAGGCGAAGCTGGCGATATTCGACCTCGGAGATATCGGTGGCGTCGTGGTGAAGGCCCGCCACGCGGCTGAGAGACGTGCGCTCGTCCCAGTCGAGGTCACCGGCACTGGTCGCGTCTTCTGGCGCGTTCAGTGCGGTCCCCTCGCGCGACAGTACCCGCTGGGCGATGCGCCAGGCGCGCTCGTCGCCTGGCACGGGCGAATTATCAACCTGCTCGGGCACCTATCGTCCTTCCGTCGACGTCCTCGATTCAGCCGGGCCCGGCCCACTAGGCTGGCAGGCGTGACCTCTCACTACTTTAGCGACCGTCGTCCCGCCGCTGCCGAGGATAAACACCCGCTGCACGTCACCCTCGCGGGCCGCACCCTCGATCTCGTCGGCGCCGACGGGGTGTTTTCGGCATCGGGACTCGACAAGGCCACCGCCGTTTTCCTCGATGCCGTGCCCACTCCTCCGTCCGGACGTGTCCTCGACCTCGGATGTGGGTGGGGACCAATCGCCATCAGCGCAGCCCTGCGTCAACCGGACGCACACGTGTGGGCGGTCGACGTCACGGCCCGCGCTCTCGACCTCACCCGCGACAACGCTCGCCGCGCCGGGGTCGACATCGAGGTATGGGATGCGGCCGAGGCATGCGAACGCGCCCGCACCGAGGGGATCCGCTTCGATGCCATCTGGTCTAACCCCCCGGTGCGCATCGGCAAGGATGAGCTGCGCACCCTGTTGACGACATGGTTCTCGCTGCTCACACCCGACGGCATCGCCTACTTCGTCATGGGACGCCACCTGGGGGCCGACTCGATGGCCGCCTGGCTCACCGAGCAGGGGTTCCCCACGCAGCGCATTGCCTCTAAGCGCGGTTTTCGCGTCCTCGCCACTCGTCGAGATCTCGCCTGAGGCGAGCGAATAGCTCATCGCGTTGTCGGGGATCCTCGCCATCGAGCCACGTGATGCGCGGATCGCGGCGGAACCACGTGATCTGGCGTCGGGCGAGTTTCCACGTCTGCTGAGCGATCGCCGCGGCGAGGTCGGCCTCGGGGAGCTCGCCGGCGAGGACGCTTAGCGCCTCGCGATAGCCGGTCGCACGCACTGCCGTCGGCGCCTCGCTCAGCCCGCGCGAGGCGAGATCGCGCACCTCGTCGAGGAAACCCGCCTCGACCATCTTGAGCGCGCGTTGCTCGATTCGATCGCGCAAGACGGCGCGGTCCCAGCGCAGCCCGACCTGGATCGCCGCGCGTACGTAGGTGTAGCTCGGCAACGTAGCCGAGAAGGGACGCCCGGTCAGCTCACACACCTCCAGCGCACGCACGACGCGGCGAGTGTTCGCCGGGTCGATGCGCGTCGCCGAAACGGGATCTGCCGCGGCCAGACGCCGGTGTAGAGCGGCGGCACCATGCTCGCGTCCCCACTGCTCGATCCGGTCGCGAAGGGCCGGATCGGTGCCGGGAAACTCCAGGTGATCGAGCATGGCACGCACGTAGAGTCCCGATCCCCCGCACACGAGCGGGACGCGTCCGCGCCGAGTGATGTCATCGACGGCAGCGCGCGCCTGAGTCTGATAGGCGGCGACGGATGCCTCCTCGTCAATGTCGAGGACGTCGATGAGGTGGTGAACGATCCCGCGGCGCTGCTCGAGTGGGGTCTTCGCCGTACCGATGTCCATGCCGCGATAGAGCTGAAACGCATCGGCTCCGATGAGTTCGGTCGCGTCACGTCCCAGTGACTCGGCAAAGTCGAGGGCGCACTCGCTCTTTCCCGAGGCCGTCGGACCGACGAAGGCGATGATCGGGACCGTCACTGTGTCCTCACGCTCGGCATTCCCAGCGAGACCCCGCCACCGGCTGACCCGGTCTCGCCCTGTCGGGCGGCCCAGGCATCACCGGCGCGCGTGCGCCGCAGGTGATAGTCCCCGTCGAACGCCGAGTCGGCGACGAGGTGGTGCGGGGCCGTGTGGGTCACCCGCACACTCACCATGTCGCCCGGCCGCGGCCGCTGCTCGGCGGCGAGGTCATCGGGCAGACCGACGTGGACCAGGCGGTTGTCGCGGGCACGCCCCGACACGCGGTTCGTCTCGCCGTCCTTGCGTCCCTCTCCCTCGGCGATGAGTACGTCGAGGGTGCGTCCGAGCAGCGCGCGATTGTTCTCGGCGGAAATACGCTCTTGCAGCTCAATGAGACGCATGTAGCGTTCCTGCTTGACCTCCGGGCTCACCTGGTCTTCGCGATCGGCGGCGGGAGTGCCCGGGCGCGGCGAATAGAGGAACGTAAAGGCCGACGTGAACCGGGCTTCCTCGACGACGTCGAGCGTGCGCTGAAAGTCCTCCTCGGTTTCGCCCGGGAATCCGACGATGATGTCGGTGGTGATCGCCGCATCCGGCATCTGCTCGCGCACCCGGCTGAGGATTCCCAGGAATTTATCGCGCCGGTAGGAACGCCGCATCGCCCGCAAAATGGCGTCAGACCCCGATTGCAACGGCATGTGCAGCGACTCCATGACGTTGTCCGTCTGCGCCATCGCGTCGATGACGTCGTCGGTGAACGCCGCCGGGTGCGGGCTCGTGAAGCGTACCCGTTCCAATCCCTCGATCCGCCCGCAGGCGCGCAACAGGTCGGCGAACGCACCGCGCTGACCGAAGCCCACCCCGTAGGAGTTGACGTTTTGGCCCAGCAACGTGACCTCGATGGCACCATCGGCGACAACCGCCTCGACCTCGGCAAGGATGTCGCCGGGACGACGATCACGTTCCTTGCCACGCAACGAGGGCACGATGCAGAACGTGCACGTGTTATTGCATCCCACGGAGATCGACACCCACGCCGCGTAGGCCGACTCGCGCTTCGTGGGCAGCGTCGATGGAAAGACCTTGAGGGCCTCTTCGATCTCGACGGCGGCGGCCGCGTTATGCCGCGATCGCTCGAGCAGCACCGGCAGCACGTCGATGTTGTGCGTTCCGAAGACGACGTCGACCCAGGGGGCGCGCTCGACGATGTGCTCGCGCATCTGCTGGGCCAGGCAGCCGCCCACGGCGATCTGCATGCCCGGACGAGAACGCTTGACCTCGGCCAACTGCCCGAGGTTGCCGAAGAGGCGGGTGGCAGCGGCTTCACGAACCGAACACGTGTTGATGACGACGACGTCGGCTCCTCCATCGCCCGCCGGAGTCGCCCGAGCCACCGCTTCGGGCACACTATCGACCGGCACGTATCCGGCTGCCGAGAGCAGACCGGCCATCCGTTCCGAGTCATGCACGTTCATCTGGCACCCAAGCGTGCGCACGTGATAGGTCCGAGGGCGCGTTAACGTCGATTCCACGGGGCTAGCCTAGCCACGGTGCACGCGCGATGTCCCCTCGGCGTCGTGTGAGACGGTATCCCACTCCTCGCCGCGCAGCGCAGTCTCGTGCGGGGAGGTTCGATGCAACCACCGCGGCGCCCACCAGTTCAGGGCCCCGAACAGGGTCATGAGCGAGGGAACGAGGCACAGCCGCACGATGGTCGCATCCAAGACGACCGCGACCGCCATGACGAATCCCACCTGCTTGAGCGCGATCATCGACGACGTGCAAAACGCCAAGAAGACGCACACGAGAATGCCGGCGGCCGAGGTGATGATACGCCCGGAGTGAAAAACCCCTGTGACGACCGCCCGGTCGTTGTCGCCGGTGATGACGTAGGTCTCGCGCATTCGAGCCAGCAGAAAGACCTCGTAATCCATCGACAACCCGAACCCGATGCACAGCATCATGACGACGACGTAGGATTCCAGTCCCCCGAGCTGAGGAGCGCCGAGCAGAGCGACGCCGTGACCGTCTTGGAAGACCCACGTGCAGATCCCCAATGCCGCCACGAGCGACAGCGAATTGATGACCAGTGCCTTGATCGGCACGATGATCGAGCGCGTCATGGCGAACAACAGGATGAGAGTCGCCCCCATGATGATGGCAAGGCAGCCCGGTAATCCGCGTGCGAGCGCCGCGACGAAGTCGTGTTGCTGTGCAGCCTGCCCGGTGACGTACACGGTCATCCCCTTGGGCACGTGCTCGCGGATGCGCGTCACCAGCTGTTCGGCCTCGGGGGAACCACGATCATCGTCGGTGAGCGAGACGCGCATGTAGCGATACCCGTCGCCGATGGGGCGCGGTTCGCTGACCTGACGAACGTGATCCCATGTGGCGATGTCCTCACCCCACGCCCTCACCTCGTCCGGGTCATCGGCGCGGGCGACGATCGTGATGGGCGTCGTCGCCATGGCCTCGACGTCAGAGAACTTCTCGAGAGTGATCCGCTGCGGATTGGACGCCGAGAGCAATTCGAGCATGGAATTGCGCAGTTGCAGGTGCCCGACCGGGATAACGCACGTGAGCAGGACGATGACGGAGACGAGGAGGAACGGCCACGGATGCCGATTCACCGTGCGTCCCAACCGGTACCACGGCGAGCGGGCGGGATCACGCTGCCCCTCCAGTTGCGGACCGACCAGCCGCAGCAGGCGCCAGCGCGACGGGCGCGCAAGGCGGGCCGAGGCGAGGAAAGCGAGGGCGGGAACGAGGGTGAGGGCGCAGGCGGCGGCGAGGACGACGACGCTCACCCCGGCCACGCCGAGGGAGCGCAGAAGATTGGGCTCGAACACGAGCATGCCGAGAATAGACACGGCGACGGTGATGGCCGAAAACAACACGGTCCGCCCGGCCGACGCGAGGGTGGCCTCGAGCGGGCGCACGTAGCGCTGCCGTGCCGGTGCGATGCCGGGGAGCACGAGCGCCGTACCAGAAGCATCGGCTCGCAGCTCCTCGCGGTAACGCGACAAGATGAGCAAGCCGTAGTCGATGGAGAGTCCGAGTCCGAGCACCGAGATGACGTTGACGGCGAAAGACTGCTGCTCGCCGATATAGGTCATCCCGAGCATGACCGCGAGCGCCGTCGAGATGGCGACGATTGCCCCGGCCGCGGGCATGAGTGCGGCAAGCACTCCGCCAAATACGAGGACAAGGATGATGATCGACACGGGGATACCGATCGATTCCGAGACAACGAGGTCACGCTTGAGCTCGGCGATCGACGTCGACTCGAGCAACCGCGCATGTGTTACCGAGACGCTCGCGTCGTCGCCGACGACGTCGCGTAGCCGCGGCTGCAAATCGTCAAGCGCCTTCTCAACCGCATCGATGCGGGCTTTCCCGCGTGCGCCGATGACTCCCCCGCCGTCATCGGCGTTAACCGTCACGATGATGGCGGCGTGGGTTCCCGCGTCGTTGACGAGTTCGTCGGTGGCCGGGTCCAGGGCGGCGAGCGTGGGGTGAAACACCGAGGCGACCTGGCTCACCCCGTCCATGTGTGCGATGCGATCGAGTTGGGGGCCGAGCGCATCGTCGAGGGCCTGCAGACGGGGGAAAGCGCCAGCTGGTGGGGCCGCGGCACCCGCTCCACCGGCTGCCGCGCGCGCGCGCATCTCACGGGCGCGGGCAGGGTCGTCGCCGAGATCGAGATGATCGAGTCCCGCAACGATGGAATAGCTACTGGCTTGCTCGCTCTCCATGATGGCGTTACCACGGTAGGACTGCGAGGTCTGGGCCTGCGGCAGATCCGAGTGAAGCCGATCGAACAGCGGGGTACCGAATCCCCACAAAGCAATGGAAGCGGTGACGACGACAAGCAGCATCCAGCCGGCAATGATCCGCTTGGGGTACCTCGCCACGTGGCGCGCGAGCGCTCGATACATAGGCCCAGTCTAGAGTCATAGATGCAGCTGCGCCTGGGTTAGAGAGTGGGTGAGCGAACCGGTCGACGGACGATGCCGAAGCACTCGGGGCGAGCTTGTTAGGCTTCCCCCGAGAAGCCCACCTGAGGAAGGTCCGACTCATGAGCGTCTTTGCCCCATTCCGTGCCGTGCGTCCGGCCCCCGGCCTGGCCGAGCAGATGGTGTCTCTCCCCTACGACGTCGTCTCACGTGAGGAAGCCACAGCGCTTGGTGCCGCCAATCCCTACAGCTATCTCCACGTTGTTCGCGCCGATGGCGACGTCGCTCCCGAGATCGATATGCACGCCCCGGCCGTCCACGCGCAGGCGCGTGAGACGTGGCGCCGGTGGTTGGCCGAGTCCATTCTCGTTCTCGACGATGCGCCGACCTACACGATTTACCGCGAGCATCAAGACGGCCGTAGCCAGGTTGGCATCGTGGGGTGTGCGTCGATCGATGAGTACCTCGACGGCACAATCGCACGTCACGAGGTGACGCTGGTCGAGAAGGAACGCGACCGCATCACCCATTTCGATACGGTCGACGCCCACACCGAACCAATTTGGCTCGCTCACCGTCCGTCGCCGGCGCTGGCGGCGATCATCGACCGCTATGTCCGCGACGCAGCCGACGTCGACGTCGCAGATCCGCAGGGAGTCCGTCACGAGTTGTGGCGCGTCAGCGACGCCGACGACATCGCTGCCATCCGTGAGGCCTTCGCGGCACTTGATCGCCTTTACATCGCCGACGGCCACCACCGAGCCGCCTCAGCCGTCAAGGTTGGCCTCGAGCGTCGCGCGCGCGGCGCCGGCGCGGGTCCTCACGACTACGTCCTCGCCGTCGCGTGCGCGGGCGACCAGCTGCACATCATGGACTACAACCGTGTCGTCACCGACCTCGGCGACCTCGATGCCTGTGGCCTCGTCGCCGCCGCGCGCGAGGCCGGTTTCCGTGTCACCGCCTCGGCTGATCCCGTCCGCCCCCGCGCACCACGAGAGTTTGGCATGTATGTCGGTGGAACGTGGTACGTCCTCACCGCGCCGGCCACCCCCGATCGCGAGGGTGCCGACGATCTCGACGTCAGCCTCCTCCACGATCTGCTGCTCGAGCCGGTCCTCGGCATCGTCGATCCCCGCACCGATTCGCGGATCGACTTCGTCGGCGGCATCCGCGGACTCGCGCCGCTCGTCGCTGCCGCCGATGCCTCCGGCGGCGCGGCCTTCACGATCCCGCCCGTCACCATGGAGACGATCATGACCATCGCCGATCGCGGCGAGATCATGCCGCCGAAATCGACGTGGTTCGAGCCGAAGCTCGGCTCGGGTTTGTTTGCTCACGCGTTGGACGACGTGACCACCGCGTAGGCCAGACGCAGCGCCTCGCCCACGGTCTGCTCGCGCACCTCGGCGCGAGTGCCGTCCAGATGAAGCAGCACGTGTGCGGCACCGCAGGGAGCGGACACCGCGATGTGAACCGTCCCGGCGTCGTAGCCGTCAGCGGGGCCCGGGCCGGCGACGCCCGTCGTCGCAATGGCGACATCGGCGCCTGTCGCCTCGATCGCCCCCAGGGCCATCTGTTCGGCAACCACCTGATCAACGGGGCCCGCCTCCTCCAAACGCGACCGATCGACGCCGAGTAGACGAGCCTTGAGTGAACTCCGATAGGCGACAACGCCCCCACGAACGACGTCCGAGGCCCCCGCTACGTCGGTCAGTGCCGTACACACGCCGCCACCCGTGAGCGACTCGGCCGTCGCCAGGCTCCATCCGCGCTCGCGGCAAGCGTCGAGAAGAACAGCGGCGTCAGTCATCGTCGAGGTCATTCGTCTAGCGTATCCGTGATCTCGTCCCACGCCGTGCTGACGGCCTCGCGGACCAGCGAGGGAGCGTAGCCGCGCCGGGCCAGGTAGGACGAACATCGCGACCACGCGCGTTGGCGGTCGAAACCGCGGCAGGTCGCCATCTTCTTGCGCGCCAGTTCACGCGCGCGCTCTGCGGCTTCTTCGGTCTCGATCTGCTTACACGCTGGACCGATCAACTGCTCGTCGACGTGTTTCTTGCGCAGCTCGGCGACGAGCGCCGGACCCGTGAGACCGCGATCGCGAAACCGGGTCCGCGCGAGCGCCTCAGCGTAGGCGCGGTCGTTGACAATTCCCACCTCGACCAAACGGGTGAGGACTGTTTCGATGACCTCGGACCGATAGCCACGCTCCCGCAGCTTCGTGCGCAATTCGCCGGTGCAGCGATCCTGGCGATCGAGCAAGGTGAGCGCCGCCTCGCGCGCCGCATCGATGCCCGCCTGCCCCTCAAGACCAGCGTTGTGGGCGCGTCGCTCGGCAAGGCGCCTGGCCACGTCGGTGCGTCGACGCCGCCGAGCCGCCGAGGTGTCCTCGTACTCAGGATCGGCGTAAGAGACCACTATTCGCCCGTGGCTGCTGCGTCGTCGTCGGTGTGTGCCTGGTCGCCGGCTTCGGCGTCGTCGGCGATGATGCCGACCTCGCGGAGAATCTTCTCCTCGATCTCATCGGCCAATTCGGGATTATCTTTGAGGAAATTCCTGACGTTTTCGCGACCTTGTCCCAGCTGATCGTCACCGTAGGTGAACCACGATCCCGACTTGCGCATGATCCCGCACTCGACGCCAAGGTCGATGAGTGAGCCTTCACGCGAAATGCCCTGACCGTAGAGAATGTCGAACTCGGCCTGTTTAAACGGCGGGGCCATCTTGTTCTTGACGATCTTGGCCTTCGTCCGGTTCCCGACCGGGTTCGCGCCGTCCTTGAGGGTTTCGATGCGGCGCACGTCGATGCGCACCGACGCGTAGAACTTCAGAGCCTTGCCGCCGGTTGTCGTCTCGGGAGACCCAAAGAACACACCGATCTTTTCGCGCAGCTGGTTGATAAAGATCGCCGTCGTTCCCGTCGCCGAGAGCGCACCCGTCATCTTGCGCAGTGCCTGCGACATGAGCCGGGCCTGCAAACCGACGTGGGAGTCCCCCATTTCGCCTTCGATCTCGGCCTTGGGCACGAGCGCGGCGACCGAGTCGATGACGATGAGGTCTATGCCGCCCGAGCGCACGAGCATGTCGGCGATCTCGAGCGCCTGCTCGCCCGTGTCAGGCTGGGACACGAGAAGTGCGTCGGTATCGACGCCGAGTTTCTTCGCGTAGTCGGGATCGAGGGCGTGCTCGGCGTCGATAAACGCCGCGTTCCCTCCCTGCTTCTGCGCCTGAGCCACCGCATGCAGCGCCACCGTGGTCTTACCGGAGGACTCGGGCCCATAGATCTCGATAATGCGCCCGCGCGGCAGACCGCCGACGCCGAGGGCGACGTCAAGGGCAATCGAGCCGGTCGGAATGACCTGGATCGATCGCTTGGTCTCCTCCCCCAGGCGCATGATCGATCCCTTGCCAAACGTCTTGTCGATATGGGCAAGCGCCATCTCGAGCGCACGGTCGCGATCAGTCACGGGTTCGCGCAGGTTGCGGGTTGAGGTCTTTTTCGCCACGATCGTCTCCTTACGTCACTGCGCTCATCGCGCCGGGCAGGGCTGGTCTCGGGAAAACTCCCCTCTCCGGGGAATTTTGGGATGAGACTATGTCCGACCATCGACATATCCGCGCGATCCGCTCCCACGGGTGGGACGCGGATGCGTTCGTCATCACCGGGGACAGCGTATATCGAACGCGCGTTCGACACTAGCGGCGCCGCGCACCCCGATCGCGCACATCGGCACGATGAAGCCATTCCAGGCGCGGATCGAGATCAAGCTCACGCACGAGAGCCGACCACACCAGCTGAGGCTTCTCGCCGCGCTCAAGTGCTTCGTTCGCTGTCGCCGACAGCTCGCGCAGATACAGGTCGGCAGCGACAGAGCGCCCATAGGCCGAGCCGAGAACCTCCTCGAGAACCTCGGTGAATTCGGAGGATCGCACGATCTTACGACGTGGCGACGACGGCGGAGGCGACGAGATTATCGGGGACCGTATCGGGCACGGCCACGCCCTCGTAGGCGGCGATGCGCTCGGCGACCTCGCGCAAAACGATCGACAGCGGCACGCCCAACGCGCGGCAAATCGCGTAAAGCAGCTCGGAGGAGGCTTCCTTCTGGCCGCGCTCAATTTCCGACAGATATCCCAGCGAAACTTCCGCACTGGCGGAAACTTCTCGCAATGTCCGCCCCTGGGAACGGCGAATCAGACGCAGAACGTCGCCCAGGTGCTCACGCATGACCGGGCGGGTGCGGCGAAGTGGTTCGGGGGTCGGCATGGTCCCAGCGTAGCGCGCCTTCGGCTGCGTGCGCGCTCCCGGCCGTCTGCTGACGGCGGGGACGCTCGGGCGGGCCGGGCGCACACTCGGGGTCGTCATGTCACTCATAATCCTTTCAATGCCGCCCGTGGCGTTGGTATTCCCTGCCTATCGGGTGACCTCGTTCACGCTCAGTCATCCCACGCCGGCGGGGGCGGGACAAACAACGTGCCCGACCCGATGCCCGGCCCGGCGATGCCGGTCTGGCCGCTGGCGCGAGCCGCTTTCGCGTCATCGCCGGCGGATTCCTGCTGCGTTTTTTCGGCGGTCGGTTCTATCGGTGTCGCCGGTGAGTCCTGCACCGAGTGACGCGCGGCCAGCCTGGCCAGGATCTCGGACGTCGTCTCGATATGTGTCGGCGCGCTCGAGATCTCGGCCCGGTCGGTCTCGATCATCGCCTCCAGCTGACGCAGTCGCTCTTCCGCCTGGCTCAGCGCCTCCTGGAGCCGCTGCGACGACGTCGACGCGCGCTCGCCCCCGACGTCCTCGGTGCCGGCCTGCGGGCCCTTGCCCATCGCGTCGGTTGCTGTCGAGAGTACTGGCGCGTCGGGCGTCGCGCTCTCGGCCGCTTCGTCTGCCTGAGTCTCACGGATGCTTGCCGGGCGTTGCGGTGCCGCCGTGTCCTCTGTCTCGGGTGGTTCCTGCACAGGAGGAGCGGCGAGGTCGGACACCTCGACAGGATCGATTCCGCGCAGTTCATCGTCACGCAAGTGGCGCAGCACCTGCGGCCCCCGCTCAGGCTGAGCGGGCGATGCCGCCCTCGCGGAGGCGGTACTCGGTACGGCAATACTCGGCGTGGAATCCCATGCCGTGTCGCTCCATTCGTTAGCGCGCGGACGATCCGTTTCCTCGCGGGCCACGTGCTCACTCGAGGCGGAGCGAACCTCATCGCGAGGACGAGCGTCCTCGCGACGCTTCGGCTGTCCCGAGCTGGCGCGCTCAGGTTTAACGGTCTTCTTCGCGCTCACCGGCTCGCTTGGCGGCTGTGCATCCGGCGTCGCGGTAGCGCGATGCGTCGCTTCTGTTCGTACGCGTCGCTTACCTTCTCGCACGGACACCGGTCGCGCGGGGCGAGCATGTTCCGTCTCTTCTGGGTGTCGGCGCGGTTCGTCGTCCGCGACGATGGGCTGGCGAATCGTCTCGGTCGGTGCCTCATCCGGCCGCGAGGGCCGGGCCTTGTCGCCACCGGCACCGTGCACCTCGACCGCAACGGGGGCCGGTTTCGCGTCGACGTTGCCGCGGGTAGCCTCCCCGCGGTTCTCAGGCGCGGCCGATGCCCGCTCCCCAATCTCGATCACCGGCTCGGTCCCCATGCGCGGAATCGTTGAGCGCGGGATCGAGCGCTCAGAGGACTTGGTATCGACGTGCTCGTGGCGGGCGCGGGTACGAGCACGGTCTCGGGCGCTGGGTGCGGGAGCATCGCGTCCGGGCTCGGAGCGACGATGGGGCGATGCCGCGGCATCGACGTTTCCTCGCACGTCCTCACTGTCATCGGCCGCGGGGCGTGATGAGGACTCTAGCCTTCGAGACCGGCCAGCCTCGGCACTGTGATCCGCGTCGCGGCTGTCCGCAGCTTCCTCGGCCGTTGCGGCATGCGCGCCGCTGCCGGCGCCAATGCGCCGCTGCTGAGCGCGCGCCTCTTCCGCATGGGCTCGTTCGAGCTTCGCCCGTTTGTTGTCGGTGTAGGCGTCCGTGAAGTAGAGGATGCCCGTAATGACCGTGACGGCGAAGGCCGCGACAAGGACGACGACGGCGATGTAGAACAGTGCGACGCTCGCGGGTTGCGAATAGGGCTGGACGAGCTGGCCACACATGATGACGAAGACGAGCAAGATCTGCAAGACCGTCTTGGCTTTGCCCCCCTGCGAGGCCGGCAACACCTTGCCGCGGCGCAGCAGTACGAAGCGCAGCAGCGTCACGGCGACCTCCCGCACGGCGACGATAATCGTGAACCACCACTGCAACACGCCGATCACCGACAGCATGACGAAGGCCGTCAACATGAGCGCCTTGTCGGCAAAGGGATCCGCGATTTTACCGAAGTTCGTGATGATGCCGCGTTTGCGCGCGATCTTGCCATCGAGGCGATCGGTATAGGCGGCGATGCAAAACACGATAAGAGCCGCGAGGTAGGCCCACCAGTGCGCCAATCCGATGTAGGCGCACACGGCGAACACCGGGACGAGAATGATGCGCAGCACCGTGAGCGCATTCGGGAGATTCCATGCGGACACGGTCGCTGCCTCGTCCGGCTTCGTCTGCTGATCATCCATCGCTGCCATCCTAACGGTGGACGCGATAAGTACGCGGCGTTCTTAACGCCCCGTCAGCTCCCACGCGTCCTCGCCACTGACCTCGACGACCGGCAAGGAGGCGTCATCCACCGCCCCGCCCGCATCAGAGGAGGCCGAGGCGGTCGGCTCTCCGCGCAGCAGCGCGAGAACGCCGGGCAGTTCCTCGGGGCGCACCAGGACGTCGCGGGCCTTAGATCCCTGAGAGGGACCGACGATATCTCGCGACTCCAACAGATCCATGAGGCGGCCCGCGCGGGCAAACCCGACGCGAAGCTTGCGTTGGAGCATCGAGGTCGACCCCAGCTGCGTGTTGACGACCAATTCGGCGGCTTGGAGGAGGTCTTCCAGATCGTCGCCGATGTCCTCGGCGATCTTCGGCTTGGCCTCTTCGGGCACGATGACATCGGTGCGGTATTCCGGCTGCGACTGGTTCTTGACGTGATCGACGATCGCGTGAATCTCGTCCTCGGTGACCCACGCCCCCTGCACGCGCTGGGGCTTCGACGATCCCGAACGCAGGTAGAGCCCATCGCCCTTGCCGATGAGCTTGTCGGCACCAGCCTGATCGAGAATGACGCGCGAATCCGCCAGCGAGGACGTGGCGAACGCCAGTCGCGAGGGGATGTTGGCCTTGATGAGACCCGTGACGACGTCGACCGAGGGACGTTGAGTCGCGACGACCAGGTGGATGCCGGCCGCGCGACCGAGCTGGGTGATGCGCTGGATGGAGGCCTCGACATCGCGCGGAGCCACCATCATGAGGTCGGCGAGTTCGTCAACGACGACGAGGAGGTAGGGATAGGGCTCGAGGACTCGCTGAGAACCGAGCGGAACCTCGACCTTGCCCTGAGCGATCGCCTGGTTGAAGTCGTCGATGTGCTTGTATCCGAAGGCCGCCATGTCGTCGTAGCGGTGGTCCATCTCCTTCACCGACCACTCCAGTGCCTCAGCCGCCTGTTTGGGATCGGTGATGATTGGGGTGATGAGGTGGGGAATTCCCGCATAGATCGTCAATTCGACGCGTTTGGGATCGACAAGGATGAGGCGGACCTGCTCGGGGGTCGCCCGCATCATCAGCGACGTAATCATGGAGTTGACGAACGAGGACTTACCCGACCCCGTGGCACCGGCGACGAGCAGGTGCGGGGTCGCCGCGAGGTTCGTGACGACGTAGCCGCCCTCGACGTCCTTACCGACGCCGACGAGAAGTGGGTGAGCAGAGCTCTTGGCCGCCGCGGAGCGCAGCACGTCACCGAGGGCGACGACTTCGCGGTCGGTATTGGGAATCTCCACCCCGATGGCCGACTTGCCGGGAATCGGCGACAAGATCCGAACGTCGGCGGACGCGACGGCATAGGCGATGTTCTTCGACAGCGCGGTGATCCGGTCGACCTTGACACCGGGGCCGAGGCGGAGCTCGTAGCGAGTGACCGTCGGGCCGCGCGAGAATCCCGTCACGGTCGCGTCAACCTTGAATTCCGCCAGGACGCGCTGGAGTTCGGCAACTACGCGATCGTTCGCCTCCGAGCGCCGCTTGTGTGGGGCACCGCGTCGCAGCAATGACTCGTCGGGCAGGGTGTAATCGCCGAGGTCGGCCCCCTGGGCGCGCTCAGGCATGAGCGAAGTGGCTGCCTCGCCCTGCTCATCACCGGCCGGTTCCTCAACGACCTCGGTCGTTAGCGGGACCGTCTCAGGTGCCACCGTGTCGATCGCCGACGTGGCAACGTCGTCAGCTGACGGCTCAGCAGCCGCATGCGCGTCAGGATCGAGGATGACCGTGTGAGTGTCGGCATTGGCGCGCTCGGCGTCGTCGCGGCGGCGGGCAAAGGCCCGCGCCGTCGGGGACTCCTCAGTCGATTCCTCCCCCGCCGAATCGGCCTGAGCGGCGTGACGGGACCACCTCGGCACACGCGCCTGACCCTCATCGGCCACGTCCTCGTCCTCGGGCTCGTCAGCCTCGGCATCGCTGCCGCCGCGGGCAGCGATTCGCTCGCGCACCCAAGCGATAGCCCGGCTCAGATAGGCGCCGACCTCGGCAACCGACGTATTCGTCATGATGAGGAGCGCGTAGATGCCCCATAGCACGAGGATGACGATGGCACCCACGCCGCCGAGAAGAAGTTCAAAGGGGCGCCCGATAAACCATCCGATGACGCCGCCGGCGGCCTCGACCCCGTCGAGTGAGACGCTGGGAGAAGGCGCCCCGGCGGCCACATGGCTGATGCCCAAAACGGCCAGGGCAAAGCCAACACAGCCGATATAGACGTTACCGCGCGCCACCGTCAGGGGTTTGCGGGTGAATAGCGGCAGGGCGATCCACACGAGCAGTAGCGGGATAAGCAGCGAATACATGCCGACGCTGCCGGCCGCTGCATGGTGAATGACTCCGCCCGCAAGCCCGGACATGTGGAACCACTCGCGCAAGGCGACGATGACCGCCAGCGCGATGAGGGCGAGTCCGGCGCCGTTGCGCCGCATTGCCACCTGCTCGGGCGTGGCGGGAGTGCGGGTCGTGTTCTTACGAGATGTGGATTTTTTCTTTGCGCTCGACGAGCGTGAACGTTTCCCAGCCATAACACCCCAGACGATAGCCCGCCTCCCCTGCTCAGCTTGGGCGGCGCGCCGCGCCGTCAGGACAAGGTGGCGGCGAGGCGGGTGATTTCGGCGTCGTCAAGCGCGCCGTGGGCACCGGGACGAGAGACCGCCATCGCACCCGCGACGTTCGCGCGTCGCAAGGCGTCGAGCGGATCGCAGCCCGCGACGAGACCGGCCAGGAAGACGCCCGTGTGAGTAGCGCCGACGCCAAGGGTGTCGACGACGGGGTAATCGAGTGAAGCGACCTGACGCCGCTGTGGATAGGCGCGCGTGCGCAGGTACGCTCCCCGCGCACCATCACGCACGACGGCAATTGCGTTCTCTCCGTGCAGGATCGACAGGAAGTCTGCGGATTCGACGTCGCAGCCGATGACCGCGCCGAGTCGGCGGGCCTGGTCGACGTTTCCGGTGAACACGTCGACCATGGGCAAGATGTTCTCGAGCCAGTCCGCGTGGACATCGCGAACGAGCGAGGAGGCCGCGAGCGCGATCGTGACGCCCTCGGGCAGGCCAGCCACCCAGTGCACGATGACGTCGCGGTAGGAGTCCGATACAAGGTCGCCAGCCGAGATGTAGATGCAGTCCCCGGGGCGAACGGTGAAGTTGCTGAGTGCGCTCAACTCGAGGTCGACCTCGATGCCCGAGGTCATGACGGACGTGTAGTAACCGCCCTCCTCGCGAGGACGGACGGGCCAGGACAGGCCGATGTCGCCGACCATCTCAACCGCCTGGTTGTCGATGAGGACGCCGGTGCATCTCCTGGCGAATGGCCATCGAGTTTGGTCCGGTCCCCAGCGGGCACAGGTTGACGACCTCGGCTCCCACGGAACGCGCCGCCGTGAGGACGTCGAACGCCCCGCCGATACCCGATCGCGCCGACTGAGCCGGAACGGCGCTGCCGCGTTCAGGAAAAAGCGGGGACCTCGAGGCGCAACGTCATGGCGAGCGACGCCACCGAAATGATGCGTCCGTTTGCGCTCGGCATGAGTCACCGCCTCCTTTCACTGACCAACGTCCCCTAGTCCTACCACACGGACGCCGTTAACGCGGCGTTCACGAGACGTCAGGACGCACGAAGGGAACGCAAGGATCTGGCGAATATTGGCACCCGTTGCGGCCATGACCAGGCGATCAACCCCGAGTCCCAACCCGCCCAACGGCGGCATTCCCAGCTCGAGAGTGCGCAAAAAGTCATCGTCGAGACTCATGGCCTCGGGGTCGCCGGCGGCCGCCGCTAGAGACTGTTCGGTGAAGCGTTCGCGCTGGTCGACGGATCGGTCAGTTCGGTGTAGGCGGTGCCCAGCTCCATCCCAAAGGCCACGAGATCCCAGCGTTCGGCCAACCGCGCATCGACGCGGTGGCGTCGCGTCAGCGGCGACGTCGAGACGGGAAAGTCCGTGTAGAACGTCGGATGAATCGTCCGGGCCTCGACCAGGTCGTCGTAGAGCGCCGTGATCATTCCCCCGGCATCCGCCCCGGAGCCGGCTCGATGTCGAACTTGCGGCAGATTTCGGCAAGCTTCTCGGTCGACGTGGTCGTTGTCACGGTTTCCCCAACGGCCTGGGAGACGGCGTCGAGAACCGGGATGACCGGCCACGTTCCCCCGATGTCGAACTCGACCATGTCGACGCCATCGACGCAGGCAACGACGGACCGTGCACGCCCGGGCTGTCGGCGGGACGATGAACGATCTCGCGACCGTGAACCGCGCGCGAGCAACCGCGCGGATAAGGCGTTCGGTCAGCACACCGCATCGTCGTGTAGTCGCCACCGGCGCGGTAGACCTCGAGCGAGGTGAACTCGGGATTGTGTGTGGCGTCTGCGCCTTCGTTGCGGAAGGACCGTCCCATCTCGAAGATCGCGTCCATTCCGGCCACACACAAGGCGCTTGAGGTAGAGCTCGGGGGCGATGCGCAAAAAGACGTCGGTCGAATAGGCGTTGAGATGGGTGACAAACGGTCGCGCGTTGGCACCACCCTGGACGGCCTGGAGCATCGGAGTCTCGACCTCGGCGTAACCTTCCTCGGCGAGGACTCGACGGATCGTCGCGACGGCGGCCGAACGCTGGCGCAGCAAGCGCATCGCCGATGCATCCGTCATGAGGGCGAGGGCGCGTTCGCGAGTACGCGTCTGAGAGTCAAGCTTCGCGTGTCGCGGCGGATGCGGGCGCAGGGCCTTAGCGGCCATCATCCACGATGCCACCTCGATGGATTCCTCGCCCGAACGCGACAGGGTGACACGGCCGGTGACCGTAACGATGTCGAGATCGATCAGTCTCCACGCGGCGAAATCGCGCTCAGCAAGAATACGCCGCTCGGCCAGAGCCCTGAATGCTCGCGCCCTCGCGCGACAAGACGACAAAGATGACCCCCACCAGGTCACGGAACGCGCTCACGCGACCCGTCACCGTGACGGTCGCTCGTCGTGCCCCGGCTGGACTTCGTGATAACGCGCCGGAGTGAGGCCCAGGTCGTATCCCGCAGGGAACGGGTCGTACCCAAGCTCGACCAGGCGCATGGCCTTGTCCCGACGCACGCGTTCCTGCTCGCGCAAGACCACCTCGGTCGCTTCGCGCTGACGCGACTGCCAGTCCTGTCGCAGCTGAGCGAGATAGTCCTCGTCGGGCGTCCAATCGGGTTCGATACTCGGCACGAGGATGGACGGGCGGGCAGGAACCCTTCGAGCATTCCCGATGCCGCCAGCACCATCGACACGGTGGGGTCCGAGGGGTAGCACAGGTAACGCGAATACCAGTCGGGCTGATAACGCGCGTTCGACTCGTACAGCGACTCCAGCTGCCACACTTTCGACGCCTGCCTAAAGGCGAAGAACACGAGCTTCTTCCGCCAGCCGGCATCGACCGCAGCACCCGAGACGAAAACCTGCCGGAACATCGCAAAGTTCAGCGAGATTCCCTCAATCCCCTGATCGCGAGCGGTGTCGATGAGCGCAAATCATCGCCTCAATGACGCCGTTGACTGAATCGGGCTTGCGCCGCATAAGGTCAAGGGACAGCCCGTGCGCGCCCCAGGGCACGAACGTGAGCACGCACTCGATCGTTCCTTCGGCATCGCGAGCGACGACAACGACGGTATCGGCGTCCTCCTCGGCAAACTCGCGCCCAAGTGCATCGAGAATCCGCGTTCGTCCCCGATGCGGTAGCGGTGCGCGGCCTCGACGAGTTCGCGCAGGGTCTCGGGGGCCAGCTCGTATTGGCGATTGATCTCGATCGTGACCCCGGCGCGCCGAACCCGGCGCGCAGCAGCCTTGAGGGCTTTCGCCGACTCCGTCGACGCATCGAAGCGCGAGGGACGCACGATTGCTCATCGCCCATGAGGCGAGCCGACATCTTCGCCTCGGCACGGTAGGCCGCAGCCCCTGCCTCCGAAGCCGAGATGACAGCGGGCACGTATCCGGATTCGTAGGATCCGATGGAATTTCCGGATGGCGTCGCCCAGGAGGAGCGATCCCCGATGGGATCGCCGCCGGCCAACGCGATCCCGGCCGCCAATCCATAGGACACGCACGCCTTGCCGTCGGCAGAAAAAACCACCCGACGGTTGTCGCGCGTCGCGAAGTAGCCCAGCGAATCGGCACTGCCGTAGGCGTAGAGAAGGTTGCGCAGCTGCCGGTCTTCCTCGCGTGTGCGTGAGGACATCGACTGCGCGCGGAAGAACGCGAGAATCGCCGCGATGATGACGATCGCGACCCACACCCCGATGAGAATCGCAAGCCAGTGGGTGCCGTGAATCTGGCCGACGTGATGCCTGCGCATGAGGCCCGGCAAGAACGAGAGGAAGGGCTTGATGAGGTGGAACAGCGACCACCAGATGTCCTCCGACAGCGGTCGGGCCTGGGGCCTTGTCAGCTGAAGCAGACCGACTGAGCCGATGAGACCGATCGCGAGACCACCGATGAGGATAAACACCGTGCGGCCGATCGCCGCCACACCGATGCTGCCGGGAAAATCCCTGCGGTGCCGCCACATCAAGATGATGTTCGCGACCGTGAACATCATGGCGACTACCGTCAGCGCATACCCGACGAAGAGCTCGGCATCAGAGCGGCCGTGGGGAATAAACCACACGAGGATCAGCAACAACGTCGCCGCCCGCAATCCCAGTAGGACGAGGCCAATGATGACGACGAGGCGCTTGCGCAAGAAGGCCAGAACCGCCAGGAAGAGGTAGATGACGACGTACCCCAGCGATACCCCTGCGGGAATACCGAGGATCCATAGCCCGAAGGTCGTCACCGTCGCGATGCCTCTCAGACCCGTCTGGTGCGTGAGGAAACTGACGAGGATCGCGATTGCGGCAATGAGGCAGACCCAGCCGGCAAGGGTCGGGTAGCGCGACGCACTACGCAGCGGCAGCGTTTCGGGACGCGCGTGCTTGTGGCTGGTCGTTGACTGGGACGGGGTCGTCACTGTTCTATACCTCGACAACAACGGGAACGATCATGGGACGGCGACGCAGCCGGCGAGCGATCCAACGTCCGAGCGCGCGCCTGGCCGCCTGCTGCATCTTGTAGGTGTCGACATTGCCGGGTTCGGCGGCGTTGGCAAGCGCAGTCGTCACGTCGCCGAGGACCTCGCGGAACACGGCGTCGTCTTCGGCCATTCCTCGAGCGGTAATGTGTGGGCCGGCGATGAGGTGCCCGGACTCGGCGTCCACAGCGGCAAAAATCGACACGAATCCCTCTTCGCCCAGGGTCAGCCGGTCTTTCAGCTGCCCCTCGCCAATTTCACCGATCGAGCGACCATCAACGTAGACGTACTCGCACGGAACCTGGCCGACGATGTGGGCGCGCCTGTCGATGAGGTCGACGACGACGCCGTCTTCTGCCAGAGCCACCCGATCGGGATCGACCCCCGTGCGAACCGCCAGAGAACCATTGGCAATGAGGTGGCGGATCTCGCCGTGCATGGGCATGACGTTGCGCGGCTGGATGATGTTGTAGGCATACAGCAGCTCACCCGCCGCCGCGTGCCCCGACACGTGCACCTTCGCGTTATCGCGGTGCACGACGTGGACTCCCAATCGCATGAGGGCGTTGATGACGCGGTATACGGAATTCTCGTTGCCGGGAATGAGCGAAGAAGCCAACACGACGGTGTCGGTTTCTGCCAATTCGACGGTCCGATGATTTTGCTGGGCCATGCGCGAGAGCGCCGCCATCGGCTCGCCCTGGGACCCCGTCGCCATATATACGCGGCACTCGGGCGGCAGATCTCGAGCTTCACGCTGGTCGACGAGGATCCCCTCGGGAATGTTGAGGTATCCCCCCTCCGCGGCGATGCGCATGTTACGTTCCATCGACCGCCCGATGAGACAGACCTTGCGCCCCGTCGCCGCGGCTGCGCCGAGCACCTGCTGGACGCGGTGGACGTGCGAGGCAAAGGAGGCCACGACGATCTGGCGCTGCGCGTCGCGGAACACCTGTTTGAGGACGGGACCGATTTCGCATTCTGAGGTGACGAAACCGGGGACCTCAGCGTTCGTCGAATCGACCATGAACAGGTCCACGCCCTCGTCACCCATGCGGGCAAATCCGCGAAGATCCGTAATGCGACCGTCAAGGGGGAGCTGATCCATCTTGAAATCGCCAGTCAGCAAGGCGTTGCCAGCTGCCGTGCGAATCATGATGGCGAGGGCGTCGGGAATGGAGTGGTTGACGGCGAGGAATTCACACCCATAGCCGTCTAGTTCGATGGCGTCGCCCTCGGCGACGACGTGAAGGTGCGTGGTCGGCAGCCGGTGCTCGCGCAGTTTTGCCTCGAGGAAGGCGATCGTCAGCTTCGAACCGTAGATGGGAATGTCCTCGCGCAACCGCAGCAGATAGGGCACCGCGCCGATATGGTCTTCGTGACCGTGCGTGAGCAGCAGAGCCGTCACATCATCCATGCGCTGAGCGATGTAGCTGAAGTCGGGCAGGATGAGGTCCACACCGGGTTGGATCTCCTCGGGGAAGAGCACACCGCAGTCGAGCAGCAGGATCTTCCCGCGATGCTCCATGACCGTCATATTGCGCCCCACTTCGCCCAGTCCCCCGAGGGGAACCACGCGCAGCGAATCGGGATCCGCCGGGGGCGGGGGCGTCAGGTCTGGATACAAAGGCTTCACGGCGCTATTCTTGCACGCCGTTACAACGTGCAAGCGTCACCGCGCGCGGGGCGTGTCCGACCTAAGAGAGCAATCCGGCGCTCACCAACGCTGCCTCGAGCGCCTCCAACTCGGATGCGGTGGCCTCCACCAGCGGCAGGCGCACGCGCGGGGATTCGATGACTCCCATCATGTGCAGCGCGTGTTTGGCCATGACGGCCCCCTGGCCGCCCCCCATGATCGCGTGGACGAGGGGACGCAGGCGCACAGAGATCTCTCGAGCACCCGGCAGATCGCCCTCGCGAACCTTTGCGATCATGTCGCGATACGAGCTGGCCGCGACGTGGCCGACGACGCTGACGCAGCCGGATGCACCGTGAGCAAGCCAGGAATAGTTCAGCCCGTCATCGCCGGAATAGTAGGCCAGCCCCGTACGTTCGCTTCGTTCCTCGCCAACGACCACGTTGCCGGTGGCGTCCTTGACGGCCTGGATTTGGGGGTTCTTCGCCAGTTCGTCAAGAACCTCGTCCGAGAACGCCAGCCCGGTGCGACCAGGAATGTCGTAGAGCATGATGGGCAGATCGCTCACATCGGCAACCGCCCTGACGTGCGCGAGAAGGCCGCGCTGGGAGGGTCGATTGTAATAGGGGCTGACGACCAGCAGGCCATCCGCCCCGGCTTCCGTTGCCGAAGCCGCCATCGCCTGCGCATGGAGGGTGTCGTTGGAACCGGCGCCGGCGATGATGAACACGTCCTCGCCAACGGCCGCACGCACACAGGAAATGAGTTCTTCCTTCTCCGGGCGATGTGTCGTTGGGGACTCCCCGGTCGTGCCCGAGACGAGGATCGCGTCGCACCCATCGGCGACGAGTTTGCGGGCCAGACGAGCCGTCGAATCGAGGTCGAGTTCACCCGACGCTCTAAAGGGCGTGACCATGGCGGTCGACAGCGTACGGAAGGGAGCGGCGGTCGCGATCATCGTTAGCCTTTCGTCGTCTCGAGATCGGTATACCACAGGTGCTGTGTCAGCGACGCCGCCTCCACAGACAGAGTTCGCGCGATGCCCGCGGGGGCAAACCCCGCGTCGGCGAGGAGCCGCGTCACCCAGTCGTCGCCGGCGATGGCCCACTGGCACAGGCGCTGCCCGCCCTGGGATTCGACGGCTTCGGCGACCGCGTTCAACAGGCGGTCTTCATGGCCGAGGCCTCGGCGGTTGGGATCAACCTCGAGGGCGACGATCTCGTAGTCAGGCGAGCGCTCGGCCAGCGGCGTCGCCTCTGCGACCTCTCCGAGCTCAGGCGCGGGAGCTACGGCGGCAAATCCGAAGATCTCCCCGCGCTCACCGGCCGTGATGACGCGGTGACGCAAACTCGGGGGACGCTCAACCGCCTGGCGCCACGAGGTGACGATGACGTCGTTATCGAGACCGAGCTCAAGCCCGGCGTCACCGCTTCCCGCCCGCGCAGCCTCGCGCATCGATGCCGCATGAATTCGGCCCAGAGCGGGGGCATCGTCGCTGACAGCCGGCCTGATCCACGGCTGTCTCGCCGTCTCAGTGTTCAAGGCCGAGCACCGGGGCGAGACCGTGGGTAAGACCGGGGCGATTGCGGACGGCTCGCACGGCGGCGAGAACGCCTGGCATGAAGCTGCTGCGATCAAAACAGTCCGAACGCAGCACCAGCTGCTCGCCGGTGTTCCCGAAGAGGACTTCTTCATGGGCGTTAAGCCCGGCGAGACGCACAGCATGGACCGGGACGCCGGCGACCATTCCCCCACGGCAGCCATCCGGATCCATTTGGGTGGCATCCGGCATGGGTGCCGCGCCCGCATCGCGACGAGCCTGGGCGATCAGTTGCGCGGTTTGCGCGGCCGTACCGGAGGGGGCATCGAGCTTGTTGGGATGATGCATCTCGATCACCTCCGCCGACGTGAAGTAACGTGCCGCCTGGCGCGCGAACTCCATGACGAGGACCGCCGAGATCGCGAAATTCGGCGCGATCAGTGCGTTAACACCGCTGGCGCACGCGTGTTCACGGACCCGTTCCAGGGCGGCGTCGTCCCAACCCGTCGTCCCGACGACCGGAGCAACCCCGGCATCGAGCAACGCATGTACGTTGGCCTCGGTATGGGCGGGAATCGTGAACTCTACCGCAACGTCTGCGCCGCACAGGTGGTCGGCATCAATGGCGTCGTCCGCGTCGAGGCGAGCCACGAGCGTCATATCGTCGACGGCTTCTACGGCCTGACAAGCCGTCTGCCCCATGCGCCCCGCGGCACCGATCACAGCAACTCGGATCATGCTCCCACCCTAGCGAGCGCCGTCCCGCGATGTGTCGTCGTCCAGATCCCGACTGGGGCCGACGACGACGCACGCGCGGGGTGTGCCGATCAACTCGGCCGCCAAATCGCGGACATCCTCGCGCGTGACCGAGGTGACCGCGGCGAGGTGATCGGCGACCGTCGTGTAGGAGCCGCGCACGATTTCAGACCCGCCCAGGCGCGACATCCGCGATCGGTTGTCGTCTAGGCCCAACGCGAATGACCCCCGCAGCTGCCCGTAAGCATCGCTGAGTTCGGTATCGGAGGGGCCCGAGTCAGCCAGGCTCGCCAACTGCTCGAGCATGCGCGCCTCGACGTCGTCGACGCGCTCGCCGTCGCATCCGGCGTAAAGTGCCAGCGCACCGGCGTCGGTATAGCCGAGGCTAAATGCGTAGGTGGAATAAGCTAGTCCGCGCTTTTCGCGCACCTCCTGGAAGAGCCGCGACGACATGCCGCCGCCGAGGATCATGGCCAGCACCGACAAGATCGGCCGACGCGCACTCGTGGCCGAAGGAGCGGCGAACCCCGTGAGAATATGGGTGACTTCCACGGGTTTGGCGATATTCAGACGTTCCGTGACGACCGTGCCCGCGCCGGGTCGACGTGGCGGACACATCAGGGCATCGGCCGCACCGAGGTCCCACCCGCCGTCCTCAAGGCGATCACTTACCATGCGAACCAGCTCATCGTGGTCGACATTGCCCGCCGCCGTGACGATGAGTGTATGAGGCGCGTAGTAGCGGGCATGGTGGCGTCTCACCGCCTCCACGCTCGTGGCCTCGACGGATGCCACTGTGCCGCCGGTGGGACGCGCGAGGGTGCTTCCCGCGCCAAAGATCTGACCGGCGAACGCTTCGTGGGCGACGTCGATCGGGTCGTCTTGAGCCAGTCGCAGCTCATTGATGATGACGCCCCGCTCGAGCGAGAATTCGGACTCGCTCAATTCCGGCGCGGTGACCATGTCGAGGAGAACCGCGCACGCCATCGGCAGGTCCTCGCGCAACACCGTCGCGTAGTAGTTCGTATATTCCTTCGTTGTCGTCGCATTCGTCTCGCCGCCAACGCGATCGAAAGCCCGGGCAATATCGGCGGCGCTGCGCGTTGGCGTGCCCTTGAAGAGCAGGTGTTCGAGGTAATGTGTCGAGCCTTCTTCGCCCGCTTTCTCGTCTCTCGATCCCACGGGAACCCATGCAGCCAGCGAGACCGATGGCGACGTCGAGACGTATTGGCTGATAATCCGCGTCCCGCATGGCAACACCGTGCGGCGGGATCGGAGTGAGGCCCTCGGCAAATTCCTGGTGTGTCCCGCCCTGCAGCGGAAGCGGCGTCGATTCGATGTCTATCATCGCCCCTCATGGTAAGCGAGGGCCGCGGCGCGCACCCACTGGCGCTCCGCGGCCCTCGCTCCACCCCTTCGCAGGTCAGCGGATGGAGACCTGGCGCGACAAGATGCCTTCGCGCACCTGCCGTTCTCGCGCACTCAGTGCCCCGTCCCGCGCGATCGCTTCGTCAATTCTGCTCCGCAATGCCGCCACCGCTTCGGCAATCTCGTCGGCGTTGACTCGACGCGAGAATTCCCATACCGGCGTAACCAAACCCAGCATGCGGAATGCGCCGATGAAGCGAGCATCCAGCGAGCCATCGCTGATGTCGAGCTCACCCGACGCTCGTAGTCGTGCCAAACCGTTAACGACAGCGTCTTCATCATCGGGAAGCACCATGCGGACAAAATCGTGCGTCATCGTCGTCAGGTATGTCGCCCGCTGGCCCGGAACACATTCGCAGGGAACAATCTCCTCGCCCGTGCGCCGGATCGCCTCTTGCGCGTCTTCGTCGCGATCGCCTTCGGCAAGCCAAAAGCCGAGGTCGGGTTCGATCGTGCACGTACCGCGCGTATCGCCGAATAGGTCTTGCAGACTCGGTCCGTGTTGGCGAAGGTTAATGGTCGACGTCGTCGTCTGTTCAGTAACGTCGAGCATCTCCTTGACCACGACGCCAAGGTCGTGCGACGCATCGGCGGTGCGTGAGCGCGTCTGCATCGCGACCAATAGCCGCCCGTCGCTGCGCACCATCGCCTGACCAGTACCGGCGACGATCGTCGCAAAAGTCACCTCTCGCTCGCCGTACTCGGGCGTCGTCGTCAGTGTCAGGGTCGCCGCGGGCAGCAACTCCCGCATCGCTGCCAACTCGAGTTCATTCGCCAATCCCGCGAACGGACGCGGATTCAGTGGCGGAACATACAGATCAGGCCGAGCTGTGGCGCGATTTCGCCGGGAGTTACGTCGAGATTTCTTTCCCATAGCCCCCATTCAAACACGGAGGCCGGCGGACCCATAAAACAAAAATGTGGGTGGTGGGTTGTGGTGGGTCATGTCGTGTGGCAGCGTCTTAGTCTCCCACACCCGCAAAGGTGCAGTACCATCAGCGCTGGCAGGCTTAGCTACCGGGTTCGGAAAGGGACCGGGCGTAACACTACCGCTATGACCACCACACAACACAACCACCACAACACCACCCACACGCAACCACCCACACACACGCGCGAGACAGTCACGAAAACTAGGGCAGCGGACCACAAGGGCCGCAACACCACAGATAGTGTGTGCAAGCCACACCCCACACCCCCCCCCACAAAAACAAGAGGAGGCACGGCCTAGGGGTGTGTGACGTCTGTTGTGACACCCAACCCACACACGCACCACCCACCACCAACAACAGGCCAGGCGACAGGCACGCGTGTGTGAGCTACAAGAGTGTTCATTGTCTATTTATGGCTCGTCGTGTTTGTCATCAGGCAATTAGTACCAGTCAGCTCCACCACTCACGCAGCTTCCACATCTGGCCTATCAACCCCATCATCTCTAGGGACCCTCCCACACAAAGTGTATAGAGACCTCATCTTGGAGCCGGCTTCCCGCTTAGATGCTTTCAGCGGTTATCCATCCCGAACGTAGCCAACCAGCCATGCACCTGGCGGTACAACTGGCACACCAGAGGTTCGTCCGTCCCGGTCCTCTCGTACTAGGGACAGCCCTCCTCAAGTCTCTTAACGCGCGCAGCGGATAGGGACCGAACTGTCTCACGACGTTCTGAACCCAGCTCGCGTACCGCTTTAATGGGCGAACAGCCCAACCCTTGGGACCAACTCCAGCCCCAGGATGCGACGAGCCGACATCGAGGTGCCAAACCATGCCGTCGATATGGACTCTTGGGCAAGATCAGCCTGTTATCCCCGGGGTACCTTTTATCCGTTGAGCGACCACGCTTCCACAAGCCATGGCCGGATCACTAGTTCCTGCTTTCGCACCTGCTCGACCCGTCAGTCTCACAGTCAAGCTCCCTTCTACACTTACACTCAACACCTGATTACCAACCAGGCTGAGGGAACCTTTGAGCGCCTCCGTTACCTTTTAGGAGGCAACCGCCCCAGTTAAACTACCCACCAGGCACTGTCCCTGACCCGGATCACGGGCCGAGGTTGAGATGACCAATTACATCAGAGTGGTATTTCACTTGCCGACTCCACCCCCACTAGCGTGAAGGCCTCACAGTCTCCCACCTATCCTACACAAACATAACCAGACACCAATACCAAGCTATAGTAAAGGTCCCGGGGTCTTTCCGTCCTGCTGCGCGTAACGAGCATCTTTACTCGTAATGCAATTTCGCCGAGTTCGCGGTTAAGACAGCAGGGAAGTCGTTACGCCATTCGTGCAGGTCGGAACTTACCCGACAAGGAATTTCGCTACCTTAGGATGGTTATAGTTACCACCGCCGTTTACTGGGGCTTAACTTCAAACCTTCACCCCCAAAGAGGTTGAGTCTTCCGCTTAACCTTCCAGCACCGGGCAGGCGTCAGTGCGTATACATCGCCTTACGGCTTCGCACGCACCTGTGTTTTTGATAAACAGTCGCTTCCCCCCAACATGTGCCCCCCACAAGCCCTAGCCTAGTAAACAGGCTTCAAGCCATGGGGCCTCCTTCTCCCGAAGTTACGGAGGCAATTTGCCGAGTTCCTTAACCACGATTCTCTCGCTCGCCTTGGTATACTCTACCCAACCACCAGAGTCGGTTTAGGGTACGGGCGGCTCATACTCTCACGCCGAGGCTTTTCTAGGCACCACAGGCACACCCTGTTATCCCCACAAAAAAGTGGGCCACCATCACCCCTCACCCTTCACGCCTCCCGGATTTACCTAGAAGACAGGCTGCGGGCTTGAACACGGACAACCACCGCCGCGCCAGGCTACCACTGTGCGTCACCCCTGTTAACACGCTTGACAACCCACCCATGCCCCACCAAGACCACCACACAACCCACACCCCCGAAAGGGCACAGACAGGCAGTAGCGTCGGTGAGACAACACTGATGAGCGCCATGGACGATTATGAGCCGGTACCAGAATATCAACTGGTCAACCATCGACTACGCCTGACGGCCTCGCCTTAGGACCCGACTAACCCAGGGCGGATAAACCTGCCCCTGGAACCCTTGGTTTATCGGCGGACAGGATTCTCACCTGTCACTCGCTACTCATGCCTGCATTCTCACTCCCACGCAATCCACCACACGCTCACACGGCGACTTCAACTCACGCAGGACGCTCCCCTACCCCACACACCACACAGGTGTATAGCCGCGGTTTCGGCGGTATGCTTAAGCCCCGCTACATTATCGGCGCGGAACCACTTGACCAGTGAGCTATTACGCACTCTTTCAAGGATGGCTGCTTCTAAGCCAACCTCCTGGCTGTCACAGCAACTCCACATCCTTTCCCACTCAGCATACTCTTAGGGACCTTAACCGGCGATCAGGGCTGTTTCCCTCTCGACTACGAAGCTTATCCCCCGCAGTCTCACTGCCCCGCTCAACTTAACGCGCATTCGGAGTTTAGCTGACGTCAGTAACCAACACGGCCCATCAGCCAACCAGTAGCTCTACCTCACGCAAGCACACGAGACGCTGTACCTAAATACATTTCGGGGAGAACCAGCTATCACGGAGTTTGATTGGCCTTTCACCCCTACCCACAACTCATCCCCCCAGTTTTCAACCTAGGTGGGTTCGGTCCTCCACGATGTACTACCACCGCTTCAACCTGGCCATGGGTAGATCACCCCGCTTCGGGTCTACAACACGCAACTACACGCCCTTACCAGACTCGCTTTCGCTACGACTACCCCACACGGGTTAACCTCGCCACGCATCATAACTCGCAGGCTCATTCTTCAAAAGGCACGCCACCACCCACCACACAGGCAGGCTCTGACGGCTTGCAGACGCTTGGTTTCAAGAACTCTTTCACTCCCCTCCCGGGGTACTTTTCACCATTCCCTCACGGTACTAATCCACTATCGGTCACCAGGACGTATTCAGGCTTACCCAGTGGTCTGGGCAGATTCACACGAGATTCCACGAGCCCCGCGCTACTCGGGGACACCACTCAAACCCCACCAAACGATCAACCAGCTACACGACTCTCACGCACTCCGGTACAGCATCCCAACTGTTTCACCTCAACCGTCCGATAGGATCTTGGCCACGGCAGCAACCAACAAGCAGACCCCACAACACCGCACATGCAACCCCTGCCGAGTATCACACACACACGGTTTAGCCATCATCCGCTTTCGCTCGCCACTACTCACGGAATATTTTCCTGTAGGTACTAAGATGTTTCACTTCCCTACGTCACCCACCACAAGACTATCAATTCACCCTGTGGCAACCCGACACAACTCGGGCTAGGTTCCCCCATTCGGAAACCCCCGGATCAACACTCACTCGCCAACTCCCCGGGGCTATCGCCGGCCGCAACGTCCTTCATCGGCACCTGGTACCAAGGCATCCACCAAACGCCCATACCAACAAACACAACAAACCAAAAACAAACAAGAACAAACTCGCTAAACAAGCATCACAAAGACACTCACACACACTATCCAACACACAAACACCACACCCACACCCACAACCAACCCCAACAACGAGACCAGTCACAAGCGAAGCCAACAACACACACCACCAACCACGGTCACCCCACACCCGCACGCCACCAATCAAGGCGACACACGGAACAACAGGGAACTATCAGCAGTGCACAGACGTGTTGTCCCTACACCCAACAGCATGCCGAGCATCCACACCCAAACCACCCCAACAACAACACCCAACCCCTAACAAGACCAGGCGCCATCACTAAGATGATGTTGTGTATAACCAAAAAAATTCTCCCTAGAAAGGAGGTGATCCAGCCGCACCTTCCGGTACGGCTACCTTGTTACGACTTCGTCCCAATCGCTAGTCCCACCTTCGACCACTCCCCCCACAAACGCGGTTAGGCCGCAGGCTTCGGGTGTTACCAACTTTCGTGACGTGACGGGCGGTGTGTACAAGGCCCGAGAACGTATTCACCGCAGCGTTGCTGATCTGCGATTACTAGCGACTCCACCTTCACGGGGTCGAGTTGCAGACCCCGATCCGAACTAAGACGCCCTTTAAGTGATTCGCTCCACCTCACGGTATCGCAACACACTGTAGACGCCATTGTAGCATGCGTGAAGCCCAAGACATAAGGGGCATGATGATTTGACGTCATCCCCACCTTCCTCCGAGTTAACCCCGGCAGTCTCCCACGAGTCCCCACCACAACGTGCTGGCAACATAGGACAAGGGTTGCGCTCGTTGCGGGACTTAACCCAACATCTCACGACACGAGCTGACGACAACCATGCACCACCTGCACACCGACCCGAAGGAAAACCCATCTCTGGACCGATCCGGTGCATGTCAAGCCTTGGTAAGGTTCTTCGCGTTGCATCGAATTAATCCGCATGCTCCGCCGCTTGTGCGGGCCCCCGTCAATTCCTTTGAGTTTTAGCCTTGCGGCCGTACTCCCCAGGCGGGGCACTTAATGCGTTAGCTACGGCGCAGAAACCACAACAGCCCCCACACCTAGTGCCCAACGTTTACAGCATGGACTACCAGGGTATCTAATCCTGTTCGCTCCCCATGCTTTCGCTCCTCAGCGTCAGTAACAGCCCAGAGACCCGCCTTCGCCACCGGTATTCCTCCTGATATCTGCGCATTCCACCGCTACACCAGGAATTCCAATCTCCCCTACTGCACTCAAGCCTGCCCGTACCCACCGCAAGCTAGAGGTTAAGCCCCTAGTTTTCACGACAGACGCGACAAACCGCCTACGAGCTCTTTACGCCCAATAATTCCGGACAACGCTCGCGCCCTACGTATTACCGCGGCTGCTGGCACGTAGTTAGCCGGCGCTTCTTTACCCACTCAACTCAACACACCCGAAGATGCGCCTAGACCATGAGCGAAAGAGGTTTACAACCCGAAGGCCGTCATCCCCCACGCGGCGTCGCTGCATCAGACTTGCGTCCATTGTGCAAAATTCCCCACTGCTGCCTCCCGTAGGAGTCTGGGCCGTATCTCAGTCCCAGTGTGACCGACCACCCTCTCAGGCCGGCTACCCGTCAAAGCCTTGGTAAGCCATCACCCCACCAACAAGCTGATAGACCGCGAGCCCATCCCCCACCAGAAAAAACCTTTCCCAACCCCACCATGCGACAAGGCCAGAATATCCAGTATTAGCCACAATTTCTTGCAGTTATCCCGAAGAAGAGGGCAGGTTACTCACGTGTTACTCACCCGTTCGCCACTCTCACCACACGACGACAAGCGCCACGCGGATCCCGTTCGACTTGCATGTGTTAAGCACGCCGCCAGCGTTCGTCCTGAGCCAGGATCAAACTCTCCAAACAAAACAAAACAGAAAAAACCAACCCCAACCAACACACAACCCCAAAACACACCCACCCACACAAGAGCAAGCACACCCCAGAGCCACACGCCAGCCAGAACCAGTCGATCCCAACCATAAAACGACTACCCAACCACAAACCACACCAACCACCCAGCCAGCCAACACACACCCCACAAAAGAGCACGCATCAACCAAACCAAACAACCAGCGCAACAGTCAGGCCGAGTACCCAAACAAGCATAAACACTCGACACACTGTTGAGAACACAAACAACACACCCACACCCACAACCAACCCCCAAACACGGAGACCAGCCACAGACAAGGCCACACACCCAAGAAACCCAACCACACCAACCGATCCACAAGAACCAGTCCCGGCCAAGCCCTCAACGGCGCAACAGGCATAAACACTACCCACCCCACCCCCACCCGTCAAACCAAAACCACGTGACCCCCGCCACACTATGTGGCGGGGGTCGGCTGCGTCAGTCATCGGGCCCCGACATCACGGGTGACGGTGAGGCAGCCGGTCAATCGATGGCGTCGATCTCGCCCATGGCGAGGCGCAACAGCGAGGTATTGAGGGTGGCCGCAGCCTCGTCGGAGGCGCAGATGACGAGGATCGTATCGTCGCCGGCGACACAGCCAAGCACCTCGTCGAGGCGGGCGTTATCAATCGTCGAGGCGAACAATTGCGCGCCGCCTGCGGGCGTGCGCAGCACGAGGAAGTTGTCTTTCGCCACCGAGGACACGAGCAGGTCCGCGCTCCACGTCGCCAACGCCCCGATGGCCGTGTTCTTGATGGCCTGGGCATCGGTGGACTGCATCTGGGGAAAGGCGTAATACGGTACGCCGTTGGCCATGCGCAGTTTTGTCGCGTGTAACTCGTAGAGATCCCGCGAAATCGTCGCCTGGGTGACGCTGATGCCGTGTTCAGCCAACAATTCGAGGAGGTGAGCCTGCGAGCGCACCTTGCACTGGCTGATGACCTGGACAATCAGCGCTTGGCGGGCAGCCTTCGTATTTGGAGTATCCACCGCGTCCCTCTCTGTGTACTCGGGTCTCACGCGCGACCACACCGGATGAGTTGGCTACAGCATAACGACGCCGATATGCCTCGGTGCCCGCGCCACATAACGGGCACGGGCACCGACTGGGGATATCTGGGCTGTTAGTCCGCGACGACGCGAGTCCCCGCGGTGCCGGCGACGATTGCCTCGATGTCTTCCAGCGATCCGATAACCGCCGGCTTACCCGTCGCCTCGACGAATCGGCACGCCGCCTCCACCTTCGGTCCCATCGACCCGGCGGCAAGGGTCATGCTGCGAAGTCTCGAGATCGTTTCCTCCTCGATGCAGTGAGCATCGGGAGTGCCCCAATCGCGGAAGACTCCAGCCACATCGGTGGCGATGACGAGCATGTCGGCGTCCAGCTCGCGGGCCAACAATGACGCACACAGGTCCTTGTCGATGACCGCTTCGATTCCCGTGAGCGTACCGGTTGCCTCGTCATAGGTTGTCGGGATCCCGCCGCCACCGCCACACGTGACGATCGCACCGTCTTCGATAAGTCGACGAATCGAGCGAAGCTCGATGATCCGTTGCGGGTCGGGACTGGCGACGACGCGGCGATACTTATCTCCATCCGGAGCGATCGCCCAGCCTCCCTCGGCAGCGAGGCGCCGGGCTTCCGCCTCGGAATAGACCGGCCCGATCGGCTTTGTCGGATGATCGAATGCCGGGTCATCGGCGTCGACCTGCACCATGGTCACCAACGTGACGATCGCGCGCTCGGGCGCGACGATGTTGCCCAACTCCTGTTCGATCATGTAGCCGATCAGCGCCTGGGTCTGGGCCCCCAACACATCGAGCGGATACGGCGTGACGTCGGGATATGCGGCCGCCTGCAACGCGAGCAGACCGACCTGCGGGCCGTTGCCGTGAACGATCGCCAGCTCGACGTCATCATCGCGAGCAACTTTCGCAATCTGTTCGGCGGCCACTTTAACGTTGGCGCGCTGCGTTGCCGCTTCCATGGGCTCGCCGCGCCTGAGCAGGGCGTTGCCGCCCAACGCTATGACGATACGCATCCTTTCGCCTCCTTCCCCGTATCCGCTTCTCGGTTAGGCCAGCGAGGCGACGAGAACGGCCTTGATCGTGTGCATCCGGTTCTCGGCCTCCTCGAAGGCCAGGTTGATATCGGACTCGAATACGTCCTCGGTCACCTCGATGCCGTTGGCCAGCTCGGGATAGCGCTCGGCGACCTCGGCCCCAATCTTCGTGTCGGAATTGTGGAACGCCGGCAGACAGTGGAGGAACTTGACGTTCGGATTGTTCGCTGCGGCGACCAGATCGGCGTTGACCTGGAACGGCATGAGTTCATCGATACGCTCACCCCACGCCTCGACCGGCTCGCCCATCGACACCCAAATGTCGGTGTAGATGAAGTCAACGCCGTCAACGGCGGCCTTGGGATCGTCGGTAATCGTGATCCGCGCCCCCGATTCCTCGGCAAATCCGCGACACATCTGCTGTAGCTCGTCCGTGGGCTGCAGCTTGGCGGGCGCACCGATGCGCACGTCCATCCCCAGCTTCGCACCGATCAGCAGCAGCGAGTTCGAGACGTTGTTGCGTCCATCGCCGACGAAAGCAAAGGAGATGTCCGTGAGCGGCTTGTCGCAGTTTTCCTGCATTGTCAACACGTCGGCGAGCATCTGGGTTGGGTGATACTCGTCCGTCAGCCCGTTGAAGACCGGCACGCCCGAATACTCCGCCAGCTCCTCAACCGTCGCCTGGCTAAAGCCGCGGTATTCGATGCCGTCGTACATGCGCCCGAGCACGCGGGCGGTGTCCTTCATCGTTTCCTTGTGCCCGATCTGGGACGAGGACGGCTCGATGTACGTGACGTTCGCGCCCTGATCGTGGGCGGCGACCTCGAACGCACACCGGGTGCGCGTTGAGGTCTTCTCAAAAATGAGGGCGATGTTTTTGCCGCGCAGGCGCGCCACCTCGGTACCGGCGTACTTCGCGCGCTTGAGGTCGCGGGAGAGATCGAGCAGATAGTGGATCTCACGTGGGGTGTGCCGTGTCAGCGACAACAGGTGACGGTTCTTCAGGTTGAATCCCATGAGTATCTCCTTGATTTCCTAGCGGATGAGCGCGGCTGAGACGCACACCCCAGCCACGGGAATATTAGACATAGAGGGCATCGCGTTCGATCGGGCACGTCATGCATCGCGAGCCTCCGCGCCCACGTCCCAATTGCGCGCCATCGACCTCAATCACCTCGATGCCGGCGTTGCGCAGCGCCGCATTGGTCACGGTGTTGGAGGCGTAGCCGACGACGACACCCGGCGCAAGCGCCAACGTGTTATTCGCATCGTTCCATTGCTCACGCTCGATGTTGAAGTAGTCACCGCCGGTGGCAACGACATGAAGTGGGGTGTCGAGGACGTCGCTGAGCGTGTCAATGAGCTTCGTCCCATCGCGGCGAATATCGATTCCACCGCGCGCGGAGGAATCGGGCCGCAGCGACATCGTCCAGACGTCGTTGACGATCGGCAGGTAGGCGTTGACGACATCCTCCGAACAGAACGTGAAGACCGTGTCGAGGTGCATGGCCGCACGCGTCTTCGGCAGGTGCGCAGCGATGACACGCTCGGCCGCGCCGGCGGCGAACAGCGACTTCGCCAGCTGCGTTGCCGCGTTCACCGAGGAGCGCTCCCCCATCCCGACCAGCAACACCCCCGGCTTGATGGGCATGATGTCGCCGCCCTCAAGGAAAGTATTGGGGTTCCATGCCCGATCCGGATCGCCGAACCACACCTGGTAATCCGCCTCGGCAAACCGCGGGTGGAACCGATAGACCGCCGCCGTCAACAGCGTCTCTTGTCGGCGAACGGGCCAGTACATGGGGTTGAGCGAGACCCCGCCGAACATCCACGCCGTGTTATCTCGCATGAATT
This sequence comes from Nanchangia anserum, assembly GCF_015240065.1. Lineage (GTDB taxonomy): Bacteria > Actinomycetota > Actinomycetes > Actinomycetales > Actinomycetaceae > Nanchangia > Nanchangia anserum. The sequence continues at coordinate 607,090 of NZ_CP060506.1, read as the reverse complement.
GGGTATTCGGCAGGGGAGGCAGTAGCCAGTCTTCGTCAATACTGCCGTCGGGAATGAGCGCGTCGGTGTAGGTTCCCCCGATCTCGGCGGGCACCTCCCCCACCCCGAGACCTCCGATGAGGTGAGACACGAGCCGGCTTGGCTCCATGTCGTCGAGCCAATCGCGCACACCGGCGCACACGATGGGGTTGACGGCGTCCTCGGTGATCTTGCGGTCGAGAATCCACCGCCGTGCCTCGGGAATCGCGACGACGTCTTCGAGCAGATCCGTCATATCGAGAACGTCGATGTCGCGCTCACGCATGAGATCGACGAATTCCGCGTGATCGTCACGAGCCTTATCGACCCACAGCACATCGTCGTAGAGCAGGTCGTGGCAATTGCGTGGAGTCAGTCGTCGGTGGGCAAGGCCGGGACGACACACCATGACCGTGCGCAGCCGACCTGCCTCAGACCAGACGCCGGGCGTTTTCTCCATCGTCACTCCTTTCGGCTACCGCCGCGTCACCCGCGACGCATAAGTCGGGCACCGTCTCGCCCGGGGCAGCGTCACCGCGGTGTAACGTGCGGCTTTCCAGGATTGCTCATAAGAAGTACATCACACCAGCTACCCCGACGCCTACAGGTCCGCTGAACACCGTTTAGCGATATTCATTCACCCGTATATTCATGTCGCATTAAATGCCGGAATTGGTAATATCAGCCGAACACTCTGGAGATAAGCCGCATAACATACAGGAAGATATACGACACGCGCGACACGCGGCCGTCACACCTCGCGCTAGTCTGAGCCAGGTAGCGACACGATGCACACGAGGAACAGCAGACGGGAGGCACCAATGGTCAAACGCACACTCACCGCAACTGAAGAGCAACTGGTGGCATCCCTGCGCACCGCACTGTCATCCTCACCCCGACCGCTCGCGATCGACGAGGACGACATCGACTCGATCGTTGCCCTCATCACCTCGGTGAGGCGCGCAGCGGGCAACCAGGTCGACATCGGCCCCACCTGTCTCACGCCGGCGCTGGCGGACTGGCTCGGCATCTCACGCCAGGGCATCAGCAAAGGCGTACGCGAACGCCGGATCCTCGGAGTCCAGATCGGCAGAACGTGGCACTACCCGATGTGGCAGCTCGGGGCCAACCAGATCGCACCCGCAGCCACCCAGGTATTCAAATCACTGCTCCCACCCGATCCATCGCCCGCGCAACGCGCCTCCTTGGCGGCGTGGGCGTGGCGGCAGTCCGAGGACGATTCACCGCTGCGCGGCGCATCACCGGCAACGTGGATTCGCGAGGGCGGCGAGACCGCGAGCGTGCTCGACTACGCTCGCCACACCTGGCATTGTAGGTAGCCCGCCGGCCGACGGCCAAGCTCCTCAGTCGTCGAGGCCGAGTTCGCGGCGCAATCGGGCGACGTGCCCCTTTGCGCGAACGTTGTAGAGCGCTGCTGTCACCACACCCGAGGGATCGATGACGATCGTCGAGCGGATGACGCCGACGCTCGTTCGCCCGTAGTTCGTCTTCTCGCCCCACGCGCCCCACGCCTCCATGCAGGCGTGATCGGGATCGGATGCCAGCGGGAAGGACAGCGCGTGCTCGTCGGCAAAGGCCTCAAGCTTCGCCAGGCGATCGGGAGAAATGCCGATGACCTCATATCCGCTCGAGCGCAACGAGGCCAGCGAATCACGAAAATCGCACGCCTCAGCCGTACATCCCGGCGTATTGGCCCGCGGATAGAAGTAGACGACGAGACCGCGCGTCGTCGACGCCGCGAGATCGTGCAACCGGTAGGGGCCTGAGGGGATGCCGTCGAGCGTCATGTCCGGGGCATCCTGCCCCACGGAAAGCCTCGCCATGGTGTCGTCCTTTCACCGAACGTGCGCGCGGAGGGACTCGAACCCTCACGCCGTCACCGGCACCAGGACCTAAACCTGGCGCGTCTACCAATTTCGCCACGCGCGCGCGTCGCCTAGTGTAGCGGTCCCGCCACGCTGACGCACACCACACCCGCTTCGCTGCCGCGGCTATTCGCGGCGCGCCGAGGAGATCGTCGCCTGGGCGAGCACTCGGGTGCCGTCGTAAACGACGAGACTTTGACCGGGCGCAACGGCGCGTCGCAGCTGCATGAGCTCGACTCGCATCTCGTCGCCGCGAATGCGAACGAGTGCCGGAGTGAGGCTCCCGTGAGCGCTCACCTGAATCGCCACCTCGCGCTCGGCACTCAGCCCGGGATGGGCGGCATCAGCGAGCAGCACGGCGTCGGCGGCGTCGATGCGGTTGACACTCAACAGCTCGGCGGCGCCGACAATGACGGTGTTCGCGCGCGGGTCCGTGCGCACGACGTAGCGGGGACGCCCATCGGGAGCTGGGCGGTTCAGTCCGAGTCCTCGACGCTGACCAACCGTGTAGGCGTAGGCCCCCCGGTGGGTACCCACCTCGTTGCCTTCGGTGTCGAGAATCGGCCCGGGTTGGGTACCCATACGCGAACGCAAAAACCCGGCGGTGTCGCCATCGGGGATGAAACAGATGTCATAGGAGTCGGGCTTGGCGGACATTGGCAGCCCACGCTCGGCGGCCTCGCGCCTGACCTCGTCCTTGGTCACCGCGTCGCCGAGCGGGAAGAGAACTCGCCCCAGAGCCTCGCGGCCCATCACCGCCAACACGTAGGACTGGTCTTTGGCCTCGCACGCCCCACGATGAAGCTCGGGACCGTCAGCCCCGGCGACGATTGATGCGTAATGGCCGGTGCACACGGCATCGAATCCGAGCGCGGCACCGCGTCGAGCAAGCTCGCGGAACTTGATGAACTCGTTGCACCGAATGCAGGGATTCGGCGTCCGCCCGGCGCGATATTCGGCAACAAAGTCGGCCACGACCGTGTCGTGAAACTGCTCGGCGAGGTCCCACACATAAAACGGAATCCCCAGCAGCGCGGCGGCACGGCGAGCATCCTGGGCGTCTTCGAGCGTGCAGCACCCGCGTGACGAACACCGAGATGTCTGGGGATTTGACGTCAACGCCATGTGGACGGCCGTGACATCGTGGCCGGCATCGCAGGCGCGCGCCGCGGCAACCGCCGAATCGACGCCGCCCGACAGGGCCGCAAGCACCCGCATCATTCCTCCTAATGTCCCCGCGAAGCCTACCGCGACCTGGGCCGCGCCAGCTCGGCGTAAGCGTGAGCCGCATCGAGGGCACCGGGCAACGCCTCAAGAAACGCCTCGACGTCGCGCATGCGCGTGGCCCAGCCGAAGGAGACCCGCAGGGAACCGCTGGCATCCTCCTCGCTGATTCCCTGTGCTAGCAGTGTCGGGGAGGGACGCGAGACTCCCGTGTGGCAGGCCGAACCAGCCGACGCGGCAATCCCGGCGGCGTCGAGGGCGACGACGAGGGCCTCGGCGGAGCAACCGGGAGCGACGAACATCGTGATCGACGCAGTCGCCTCGGCCTGGGTCGCCACCGCGATGCCATCGGGAAGCCCCGAGATCAGTCGTTCGCGCATCCGGGCATGGCGCTGCGACATCGCCGGGCGCTCCTCAACGGCCTCGGTTAGCGCAGCAGCCAGGGCTTGAGCGGTGGCGACAGCGGGCGTGCCCGAGCGCAGCTGACGCTCCTGTCCCCCGCCCGTCATGACGGGAACGATGCCGACTTCGCGCGTGGCGAGCAGCACCCCGCTGCCCGACGGGGCGCCGCACTTGTGGCCGAGGCCCCAGCGCGAGAAGGTCGACGCCGAGGGCATGAAAATCGACGGGAAGTCGCCCGATGGCCTGAGTCGCATCGAGCAGAATCGGCACCTCGCGCCCCCACCGCGAGCGCGCCCGGGCGACAATATCGCGTACGGGCGCGATGACTCCCGTTTCGGACGCGACGGATGTGAGGGCGAGAATCGCCGGCGCGGGGCCGGCGAAGGCAGCCTCGGCGTCGTCGAGATCAATCCCGCCATCGCGGCGAAGCCCGATGATGCGCACGTCTGCGATCGTGGCCGCCGTCTGCGCGATCGCCGGGTGATCGAGGGCGGTGTGGATGACTCGGCGTGCCGGGCGCCGCCGCGGCACCGCGAAGGGCGATGACATCGGACTCGGTGGCTCCGGAGGTAAAAATGACCTCCGTCGGATCCGCGCCGAGTGCCAGGGCAATGCGCGCGCGAGCGTCATCGAGCAGGAATGCCGCGTCGCGACCAGCGGCGTGAACCGACTGGGGATTCAGCCCGGTCCCCTGCGCCCGCTCCCACGTGCGCACCATGGCCTCACGCGCCACCGCCCGCATGGGTGCGGCCGCGGCGTTGTCGAGGTAGATGAGGCTCACTGCCCGTCCAGAGCGCTCAACGCCTGCGGGATCACCACGTTGATGTCACCGACGACCCCAAAATCGGCGAGTTCGAAGATCGCCGCCTCGGCGTCGTCACACACGGCGACGATCGTCTGTGCTCCGCGTATGCCCGAGACGTGGTGGATATCGCCGGAAATGCCCAGGCCGATGTAAAGGTTGGGGGCGATGGCAACGCCGGATTGCCCAACCTGCGCGGCGCGGTCGATCCACCCTTCCTCGGTGGCCACGCGGGTTGCCCCGACCGCGCCTCCGAGACGCTCGGCAAGCTGGTTGACGAGCGTGAAGTCGCCCTGGGTGCCGCGCCCTCCGCACACGACGACGGGGGCGTCGGTGAGCGAAACCGTGTGGTCCTCAGTGCGCGAGGATTTCACCGCCACGGCCTTAGACGCCTCGCGGAAGCTAACGGAGAGATGCTCGACCTCGGGAGTCGTCGGCTCGGGCGCGTCGGCGGCTACCAACCCAGCCGTGCGCAAGGCGATGACGGGTACGCCGCCGCTGACGTGGAACTCCGTCTCCCACTGCCCGTCAAGGACCGACTTTGAGGCCAGCAAACGCGACTGAGTGATGCGCAGCGACGACACGTCGACAGAGGCACCGGTGCCCAGCAGCACGGCAACTTGCCCGGCAACGTCATGACCACGCGCGTTCGAGACGTTGAGAATCGCTTCGGGATCGCACTCGCGCGCGGCAGCGACGACGCAATCGGCGACGATGCCGGGGACGCGTGGACTGAACCGGCCGAGGCGAGCGGCGATGATACGCGTCACCCCCTGCGCGGCAAGCGCGGCCACGTCAGGAGCCGAGTTCAGCGCGAGCGCGACGATGTCGCCGCCCGCGATCTCACGCGTCGCCGTGAGCAGGCGTTTCGATGCCTCGGTGAGGACGTATCCGTGCTCGTCATCTCCCGTGTGGTCGGTGACAACGAGGATGGTTCCTTCGATCAGTTCGCTCATTCTCGCCCCTCCTTAGTTGCCCTGCGCAAATCCGGCCTCGCGCAGGAACTGCGCGAGTTCGACACCGCCGGTGCCCGAATCGGTGACGATGCGGCCCTCGCCTCGTCGCTCGTCGCGCTTATCCGCGCGCAACATCTGCGTGCCGGCGGCCTCGGAACCGTAACGCGGCTGACCATCGATGGCCAGCGCGTCGAGATCCCATACCTCGATGGGCTTCTTCTTGGCCGCAAGCATGAGCTTGAATCCCGGAGTGCGCGGCTGATTGGCCTCGTCGGTCACGGAGCAGACGAGGGGGTAGGGCGCCGTCAACACGTCGGCGAAATTGTCGAGATAGCGAGAAACCGTCACCGCGTCGTCCTCGATGGCGAAGGTCGCCGCCGCCGTCAGCGACGGCCATCCCAGCGTTGCTCCGAGGGCGCCGGGCAGCATTGACGTCATGCCGTCCAGCGACGTCGACCCCGTGAGAACGAGATCGATCGGGGCATCCTCACCGAGCTTGGTGATGGCGGCGGCGAGAACCTGAGCGGTGCCGATGACATCGGAGCCGGCCAAGCGATCGTCTGTGATCTGGATGGCGCGATCGGCGCCCATCTGGAGAGCCCGCATGACCGCGTCCTTAGCTCCCGCCGGCCCCATCGTCAGCGCAATGACCTCGCCGCCGTGGTTCTCTTTCGCCGCGAGCGCCGCCTCAATTGCGTTCTCGTCGAGGTCGTTGAGACTGTCCTCTTCACCACGCACGAGCGTGCCGCCCTCGAGACGGCGATGAGATTGAGCATCGGGAACGTATTTCACGCAAACGACGATTCGCATGTCTCCCAGACTGCCATAAGTGCGAAGTCAACAGGAATGCGAGGGCTCTAGCGTGGGCAAATCCACGCCGTTTGGCGGGTCTTTTGGCACTGCGCGTAAACGGGACATGAGAGACTATCGGGCATGCCTGAGACGTTTTCAGCCTATGAGTCCGGCCCCGTGAGTCCCCGGGTTCCCCGCGGCGCAACCAATCCCTCGCGTCTGGGCGGGCATATCGTCGCTGATGGCGTGGACATTGCTGTCGTTGCCCCTCACGCTAAGGCCGTCGAAGTGTGTTTCTTCGATTCGTATGCCGCCGACGCCGAGGAGACGCGTTTCCAGTTGATCGGCCCCGATGAGGGCGTGTGGCACGGCCACGTCGCCGGCTACCACACGGGGACACCGTACGGGTTTCGCGTGTGGGGCCCGTGGGATCCCCAGCGTGGCCTCGTCTATAACCCGAACAAGCTGGCGCTTGATCCCTACGCGCGCGCTATCACGGGGGCGGTCGACCTCACGGATGCCGTCTATGCGCACCGGTGCGATGACGATCTCTATCCGATTCATCCCCTACAGCCGGATTCGCACGATTCGGCTTCCCACACCGTGCGCGGCGTCATTCAGGCACCGTCGTTCCCAGTCGTCGCGGGGCCGCGCACGCCGTGGAACGACACGATCATTTATGAGGCCCACGTCAAAGGGCTGACAAAGAACCTCCCCGACGTTCCCGAGCACCTGCGGGGAACCTATGCCGGCCTCGCCCACCCCGCGACGGTGTCCTACCTGACCGACCTCGGGGTTACGGCAATTGAGCTGCTGCCGGTCCACGCCAAGCTGGACGAGCCGTTCCTCACCGAGCGGGGGCTATCGAATTACTGGGGATATTCGACCCTGTCGTACTTCGCTCCTGAGCCGTCCTACGCGTCGGCGGCCGCGCGCGCCGGCGGCCCCTCCGCGGTCCTCGACGAATTCCGTGGCATGGTGTCGCTGCTGCACGAGGCGGGCCTCGAACTCATCCTCGACGTCGTCTACAACCACACGTGCGAGGGCGGCATGTCTGGCCCTGGCGTCTCGTGGCGGCTCATCGACAACGCGATGTATTACCGCATCGATCCGGCCACCGGCCACACGCGCGACTTCACCGGCTGTGGAAACTCCCTCGACTCCTCCGAGCCGCGCGTGAATGAGATGATTCTCGATTCTCTGCGCTACTGGGCCCGCGACATGGGCGTCGATGGGTTCCGCTTCGATCTGGGGGTGACGAACGGGCGTCTGCACGAGGATTTCTCGCCGGACCATCCCCTGCTCCAGGCCTGTCTGCTCGACCCGGTGCTGCGGCAGAAGAAGATGATTGCCGAGCCGTGGGATGTCGGGATCGGCGGGTGGCAAACGGGAGGCTTTCCGCAGGCGTTCTCGACATGGAACGATCACTATCGCGATTCTCTGCGTCAGTTCTGGCTCGTTGATGCCGGCACTCAGTCGCGTGGAATTGCCCGTGGCGGCGGCCCCTACGACCTGGCGACGCGTCTGTCGGGATCGCAGGACCTCTACGGCCACCTCGCCGACGCGACTACCGCAGCCACGCGGCGCTCGATCAATTTCGTCACCGCCCACGACGGCTTCACGATGGCGGACCTCACGTGCTACGAGCGCAAGCACAACGGGGCGAATCTCGAAGAAAATCGCGATGGGACGAACAACAACCTCTCGTGGAATCACGGCGTGGAGGGTCGCGCGGCGGGACCGTACCTGACCAAGGACGACGTCCCCCAGGCGATCGAGATGCTCACCGAGCTGCGCCCCCTGCGCTCGCGCTCGCTGCGCAACCTCTTCACGATGCTGATGATTTCCGCGGGCACGCCCATGTTCGTGGCGGGCGATGAGTTCGGGCGCACGCAGTTTGGCAACAACAACGCCTACTGCCAAGATTCCGAGATCTCGTGGGTGGACTGGGATCTCGAGGACTTCCAACACGACCTCCACGACTGCGCGCGCATGCTCATTCACCTGCGTCGCAACCACCCCGTGCTGCGCCCGGCGCGATTCCTCACCGGGCAGGCGATCGACGATGTTCTGCCCGACGTGTCGTGGTACACCCGTGCGGGCACCGAGCTGAGCGATCACTCGTGGCATGACCCGGAAAATCGCGTCTTGCAGATGCTGCGCTCGGGCAAACCTCACGGCGACGTCGACCTGTTGGCAATCATCAACGCGACGGCTCAAGAGACCGAGGTGCGCCTGGCCGAAGGCCGAGGGACGGCATACACGTTGCGGTGGGACACGACGTGGGAGCGCCCCGAAGATCCCGACGAACTCACGCGTTACGTCGGCGGACAGAAGATCCTCATGGAACCCTTGAGCATCGCGCTGCTGCTGTCCTCCCCCGACGTGAAGTCTCTGCTGGAGCACTGAGCCGGCTCGATATGATGGGCAACATGCACGATGCCGAAGAGACCCTGAGTGATTCCCTGACCGATGCCTCGCTTCGTCGGTGTAAGGAGCGCTCCGCCGAAATCGAGGCCGAGATCTCGGACAATCCCGCGCGATTTCGGGTATTGACCGGCGATCGACCGACGGGAAACCTCCATCTCGGTCACTACTTTGGCACGCTGAAGAATCGCGTCGACCTGCAAGCGCGCGGCGTCGACACGTGGCTCGTCATCGCCGACTACCAGGTCATCACCGACCGCGACGGCACGGGACCGGTCAAGGAGCGCGTGTATTCCCTCCTCGCCGACTACCTCGCGTGCGGCATCGACCCCACGACGGCGACGATCTTCACCCACTCGGCGGTGCCCTCGCTCAATCAGCTCATGCTGCCGTTTCTCTCGCTCGTCACCGAGTCCGAGCTGCATCGCAACCCCACGGTCAAGGCCGAGCTGGAGGCCTCGGATCGGGCCATGTCCGGCCTGCTACTGACCTATCCCGTCCACCAGGCCGCCGACATCCTGTTCTGCCGCGCGAACCTCGTGCCCGTCGGCCAGGATCAGCTGCCCCACCTGGAGCAGACCCGCCTCATCGCCGATCGCTTCGACAAGCGCTACCGGCGCAAGTCAGCGCTCACCCGGCGTGTCTTCCCCCGCCCCGAGGCACTGCTTTCCCAGGCCAGTCACGTGCTCGGCCTTGACGGGACAAAGATGTCGAAGTCGCGCGGAAACGCCATTGAATTGGCGATGAGCGCCGACGAAACAGCCAAGCTCATTCGCAAAGCGAAGACGGACTCCGATCGCGTCATCACCTTCGATCCGGTTGCCCGACCGGAGGTGTCGAATCTCCTCACCCTCGCCTCGCTGGCCGGGGCCGGCGATCCCCGAGAGATCGCCGCCTCCATCGGCGACCAGGGTGCGGGTGCCCTCAAGCGTGTCGTGACCGATGCGCTCAACGCGATGCTCGAGCCCATCCGGGTCAAGCGCGCAGCCCTTCTCGACGATCGAACCTATCTGCGCGAGGTGCTCACCGCCGGTAACGAGCGGGCTAACGCCGAGGGCGAGGAGACGCTGGCCCTCGTGCGCGAGGCTATGTCGATGGTGTACTAGGCGCGAAAGTCCCGCGATCTTCGCTGTTTTCGCGCTATTTCTCGCCGACGCGTCAAGGTCACACCCGCAATCACGGCAAACGTGTCTAGACCGGGTGCGTGAGCGTGCTAGTCTCTCTGCGTTCAGCCCAACAGCGCCGGCGCGGAAGCTGGCCTGGGGGCGTGATCTCCCTCAGAGAAAGGACAGCGATGGCTACAACCACCGCGTCGGGAATCATCGACAATGTCGGCGGTCCCGCAAACATCGCGCACCTCACGCATTGTGCGACGAGGCTGCGTTTCCAGCTCCATGACGCATCGAAAGTCAACACAGAGGCTCTCGACGCGTTGCCCGGGGTCATGGGAACGGTTCCCCAGTCGGGTGAGCGTTTCCAGATCATCATTGGCGGCGCCGTCCAGAGCGTCTACGACGAGATCATGGGACTGCCCGAGATGGCGACGGCCGGAAAGCTCTCGGACGACGACGTCAAGGCCCAGGCACGCTCTAAGGGCCCGCGCGGAAAGTTCTCCTGGCTCGACAACTTCTTCGAGTTCCTCTCCGACTCCTTCCGTCCCATCATCGGCGCCCTCCTGGGAGCCTCGCTGTTCATCACCGTCATGGCGCTCATGGGCACGCTCGGCATCATCGGCAACTGGGCTGACCCGCGCGTCGACCTGCCCCCGCAGTGGGCGTTCGTCAACCTGTGCTGGAAGTGTGTCTTTACGTTCCTGCCGCTGCTCGTCGCCTACAACGCCTCCAAGAAGGTCGGCGCTGATCCCTGGGTTGGCTTCGCCATCATGGCGGCGCTCATGCTCCCGGGCTTCTCGGCCTTCTCCGAGGCCGCTCGCGACGTCCACTTCATGGGGCAGACCATCAAGGTCATCGACATCGCCGGCCTGCCGCTGACGATCTTCGACTACTCCTCGCAGGTGTTCCCGCCGCTGCTCATGGCCGCCCTGCTGGGCCCGCTGACGAAGCTGCTGAAGAAGATCTTCCCCGCGAACATCCAGCTGATCTTCGTCCCCTTCTTCTCGATGCTCATCATGATTCCGCTGACGGCCTTCATCATCGGCCCGATCGGGGTCTACGTCGGTGCTGCGCTCGCGCAGTTCCTCAGCGCGATCAACGGCTTCTCGCCGCTCATCTTCGCCATCGTCATTCCGTTGGCCTACCCGTTCATGGTGCCGCTGGGCCTACACTGGCCGATCAACGCGATCATGCTGCTTAACATTCAGCAGCTCGGCTACGACTACATTCAGGGCCCGATGGGCTGCTGGAACTTCGCCTGCTTCGGTGCCACGGCCGGCGTCCTCATCCTGTCGGCGCGTAACAAGGACAAGACGATGCGCCAGACAGCGACCGGCGCGCTTGCCGCAGGTCTGCTCGGCGGTATTTCCGAGCCGTCTCTGTACGGTATTCACCTGCGCTTCAAGCGCATTTACCCGTCGATGCTGCCCGGCTGCCTCGTCGGCGGTCTCATCATCGGCCTGGGCGGCGGCGTGACGACGAAGGCCTTCGTCTTCACCTCGTTCCTCACGATTCCCGCTTTCGACTCGGTGGGCCTGTACGGCGTCGCCGTGTTGGCCTCCTTCATCACCGCCTGCGTCCTCGTCGTCATCCGCGGCTACAAGGACAAGGAAGAGCCGGTTGCGGTCGCCGCCTCCACGGCGAGCGACACCGCTGAGGTCGCCTCCGCCGAGGCTCCGGTTGCCGCGGTTGGCGCTGCCGACACGAACGAGCCCGCCGAGGTCGACGTGGCGCAGACCACCGAGGCCGAGATCGTCCAGATCACCGCCCCGCTGGCGGGCCGTCTCGTGGCCCTTTCGAACGTTCCCGATCCCGTGTTCGCGCGCGGGACGATGGGTGAGGGCGTGGCCATCGAGCCGTCCTCGTCCACCGTCGTCGCGCCGGCTGCGGGCAAGGTTATGCTTGCCGCCGAAACCGGTCACGCGGTCGCTCTGAAGCTGGCAGGTGGCGTTGAGCTGCTCATCCACGTCGGCTTGGACACCGTCAAGATGGGTGGCGACGGCTTCGAGGTCCACGTCAAGGCCGGGGATCGCGTGAACGCGGGTGATCCGCTGGTGACGTTCGATCTCGACAAGATCGCCGCTGCCGGTTACCCATCGATCACGCCGATCATCGTCATGAAGTCGAAGAAGATCGCCAAGGTCACCCAGACCGCCTCGGGCGAGGTCACGCCCGACACGGTCATTCTGGCGGCCGAAAAGGCGCTTCAGCCGGCGTCCTCCGCGAACTGACGTATACGCGCTAACGGGGCCCCGCTCGACGTGAGCGGGGCCCCGTTGTGTTGTCGCGTTGGCAGTGTCGCTACACGATGCCGCCGGTGCCAAAGACGTGACCGATGACGTAGCCCAAGCCCATCGCCACGACGCCCCCGATGACGAGGCGCACGGCGGCACGTCCCTTCGGTGCTCGGCCGAGCTCGGCCGAGATCACGCCGGTAAGCGCGAGGGCAATGATGACCGCGGCGATCGTCGCCGCAACGGCGATCGACGGGGGGAAAAGCAAAATCGCGAGCATTGGCAGCGCCGACCCGGCGAGGAACGCAATAAATGACCCCGCAGCCGCGTGCCAGGGGTTCGTCAAATCGTCGGCGTCGAGGTGGTATCGGGCCGTCAGGTGCGCCCCCACCGCGTCGCGCTCGGACAGCTCGGTAGCGACGATCAGCGCGGTCTCGGCCGACAGCCCCCGGTCGAGATACGCGCGCGCAAGTTCGCGCTTTTCGCCCTCGGGATCGCGCTCGAGCGCGGCGCGTTGGCGCTCGATGACCTCCCGCTCGGTATCGCGTTGGGTCGACACCGACACGTACTCGCCCACGGCCATCGAGGATGCGGCCGAAGCGATCCCTGACAAGCCGGCGAGTGCGATGAGACCCCGGTTCGTCGGATCGACAACGGCGACGCCGATGACGAGACCGGCAATCGACACGATGCCGTCATTGGCGCCAAGAACAGCCGCGCGTAACCAATTTAGGCGCGAGGACAATGAGCCGCGCTCGCGGGTGGGCGATGACGTGCTAATCGATGTGCGTGTCGGGCAGTGCGGAGGTGTTGTCATAGCGACACAGGCTAGGTCGCGGCAGAATTGCCAGCAACGAAGCTGATACGTCGCCACGTAGGCCCAGCCGATGCACACTAAGACATGCCTGACCGAACCCCTCGGCCTCATATGCCCTCTGACCTGGGCATATGCGTGAGGGTAGGCGCGAGGTTTCCCTCGCGCCTACCCTCATACGTGGGTCTCAGATCGCGGTCGGGGCGATCTTCCACACCTCGTTCGCGTAATCGCGAATGGTGCGGTCGGAGGAGAAACGTCCCGACGCCGTGATGTTATTCCAGCACTTGCGCGCCCACGATTTCTGATCCGCATAATCGGCGGCCATGCGGTCACGCGCCTCGCGATAGGCCGCGAAGTCACCGAGCAGGTAATACACGTCAGCGGGCTCGTAGCCGTTGGAGTTGAGCAGCGACCAGTGCAAATCGTGGAACATCCCCGAGCCGTCATCGCTCAACGTGCCGTCAACGAAGGCATCCATGACGCGTTGAGGCCCGGCACCTGTTCCGTCGCCTGCTTGGGATCGTAGGTGCGGCGCAGGTCGGGCAGCTCGTCCTCGGTCGCGCCGAAGATGTAGGCGTTGTCCTCGCCCACGGCGTCGAGGATTTCGACATTGGCGCCGTCAAGCGTTCCCAGCGTCAGGGCACCGTTCATCATGAACTTCATGTTCGAGGTTCCCGAGGCCTCCTTGCCGGCCATCGAGATCTGCTCGGACACGTCGGCCGCCGGAATGATCTTCTCGGCCGGAGAGACGTTGTAGTTCTCGACGAACACGACGCACAGTCGCCCGGCGACATCGGCATCGTCGTTGACGAGGCGCGCCACCTCGTTGATGAGCTTGATGATGGCCTTGGCGCGGACGTATCCCGGGGCCGCCTTGGCGCCGAAGATGAAAACGCGCTTGGGGACATCGAGCGTGGGGTCGTCCTTGATCCGGAAGTACAGATCGAGGACGTACATGATGTTGAGCAGCTGGCGCTTGTACTCGTGCAGACGCTTGATCTGAACGTCGAAGATGGCCTCGGGATCAATCGTGATCCCCTGGCGATCCTTGATCCAGCGGGCGAATTCGACCTTGTTCGCGTGCTTGACCTCCATCAACTGCGCCAGAACATCGTCGTCGGCCGCATCCGCGACCGTGGCGAGGACATCGAGGTCGCGGACCCAGTCGTCGGATCCCGTGACCTCGGTCAGCAGGCGCGCCAGGCGAGGGTTGCACTGGTTGAGCCAGCGTCGGGGGGTCACCCCGTTCGTCTTGTTGTTGAAGCGCTCGGGCCACACGTCGTGCCAGTCCTTGAGCGTCTCGCGCTTGATGATCTCGGTGTGGAGCGCGGCCACGCCGTTGATCGAGAATGCCGCGTAGCAGGCGATCCACGCCATGTGGACCTTGCCGCCCGAGACGGGCGCCATGTAGTCGATGCGGGCCCCGTCGAGGCCGCGCTCGGACATGTCCTGACCGGAATCGGCGGTCGATCTCGTAGACGATTTCCGTCAATCGCGGGAACAGGCGGTCGAAGATCGACACCTCCCACTGTTCCAGAGCCTCGGCGAGGACCGTGTGGTTCGTGTAGGCAAACGTCTCGGACACGATGTCCCAGGCGTCCTCCCACCCCAAGCCGTGCTCGTCCATGAGCAGGCGCATGAGTTCGGGAATAGCGAGCACCGGGTGGGTGTCGTTGAGCTGGATGCAGTTGTAGTCGGCAAACGACGTCACATCGCCATGGACCTCGATGTGGTTGTCGACCATCTGCTGCAGCGACGCCGAGACGAAGAAGTACTGCTGGCGCACGCGCAGAACCTTGCCCTCGAACGTCGAGTCGTTGGGGTAGAGAACGCGCGAGATGTCCGAGGTGCGCTCGCGCTCGACGATAGCGTCGGTGAAGCGCTGGGAGTTGAAGGCGTCGTAGTCGAATTCTTCCATCGGCTCGGCGCGCCACAGCCGCAGGGTTCCGACGTTATCGGTGCCGTAGCCCGTGATCGGCATGTCGTAAGGGATCGCCCGCACCGTCATGTCGGCATAGGTGACGAAACGCTGATCTTCCTCATGGCGGATGACGAAGGGGTAGCCCTCCTCCATCCACGCATCCGGAGCTTCCTTTTGATAGCCGGCCTCGAACAGCTGCTTGAACAGGCCGTAACGGTAAAGAATGCCGTAACCGACGACCGGCAGATCCTGGGTGGCGCACGAGTCGAGGAAGCACGCTGCCAGACGCCCCAGTCCCCCGTTGCCCAGCGCGGCATCGGGCTCCTGTTCGAGGATGTCGCTCAGCTCGACCCCGAAGGAGGCTGCGGCCGCCTCGGCGTCGTCAAGGAGACCGAGGTTGAGCAGGTTGTTGAGCAACGCGCGGCCCATGAGGAACTCGGCCGAGAAATAGTGCTGGCGCCGACCGGCACGATAGGCCTCGTGGGTGGCCTGCCACCGCTCGGCAATTCGGTCGACAACGCTGGCCGATAGGCCCTGCCACATTTCCATTCGCGTCGACGCCGCGATGGAGCGGCCGGAGGCGGCGCGTGTGTGGGCAGCCGCGATGTCGGTAAACGTCTCGGTCATCGGGTAGGTTCCTTTTCTCACCAAGGGGCGAAATCGCGACCAGTCTAGCGGCAATGGCACAGGGCCGAAGAATCCGCCCGCTGGATCCCGGCGGAGCCAATCGTCACGCGCACCGAGCGGGTAGCCGATAGCCTGGGAGGGTTGCCGAAGATGTTGTCGATTGAGGAGGCGTCAATGACCGCGCCGCGTTCACCCCGCACCCGTTCCACGACCGCGAAGCACCGCGGCAGCGAGGAGACGACGACACCGTCGACACGGGCTGCTGAACGTGCCCACACCCGCAAAGCCTCGCGAGCGGCGACGCGATCGACTCCCCCGGCACCGGGTGCCTCCCAGGACGCCGATGCCGCTCTGAAGTATGCGGGCTCGGCCGAGACGCCCACTCCCCAGGCACCGACGTTGCTGCGCGAGGATTGCCGCATCAGCCGGATCCCGGCAACCGAGGTGTGGCCCTCAATCGAAGATGGCCGCTGGCCCGCCAAGGCTGTCGTCAACGAGTCCTTCCCCGTTCGTGCCACCGTCTTTCGCGAGGGGCACGATGCCTTCGCCGCAGAGGCCGTCCTCTACGATCCCGCCGGTCAGGAGGTTCAGCGCAGCCTTATGCGCGACATCGCCCCCGGACTCGACCGCTACGAGGCACGGCTGCGGGCGGGTGAGCAGGGACTGTGGAGCTTCGCCATCTCGACGTGGTCGGATCCCTTCGCGACGTGGAGCCACGACGCCTCGGTGAAGATCGCGGCGGGCATCGACTCCGATCTCATGCTCGAAGAAGGCGCCTTGCTCATGGAACGCGCCGCCGCCTCCCTGAGCGTGACCGGCACCGAGGCCGACGAGGCCCGCGAGGTGCTGACGCAGGCGGCCATCGGGCTGCGCGACGCCTCGGCGTCGGCGCAAACGCGGCTATCGGCGGGCGTACATCAACAGGTTCGCCGCGTCATGCGTCGCTTCCCCCTGCGCGACCTTGAGGAGACGACGAAGCGCTATCCCGTCTATGTCGACCGCGAGCGCGCGCTCGTCGGGTCGTGGTACGAGATCTTCCCGCGCTCGATTGGCGCCCATCGCAACGAGTCGGGGGAATGGACGTCCGGGACGCTGCGCAGTGCGGCCGGCGATCTCGAACGGATCCGGAATATGGGATTCGACGTCATCTATCTCACCCCGATTCATCCCATCGGCACGACGATGCGCAAGGGGAAGAACAATTCGCTCACGGCCGCACCCGGCGAGCCGGGGTCGCCCTACGGGATTGGGGCACCCGAGGGAGGCCACGACGCCATTCATCCGGATCTGGGGACGTTTGCCGATTTCGACGCCTTTGTCGAGCGAGCGCAGGGCCTGGGCATGGAGGTCGCCCTCGATATCGCGCTGCAGTGCTCGCCCGATCACCCGTGGGTGAGCGAGCACCCCGAATGGTTCACGAAGCGCTCCGACGGCTCAATCGCCTATGCCGAGAACCCGCCGAAGAAGTATCAAGACATCTACCCCCTCAACTTCGACAACGACTACGCCGGCCTGTATCAGGCCATCGTCGACGTCATCGAGCTGTGGATTGCCCACGGGGTGACGATCTTCCGCGTCGACAATCCCCACACCAAGCCGCTGCGCTTCTGGCAGGAGTTCCTTGCCCAGATGCGGCGGGATCACCCGGACGTGCTGTTCCTCGCCGAGGCCTTCACCCGCCCGGCGATGATGCGCACCCTCGGCGCGGTCGGGTTCCACCAGTCCTACACGTACTTCGCCTGGCGCACCCACAAGCAGGAGATCGAGGACTACCTCACCGAGGTCGCCCGGGATACAGCTCATCTCATGCGCCCGGCCTTTTGGCCGACGACCCACGACATCCTCACCTCTCAAATGGTCGACGGTGGCGAGGCCGCCTTCCGGTTACGCGCCGTGCTCGCGGCCACGGGAGCGCCGACGTGGGGCATTTATTCGGGCTACGAGCTGGCCGAAAACGTCCAGCGCCCGGGCTTTGAGGAACAAAACGACAACGAGAAATACGAGTACCGGCCCCGCGACTACGCGTCCGGATGCGGCCCCGAGATGTCGCGGTTGCTCACGGCCCTCAATGAGGCGCGAGCCGAGCATCCGGCGCTGCAACGCCTGCGCAACATCACGATCCACACGACGACCCATCCCGAGATCATCTGTTTCTCGCGCCATGTCGAGGCCTGGGAGTCGCCGACGGGTGAGGCCGATACCGTCATCGTCGTTATCTCGCTGAATCCGCACGACCAGGTCGAGGGCCTCGTCACCCTCGACCTCGGCGCGCTCGGCCTGGGCGGGGCGTCCATGGGACCGGGTGTGCCGCTCATGCGCGTGCGCGATCACCTCGACGGTCAGGATTACACGTGGGGGGCGACGAACTTTGTCCAGCTGCAGCCGTGGGGTCGCCTCGCGCACGTCTTTTCCGTGGAGGCCCTGTGACCGGTTCGCTTACCCCGCTCGCGCACAGCTACGAGGGAGTAGAGGCCCCCTCTCACGATCCGCACTGGTACCGCCAGGCCGTCTTTTACGAGGTGCTGTTGGCCTCGTATGCCGACGCCAACGGCGATGGGGTCGGCGACTTCGCCGGCTTGCAGTCCAAGCTCGACTATCTGGCGTGGCTGGGGATTGACGCCATCTGGATTCCGCCGTTTTATCCCTCCCCGCTGCGCGACGGCGGCTACGACATTTCCGATTACACGGCGATCAACCCGCGCTATGGGACGATGGAGGACTTCACCGCCCTGGTCGGTGCCGCGCACGAACGTGGAATCCGCGTCGTCATCGACATGGTGCTCAACCACACCTCCGATGAGCACCCGTGGTTTCAGGCCTCACGCTCCGATCCGACGGGTCCCTACGGGGATTTCTACGTGTGGCGCGACAGCGACGACGACTACCGCGATGCCCGGATCATCTTCATCGATACCGAAACGTCGAACTGGACCAAGGATCCCGTGCGCGGGCAGTACTTCTGGCACCGCTTCTTCTCCCACCAACCCGACCTCAACTACGACAATCCGGCCGTGCGCGCGGCTATCCGCAACGTCGTGCGGTTTTGGTGCCGCACGGGTGTCGACGCATTCCGCCTCGACGCGATCCCCTACCTATACGAAAGCAACGGCACCAACTGCGAGAACCTGCCGGCCACTCACGAATTCATCGCCGAGTTGCGGGCCATGGTCGACGAGGAGTTTCCCGGGACGGTGATGATCGCCGAGGCCAATCAGCCGCCGGCCGACGTCGTCGACTATTTCGGCACCGAGGCCACGCCTGAGTGCCACATTTGCTTCCACTTTCCCATCATGCCGCGGCTCTTTGCCGCGCTGCGGGCCGAGTCTGGGCGCGGGCTGCGCCAAATCCTTGCGACCCTGCCGCCCCTTCCCGGAGGTGGGCAGTGGGGGACGTTCTTGCGCAACCACGACGAGCTCACCCTCGAGATGGTCGATGAGACCGAGCGCGCCGACATGTACCGCTGGTATGCCCCCGAGTCGCGGATGCGCTCGAACGTCGGGATTCGCCGTCGCCTCGCTCCCCTGCTCGGTGGCTCGAGGCGCAAGATCGAACTGGCCCACGCGATGCTGCTGTCACTGCCGGGCAGCCCATTCCTGTACTACGGCGACGAAATCGGCATGGGCGACAACATTTGGCTGCCCGACCGCGACGGCGTGCGCACCCCGATGCAGTGGGATCCAACGTCGGGTGCGGGATTTTCCCACGCCGATCCCGAGAGCTTCCTCTACCCCCTCATTGACGCTCCCGGCTGGGATCCGCGCTCGACCAACGTCGAGGAATCGATGGCACGCGAGACGTCCCTGCTCAACTGGCTTCGCCGCGCCCTCGCGGTTCGCCGCGCCTACCCGTGCTTCGGCCAGGGGGCCATGCAGCTGGCGACGACGTCGCGCGAGGAAGTCATGGCGTTCATTCGCCGCGATGAGACGACGACGCTGCTGTGCGTGTACAACCTCGCGGCGTCTGCGCAGGCGGTGAGCATCGATCTGCCGGGGATGGCCGGATGGCACACGCGCGACATCGTCGACGGCGGTGAGTTCCCCCGCGTGAGTGACGCGGACGAGCTGACGGTGACGCTCACCCGTCACGGGTACTACTGGCTGGAGCTGACCTGCGGAGGTGAAAACTCATGTCACTAAGTGTTGCCACCTGGCCGGCGCGTTCGGTGATTCTTGACCTGCTGGCACCCTGGCTGCTCGAGCGCCGGTGGTTTCCAGCCTCGAGCATCGAGGGGGCCCAGGTCATCCACTACGCCGATTTCGCCGGGTCTGACGACCTGCGTGTCCTCGTCATCCAGCTGGCCCAAGGGGCATGGGTCCACGTCCCGCTGGCGTGGAAACCGACGTGGTCGGAGGCGGGTCGCATCATCGATCTCGACGACGGCGGCGTCCTCGTCGACGCCCTCTACGACCGGGAATTCTTGACGGCGTGGATTGACCAGACCCACCGCGACGGCGGTCTCGGGGTGCTGCCCGACCAGGACGGCCCTGCGATTGCCGCCCAGCTGCGCGCGGCGGTGGCCGATGCGCGTCACCTCGGGCAGGAGCAGTCGAATACCTCGCTCATTTTTCCTGCCTCTCCCCCGGCGATCGTCAAATTCTTCCGCGTCCTCGTGGTCGGCGAGCACCCGGAAATCGCCGTCCCGCTGGCGCTGGCCGGTGACGGTTTCGAGTCCGTGCCCGAACCGCTGGGATATTCGACCATGATGGTAACTGGCCTCGATCACGAGGCCGAGGAGACGTGCACCGGCGTCGTCTCGCGGCTGGTGAGCGACGCCGAGGACGGCTTTGCCTACTTTGTCGAGCGGGCGCGCGCCGATGAGGATCCCGCGGATGCGGCGCGGGCGCTTGGCGAGATGACGCGCTCGATGCACGAACACCTGCGCGCGAGCCTCGGCGAGAGCGAGCCCATGTCCGGTGCCGCGCTGGCGCTGCGCATACACGGGGAAGCCCGTCAGGCGATGGCGGCGTCCTCGACGCTCGCGGCGGACACCAATACGCTCGAACGCCTCGACCGCCTGACAGGAATGCTCCAGCACGTCGGCGCACTCCCCCCCGCTCAACGCATTCACGGCGACTATCACCTCGGGCAGTGCCTGCGCTCCGATCGCTCCTGGTATGTCCTCGACTTCGAGGGCGAGCCGCTGCGCCCGCTAGCCGAGCGGATCCAACCCGATCAGCGCCTGCGCGACGTCGCCGGGATCATCCGCTCCTTCGACTACGCCCGTGCGATCGGTAATGGCTCGTCGGCCTGGTGCGCAACTGCGCAAGACGCGTTTGTCCGCGGATATTTTGGCGAGGACGGCCCCGGTGAGGCCGAACGCATGCTGCTCGGCGCCTTCGTCGTCGAGAAGTCCCTCTACGAGATTCGCTACGAAGCCCAACAACGCCCCGCCTGGGAAACCATCCCGGCAACCGCTCTGCGAGAAGAACTGATCAACCTGCCCGAGTGAGGAGGACGACGATGTCTGCCCACCCCGAAACGTTCCGCCGATTCCTCTACCGCCAAAAGGTGATCCTCGGGGTCGCCTTCGTCGGCTACGTGTGCGCCTACCTCGTGCGTAACAACTTCAAGATCATGTCGAAGGACATGATCGACGCCTACGGCTGGGACAAGATGAACGTCGCGGTCCTCCTCACGTGCTTCACCGTCACCTATGGGCTGGGGAAATTCGTCATGGGGATGCTCGCCGATCGGATGAGCCTGCGTCACCTCTTCGGCGGGGCGCTGGCGCTCGCCGCGCTATTGTGCATCCTCATGGGTGTGACGAGTTCCTTCGTCATCATCGCCATTCTCCTCATCGCCGTCGGCCTCATCCAGGGCGCCCTCGCCCCGTCGTCTCAGGCGATGATCGCCAACTATTTCCCCAACCGCACCCGCGGAAGCGCTATTGCCGGCTGGAATGTCTCCCAAAATGTCGGTTCCGCGCTGCTGCCCCTCTTTATCGGCGGAATCGGCGTCATTGCCCCGGGAAACATTGCGCTGACGTTTATTCTGCCGGGCATCTTTGTGCTGATCCTCGCCTTCTTCGTATGGAAGCTCGGTGGCGATAATCCCGAATCCGAGGGACTCGGCTCCCTGCGCGACCTATACGGCGAGGAAGGCGAACCCAATGTCGGCGAGGACTCGTCGACCGAACTGCCCTATTGGACCCTCATCGGACGTTACGTGTTCGGTAATCCCGGCATTCTCCTCGTCGGTTTTATCAACGCCGCGTTGTACTTCGTGCGATTCGGCGTCGAAGACTGGATGCCGATCTATTTGTCCGAAGAGGCCGGATTCGCCCAGCATCACTACCTGACGGCCGTGTCGGTCCTCGAGTGGGTGGCGGTTCCCGGATCGTTCTTCTTTGCCTGGCTGGCCGTAAAGTTCCCCAACAAGATGACGTTCATCGGCGCCATCGGCTTGTTCGTCATGGCAGGGCTGATCTTCTACTACGAGACATTGGAATACACCGGGACCTCGTCCTACATCACCCTCCTCGTCGTCTCGGGATTGTTGGGCACCCTCATTTACGGGCCGCAACTTATCGTCAACATCCTGACGCTGAATTTCGTCCCCCTCAAGGTCGCGGGGACGGCGCTGGGATTTGTCGGCTTGATGGCGTATTTGTTGGGCAACCTCGGGGCCAATTGGCTCATGCCGATACTGGCGGATCATTCCTCGTGGACGACGTCCTACATGGTGGTCGCCGTGCTGTCAGCCCTGTCCGGCGTTGGTTATCTCGTACTTGCTCGGCGTGAGCGGCGAGTCGTCGCCGTGTAAAAGTCGAAAAACGCCGGGCCGTTTCCACCCCACCCGGGCGCGGAACGTGCCACCCTTGAGACATGGATACGACGCCTTTCCCCGTAGATCCGCAGGTCCTTGCTGACGTTGCGCAGGCTCGCTATCACGATCCGCATTCGGTGTTGGGTGCGCACGTGAGAGACGGCCTGGTGACGATCCGCACGGTCAAGCACCTGGCTGACGCCGTCCAGATCGTCACACCCGACGACACGATCGACGCCGTGCACGAGCAAGACGGCGTGTGGGTGGCAACGTTGCCGGGCGAGGATGTTCCCGACTACCGGGTCAACGTCACCTACGGCGACGTCACCTCGGTTGTCGACGATCCCTACCGGTTCCTGCCGACGTTGGGCGACCTCGACCTTCACCTCATCGGCGAGGGGCGCCACGAAAAGCTGTGGAACGTCCTGGGGTCTCACGTGCGCCACTACGACGGCACGCTCGGCGAGGTTCACGGGGCATCCTTTGCCGTGTGGGCTCCCAATGCGCGGGCCGTGCGCGTCGTCGGCGACTTCAATTACTGGGATGGCTCCGGCTCGGCGATGCGCACCCTCGGGTCATCCGGCGTGTGGGAATTGTTCATCCCCGGCGTTGAAGTGGGGGCGCGCTACAAGTATGAGATCTGCGGGCCCGATGGCTCGTGGTTCCAAAAGGCCGACCCCATGGCACGCGCGACCGAAGTGCCGCCGGCGACGGCCTCCGTCGTCACCCGCCGCTTCCACGAGTGGGGCGACGGCGATTGGATGGACGCGCGTGACACGCGTGACCCCCACACCGAGCCGATGTCGGTCTACGAGGTTCACATCGGGTCGTGGTCGCAGGGCCTGAGCTACCGTGACTTGGCCGAAGAGCTCGTCGACTACGTCACCGAGATGGGCTTTACTCACGTCGAGTTCATGCCGGTAGCCGAGCACCCGTTCGGCGGCTCGTGGGGATACCAGCAGACGTCCTATTTCGCACCCACGTCGCGTTTTGGCACGCCGGACGATTTCCGCTATCTGGTCGACCACCTGCACCAGGCGGGCATCGGCGTCATCCTTGACTGGGTGCCGGGGCACTTCCCGCGCGACGAGTGGGCGCTGGCGAATTTCGACGGGACGAAGCTGTACGAGGATCCCGATCCGACGCGCGGTGAACAGCCCGACTGGGGCACGTTGGTGTTCAACTATGGTCGCCGCGAGGTCCGTAACTTCCTCGTGGCCAACGCCCTGTACTGGCTCGACGAGTTCCACATCGACGGCTTGCGCGTGGACGCGGTGGCCTCAATGCTCTACCTCGACTACTCCCGTGACGACGGTCAGTGGCATCCCAACATCTACGGCGGCCGCGAAAACCTCGAGGCCATCTCGTTCCTCCAAGAGGCCAACGCGACGGCCTATCGCCTCCACCCCGGCATCGTCATGATCGCTGAGGAGTCCACAGCGTGGCCGGGCGTCACAGCGCCGACCGACGCCGGCGGCCTCGGGTTCGGGCTGAAGTGGAACATGGGGTGGATGAACGACACCCTGCGCTACCTCAGCGAGGATCCGGTCAACCGCTCGTGGCACCACGGCGAACTCACGTTCTCGCTCGTGTATGCCTTCAGCGAGAACTACATTTTGCCGCTGTCTCACGACGAGGTCGTCCACGGGAAAGGCTCGCTGCTGGCCAAGCAGCCCGGCGATCACTGGCGTCAACTGGCCGGCCTGCGGTCCCTTTACGCGTACATGTGGTCTCACCCCGGCAAGCAACTGCTGTTCATGGGACAGGAATTCGGCCAGGCGGCGAATGGAACGACGGGCGATCGCTCGACTGGTGGCTCATGGACGACCCCGCCACGCCAAGCTGCGCGACCTCGTTGCCCGCCTGAACGCCCTCTACCGCGCCGATTCCTGCCCTGTGGGGACGACCAGCACACGGGCTTCGATTGGATCGAGGCCAATGACGGCGAGCACAACGTCATCGCCTTCCAGCGTCACGGTCGCGGACAGGACGGGTAGGAGCACCGCCTCGTGTGCGTCTCCAACTTCGCCGGGGTGCCGCACGAGGGCTACCGGTTGGGGCTTCCCGAGGGCGGGGACTGGGAAGAGGTCCTCAACACCGATGCCGAGGAATTCGGCGGCTCGGGCGTGGTCAACTCTCGGTTCGGTTCGCGCCGAAGAGGTCCCGTGGATGGGCATGCCGTATTCCGTCGAGCTGCGCGTTCCCCCCTGGGCGCCTGTGGTTGCGGCCGAAGGCGGACTAGTCGCTCAGACACTTCACGGGGGCGGGCATCCGGAGATCATTCCGGCACCCGCTCCCGTTGAGGTCATGTCCTAGAAATTGGCCGGAGTTGTGCGGCCTGACGCACCGTGGCAAAAGCCGCCCGAGTGCCGCTGCATCGCCGCTAAGCAGACCGGCGTCGGCAAGAACATGGGCGTTCCGTGTAGCCGAAGTACAGAGCCCGCGAGGTCATCGAGGCTGATGCGTAACTGCGATTGCTCAGCGTCTGTACCGACGCGCTCGACATCGGCCGTCCCGCATGAACGCGCACGCGGTATGTCCCCGTCTGGGACGGGCAGCCGGCTCGTCGCCGATCCCCCTCACGGGGCTGAGTGCATCGAGGGGATCGCTCACGTATAGGAGCACCTCGCCCTCACCGGCCCACTCGCGTTCTCGCAGGAGGGCAGCGACATCGAGAATCCGCATCCACATGTGATCGTCGTCGCGGGTGATCGTGATGCGCCGCGGATCGGTGAGACGAGCCGCCAACCGTGCGGCATGATTCCCCACATCGTCAGCGTGTTGACGAGTTCGATTCTCGATAGTCTCCGATCAACCCGTCGCGGCGTCCGGAGTCGTCCACACGGTCGTTGAGGCGCAGCTTCGCCTCATCGCCGTCGGTTGCCGGAATTACTGTCGCAAGGCCGTCGATCTCCCCGTCGCACAGGTGAATGAAGCGCCGGATGGTCTGGACTTCTCGTAGCTGCGCATATCCAACCGAGGCGATGAGAACTGGGCATGCGAGCGAGTGGTCGCACCTGGAATGGCCAGCCGCATCGCGTCATAGAGCCGTCGATGCTCGTCGACACCGGCCTCGGGATCGATCTCGACGACGTCGCCGCGCGGAGGGTGCCTAAACGTCAGCGGCTCACGAATATCGATGGTCGCCGCACGGACTCTTGTCGCCGGGCCAAAGCCAAACCGTCGGTACAGCTGCGCGCTCGAGGCCGTCAGCACGCTCACGCAGGCGCCCTGGGCGACACCGTAGCGAGATGCTCACCCATGAGCCGAGTCATCAGTCCGCGTCGCGTATGCGTGGACGCAACGCCCATGAGGCTCACCGTCGCTGAGTCGACGGCGTGCCCGGGCCGCAGCGTGAGGCGCGAGGGCGAGGTCCAGCACGCTGCGGCGATCGTATCTTCCAAGTCGTGGCGCGGACGCTGAGGCCTCGCCTCGACGATGCGCGTGCGATCGGAGCGGATCGCCTCTGCCATGATCGGTCGGCTGTCTGTGGGGCAGCCTCGTGAAAGAGCCGATCTCAAAAGATGATGTGCCGAGTCAGCTCGTCGGCGTCATTCACATCGACCCTGTCGAAACCGATAGGTCATGGGATCTCCTAAACAACAGTCGTGACAGCTTCGCGCGGGCTTCCTTACGGCGTCGGCGTCCTCGCCCACGCGCAACAATTCGACGAGACGAGCCCGCGCCTGTTCGCGTTCATCACCGCTCACCGACGAGATGACGTCAGAAAGCACGCGATAGGCCGCCGGTTCATTGCCGTGAGCGACAACTGGTCGGCATCGCCATCGGGTCGGTAGCATCCGCGTTTCTCGGCCAGGCGAGCCTGTAGCTCAATCGAGGCCGCTGCTTGGCATAGGCGACCTTGCGCGAGGGGTTGTTCGTCATCGCCTTCGTCACCAGGGAGATGGCTCGGTCGTATTCGCCCGCACGGGTGGCATCGGCGATCGCCTGGTCTTCCTCGCTGATGGCCGGCTCTCCGCCCTCGCGCGCAACCGCCCGGCGAGGCCCATCTGCTCGGCGGCTGCAACACCTTCGTCAATACCTCGTCAATTGCCGAACGCGGCTGTGCCCCCTGGAACAGAGGAATCGGTCGCCCGCCAAGCAGGCCATGACGGTGGGCACCGACTGAACCTGGAAGGTTTGGGCCAATCCGGGATTGGCGTCAATGTCGACCTTCGCGAGCTGGATGCGTCCTCCCAGCTCGCGTACGGCCTCTTCGAGGATCGGTCCCAGCTGCTTGCACGGCTGACACCATTCGGCCCACAAATCCAGGACGATGGGTACCTGCATCGACAGGTTCATGGTGTCCTCGAACGTCGCGTCGGTGACGTCGACGACGAGGGGCGCATCAATTCCACCTGCGACGTCGTCGGCCCCGGCCGCGGCGGGTGGAATCGCGGGCGTGGCCGACAGATCGACGGCGCCGTAGGTCTGTGCCGGGCTCACCGTGGGTTCAGAGGTATCGGCCATGAAACGTTTCTCCTTCGCTATCGAGACCCACCCAGGCTAGCGCGTCAGTCGCGCGTCGCTTCGGTGAGGACCTTCTCGCCGGCGATGACGCGGGTCGAGGCGTTATCGGCGTCCGCCGCGGGAACGTGGATGAGGACGGTGATCGTGTAGGTCCAGTGCGCCTTGCCAGTGACCTTTCCGCCCTCACCGAGGAGAGCCCCGACGTCGCCCCCCATCTCGATGCCACCTTCGCCGGACTTGATGGCGACGTCGGTGCGGTACGTGTACGACGTGGCGACGAGCGCTCCCCCGTCCTCATCCGAGAACACGAGGAGATCGTCGGCCGGAGATACCGTGTAGGACAGTGTCCCCGTCTGACCGATGGCCTGTTGCCAGTTCTTCTGTTCATCGCGGATATTCGCCATGAACTCATCGGTGTCGATCCCGGCGCTCTTCTGGGCATCGGCGTCGGTGACACTCTTCGCCCACGCGTCTTTCGCCTGCTGCCCGCTCATTGCCAAGTCCTTGCCGTCGGCCGCGTCGCGCAACTGGGAACCTGCGGCCACGGCAGCCGTCGGCGGGACGGATTGTTTGGGAAGCAGATGCATCCACTGCCACAGCCGGTAGGGGCTGCGAGCGTCGGCCTGACGCAACACGAGGACGAGCGGGGTGGCGCCGTCGGCGGCCCCCGTAACATCGAGGATCGCCCGGGGCCAGGCCGGTCCCTTGGAGACGCTGACGGCCACCGGGTCGGCGACGAGGGAGGGCACCGCGAGGTCTTTGTTGGCGGCGTTGAGGCGGTACTGCGATAGGCGCATCGATAGCGCCGGGTTTTCTAGGCGCGCCTGGAGGGACTCGGACGTGCGGTCCTTGTCTGCCGTTTCCAGGGTGTGCGCGAGCGAGTCGAGGACGTCATCAACCTGCGTCGTCGACAAGGCCGGATAAGCCGAAGTGTCGAGCTCGGCGTCGCTGCGCAGCTGCGACTGCCCGCACCCGGCCACTCCGCTGGCCAGCAGGGCGGCGCTCACACAGGCGGCAAGGCCACGAAGGTGGTGTCGGCTCACGATCGGGGCTCCTCACCGAAGACGCTGTCGCCTCCAAACTCGTCGATGTCGGCACCCTCCTCGGAGTCCGACACGGCGAGCACCTGATCGCGCACGACGGGAATGAGGCCCGTGGGGTACTTGACGCCGTCGATCTCGATTGTCGCCTGGCCCCGCTTGCGGGCCTCGCGCATCTGCTTGCGCGAGGGGGTGTGCGCCGACAGAGGCGGCGGCGCCGGAATGGTGCACTCCGCAGACGATTGGTCGTCCACCTGTTCCTCGCGCTCCTCGCTCTGCCCACGCGGCAGGTGCGGCGAGGGTGCGGTACCCCGTCGTGGGGTCGTAGACGCCAGCTTCGTCGTCGGCCGCGTCCCACGCGGCTTCCTGCTGCGCCTCGATGCTGTCATCGGCCTCGCGTTCGCTCACCTGCTCGTCGTCTTCGACGGGAGATCCGCGGCGATGTCGCTCTCGGCCTCGCGCTCATCAGCCGGCTCGTCGGTAGCGGCGACCTGAGCCACGGGGTTGCCCCACTCGTCAACCTCGGTCGGCGTGGCCGGGCGCTCGTCAACGTGCCCAGCATCGGCCCGCCGAAGTCGGCGCGCACTCAACCAGGCGATGAGGGCCGCGAGGAGAAGCGCGATAATGCCGGCGATGACGAGAGGCCACAGCCACGGCGTCTTCACACCTGTGTGCCATTCCAGGCTCACCTTCGGGGCGCCAGACGGCGAGTAGGCGATGAGCGACCACTGCCCGTCGTTGTGCTGGGGCCACTCGAGGCTCGCCGATCCCTTGGTCACCTGACGCGAAGCCGCCCACATATCGGAATCAGCCGGCGACGACACCTGGGCGTCGCCGGTGGCCTTGACCGTCGAGACGAGCAGCGTGCCGTCGGTGTCGATCCCATCGATGCGGGTGTGCGCCATGCCGTCGACCCAACCAGCGACGTCGGTCGAGCGGCCGATGGCGACGACCGTGTCAGCGGGTCCCGAGGCCTTCACCGTGAGGTCGCTCGAATATAGCGACAGCACGCCGGACGAGTGACGACGATCTGCGAGTCCACCGACGAAGGCAACGTCGCCGTTTGTGTGTCGGAGGGACGGAACACAGTCGCCGTCGCGATCCCGGCACAGATAAGGACGAGGCCGATTGCGGCGACCAGCCAAGCCAGCCAGAATCGACGAAAAACAGTGGCCACGCGGGCTCTCCTTCGGTTGAGTGGACGCGTTACCCCTGGCGTCGCGCCCTCGAACACGGTCCGGACGTGGCCATTCTATCCGTACCGTTACTGCTGCGCCTAACGTGACGTTTGTGACTGATGGTGAGCGAAGCGACAGCTCGGTAACTTTGCTGCCAATCGCGGCGAATCCGGACTAGCCTAGGAGGCGAACTCGCCGCCCTCGTCCCATGTACACTGGCGGCAACGACATCTTTGACAGGCGCGCTCAGTGGGCGTAGGAGGATCCATCACAGTGGAAGAGCAGACCGATTTCCCGATCGTCATGCGCGGTTACGACCGCGTCCAGGTCGATCTGCAGATTCAGACGCTAACGAATCAGATCTCCGAGCTGGAGCAGAAGCTCGATTCCGTCGATAAGCGCAACGTGTCCCTGTCGGAGCAGCTGGCGGGTGCCCAGAACCAGCTGCGTAACGCCGACCGCTCCTCCTACACAGGAATTGGCGCACGCATCGAACAGCTGCTGCGCTCGGCCGAAGAGCAGTCCACGGCCGTCATCAACAAGGCCAACACGGAAGCGGAAAAGCTTCTGGACGCCACACGCCAAAACACCCAGAACATGACGGAGCGCGCCGAGGCCGAGGCCGCCTCGCTCATCTCGGAGGCTCGCCGCGAGGCCGAAGAGCGCACGACCACGGCGGCCACCGAGGCCGAAACCGTCCTCACCAATGCCCAGCACCGCGCCGACGAACTCGTCGCCGCCGCCGAGCGCGAGGCCGCGGGGTTGCGCGCCGAGGCCAACACCCAGATCAACGACCTGAAGGCGACGGTCGATCGCGAGACCGAACTTCAGCGGGCCCAGGCCGAAAAAGACTACGTCGAGATGCGGGTCAAGGCCGAGCAGGAGGCTTCGCGACTGCGCACCGAGTCCACCGCCGAGGCTCAGCAGGTGCGCGAGGCCGCGCTGAGCGAGGCGTCCAAGGCACGCGAGGACGCCACCCGCGAGGCCGAACGTCTGCTCGCCGACGCCCGCGTCGAGGCCGACCGCATCCTCAAGCAGGCCCGCGTCGACGCCGATCAGCTGGCAGCCGAGATGGCCCAGCAGCGCCACGAAGCCGAGACCGAGATCGCCGCCGCTCGCGCCGCGGCGCGCGAGGCCGATGCCCAGGCGCACGAGCAGGCCCGCTCGGAAACCACGGCGATGGTGGCCGCCGCCAAGGCCCAGGTAGCCGACGCCGAGAAGCACCTGGGCGAGACCCTGCAGCGCGCCGAGCGCCTGCTCACCGATACCGATGCCGTCATCCGTCGTCGCCAAGAGGACGCACGCCGTGCTGCCGAAGCGACCATTGCCGCCGCCGAGGCCGAGGCCGAGCAGACCCGTGAGGCCGCGCGCATCGAGGCGCAGTCCGAGCGCGCTGCCGCTCGACGGACCGTCGAAAAGCTCGACCGTCAGCGCGAGTCGGTGGCCGCCTACCTCGAGGAGATGCGCGGTCTCCTGGGCACGGAAACCGCCACGGGCATCGAGGGACTCACCCCGCTGCGCGAACTGCCGGCGACTGTCCAGGCCCAGCAGGGCGACGTCGAGGCCGCCGTCGCGGCTCAGGCCGAGGCCGCTCGCGCAGCCGCGAACGCGGCGTCACCGGCTCGCGGCTCCGACGAGGCGCGCACGACCGACCTGTTCAACTAGTCCAACGACAACGGTGAGGGGGGCGGAACCACCTGGTTCCGCCCCCCTCACCGTTTCGCGTACCGTTACCCTCGCTGCTGTTAGCGCAGCGCCAGCCCCTGATCGTGGAGGACCGCGAGCACGTCGGTGACTTCGGCTCCCCCACGCCCCGGGTTGGTCGCGATTTGCCGGGTGAACGAGTCGACCCGACGATTCGTGTCGCGCAGGTCGTAATACGTCTGGACGACCTCGTCGTAGTCGGCCAGTGCCTCGCATACCGATTCTCGCATCGGGTAGGTATCGCACGCCGTCATCGCCGCAATCGGCAGGCGCGGCTTGATCTGCGGTTTCTCGGCCGGGTGCCCCACGAGGACACCGACCAGCGGGTACGTGAGGGTGGGTAGCTCGAGTGCGGAGATGACCTCGCGAACCTCGCGACCGATCGAGCCGAGGAACACCGTGCCCAGACCCATGGACTCGGCCGCAACAACGAAGTTCTGCGCGGCCAGCATCGTGTCGCCGACCCCCGTGAGGAATGCCTGCGTCGTGTGGTACCACTCGGAATCGACACCCTGCTCGGCGCGGATGCGCGAGTTGCGATACAGGTCGACGACGAAGATGAACAGCTCGCCGCGCTCGGCCGCCACGTAGGGCTGAGTCGACGAGTGCGCGATGACCTGGCGAATGCGGGGGTCACGCACTCGAATGATTGTCCGATGCTGGTAAAACGCCCACGTAGCCGAGCGGCGGGCCGCCTCGTAGAGGGAGGCGATGGCCTCCTCGCTCACCGGCTCATCGGTGTAGGAGCGGATCGTCCGATGCGCGAGTTGGGTGGCGATCGTCGGGGTCATCACCGGTGCGCTCGGCACCTCGGTGCTTGCTTCCGATACGCTCCAATCGGCCTCGGCGGCGTGCGTCATCACTCATCATCCTTTCGTCTGGTCGCAACGTTGCCTCTCAGGCAGCGAGCGTAGAGGCCGAGCACCGCCCGCGCCACCGCACCCGGTTGCTCGATGGGAATCAGGTGTCCGGCACGCGGAACGTTGACGACATAGGACTCTCCCACCGCCCGCGCCAGCTGATCGGCCTGCGAGGCGGTGGTGTAGCGATCCTGTTCGCCACGCACGACGACGCCCTTGACATCGGCACGTTGCAGCATTTCCAACCGTCCCGGCCGGATCGACATGGCGCGTTGAGCCCAGGCAATCGCATCATCGCGGGCACCGCGAACCCACCCCGCGGCCATGTCGACGACGTCGGAGTGATCGCGAGCAGTCTCGCGCGAGACCATCGCGGGCAATTCGTCGACTAGTTCGTCTTGGGCACGCCCCATGAAGGCCGTGATCGCCATTTCCGTGCGTCGCGCCCGCACGCTTGGCTCGTCAATCGCGGCGTGGGTGCCGATGAGTCCGATGCCGCGCACGAGGCGCGGGTGACGCTCGACCATGGCCATCGCCGCATACCCGCCCATCCCGTTGCCACACACGACAGCGGAGGTGACGCCGTGAGCACGGATAGATTCCGCGACGAGATCGGCGTACAGCTCGAGGGCGGGAGTCTCGCTCGGCAGCATCGACGCGCCGAACCCCGGCGGATCCACGGCAATGACGGGGATTCCCTCGAAGCGACGCGCCACTGCCTCCCACATGCGGTGATCGAAAGGAAACGGCGGCAGCAGGATCAGCGTGGTGCGCGTCGCGACGTGGTCGGCGTCGCGCTTAAACAGCGCCAGAGAACTATTTGCGCTCATCTTTTCTCCTTACCGCTTGTGTCCATCGTTGGTGGCTACCCTCACGCCGGCCGCAGGCCCCTATGCCAGCACGAAGCGTGCCAGTGGCGTCGTCCCTCCACCATGCGCTCGGCCGATACGAACTGATCGGTCGCCCACACGACGACGTGGGCCGTCCCCTGCGGAATCTCACTCAGACATCCCGGGCACGTGTAGGGCTTGCGCCCGGAGCTGACGTGCTGAACCCGGAAGCTGCGCTCGCCGCGTTCCTCGCTACGAGGCATCGAGGCCAGCCGCGTCATGTCGAGACGCCGATGCGGCTTGGCATAGGGGCGCTTGCCAGAGCGCCGTGCCATCTATGCTTCGCCCCCGACGACGTCGTCACCGCGGAAGATGACCCGCATCGGCTCAAGGTCGGGGGTAACAACGACGAGATCAGCCCGGTAGCCCTCCCCGATGCGGCCTACCTGGTCGTTGCCAAGAATGCGCGCGCCTTGGACCGAGGCCATGTAGACAGCGTCAACGAGAGGAATCCCGGCGGCATGCGCGGTGCGGACGACGTCAATGAGATGCGCCGTTCCCCCGGCGATGGCGCCCGTGCGGCCCAACCGGGCAACGCCGTCGCTGACCTCGACCTCTTGCCCACCCAGAACATAGGCACCGTCGGCAACACCGGCCGCCGCCATGGCGTCGGTGACGAAGACGATCTGCTCGCGGCCAACGAGCTCGTAGACGTTGCGCACCAGCTCGGGCGAGACGTGGACGCCGTCGGCAATGATCTCGACGATTACTCCGCCACCGGCGGCATCGGCGAGGATCTCGGGCACCGGACCGGGGTCGCGATGGTGCATCGGGGCCATGCCGTTGAACAGGTGCGTCACCGTTGCGTGGGCGCAGCGCGGCATCGGCGAGCGCGCAATCGTCTCGCGGATCTCGCGCAACGCCTGGCGCATGCGCTGAGCGTTGGTGTCGGTGTGACCAAACGAGGCCACGGCACCACCGTCAACCAGCGTCTCGGCGACGCCGCCGGGCCCCATCGTGTAGGGCTTTTCGGGCGCAACTGTCATCGACACGGCGTGCCCGCGTGAAGCGATGAGCAGCTCACGGGTCAACGCGGGGTTGGGAGACTGAATATGGCGGGGATCCTGGGCGCCGCAGTGCCCCTGCGCGATGAAGGGCCCCTCGAAGTGGATCCCGGCGATCTGCCCGGCATCGGCCAGATCGGCAAGCATCTCGGCGCGCTCGCGCAGCACCATCGGCGACGCCGTCACCAGCGACGCGACGAGCGAGGTCGTCCCCCACTGCCGATGCTCCATGACCGCCGTGAGCGCCTGATCCTTCGACGTCGAATCGGGGAAGGACTGCGCGCCCCCGCCGTGGCAATGGACGTCAACGAGTCCGGGGAGGATCAGTCGATCGTCGCTGGGCGCTTCGGCATCGAGGACCTCTTGGCCAAATCCCGCCACACGCGCGTCGGTGGATTCACCGACCCAAGCGATGGCGTCTCCGGCAACGACGACCACCCCGTCGGTGAGGATTCGATCAGGCAAAACAACGCGACCGCGCACGGCGTAAACAGACGATCCCATGGCTCAAGTATGGCAGACAAGGCCCTCCTTGCACCCATAGCGCAAGCGCATAATAGGGGCATGCACGGGACTGCCACGCCGCCACGACCTCGCTCATCTCGAGGACGAGGCTGGCGCGCCCTCCTCGTCCTCGTCGTTCTCGCCGCCAGCATCGGGGCGTCCCTGATCCTGACGAATGTGACAGCGACGATCTATCACGTCGGACTCCATCCGCACGTCGTGCGCGTTGACAACCATGATTCGTCAATCGACACCGGCGACCTCGAAAAGCGTCTCGCCCGCACCCAGTGGGGACGCCGGGTCGACCTCTATGTAGCGATCGCAGCTCGCACGCAGCCGCCGACCCCACAGGCCCACGTCGATAACCTCGGCATCACCCGCTACGACAATCCCGGTGCCCGCGGCGTCGTCACCTGTTCGACGACAGATCGCACTTATCAACGCCAGGCGTTTCCCGAGCTGCGCTCGGCCCCGAACTACTCGACCCCCGTCGTCTATCTATGCGTCGACCCGTATTCCGGGCAGTATGTCCTCGAGGAGGCAACAACCGCCGGCGGGCGATCGGCGTACGACGTCCAGGCGCGTCTCGAGCGCATCCTCGTTCACGACGATCTCGACGCCGACGCGATAGTTGGTGCCCTCCAAGATCTCGCCCAGGCCGAGGCCGGCGACGACTTCACGACGAACGTGCCGCGAAGTGCCGCGGTCATGCTCGGGATCATTATCGGCATCGTCGCCCTGTGGGGCATCGATTCGCTGCGTCAAACGATGACGAGGCCGCGCAGTTCCCGTGCCACGCGTCGCAAGATGGCCGAGCGCGTCAGTGCACGTTTCGAAGAGGCATCATTGGGCTTGGACGACCTCGCGCTGCACTGCCTCACTACCGAGGGCAACCTCGACAAACGCTTCGAGGCGTGGAAGCTGCGTTACACGCAACTGTGCGCGGAACTGGCCGACGACCACGACGACAAGCCACTGTGGGCGCGCTCGCGCTATGAGCGCCTGCTCTATCTCGACCGGCTCAGCGCCATCGTCGACGAGGGGCGCGATGCTCTGCTCGCCGAAGCCGGCGACGATGCGGGAGCCGACAGTGCGCGCGCAAGTCTCGAAGCGGCGTTGCGAGCCGCACTGAACGAGGTCGACGTGCTGGCAAACGCCCTCACGATCGGCAAGGACTCGTTGCAGTCGAGCGCGCTCGGGTGGCGCCACCGTTTCGATGTGGCCACGCGCGCCGACGATGCGACGGCGTTTGCCGCCTATACCGATCTGGCCAACGACATCGAGTCGGGCATTCACTGGCCCCTCGCGCGCTACGCTCGCGATCGCGGCCAGACCTACCCCCGCACCGACGTGTTTGCTGTCCCCGGACAGATCCTCGGCCTCGACCTCGTCCCCGCCGACGACGTCACCGGCTCGCCCGGAGCCATCGACAACCACGCGATCCTCAAGCAGGCCCGCCAGACCCCGCAGAATCATCGCACTCTGAGCGGAACCGGCCTGCTGACGCCGCTCACCCCGCGCGCGATGGCCATCGCCGTACTTGTGGCATTCGTCATCGGCATCCTCTCGCCGCTTCTTCAGATGGCCTGGGAATCCGAGTCGGCCACGTGGTCGCCCGGTAGCGTATACGCGAGCGCCTCCCCCGCCCTCCCCGGCGCCGGTTATCTGCCCGAACGCGCCTCCGACACCGCACTGCGCCATCCGGCTTCGGTGACGATCGACGACCCCGATGGCCTCGTGAAGTCGGCTGACGTTCTGCGTGAGAATCTGAGCCACCTAGGGTTCGCGACCGCCGCCTCACCGGACATCGTCGTCGCCGTGCGCGAGATCGACGCGTGCTCAGATGAGGCGAACATCGACCTGTCACGCTGCCTCTCGCCCGTGCTCAAGCCGGTCGAAGGGGCCGCCTCCCTGCCGACGGATCGGGCGTACGTGCCGGTCTCAGAAACCGGCATCGTCGTGGTGGTGCTGTACTCCGATAGCGCAGAACGCCTGATCCCCTACGTCTTCGCCGGCGAGGCGAAACTGCGAGGAAACCTGGATAAGGCGTCCTACCACGGCGCCAGTGGCTCGCCGCGTATCGTCATGTCGAACTCGGCACCCGACCTTCTCGTGTGGAACGGCCTCGTGGCAACCGCTCACATCTCGCGGGGCATCACGACCGCCGGCCTGGCGCCGATTGCTCGTACCCGTATCCACCCGCTCGTCCTCGGAGTCTGCACCGGCGGGGCCGCGCTCATCGCCTTCGTCATCGTGGGCGGCGCGGCCTCGGCGATCCACCGCTCACGCTCGCGCACGCGCGCCATGGCGGCCCGCGTTGATCGCTACCTCACGCGCGCCGTGATGGACACCGATCGCCTCGAACTTGAAGTCCTGTCCCTCTCCACCGCCTACCCGGCCTACGAGTCGACTCTCAACGAGCGGTGGCAGCGCTGGACCCAGAATCTCAACCGCGCGCTCGCGGTCGCTGGCCGTGGCTCCGAGGGAGCGGGACCCCTTGACGAACAGGCACGGCTGGCTCAGCTCGTCTCTTTGCAGCAGGCATCGTTGTGGCGCGTACGCTCTATCCTCTCGCGCGGTCCCGGCTGGCGTCATCAGTGGGAACGCGAGGTGATGACATGCGCGACTCTCGCTCCCACGATGAATGCCGTCGATCAGCACGCTCTCATCCAGCTGAGCGAATCCGTGCTCACGGACCGCTACGGGGGAACCCGTGCGCTTCGCCAGCTCGATCGCATGGCGACGCAGTGGCGGGCAACGGCCATCGTCCGCGGACTCGACGACGTCAGCGACCACCTCAGTGAAGAGGATCTCGGCTGGCGCGCGCTCACCGATATTCCTGACACGGCTCGCTACCGTGCTCCCGGGTGGGCGCGGTTGAGCACGCCCGGTGATTGGGGTCGCTGGATCGTTGTCCTCATCATCGTCGGGGCCCTCACGTGGGCCTCGATCGGCACGTATAGTCCCACCGAACGCCGGGTCACGTCGTGGACGACACCCGTCGACACCACCAGTAGCTACAAGCCCGCCAGCATCACCGTCACCGACCCGGGCAATCTCTTCGATGAGCGCGCCGTCGCGCACGCCGCCGAGACGACGCGGCTACCCGCTCCATTCCATCTCGTCATCACCTCTGCACAGGCGGCACCCCACGACGTACTCGCCAACGTTGATGGCTACCAATTCCCGGGTCTGCTCGCGCCGACAATCAGCCCAAATGCCGACGCGCTGCCACGCACCATCGCCATCATCGTCTACGCCGACCACATCAGCATTGAGAAGGGAGTCATGGTGCAGGTTAGCCCCGAGGCCCAAGCCGTCATTGATTCCCCGTCTGGGAACGATCACACGCAGCAGCTCACCCGGCTACTCGCGACGTCGCTGGTCACGTCCTAGCGCGTCACTCAGAACAGACGCGAGTCGGGATCATCCATGCCGCGCATCGCGTCGTAGTCGAGCACGACACACGCGATGCCACGATCTTCGGCGAGGGTGCGCGCCTGCGGCTTGATTTCCTGAGCCGCAAACATTCCCCGAATATCTGCCAAACGGGGATCGCGACGCAGCAGCTCGAGGTAACGCGTCAACTGTTCGACGCCATCGATCTCGCCGCGGCGCTTGACCTCAATGGCCACGTGGATGCCCTCGGGATCGATGGCAAGCAGATCGACGGGGCCAACGGGAGTCGGGTATTCGCGACGCACGAGGCGCCATCCCATTCCCAGTACGCCCTCAAGCGAATCAGCGAGGAGGGCTTGCAGGTGTTTTTCCACCCCGTCCTTGACAAGCCCGGGATCGACGCCGAGGTCGTAGGTGGATTCAGAGATCATCTCGTGGATGCTGATACGCAACATGTCACCCGTCTTGGTCTGGCGGACCTCCCACACTCTCTCGACCTCGCCGGCGACCTCGTCCTCGTCAGGCGCGCGCTCGCTCAGCGTGCACGGCGGTGCCATCCAGTTCAACGGCTTATAGGATCCCCCGTCGGCGTGAATGAGCACCGATCCGTCGGCCTTCACCATGACGAGGCGGATTGCCCGAGGAAGATGGGCATCCAGGCGTCCCGAATACTCGACACTGCACTCAGCAACACACACACGCACGGGAGAAGATCCTAACAGCCGCCCCGGCGCGCTAGTCGAGCGAGTAGGTGACCCCCGTCGTCGGGCGCGCCGGCGGTGCCGCCTCGCACCACGAGATCAACCCGTTATAGTCGGCCTCGGAGAGAAAAAGAAAGAACCGGTGGCCATCGGCTGTGACCGGCACAGCAATCCACACGGTTCCCTCGTTATCTGTTCGCCTCGTTGCATGCCCGAGGCTCATCCCCGATCGCGACCACGTCTTGTGGGGACGCATCGACAGCGAGACGAGCTTGTACCAGCTCAGCGCTGTCGCCTCGTAAGAACAAAATCCTTCGGTCCACCCATCACCGGCGGAAGCACGGTAGGACGCGAGGAACGAGCCGTCGCCCTTGAACCTGCGGCGCAACTTGAACAGATACGCGAACGTCGCGCTCACACAGGCAAGCGCGACGCACGCAATCGCGACAAGCAGCCACCAGATCCAGGGATTCATGGACCTAGCCTACTCGCTTTGATCCCCTATCTGACGGTCGACGACGATGGTGACCTCGTCCTCATCCACCGACGCAAACCCCTCGTCGACGTCGATGCTTCGGGTGCCGCCACCGACGAGCGTGAGGTCGACCGTGCCCGCCTGCATCGCGGCGAGCAGAGGCTGGCGACCCGGGAGGATCCCCAGGGAGCCGGTCACCGTCGGAATTGCCACGTGGGTGGCCTCGCCGCGAAACAGCTCGGCCTGACGGCTGACGATGCTGACCTGCAAAGCCATCTGCCACTCCTTCCCGCGCCGCTCAGTCCTCGGCCATCGCCTTGGCGTTGCGTTCGAGATCCTCGATGCCGCCGATGTTGAAGAATGCCTGCTCGGGGACGTGATCGTAGTGTCCCTCGCACACGCGCTTGAACGCCTCGATGGTCTCGGACAGCGGCACCGTCGAGCCCGCGACGCCCGTGAACTTCTCGGCCATGTAGGTGTTTTGCGACAGGAACTGCTCGATGCGGCGCGCACGCGCAACCGTGACCTTGTCTTCTTCCGACAGCTCGTCGACGCCGAGGATAGCGATGATGTCCTGGAGTTCCTTGTTCTTCTGCAGGATCGACTTCACGCGCGTGGCGACCTCGTAGTGTTCCTTCCCCACGAGCGCGGGATCGAGCAGTCGCGATGTCGATGCCAGCGGGTCGACCGCCGGGTAGAGACCGCGCGCGGCGATGTCACGCGAGAGTTCGGTCGTCGCATCCAGGTGCGCGAACGTCGTCGCGGGAGCGGGGTCGGTGTAGTCGTCGGCGGGCACGTAGATGGCCTGCATCGACGTGATCGAGTGTCCACCGGCCGAGGTGATGCGCTCCTGAAGCTGGCCCATCTCGTCGGCGAGGTTGGGCTGGTAGCCCACCGCGGAGGGCATCCGGCCCAACAGCGTCGACACCTCAGAGCCGGCCTGGGTGAAGCGGAAGATGTTGTCAATGAACAACAACACGTCCTGATTCTTCACGTCGCGGAAATACTCGGCCATCGTCAGCCCCGTCAACGGGATGCGCAGACGCGTCCCCGGCGGCTCGTCCATCTGACCGAACACGAGCGCCGTCTTGTCGAAAACGCCGGCCTCTTCCATCTCGTGAATGAGGTCGTTGCCCTCACGGGTGCGCTCACCGACGCCGGCGAACACCGAGACGCCGCCGTGGTCGAGGGCCACGCGCTGAATGAGTTCCTGAATGAGAACGGTCTTGCCGACGCCGGCACCACCGAACAAACCGATCTTGCCGCCTTGCACGTAGGGTGTCAGCAGGTCGATGACCTTGATGCCCGTCTCGAACATCTGTGTCTGCGACTCGATCTGATCGAAAGCCGGGGGCTGGCGGTGAATCGGCCACCGCTCGGTGATCTCAAGCTCCTCGCCGTCCGCGAGGTTGAGGCACTCACCGGTCACGTTGAACACGTGGCCACGGGTGACATCGCCGACGGGAACGGTGATCGCCGATCCCGTGTCGGTGACCTTCTGCCCGCGCACGAGGCCGTCGGTCGGCTTGAGCGCGAGGCAGCGGACCATGTTGTCGCCGAGGTACTGAGCGACCTCGAGGGTCAGCTCCTGCTCGGTGTGGCCGCCATCGTCGTCAGGCATGGTAATCGTCGTGCGCAGGGCGTTGTACATGTCCGGCATCGCGTCGGGCGCAAATTCAACGTCGACAATCGAGCCGGTGACACGGGCCACCCGACCAACGGTCGCCTCAGTGGTATCAGTCATCGTCTATTCCTTACTCAGTTGTCCTAGCTGCCGCTCAGCGCGTCGGCTCCGGACACAATTTCCGTGATCTCGGTGGTGATCTCGGCCTGACGGGCCGCATTCGCCAACCGGGTGTAGGTGGCGATCATCTCGTGGGCGTTGTCGTTCGCCGTGTGCATCGCCGTCTGCCGGCTGGCCAGCTCTGACGCCGCCGATTGCAACAGGGCGTTGCGAATGCGCGAGCGCACATACATGGGAAGCAACATGTCGAGAACGACTTCGGGGCTGGGCTCGAACTCGTACAGCGGCATGATCCGCTCGGGCACGGATTCGGGAATCAGGCCCTCGTCGAGGAGGTAGTCGCGGTCGGTGTCGTCGACGACCTTCAACGGCAGCACCTTACGAATCTCGGGAACCTGCTTGACCATGTTGTGGAAGCGGGTGTAGAGCACATAGACCTCGGCGATTCCTCCGTCCTCGGCCGGCGCCATAAACGTCGGTCGGTGAGGGTGCGCGCGATGTCGTCGCTCATCTGCTCGCTGGGACGGTCAGATTCGCCCTCCCAGGCACCAGCCACCTCGATGCCGCGATAGCTGTAGTACGAGCGTGCGCGTCGTCCGGCGACGTAGAGTTCCGGCTCCCGGCCCGACTCGCGCAACCGCTCGACGAGATCGTCGCATGCGCGCAAGATCGACGCCGAATATGCCCCGGCCATC
Source organism: Nanchangia anserum (assembly GCF_015240065.1). GTDB lineage: Bacteria > Actinomycetota > Actinomycetes > Actinomycetales > Actinomycetaceae > Nanchangia > Nanchangia anserum. The sequence continues at coordinate 566,443 of NZ_CP060506.1, read as the reverse complement.
CCGCGATCCGCGGTAACGGCGAGGATCGCGACCCGCTTGGTGTCCGTGCGCTCGCACGTCATCGGGTGCTCGATCGTCGAGTGCTGAGTGAGCGCCGCCACCGCATGTGTGATCGCGCGGTCGAACGGGTTGGCCGAGGACGCGGCATCGCGGGCAGCACCGATGCGCGAGGCAGCGATGAGTTCCATCGCCCGAAACACCTTTGCCAGGGTCTCGGTCGACCGAATTCGCTGCTTGTAAACGCGTTGAAGTCCGGCCATATCTAGCCTCGCTTACCCCGCGTGATCGTCTCCTCGGCGTATTCCGGCTCGACGATGTCTTCCTCGGCGAGGTCAACCTGGCCGCTGAGCGCCTTGCCCTCGGTGACGAACGTGCGACGGAATGCCTCGACGGCTTCCTTCAGTTCGTTTTCCGTGTCCTCGCTCAGCTCACCGGTCGACTTGATTGTGTCGGGCACTGACGTGTGCTGGTGGAGGTAGTCGAGGAAATCGCGCTCAAAATCGCGCACCTTGGCCAATTCGATGTCGTCGAGGTAGCCGTTGGTTCCCGCCCAGATCGAGCAGACCTGATCTTCGACTTCGAACGGCGACGTCTGCGACTGCTTGAGCAGCTCCATGAGCCGCTCACCGCGGTTGAGCTGGCGCTTCGTCGTCGCATCCAGGTCGGAGGCGAACATCGCGAACGACGCCATCGAGCGGTACTGGGCCAGCGTAATCTTCAGCGTTCCCGCGACCTTCTTCATCGCCTTGATCTGGGCGTCGCCGCCGACGCGCGAGACCGAAATGCCGACGTCGACGGCCGGGCGCTGGTTGGCGTTGAATAGGTCGGACTGGAGGAAGATCTGTCCGTCGGTGATCGAGATGACGTTCGTCGGAATGTAGGCGGAGACGTCGTTCGCCTTCGTCTCGATGATCGGCAGGCCGGTCATCGACCCGCCGCCCAGCTCGTCCGACAACTTGGCACAGCGTTCGAGCAGACGCGAGTGCAGGTAGAAGACGTCGCCCGGGTAGGCTTCGCGCCCCGGCGGACGACGCAGCAGCAGCGACACCGAGCGGTAGGCCTCAGCCTGCTTCGACAGATCGTCGAAGACGATGAGAACGTGTTTGCCGCCGTACATCCAGTGCTGGCCGATGGCCGATCCCGTGTAGGGAGCCAGGTACTTGAAGCCGGCGGGATCAGATGCCGGCGAGGCGACGATCGTCGTGTATTCCATGGCGCCGCCGGCCTCGAGGGTGTTGCGCAGCGAAGCAATCGTCGAGTTCTTCTGCCCGATCGCGACGTAGATGCAGCGGACCTGCTTATTCGGATCCCCCGACTCCCAGTTCTCGCGCTGGTTGATGATCGTGTCGGTGGCGATCGTCGTCTTACCCGTCTGACGGTCGCCGATGATGAGCTCGCGCTGGCCGCGCCCGATCGGGATCATGGAGTCGATGGCCTTCAGGCCGGTCTGCAGCGGCTCGTGAACGGACTTGCGGTGCATGACACCGGGAGCCTGGAGCTCGAGCGCACGTCGCCCCTCGAGATCGGCGATGTCGCCAAGCCCGTCGAGCGGGTTTCCCATGGGGTCGACGACGCGACCGAGGTAGCCGTCTCCGACGGGGACCGAAAGGACCTCACCCGTGCGGTGGACCTCGTCGCCCTCCTCAATACCTGAGTAATCCCCGAGGACGATGCAGCCGATCTCGCGCTCATCGAGGTTCATGGCCAGCCCGAGGGACCCGTCGCTGAAGCGAACGAGCTCGTTCGCCATGACACCGGGCAGTCCCTCGACGCGAGCAATGCCGTCGGCCGCCTGAACGACGACGCCGATTTCTTCCTCGCTCGCGCGTTGGGGGTCAAAGTCGCGAACGTACTCGTTCAGCGCGTCCCGGATGTCATCGGTCGTGATGGACAGTTCAGCCATGAGTTGTCTCTCCCTCCCTTTCGCGCCTACGCGCGGGCCTTTCCGGCCAGGCGCCGCTCGGCCTCGTCGAGTGCCGAACGGATCGTGCCGTCATAAATTGTGGAGCCGACGCTCACGCGCATGCCCCCTACAAGTTCGGGGTCTTGGGCGACGTTGAGGACGACGTCGCACCCCATCTTCGTGCTCAATGCGCGCCGCAGGCGTTCCACCTGCTCCTCGGTGGGCGTCGTCGCCGCGTGCACCGTCGCGATGGTCACTCCCTCGATAGCCGCGACGTCGTCGCGGTAGCGGCGAAGCGTCGAGGCAATATGCCCCGCCCCCTCCGCCCGCACAGCGCGTTCGAGAAGGGTCACCGCGTCCTGCGAGACTTTTCCGTCAAAGATCCGGTGAATGATGCCAACGCGATCGCCCGCGCTCAGTTGACCGCGTTCGCTCAGCGTGATGCGAAGGTCACGGTGATTCGCAATCACCTCTTCGGCATCAAAAAGATCGTTGCGCAGCTGCTCGCTGACCCCGCGCGAACGCGCGTGGATTGCGAGAGCCTGAGCACCCAGGTCGTCGGCGGCATGAGCGAGGTCATCGATGTGCGACCACCGCTGCCGGGCCATCGTCGCCACGATGTCGCGGCACGCCGGCGTCACCGACGTCAACAACCGTTCGGCCAACCGCGCCCGATCCTCACCGGCGCGGGTGGGATCGGTGAGCGCTGCCGCGACCTTCGGCTGGTCATTAAGGAGGTCGGCGAGGGCGAACAACTCACCCGACAGGGTTTGTGCCGTCTCGCCGTCCTCGGCAATGAGCGCGATCAGACGGTCGCGACCGGCTTCCCGCGCCGCCTCACTGGATGCCCGCATGAACTCTCACTCAGCCTTTCTGGGAGGCCTCAACCTCCAGCGAATCGAGGAAGCGATCGATGACGCGTCCCGACAACTCGCGGTCTTTCAGCTGCTCGCCGACGATCTTTTCGGCCAGCTCGGACGCGAGCAGCCCCACGTCGGTGCGCAGCGAGATCTCGGCGGCCTGCCGGTTCGCGTCGATCTCGCGCTGCGCACGCTCGACAATGCGGCGGGCTTCCTGATCAGCCTGCGACTTCGCCTGTGCGACGGTCTTTGCGGCGTGCTCCTGAGCCTGGGCGCGAATGTCGGACGCCTCAACGCGCGCCTTAGCCACCTCGGCGTCGGCTTGCGTGCGGGCGTTGGCCACGATGTTCTCGGCCTCTTTCGACAGGGAAACCCCGCGTTCGATCTCGGCGTTTCGCTCATCGATCGTCTTGGTGAACGTCGGCACGACAAAGCGCCACATGACGACGAAGACGATCGCGATGGTGATGGCCGACCACACGAGGTCGGGAAGCGTCGGGAACAGCAGGTTCGGCGTCTCCCCTTCCGCGGCGGCCGGAAGAAGATTCATCGCGTACATGACGATCACGCGCGGAAGAGGAAGCCCATGATGACGCCGATCAGCGCCAGAGCCTCAACGAAGGCGATACCGATGAACATCGTCGTCGAGAACGACCCACGCAGCTCGGGCTGGCGAGCCGTCGCCTCCTGCGTCTTACCGATGAGGATCCCCAGGCCGATGCCGGGGCCGAGGGTGGCCAGACCGTAACCGATCGTTGCGAGGACGGCAATGGAACCAGTCATGTTTCTTTCCTTTGTGTTGTCGGACTGCCCAGATGGGACAGCAGATCCAATCAGTGCGCGTGCACAGACAAGTTGATGTAGACGGCGGTCAGGATGGCAAAAATGTAGGCCTGCAAAAACGCGACGAGCATTTCGAACAGCGTGAAGGCCAGTGCGGCGGCCAACGTCAGCAGCCCAAAGCCCTTCATCGCGCCCAGCGCCGAGAAGACGAAGAAGTTGGTTCCCACCAGCGTCAGGGTCAACAGGAAGTGGCCCGAGACCATGTTGGCGAGAAGACGAACGAACAGCGTGAACGGGCGGACGATGAACGTCGAGACGAACTCGATCGGGGTCAACAAGATGTAGAGGACCCACGGCACGTTGGGCGGAAACAGCTGGGATTTGAGGAACTTCAGCCCACCCTGTTCGCGAATACCTGCCCAGATAAACAACAGCCACGAGAAGACGGCGAGGAGCAGGGGCATCCCCGGCAGAGCGGTCCCGGCCAGGTTGAGGCCGGGGATGATGCCGGCGAGATTCATGAACAGCACGAGGAAGAAGATCGACATGATGTGCTTCTCGTACTTACGCCCCATGGTGCGCCCGAGGATCTGCTCGGCGATCGACTCGCGGCAAAAGAGCAGCGCCGATTCAAACACCGTTTGGGCGCGCCCGGGGACGACCTTCGCCCGGGTCACATACAGCAGGGCGCACACGACAAAAGCGACGAGCATGACGAGGCGGTTCGTCGTCACTGCGTTCATCTCGAACGGGGTACCGATAAACGCGTACGGGTCCGGGTACAGCTCGTCGATGCTGGGAGCGTGAAAACCGGCCGCTACAACCCCGCTACTTGCGAGCACACTCGCACTACCCACGAGGGAACCTCCCTTGCCCCAGACTCGGCATGTCTTGGCCTCCTAGATGCCAGCGCAACGCTCACCAGTTTAGCGCGCGAATACGGATCGCCATGACCCGCCCCGCGTCGACACGGCCCTGGGTCCGCGCGTTTCCTTCGGCACGACGCTCACTCTATCGAATAGGTATGCGCGCCAGGCGACTTCGCCTCCGATATGACCTACGTCCCACTCGTCTCGGTCGAATCGAGAAGGCTCACACGGGTGCGGTGAATCGCCACGGCCGCCGCTACCGCCTGGGCGACCAGCAGGAGGATCGCTCCCACTCCGGCCATGTCACGCGGCCACGCCAGGGCGTCGGCGATGATGACGAACACGAGGAGGCACCCGGCTTTCACGCACATCCCGACGAGCTGAGTCGTCAGCGCCGAGGATAGGGCCGCCAGCTGGCGAGCGCTGACGAGAGCGCTGATGGCGACGAGACATACCCCGAGGATTGCCACACCCGCCGCGAGCGCGACAACATCGGCGTGCCCCACGACCGCGCCGGCCACCGCGTAGGCGAGGCCGAGGCCGAGGCTCACGCCGAGTTGGGCGCGCAGCATCGCGCGGCGCGCTGCCTGTGCCGTGCGTGGTCGGGGCTTAGCCATGGTGCTGCCACACGCGATCGACCCAGGGCACGTACTTCTGGCGCATGCCCGGCAGTGCGACGACGAGGAGGCCCATCACGACGAGTGCAAGCGTCCCGCTCAATCCCAGCGCGCCCGGCCACGGCAACACGAGGAAGCTGATGGCACCCACGGCGACCGCCGCTGACAGCGCATACATGAGGACGACCGCCTTGCGATGCGAATGTGAGGCGGCGAGCAGGCGATGGTGCAGGTGCTTGCGGTCGGGATGGAACGGCGTCTGGCCGGCGCGCAGGCGTCGCACGACGGCCATCGTCATGTCGAGCAGTGGCAGCATGAGGGTCGCCACGGGCAAGACGAAGGGCAGGATTGCCGGCAGCATCTGGGCGTGGCCGAACACCGTCGTGTCGATCTGTCCGGTAACGAGAATGAAGGCGACGCCGACGACGTAGCCGAGCAGCATGGCCCCGCAGTCCCCCATGAAGATCGTTGCCGGGTGAAAGTTGAAACACAGAAAGCCCAGGCAGATCCCGACGAGGACCACCATGAGCATCGCTGTCACCGATGCGTAGGACTGGGCATTCGTCATCCTCACGAGCAAATACGTGTAGACGAAGTATCCGCCGGCCCCGATGGCGACCGTTCCCGCGGCCAATCCGTCGAGGCCGTCGACAAAGTTCACAGCGTTGGTCGCCGTGACGATGACGAGGACGGTGACGGCTATCGAGACTCGCGCCGAGCCGACGGTGACGCCGAAGAGGGGGAACGAGACGACCTGGACGCCATTCCACGCAACGAGGCCGACGATGAACAGCTGGCCGGCGAGTTTGGCCCACCAGTCGAGATCCCACACGTCGTCAATGACGCCCAGCGCGCAAATCGCGCATGCTCCCGCGAGAATCCACCACGCTTGCGCCGAGGTAAAGAACTCGTGGAAGTAGGGGAAGCGCGAGCCGACAATCATCGTCGCCGCGAAGCCCCACGTCATCGCGATGCCCCCCAGCCGCGGAATCGGATGGGTATGAACATCGCGGTCGCGCACGGGCGTCAGCGCGTGCCACGCGAGGGCGAGGCGACGCACAATCGGGGTCGCCAGGTAGGTGAACGCCATCGCGAGGCAGGCGAGCAGGAGGTACGCCTTCACCCGCAGCTCCGCAGGACGGCCTTGACGTCGTCGCCGGGAATCTGTCCGACGCGCAACACCTTCCACGACAGCTCGCGCACGACGGCGACGATCGTCGAGGGAACCGGCCCCTCGGTGGGACCATCATCGATGTAGAGTCCGACGCGCTCGCCGAAGGTGTCCTGGGCCGCCTCGATGGTCGTCGCCGGCGGCAAGCCGTGGATATTCGCCGACGTCACCGCAAGGGGACCGATCTCGGTGAGCAGCGCCTGCAACTCGGGATGATTGGGCTGGCGCAGGGCAACGGTGCCGTCGTGGACGCGCGTGTCCCACCCCAGCGCCTCGGTGCGGGCCGGAACGACGATCGAGAGCGGTCCCGGCCAAAACTTCTCGGCGAGCGCCGCCGCTCGGGGACGCCACTCGCTGCACAACAGGTCGACCTGGTCAAGCGAACCGATGAGGACAGGGGGCGGCGCTAGCCTCAGGTGACGCCCCTTGGCACCGACGAGCGCCTTAACCGCCGTCGGAGAATCGATGCGTGCCGCAATACCGTAGACGGTGTCGGTCGGCACGACGATGAGGTTGTCGGCGGCGAGGCATTCCTTGACTCGTGCGCGATCGCCGGGGCTAAGCGGGGTGGAGATGACGTCGACCATATGCGCAGTCTCTCACGATCGCTGCGCACCCGGCGAGTAGGCCTCGAGCCACCGGACCCGTCCGGTGGCGTCGCGACACGCGCGCGCCTCGAAGCCGCATGCCCTGGCAGCTTCCACGAGCGCCGGCCCCTGCTCCTCGCCGTGTTCCATGACAAGGAGGCCGTCGGCAGCCAGTGCCCGCTGCGCTCGCCGCACGAGCGCGCGCGGAACGTCGAGGCCGTCCGGGCCTCCCCCGTACAGAGCGCGCGCGGGATCGCGCAGGGCCTCGGGCTGACTGATCGTATCCGCGACGACGTAGGGCGGATTCGTCACGATGATGTCGACGTCACCGTCGTATTCGGCCAGCACCTGTTCGTCGCACGCGTCGGCGTGCACGAGGTTCCACGTCGAGCCCGGCGCGGGAACGTGCTCGCGGGCATTGAGCCGGGCAAGATCGCAGGCCGCGGCGTCGATCTCGACGGCGATGACGTCAATGCCGGCGACCTCGGTGGCCAGAGCAATGCCAATGGCGCCGGAGCCTGCGCACCAGTCGAGCACGAGGGGACGCCGACCAGCGTCGACGAGATGGCGCGACCGCTCAATCGCACTATCGACAACCCATTCCGTTTCGGGCCGCACGACGAACACCCCGTCACGAGCGTGAAGATCGAGGAAGCGAAATGCCATTCGCTGCGTGATGTGTTGGAGCGGCTCGCGCGCCGCCCGCCGACCGATGAGCGCCATGTAGCGCGACCACGCGGCATCGTCGAGATCGCCGGCGGCCGCGTACAGCGGGGCGCCAATCACGTGCTCGGCAAGGACTCGCGCGTCCGCCATCGGGGCATCCACGCCGGCCTCGGCCAACACGTAGGCGCCCTCGTGCAGGGCATGAGCCAGTCGCACCTAGGCGTCCTCGCCGAACTTCTTCAACCGCTCGGCCTCGTCCATCTCGATCGCCGAATCGATGACGGGTTGGAGATCGCCTCCCAGCACGGCGTCGAGGTTGTAGGCCTTGTATCCCGTGCGGTGATCTGCGATGCGGTTCTCGGGGAAGTTGTACGTGCGAATGCGTTCAGAGCGGTCGACGGTGCGCACCTGAGAGTGGCGAGCCTCGGCCGCCTCGGCCTCACGTTTGGCCTGTTCCTCGGCCAGCAGTCGCGAGCGCAGCACTCGCATCGCCGCCTCGCGATTTTGAATCTGCGACTTTTCGTTTTGCATCGACACGACGATGCCCGTCGGCACGTGGGTGATGCGCACCGCCGAATCCGTCGTGTTCACCGACTGCCCGCCGGGACCCGATGAGCGAAAGACGTCGATGCGCAGATCGTTCATGTCGATCTCGATCTCGCCGGTCTCCTCGGCCTCGGGCATGACGAGGACGCCGGCAGCGGAGGTGTGGATGCGTCCCTGCGACTCGGTGACGGGAACGCGCTGGACGCGGTGGACCCCGCCTTCGTACTTCAGAGCCGCCCACACCCCATCTTCGGGGGCCGGATTGCCCTTGGCCTTGATGGCGATCTGGGCGTCCTTAATTCCGCCAAGATCGGATTCCGTCGCGCCGAGCACCTGCACACTCCAGCCGCGCACCTCGGCGTAGCGGGTATACATCCGCATGAGATCCGCGGCAAACAGCGCCGATTCCTCACCACCGGCACCGGCTTTGATCTCCATGATGACGTCACGGGCGTCGTCGGGATCACGCGGGGCCAACACCTTCGTCAGCGCTGCTTCCGCCGCCGTCAGGCGCTCCGTGAGCGCGGGGATTTCCTCGGCCATCGACGCGTCGTCTTCGGCCAGTTCGCGGGCGACCTCAAGGTCCTCGCCCGCGGCCTTCCACTCGTCGATCGCCGCGGTCATCCGCCCAAGTTCGGCGTAGCGGCGTCCCAGGGGGCGGGCCTTCGCCGGATCCGACAGCACCGCGGGGTCGGACATCTTCTGTTCGACGTCACGGTGCTCGTCGTAGATCGCCTGGAAGTCATCGAGCGAAAGGGAAAGGGCCACGCCTGCTCCTTGAAAGATCGATCATGGACGGTCACACCTAGTATGCCCGCCGCGGTGGGCACATACGTTCGGCGGGCGGCCGGAACACCCGACCGCCCGCCGAACACACGCGTTAGTTCGAGCGCGAACGCTTGCCGTAGCGAGCCTCGAAGCGAGCCACGCGGCCGCCGGAGTCGAGGATCTTCTGCTTACCCGTGTAGAACGGGTGGCACGCCGAGCAAACTTCGACGCGGATGGTTCCCGACGGCGCGGTCGAGCGAGTTTCAAACGAGTTACCGCACGTGCACGTGACCTGTGTCGGCCCGTAGGCGGGGTGAATACCAGGCTTCATGGTTCGTCTCCTTAAGGAATTCGAGGATGCCGGGTCCACGCGAAAGACGCGCGGTGAACCGGGACCACCAGCCATTATGCGCGCCTGAGTCCGACCTGTCGATGAGGGTCGATGAGGATTTGCTCACGAAAGGCGTCCTCCCGGGCGTTATCGGTGGTATCGCCCAAGCGACACCTCTAGACTCGCGCACAGAGGTAACAGTCGTCTTTACCGCGCTGATACGCGAGAAAATCCTGTGAGGATCAGGGATGTCAGATAACGAAACACGCACCATCACCCCCATGGCTTCGGGCGACGCATCCCGGAAACGTGGGCGCTGGTCGGCATGGTCACGCCGCACCAAGATGGTCGTCGTCGGCGGCACGATTGCCGGCGTCGCCATCGTCGCGGCTGCGGCCAGCTACGGCATCTACTACGGCGCCGGTCATCGCGCGCTGCCGGGCACGATGATCGGACAGACCTCGGTATCAGGAATGACGCGTGGCGAGATCACCCAGATGATCTCGCACGCCGAAAAGTCTCATAAGCTCACCGTCACCGGCGAGGGGCTCAACACAAAGACCGCGTCGCTAGCCGATCTTGGCGTCCACGTCGACGCCAACAAGACGGCCAGCCAGGCGCTCGCTGGTAACGGTTCGCTCTCCAACTATTTCTCGGCCCCCTTTGTCGACACCCGCATTCGCCCCGTACTCACGTGGGATGACGCCACGCTCAACGCGTTTGCGTCCTCGCTCACCGAAGGCGTCGACGGCGCTTTCCCGGCCACGGAGCCGAGCGTGCATGCCGACGAGGCGGCAGGAAAGTTCGTCGCGGTTGATGGCAAGAAGGGCCACGGAGTGGCGCCCAGCTCGCTGCTCAAAGGGGCCGAAAGCGTCATCGGCACCGACGCCGATTACACGTTGAAGACGACGTTGGGCGATATCGAGCCCATGAAGACCCTCGACGACGCGAACAAGCTCGCCGAGCAGGCAAACTCGCTGCTGAGCCCGGCAGTCACCGTGAGCGTCGGAGATTCCACGGCGACCCCGGACGTCAAGCAGCGCATGTCCTGGGTCAACGTGCCGGCGATCGGCCAGGAAGCCACCACGGCGACCCTCAACACCGACGCGGTCAAGCAGTGGGTTGATGCCGCGGCCAAGCCGTTGCTCGTCACCCGGGTCGACGGCAGCCGCTACGTCAACGAGAAGGGCGACGTCGTCCTCGAAAAGGTCAAGGCCGTTGACGGCGTGAACGTCGCGAACGGTGACGCCGTCACCCAGGGCATCGTCACCTCGCTCAGCGATGGCAAGGCCTATACCGGTGCCTTCGAGACGGCTGTCAATAAGGCCGAGTGGAAAGACACCGTGATTGCCGCCGGTGCCGAGAAACTTGCCTACCCGGCAGCCCCCGGCGAAAAGTGGATCGACATCAACCTCTCCACGCGCACGACGACCGCGTACGAGGGTGCCACCGTCGTTCGTGGACCGGTCTACATGGTCCCGGGTGCCCCGGAAACTCCGACCGTGACCGGCCGCTTCGCCGTCGAGCGCAAGGTCCGCTCGGACACGATGCGCGGCTTTAACGCCGACGGCACCCCTTACAAGACAGAAAACGTCCCCTACGCGACGTACTTCTACCAGGGCTATGCGCTGCACGGGGCACCGTGGCGCTCGTCCTTTGGCCCCGGTGCCGCCGGTGGATCGCACGGGTGCATCAACTTGCCCGTCGGCGAGGCCGGATGGTTCTACAACTGGGCTCCCACGGGAACCGTCGTCGTGTCCCACTTCTAGGCCAGCTCATACGCGTGTGGGCGGGGAGGACCCCGCCCACACGCGTATTCACACTCGGCTGTCGGCCGACGGGGTTTAGTCGGCCCCTGCGTCGGCGCGCAATAGTGCCCACGGCATGGCCTCGCCCCCCAGGACGACGAGCGCTGCCATCGCATAGGCCAACATCGTCATCTCGACGTCAGCGACATCGGCGTCGATGAGCGGGGCGAGTGCCCGCGCCATCGGCGCCGCCGCCCACGCGTCACAGACGAAGACTTGCGGCTCCTCGACCCCCACGTCCGTAAGCGCCCGATTGACGCGTGCCCTGTCAATCGTCGTTCCAGGACACATGTTGATGATGGTCGCGACCTCGCGATGGGCACCCACCATGACGGGTTCGGGTTCGGTTGCCGCCAGGGCAAAAGCCTCGCGAAGCTCGGGACCGCGCGGAGGATCGTGCGCGAGAATGCGCGCGCGCTCGCGATGCTCCTCGCGCGGCATGCCGCGCCCGAGTGCCTCGAGAAAGGCGTGGACGCCCTTCTCGTCTCGCCCGATGAGGCTGAGGATGAGCCCCCACCCGTCCGCCGCTCCGCAGCCCGAACGCCGCTGCCCCGCCATTTCGTCGACGTGAAAGACGACGGGCCATCCGGCTGCGTGGACGAGGCCGACGAAGCGCTCGGCGAGGGCACGCGGGGTCTCTGCGTCATCAGCCCACGCACCGGCGAGCAGCATCCCGGCGAACGCGCTCACGCCACCACCGGCGAGGCGCGGAAAGTGTTGCTCGCCGCCTCCCCATTCGACGTCGCGCCCATCGACACACGCCGCTGCCCACCAGCCTGTCGCTGGGCGCAGCACCGTCTCGGGCGCCGCTTCCCAGGCGTCGATGAGGTTTCCAATCGCGCGTCGCGTCTGCACGCTCGGACCGGTCAGCCCTAGCCCCTGATACGTCCGCATGCCCTCACCCTAGAAATTGCCTTTCGCCCACGACTAACGGCGTCGCCACTTCGGCCTGGGAGTGTGCTCGTCCTCGCTGCGACGCGACGGCACCACGAGAACGGGACACATCGAATGCGACAGCACCGACTGCGACGTCGACCCCAAGAGCAAACCGCGCACCCCGCCGCGACCGCGCGAACCCACGACGACGAGATCAACCGCGGTCGAGAACTCTGCGAGCAGCATCGCGGCATTTCCGTCGAGCGCGTGTGCCCGCACGGTGACGTCGGTGTCAGCGCTCGCGTGGTCGCACAGCGTGCGCAGCTGAGAGCGCACGTCCGAGAGGATCTCGGAGCGGTCGACTGCGGGGGGAAGCCACGCCAACGAGCCGGCACTCGACGCCATGGGAACAGCCTCTACCGCCGTGAGCGTTGCGTCCCAGGCCGCGGCCTCGCCCACGGCCGCCTCCAACGCCGCCGAGGACTGGTGGGATCCGTCGACACCGGCAACGATGCGTTCAACCGGGACGAATTCCGAGCCCTCGCGGTGACGGGGAACGACGACGACGGGACAGTGGGAATAGGCCGGCAGCGCCGAGGAGGTTGCGCCAAGAAGTCGGTCGGCGAAGCCCCCACCGCCGCGGGTCCCGACGACGACCATGCGGGCGGACTTCGACAACTCGACGAGGGTTCCCGTGGGATCCCCCTGCTGAGCGATCGTAGCGACGGTGACGCCGAAGGACGCCACGTGTTCTGCCGCCTCAGCGACGACAGCCTGTGCACTGGCCTCAATCGCGTTGTCGTCAACGGCGGCGAAGCCGGAATCCATGGAGGCGGCCGTGTATGACGGGAGGGCGTAGGCGCACACGATATCGAGCTCCCAGCCTGACTGCTTGGCCCTGGCTGCTGCCCACCGAGCCGCTTCTAGGGACTCGCGAGATCCGTCGACTCCCACAACGATGACGTCTCGAACAGACATGATCCTCAACCTCCTAGGACACCGCCTCTGCTGACCCAGTAGTGACCGGGCACACATTAAGGATAACGCGCCGCCCCTCCCGTCGGCTCAATCTCAGAAATCGATTTCGCCCCACCGCTCGATTGCGTCGCCACAACGCGACTACGGCGGGGAGAACCGCAAAATGGTTCTCCCCGCCGCAGCGATGGAAAAATCGACTAGTACCGCACGGCCGTCGTGAAGCCGCCGTAGCGCATCGGCGAGACCTTCACGACGTCACCCGGCTTGGGAGCATGGATGTACATGCCGTTGCCCAGGTAAATGCCGACGTGACCGCTGTGCCACAAGATGTCGCCGGGCTGAGCATCGGCGAGGCTGATCTTCGTGCCACCGGCCATGATCGAGGCGTCGGTGCGGCCGTTAACCGCGATACCGGCCTGAGCGTAGACGTACTTGACGAAGCCCGAGCAGTCGAAGCCCGAAGGAGTCGACCCGCCGTAGACGTAGGGCGTGCCGAGGTAGTTCATGGCGATCGCCGTGATCGATCCGCTCGCCGCGGAAACAGGAGGCACGTCATAGGAGGCGGTGCTCACCTGCGCCTGCTGGGTGCGCGCGGGCGTCGTCGCCGCGCGCGTCTCGCGAGCAACGACGGGCTTCGCGACGACCTTCATCGACGCCTGCGAGATGGTGAAATCGCCTGCGGGGGCCGTGACCGTCTCGTTGACGGCTGCGCGGACGGGGGCCGCAGCATCGGAACCCGAGGTCTCTGCAACGGCCAGGTTGGCCGTTCCCTGGGCGGCGATGACGCCGACAGCGAGACCCGAGGAAGCGAGGACGGCGGCCTTACGGCGAGCTTCCGGAGAGGTCACGACGGCGGCCGCGTGAGTAAGAGGAGTCGTGGGACGGCAGGCCGCGCGGTGGCGGGCAGCGGAGCGATTAGCCACGTTCGATGTCTCCTGATCGATGACGATGCGGATATGACCGCCGAAAGCACGTCTCGGCGCGTCCAACACGACCACAATAACGGACCGATCACGGAAAGTCACACTTTGATTACAACTACGCGATGAGACTCGCGCCACATAACGATTTGATAACACACGTGCCCGCGACCGGAGGGCCGCGGGCACGCGAAGATCAGTGTCACTAGGCGTCACAGACGACGAAATAGTGCAGGGCAAGCGGGCCCCGGATCCGCACCGAGCCACTCGACCCGCACAGGTGCACGTCCTCGCCCTCGGGACGCAGCCGAACACGCGCGCCCATGCCGACCTCGAGGCGCTCGATTTCCCGCAGCAGCTCGACGTCGGCCTGGACGGGCTCACCGATGCGGCTGACCGTGGCCGCCGCGATCTCACCGTGAAGATCACACGCCTCGGCAATCGAGGACTCAAGCGGATCAACGCAGCGTCCCGATCCGGGCACGGGATTGCCGTAGGGGTCGACGTCGGTGTCGGCGAGCAGCGCCTCGAGGCGCGCCTCGACGGCATCGGACATGACATGCTCCCACCGGCAGGCCTCATCGTGTACCAGCGGCCATTCCAAACCGATGACGTCGAGGAGCAGTCGTTCGGCCAGGCGGTGCTTGCGCAGCACGGTCACGGCATGATCGCGCCCGGCGTCGGAGAGTTCGATGCGGCGGTCGCGGCCAACGTGTACGAGGCCGTCACGTTCCATACGGGCCACCGTCTGGGACACGGTCGGGCCGGAGTGCCCGAGCCGTTCGACGATACGCGCGCGCAGCGGAGTCACGCCGTCCTCCTCCATCTCGAGGACGGTCTTCAAATACATCTCGGTGGTATCGATGAGATCACTCACGCGCATACTCCATTCTGTGGGCACCGACATTTCCGAAGCTCACGCCTGGTGCCAGGCTACTCGCCCGCACCCAACGGCGAACACCCACCGGACGAGGCAGCCTCACCCAAGGGCGGCGTTGATACGTTTTCACCATGAACACCGCGCTAAGTCTGCCTGCTGACCTGCTGCCTGCCGTCCGCGACTTCGGGTGCGGCCCCACGGCTATACGTAAGGATGCTCTCGCCAAATTGGGGGCCAGCTCACGTCTGGGTTCGTCTCACCGACAGGCCCCGGTCAAGGATCTTGTCGGCGACATCCGTGCCGGCATTCGCGACCTCTTGGAGGTGCCCGAGGGCTGGGAGATTGCGCTGGGCAACGGCGGGGCGACGGCGATGTGGGCGATCAACGCGGCATGCCTCATCCGCTCACGCGCGGCATGCGGCGTCTACGGCTCGTTCACGGCCAAGTGCGCCGACGAGATCGACCGTGCACCCACCTCGGGGCGTGGGTGCCGCCATTCGCACGGTGGCAGATCCCGGCGGCCTGGCACTACCGACGGCCATTCCCGGAGTAGATGCCTATTGCTGGGCCCATAACGAAACGTCGACGGGGGTGCGTGCCGGCACTGAGCGGCCGGCGAACGCGGATCCCGATGCGCTCACGCTCATCGACGCCACGTCGATCGCCGGCGCCGTCGCCGTCGATATCAGCGCCATCGACTGCTACTACTTCTCGCCGCAAAAGGCCTTCGCCGCCGATGGCGGGCTGTGGTTCGCGATCCTCTCCCCCGCCGCGATCGCGCGCGCCGAAGAGCTTAGCCGAAGCGAGCGCTGGATCCCGTCAATTCTTGACCTCACGCAGGCGCTGGCCAATTCTCGGAAGAATCAGACGCTCAACACTCCGGCGATCGCCACGCTTGAGTCCTCGCCGACCAGCTCGACTGGCTGGCACAGCTGGGTGGAATCGACGCCTGCGAGGCCCGCTGCACACGTTCATCGGGCATCCTCTATGACTGGGCCCAGGCGCATCCGCTCGCGCGCCCGTTCGTTGCCGATGCGTCGCTGCGCTCTCCCGTCGTCGCAACAATCGAATTCGCTGACAACGTCGATGCCACCGCCGTCATCGCCGCGTTGCGCGATAACGGCATCCGCGATGTCAATCCCTACCGCGGCGTCGGGGCTAACCAGATCCGTGTTGGGTGTTTCCCGGTCATCAGCCCCGACGACGTCGAAGCGCTCCCGCGTGCCTCGACTACGTCATCGAGCGCATCGCCGCCTAGACGACGCCCACGACGCAGCAGTGGCGGCGACCCGAAGGGGTCGCCGCCACTGTGTGACCAAGCTGGGGCGCTTAGACGCCCTTGAGGACCGCCTTACCCAGCTGGCGGTTCAACGTCGAGATGACGTCGAGCGGGATGTCCTTGGGGCACGCCGCCGAGCACTCGCCGTAGTTCGTGCAGCCGCCGAAAGCCCTCGGCATCCATCTGCGTCATCATGTTCGTCACGCGACGCAGGTTCGGGCTTGCCTGCGGCAGCAGGCCGAGGTGGGTGACCTTCGCCGACGTGAACAGCATCGCCGAGCCATTGGGGCACGCCGCCACACAGGCGCCGCAGCCGATGCACGCGGCCGCCTCGAACGCCTTATCGGCGTTCTCCTTGGGCACCGGCACCGAGTGGGCATCGGGGGCACCACCGGTGTTGACCGAGATGTAGCCACCTGCCTGGATGATGCGGTCGAGCGCCGACCGGTTGACGACGAGGGTCCTTGATGACCGGGAACGCCGTCGAGCGCCACGGCTCGATGGTGATCGTGTCGCCATCCTTGTAGTGGCGCATGTGCAGCTGACCGTCGTGCCGTTGTCGTGGTAGTCGTTGCCGTGCGGGACACCGTTGATCACGAGGCCGCACATGCCGCAAATACCCTCGCGGCAGTCCGAGTCGAACGCGATCGGCTCCTCGCCGCGGGCGAACAGCTCCTCGTTGAGGATGTCGAGCATCTCGAGAAGGACGAGTCCTCACTGACGCCGCGGACTTCGTATTCGTGAATTGCACCTTCGGCGTCTGCGGACGCCTGTCGCCAAACCCTGAGTGTGATGTTCACTTGTAACTCCGCTGCTTCAGTTCGATGTTGTTGTAGATGAGGTCTTCCTTGTGGAGGATCGGGGGCTGGCCCTCACCGGTCCACTCCCACGCGGCGACGTAGCAGTAGTTCTCGTCGTCACGCAGCGCCTCACCCTCTTCGGTCTGGTACTCCTCGCGGAAGTGACCACCACACGATTCGTTGCGGTGCAACGCGTCGATGCACATGAGCTCACCCAGTTCGAGGAAGTCCGCGAGGCGGCCGGCGCGCTCGAGCGACTGGTTCATCTCGCCCTTGCCTTGCCGGGGATGCGAACGTTCGTCCAGAACTCCTTGCGCAGCTCACGGATCATCTGGACGGCACGCTTGAGTCCCTCGGCGTTACGCGACATGCCGCAGTACTCCCACATGATCTTGCCAGCTCCTTGTGGATCGAGTCCACCGAGCGGGTGCCATCGATCGACATGAGCTTGTCGATGCGGGCCTGAGCGTCCTCGCGCGCCTTGACGACATCTGGTCGTCTGGGGCAGATCCGACCAGGCAAGCGTCTGCGCCAGGTAGGCGTTGACGGTGTGGGAATGACCCAGTAGCCGTCGACAGCCCCTGCATGAGCGCGGACGCGCCCAGGCGGTTAGCGCCGTGATCCGAGAAGTTGCACTCCCCCGCCATGTAGAGACCGGGGATCGTCGTCTCGAGATCGTAGTCAACCCAGACCCCGCCCATCGTGTAGTGAACGGCCGGGTAGATGCGCATCGGCGTCTCGTAGGGGTTGTCGTCGGTGATGCGCTGGTACATGTCGAACAGGTTGCCGTACTTCGCCGACACGGCATCGCGGCCCATGCGCTCGATTGCCTCGGCAAAGTCGAGGTAGACACCCGGGCAACGCCGTCGATCTCGGGGCCGACACCGCGGCCCTCATCGCACATGTTCTTCGCCTGGCGCGAGGCGATATCGCGCGGGACGAGGTTACCGAACGAGGGGTAGATGCGCTCGAGGTAGTAGTCGCGATCCTCTTCGGGAATGTCGCGCGGATCCTTCTTGCAATCCTCGGCCTTCTTCGGCACCCAGATGCGTCCGTCGTTACGCAGCGACTCACTCATGAGCGTCAGCTTGGACTGCTGATCACCGTGCTGCGGAATGCACGTCGGTGAATCTGCGTGTAGCACGGGTTGGCAAAGTAGGCGCCCCTTGCGGTGCGCACGCCACGCGGCCGTGCCGTTGCAGCCCATCGCGTTGGTCGACAGGAAGAACACGTTGCCGTAGCCACCCGTCGCGAGCACGACGCAGTTGGCCGTGTAGGTCTCGAGCTCGCCCGTCGCCATGTCGCGCGCGACGATGCCGCGTGCACGCCCGTCGTGGACGATGAGTTCGACCATCTCGTGACGCGGGTGCTCGTGAACCGTGCCCGCCTTCACCTGACGCTCGAGCGCCTGGTAGGCGCCGATGAGGAGCTGCTGACCGTCTGGCCACGGCGTAGAACGTACGCGAAACCTGGACACCGCCGAAGGAGCGGTTATCGAGCAGGCCGCCGTATTCGCGAGCGAACGGCACACCCTGAGCGACGCACTGGTCGATGATGTTCGCGCTGACCTCAGCCAGGCGGTAGACGTTGGTCTCGCGGGCGCGGTAGTCGCCCCCTTCACCGTGTCGTAGAACAGGCGGTAGACCGAGTCATTGTCGTTGCGGTAGTTCTTCGCCGCGTTGATACCGCCCTGGGCCGCGATCGAGTGCGCGCGGCGAGCGGAGTCCTGGTAGAAGAAGGCGTCGACGTGTAGCCCTTCACCAGCGAGGCGGCTGCCGCGCCGCCGGCCAGGCCCGTACCGACGACGATGATCTTGATCTTGCGTCGGTTCGCCGGGTTGACGACGGGGTGTTGAACTTGCGCTGGCTCCAGCACTGCGACAGAGGAACGTCGAGGGGTGCCTTCGTGTCCGCGATCTTCTCGCCTTCGCGGTAGAGGCCGTCAATCAAAGTATCCGACATGATGTCTTTCCCCTCTTTCCTACAGACCAATCGGCGCCGGCTGGTCACCATGAGGTAGACCGGCGGGATCGCGAACATGAGGAACACGAGGGCACCGATGAGACCCGACAACGGCACGATGAGTCGACGCGTATTCCCACGCAGCCATCCCATCGTCTGCAGGCCGACCACACGCCCGTGGGCGATGTGCAGCCCCAGGCAGCCAACCGCGATCAGGTAGATGACGAGAGCCCACCAGTTCTCGGGGCTAAACGTCGTCACCATCATGTTCCACGGGGCCGCCGGGACGGCCTCACCGTGAATGTTCTGGGTAGCGGTCACAGTAGTTCGCCGTGTCACCGACCTTGACTGCCTTAATCGTGAAGTGCAGCAGGTGGAACACGATGAAGATGATGAGGTAGATGCCGCCGTACATCATGGTGCGCGCGGCGTAGTTGTTGAGGATGTTCTTCTTCTTGTCCATAGGCGGCGCCGCGAGCCTTGCGCCCGCGCATCCACAGGTGGATTGCCGAACCCATGTGGACGAGGACGAGAACCACCAACACAATGCGCAAGATCCACAGCAGACCCTCGTAGGGCAGGATCGGCATGAGGAACGTGCGCAGGTGGTGCGCGTACTCGTTGTAAGCCTCGGGACCCGCGAGGATCTTGAGGTTACCGTAGGAGTGCATGAGGACAAACAGGACGAAGAAGACGCCGGAAACAGCCATGCACTGTTTCATGAACACTTGCGTGTTCCACGACCGTCGCTTCGTGGGTGCTTCATTGTTCTTGGCCACGTCGCCAGGCTATCGACGCCCCCAAGGCAGATTTGGGCCTTTAGTGGCAGATCGAGCGCCACGGCAATCTCCAGGCGGCAAAACCCGCGAAATCTCGACATTCTCGCTACCTCTCAGCGCATCGCCACAACGGCGGTGAGCGGCCTCAGGCAGGCTCGCAGCGTTCACGGAAGGGGGACAATTCGCAACGCAAGCCTTCAATAATTCCGTGGCGTGGCTCACGCTGTCTCGCTGCCGATCGGTCCCACGCGCGAGCCGCTCCGCGCGCGCATGACGACCGCATCTTCGCGTGGATGGCGGTAGTACCCGCGCCGGCGCGCGATGATGCAAAACCCGCGCGAGCGATACAGCGCCTGCGCCGCCTCGTTGCTCGCACGTACCTCTAAGAAGATCTCGCGGATCCCCCGCGTCTCGGCCTCGTCGATGGCGGCGTCGAGGAGGGCTGCGCCGAGGCCGCGGCGGCGATGAGAGGCGGAGACGCCGAGGGTCGCGACGTCCGCTTGGTCGCCCCCGCGGGTCATGATGATGGCACCGATGCAGGCCTCGCCCTCGCGAGCGATTAACCCCCATCCGTCGGCGGAGGCTAGCACCTCGCCGAAGGCCTCGCTCCCCCAGGCTTCCCAGCCGAATACCTCGGCGTCGAGTGCGGCGAGGTCCTCGGCATCGGCCGGGGTGGCGGCAACGATCACCGGCGGTGACCCGGGTGGATGTCCGCCCCACGCAGATACAGCGGCTCTGTTCCCAGATCGGCCGGCGCAGCTCCCGCACGCTCGCGCGCGTAGGCAATGCGCGCGAGCGTGGCGGCCTCAACCCTGCCGGGTTCGCTCATGGCGGGCGGCAACTCGGCCGGATAGAGCGCCGCACCGGGTCCGGCGACAAGATCGTCGACGCCGATCGAGCGGGCGAGGACGCCGGGAGCCTCAACGACCGGCCCCCACACGCGTGCGACGTCGTTGGCACCCGCCGCCCGATAGGCGGCCGCATAGACCTCTTTGCGTCGGGCATCGGTCGCGACGACGACCGTGCGATCGGGATCGACGAGGTCGAGGGCGGCGCGTCCGAGAGCATCGATGCTCGCGATACCGACGACGTCGATGCCGAGTGCCCACGCCAGCGTGCGGGCGGTGACAAGGCCTGCGCGCAATCCCGTGAATGGGGCCGGCCCCGTGCCCACGACGACCCGATCGAGCCCGGCATCTGCGAGCCGGGAGTACCCGGCGTCGGCGACCACCTCGCGCACGCATTCGGCCAGGCGTTCGGAGTGGGCGCGGGGATCGTCGAAGCCACCGCTGGCCAGCGGAGTCGCCTCATCGGTATCGACGAGGGCGACGCTGGCTCCGACAGAAGTATCTAGGCACAGGTAACGCACGGGTCCACCCTAGTCCGGGTTATTCGGCCAGTGCCGCGACGATGGCCTCGGCGCGTTCCCCGACGGCATGCGCCGTCACCGTCCGCTCGCCCTCGTCCAGCCCGGCGAGGTCGACGGCGCCGTCGGAGGTCGTGATGGTCACACCGCTGGCCCGCTCGATCGCGATCTCGACACGCGTGGGCGACAGGGACTCGACGAGACCTTCGCCCCACTCGACGACGACCGCGTGCTCGCGCAGGGCCGTATCCAGGTCGAGGGTTTCGAGGTCCTCGCTAGAGGTGAGTCGATAGGCGTCGACGTGGACCAGCCCCGCGCCATCGCTCTGGCTGGGGTGGACACGAGCAACGATGAAGGTCGGCGACGCGACGGTGCCCGCTACCCCCATTCCCTCACCGAGGCCCTGCGTGAGCGTCGTCTTGCCGGCGCCCAGCGGGCCGGACAACATCACGAGGTCGCCAGCCACAAGCTGTTCCCCAAGTGCGCGACCACATGCACGCATGTCCTCGGCCGTCGCTATCCGGCGGGTGATTGTGGTCATGAATCTCCTCCTCCTACACCGGCGCGGCGAGTCGGCGCGCAACGCCCACCCCCATGCCGGTGAGGATCTCGTAGGGAATGGTCTGGGCCCACTCGGCCCACTCGGCGGCATCGGGACCCGCCCCACCGAGCACGTCGACGATATCGCCGACGCTGCCGAGTGGCTCGCGATCGGCCGACCCCAAGTCGATGACGAACTGGTCCATGCAGATGCGTCCCAGTTGGCGCACGCGGTGCCCGTTGACGCTCACCCATGCCTTGCCCGAGGCCAGGCGTGGGATGCCGTTGGCGTATCCCAGCGGCACGATGCCCAGCCATCGCGCCTCGTCCAGTCGCGCTAGGGCACCGTAGGAGATGCCGCGACCCGCGTCGACGCGTTTGACGAGCGTCAGGCGCGCCTCGACGCGTAGTGCCGGGCGCACTCCGGCGGGCATGGCAACGTCGGGAGAGGGCGCATAGCCGTATTGGGCGATGCCCCACCTCACCATGTCGTAGCGCGCGCCCGGATGAGCCAGCCCGCCGGCGGAGGCCGCCAGGTGTCGTATGCCGGCGCCAAGGCCGGCGGCCTTGACGACGGCGAGCGCCTCGTCGAACTCGCGCTGCTGCGCCGCCGTCGCCTCACGCCCCTCCACACCGGCCTCGTCGGCGCGCGCCAAGTGGGACCACACGCCCGCTACCTCACAGTGGCCGACCTCAACCGCCTGGGCAGCTGCCGCGACGAGCAACCGAAAATCGGCGGCGGTCGCGCCCCCGCGGGACATGCCCGTGTCGATCTTGAGGTGGATGCGTGCGACACGGCCACACTCGGCGGCCGCTGTCGCCGCGTACAGGACGTGCGAGACCTCACTGACGCTGACGTCGATGCCGGCACCGATGAGGAGCGGGAGCGAGTCGGGATCGTAGATCCACGTGAGGATGCGAACCTCGGTGCCGCTGCGCGCCGCCCACTCGGCCACCTGGAGCGCCTCGCTGCCCTGCGCCACGCCGAGCCAGCGCACGCCCGCGTCCACCGCGGCCTGGGCGACGACGTCGCGGCCGTGACCGTATCCGTTGGCCTTGATGACGCTCATTGACTCGGCCTCGCTCAAAGCATCGAGCGCCATGAGATTGGCGGTGATCGCGGCCGGGTCGACGATGATGCGCGCCGGCATCGACGCCATCGCCGAGTCGAGGTCACGCCCCGGTGTCGGCCACTCGGTTACGGAAAGCACACTCACCTAGCCAGCGTAGCGAAGGGGGCCGGCCGCGAGCGCGTGGCGAATGGCCTGCGGTACGGCGGCGATGATGTCGGTGGCGATGATCGGGGCGCCTGCCCCAATCGGTTCGACGTCTTCGGCCTGAACACTCAGGGCATCGACGGCGGCAGGCCTGTCGGGACGTAGCCCCGCTGCCAGGCGCGCCGCGGTGCCGTGGACCCACACGCCGGCGGCGATGCGACGCGCGAGATCGGCCTGCGTGAGCTCGGCGCCAGCCTGTTCACTCTGCGCCTGCGCGGCGGCGGCAACGGCAACGAGGATGCCCGCGAGGACGTCCCCCGATCCCGCGGTGCCCGCCCAGGCCGGGGCTTGGTGTTGGACGTAGGGAATCTCGCCGGGAGCGACGATGAGGGTTGCGGCTCCCTTGAGAACGACGATGGCACCCGTGCACTCAGTCAGGCGCGTCGCCCACCGCAGCGGTTCGGCCTCGACCTCGGCTCGTGAGATACCGCCGCGCTGAGATCCAGCCCCCAGGTGCGTGAGAAGCATCGCGGCCTCGCCCGCGTGCGGGGTGAGGACAGCCAACGGCCCGATCTCACCGCCGGGAAGCTGAGACACGAGCCGACGCCACGCCCGAAGCGCCCCCGCGTCGAGGACCATCGGCAGGTTGGCGGCGTGGGCCGTGCGCATGAGCTCGCCGGCCTGCTCGATTCTCGCGTCATCGCGCTCGGATAGTCCGGGTCCCAGAAGGCACGCCTGGAAGCGCCCGGGGGCACCGACGGCCTCGGGAACGCGGCTGAGCACGGCAAGCGACGCTTCCGCCGGACCCGAGTAGCGCACCATCCCCGCACCCGTTCGCGCGGCCGCCTCGACGCACATGACCCCGGTGAACGGATACTCCGTCGAGCCGGCGACAACCTGGGCGACGCCGCGGGTGTATTTGTGATCGCTAGGCCCCGGCACCGACCACGCGCAGCCGACGTCGCCGGCCCCGAGCGAGCGAGCGCGCTCGGGAGTCGAGATCGTCACCCCGAGATCGCACAGACGCACCTGACCGACGCTGTAGCTGGCGGGCGGCAGCACTGCCTGCGGTTTGAGTGCGCCCATGGTGACGGTGACATCCGCCGGCAGGTGCACCCCTGCGACGCTCCCGTCCTCCCCGCCGAGGCCCGAGGGCGTGTCGACCGCGACGACCAGGGGGCGGCGCGAGCGCTCACTCGTCCCCGGGCGATGACCGGTCTGGGGGCTTTGCCGTCGGGTGCGTCCCAACCGATCGCCGGCGTCCGCCAGTCCCGCCCGCACGAGAGTGACGACCGTCGCGAATGGTTCGCGCAACGCACCGCGCCCACCCGTGCCCACGAGTCCGTCGATGATGACGTCGCAGCCGATGACGGTGCGCGCCACGGCCTGGGCAACAGCGCGCGGGGATCGCGACAGATCGGGACGCACGAGGTGGACCCCGGCGTCCTCGGCGGCCTGGCACCCACGCGGGTGGGGCTCAGCGTGAAGGATGACGGCGTCACACTCGATCGCGGAACGCGCCAGCATCGCCACCGCGTACAGGGCATCGCCACCGTTGTCGCCGCCCCCGACGAGGGCAACGACGCGACCGGCCCTGGCAAGATCGCGGGCCGCGATGAGCTGAGCACAGGTCTCGGCCACCGCACCCGCCGCCTTCTTCATGACGTGGTCGAGGGGCGCGTGGGCGACGAGGTCGTATTCGGCTTGTCTGATCGTCGCGGTGTCGAATGCGCTGATCATGCGTGCCAGTCTAGGACAGCTGCGCTATTCGACGGTGACGGACTTGGCGAGGTTGCGCGGCTGGTCGACGTCGTAGCCCAGGTCCGTCGCCACCTGGGCGGCGAGCACCTGAAGCGGAATGACGGTGAGCAACGGCATGTACAGGGTCGGCGTTTGGGGCACGCGCACGAGAGTGTCCGCCCAGGCCTCGACGCTGGCGTCGCCCTCCTCGGCAATGACGATCGTCCGGGCACCGCGCGCGCGGACTTCCTGGATCGTCGAGACGACCTTGCGGTGGAGTTCGGGACGGCGCGGGGTCGGCACGATGACAACGACGGGAACCCCGGACTCGACCAGGGCGATCGGCCCGTGCTTGAGCTCGCCCGCGGCAAACCCTTCGGCGTGGACGTAGGCGATTTCCTTGAGCTTCAACGCGCCCTCAAGGGCGACGGGGAAACCGACGTGGCGCCCGATGAAGATGAACGAGGACGCCGAATGCGCGAGCTCGTGCGCGACCTCGACGACAGGATCGAGCTGGCCGAGCAGTCGCTCCATCTTGGCCGGGACCTCGGAGAGTTTCGCCAGGTAGTCGGCGATCTCGTCGCCATACTTGTTCCCACGCACCTGGGCGAGGTAGAGGCCGAGGATATAGCACGCGGTGACCTGGGCGGTGAAAGCCTTCGTCGAGGCCACGGCGATCTCGCGACCCGCGTGGGTGACCAGCACGGCGTCGGCTTCGCGCGCGATCGTCGATCCGGGGGTGTTGACGATCGCGAGCACCTTCGCGCCCTGTTCACGGGCGTGGCGAATGGCCTGGATCGTGTCCATCGTCTCGCCCGATTGGGAGATCGCGACGATGAGCGTCTTTTGCGACACGATGGGATCGCGGTAGCGAAACTCGCTGGCCAGCTCGACCTCGCACGGGATCCGGCACCAGTGTTCAATCGCGTAACGGGCGACCTGACCGGCGTAGGCCGAGGTGCCGCAGGCGATGACGATGATCTTGTCGACCTCGCGCAGCACGTGGGCGGGAATGCGCAGCTCGTCGAGGACGAGCAGCCCCGAGGCGTCCGTGCGTTCGCGCAGCGTCTCGGCGACGGCGCGGGGCTGCTCGTGGATCTCCTTGTCCATGAACGTCGCCCACTCCCCCTTCGACACGTCGTCCACGGCGAACGAATAGTCAAAGGGCGTCGCTTCCGCGGCGCTGCCGTCGGCGGCGACGATGCGGATGTCCTCGGCACCGACGAGAGCCACCTCG
This sequence comes from Nanchangia anserum, assembly GCF_015240065.1. Classification (GTDB taxonomy): domain Bacteria; phylum Actinomycetota; class Actinomycetes; order Actinomycetales; family Actinomycetaceae; genus Nanchangia; species Nanchangia anserum. The sequence continues at coordinate 540,961 of NZ_CP060506.1, read as the reverse complement.
TCCTGGCCGATCTCCAGGCAGTCATCGGCCAGGTCGGCAAACGCCAGCGCGTCCGAGGACAGGTACGTGGCGTCTGCGCCGCGCCCGATCATGAGAGGCGAGGATCGCCGGGCGGCGGCGATCATCTCGGGGCAGCGCCCATCGAGCGCGAGGATGGTGAACGTGCCCTCGAGCCGGGGAACGAGTCGGACGAGGGCGCGCGCGAGTCGACCCGCCGCCGCTCGGTGTTCCTCAGCAATTCCCCGCGGGATCTCCACGTCCGGCGTCACCGCCGTCTCGTCGGTCTCGTCGTCAGCGACGGCGCACGCCAGGAGATGCGCGATCACCTCGGAGTCGGTGTCGGAGGCGAAGCGAATTCCGCGCTCGCTGAGTTCGGCGCGCAGGACCTCGGCATTTTCGATGATGCCGTTGTGGACGATCGCGATGTTGCCGTCGGCGCTGACGTGCGGGTGCGCGTTCGTATCGCTCGGCGAGCCGTGAGTGGCCCAGCGCGTGTGACCGATCGCGGCCCGCGCCACAGCCAGCGGATCGGCGTCCAGATCGGCGAGGAGATTCGCCAGTTTCCCTTCCTTCTTGCGCACCTGTAGGCCCGTTGCCGCAGCCACAGCGATGCCCGCCGAGTCGTAGCCGCGATATTCCAACCGCGCGAGCCCGTCGAGAACCACCTGTTGGGGGGTGGTCGATTCACCGCGCGCGACGCATCCAGCAATTCCACACATGGGGGTGATTTTTCCACGACTTCGCCCGCTCGTTCCACATGCGAGGCCCATCGGGTTCAGATTGGTCGCCGCGCCCCCGTACACTAAAGCGGGCGAGGGTGAAGGAGAACCAATGCCGCAGCGTGGGGACAAGCACACGGGATCCTTCTGGGAGAAATACAGTCGCGCCGAGTGGGCGAGATTGGCCCAGTCCACCCCGTATCCGCTCACCCAGGCCGACGTGACTAAGCTCGCGGCGCTGGGCGATCCCATCGGACCGGTCGAGGCCGACCAGATCTATCGTCCCCTTGCCCAGCTCCTCCAGATTCACTACACCCAGCACCACGACCTCGCCCGCTCGCGCTCGCGCTTTCTCGGTCGCCCCCGCGCCGACGCCCTCACGCCCTTCGTCATCGGGGTCGCCGGCTCGGTTGCCGTCGGCAAGTCAACGACGGCGCGGCTGCTCCAAGAGCTGCTGCGGCGCTGGCCGTCGACGCCACGCGTCGAACTGGTCACGACGGACGGGTTCCTCTATCCCAACGCCGAACTCGCCCGCCGCGGTATCGCCCACCGCAAGGGTTTTCCCGAGTCCTACGACCGGCGCACGTTTCTCCCGCTTCCTCGCCAACATCAAATCGGGCGTCGAGGTGACGCACGCGCCCGTGTATTCCCACGTCATCTACGACATCACCGATGAGGTGACGACGGTGCGCCGCCCCGACATCGTCATCATCGAGGGGCTCAACGTCTTGCAGCCGGCACGCCCCCACCGCGAGGCCTCCTCGGCCCTGGCCGTCTCCGACTTCTTCGATTTCTCGATCTATGTCGACGCTCGCCCCGCCGATATCGAGCAGTGGTACGTCGAGCGTTTCCTGCGACTGAAGCAGACGGCGTTTTTGGAACGCGACTCCTACTTCCGCCGCTACGCCGATATCAGCGACGACATCGCCCGCGATATCGCCCACAACATTTGGGCGTCGATCAATCTGCCCAACCTCGTCGACAACATCGCCCCGACGAGGTCGCGGGCCAACCTCATCTTGCGCAAGGGCCCCGACCACCACGTCCACCGCATTTTGCTGCGGAAAATCTGAGCCGCTTAGTCCTCGGGGACGATGGCGTGACCGGGCACCCACCGGTTGGCAACGAACAGGTCGGCAAACACGCCCAGCGTCGTCACGCCCGACATGATGCGGCGGGCGTACTGCGCCTGGTTGAGGGGGCCGCGTAGCGCCTCGAAGGCCATGGGGTGGCGCAGGCTGACGACTTGGCCGTAGGTGCGCGAGGCCGCCTCGAGCAGTCCCGTCGCCGCCAACGCCGCCCGCACGCGCGAGCGCGCCGAGGCCGGCGCCTGGCTCACGCGCGAGCCGAAGTAGTCCGCCGAGGAGCCCGTCACCTCGCTATAGACCTCGTTGGCCCAGCGAACGTAGGCCGCTCGCGAGGGGTCGATGAGGTCGACCGGGACGCGCATCCACTCGTCGACGACGTCGCGATCGAGCATGGGCAGCGCCCATTCGCAACCGAAGTGCTCGTAGGCGCGCATCGAGTTGTTAATGTACTTTGCCTGCCGCTCGACGACGTTGTAGGCGCCGACGACAAAGGCGCGATAGCGCGGGTCCTCGTCGCCCCACCACCGATCGAGGAAGGCGGCGATCTGCTCGCGAGGGCGAGCCGCGAGTTCGGCGTATTCCGGATGCGAGCGCAGCACGTAGTGGTGCTCGGCCAGTTCGGCGTGCAGCTGGCGCCTACTGAGGCGGCGTGTCGGCGAAAACGTCGGGTCATAACTGTCGTGATAGACCCCGACAATCGTGTGCCCGGGCAAGACGATCGCCCCGGGCTCCATGACGCCCGTGCGCGCGAGTTCACCCAGCGCATACCAGTCCTGGATGTGGGGCAGGGCCCGCCCCGACCACGTCGCGCGCAAAAAGTCCGCGGTGCTCGCCTCACTCCAGCGTCGGCGCGCCTGGTGCGGATCGATGGTGACTCCGTGCCAGGTAAAGCCCACGCCCTCGGCGATGCGTCGCGAGATCTCGACCTCGCGCGAGCCCGCGACCCGTAGGTGAACGTCGTGACATTCGCCGCGCCGAGCCGGCGCAGCAGAGCCACGAGCAGCCGCGAATCGGCTCCCCCCGACAGCGGAACGAGGAGCTGGCGGTCGCCCGCGAGCTCGAGCACCCGCCCGCACGCCTCTTCGATGCGGCGGCCGAAGCGGGCAAAATAGCGCTCTGCGCTCTCCTCTCGCGGCGTGGCGGCCTCCCGATCGACGGTGTAGTCGACGCGGAATCCGCTCGCGCTCAGCGTGATGATCTGGCCCGCAGACGCCCCGTGAATGCCCTCGACGAGGGTGTCGGTGCCGCTGACGAATCCCAGGTGTCGGAACTCCGCGGCCTGGCGATCGCCGCGAACGGCGCGCATGTGTGGCCACAGTGCCTCGCTCGTCGTCGCGATCACCCATGGAGAGGGATCGGATGCCGAGGCCCGGGGGTTGGGGTGAACAGAACGCTCGTGCGACACGCGATGTCGACCATGATGAGGGCGCGATCGGCCTGTTCGAGGACCGCCACCCACTGCCCCGGCTGGGACCGCGCCCACGCCGCGGGATCGGAGAGGTCAAGGTGAGTGGGTCTGAGCGCACGCAGGGACGGCAACCACCACAGCCGCCCGTGGGCAGTATCCAGGCATTGCCACGCGGACGCATCGGCAATCTTCACCGCACTCGACCTCCCCTCACCACTACCGGGCACACGACCTAGACGTTGAACTTAAATTCGACGACGTCGCCGTCGCGCATGACGTAGTCCTTGCCCTCCTGGCGGATCTTGCCCTTATCGCGGGCTTCGGCCAGCGAGCCGAGGGCGACCAATTCGTCGTAGCTAATGACGTCGGCCTTGATGAAGCCGCGCTGGAAGTCCGTGTGGATGACGCCGGCCGCCTGCGGGGCCGTCCAGCCCTTGCGGATCGTCCACGCCCGCGTCTCTTTTTCGCCGGCGGTGAGGAAGGTCTGCAAGCCCAGCGTGTCGAAGCCGACGCGGGCCAGCTTGTCGAGGCCCGACTCGTCTTGGCCGGCCTCGGCCAGCATCTCTCCGCCTCGTCGGCCTCGAGTTCGACGAGCTCCGCTTCAAACCGCCGTCGAGGAACACGGCTTCGGCCGGGGCAACGAGGTCGCGCAGGCGTTGCTGCGTGGCCTCGTCTTCCATTCCTTCGGCATCCATGTTGAAGACGTAAATGAACGGCTTGGCAGTCAGCAGCTGGAACTCGCGAACAATCTCGCGGTCGAGGGATCGGCAACCGACGAAATCACCTTGCCGTCCTCGAGGTAGGCCTGGCATGCCCGTGCTGTCTCGAGGACCTCCGGCTCGATCTTGCGTCCGCGCAGCTCCTTCTCGAGTCGTGGGATCGTCTTCTCGATCGTTTGCAGATCCGCCAGGACGAGCTCGGTCGAAATCGTCTCGATATCGGCAGCCGGATCGATGCACCCGTCCACGTGGACGACGTCGGGATCGGCAAAGACGCGGGTGACCTGGCAGATGGCATCGGCCTCGCGGATGTTAGCGAGGAACTGGTTGCCCAGTCCCTCGCCCTCGGAGGCACCACGCACGATGCCGGCGATATCGACGAAGCTCACCGTCGCGGGAACGACCTTCGCCGAGTGGAACATCTCGGCAAGCACGTCCAAGCGGCGATCGGGCAGATTGACGATGCCGACGTTGGGCTCAATCGTCGCGAACGGGTAATCGCCGCCAGCACGCTCGCGCGCGTCAACGCGTTAAAAATCGTCGATTTGCCGACATGGCAGACCGCAATACCAATCGTTAAAGCCACGCGCTCATCCTACTAGCGATCTCGCTGAGCAGCTCACCGATCGAGGCGTAGAACTCCTCCATCTTATTGACGACGAGGCCGATGGCGACGACGAGCGTGATGACGCACATTCCCAAGCCAAACCGCGCTTGAAGACTCGGGCGGCTGTGGCGGGCGCGCGAGCGAGCGGGGAACCCACACGAAGACCAACACGCACGAGGCGGCCACGATGATGCTCACCGTCAGCGTCCCACCCCATGAGGGAGAACGGTGTGGGGGCGTACGTCTCGGGCTTGTGCTCGGCAGTGACGTCACCGCCGACCTGAGGCGCTGCCTCTGCGCGACGTGATCGTGGTTGAGCTGCTTGCCCCACCACGTCATGATGAGCGGCAGCTCGCCCTTCCACTGCACCCAGTTTATGTCCGCCCGGGTGTGATATGGTGTAGATCCGATCGTCGGAATGCAGAGGTCCCGTCACGATCGTGTGGCGACGTTGACGGAATCCGGATCGGACTGCGTGCCCGACAGATACAGCCACACGGGGAACGCGCGCTCGCGCGCGAGCATGACGGACAGGGTGTTGGCCCGTCCCAGCTCCTTCGAGCCCTGACCCAAGGCCCAACCAGGGGTAGTCGTACCCCGACAGCACCCCTGCCGCACCCCAGATCCGGGTGAACGAGCGCGGTCCTGCCCGCGCAGTAGGCGCCCGAGGAGATCCCCATGACGAGCCAGTTGGCCCGCTCAGTTGCGACGTTGGGGAACTGCGTGCGGATCATCGTCGGAATATCGACCGAGAGCCACTTCTGGGCCTGCGGCTTTCCGGGAATGTCCGCGCACGAGGGGGACCGCGGCGAGGTTGACCTCGGGACGACAAAAATCGAGGGTGGGATGACCTTGCGGTCGATCAGGTCTTGCAACTGGCGGCGCGCATCCAGTGACTCGATGACACCCTGGGGCGAACCCGGCGACCCGTGGAGAAACACGATGACGGAATAGCGTTGCTTATCCGTGGGCGAATATCCGCGCGGGGTCCACACCCGAACGAGCTCGGTCGCCTTCGACGTCGGCCCGGTCCACTTCGCCGAGCGCACGCCCCCGCCCTCGTCGTGCCAGTCGGGATTCCACTTTGCCCGCTCGGCCGACGACGAGCGCACGGGAGCCGTCGACGTCGGCAACTCAGTGAGCGGCCCCAATGACGCGGCCGGGGCGGGCGTCGGCGGCGTGCCGACCTCTGCCGGGCTGAGGTCGTCGGTGTGGCTGGGGCTCACCAACCGCATGAGGTCCCCCGGATCCGACACGTAGCCCATGGGTCGGTTGATCGTGAGCCCGATGGCGCACACGAGGCACACACACGTGAGCACGACAGCGCCGAGACGCCCGATCCACGCCCACCGGCCGACACGTCCGAACACCCAGATGCCGCCGGCAAAGACGAGACACACGACGACCCACGAGACGATGACTGTTGTCAGAGATGTCAGCATGATCAGCAGGTGTGCTCGGGGCCGTTTTGGCGGCGGTGGGCGCGCGGCGGCACCGCACCGGTGTCGATGAGGTCGGCGCGCAGGTTCTTCGGCAGAGAGAACGTCACCGTCTCGGTCGCCGTGCGCACCTCTTCGACGTCAGTGAATCCCCACGTCGCCAACACGTCGATGACGTCGCGCACGAGGATCTCGGGCACGGATGCGCCCGAGGTCAAGCCCAGCGTCGTCGCATCCGCAAACCACTCTTCGCGCAGCTCGTCGGCCTTGTCGATCCGATAGGCCTGGCGGGCGCCGGCCTCAAGGGCAACCTCCTTTAGGCGCACGGAATTCGACGAATTCGCCGAGCCAACGACGATCATGACGTCGCACCGCGCGCCGATCTCCTTGACCGCGCCCTGACGGTTCTGAGTCGCGTAGCAGATGTCGTCCGAGGGCGGATCTTGCAGCTGAGGAAACCGCTCGCGCAGCCGCTTGACGGTTTCCATCGTCTCGTCCAGCGACAGCGTCGTCTGCGAGATCCACACGACCTTTTCCGGGTCGCGCACGACGACCGAGTCGACCTCGTCGGGTGACCCGACGATCTGAATGTGCTCGGGGGCTTCACCCTGGGTGCCCTCGACCTCCTCGTGGCCGGCATGGCCGACGAGGATGATGTCGTAGTCGGCCCGGGCAAAGCGCGTCGCCTCGCGGTGAACCTTCGTGACGAGCGGGCACGTCGCATCGATCGTGCGCAGCTGGCGAGCCTGGGCCGCCTCGTGCACCTGCGGGGAGACGCCGTGGGCCGAGAAGACGACGCGGGCCCCGCGCGGAACCTCGTCGGTCTCGGAGACGAAGACCGCGCCCTTGGCGCTCAGCGATTCGACGACGAACTTGTTATGAACGATCTCCTTGCGCACGTATACCGGCGGCCCATACAGCTCCAGGGCTTTCTCGACGGCGTCAACGGCACGGTCGACGCCCGCACAATATCCGCGCGGCGCAGCGAGGAGGATCTTTCGCCCACCGCCACTTACTCGCTCCATCGTTCTCCTTTACCCCGTGTCCGCTCCACGCGGACGTGATTTCCCCACTCTAGACGCATGCGCGACGCATGCACGCTGTGACGTGCGTGTTGAGCCGATCGCGCGGCGGTTAGGATGGGCCGCGTGCCCAGCCAGTCTGTTGCCCCAACCGCCGCGGCCACCACGCGCGATAATCCGTGGCCGCTGTCGCTGCTGACGACGAATATCGAACGCGTCGTTCACCGGATGTCCGAGATGTGGGTGAGCGGCCAGGTCGTCGAGTACCAGCGGCGCCCGGCGACGCGGCTGGCCTTTTTTGTCCTGCGCGACCTCCACGCCGACACCTCAATGAGCGTCAGCTGCTTCCCCGGCATCATCGATAGCCTGGGGCCGGCGTTTTGCGAGGGCGCGTCCGTCGTCATCAAGTGTCGGCCCAATTTCTGGAAGGGCAAGGGCACGCTGTCGCTGCGAGCCAGCGACATTCACATCGCCGGCATCGGCTCGCTGCTGGCCGACATCGAAAAGCTGCGGGCGCGCCTGCGCGAGGAGGGGCTTTTTGCCGCCGAACGCAAACGCCCGCTGCCGTTCTTGCCCAGGCGCGTCGGCCTCATCTGCGGCTCGAACGCCAAGGCCCGCCACGACGTCGAGGTCAACGCATCCGCGCGGTGGCCGGGACTGGCATTTTGCGTGCGTGAAGTCGCCATTCAGGGGCCGCGCTGCGTCGCCGAGGTCTCGGCTGCCCTGCGTGAACTCGACGGCCTCGATGACGTCGACGTCATCGTCATCGCCCGCGGCGGCGGAGCCGTTGAGGACCTGTTGCCGTTTTCCGACGAACACCTCGTTCGCGCCGTCGCGGCCGCGCGCACCCCGGTCGTCTCGGCCATCGGGCACGAATCCGATGCTCCCCTGCTCGACTACGTGGCCGACTATCGCGCCTCAACTCCCACCGACGCCGCCCGCCGGATCGTTCCCGATCTCGCCGAGGAAACCGCTGTGCTGCGGGAGGCGCGCCAGCGTTGCCTCGCCGTCGTTCGCACGACGCTCGAGCGCGAGCGCACCGGACTCAGCGACATGCGCTCACGTCGCGTCATGTCCTCGCCGGCGGCGCTGCTCAATCCGCACCGCGAGCGCCTCGACGTCTCGCGCCACCATCTGCGCCAAGCCCAGGTCGGCCGCCTCGAAGGCGAGAGCGCCCGACTGCGCGGGGCGCGCGAGACGCTGCGGGCGCTGTCGCCGCGCGCGGTCATGGAGCGCGGGTATGCGATCGTTCGCGCCCCCAATCGCCAAATTGTCCACTCGGTTGCCGACGTCTCCAAGGGCGACCTCATCGAACTGCTATTTGCCGACGGTTCGGGCGTCGCCCAGGTCGCCGGCACTCGCGCCACGACGATACAGAAGGAAGAGAGCTAAGGATGCCTGCCGATACCCCTCGCCCCGTTGCCGAACTCAGTTACGAGGAGGCTCGCGCCGAACTCGTCAACACAGTGCGCACGCTCGAGACCGGACAGGCCCCGCTCGAGGCCTCAATGGAGATGTGGGAGCGCGGCGAGGAACTTGCCCAGCATTGCCAGGCGATCCTCGACGCTGCCCAGGCGCGCATCGACCGTGCGCGTGGCACCGAGGCCGACACCGAGGACTAGCGGCCCATGCGCCGCTCGCGCTGGGAGTAGTCGCGCAGGGCTCGCAGAAAGTCGACGCGGCGGAAGTCGGGCCAGTAGGCCTCGCAAAAGTAGAACTCCGAGTGGGCCGATTGCCACAGCAGAAATCCGGATAGGCGCTGCTCCCCCGACGTGCGGATGACGAGATCGGGATCGGGCTGCCCCTTGGTGTACAGGTGCGCGGTAATGTCGGCTACGCTCAGGTGGGCGGCGACGTCGGCCAGGCTCGATCCGGCGCGCTCGCCCTCGTGGAGGATCTCGCGCACGGCGTCGACGATCTCCTCGCGGCCGCCGTAGCCGACGGCGACGTTGACGTGCAGCCCGTCAACGTCGGCGCTGGCCGCTTCGGCCGCGTCGAGGCGGCGGCGAACGCCCTCGGGAAGCAAGCTGCGATCACCGACGATGCGCAGCCGCCACCGCCGGGCAGTGGCCAACTTGTCGACGGCGTCGCAGATAATCGCCATGAGGTCATCGAGTTCACGGTCGGAGCGCTTGAGGTTGTCGGTCGAAAGCATCCACAAGGTGACGACCTCGCAGCCGACTTCTTCAGCCCAGCAGAGGAATTCGCTGATCTTGCCCGCCCCCTTGCGGTGGCCCTGAGCCGGCCCAGCCCCCATCGACTTGGCCCACCGGCGATTGCCGTCGAGGATGACCCCGATATGGCGCGGCGTCGATGCCGCGTCGAGGGCGCGCACGAGGCGGCGCTCGTAGAGCTGGTAGAGCACCGCGGGAGAGAAAAACGCCACGAAACCCTCCTCAATAGAACCACTGCCGTTACGGCTTAGGCTACAAGGTTCACCCGGGCCGGGCAGGTGGCGGCGAACGCAATTGACGCCCCGCTCAGCCTACGCTAGCGTAACTTACGCATCGGTAAGTTGATGGAAGGAATGGCGATGTCCTCCACGGCACCCACCTACACGTCCTCCACACCCACGTCCCTCCCCCTCACCAAACCGCTGCTGCGTGGCTGGATCCATCTGGGCGTCACCCCGTTGGCACTCGCGGCTTCCATCGTTCTCACGGCCCTGGCTCCGACGAGCTCTACCCGCCTGGCTTCCGCCGTCTTCCTCGTCTGTTCGCTGTTGCTGTTCGGCGTCTCGGCACTCTACCACCGCGTCAACTGGTCGCCGCGCGCTCACACCGTGCTGCGCCGCCTCGACCACTCGAACATCTTCCTTCTCATTGCCGGCACCTACACGCCGATCTCGATCGGCGTCTTGCGCCCGCACGACGCCACCGTCCTCCTCAGCGTCATCTGGATCGGCGCGGCGGCGGGAATCGCGCTGTCGCTGGGCTGGCCGAACGCCCCGCGGTGGCTATACGTCCCTATCTACATCGTGCTGGGGTGGATGGCGCTGTTCTACATGGCCGAGCTGGTCACCCGCGGCGGGTGGGCCATGGTGTGGCTACTTATCGCCGGGGGCCTGTGCTACACCCTGGGTGCCGTCGTCTACGGCTTCAAGCGCCCCAACCCCTGGCCGCGCGTCTTCGGGTTCCACGAGATCTTTCACCTGGGCACCGTGGCCGGGTGGGTGTGCTGCTGCATCGCCGCTTATATGGCGGTCCTCTAGCTCCCGCGCCGCATCCGTCGCACGCTGCTATAGTTGCCCACGTCCGGCACCGCTTGGGGCAGCCCAGCGGTGCCTTTTCACACGACCAAGGAGGCAGCATGGCCGACACGACATGGCTCACGCAGGACGCCTATGATCGCCTGCAGGCCGAGTTGACCGAACTCATCGAGGTTGAGCGTCCCGCGATTGCCAAGCGCATTGACGAGGCGCGCCAGGAGGGCGACCTCAAGGAAAACGGCGGCTACCACGCCGCGCGCGAGCAGCAATCGTGGAACGAGACCCGCATCCAGCAGCTTGAGGAATTGCTCGAGAACGCTCAGGTGGGCCAGACCCCGGACGACGACGGCATCGTTGAGCCCGGCATGGTCGTCACCGCGACGATTGCCGGACGCGAGAAGACGTTCCTCATGGGCACGCGCGAGGCCGGGATCGGCATCGACCTCGAGGTCTTCTCCCCCGACGCCCCGATGGGCCAGGCCATCCTCGGCCACAAGGTCGGCGACGAGGTGACGTACGAGGCTCCCAACGGCAAGGACATCCGCGTCGTCATCACCGACGCCAAGCCCTACGCCGGCTAACCCACAGCGAAAAGCGGGGCGCCGGGTCGATTGATTCGACCCGGCGCCCCGCTGTATGTCTAGTCCTCCTCGACGTCGCGCGGACTCCTCGAGGGTTCCTCGGCATGGCGGGCACCCTGGATCGCCTCGTCGGCCTCGTGGGGCAGCGGCTTGGCCGAGGACGGCAGGCCCGCGCTTTCACCGCCATCATCGAACTCGGCGAGTTGATCCTGAACTTCCTTCTGCGTCTTGCCCGCGGCCACCCGCGAGGCCTCAGCGGCCTCGAAGGTCCCGTTATCGCGCGCGATCTCGCGCGCCTTGAGGGCGCTGGCGAGGTTGGCGGCGTCCGGCCGGGCGGCCTCGGCCATTTCCTCGGCCAACGTCCCCGGGGCACCGCCGGGACGATCGCGGTCGTAACGCAGGCGCAGGTACTTGTCGTAGCCCTTGAGGTAGAGCACCGTCGTGTTACAAAACGCCAGCATCGGCACGGCGAAGACGGCCCCGACGATGCCGGCGAGGTAGCCACCGGCCGCCACGGCCAACAAAACCGCCACCGGGTGGAGGCTGACGGCCGAGGACATGAGGAACGGATGGAGGAAGTTCGATTCGAGCTGCTGAACGACGAGGATGACGATGACCATCGCCAACGCCGTACCCGGCCCCTGCGTGACCATGGCGATCGCCACGGCGATGACGCCGGTCGAAACCGCACCGACGATGGGGACGAACGAGGCAAAGAACACGAGAACGGCGATGGGCACAGCCATGGAACGTCGAACAGCCACGCGCCCAGCCCGATGCCGACGGCGTCGATCGCGGCGACGAGCATCTGGGTGCGCACGTAGGATCCCAGCGTCACCCACCCGCGAATCGCCGCCTCATTCAGTGGCGAGCGCGACGCGACCGGGAGGAGCCGCAGCATCCAATGCCACATCTTGCGACCGTCCTTGAGGAAGAAGAACGTGCAGAACAGGCACATGAGGACGCCGGTGAGCAGGTTCGTCGTTGCCGAGACCGCGCCGAGCGCACCCGACGCTAGCCGCGAGGAGTTCTGCTCGACCCACGTGCTCAGCTGCGCCTGGATGTTATACCAGCCCTCGCGCACGACGCTGGCGTCGATCTTCGCCGGGCTGGCCGTGACGATGGCGTTGACGACCTGGTCGATACCGCCGCGAGCCTGCTGGATGAGGACGGGGATGTTCGTAATGATCTGGGTCGATGCCAGCCCCGCCAGCCCGATGACGATGACGAGTCCGAGCACGAGCGCGATCGCAGCACCCAGGGTCCGCGGCAGGCGCAGCGTCTTCGTCAGCAGGTTGAGCAGCGGCTCGAGAAGGACGGATAGCAGCACGGCGATGAGAGCGGGAACGATGACGACCTGCATGTGCACGACGGCGAAGCCAAGGCCGGCCGCCGCGACGCCAAGGATGATGAGGCGCCACGCCCAGGCCGCGGCGACGCGTAGGGTCCACGGCACCGATTCCGACACATCGCCGTGATCGGCCTCGTTGATCTCGAGCAGATCGGCCGGCGGGTCAGCGTGTTCTTCGGGTTCGGGGACCAGCCGGTGAAGTAGGGAGCGCCACCCGGCGCGTTTCGCGGTGTCCTCTGCCATCAGTCCTATCCGTTTCCTCGGGAACCTCTGCCACTTAGCCTAGCGGCCACGCTCGGTCGCACCTATCCCGCACCCGCTCCCTGTGGCACGCTTGAGGCAGACGAGAAAGGACCATCCATGACGTATCGCCCCGCCCCACACGTCGTCCTCGGCACCCGCATTGACGACGCCCCTGCCTCCTGCCGCATCCTCGACGTCGCTATGGGATGTTTCTGGGGTGCGGAGAGGGCCTTTTGGACGCTGCCTGGCGTGTATTGCACGGCCGTCGGGTATGAGGGCGGCCACCTCGCCAACCCCACCTACCGGGATGTGTGCCGGGGCGACACCGGTCACGCAGAAACGGTGCGCATCGTCTTCGACCCCGCCCAGATCACGACGACCGAACTGCTTCAGGTGTTTTTCGACAATCACGACCCGACACAGGGGCTGCGCCAGGGCAACGATGTCGGGCCGCAGTATCGCTCGATGATCTTCGCCTCCACCGAGGCCGACGCCGCCACGGCGTCAGGCGCGCGCGAGCGCTTCGCACAGGCCCTTGCGGCTCGGGGATTCCCCGCCGTCACCACCGAGGTGTGCGGTCCCGACCCCAACCGGACCTTCTGGTTGGCCGAAGACGATCACCAGCAATACCTGGCGAAGAATCCTCTCGGCTACTGCGGGCTCCGTGGCACCGGCGTCAGCTGCGCCCTTAGCGAACGAGACGCGAATATTCCAGACCCGTCTCGGGATCGCTGAGGCTCATCCCATCCAGCGTGAAGCCGTTGAGGCGGAGGAAACGACGGATCGTCCGATCGTCGCGCCACACCCACGCCTGGACAGGGCCGCGGTCGGCGACGACGAAATCGAGGAGGCGCTGATAGAGGTCGTCGGTGGCGAAGTCGGGCAGAACCCCGAAATAGAACAGTTCGCGCTCGCGCGCCGCCAGTTCACCCGAACGATCGTTTCGCCCCACCGGCGCCATCGCGCAGATACCGACGACGCGACGATGAGTGAGCGCGAGCGCGATGCGCGTGCCGTGGAGCGGCGACAGGAAAATGTCGTGCCAGCGCTGGACCTCGGCTTCTTCACCATGGTCGCGCCAATACGCGTCGTCGACCCGATCGCCCAGGTGGTGACGGGCGATGAGGGCGGCAGCCATGCCCGCACCGGCGGCATCGGTGAGAGCGGGGCGGCGAACGATGATGGTCATGTTTCTCCTGCCCGGTGTCGGCATCGCCGTGAGGTCGAGCGCCGACGCGGTGAGCGTGGGACTAATTCGACATGATCCGCAGGTACTGCAGCAGTCGCAGAAGCTCCGTGTAGAGCCACACGAGGGTGACGATGAGACCGAAGGCACACGTCCACGCGACTTCACGCGGCATCCCGGCCTGGACGCAGCGCTCGGCGACGTCGAAGTCGGAAATCAACGACATGACGGCGAGGACGAGGGCAATGAGACCGACGACGAGGCCGAGCGGGAATCCCATGATCGTCTGGGTGCCCAGCGGTGAGCCGGTGAGGCCGGTGAGCTGGAGCAACGCGGAAGCGCCGTAGTAGACCATGAGTCCGATCAAGCCGATGCTGAGCATGCGTCGCAGCTTCGGGCTGGAGCGCACGATGCGCATCTTGTAGGCCACGAGCGTCACGGCAAAGACGCACAGCGTCGCCACGACGGCCTGGATTGCGATGCCCGGGTAGACCAGATCGATGAACGCGCTAAGCGCGCCGAGGAGGACCCCCTCGGCCACCGCGTAGGCGACGATGAGAGCCGGCGAGGGCCGCTTCTTGACCGAGTTGACGATGCCGAGGACGAGCCCGATCACGAGACCGCCCATGAGCAGGGTCAGGGAGAGGCGCGGAGCCACCGCCGCCGTGTGCCAGGCGAGCGCCGCCGCCGCCACGAGCGCCAGAAAGAGGCCGCCCGTGCGCATGATGATGTCGTCGATGCTCACGCGGCCGCGATCGACGTTATCGGCCGGGCGCGACGCGTAGACCTGCTCGAAGTGGGAGAAATCGTCGGAGCCGGTGTGCAGATCCGGGACGGGGCCGCGCCCGGGGGTGTAGCCCGGCATCGTCGGGTAGCCCGCCGGCGTGCGTGAACGCGATTGGGTCTCGAGTGTCGTCATCACGGGATTCGCCATAGTGGGCTCTCCTTCGGTCGTGCTCGGCTGCTGCCAGTCTAGTTGCCCAAGCCCATCTTCATCGAGGGGTGCTGTACCCCCAGTCGGGCTCGAACCGACACTTGACCGATTTTAAGTCGGTTGCCTCTACCGATTGGGCTATGGGGGCGCGCCTCTAGTGTCGCCGCTTTGCCCCTACCAGGCAAATGCCCCGGCCCGCGCTCACGGCTACCCGATAGGATGCCCCCATGACCGATTCGAGGAAGCAGGCGGATAATTCGCAACCCGACGCCAAGCTCGCCCGGGCTCAGAAGGATTTTGCTGAGCGCTATTCGCGAGCCTATTCCGGGGAGAAGTCGCGCAGCGGGGATCTGCGCTCGCCCTTCCCCGATCACTACGAGGATCTCAACTTCCCGTATTCGGACTCCCCCACCGACTACGAGTCCACGGGGCTGTGGGGACGCATCAAGGGGGCCCTGGCCAACGACATCGTCGCCGGCCTCCTCCTCATCGTGTTGGCCGTCCTCGCGCTCATCGTCGCGAATTCGCCGATCCGCGAGGCCTACTTCGCCCTCTCCCACGCCGAGATCGGGATCTCGGCGATCAACCTCAAGATGTCGGTTGCCCACTGGGCTCAAGACGGCGTGCTCGTGCTGTTCTTCTTCGTCGTCGGCCTCGAGCTCAAGCAGGAGTTCGTCAACGGCTCGCTACGCGATCCGCGCACCGCGGCGATGCCGATCATCGCCGCCCTCTTCGGGATGGCCGGGCCCGCCCTCATCTACTGTCTCGTCACCGCGCTCACCGGCGATTCTGCCTGGCACGGCTGGGCGATCCCCACGGCCACGGACATTGCCTTCGCCGTCGCCATCTTGCAGATCTTTGGCCGCGGGATGCCGCTGGCTGCGCGAACGTTCCTGTTGACCCTCGCCGTGGCGGACGATCTTGGGGGCATCATCGTCATCGCCCTGTTCTATTCCTCGGGCGAGATCGCCCCGCTGCTCATCAACCTGGCGCTCGCCATCGTCGCCGCCGTCGTCTTCTCGCTGGTGGTGCGTCGCGGCATCGTCGCGTGGTGGATCCTGCTACCCATCGGCGTCGTGTGCTGGTACTTCATGCACGCATCCGGCATCCACGCAACCATCGCGGGCGTGCTCCTGGGGATGGTCGTCCCGGCCTCGCGCGTGGGGAACGATCACGAGCCCATGACCGAGCGCCTGACCGAGGCCGTCAACCCGTTCTCGGCGGGGTTGGCCGTACCGATTTTCGCGTTCTTTGCCGCGGGCGTCGACATCATCGATTCCCCCGGCGGCCCCTCGGCGATGCTCACCAACCCGGTGACGCTGTCGGTGGCGCTGGCGTTGCCGATCGGGAAGTTCCTCGGAATCTTCGGGTCGGTGACCTTCATGTATGCCCTCACGCCCCTCACGCTGGGCAAGGGCGTGAAGCTGCGCGACATCATGCCGATCTCGTTCGTCGCCGGTATCGGCTTCACCGTCGCCCTGCTGCTCTCGCACCTCGCCTTTACCGGCGATGAGACGCGGACGCAGGCCGGCTCACTGGGGGTCGTCCTCGGCACGTTCCTCTCGACGATCATCGGCGCGATCCTGCTGACGTTGCGGGTGCGCCGCATCCGCGCTGAGGCTGAAACCGAGTGACGGCCTAGCGCTCGAGCACCGACGCGGTGATGCCGTCGAGAATGTCGTGCTCGGCCGTGACGACGTCACCGATGTCGCCGCCCTCGTCCTGGCGAGCTTTCGCGACCCGGTCGACGATGCGCGACCAAATGAGCGCACCGGCACCGATGACGTCTTCGCGCCCCGGCGGCATGAATCCGAGTTCGCGCCGCTGCGCGACGTCGGCGTTTTGCAGCCAGTTACACGAGCGCTGAATCTGGGCCAGGCTCAGCCGCGTCCCGTCAATGGCATCGGGATCGTAGGCATCGAGATCGAGGGCATGCGCCGTGATCGTCGTGACCGTACCGGCAACGCCGACGAGGCTGCGCACGCGACCGAAATCCACCTGACGCTCGGCCTCGGTGATGAGACCGTCGATCATTCGCGTCGCCTCGCGCAGCGCGCGGGCCATCTCGGGGCTGCGCGGGGTCATCGAGCCGGCGGACTCATCCGCCAATGAGGCGAAGAAACGCTCGTAGACGCGCACCGACCCCATGTCCATCGAGCACGCCGCGCTGACGTCGCGACTGCCGCGAACGAATTCCGTGGAACCTCCGCCGATATCGACGAGCAAAATCGGCGCGTCGACATCGTCACCGAGGCTCGTGCACGCTCCCCGAAATGACAGGCGCGCCTCTTCCTCCCCGCTGACGACCTCGGCGTCGACGCCAAGGATCTCGCGCACACCGCGGGCGAAGTCGTCCGAGTTAGCCGCGTCGCGCGTGGCCGAAGTGGCAACGACGCGCACGGCCTCGACTCCGGCTCCTCCATCTGGCGGGTGTAGCCGCGCAACGCGGCGAATGTGCGTTCGAGGGCGTCGGCTCGCAGAACGCCGGTGCGATCGACCCCCTGCCCAAGTCGGGTGATGCGCATCTCGCGCGCGACGTCGGCTCCCAGGTGCCCGTCCTCGACGCGCGAAATGAGCAGGCGCGCGGAATTGGTTCCGCAATCGATGCCGGCAACTGTCTTCACGAGAGTTCCTCCTCGCTCCATCCCGGTTTGCTTCCACGTTCCCTCGCGCGCGAGGCGCCGCAACACGTCGTCGCCCACGGGGTTGATTCCCGGCCCGGAGGCGAGCGCGTGAGCGACGAGCGCGTGCAGGCACTTGACGCGCTCGGGCATGCCGCCCGCGGAGATCCCGGCGATCTCGGCCACCTCGGCGATGCCGGCGATCCGCCCGATCTCGGCTCGCTGACGGATATAGGTCTCGTGCGCATCCCGATACGCCCGGGCGCATCGGGATCGTCGAGCCGGCGCTGATACTCGCTCATCGACCCGTGGCCTCCAGCGTGGAGACGAGCTTCACGAGGTGGGGAGTGGGTGAGGTAGAACGTCGTCGGGAATGGTGACCCGTCGTCAGGCGGGGAGCAGTAGCCACGACGGCGACGTCGCCAGCGTGCGTGCGCGCAGCCACCCCGACGACGCCGCGAGGCACCCGCCCCAGCTGGTCGCGCACCTGGGCAGCGTCCGCGCTCGACCATCCCGATAACGTCAGCGGGCCTCACCCATCACTTGCCCTCCTTCGTCGGCACTTCGGTTCGCTCCCTCGGCCGGGGTGCCCCGCCGCGACGTGGTCACGTCTCTTGCTGCTGCCCCGCCTTGTCCGCGGCTGCTGCGGAATCGGCGAGAGCAAGGAACCACGGCCTATCCGAACCGGCATCGTCCTTCGCCTCGCGCGTGAGATAGCCGGGGCCGGGATCGACGACCTTGTAGCGGTCTCGCCCGGCTTGACGTAGCCCAGTCGCTCGCGGGCCTGCGCCGAAATGTAATCCGGATCCGACCAGCGATTTAGTTCGGTCGTCAGCTCGGTCTTCTCGGCGCGTGCCTGCGCCAGTTCCACGCTCGCGCGGTGCTGCTCGTGAAGGGAATTGGCGAGGTTGTACAGCGGGGCACCCAGCACGATGACAATGACGGCAAGCACGAGCACGACCGTCGTCATGCTCATCGTCAATGGGCGCGCCCCCGGGCGTTTGACCGTCACCGATCGCCCCAAGAATCCCCGGTTCGCCCCGTCGGCGCGGGCGCGGCCGCGCGCGCGGGGCGGGCAAACGCCGAGGGACGGCGAGCGGCTGGGTGATCATTCCTCTATCGTGCCGCGACGCGGCCCGAACGCTAGTTGGCACCCCGGCGCAACACCGACTTCACCCGCGAGTCCGCGTATAGACTGGGGCCTCGCCCATGCGGACGAGGCCCCAGTGTGGCTAACGCTTAGCGCTGGAAGCGCGGGAACGCGGAGGCGCCGGCGTACACGGCGGCGTCGCCGAGCTCCTCTTCGATGCGCAGCAGCTGGTTGTACTTGGCAACGCGCTCGGAGCGGGCGGGAGCGCCGGTCCTTGATCTGACCGGAGTTCGTCGCCACGGCGAGGTCGGCGATCGTCGTGTCCTCGGTCTCGCCCGAACGGTGCGACGTCATCGAGTGGTAGTTGGCGCGGTGGGCCTCTTCGATGGCGTCGAGGGTCTCGGTGAGCGAGCCGATCTGGTTGACCTTGACGAGGAGGGCGTTCGCGACGTTCTCCTTGATGCCGCGGGTCAGGCGCTCGGGGTTGGTGACGAACAGGTCGTCGCCGACGAGCTGAACCTTCTCGCCAACGGTGGCGGTGAGGTGGGCCCAGTCCTCCCACGAGTCCTCGTTCAGCGGGTCCTCGATCGAGACGATCGGGTACTTCTTGAGCAGCTCCTCGTAGTAGTTCGCCATGTAGGCACCGTCGCGGGCCTCGCCCTCGAACAGGTAGGTGCCGTCTTCCTGGTAGAACTCGGAGGAGGCGACGTCCATGGCCAGCGCGACGTCGTCGCCCGGGGTGTAGCCGGCCTTCTCGATGGCCTCGATGATGAGGTCAAGGGCCTCGGCGTTCGAGTCGAGCGACGGCGCGAAGCCGCCCTCGTCACCCAGGCCGGTCGACAGGCCGCGGTCCTTGATGACGGCCTTGAGGGCGTGGTACACCTCGGCACCCATGCGCAGGGCGTCGCGGAAGGTCTCGGCGCCGATCGGGGCGATCATGAATTCCTGGATGTCAACGTTCGTGTCCGCGTGGGATCCGCCGTTGAGGATGTTCATCATCGGCACGGGCAGGACGTGGGCGTTGGGGCCGCCGAGGTACTTGTACAGCGGCAGGCCGGCGTCTTCGGCAGCGGCCTTGGCGACGGCGAGCGAGACGCCGAGAATCGCGTTCGCGCCCAGCTTGCCCTTGTTGTCGGTGCCGTCGAGCTCGATCATGATCTGGTCGATCGCGCGCTGATCGGCCGGGTCCTGTCCCAGCAGCTCGGGGGCGATGTCGTTCTTCACCGCGTTCACGGCGTCGAGGACGCCCTTGCCGAGGTAGCGGTCCTTGTCGCCGTCGCGGCGCTCAACGGCCTCGAAAGCGCCCGTGGAGGCACCCGAGGGGACGGAAGCGCGGGCCAGAATACCCGTGTCCAGGCCAACCTCGACCTCGACGGTCGGGTTGCCGCGGGAGTCAAGGATCTCGCGAGCGTCAACAAACACAATAGCTGCCACGTCATTCTCCTTAAACGGTCGGTGGTGACGTCACCACTAACGCTAATACGTTTCGTCGCCGATGCGCAGCCCGGGGCCAATCGGCGGCGGTATCCGCGCGCACGGCACGACCAACGCCCCGGACCGGGGAGTGACTATGGTCCCGGCCGGGGCGTGATCTCGGCTAAAGCGCGCGCGTGCTAGCCCTGCGTCTTCGGGGCATAGGCAACGCCGCCACCGAAGTTCGGCATCGGCAGCAGCTGCGAGTCATCAACGTGACCGTAGCGCGACGAGAACTTCGGGGGATTGGCCGCCACGAGCTGCTGGACCTGAGTCGTGTAGATCCCCATCGAGTCGCTCTGGACGACGAGGAAATTGCGGAAGGCTTCCTTCGTCGTCGATGTCGGCGTGCCGGCCTCGGGCGCCACCGCGGCCAACGCCTTGAGCTGCGCATCGACGACCTGTTCCTGTTCGGGTGCCAGGGCGTTGTCGATGATCGGGCTGTACATGAGCAGGGTCATCGTCTGAATGCGCGAGAACTTCATCGGCGCGCCCTGCCCCGCATTGCTGGCAGAAACCAGCTCGTTGAGTTGGCGAGTCGTCTCGCTGACCTGCCCCTCGGTGTAGCTGTGACCGGCAAATGACAGCGCTTGACGGTCGGAGCCGGGGGCCTGGCACCCCGTCACAGAGGCGGCAAGCGCGACGCCTGCCATCGCCATCACCAAAACGCGAGGAGCCTTCATCTGCTTTCCCTTTCGTGGCCGCTCATTCGTCCTCATGCTAACCGTTTGCTGCCGCGTCGTCAGATCGCCGCGTGCCAAACGGCGTGATGATGTTCGCCAACAGGTCGCGAATCCACGCGATGAGGTCGTCATCGGCGAGGGGTCGCCCGGCAATTCCCCCGCTCTTGGGCGCCGGCACCCGGATCTCGCGCACGGCCGGCTTGAGCAGCGTCCCGGGATGCAGCCGCAGCAGGCGCAACCGTTGCGAATCCGCCAGCTCAACCGGGCTCAGCCGCAGGTACTTGCCCTGGGTGACGATCTCGGTGATCCCCAGCGCGCGGGCCTGCTCGCGCAGCCGCGCCAACGACAGCAGTCGCGTGACGACGGCGGGAAGGGGACCGTAGCGATCGGTTAGTTCCTCGGCGATCGCGCCGAATTGCTCCTCGGTGCGCGCTGCCGAAATCTTCGCGTAGATCTCGAGGCGCAGGCGCTCCGAGGGGATGTAGTCCGGGGGAATGTGCGCCTCGGCGGCAATTTCGAGGCGGTGCTCGTCCTCTTCCTCCTCGGTGCCATCGCGGAAATTGGCGACCGCTTCGGCGACCATGCGCACGTACAGGTCGAATCCGACCCCGGCGATGTGGCCGGATTGCTCGTCTCCCAGCAGGTTGCCGGCGCCGCGAATCTCCAGGTCCTTCTGGGCAACAGCCGTTCCCGCCCCCAGATCGGTCTGGGCCGCAATCGTCGACAGGCGCTCATGCGCCGTTTCGGTCAGCGGGCGATCGGGGTCGTAGAACATGTAGGCGTAGGCGCGTTCGCGCCCGCGCCCGACGCGCCCGCGCAACTGGTGGAGCTGCGACAGCCCCATCTTCTCGGCCCCCTCGATGATGAGGGTGTTCGCGTTGGCGATGTCGAGGCCGGTCTCGACGATGGTCGTGCACACGAGGACGTCGTAGTCGTGGTTCCAAAAGTCGACCATGACGGATTCCAGTTGCGTCTCACTCATCTTGCCGTGGGCAACCGCGATGCGGGCGTCGGGGACGAGCGACGCGATGCGCGCGGCTGCCTTGTCGATGCTCGCCACGCGGTTGTGAACGACGAAGACCTGGCCGTCGCGCAGCATCTCGCGCCGAATCGCCGCCTTGATCTGGGTCGAGGACGAGGGACCGACGTAGGTGAGGACGGGGTGGCGCTCTTCCGGCGGGGTCAGCAGCGTCGACATTTCCCGGATCCCCGTGATCGCCATTTCGAGGGTGCGAGGGATCGGGGTGGCCGACATCGACAAGACGTCGACATTCGTGCGTAGGGCCTTGAGGGCTTCCTTGTGTTCGACGCCGAAACGCTGTTCCTCGTCGATGATGACGAATCCGAGATCCTTGAAGATGACCGCCCCGGACACCAGGGCGTGCGTGCCGATGACGACGTCGATCGACCCGTCGGCCAAGCCCGCTTTCACGCGCTCGGCCTCGGCCGGGCTCGAGAACCGTGACAGCTTCTCGACGCGCACGGGGAATCCCGCATACCGCTCGGTGAACGTCTCGTAGTGCTGTTGGGCAAGCAGCGTCGTCGGCACGAGCACGGCGACCTGTTTGCCGTCTTGGACGGCCTTGAAGGCCGCGCGCACGGCGACCTCGGTCTTGCCGTAGCCGACGTCGCCGCACAGCAGGCGATCCATCGGCTGCGGCTTCTCCATATCGGCCTTGACCTCGTCGATCGTCACCAGCTGATCGGGCGTCTCGACATAGGCGAAGGCCCCCTCCAACTCGGCCTGCCACGGGGTATCCGGACCAAACGCGTGGCCGGTGCTCGCCTGGCGCGCGGCGTAGAGACGGATGAGTTCGGCCGCGATCTCGCGGGTCGCCTTGCGGACCTTGGCCTTTGTTCGAGCCCAATCCGCCCCGCCCATCTTCGACAGCGTCGGCTGATCCGAACCGGTATAGCGGGTGACGAGATCGAGGGAATCCGTCGGCACGAACAGCCGATCGGCGGGGCGACCGCGCTTGCTTGCCTGGTATTCGATGACGAGGTACTCGCGCGTCACCCCGGACAGCGACCGGGTCGTCATCTCGATGAATCGGCCGATCCCGTGCTTCTCGTGGACGACGAGATCGCCGGTCGACAGTGCCAACGGGTCGACGATGGCGCCGCGGCGCCGAGACGGCAAGCTGCGCTGAGGACGCGCGGGATTGACCTCACGGCCGGTAAGGTCGCGCTCGGTGAGCACGAGGAGGCGGCGCGCACGCAGCTCGAAACCGGCGAGCACCTGTGAGGCGACGACGTTCACCCCGGCGAAGGCCTCGATCTCCCCGGCGACGTCGTCGAGGACCCGGCAGGCCAGCCCCTCCTCGGACAGGTTGGTCGCCAGCCGCTTCGCGGATCCGGGCCCGCCGGCGATGAGGAGGATCGTCCAGCCGGCACGAGCGCGTTCGCCGAGATCGGCAACTGCCTGGGGCAAGCGACCGCGCCACTTCGGCGAGTCCGCC
This sequence comes from Nanchangia anserum, assembly GCF_015240065.1. Lineage (GTDB taxonomy): Bacteria > Actinomycetota > Actinomycetes > Actinomycetales > Actinomycetaceae > Nanchangia > Nanchangia anserum. The sequence goes on along the minus strand of NZ_CP060506.1, from coordinate 518,130 downwards.
GCACCCGTCTCGATCTGGTCACCGGCCTCGCCGCCGGGGGCTGCCGGCAGGTTCGTCATGTCGATCCAGCCATGCCCCGCCGACCGCACGCTATCGCGAATGTCGCCGAGGTCGGCATAGGGATCGGTGGGAATCGACACGGGAATCTTGCCGCCGGCAGCAGCGGCGTGCCAGGCGGCCTGGGCGAATTCCTGGGTCGTCGAGACGAGGTCCACGGCGCGGCTGCGCACCTTCTCGGGTTCGTCGATAACAACGGTGGAGGCCGCGGGGAAGAAATCGCTGACGGGAACCAGCCGCTCACTCAACGCCGGCAGAAGCGCTTCCATGCCCTCGCAGCGAATGCCCTGGCTCAGCATCTCGAGCATGTCAGCGGCCCCGCTCAGCTCGGTCACCAGCTGTGCAGCTCGCTCGCGCTGGGACGGGGTCAGCAGGAGCTCGCGGGCGACGGGTGCCCACAGCCCACCCTCGCGCTCGCCGATCGTGCGCTGGTCGGCGACGGTGAAGGAGCGGACCTCGTCGATGTCGTCGCCAAAGAACTCGATGCGCACGGGATGGTCGTCGATCGGGGAAAACACGTCGACGATGCCGCCGCGAACGGCGACGTCACCGCGGCCCGCCACCATATCGGTGCGCTCGTACCCGATCGCCACGAGGCGCTCGACGAGGTCGCCGGGGGCGATGTGGTCGCCGACCCGCGCCCGCACCGGCTCGACCGCGGCCAGCGTCGCCTCGACGGGTTGGAGGAAGGCACGGACGGGAATGAGGAGAACCGAGATGGGCCCAGCCACCGGATGCTCGACTTCGGGGTGGACGAGGCGACGCAGGATCGCCGTGCGCCGGGCCATCGTGTCTGCGCGCGGCGAGAGGTGCTCGTGCGGCAGCGTCTCCCACGAGGGAAACACGTCGGCCCTCACCCCAAGCGCCGCCAGCGAGGCGGCGAGGTTCTCCGCGCGCCGCCCCGACGCCGTGACGATGACGATCGGGCCTGCCTGATCCGGTCGCCGCGCACACATGCGTGCCACGACGAGCGGGCGAATCCCGTCAACGGCGTGGATCGAGGCAATCGCCGCGGGGTCGGCAACGGGAAGATCGGGGATGTCGAGAAGGGGAACCAGACCGGCGAGACTCACCCGGCCAGTGTAGGGATCGCGCTCGAGAGGGGCCATTTTCACGCCGTGTGCAGGCGCTGCTGAGCCGCGGCGAAGTCGCTCGTCACGACGTCGACGCACACGTCGGCGGCCCGCTCAAACGTCACCTCCCAGTCAGCGCGCTGCTTCGGCGCAATCTTGCCGAGCACGTAGTCGGCCGGGTCTTGGCGTCCGGGTGGGCGCCCAATCCCGAGGCGAAGCCGCGCGTAGTCGCGAGTCCCCAGGGCCTGCGAGATTGAGCGCAACCCGTTGTGGCCGCCCTCTCCCCCGCCGCGCTTGAGGCGGATGTCATGGGCCTCGAGGTCGAGTTCATCGTGGACGACGAGAAGGCGAGCGGTGGCGTCGACGTGGAAATAGTCGAGGAGCTGCTTCGTCGGTCCACCCGAGACGTTCATGAAGCACTGTAGCGTCGCTATGACGCAGCGCGGGCCCGGTCCTCCGGACGCACCGATGCCGACGCGTCCCTCGCCGATGTGGGCGATCCCGCGGTGGCGCTTGAGACGTACCCCCATCCGATCGGCGAGAACGCCGATGACGTCGTGACCGAGGTTGTGTCGCGTCCCCGCATACTCCGCACCCGGGTTGCCCAGGCCAACGATGACCCACGTGTCGCTCATGGCGCTCCTATCTGCTCGTCATAGCATGCGGGGCGAGTGGTTGACCCACCCGCCCCGCACGATGAATAAGGATTTAGGCGTCCTCGTCCTCGGCCTCGGGCTCTCCCTCTTCTTCGCCCTCGGTCTCTTCCGTCTCGGGCTCGGGCTCCTCTTCCGGAATCATGACGGAGACGACGACCTCTTCGGGATCGACGTCCGTCGTGACATCCTCGGGCAGCGTGAGGTCGCCGACGCGCAGGACCGAGCCCTCCTCGAGGCCCTCGACCGACAGCGCGATCGACTCGGGGATCTCGATAGCCGGGCAGGAGACCGCGAGCTCGAACATTTCCTGAGCGTGGATCGTCCCGGGGGCCGATTCACCCGTGACCTCGATGGCCACGTCGACGTCGACCTTCTCGGTGCGCGAGACCGCGAGCAGATCGACGTGGAGGATGTCGCGGCGCACGGGGTGACGCTGGATCGCCTTCACGAGCGCCAGCTGCTTCTCGTCACCGATCGTCAGCGACACGAGGGCGTTCGCGTTGTCCTTGACGATGAGGAACGTCTCGTGCGCAGGCAGGTACAGCGAGCGGGTCTCGGTGTCCGAGGAGTAGATGACGGCGGGGAGCTTGCCGGCGCGACGGGCGCGGCGGGCAGCGCCCTTGCCGGTCTCCTCGCGAAGCTCGGCGGTGAGAGCAATAGCAGCCATGGTGGCCTCCTTCAGTCTGATCGGTCAGTCAGCCCCGGAAGGACGTGGATTCACCACGGCCGCGTCGATCACGGAGATGAGACTCCCTCGCCGAGGCACACAGTGCACGGTAGCGAAGACCACCGCGCATCCGCCACTTTCGCGGCGCAGATCACGCCTAATCGAACAGCGCCGTCACCGAGCCGTCGTCGAACACGGCGCGAATCGCCTTCGCCAGCAGCGGGGCAATCGAGAGCACGGTGAGGTTATCGAAACGCTTGTTTTCGGGAATGGGCAGCGTGTCGGTGAGGACGACGTGGCTGGCCCCGCACGTCGACAGCCGCTCGACAGCCGGATCCGACAGCAGCGCGTGCGTGGCGACGACGATGACCTCCAGCGCGCCGCAGCTGCGCAGGACCTTGACGGCCTCGGCGATCGTGCCGCCGGTGTCGATCATGTCGTCGACGAGGACACACACCTTGCCCTCGACGTCGCCGACGACGCGATTGGCGACCGCGACGTTGGGGCGGGTCGTGTCGCGCGTCTTGTGGACAAACGCCAACCCCGTCGATCCCAGCTTGTTCGCCCACTTCTCGGCCACCCTGATGCGACCGGCATCGGGCGAGACGACGGCGACGGGGCGATCTTGGACGAGCGTGCGCACGTGCTCGAGTAGCACGGGCATCGCCAACAGGTGATCGACCGGGCCGTCGAAGAATCCCTGCGACTGCGAGGCGTGCAGATCGACCGCCATGATGCGGTCGGCACCGGCCTGCTTGAACAGGTCGAACATGAGGCGGGCGGAGATGGGTTCGCGGCCCTGGTGCTTCTTATCCTGACGCGCGTAGGGGAAGCAGGGGGCGACGACGGTGATCCGCTTGGCCGAGGCTCGCTTGAGCGCATCCACCATGATGAGCTGCTCCATCACCCACTTGTTGAGCGGCTGGGTGTGGGACTGAATAACAAAACAGTCGGTGCCGCGCACCGACTCACCGAAGCGAACGTAGATCTCGCCGTTGGCAAAATCGTAGGCCGTTGTCGGCAGGACCTGGGTACCCAGCTCCGCGGCGATATTGTCGGCCAGCTCCGGGTAGGCGCGGCCGGGGACGATCATCAGGTGCTTTTCGCCGGACGTGTGGATACCGGTCATGGGGATGGGTGCTCCTACCTGGCCGCTGCTTCGGCAGACGAGCGCGCGGCGGCCCGCGCGCACTCGCGTAACCGCGGGCGCTCCGCCCCCAGGATTCGAACCCGGACCTCAAGGCACCAAAAGCCTGTGTGCTGCCGTTACACTAGGGCGGACCGCCGTTAGTTTCTCATACGGAAAGCCGCGCTGGCTAATCGCTTCGCTGGCTAGCGAACGGTGCGCCACCGTTAGGGTGAGAAATGGCGGATTAAGGAAGGATGAGTTGTGAGTAAACGTGTGCGGATGACCGGGCTTCAGCGGCGCGAACAGCTCATCACCGTCGCACGCAGCGTCTTTGCCGCCAATGGCTACGAGGCGACCTCGATGGAGGAAATCGCCCAGGCCGCCCACGTCTCCAAACCCGTCGTGTACGAGCACTTTGGCGGCAAAGAGGCGATTTACGCCGTCGTCGTCGATCGCGAGGTCCAGCGCCTCGTGTCCTCAATCACCGAGGCGCTTCTCACCTCGACGTCACCGCGCCAGATGGCCGAGCAGGCCGCCCTCGCCCTACTCGACTTCATCGAGACGAATTCTGACGGCTTCCGCATCATGGTTCGCGACGCTCCCCCGACGTCGACGTCGGGCACCTACTGGTCGGTCATCGGCGACGTCGCCGTCAAGGTCCAGGCCATCGTCGCCAAACAGTTCAAGGAATCCCACTACAACCCCGACTGGGCGCCGATGTACGCCCAGATGCTCGTGGGCATGGTCTCCCAAGTCGGCCAGTGGTGGTTGGACGTGCGCAAACCCGACAAGTACGAGGTGGCGGCCCACCTGGCCAATCTCGCCTGGCTCGGCATGCGCCATCTCTCCCACAACCCCACGCTGTTGACGACGCCGACGAAGAAGTGAGGCCGCGGACGCGTGCGGGCGCGCGCGCCGGTATCACGTATCTTGGGGATGTGACGAAGTCGACCTCTCTGCCCCGGCGTGACGAAGTGGACCAGATCACCCAGGCGTGGGCCGAGGTCCTTCCCGATCTCGATACCTCGCCGATGGAGGTGTTCTCGCGCGTGTCCCGCCTAGCACGCCAACTCGATCTGCGCCGCCGCCAGGCGTTCCTCGCCCACGGACTCGAGCCGTGGGAGTTCGACGTGCTCTCAGCGCTGCGCCGCGCCGGTGCGCCGTATTCGGCCACGCCGGGCAGCCTCATGACGGAGCTACTCGTGTCGTCGGGGACGATGACAAACCGGATCGACCGCCTCGAAGACCAGGGCCTCGTCGTGCGCTCGCCCTCGCCTCACGACCGCCGCGGCGTGCAGGTGTCGCTGACCGACGCCGGCAAAGAGCGCGTCGACCATGCACTTGGCGAGCTCGTCCGCGTCGAACGCGACCTGTTGGCCCCGCTCGACGACGCCCACCGAGACGAATTGGCAAATCTCCTGCGACGCGTTCTCATCCCGCTAGACTCGTAAGCACGCTCGTCCGCTCGCTGCAGCCAGTGGTCCGAGAAGACATCCATCGTCGAACAATGAGGTGCCCCGATGGTTAGCCGCTCCACACGCTCCCAGATCGCCACCGTCCTCAAGCTCATCATCGGGGCGGTCATCGCCGTCGCGCTGGTCAAATTCGCGTTCTTCCCCTCGAACTCGCCCGATGACCCCGTCACCGGGCAGGGCGACTTCATCACGCCAACGGTGACGGCGAGCCGCGGCGACATCGAGAACACCGTGTCGTTGCGCGCCACCGTCGTGCGCAACGAATCGGTGCCGATCAAAGCGACCGCTGCCGGCGAGATCGTCAAGGTGTACGTGTCCTCGGGCCACAGCGTCTCGCGCGGGGCGCCGCTCTTCCAGGTCAAGCAGACGAGCGAGCCGACCACTCCCGACGCGGCACCGACGTCGCGGTGGATCACCGTGTCGGCCACGGGGACGGGCACGGTCACTCTCGACGCGATCGTCGGGCAGGAGGTGACGATCGGGGAGGCGATCGGATCGATCCTGCCCGAGGCCTTCCACGCCGAGGTCACCGTCACTCCCGATCAGCTCTACGCGCTCCAGTCGCTGCCGCCCCAGGGCGAACTCGCCATCACGGACGGGCCGGCACCCTTCGCCTGCATCAATCTCACGACGCTGTCCGGCCCCGCGCAGACGAGCACGCAGAACAGCGAGGGAGGAGGCAGCACCAACGTCGCCACGACGCCGAAGATCCGCTGCGACATTCCTTCCGACCAGCGCGTGTTTGACGGGGTAACCGGCAAGCTGACGATCGCGGGCGGCTCGGTCAGCGACGTCCTCACGCTGCCGGTGACCGCGGTCGAGGGCCGCTACCGCGAGGGACGCGTCTATCTTCCGGCGCAGGGATCCGCCAAGCCCAAGCCGCAGACCGTGGGACTGGGGATCACCGACGGCACGCTGATCGAGATCACGAGCGGACTCGACGAGTCCACCGAGGTCCTCGAGTTCGTCCCCGCCAGCGAGGACGCGACAGATGATCCCACCGGCGAGCAGGGCTAGCCATGCTCACACTGCGCAACGTCCACCGCACCGTCATCTTGCAAAATGGTGACCCGCTGCCGATCCTGCGCGGCATCGACCTCGAAGTCTCGGCGGGCGAACATCTCGGAATCGTCGGCCAGTCGGGAACGGGAAAATCGACGCTGCTCAACATCATCGGCATGCTCGACCTGCCCGACGAGGGGACTTACCTGTTCGACGACGTCGACGTCGCCACGCTCAGCGAGGGCGCGCGGGCCAGGCTGCGCGGGCAGCAGTTCGGTTTCATCTTCCAACAGTTCAACCTGTTCGCCTCGCGCAGCGCCCTCGACAACGTCGCCGTCCCTTTTCTCTACTCGCCCAACCCCGCCGACCTGTGGACCCGTCACGACCAGGCCCTCGCCATGCTTGAGCGCGTCGGCCTAGCCGATCGTGCCGACGCGATGCCCGGGCACCTGTCGGGCGGCGAGCAACAGCGCGTCGCGATCGCGCGTGCACTCGTACGTAAACCCCGCGTTATCTTGGCCGATGAGCCGACGGGAGCACTGGATCGAACGACGGGGGCGATTGTCATCGACCTCCTCGAGGAGATCGCGGCCGAGACCGAGGCGGCGCTCGTCGTCATCACCCACGATCCGGCGGTGGCGGCACGCGCCGACCGCGTCCTCGAGATCGCCGACGGGCGCCTGCATGCCCCACGCGAACGTGACGTCCTCGCCGCGTTGTCCGCACCACCACAGCATGAGCGGGAGGAGGGCCGATGAGGGGCGCAGTGCTCAAAGAGGTTCTCGGGGCACTCACCGAGGCATGGGAGGAACTCGTCATCAACCGCGGTCGCGTCATCCTCTCGCTCATCGGCGTGGCCGCCGCCGTGTGGGCGATGGGCACGGTCATGGCGCTGGGGACGATGATGGTGCGCACCCTGGAAACCGAGAACGTCCACATGTCCGGCATCCGCGGCACCGTGTCGCTGGGGGTAACCGCCAGCGCGACTGACGACGCGACACAAGATCCAGGTGGCGACACGGGCGGCGACGAGAGTGGGGCCGCCCCGGTCAGCATCGACGACACCGGCCACGCGGCCAATCCGGTTGCTGCGGCGGCGCGCGATCTCTTCGAGCAAACCCACGCGACGCTCGCCTCACGCTCGGCCGAGATGCAGATAAACGTCACTGCCCCGGGGGCACTGGACTGTGAGGGGTACGACGACGCGGCCGGGTGGGACCCGACCGACCCGTGTGCGCAAACACCTGCGATCGCCGGCGTCGATCCCGCCTACTTCACGATCTTCGACCACAAACTCGTCCGCGGACGCCTGCTCGAGGCTGGCGACGGGGAGCGACAGATGAATCCCGTCGTCGTCAACACGATGATGTGGGAACGCCTGGGACGCCCCGACATCACCCAGTACCCGCGATTCAGCGCGCGCTCCCCCGGCGCCCCAAGCTTCACGGTCGTCGGCGTCGTCAACGATGGCACGCTTGCGCCCATGCCCAAGATCTACCTGTCCTATGACGCCCTGTTCACGGTCTTTTCGCCGCAGGCGCTGAGCGAGGCTCTCGCCTATCAAACCGTCTACGTCGCCGTTCCTCCCGAGCAGATCACCCCGGCGTCACAGGTTCTCAGCTCCGCGCTGGCCTCGCGCCTGGGACCGGGCTACACGGTCGACAATCTCGTCGACGCCGAGGCCGAGGCCTCGAGTCAGCAGACGATGCAGACCTTCCAGATGGTCATCGGCGGCATCGGCGCGATCGTCATCCTCATCGGCGCCCTGGGCCTGCTGACGGTCTCGATCGTCACCATTCGCCAACGCGTGCGCGAGATCGGAATTCGCCGCTCGATGGGGGCCTCGGCGAAGCGCATCTTCTTCGCCGTGTTCCTCGAATCGGTCGTCGCCACCACGGTCGCCGGCGTCGTCGGGGTCATCCTGTCGATCCTCACGGTGCGCTTCGTCCCCGGTGAGCTGCTGGGATACCCCGACCTGTCACAGACGCCCTATCCGCTCTCCAGCGCCCTCACCGGATTGGCTATCGCCGCGTTCGTCGGCGCCCTATGCGGGATCATCCCGGCGTCGATCGCCGTGCGGATCAAGCCGATTGACGCGATCCGGTTCTAGCGAGGTAATCGGGGCCGACCACTTCACCCGTCGAGCTGATCGGCCAGCTCCAGCCACGCCTGTTCGACCTGGTCGCGCTGGTCGCGCACCTCGCGCGTGTCGCGGTCAAGCTCCGCCAGCGTGGTGACGTCGCCGGCCGTCGCCGCCTGCGCCATCTCGCCCTCGAGTTCGGTGAGCCGTGCCTCGAGCTTGGCGAGCTTGCGCTCGAGCGCGCCGAGTTCCTTGCGCGCGGCGTGGCGCTGTTTGCCGCTGAGACCCGCGGGTTGCGGCGCATCGGCGGGTGCGGGAGGCCGCGGCTCTCGTGCGCCCTGGGCGCGCAGGCGCAGATACTCGTCGACGCCGCCCGGCAGGTCTCGGATCGTTCCGTCCCCGAGCAGCGCCACCTGGTGATCGGTGACACGCTGAAGAAAGTAGCGATCGTGCGAGACGACGACGAGCGTGCCCGGGAACGAATCGAGGAGGTCCTCAAACGCCGCGAGGGTGTCAGTGTCGAGGTCGTTCGTCGGCTCATCCAGCAGCAACACGTTGGGTTCGGCCATGAGGGCGCGCATGAGCTGGAGCCGGCGTCGCTCGCCGCCCGAGATGTCGCGAACCGGCGTCCACGCCCGCTCCCGGGTAAAACCGAGACGCTCGACGAGCTGGCTCGCGCTGACTTCCTTACCCTGAATCATCATCGAGCGCTTAACGGCGGCTACTGCCTCGTTAACGCGCAGGTCCCCCAGCTCATCGAGTTCATGGGTCGACTGCGAGAGCTGAGCGATCTCGACGGTCTTACCGCGCTTCACCCGCCCGCCATCGGGCTCGTAGGTGCCATCAATGAGGCGCAGCAGGGTCGTCTTTCCCGCGCCATTGACGCCGACGATGCCGACCCGCTCACCGGGCGCGAGCCGCCACGTCTGCTCGTCCAGGATGACCCGGCGCGCACCATCGGGCGCGAGGAATGCCAGCGAGACGCCCTCAAGATCGACGACGCGCTTGCCCAGCCTCGCCGTCGCCGTCGCGACGAGCTCGACGCTGTCGCGCGGGGGCGGCGCGTCGGCGATGAGGGCCTCGGCCGCATCAATGCGGAACTTCGGTTTCGACGTGCGCGCCGGGGCACCGCGGCGAAGCCACGCCAGCTCCTTGCGCAGCAGGTTCGCACGCTTGCGGGCCTGAGTGGCCGCCTGACGGGCGCGCTCGGCCCGAGCGAGGATGTAAGCCGCGTAGGAACCGTCGTATTCCTCGACGTAGCCGGCAACCTGGGGGCGCTCGTCGCCGGGATCGACCGCGCCGACGACCTCCCACATGCGCGTGCACACGGCGTCGAGGAACCACCGATCGTGGGTGACGACCGCCAGTGCGCCGTGCCCAGGACGGAAACGGCGCAGCAGATAGGTGGCGAGCCAGTCGACACCCTCGACGTCGAGGTGGTTCGTCGGTTCGTCGAGCAAGACGACGTCGGCGTCGCGGCTGAGGCAGCGCGCGAGCGCCACTCGGCGGCGCTGCCCGCCCGAGAGCGTCGCGACCTCGGCAGCGAGATCGACGTCGGTGAGCAACCCCGAATGAATGTCGCGCACGAGGGGATCCGACGCCCACTCGTGCTCGGGTCGAGTGCCGTGGACGGCCTCGCGCACGCTCACGCCGGCAACGAAGTCGTCGGCCTGGGACAGCGTCGAGATGCGCACGCCGCCGCTGAGGCTGCGATCGCCCGCGTCCAGGGAGCGGGTACCGGCGAGGACATGGAGCAGGGTCGACTTGCCCGCTCCGTTGGGGCCGACGATGCCGACGCGATCGCCATCGTCGAGGGCGACGGTGACCCCGCCGAGAATCCGCCGCACGCCCCCGCGCACGCCCGCGTCCTTTGTGCCGACGAGAAAAGCCATGCTTAGTCCTCCCCGGGTACGACCGGCCCCGTGGCGATCACGGTGGCGGCGACGCCCGGTGCGGCCGCCAGTGCGCGTGCCAGCGCCGCCGCGTGCTCGTCGTCACGCGCCAGCGCCACAATGGTCGGGCCGGACCCCGACACAAACGTGCACACGGCCCCGGCGTCGTCTCCGGCGCGCATGATCTCTCGCAGATCCGGACGCAGGCTGAGGGCGGCGTCGGTCAGGTCGTTGCTCACGAGTTCGCCCAGTGCGCTCGGATCGGGGTCGGCTAGCGCCTGCATCCACCGTGGCGACAGCGCGTCCTCGCACGCTGCTCGCCCGGCGCCCGAGGCATCAAAGGCGGCGAAGACCTCCGGCGTCGATAGGCCGCGTTCGTTGATCGCGAGTACGAACGTCCGCGTCGGCGCCGGGCCGAGCGGGGTGACAACATCGCCGTAGCCGAGGCCTAGCGCGAGGCCGCCGACGAGGCCGAAGGCCACATCGGCACCGAGGTCGCGGGCGATCTCGTGGAGGTCGTCGTCGCTGAGGTCGAGGTCGAATGCCTCACGGGCTGCGCGCAAGGCTGCCGCGGCATCAGCCGAGCCCCCGGCCATGCCGCCGGCGACGGGAACGTGCTTGTCGACGTCGAGGTGAAATCCCGCCTGCCTGCCGCAGCGAGCGAGGGCGGCCCGCACGGCACGCACCGCCAGGTGGTCGTTAGTCGACAGACCAGCGAGGTCGCCGATCTGCTTACTCGCGCACCGAGTCGTCACGTCGACGCGCTCGCCCAGCCGCGGTGTCACCGTGACCGTCTCGATCAGGTCGAGACCGCAAAAGAGCGAGCGCAGCGGGTGGTAGCCGCGTTCGTCGGGGCGCGCGACGTCGAGAAGAAGATTGATCTTTCCCCCGGCACTCGCGCGGGCGACGCGCCCCGGGCGGGCCGCGCGAGCCAGCCGAACGAAATCGTCAATGCCAAGGGCCTCCCCGCGCGAGCGCTGATCGATGCCGGCGCTCTCCAACGCGGCCGCCGCTCGATCGGCGCCACCGCACAGGTCGGCCAGCGCCTTGCGCAGGGTCTTGCGGCGCTGAGCGAATGCCTGGTCGATGAGGCTGAACGTGTCGAAGCGCTCGGATGCCTCATAGCGCGGGCGGCGCTGGAATTTCACGAGCGCCGAATCGACGTGGGGCTCGGGCCAAAAGACGCTGCGACCGATGTTGCCGGCCAGCCTCGCCTCGCCGTACCAGGCGAGCTTCGCCGAGGGCACGCCGTACGTGCGCGATCCCGGCCCGGCGCATAGCCGTTCGGCGACCTCGCGCTGAACCATGACGAGCGCCGTCTCGAGTTCGGGGATGGCCTCGATGAGACCGAGCAGGACGGGCACGGACACGTTGTAGGGCAGGTTGGCGACGAGGGCACGCGGCGGCTCCCACGCACTCCCCGCGCGCTCGTTGAGGTCGCCGGCCCCCGTGATCGTCAGCGCGTCGGCCCACACGACGCGGAGGTTCTCGGGGCGATCACACCGGGTCTCGACCGTGCGCGGCAGCGCGGTGGCCAGTTTGGGGTCGATCTCGACGGCACTGACCCGCATGTCGGCCTCGAGGAGAGCCAGCGTCAACGACCCCAACCCCGGACCGACCTCGAGCACGTGCGTGCCCGGCGCAAGTCCCGCCGCAGCAACGATTCGGCGCACCGTTCCGGCGTCGTGGACGAAGTTCTGCCCCAACGTCTTCGTCGGGCGAATGTCGAGGCCGCGCGCGAGATCGCGAATCGCGGCGGGGGTCAGCAGGTCGACGTGGGGACTCGGTTCCATCACCGACTCACTCTAGCGACTTCGCGCGAAGCTCAATACCAGCCCTTCGAGTTCCATGCCGCGAGCGCCCCACACGGGGTCGAATACCGCTGGGCGATGTAGCCGAGGCCCCAGCGGATCTGGGTGGCGGGATTCGTCCGCCAGTCAGCCCCGGCAGACGCCATCTTCGATCCCGGCAGGGCCTGCGGGATCCCGTAGGCCCCGACGAGGGATTCGTTGCCGTGAGTGTCCACCGGATTCGTGGTTCCACAGGGTTTGCAGGCACGTGAACTGGTCGGCGCCAAATCCGAACTCGGGCAGCAGGGCCAGCGCGATCTGCTGGGCGTCTCCGGCACTGCCGCTCGCCGCGGCTCCCGTGGGGAGTTCGCGCGTGCCCACCCGAACGACTTCGCTGACGGGTTTGCGCACGACCTCTTCGGAGACAACCTCGCGTGTCGACTCCGCGCCGTTGGCCGACTGGACGGCATACGTCACGCGCTTGAGGCCGCTGACCCCCTCGACGTCGACGATGCGCTGACCGACAAACAGAGTGTCGTCCTTCTTCTCCTGCGTCTCGAAGGGAATTTCGACGTCTTCATGCACGCCCTGGCGCCCAATGCGGGTGATGGTCAGCGATGGCAGTCCCTCGCCGCCAAGCCCCAGGCTCACCTGGTCGAGCGGCCCCAGGGCGATGCCGGATGCAGCCAACGCGTCAGCGGCGGCGAGGCCGGCGGGAGCATCGATGGTACGGGTGTCGCCGTCGACGTGGACCGTCACCTGTGTGTCATCACTGACGAGCGGCAACGACGTGCCCGACGCCGTGCGCGGAACTGTCAGCTGGGCCTGCGGATGGTCTTGGCGAAGCCGAACGACCTGGTCGGTGAGGCTCGTGCCCGCAATGGCACGACGGGTCGCACGCTTTCCCCGGGTTCCTGCACCCACGCCGGTTGGGCGTGAGTCAGCGTGATCGTCATCTTCTCGCGCACCGGCTGGGTGCGCGCGGGCACGACGTCGTCGGCAGCGGCAACGGGAACTCCGGCCTCCGCGAGGGCATCGCTCACCGAGCCGTCGCCGACGCTGAGGCTGCGCCGGGCACCGTCGACGACGAGGGTGACGTCATGCGGGCTCACCGTGAACGCCGCGGCCCCCGCGCCCGCGGCGATGACGACACCGATGACGGCCGCACCCGAGACCGCTCGAGGCACCCATGCCGTAGTCACCGCACGTCGTCGCATTCGCTGTCGTCCCCTCTCAGCCTCGTCCTCACACTGCTCACCCTGGCACGGCGACCGCGACTAGTACAGCCCGAGCGAGCGAGCGCACGCCGGCCACTGTCCCCAGCCAGCCCGCGCCTGGAGCGCCTGGGCGCGCTGGGTCTGTTCGGCCGCGCTGGCCTGCGACGGCAGCCCGGATCCGCCCATGGCCCGCCACGTGGAGACCGAGAACTGATAGAGGCCGTGATACATGCCGTTCGCCGAGACCGCGCTCGGGTTGCCTCCGGACTCACACTGGGCGAGGGCGGCCCACACGCCGCTGGACGGGGCGCTCCCCTGAGGCGCCGCGGGCACCGGCGAGGCAGCCGCTCCCCCACCTGCTGTCGTCGTCGAAGTCTCGGGAGCCGCCTTCGTGCCGACGCGGACGACTTCCTCGACCATCTCTTGGACAGGGGTCTCGGTGCCGTCGCGATGGAAGACGACCTCGCCGTCAACCGTTTCGACGAATGAGGTCGCTCGGATCACCCCGTCCTTGCCCTCGGTCTCGACCTTGCGGGTGCCCTTCGGCAGCGAGCCGTCCTCGACCTCGCGGGTCGTGTGCCGGGTGACTTTGTCTTCGCTGTGGGTCTGCCGGCTCACCCGTTCCACGCGCAGCACCGGGGTGTCCGACGTGGCCTCGAGGCTCAACCGATCCAGCGGCCCCAGCTCAACGCCGAGGTCGGCCAAGAGTCGCTGAGGCGTCGCCCCGTCCGTGAGCGCGACGTGCTCGGTTGCGCCATCGTGAACGACGTCGAGTTGGCGGGCGGAGCCGATCGCGCGCTCAGTCAGAGCCGAGGTGTGGCTGAGCGGCAGCCGTGACTCCTGCGCGGTCTCGAGCTTTGCCGCCGCGGTGACGAGGTCCGGTTCGGCCACCCATCGCAGTTGCGGTCCCGACGCGCCCCGCACGACGGCACTGTGCCCGGTGGCGACGTCGATGCGCTGCCCGTCACCGACGCGGCGGGGGGCGCGGACCCGATCGTGGGGGTCGACGTCGATGCCGGCCTCGGTGAGGATCTCGCTGGGCGTCGCTCGCCACGTCATCACCTGGCGGGTTGCCCCGTCGATCGAGACCGTCACGGTCTTGTGGGCGTGGGCGACGCCCACACCCGCGGTGGCGACGACGACGGCCGCGGCGCCGGCAGATGCCACGCGAACACCGGCGGGACTCAGGCGGGGAAAGCGAATTGCCACGGGATGCCCTTTCTGGATTCCAGACAGCATACGCCAGCTACCGTAACCGAATCGTTACCTGGTCGCGATGTATTTGAGATATGTCACGCACCGAGTTCGGGCACGCTGATGCCGTAGACCTCGCACGTCGTCGCCGTGAGCGTGCGCGCCAGCTCATCGGGGTCCTCGTCCCGGGCGGCGGCGAGGCCGCGGACCGTCACGCCGACCATGTAGGGAGAGTTTGGCCGCCCCCGGAACGGATGCGGCGTCAGATAGGGGGCGTCGGTCTCGACCAGGATCCGAGTGGCGTCGAGCACGCGGGCTGCATCGCGCAGCTGCTCGTTCGCCCTAAACGTCACGGGACCGGCGAAGGAGGCATACCACCCGTTATCGGCGAGTACCCGCGCCATCTCGGCATCGCCAGAGAAGCAGTGGAACACCGTGCGCTCGGGGGCACCCACCCGCCTGAGAACATCAATCGTGTCGGCGTGGGCGTCGCGATCGTGGATCTGCAACGGCACATTGAGCTCCTTGGCGAGTGCGATGTGGGCCTCGAAAGACCGTCGCTGGGCCTCGCGACCGCTCGGGCCCGTGCGGAAATAATCGAGTCCCGTCTCGCCCACGGCGACGACGCGCGGATTCGCGCGGACGAGTTCCTCGACCCGGCCCACCGCCTCGTCCAGGCTGAGGCGGTGATGGGGCAGGAACTTAGGGTGCAGCCCGTCGGGACTCGGCTCATCGACACCGCAGTGGAGCGCCGCCTCGTTCGGGTGAATGGCCAGCGCGGCCCACACGCCCTCGCACTGGGTGAGGGCGAGCGTCGGCTCCAGCGCGGGAATCTCGCACCCGCACGTGATGACACCGGCCACGCCCGCGGCGCGAGTCCGCCGCAGTTGGGTGTCGAGGTCGAGGGCAACGCCGTCGGCAACGGGAATCTCCTCGGCGGTGACGGGGAGATGACAGTGGTTGTCGATCAAGCTGTGGCGCAGCGAAGCGGGAGCCTCGGGCCACGTGCGCGGTGTGCGGGACTTACCCACGGTGCCTCCTGTCGCCTATTCCCACTCGATCGTCGCCGGCGGCTTCGACGTGCAGTCCAGCACGACGCGGGTGACCTCTTCGACCTCGTTGGTGATGCGCGTGGAGATGCGTCCGAGCACGTCGTAGGGCAGGCGGTACCAGTCAGCCGTCATCGCGTCCTCGGAGGCGACGGGGCGCAGCACGACGGGGTGGCCGTAGGTGCGCCCATCGCCCTGGACGCCGACCGAGTGGACATCGGCCAGCAAGACGACCGGGCACTGCCAAATGTCGCGGTCGAGCTCGGCGCGCGCCAGCTCCTCGCGGACAATGGCGTCGGCGGCACGCAGGATGCGCAAGTTTTCGCGCGTGATCTCGCCGATGACGCGCACGCCCAGGCCCGGACCGGGGAAGGGCTGGCGCCACACGAGGTTCTCGGACAGGCCAAGTTCGAGACCCACCTGGCGCACCTCGTCCTTGAAGAGTTCACGCAGGGGCTCGATGAGTTCGAACTGCATGTCCTCGGGCAGGCCACCGACATTGTGGTGAGACTTGATCGTCGCCGTTCCCTCGCCGCCGCCGGATTCGACGATGTCGGGGTAGAGGGTGCCCTGCACGAGGAAGCCGATGTCCTCGCCCTCGCTGTCGGCCTCGTCGACGAGGCGGCGCTGGGCGGCCTCGAAGCTGCGAATGAACTCGCGCCCGATGATCTTGCGCTTCGTCTCGGGATCGCTGACGCCCGCGAGCGCGTCGAGGAACCTGTCGGATTCGTCGATCGTGACGACGCGGATACCCATCGATGCGGCGTAGTCGCGCTCGACCTGAGTGCGCTCGTTTTCGCGCAGCAGGCCGTGGTCGACGAAGAAGCACGTCAGCTGGTCGCCGATCGCGCGGTGGACGAGCGCCGCAGCGACCGAGGAGTCGACCCCGCCCGAGAGCGCGCAGATGACGCGGGCGCCGCCGACGCGGGCGCGAATCTGCTCGACCTGGGCGTCGATGATCGATGACGGCGTCCAGTCGGGGCTGAGTCCGGCGCAGCGGTAGAGGAAGTTCTCGATGACCTGTTGGCCGTATTCGCTGTGGCGCACCTCGGGATGCCACTGCACGCCGAAGAGCCGCCGCTCGGGGTTTTCAAAGGCCGCGACCGGCGTCTGCTGCGTCGCCGCGCACACGTTAAAGCCCTCGGGCGCGGTCTCGACGGCGTCGCCGTGTGACATCCACACGCTGAAGTTCTCGGGGATGCCGTGGAGCAGCTGGGACTGCGCACGAACCGCCGTCGGCGTGTGGCCGTATTCGCGCTCGCCGGTGCGTCCCACCCCGCCGCCGGTGATGTCGGCGAGCAGCTGGAAGCCGTAGCAAATGCCGAGCACGGGAATGCCGGCGTCGACAAGTGCCGCATCCACGCGTGGAGCCTTGTCGGCGTAGACCGAGGAGGGACCTCCCGAGAGGATGATCGCCGCGGGATTCTTGGCGAGGATCTCGCTCAGGGGCATCGTGTGCGGGACGATCTCGGAGTAGACGCGGGCTTCGCGCACGCGTCGCGCGATGAGTTGGGCGTACTGGGCGCCCATATCGACGACGAGGACCGGGCGCTCGTGGGTGTTGTGCGTGCTCACCGGCCTAGCGTAACCGACGCGGGCGTCACGCACCGCCGAGGTTAAGACAGAGGTAAAAATCCACAAGTTTTTACCGCACCGCCGTCTGTCCGGGGTTTTTCCGATCTCCTAAGATGAGGACATACCCGCGATGCCTGCCTTGGCATCGCCATGACCACACGAGAGGATGAACGCGAGATGATTGACCGCCTCTACCTGTGCCCTCTACGCGAGGGAACCGACGGGTCGGCCATGGCCGCCACCATGGCCGAGGTACTGGGGGGACCCCGCGTGGTCCGTCTGTTCTCCTCCCCCGATCCCTGGCTCGCCTGCCCGCAAACCGCCCAGGTCGAGGCGGCGCGCGCGGTCGGAGGCGGCGAGGTCGTGATCGATGCCACACTGCCGGCCGTGCCGTATGGCTCCGATCCCATCCGGTTGCACACGCTGGCTGCTCCGCATCTGCACGCCCACGCGCTCGGCCTCCTCGACGCCACCGACCTCAGCCTGACCCAGCTGCGCGAGGCGGGAACCGTCATCGCCCGCCGCTTCACCACCGCCTACGTCCCCCTGCTCGCCATCGTCGTCACCAACGCCACCCAGTTGCCCGAGGACACCGATGTCCCGCTCATCGCGATGGCGCCCGAGGAGCTGGGCGACCCCCAGGCACTGCGCGAGCGACTGGCCCCGGTGCTCTCCCCGGACACCATCGCCCCGACGTCGCCGGTCGCCTACCAGCAGCTCCTCACCGAGCGCGCCGGCGCGAATCGCCGCCGCATCGTCTTGCCCGAATCCGGTGACGAACGCATTCTGCGCGCCGCCGCGAAGCTGCGCGAGATCGACGTCGTCGACCTCATCTTGCTGGGCGAGGCCGACGTCATCGCCCGCGACGCCGACAAACTCGGCCTCTCACTCGAGGGGATCACCGTCATTTCGCCGGCCGATGCCGAACGCCGCGAGCGCTACGCCCGCGAGCTCGCCGTCGTCCGCGAGAAGAAGGGCATGACGTACGACAAGGCGCTCGCCCAGCTCGACGACATCAACTACTTCGCGACGATGATGGTCTACCTCGGCGAGGCCGACGGCATGGTGTCTGGCGCGATCCACACGACCGCGGAGACGATTCGTCCCGCCTTGCAGATCATCAAGACGAAGCCGGGAACCTCCACGGTGTCGGGGGCGTTCCTCATGCTGTTCGCCGACCGCGCCTACCTGTTTGCCGACTGCGCGGTGACGATCGATCCCACGCCCGCCCAACTCGCCGACATCGCCGTCACCTCGGCGAAGACGGCCGAGGCCTTCGGGATCGCCCCGCGCGTCGCCCTCATCTCGTATTCCACCCTGGGATCGGGGTCGGGCCCCAGCGTCGACAAGGTCACCGAGGCGACGGCGCTCGCGCAAGCCGCGGCTCCCGAGATTGCCATTGACGGCCCCCTCCAGTTCGACGCCGCCCAGGATCGCGCCGTCGCCGCGACCAAGGCTCCCGACTCGCCCGTGGCCGGACAGGCGAGCGTCTACATCTTCAACCACCTCGACGTCGGCAACTGCACATACAAGGCCGCCCAGCGCATGGCCGGGGCGCTCGCCGTCGGCCCGGTCCTGCAGGGACTGCGCAAGCCCGTCAACGACCTGTCGCGCGGGGCGTTGGTCGACGACATCGTCAACACCGTCATCATCACGGCCGTCCAGGCCCAGGACTGAACCCGCACCAGCATAAGAAAGGACCGCTATGGCCACCCAGACCGTTCTCGTCATCAACTCGGGTTCGTCCTCGATCAAGTACCAGCTCGTCGACCCCGACTCGGGCGAGCCGATCGCCAAGGGCCTCATCGAGGCCATCGGTGAGGACTCGGGGCATGCGACGCATACCTATGGCGAGGAGCGCCGCGAGCTCGACCGGGTCATCGCCGACCACACCGAGGGCATGGCGATCATGGAGGAGTTCTTCTCCACGCTCGGCCCCGACCTCGCCTCCAGCCACATCGTTGCCGTGGGTCACCGCATCGTCCAGGGCGGCAAGTACTTCTCGGGGCCGGCCCTCATCGACGAGGAGGTCCACGACAAGATCGTCGACCTGTGCCCGCTCGGGCCGCTGCACAACCCCGCCCACCTCAAGGGCATCGACGCGGCGCGCAAGATCTTCCCCGACCTGCCGCACGTCGCGGTCTTCGACACGGCGTTCTTCCAGTCGTTGCCCGAGGAGGCGGCCCGCTACGCGCTCAACCGCGAGGTCGCCGACACCTACGAGATTCGCCGCTACGGCGCGCACGGCACCTCCCACCAGTTCGTCTCGGGCGAGGTCACCCGGATGCTGGGGCGCGACGACCTCAAGCAGATCGTCCTCCACCTGGGCAACGGCGCGTCGGCCTCGGCGGTCGTCAACGGCCACGCCGTGGATACGTCGATGGGGCTAACGCCGCTGGAGGGCCTCGTCATGGGCTCGCGCACCGGCGACATCGATCCCGCCGCGGTCTTCCACCTGCTGCGCCAAACCGACATGGGCGTCGACGAGCTCGACGACCTGTTTAACAAGCGCTCGGGCATGAAGGGCCTCACCGGCGACAACGACATGCGCCGCGTTCACGAGCGCATCGCCGCCGGCGATCGCGACGCCGCCGACGGCTTCGCCATCTACATTCACCGCCTCGTCTCCTACGTGGGCGCCTACACGGCCGTCATGGGCGGCCTCGACGCCCTGACGTTCACCGCGGGCATCGGCGAGAACGACGCGAAGGTCCGCGAGGCCCTGTGCGAACGCCTGGCCTTCCTCGGCGTGCGCATTGACGCCGAGGCCAACGCCCAGCGCTCGGGCGAGGCGCGCGTCATCTCGACGCCCGACTCGGCCGTCACCGTCCTCGTCGTTCCCACCAACGAGGAGCTGGCGATCGCGCGTCAGGCCATGTCTCTCGTCTAAGACAGCGGCAATGAGGGGGAGGACGTCGGCGAGTCCTCCCCCTCATTCATCCGGCACCGGCGGCCGGATGACTTTATCCTGGACACCTGTGCGGCTGGCGCACGAGGAGATCTGGCGACGAAGGAGTCTGGCGTGAAACTGCTCAACAGCACCGATATTTGGAACGTCTACACGATGACGCAGGCCCTTGACGACGTCGCCGACGCGTTCGTCGCCGTCTCGGGCGGGCGCACGATGACGCCGCTGCGCACGAAGATCTGTCCCGACTCCCGGCGCACTGTCCTCACCATGCCGGCCTACGCCCCCGGCGTCGATCAGGTATCGGTGAAGACCATCGCCCTCTACCCCGACAACGCCTCGCGCGGCCTGCCGACGGCCCCGGCCTCGCTCGTTCTCGTTGACGGTAAAACGGGGATGACGCGTGCCTTCCTCGACGGCGACACGGTGACGAAGTTCCGCACGGGAGCGTCCTCGGGCGTGGCCTTCCGCCACCTCGGGCGCGACGACGCCCAAGTCGGCCTCGTCGTCGGCACAGGCGGGCAGGCCTTCACCCAGGTGCTCGCCCTCCTCGCGGCGGCCCCCACTCTCAGCGAGCTGCGCATCGCGAATCCCTTCGACGGCCAAGCCGAGGAATTCGTCACGGCGTTGCGCGCGCATCCCGGCTTCGCGCAAGCCGGCTTCAGCGGGCGCATCACGACGTGGCTCAACGCCGACGAGGCGGCAGCGGAGGCCGACCTCATCATCCTCGTCACCTCATCGACTTCGCCGGTCCTTCACGCCGACACCCTCAAGCCCGGAGTGACGATCTCGTGCGTCGGCTCCTACCAGCCGCACATGCAAGAGTGCGGGGCCGACGTCATGGCGCGCGCCGACAAGATCTATTGCGACGACGTCGAGGCCGCGCTCGAGGAATCCGGCGACCTCATCATCCCCCTGGAATCCGGCGACATCGATCGCGCTGACATTCGCGGCGCAATCGGCGAGGTCATCGCCGGCGATCTCGTCGGTCGCGAGCGCGATGACGAGATCATCGTCTACGAAACCGTCGGCGTCGGCGCCCAGGACCTGTGGGCGGCCCAGGCCATCGTCAACGCCGCCGAAGAGGCAGGGGTCGGCACCGACTGGGAATAGCTCGGCGAGCCTGTGCGACAATATCGGCTATGGATTTCGCCACGGCCTCGTCCCACGGTTTTCTTCGCGTCGCCGCGCTGAGCGTCCCCGTGACGCTGGCGCAGCCACAGGCGAATGCCCGCGCCATCATCGAGACTCTGCCGGGTCTGGCCGAGCGTGGCGTCGCGATTGCCGCTTTCCCCGAGCTGTCGCTCACGGGCTATTCCCTCGAGGACCTGTTCACCCAAGCCCACCTTCTCGACGGTGCACGCGAGGGGTTGGCGACGATCGCGGCGGCGTGGCGGCCGGGCTATCCCCTTCTCGTCGTTGGGGCGCCCGTGCTCGTGCGCGACAAGCTGTACAACTGCGCGGTGACGATCGGCGACGGACGGATCCTCCACGTCCGTCCCAAGTGCGCGGTTCCCGGCTATCACGAGTTTTACGAGCACCGCTGGTTCACCGCGGCGCCGGCCGACCTCGACGATGAGGTGACGATCGACGGGGCACTTGTCCCGTTCACGACGGCGCCCTTCGTCACCGATCTGCTGCCCGGGGTCACCATCGCCACCGAGGTGTGCGAAGACCTGTGGGCCAGTGACGATTCCGCGCGGCACGCCTGCGCGCGCGGGGCCCAGATCGTTGTCAACCTGTCGTCATCCCCGGCGACCATCGGGCGCGCCCGCGAGCGCGAACTCGTCATTCGGGCGGCCTCGATGCGTCATCAGTGTGCCTACGTCTACGCGGCCGCAGGCGCGGGTGAGTCGACCTCGGACCTGTCGTGGGACGGGCAGACCGTCATCGCCCAGCAGGGCGATATCGTCGCCGAGGGCGAGCGGTTCTCGTTGAGCGGTGCGCAGGCCGTGGCCGATATCGATCTCGAGGCTATCCGCACGGCGCGCCAGTCGATTCAGACGTTCACGACCGCGACCGACGGTCCCCGTCACATCTCGACCGCCTCGACGGTGAGGCCGCGCATCACCGAGGGCGAGCTGCACAATCCGCGCATCCGGCGCTTCCCCTTTGTCCCGAACGATGCGGCCGAGCGCGATTCCGATTGCTTCGAGGCTTATTCGATCCAGGTCAGCGCGCTGGTGCAACGGCTGCGCTCCATCGGCAACCCGCGCATCGTCATCGGGGTTTCCGGCGGGCTGGATTCAACCCACGCCCTCATCGTGGCAGCGCGCGCCATGGACCTGCTGGGTCGCGACCGCTCCGAGATCCTCGCCTATACCTTGCCCGGGTTCGCAACGTCGGAGGGGACGAAATCCAAGGCCTACCGGTTGTGCGAGGCACTCGGGATCGCGTGCCGCGAAATCGACATCACGCCCGCGGCTCGGCAGATGCTTGACGACCTCGATCACCCCTATGCCGAGGGGCAGGACGTCTACGACGTGACGTTCGAGAACGTGCAGGCGGGCCTGCGCACGGACTACCTGTTCCGCCTGGCCAATCATCGCGGCGGCATCGTCTTGGGCACCGGTGACCTCTCGGAACTGGCGCTTGGGTGGTGCACCTATGGCGTCGGGGACCACATGTCGCATTACTCGGTGAACTGCGGGGTGCCCAAGACCCTCATTCAGCACCTCATTCGCTGGGTCGCCCACACGGGCGAATTCGGTGATGCGGCATCGCAGGTGTTGCGCGAGATCCTCGACCAGGAGATCTCGCCCGAACTCATTCCCTCCACCGGCGCCCTACAGTCGACGGAAGACACGATCGGCCCCTACGAGCTGCACGATTTCTTCCTCTACTACGTCCTGCGTGGCTACCGCCCCTCGGCGATTGCCTTCCTCGCGTGGGTGACATGGCGTGATGCCTCGGCGGGCAGCTGGCCCGAGGGGGCGAGCGAGCACCGCTCCTACACGCTCGCCGAGGTCGTCGGCTGGCTGCGGGTCTTCCTGCGTCGGTTCGCCTCGGCCCAATTCAAGCGCACGTGCGTGCCCTCGGGACCGAAGGTCTCGCCCGCGGGGTCGCTGAGCCCGCGCGGGGATTGGCGGATGCCGTCGGATTCGTCGGCTACTGCCGCGCTTGCCGAACTCGACGCGGCCCTTGAGGGATATCTCGACGAGTAAAACGGGGAGTTAGCCGAGCGAGGGCATGACTCGGCCGCCATAGAACGACAGGTAGCCGATGCCCGCGGCAAGCACGAGCAGGACGAGGGCGTCAGCCCACCAGCTGCGCGCGGCGAACCACACCGGGCGGTCGTGCAGCCCGATGCGCACGATGGCGACGGCGGCGAGCAGAGTCGCGAAAACCCGTGCGGCAAAGACCGGGTGATTGGCCAGCGCCAAGCCGAGCGCCATCGCCATGATGGCGACGAACGCGCCGATGCCGATCCAGCGTTGGGTCTTCGTCCCGACGACGCAGTCGTCGTCTCGATTCGGCTCGCTCACCCGCCCAGTTTAGCGGGATCATAGGGCCTCGGCGCCAGGCCGCCACCTGGCGCCGAGGCGGCACTCATTAGTGGCAGAAGTGGCGCACGCCGGTGAGATACATCGTGATGCCGGCGGCGTTGGCTGCCGCGATGACCTCGTCGTCGCGGATCGACCCGCCGGGCTGGACGACGGCGCGGACACCGGCATCGATGAGGACCTGGAGGCCATCGGCGAACGGGAAGAATGCGTCGGAGGCCGCGACGGAGCCACGCGCGCGCTCCTCGGGGTGATCGGCGACGACGTCGGCCGCGTTCGCCCCGCCGACTCCGGCCTCGGCGGCATCACCGGTCGCGCGTGACCCCAGCGTGTTGGCGCGCTCGACAGCGAGTTTCGCCGAATCGACGCGGTTGACCTGTCCCATGCCGACGCCGACGGTCGCCCGGCCCTTGGCAAGCAGGATCGCATTGGAACGCACGGAGCGCACGGAGCGCCAGGCAAATTCGAGGTCGGCCAACAGCGCGTCGTCGGCGGGTTGCCCGGCGACGAGGGTCCACCCGGACGCCCGATCCCCGGGCTCGTTGACGTCGTCGCGGCTCTGGCGCAGCTGCCCGCCGCTGATCTGCTTGATCTCCTCGCCCCCGCGCGTGGGCGGGGTGACCTTGAGGATGCGCAGGTTTTTCTTCCCGCTCAGCTCCTCGACAGCACCGTCCTCGTAGTCGGGGGCGATGACGACTTCGGTAAAAATCGGGCGAATCTGGCGGGCCATCTCGACGCTGACGGGACGGTTGCACGCGATGACGCCGCCGTAGGCCGAGACTGGGTCGCACGCGTGGGCGGCCCGGTGAGCCGCCGCCACGTCAGCGGCCGTGGCGATGCCGCACGGATTGGCGTGCTTGACGATCGCCACGCACGGGTCAGAGTGGTCGTAGGCGGCGCGCAGGGCGGCATCGGCGTCGGTGTAGTTGTTGAAGCTCATCGCCTTGCCCTGAAGCTGCGTCGCGTGGGCGATTCCCTCGCCGCTGCCGTCGGCGATGACGCGCGCCGACTGGTGGGGGTTCTCGCCGTAGCGCAGCTCGTGCGTCGGCGCCTCGGCCTCGAGGTCGAGCTGGTCGGCGAACCACCGCGAGATCTCGGCGTCGTAGGAGGCCGTGTGGGCAAACGCCGCCGCAGCCAGGCGGCGACGCTGGTCCAGGGTGAAGCCGCCGGCAGCCAAGGCCTCGATGGCCTCGTCGTAGCGGGCCGGGTCGACGATGACGGCCACGGACGGGTGATTCTTGGCCGCGGCGCGCACCATCGAGGGGCCACCGATGTCGATCTGTTCGACGCAGCCGTCAGCGTCGGCGCCCGAGGCGACGGTGTCGGCGAACGGGTAGAGGTTGCACACGACGAGGTCGAAGGGGGCAACCGAGAGGTCGTCGAGCTGGGCGCAATGGGCCGCCTTGCGTCGATCCGCGAGGATCCCCGCGTGGATGCGCGGGTGCAGCGTCTTGACGCGGCCCTCGAGGCACTCGGGGAAGCCCGTGACGTCCTCGACCGGGGTCACGGCGATGCCGGCCTCGCGGATGCGCGCGGCCGTCGATCCGGTCGAGACGATCTCGACGCCGGCGGCCTCGAGGGCGCGGGCGAAGTCGAGAATTCCCGTCTTGTCGTAGACGGAAACGAGGGCGCGACGAATGCTCACGCGGGCCTCGCCCGAGTCGGGAACGGTGACGGTGGTCATGGGGGCTCTCCTTGCTCATCCAGGTCACACCCGAACCCAGGCGCGCGGTTCGTGCGATGATCGCTCCCCGGTGGTCATCCACCTTCAACGCCAGTCGCGATGCCTCCACTCTAACGCGTCGCGCTCCCCGGGGATCAGCCCTCCTCGTCGGCCTCCTCGACGAAGGTCACCGGCGAGGTGCGGGTGTCGTCGGCGCTGCGTTCGGGGGTGCCGACGCGCAGGCGCGTGCGGCGCCCCGTCTCGTCACCGTTGCGCTCGACACGCGCGATGCGGGCTGGGCGATCCGAGGGGGGCTCGTCCGCGCTCTGCGAAGAGGCCTCGCCCTCGGACTCGGTCTGCTCGTCGCTATCTGTGGCTGCGGGCGCAGCGGCCGGAGGCGTGGACACGATCCCCAGGCGAGACGCGCCGCGGTGAGCACCGCTCACACAGGCACGGCACCCGCGTGCAATGGCGGCGCGAATCCCCGGGTGCATGAGCAGCGCGAGGACACAGCCCGGCACGACGCTCTCGACCATCGCGGCACCCCACGCCCGCGTCCAGTCGACGCCGACGATGGCCAGGCGCTCCTCGCCGAGAGACCCGACGGAGAGGCGAAACACGACCGCGAGGCCCACCCCCATCGTCACCGCGACGGTGAGGACCTGGAGCACGTGCGTTTTCACCCGATAGCGCTGATGGGTACCGCCGAGCCACGCGCCGATGAGGAGGGCGAGGGCCACGACGATGACGATGGCCCACCAGCCCACGTGAATATCCGGCGCGGCCACGAACACGGGCACCGCCGGGATCGGCCCCGACTGGGCGTCGAATGCCGAGAAATGCGTGGAGTCCCCCAGGGTGTAGCCCACGCCGAGCACCCACGCATAAGCCCACGCGGCAAGCATGGGCAGGTAGGCGAGGTGTGCGAGAACGAGCACGATCGTTCCCCACGTGTCCACGGGCAGCAGGTCGCGCACCCCGTTGACCTCGTCGAACGACAGCGCGACGGCGGCAACGATGAGGACGACGCCGCAGATCCCGAAACCGGCGAGGATGCGCAGCCCCAGGCTGATTCCCTGCCCCAGCCACCCGGGAACGTGAATGCGCCCCTGCCCGAGCGGGAGCGTCCAGCTGCCCTGGTCGATGCCGAGATCGAGAAGATCGCGGTCGCGCTGGCTGGCGCTGGAGAACCGCGAGGCGCTCGACTCCACGCTCGGCGCGGCCACCGAGGAGGCAACGCGCACGCGCCGGCGGATACGCACGGCCGCGGCGATCGCCCCGAGACAGCCAAGCGCAAGCGCGCCCAGACACAGCCGTCCCAACGCAAGATTCGGCGTCATTGCCCCAACCGCGGCAACGGTGACGACATAGCTCACCCAGCCGCACCATGGCGCACCCGGCCTCGCTTTGCGGGCGACAAGTCGGGCAAATACCCACACATAGGCCAGCGTGAGTCCCCACGGAGCCAGGGTGATCGTCAGCGGGGTCCCCAGGGCCTCGACGCGCAGCGGCACAAAAAATCCGCCGGCCCACACGCTCGTCAGCGCCGCCACCTGCTGTCCCAGCGAGATGTCGACCAGCCACGGGTTTCCCGACTGAGTGGTGACGGTAATCACCCCGATGATCTGGATGACGAGCCACGGGATGAGGGCTGCGCCTATGCCGGCAGCGACGGCGCGTTTGGCACCGTCGGGCAGGCGCAGGACGATCTCGCGGCGTCTCGGCGTGGAAGTAGGCATCGCCTTCCATCATCACTCACCCGCGGTGCCGACGCGACGCGCCACCCCGAGTATCGGCTACACGAGGCGGCGTGCCGATGCCCACCGGGTGAGCTCGTGGCGGTTGGAGAGCTGAAGCTTGCGCAGGACCTTCGAGACGTGCGATTCGACGGTTTTGACCGAGAGGAACAGCTGCTTGGCCACCTCGCGGTACGTGTAGCCGCGCGCGATGAGCCGCATGACTTCGAGCTCGCGCTCGGAAAGCAGATCCAGTTCGTCGTCCGAGCCGGCCACCTCACCGGTGCCGAAGGCGTCGAGGACAAATCCCGCGAGTCGGGGCGAAAACGCGGCATCCCCCGCGGCGACGCGGTCGATGGCGTCGATGAGTTCCGGGGTCGAGATCGTCTTCGTCACGTAGCCGCGAGCGCCGGCACGGATGACCGAGACGACATCTTCGGCGGCGTCGGAGACAGATAGCGCGAGGATCCGCATGGCGTTCGTGCCCGCCAACGCGCGCGCGACCTCGGCTCCCCCGCCGCCGCGCCCGCCGGGGAGATGAACGTCGAGGAGGATGACGTCGGGCGTGAGTTCCCGCGCCTGGGCGATGGCCTCGTCAACGGTCGCCGCCTCGCCGACGACGTCGAGATGTGTCGAGGCCTGGCTCAGTTCGGAGCGGATGCCGGCGCGCACGAGCGGATGGTCGTCGACGATGAGCAGGTGCAGGGTGCGGGAGTCGTCGGTGGGATTCATCGGGTGTCTCCTCTGGGCACGATGACGGTGACGTCGCAGCCGAGCGGCCCCGAATCGATTCTTACGTCCCCGCCGAGACGGCGGACCCTGCCGATGATCGAGTCGCGCACGCCGAAGTGGTCGTCGTCGATGTCGTCGGGGTCGAAGCCATCGCCGCGGTCGAGGACGTGGGCCTCGATCTGCTGCGCTCCCACCTCGATGTAGGCGGTGACGGGCGGGCGACCGTGGCGCACGGCGTTGACGGCGGCCTCGTGAAGGATGTCGGCCAGGGGCGCGCTAAACGCGTCGGGTTCGGTGTCGCCGACGGCGACGACCTCGATCGTCGTGTTCAGCTGGTCTTCGACGCTGGCGAGGGACTGGCGAACGAGGTCGACGAGGGAATGACCGGGATCGGCCTTGGCCTCGTACAGCCATCGACGTAGCTCCCGCTCCTGGCTGCGGGCGAGGCGTTCGACCTGCTCGGCGTCGTCGGCGCGGATGCGGATGAGAGCAAGGGTTTGCAACACAGAGTCGTGCAGGTGAGCGGCGACTTCGGCACGGGCCGCTTCGTCAGCGCGGGCGCGCTGTGACTTCTCCAGTGCGCTGCGCCCGATCGACGCGACCGGCCATACGGCCAGCGCACTGACGGCGACAATGACGACGATGATGAGGATCAGCTGCGGCAGCGTCCCGCGAATGCCGAGGATCGTCACCCCGATCGCGTGGAAGTAGGCGAGGGAGGCGATGAAGGCACACGAGAGATCGGCGAGGAAAATCCCGAGCACCATGAGGGCGAGACAGCGCGGTTGCCGCAGCGCGTCCGGCTGGCGCGCGTGAGTCCACACGAGCGCCAACCCGGCCACAGCCACCAGTCCGGGTATCGCCAGGTGATGATGCATCGTCGCCCCGATCGCGAAAACCGACGCGGTGCCGTACTGGGCGACGGAGGCAACGAGGACGATGGCAATGGCGAGTAGCGTCACGCCGATGGCACCCGAGCGTCTGCGCGTTGCCCGCGGATCGTCCTGCGGTAGCTCCTCGGACTCGGCCAGGCTCGCCGCGACGCGACCGCTCTCGGCCCGCTCGTCGTGGGCTAGAGTGCGCACGACGTTGCCGTCGGGCACCAGCCCCCAACAACAACAGGTAGGCCCCGATTCCGATGCCGTAGACGAGCACGGCGACGAGGAAGATCACACGCACCCAGACGATGGGCACCCCCGTGTGCAGGGAGATCCCCGCGCACACGCCTCCGAGATAACGTTGAGGCACACCCGGGGCACTCACCCGCCCGGGCCGCAACAGGGGCGGGCGTCGTGGAGGAAGAGTTGTGCTCACCATGCGCCCATCGTCTCACCTCGCCCGCCCATCGCATCGGCTCAGCGGCGACTTTCAGGGATCAATCAGGGTCGAATCAGGGTGGTCCCTACTGGTTGGCCTGTGTGAGCCGTGATGACATGAAACCATGAACTACTCGCCCCGCAGACTCAGTCTCTTTCGCTCCCTCCACGCGCCTCATCTGCGCCGTGGCGAGGCCCCGCTGCTCGCGGGCATTTGCTCGCGATTTGCCCAGCTCAGCGGCCTCGACCGCATCCTCGTGCGCGTCGGGGTCGGCGCGATCCTCATCGCCGCCGCCATGCTGAGTCCATCCCTGTTCGCCGTGCTGGTTGGGCTGTACGGGCTGGCCTGGTTCGTCTTGCCCAGTGCCGAGGATGAGATCATCGCCGAACAGCTCCTCACCCGCGAGTCCCTCTCGTGGGCGCTCATTCCCATCGTCGCGCTCCTCATCGCCGGGCTGGTCGGCGTCGGCTCGCTGACCGATCTCGTGTGGATCGGCCTCGGGGTCGCCGCCCTCGCGGCCCTTCTCGTCGCCCTGGGACGCCGCCACCACCGCGATGCACCCTCCGCCCCCGCGCCGCTACCCGCCACACCGGCAGCTGCGGACACCGAGAAGGCGGCGGACGCGCCCGAAGCGGAGATCGCCACGATGACGACCCCACCGGCCGAGCCTGCACCCGAGCCCGTTGACGTCCGGCAGCGCCCGGGGCGCCGCCTGTCTCTCGGGGTCGCCGGGCTGGCTCTTCTGGGCGCGTGCGGTGTCGGCATCGTCTCGCACAGCGTCGGGCTGCTCTCGGGCCCCCTCCTCATCGCCGCGACCGTCGGCATCATCGTCGCCGCCGGTGCCGGGTGCGCCCATCTCATGGGCCGCAACGGCGGCTGGATGACGGGTCTGGCCACCCTCATCACCCTGGTCGCCGTGTTCCCGCTGACGATGCTCTACATGGTGGTGCCGCCGTCACTGGCGTGGAGTAACGGCTCTGTCCTGCCGTTGAGCCAATCGGCGTACCGACCCGGTGCCGTATCCACCGACCAGGGCGCGATCGTCGGACACATCGGCTCCTACATCCGTCCCGACGGGCCGCATCCGAGCGACCTCAACGTCGTCTTCGGCGCCGTGCGCATCTACGTTCCCACCGGGTCGGCGGTCGATATCGTCACGCAGCTGGGAACGGGAACACTGAGCATCCAGGCGTCCTCGTCGTTCTCGACGTCGGGGGCTGTCACCATCGACGATTTCTCGCCCCAGAACGCCACGTCGCCTGCCGCGAGCGACCTCGTGCCCATGGGCAGCCTGGTCACGACCGGATCTTCCAGCTATGACGCCGCTGGCACGGCGATTCCCAGCGCGCATGTGTCCGTGCCCTTCGCGCCCGATATCAGCACCGGCATACAAGCTCGCGAGACGACGGTCCACCTCGGCGCGCGCGACGCTGACACTCAGGTCGTTCGCGTCCACGCCCGCGTGGGCATCGGCGAGATCGAGATCATCGAATCCCGACCCCACTGGGACGGGGAGGTGAAGGAGAAGGACGGGAAGACGTACTTCTTCCAAGACGTCGTGTGCCCGACCGCGAATCCCGACGACTGCCGCTACGACCAGGGGCACGCACTGCCGGGAACGACGTCGTGGGGGTCGAGCGGCGCGCTCTACACCAGCGATATGCTCACCCCGGTGACAACGGCACCCGACGGGACTCAGACGAGCGGCGATCCCCAACCCAATCCGTTCCGCACGGCAGCGCCCCACTCGGACGGCGCCTCGGGTGACGCGCCCGCGATCGACGGGGAAGGAGACCTCCAGTGACGCCGCGATACCGCCACGCACCGACCCGTCTCGTCCGCTGGATCCGCCCGGGCTGGGTCGCCTACGCCGGGTGCCTCATCGGGTTATGCCTGTGGGGCGGCGCCGTCGGCCTCGGACTACGCCTGCCTCTCTACACGATCGTCGTCATTCCCGTCGTGTTCCTCGCCGTCGCGCTTCTGCTCGTCGCCCTCATTCCCTCGCGCCACTTTGAGCGGCGCACCGTTGAGGGCGAGGCCGATGGCGAGCGCACGGACACAGACGACGCGACGACGGCAACGATGACCCTGCCCATCGTCGACGACGAAGATCAGCAGCACAGTTAGAATCCGCGACACACAGCGGCGGGGCCGGATGCCCAGGCATCCGGCCCCGCTCGTCGTTTACACAGCTAGCTAGCCGACTGAAGAAGCTCGCGGGCCAGGCGCGCGGTCTCGGACGGCGTCTTGCCGACCTTGACGCCCACGGCCTCGAGCGCCTCCTTCTTCGCGGCGGCCGTCCCCGACGACCCCGAGACGATAGCGCCGGCGTGTCCCATGGTCTTGCCCGGGGGCGCGGTGAAGCCCGCGACGTAGGCGACGACCGGCTTCGTCACGTGCTCGGCGATGTAGGCGGCCGCACGCTCTTCGGCGTCGCCACCGATCTCGCCGATCATGACGATGAGGTCGGTGTCGGGATCGTTCTCGAACGCCTCGAGGGCGTCGATGTGGGTGGTGCCGACGACGGGGTCACCGCCGATCCCCATGCCCGTCGTGAAACCGAGATCGCGCAGCTCGTACATGAGTTGATACGTCAGCGTTCCCGATTTCGACACGAGCCCGACGCGCCCGGGTCCGGTGATCGTCGACGGGGTGATGCCGGCGTTGGACAGTCCCGGCGAGATGATGCCCGGGCAGTTCGGGCCGATGATGCGGGTCTTCGATCCCAGCGAGGCCTGAACGAATTCCGTGGCGTCTTGAACAGGCGTGCCCTCGGTGATGACGACACACAGGGGAATTTCGGCCTCAATGGCCTCCATGACGGCGCCCTTGACAAACTTGGGCGGCACGAAGACGACCGAGACATTGGCGCCGGCGGTCTCCATGGCCTCTTTCACCGTGCCGAACACGGGGACCTCGACCGTGCCCTCGCTGACGTCGGTGGCACCCGGTCCCATCGGGGTGACGTCGAAGCTGACGGTCTGGCCCGCTTTGCGCGGGTTGGTGCCGCCGACGATGCGGGTTCCGCCGCACAGCATGAGGCGGGTGTGCTTGCGTCCCTCGGCTCCGGTCATCCCCTGGACGACGACGCGGGAGTTGCCATCAAGAAAAACAGACATGTGTGGTCCCTTCCTACTTCTGCGCCGCCAGCTCGGCCGCCGTGGCCGCGCCGCCGTCCATCGTCTCGACCATCGTCACCAGCGGGTGATTGGCCTCGGTGAGAATAGCCCGCCCCGCATCGACAGCGTTGCCGTCCAGGCGGACGACCAGGGGCTTCGTGGCCCGCTCTCCCAGCAGGTCCAGGGCCTTGACGATGCCCTCGGCGACCTGATCACACGCGGTGATTCCGCCGAAGACGTTGACGAAGACCGACCGCACCCGCTCGTTCGACAAGATGACGTCGAGGCCGTCGGCCATCACCTGCGCTGACGCCCCGCCGCCAATGTCGAGGAAGTTCGCCGGGCTGACGCCAAAGCGCTCACCCGCATAGGCGACGACGTCGAGGGTTGACATGACGAGGCCGGCACCGTTGCCGATGATCCCGACTTCGCCATCGAGCGAGACGTAGTTCAGCCCGCGCTCCTTCGCCTTGGCCTCGAGGGGATCCTCGCTCTTGCGATCGACGAGGTCCTCGTGGTCGGGGTGGCGGAACCGCGCGTTGTCGTCGACCGTCACCTTGCCGTCCAGGGCCGTTGCCGTGCCGTCGGTGCACATGACAAGCGGGTTGACCTCGACCAGTTGCGCGTCCTCGGCGACGTAGACCTCCCACAGGGACACGAGCACCGGGGTGAGCACGTCGATCTCGTCGGCGCTAAATCCCGCATCGGTGAGGATCTCGCGGGCGACCTCGGGAGTGATGCCGTCGCTGTCGAGGGGACGCTTGACGAGAGCCTCGGGGCGTTCCTTGGCGAGCTGTTCGATCTCCATGCCGCCCTCGCGCGAGCACATCGCCAGCTGCCGGCGGTTCGAGCGGTCGAGGAGAATCGAGAAGTAGTACTCGTGCGCGATGTCGGCACCGGCGACAATCATGACCTTGCCGACCGTGTGCCCCTTGATGTCCATCCCGAGAATCGCGGAGGCATGCTCGTAGGCCTCGTCGGGAGTGCGCGCCAGCTTCACGCCGCCGGCCTTGCCGCGCCCGCCGATCTTCACCTGCGCTTTGACGACACACAGGCCCCCGATGTCTTCGGCGGCCTGGCGCGCCTGCTCGGGGGTTTCGGCAACCGTCCCGTGCAGAACAGGTACCCCGTGCTTCGCGAATAGGTCACGCGCCTGGTACTCATAGAGGTCCACGCTGACTTCCTTTCTCATGAGCTCTCGTGCTCCCAATCTATCTCGATTGGTCAGCTCAGACGTCGTCTATCGTAACGCCCGTCAGGGACCTAAGCCCCAGGTTCGGAGGAATGTCGTGGGCTAAATGCCGACGTCACGGGGCCTGCGCCATTACGCTAGCCTGGTACGCCATCCACCGAGGGGAAGGACCCCCATCATGGATCTCCATCTGTCGGCCATTGACTTCGCCGTCATCGCCGCTTACTTCATCGTTCTCGTCATCATCGGCGTCGCCTCGCTGCATTTCGCCAAGACGCGCGACGACTACCTCGTTGCCGGACGGCGCCTCGGATTCCCCATGTTCTTCTCATGCATGGCCGCCCTCGCCGTCGGCGGTGCCGTCACCGTCGGTGGCGCCCAGCGCGGCTACGAGGTCGGCGTCTCCGGCGTGTGGGTCGGTGGCTCGCTCGGCATGGGCCTCATTGTGCTCGGCATGCTCGTATCCTCGAAGCTCTCGCGCCTGCGCGCGCTGTCGATGGCCGAGGTCATTGAGCGCAACTACGGGCAGAGCGCCCGCATCCTCTCAGCCGTTCTCACGATCATCTACACGGTGTCGCTGACCGTTGTCCAGATCGTCTCGATCGGCGCCATCCTTCAAGGCATCGTCGGCTGGTCGACGACCGTGTGCATGCTCGTCGGCGGCGGCGTCGTCGTCTTCTACACCTTCATCGGCGGCATGTGGTCGGTGACGATGACCGACCTGCTCCAGTTCATCGTCAAGACGGCCGGCATCATCATCCTCGTGCCCATCTTCGTCTTCGCTCACCCCTCCATCGGCGGGGTGAGCGGATTCTTCGCGAAGGTTCCCGAGTCCCACGCCGACATCGGCGCCCTCGGGTTCCAGGGGACGCTGTACTGGATCCTCCTCTACGTGCCCGGGCTCGTCATCGGTCAGGACATCTGGCAGCGCGTCTTCACCGCGCGCACCGACACGATCGCGCGCGCCGGCACGCTGTCGGCCGGCGTCTACGCCATCATCTACGCCCTGGGCGGGGTGCTGCTGGGCATGGCGACGGCAATCGTCGTTCCCAACCTCGCCGATCCGTCCGAGGCCTTTTCCGCCGGCGTCGCGACGTTCCTGCCCGTCGGCGTCGCCGGCGTGCTGCTGGCGGCGGCCATCGCGGCGGCCATGTCGGTGGCATCGGGAACGATCCTCGCCTGCTCCACCGTCGTCTATAACGACATTTACCTGCGGCTCGTGCGCGGCGTCGTCACCGACATGGAAGACGAGGCCGGGAACGCGCGCGAGACGACGAAGCGCGACGTGTGGATCAACCGCATGATCGCCTTCGTGTTGGGCATCGTCATGATGGGCCTGGCCGTGGCGATCTCGGATCTGTTCAAGGCCCTCGACCTCGCCTACGGCTTCCTCTCGGGCTGCGTCTTCGTTCCCGTCATCGCCGGCTTCGTCCTCAAGAAGGTCTCTCCGCGCGCGGGCCTCGTCTCGCTGGCCGTGTCCTTCCTCGGTGTGGCCGGGACGATGGCCTACGGCGAAGCCACCGGGCAGCCAGACTTCGCCATCGGTGGCAACTGGCCGATCATGGTCGGCATGGCGCTGTCGATCGTCTCCTACGCTCTCGTCACGGTGATCGACCGCCGACGCATCACCCCCAACCTCTCCCCCGCCGAGCGCGCAGCCGAAACGTCGCGCGCCTAAGCACCACGCCGGGGCGCGACCCGCCCCGGCGTCCTACCCGAAGAAAGGACGTCAATTGAGCGATTTCGAGCGTTTCCTCGCCGACCACGTCAAGGCCCGCAAGGAAAACCTCATGTCGACGGCCGGCGACGCCGCCCTGGCCATCCCCGACATGATTAACTTCACCCTCGGGGATCCGGATCTGACGACCGACCGGCGGATTCTCGACGCGATGTATGCCGACACCGTGGCCGGCAAGACCCATTACACCGAGACCCTCGGCGAGCCCGAGGTGCGCGAAGCGATCTGTGCGCACACGGCTAAACACTACGGACTCGATTACTCCATCGAGGACTGCATGATCACGACCTCGGCCAACCACGGCATGTGGCTGATCATGCAGACGATCCTCAACCCGGGCGACGAGGTCCTCATCATCGAGCCTTATTTCACGCCCTACCCCGACCAGATCACCATGGCCCAGGGCGTGCCCGTGTGCGTTCCCACCCGCGCCGAGGACGGTTTCTTGCCGACACGCGCCGCCATCGAGGCGGTCCTGTCCGAGCGCACGCGCGCGATCATCGTCAACTCGCCGACCAATCCCACCGGTGCCGTGTGGGACGACACGACGCTCGAGATGGTGGCATCGATTGCCGTTGAGCGCGATCTCATCGTGCTGGCCGACGACATCTACACGATCTACGATTTCGCCCGCCCGTTCCGCTCGATTGCGACGATGCCGAATATGCGCGAGCGCACGGTCATCCTCCACTCATTCTCGAAGAACTACTGCATGGCGGGATTCCGCATCGGCTACCTGCTCGGCCCGGCACCTCTGATGAACGCCGCGCGCGACATCAACGAAAACGTCGTCTTCTCGGCTCCCACGCCGTGCCAGCGCGCGGCCCTGGCGGCTCTGCGCCACCACGACGAGGTGTGCCCGCCCATTCGCCAGATGTTCCTCGACCGGCTCACCGTCGCCGCCGAGGAGGTCGGGCGGACCCCGAAGATGCACACGCCCCCGCCCTCGGGAGCCATCTACCTGTGGGTCGATATCCGCGAGACGGGAATGTCGTCGACCGAGGTCGCCGACTACCTGTTCGACAACGCCCACGTCGCCGTCGTCCCGGGGATCGCCTTCGGGGCCTCGGGCGAGGGGTTCATTCGCCTGGCGGTGACCATTAGCGAGAACGACATTCGCGCCGCCTTCGCTCGCATTCGCGCCACCGAGCTGTTCAGAGACTAGCCGCGCGCACAATAGCTGATCCCCTGTCACCGGAATTATCCGATGACAGGGGATCACTGCGTGTCGGTCTTTAGGCGAGCAGCGCCTCGATGGGACCCAGGCAGAAGTAGATGACGAAGAGCGCCGAGACGATCCACATGAGCGTCTTGACGTCGCGAGCCTTCCCGGCCGCGACGCGGGTAATGACGAAGGCGATGAAGCCGAAGCCGATACCCGCGGTGATCGAGTAGGCGAACGGCATCATGGCGATCGTCAGGAAGCAGGGAACCGCATGCAGCGGGTTGCGCCAGTCGATGTCGGCGACGTTCATCATCATGAGGAAGCCGACGAAGATGAGGGAAATCGACGCGGCCTCGGCCGGAACAAGCTCGACGAGCGGCGCGATGAAGATCGACAGGATGAACATCGCACCGGTGACGATCGACGCCAGGCCCGTGCGCGCGCCCTCGGCAACGCCCGAGGTCGACTCGACGTAGGACGTGTTCGACGACACGCCGCCGAGGCCACCGGCGACGGCGGCCAGCGAATCGATGAGCAGGACCTCGCGAGTGCGCGGCGGGTTACCGCGCTCGTCGAGGAGATGCGCGCCGGCGCCGACGGCGACCATCGTCCCCATCGTGTCGAAGAAGTCGGCGAGCATGAGGGAGAAGACGATGAGGATGACGGCGACCGGACCCAGCTTCTCGAAGGCCCCGAAGAAGTCGATGTGCCCCAGGGTCGCGAAGTCGGGCAGCTGAATGGGAGAGCCGTCGAGGGCGGGGGCGTTGGTTGCCCAGCCGGTGACGTTGACGGCCTCGCCGGCCTCATTCGTCCCCTGAACGCCGAGCTTGGCGAGGGCTTGAATGATGACGGCGATGACCGTCGCGGCGGCGATCCCGATGAGGATGGCGCCCTGAACGTTGCGCATGTACAAGACGATGACGATGATGAGGCCAACGATGAAGACGAGCATCGGCCACCCGGACAGGGAGCCGTTGATTCCCAGCTGGACGTAGGTGCCACCGGGACGCACGATGCCGGCGTTGATGAGGCCGACGAAGCAGATAAACAGCCCGATGCCGACGGAGATCGCCGTCTTGAGTTCGGCCGGAACCGCACGGAAGACGGCGCCTCGGAAGCCGGTCAAGACGAGGACGGTGATGGCCACACCCTCCCAGAAGATGAGTCCCATCGCCTCGGCGTAGGTCAGTCCCATGGCGTCGGGATTAGCCAGGGTGAAGGCGACGATCGCGTTGAGCCCCATGCCGGCGGCCAACCCCATGGGGAAGTTCGCCACGACGCCCATGAGGATCGTCATGATGCCGGCGACGAGGGCCGTGCCCGCGGCGATGGCGGCGGGCGAGATCGTCGAGGGTGCTCCTGCCGAGAGGACCGAGGCGTTGACGACGAGGATGTAGGCCATCGCAAAGAAGGTGACGAGACCGCCACGAACTTCACGACCGATCGTGGAGCCGCGCTCGCTGATATGGAAGAAAGAGTCAAGGCCGCCCGGGCGGGTGCGCTCGCCAGCCGGTGAGGTAGACACGGACATGTGCGCTATTCCGTTCTCGCTGTGGATGAGGACAGCGCCATTATGCGGGTAAGACCCGCGGCTGCCCTAACCGGAGCGGCCGGGAGCGACCACCTCAATGTCGAGTTCATTGACGCGGGGGTTCGGGTTCCCACGGGCTGGGCTGCTGGGCGATGTCGGTCTCCGAGTGCGCGCCGCACGTGTGATCGAGGGACACGACGCGCCCGTCATCAGGAGACCATTCGTTCGCGCACACGCCGAAGGCGCGGCGCAGCGACCCCGACAGCTTGACCATGAATCCGCAGTCGGCACACGTGTGTTCGGGAAGTTTCCGCCGATTATTGGCTCCGCGGGCCGGACCGCATTCAGAGGCGTACCAGCGGTCGGCGGCCTCACGACGCCCGCGCGAGGACAGGATCCGCGGGCGCCCGAGTCCCATCTCCTCGACCGTGCGCTCGTCGAGTTCTTCGGCGTCGGCGTCCTCGTAGGAGTGGTCGAGTCGCGCGTCGTCGGCGCGATAGGGCAGCGTGTCACCGCGACCAATATCACCAGGCTCGAGCCGCTCCTCCCACGGCACCCACTCGGGGGCCAGCAGGGCATCGGGGCCGGGCACGAGGCCGATTTCGCACACCGTGGCCTTGCGTGAGCGCGGCGAGCGCGCGAGCGTCGTCATCCATCGCCACCCGCGATAGCCCTTCTTCAAGCAGTCGAAGGTGTGGCACACGAGGCGACGTTCGGTCTCGACCGCACCCAGGTGGGCACCGATTTCGTCGTCGTGGGCAATCGGCGCGAGCGCCGCGCGGGCCTGGTCGACGGCGTCACCGAGGATTCGGTCGACCTTGGCGCGCTCGGGTGCGCTCGACTCGGAAGTTTTAGGCATCAAAGTCCTCCGCCAGGGCGCGCAGCACCTGGGCAATCTTGCGGGAGTTGTCGGGGTAGTGGCCCCGCCGCAGCGAGCCGGACGCCCCGTCGAGGAGACGAATGAGATCTTCGACGACGCCGACCATGTCGCGCGGGCGACGCCGGCGCGCCTTGGCCAGCGAGGGCGGGGTCTCGATGACGGAAATAGAGGTCGCCTGCGGGCCTTTGCGCCCCTCGGCGACGCCGAAGTCGACGCGCATGCCGGTCTTGAGGTTCACCCCCGCTTCCACGGCCGCCTGGCCAACAAAGACGTCACGTCCGTCGTCGGCGGTAATGAAGCCAAAGCCCTTCTGGGCTGAGTACCACTTGACGCGACCGCTGGGCACGGCTCCTCCTTCAGGTTTTCGCTTGCCGGCATCCACCGGGCCCGTGAATTCCCTATGATAACGACCAGGGCGGGCACCTGCTCCCCAGTGTGGCACAGATGACCGCGACCGTCGCTATCCCCTGCGTCGTGCGCTACAACTAGGAAGATCGTTCGACATGTCTCATCGTTCACAGTCGAAGAAGAGGCGACTGTTCGGCCGCCGCGACACGGAGCGCGTCTCGTCCCCTCACGTGCCCGCTCCACTTCCCGCCGATGACGACATCTGGTCCTCGCCCTCGTCTCCGGCACCGACGCCGACGTGGGCCGACCTGCCCACCCCCGACTCCCCCGCCTCGACCGAGCCGTCTCGACGCCGCTACAGCGATGCGCCACTGCCCTCGGTGCCGAGTTCGCCGACGCGCGGAGCGCACTACGTCGAGATCGCCGCTGCGCAGGAACACCCCTCCGACGACATCGCGACGCCCGCTGAGGTTGCCGAGGAGATCCCCGTCGTCGAGCACGCGCGCCCGCGTGGGGACTACTCGTGGCGCCAGCGCGCGACCTCGCGGCCGAGCACCCGCGCGGACGTCTCGGCCGAGCGGACCACGGCCCTCGTCGAGCGGGCGCTCGAAGCGCTCGCATCCGCCGGATTTAACGAGAGCCAGATAGAGCTCACTCGCCCCGCTCTCGAGGCCATCGCCGCCGATCTCGTCACCGCCGATACCGAGGCACCTGACCAGCCCACACGGCCCGCGAACGACTCAGCCCCTGCGCAACCGACGCGAGAGAACGAGCGCGTCTCCCAGCTGCGGGTGCCCCCGCTGAAAGACGCGACCCCCGCTTCTTCCGAGGCCACGCCCGCGCCGGCCCCCGAGTTCGATGCGGCGCACACGGAGGCGCGCGCCCGCCAGCAGGCCCAAGCCGAACTCGCCGAGCGCCGCCGCGAGCGCGAACGCCATGCCCGCGAGGCCGCCGAGGCCGAGGAGGCCCGTCGCACGCGCCAGATTCAGCTGGCGCGTGCTGAGGCCGAGCAGCGACGCCTGGCCGAGGCCAAGACGCGCGCAGCCGCCGAGGCGGAGGCTCGGCAGACGGCCGAAGCGCAGCGTCAGCGCCGCCTCGTCGAGGAGGAGCGACGCAATCGCGAACGAGCGGCCATAGCGACCTCGCAGTCGGCCCCGACCGAGGAGCCCGCAGCACATGAGGAGATGACGCCGCGGCGTTTTGCTCGCAAGCTGCGTGAGGCCGACTCGCTGTGTCGCGGCTGCGACGGCTTGCTCGAGGTCGTGACGATCCAGTTCGGCCTCGACCACACCCAAACCTATGCGCGCGCTCTCGCCCATGCCCGCGCGGTCGTCACCGAGGGGCTCGGGCTGTTTGCCGATGCCCAGATCAATCACAAACCGCTGCCCGGTGAGGACTACCGGGTCTCCCTCGACGAAGCGTGCGCGCGCCTGCGCGAGGAATCGCTGCGTTTTGCCGGGTGGCGCCACGCCGATTCCTCGGTGGAAGACATCGTGGCCGATCTCGAGCCCTTCATTGAGCAGGCCGAGCGTGGGCTGGCGCGGGCCGGCGACGTCGCCGAAGCGATGACCGAGGTACAGCCCCAACATGCCGACGTCCTGCTCGAGGACGCTCGCATGGCCGCCGGGCAGCTGAGCCAGGCGCGCGACCTCCTCGACCAGGCCCGGCGGGCGAGTGCCGAGGGCGAGGCCGAACGCACTCCCGACCTCACCCAACGTGGCGAACACGCTATTCTTGCGGCGGTCCTCGTTGCCCACCGCGTCGACGATTGGGACGAGTACGTCGGCAATCAGCGCACGCGCGAGGTCGCGGCCGATTCCGCAACGGCGCTGCGTTTTTCCCTTCAGGCCGTCAGCTGTTACCTGGCGGCGCTCGAGGACTTCATCAGCCTGCACCGCGCCCGGGTCTCGCTGGCCGCACGGACGATGCTCATGCTCGCCGCCGACACCCTCACGCGCGTCGAGGAGCTGGCCCCGACCGATCCGGACGCCGCCTTGCGGTTGATCGATCAGGCCGAACAGCAGGCTGAGCAGGCCGATCGCCTGGCTCTTTCTGCGCTATCGGACCGCGCCGAGGCCCGCGAGCGGTAGGATGCCGACATGGCTAGTGAGCCCACGTATCTCGTTATTGACGGTGAGAATATTGACGCCACGCTCGGCATGAGCGTGCTCTCGCGCCGGCCCGATCCCGAGGAACGTCCCCGCTGGGATCGAGTCTTGCGCTTTGCCTCCGGGCTGTTCGACACCGATACGACCAAGGGTCTGTTCTTCCTCAACGCCTCCTCCGGGCACCTGCCCATGGGATTCGTCCAGGCGCTGCTCGCCATGGACTACACGCCGATTCCGCTGTCGTCTGACGACGCCGAAGACAAGGTCGTCGACATCGGTATCCAGCGGATGCTCGACGCCATTCGCGCCTCGGGACGCGGCAACGTGTTGTTGGGCAGCCACGACGGCGACTTCGTTCCGCAGGTCGAGGCCCTGTTGGCGGCCGGTCACCGCGTCGGCGTCCTGGCTTTTCCCGAATTCCTCTCCTCGTCGCTGGCGCAGCTGGTACCCGAGGGACTCGAGGTGTGCGACCTCGAGCACGACGTCCACGCCTTCCAGGTCTCGCTGCCCCGCCTCAAGATCATCCCGCTTGACGAGTTCCGGCCCGAAGCCTTCCTCTGAGCGCTACTTCTGCGCCAGGCGCACGACCTGTCGCGCAGTCTGTTCGTCGACGACGAGGTCCGTCGCGACCTGTGCGCGCAGCGCCCCCAGCAACGCCGGGGCCTTCGCGGGGCCGGCGACGACGCACAGCCGCCGGTCGATGCGGCGCAGCTCGTCGGGGGTGGGGCCGGATGCCCGCTGGTTGAGCTCGATCCCCCGGTAGGTGCCATTTTCGCGGATGAAAACCGTGCACACGTCGCCGACGACCCGGTCGGCATCCAGCGCATTGAGGTCCTCGCGCGAGAGGTATCCCTGCGAGTAGACGTGTGACGGGATCTCGGCGGTGAGACCGCCAACGCCGAACAGGGCGAGCGAGCAGCGCCGCTGCAAGTCGAGGACCTGGCGGATCGACCCCTCGCGCCACATCGCCTGCTTGGTTTCGGCGTAATCAAAGAATGCCGGGACGGGGAAATGGACCGAGCGTGCCCCCAGTGCCGCCGCGGCTTCGGCCATGATCGCGCCAACGTAGGGCACGCCCGTCGTCTCGTGAGATGCCGCGCCGTTGAGTTGGACGAGCGTGACGTCGGGGATCTCGCGACGCGGAATGTGGCGGATAACCTCGGCGGTCGTGTTTCCCCACGCGAAGCCGACGACCATGCCGGGGGCAATCATCTGCATGAAGTTTTCGGCGGCGACAGCCGCGACCTGCGAGAGTCGCCGCACCTGGGAGGCTCCGGGGCGCACGGGAACGACCCACGCATGCACTCCAAAGGCCTCGTGGAGCTGACGCGCCAGATGCGAACCCGTCTCTTCCAACGGCGCCACCGAGATCCGCACGATCCCGCTTTCACGCGCCTGGGAAAGCAACCGTGACACGGAGGAACGGGAGGTGTGGAGGTGAGCGGCGATCGACTCCATCGTTTGACCCTGGAGGTAGTACATGGTCGCCGCCTTGTGCATGGTGACGTCTCGCAATCTCCCATCCCCTTCGACGACTCGTGCACATTTATGCAGAGGTGTTGCAGCTCCAGTCAACAATACACAAAATGAATAGTGTTCCGGCTCACTCATCCGGCTCGGATGTGGCGGGTCCGGACCCGCGTGCGGCCCGTCCCCAACGGGCCGTCGGTACGCCGTTGTACCCCGATGGGAAGGACTACTGTGATCGTCTCCATGCTTCCCCACCTCGCGGCAGCGACGCCGCCAGGTGGATCCGAGATTTTCTTCTCCGAATTCTTTGGCACCGCAATCCTCATCATGTTCGGTGCCGGCACCTGCGCCACGAACAACCTATTGAAGTCGAAGGGCATGGGCGGAGGCTGGCTCATGATCAACTTCGGCTGGGGCTTGGCCGTCTACATGGGCGTCTACGCGGCGTGGAAGACCGGCGGCCACCTCAACCCGGCGGTCACCATTGCCAAGGCGGTGTGGCACGCCATCAACCCCGACGTCACGCTGAATGGCCCCGCGCTCGCCGAGGGCGGGATTCCCGTCACGGCGGGGAATATCGCCATTTACTGCATCGCCCAGTTTGCCGGCGCGTTCGTCGGCGCCGTCATCGCCTGGGCCTGCTACAAGCTGCAATTCGACCAGAAGATGGACGATCCGCGCATGAAGCTGTACTGCTTCGCCACGGCCCCCGAGGTCAAGAGCGGCCCGTGGAACGTCGTCACCGAGGCCATCGGCACGTTTGCCCTCATCGCCTTCGTCATGGTCTCCGGCGGCACCCCGACCCAGGTAGGCCCCCTGGCTGTTGCTCTGTGCATCGTCGTCATCGGCATCGCCCTGGGCGGTCCCACGGGATACGCCATCAACCCAGCCCGTGACCTCGCCCCGCGCGTCGCCTACGCCATCTTGCCCATGAAGGGCGGCAAGTCCGACGCGCAGTGGTCCTACGCCTGGGTGCCGATCGTCGGCCCGATCATCGGTGCCGTCCTCGCCGTCCTCGCCGTCCTCGCCGTCGGCATGGCCGTATAACCCCGCCCTACATCACCACCGCTAGAGATAAAGGATCAACCTCATGACGGAAAAGAAATACGTCCTCGCCATCGATCAGGGCACGACGTCGTCGCGTGCCATCTTGTTCGACCACTCCGGCGACATCGTCTCGCTGGGCCAGCGCGAGCATCGCCAGATTTTCCCCAAAGCCGGCTGGGTCGAGCACGACCCCGTCGAAATCTGGCAAAACGTCCGCGCCTGCGTGGCCGACGCGCTGCAAAAGGCCGAGACGAACCGCCACGAGATCGCCGCCGTGGGCATCACTAACCAGCGCGAGACCGTCGTCGTGTGGGACAAGAACACCGGCGAGCCGGTCTACAACGCCATCGTCTGGCAGGACACGCGGACCTCGAAGATCATCCGCGACCTCGCCGGCGACGAAGGCATGTCGAAGTATCGCGACATCTGTGGACTCGACCTGTCCGTGTACTACTCCGGCCCCGAGATCACGTGGATCCTCGACAACGTCGAGGGCGCGCGCGAGAAGGCCGAGGCCGGCGACCTGCTGTTTGGCAACACCGACTGCTGGGTGCTGTGGAACCTCACGGGTGGTGTCAACGGCGGCGTCCACAAGACTGACGTGACAAACGCGTCGCGCACGATGCTCATGGACATTCGCACCCTGCAGTGGCGCGAGGACGTGTGCGCCGATTTCGGCATCCCCATGTCGATGCTGCCCGAGATCTGTTCGTCGTCCGAGATCTACGGTTACGGCCGCAAAAACGGCCTTCTCGTCGACACCCCGATCGCCGGCATCCTTGGCGACCAGCAGGCCGCGACGTTCGGTCAGGCCTGCTTCGAGAAGGGCATGGTCAAGAACACCTACGGCACGGGCTGCTTCGTCATCATGAACACGGGTGAGGAGCCGGTGTTCTCGCGCAACGGCCTGCTCACGACGGTGTGCTACAAGATCGGCGACAACAAGCCCGTATACGCG
The DNA here is from genome assembly GCF_015240065.1 of Nanchangia anserum. Classification (GTDB taxonomy): domain Bacteria; phylum Actinomycetota; class Actinomycetes; order Actinomycetales; family Actinomycetaceae; genus Nanchangia; species Nanchangia anserum. Next base: position 473,859 of record NZ_CP060506.1, on the reverse strand, counting down.
CTTGAGGGGTCGATCGCCGTGGCCGGCTCGCTCGTGCAGTGGATCCGCGACAATCTCGGCCTCATCAGCGACAGCAAGGAGATCGAGACGCTGGCGCGCACGGTCGACGACAACGGCGGGGTGTATTTCGTCCCGGCATTCTCGGGCCTGTTCGCTCCCTACTGGAAGGACGACGCCCGCGGCGCCATCGTCGGCCTCACCCGTTACAACACGAAGGCCCACATCGCCCGCGCGGTCGAGGAGTCGACGGCCTTCCAGTCGCGCGAGGTCTTCGATGCCATGGTGGCCGACTCCGGCGTCGACCTCAAGGAGTTGCGCGTCGACGGCGGCATGACGAACGACGAGCTGCTCATGCAGTTCCAGGCCGATCAGGTCGGCGTGCCGATCGTGCGCCCGAAGGTCATGGAGACGACGGCGCTCGGCGCCGCCTACGCCGCGGGCATCGCGGTCGGCTTCTGGGACGGCGAGCAAGACGTCATCGACAACTGGTCCGAAGGCAAGCGGTGGGAGCCCGCCGGCGATAAGGACGAGGTCGAGCGCCAGTACCGCCTGTGGAAGAAGGCGGTTACCCGGACGTTCGACTGGGTCGACGACGACGTCAAGCAAGACTGATGCGTCGCCGGTGTGCGCCCGCGGTTGCCGCCGCGGGCGCACACCCGTATTCGCGTGAACACCCTACCGAGCGGCGGAATCGCGAATATATACTGGCCTCGGTGTTTTTCTTCTCACTAACAAAGGATCCCCGATGAAACGTCTTCTCGCTCTAGCCGCGGCCTGCGCTCTGGCCGCGGGCCTCACCGCGTGTGGTTCCGACAGCGCCGATTCCAAGGTTCGCCCGGCATCGTCCGAACCCACGACGTCCGCGAGCGCGACTGAGTCCGCCACGACTGACGACGGCAAGCTCACCTTCGGTAAGGTCGAGGCGAGCCACGACACCCCCGAGGGCGTCGTCAAGAAGTACATGACCCTGCTGCTCGCCGGCGACTATCAGGGCGTGTGCCAGCAGGCTTTCGAGCCGGCATTCACCTCGATGTCCTCGGCCGTTGACGGATGTGTCCAAGGTATGCAGCAGACGCTCACCGACGAGCAGCGCCAGCTGCTGAGCTCCCCCGCCGCGCGGGCGGCCCTTGAGCAGTCTGAGGTCAGCGTGACGAAGACGAGTGACACGAGCGCGACCGTCAATGTCGACGGTGAGACCTGGCCGGTCAAGCTCGTCGATGGCAAGTGGTACCTCGACGCCATGGCGATCGCCTCGGAGGCAACGACGGGACAGTAGTCTCCTCGCCCGATCGTGTGCGGCCCGTGCCTGGTGTGCGGGCCGCACACGTTTATCACCCCACACAGGCCGCCCTGAGCTGACCAAGCCGCACACTTGCCAGGAAAGCTTGTCGCTACTTAACATAGGTCTACCTTTGTTCATTTAGTTAAAGGTGGATCTTATGCGGATCATCTCATCGTGTGCTGCCGCCCTCCTGGCCGTCACCGCCCTCGTCGGCTGCACCCCGGACGCCGACACTGCCTCGGAGAAAAGCTCCTCTCTAGCAAGCGGCACGTTCCCCGTCACCCTCACGCACGCATCCGGCACGACGACCCTGAAAGCCCAGCCGCGCCGCATCGTCGTCCTCGACATGGCCGCGCTCGACACCATCGACGCCATCGGCGCCGGCGCGACCCGTCGTGGGCACCATCACCGATTCCCTGCCCGATTGGCTCTCGGACGACAAGGGCGTTGACTACTCGACGACAACGAGCGTCGGCACGCTGAAGGAGCCCGAGTCGAGGCCATCGCGGCACTTCAGCCAGACCTCGTCGTCGTCGCCTCACGCTCAGCCTCCTACGCCGAGTCGTTTTCCCAGAAGTGGCCGACCATCGACACGACGGTGTCGTGGGAAAAGGATGGCGACTACACGGAGCAGGCGCGCTCCCAGGTGAAACTGCTCGGGCAGGCTACGGGCCACGAGACCGAGGCCGCGCGCGCCATTAAGACGATCGACGCCACCGTGAAGCGCTACACCGACACGGCACGCGATCGCGGCAGCGCCGCCGTCGTCATGGTTAGCGGCTCTGAACTCAGCCTCCACGGCGCGCGCTCGCGGTGGGCCCCTCTGTTCGACGTCTTCGGCTTCACCCCGGTTGAGCTGTCCTCGCAGGGCGCCGACGAGGGCCACAAAGGACAAAAGATTTCCTTCGAGACGCTGGCCGACCTCGACCCCGAGTGGATCTTCGTCGTCGATCGCGACGCGGCGATCGGCCAGGGCAATTCCGGCACCTCGGCGAAACAGTCATGGCGAACGACCTCGTCGCCTCGACCCGCGCCGCACGCAACGACCACATCGTCTACCTCGATTCTCAACGCTGGTACGTCGTCATGACCGGGGCGACAAACTACGTCGCCGAACTGAACGAGGTGGGCAGGGCACTGAAGTGACCTCCATAGCCCCCACGGCACCACGCGCGACGTCGCGGCCGCTCCCCCGCCACGGGATGCGCCGCGACGTCGTCGCGCTCGCTCTGGCTTGCATCGCCGTCTTCATCCTCTTCACCTGGTCGCTGGCGACGGGAACGGCCTCGCTGTCTCTCATCGACCTCGTGCGCGGCACCGCCGATGCCGACCAGATCCGCACGTTCGCCCTCTCGCGCCTGCCGCGCACCCTCGCCGTCGTCCTCGCGGGAGCTTCAATGGCCATGGCGGGGCTTATTATGCAGATGCTCGTGCGCAATCGCTATGTGGAGCCCTCGACGACCGGCGTCACCGAGTCGGCGAGCCTCGGAATCCTCGTCGTCACGATCGTCGCGCCCCAGGCCCAGCGTCGTGGCCAAGATGTCGGTCGCGATCGTCGCCGCGCTGGCGGGGACCTTGCTGCTCCTCGCCCTCATCCGGGCGCTGCCCCCACCGCGACCTCATCGTCGTCCCCCTCATCGGCATCTTGCTGACGGGAATCATCGGTGCCGGGGTGAGCGCCTTGGCATGGAAGTTCCAGCTACAGGGCACGGTGGCAGCGTGGAGCACCGGCGATTTCTCAGGCATCATCAAGGGACGCTACGAGCTGCTGTGGATCGTGGCCATCACGGGGATCATCGCTTACCTGCTCGCCGACGCATTCACCGTGCTTGCCCTGGGTGACGGCCTTGCGGCCAACCTCGGACTGCGCCTGGGGCAGGTTCGCGCAGCGGGCCTGGCGATTGTCGCCGTCGTCGCGGGCGTCACCACTGTCGTCGCGGGGGCATTGCCGTTCCTCGGTCTCGTCGTCCCCAATGTCGTCTCGCTACTCGTCGGGGATTATCTGCGCCGATGCCTCCCCTTTGTCGCCGTCGGCGGAGCGGGATTTGTCCTCATTGCCGATATCCTCGCGCGCACGATCGTCGCTCCGGCCGAGATCCCCGTCGGCACCGTCATGGGGGTCCTCGGCGGTGCGGTGTTCGTCATTTTTCTCCTCACTCGCACAGGAGTCCGTCAGTGAACCTCACGCTCGCGCGTCCCACCGCTCCCCCTCACGGCGAGAGCGCGCCTGCGCCGCGAACCCACGTCGTGCTACGGCAGCGCCGACGCGAGGTGCGGCGAGGTCTCGTCGTCACCGGCATCCTCGCCGTCGCGTGCATCGGGGCCTTCGCCCTGTGGGCGCCCCCGGCTGCGTGGCAGATCATCGCGCCGCTGCGCATCCCCCGGCTCATCGGCCTCGTCGTCGTCTCTTTCGCCCTGCCGACGGCGACGGTCGTCTTTCAGCAGGTCACCCGCAATCGCATCCTCTCTCCCTCAGTTATGGGCTTTGACGCCATGTATTCCCTGGTGGCCACGGGGCTCGTGTTCGTCGCGGGATCGGCAGCCGTCAACCGGATCCCCTCGCTCGGGTTGTTTCTCCTGCAAGCCGGCGTGCAGACGCTGTTGGCTCTCGGACTGTTCGCTCTCGTGCTCACCCGCACCCGTGCGAGCATCCACCTGCTCGTCCTCGTCGGGATCGTCATCGGCACGATGCTGCGCTCGTTCACGGCGATGCTCGCCCTCGTCATGGATCCCAACGAATACCTGAGCGTTCAGGACCACACAATGGCGTCGTTCACCGTCATCGATTCGCGTTCGCTCGTCGTGACGTGCGTCGTCACGCTTGCGAGTCTCGCGATCATCTGGTGGCGCGCCCCGGTGTGGGACGTGCTCGCCCTCGGACCCGATCTCGCCATCTCACTCGGTCTCAACTACCGACGCGAGTGCCGCGGGGCACTCGTCATCTCATCCGTTCTCGTCGCGTGCGCAACTGCCCTTGTCGGCCCGCTCATGTTTTTCGGGCTCCTCGTCGTCAACATCGCCGTCTTTGCCCTGAGCTCGACGCGGTTGCGAACCCTCCTCCTCGGCTCGTGCCTCATCGGCGTCATCGTCCTCGTCGGTGGCCAGGCGCTGCTTGAGCACGCGTTCTCTCACGCCACCGTGCTTCCCGTCATTCTCGAACTCGTCGGCGGGATCGTTTTGCTCACCATGATCGTCAAGGAGTCGCGCCGATGATCTCGCTGACCAACGTCACGATGTCTTACACCTCCTCACCCGTCGTCCGCGACGTCTGCCTCAACCTGCCCGAGTCGGGGATGACCGCCCTCATCGGAGCTAATGGGGCGGGTAAATCGACGTTGCTGTCAGGAATCGGCCGCCTTCACCCCCTTGATGCCGGGGATGTGTGCGTCGACGGCGTCGCCGTACCGGAGTGGAAGCCGCGCGAACTCGCCAAGCGCCTGGCGATCCTTCGCCAGGAAAACCACCTGTCCGTTCGGCTAAGCGTCGCCGAGCTCGTTGCCCTCGGCCGCCACCCCCACTCGGCAGGATCACTGACGTCGCGCGACGAAGAGATTGTCGACGACGCGCTGCGCAGCGTCGACATGGCGGATCTATCCCATCGCTTCCTCGATGAGCTTTCGGGCGGCCAACGGCAGCGGGCGTTCATCGCCATGACGCTTGCCCAAGACGCTCACTACCTACTGCTCGACGAGCCCTTGGCTTCCCTCGACCTTCATCACGCGCGCGAGATGATGCGCCATCTGCGTCGCATCTGCGACGAGCGAGGCGTTTCGGTGATTATCGTCCTGCACGACATCAATACCGCCGCCACCTACGCCGACTCCCTCGTCGCCATGCGAGATGGCCGCGTCATCGCGGTCGGCAGCCCCGATGAGGTCATGACGCCACCCACGCTCGCCGACGTGTTTGACGTCGAGACCACCGTCGTGCACGTCGACGGCCACCCCGTCGCGATAGCGCGACCCTGATCACGTAAGCGACATCACCTTTTAGCGCGCGCCAAGCCCATATTTATCCAGGTGAGAGGCATATTAGGCAGCCGCCAACGGGCGGTTTCATTAGCATGTCAGATCGCCGCGATAGCACCGACCGACTTAATCTGAAGATGTTTCAAGCCCGGGGGCGCAGCGAGAACGCAGCAGCCCCGAAGAGGAGAAGAGAAGAGAGAAGGACAGACCATGTACCCCTACGCCCACTACAAGAGCGCGGACCTCGCCCACCTCGAGACCATCAGCATGTCGCTCGCCCTGCGCATCGCCACGGTCGGCTTCATCGTGTGCGGCGTTCTGCTCGTCGTCAGCGGTGTTACCGCCTCGTCGGTGATCCTCAGCGTCGCCGGTGGCCTGCTCGTCGCGATCGCCGGCATGGGCCTGGCCGCGACGTTCTTCGTCCACTCGCTGCGTAGCTAACAGCGTCTTATCGACGTATCGGCCCCGGGGATATCCCCGGGGCCGACGCGTATATCGGGGCCCTCGCCCCGCAGCAGGCTATGGGGTCGTGTCCGTGATGATCTCACCCGTGCGAGCGTCAATGACGACCTCACGCAGGTCGTGGCCGTCGGCGTCATCGACCGAGATCTCCCAGCGCCACCTGCCGGAGTCTTCGTCAATCTCCGCGTCGTCGAGGTAGTCCGTGCCGGCGACGCGTGCCGCCTCCAACGCTCGCGACAGATCGATGAGACCGCTGGGAAGCGCGTCATCCTCGCGATCGCGGTCGGATTCGCGGATCTGCCCGCCCTCCGCAACGGTGTAGGTGACCTCGTCGGCACCCTCGCGCACGGTGACGGTGATGTTGTGGGCGCGATTGTCCGTGTCTACGCCGATAACGGTGCCGGGATGGTCGGCCACAACGGCATGTGCAGCGGCGACGACGGCATCCGCGTCGGCAAACGGGGCGTAGGCGTGCCCCGCGGATGACGACGCCTCCTGCTGCGCCGTCGGCGTCTGCGTGACGGTCTCGGTCTCACGCGGAGCAGCGCCGTTCTGGGTGCACCCGGCGAGGCCGAGCGCCGCGCAGGTCAGGGCGGTTAGAGCAAGGGGAAGGTAACGACGATGGGTCATACTTCCACTCAAACACACCGCGGGCCTGCGCGCGCGACGTTGAGGACTAGTCGGTGGGCTTGACGAGCGGGAACGTGATCGTCTCGCGGATCCCCAGGCCCGTAAACGCCATGAGCAGGCGGTCCAGCCCCATCCCCATTCCGCCGGTCGGCGGCATCCCGGCCTCCATGGCCGCCAGGAAGTCCTCGTCAACCTGCATCGCTTCGGGATCCCCGCCAGCGGCCAGCAGCGACTGCTCGACGAAGCGTTCACGCTGAATCACCGGGTCGACGAGTTCGGAATATCCCGTCGCCAGCTCAAAGCCGCGCACGTAGAGATCCCACTTTTCGACGACGCCCTCGCGCGAACGGTGCTGACGCACGAGCGGGGAGGTATCGACGGGATAGTTACGCACGAAGGTCGGCTCCCACAGGTCATCGCCGACCAATTCCTCAAACAGGGTCTCGACGAGTTTGCCGTCGATGATCTTGGGGTCGTACTCGACCCCGCACCGCTCGGCAATGGCGTCGAGGCGCTCGCGCGGGGTGGCCGGCGTGATCTCTTCACCAACCTTCTCGGACAGGCAGCCGTAGAGGTCAAGTTCGCGCCACTGGCCCGACATGTCGTAGCTGGACCCGTCGGCTAGGGTGACGACCTCGCTGCCGAACACGTCGCGCGCGGCCTGCTGGATGAAGCCACGCGTCAGCGCGGCGATCGTGTCGTAGGTGCCGTAGGTCTGGTAAGCCTCGAGCATGGTGAACTCGGGCGAGTGCGAGGAATCGGCGCCCTCGTTACGGAAGTTGCGGTTGATCTCGAAGACTTTGTCGATGCCACCGACGACGCAGCGCTTGAGGAACAGCTCGGGAGCGATGCGCAGATAGAGGTCCATGTCGTAGGCGTTCATGTGCGTGACGAAGGGGCGCGCCGCGGCCCCGCCGTGCAGCGTTTGCAGCATCGGCGTCTCCACCTCGATAAACCCCTGGTCGTCGAGGAAGCGACGCAAGGACTTGACGACTTCGTAGCGCGTGCGCACCATCTGGCGGGCCGCGGGCCGCATGATCATGTCGAGGTGACGCGATCGCACCCGCATCTCTTCACTGAGGGCGTGTTCGTTGCCCTCGGCGTCGGTGAAGGTCTTGGGCAAGGGGCGCAGCGCCTTCGATGCGAGCTGCCACGCCGGGGCGTCCTCTCCGGGCAGCGCCCACACGGACAGCTCCCCGCGCTTGGACGAGATGACGCGACCGTGAACGAACAGGTGATCGCCGAGGTCGACGAGGGACTTGAAATCCGCCAGCGACTCGGTGCCGACGTCCTTAGCCGAGAACATCGCCTGGATGCGCGTGCCGTCGCCCTGCTGCAAAGTGGCGAAGCACAGTTTTCCCGTATTGCGCACGAACATGACGCGCCCGGCGACGCCGACGATGTCGTCCGTCTCTTCTCCGGGGGCCAACTGCGCGTAGGCCTCGCGGACCTGGCTGATCGTATGGGTGATCGGCAAGCTCACCGGATAGGGAGACGTCCCCGCCTCGAGCAGGCCGGCGCGCTTGTCGGCGCGCACGCGCATCTGCTCGGGAACATCGGACTGGGCAGTATTTTTCGCGTCACTCACCCGGTCATTTTAACCGGGCCACGACAGGCGACGAAACGGCGGCTAACTGCGCCGCAGCACAACGAGCATGTTGTCGACAGCGTGAAGGAACCGACCCGGGCGACGACGAGAAGAACGGCGGTGCCGCGCTCGACGCTGGCCTCGGACAGGGTGAAGGGGTCGAGCAGCTCGACGTGGATCGGGTCGACGCCGTCGGCCTCCTCGAGCACGGCGGTGGTCGCCTCGACGATGGCCTGCGCCGACCCCGTCGACGCGGCCACCTGGACGCCGCGGTAGAGGGCACGCGAGAGCGCGAGCGCACGCGTGCGCTGCTGCTCGGTCAACTCGTGATTGACCGGGTCTGCGGCCAACCCGTCGGCCTCGCGGGCGAGCATGACGGCGTGAACCTCGACGTCGACGTCGAAGTCGCGCACGTATTGGCGCAACGCCGCGACTTCTTGGAGGTCCTTTTGGGAGACGTAAATGTCGCTCGGGCGCGCGATGTTGATGAGCTTGGCGTAGAAGTGGATGACACCGGCGAAGTACTCGTCGGTGTAAGCCGACGTTCGCTGTAGCTGCTCCATCTGCGCGCTCGTAATCGCGATCATGGGGGCACCGTAGGGGAACATGTCGTCGACCGAGGCGACAAAATAGATCGCGGCTCCGGCGCGTTCTAAGTGTTCGGCCTCGGCTGCGACGGGACGATCGAGCGCCTGGGGCGCGGCCAGATAATTCGCCTGTTCGCGCGAGACGAGGGCAACGGCGACGATGGTCTCGCACGTGCGGGCAGCCTCGGCGATGTTCGCCAGGTGACGGTAGTGCAACGGTCCCTGAATGAGGACCATCGCGACGCGGCCCGAGCGGTGTGCCAGTGTCTCGCGCAGTGTCTCGCGCTCGTGAATGATCTGGATCTCCGGCTCGCTCACGTCGCCTCCCGTGTCGCGTTCATGTGCCCGTCCAGCTTAGCGCGCACCCCGCTCACGTGACAGGTGGCCCTCAAGCGCATCGATGAGGGCGGCGACGTCGGCGAGCGCATCCGTCGCCGGTTCGGGATCGTCCTCGTCGAGCGGGCTTAACCGAATCCGGTCGAGGCGCGCGTGAAGGCGCGCCTGCGCCTGCGGCGTCAGGGTCTCAGCAACGGCACCGGGGCCGGCATGGAGATGACTCTCGAGCAGCGGCGCGATAATCGCCGCGGCATTATCCACTCCGACGGCCCCCAATAGGCGCGTCGCAGCGTCGAGGAGCACGCCGACGTGAGTGAGGGCCAGACGGGCTGCCTCGTGAACGATCGGCGCCTCGTCGGTGTCGATGGTGACCGGCATCGCGCCCATCTCGGTCGCCAGCGCCTGAGCAATTGGGAGAAACGGGGCACGGGCGGTGACGGCGAGCGCCATCCCCGACAGGCGTGCCACGCTCACCGACGTCGCGTCCAGCGGTGCCAGCGGGGTAAAGGCCAATACGGTTGCCCCCTGGGATTCCGCGACTTCCAACGGCTCAAGCCCGATCCCCGCGCATGCGTGGGCGATGAGGATCCCCGGACGAATGGCGCCCGCGCGAGCCAGCTCCCGCGCGACCTCGCCCACCCGTGCGTCATCGGCGGCGATCCACACGAGGTCACAACCGGCCACGATGTCGCCCGGTTCGCCCGCCCTCACCCCGGGGGCGAGAGCGTCGAGGCGCTCGGCCATCTCTGCGTCGCGCACGCTCGCCATCGTCACGACGTGCCCGCACCGGTGCAGCGCCGTGGCCAGCGTGATCGCCGCCGCGGACTCACCGATGATTCCCTGACGCAATCGCCCGGGCGCACTCATTGCCACTCCCGAAGATCGCCAGCCACTTTCGTCTCGCGCGTGGCACCGTCGGGTGCAGCGACGGCGGAGCGAGGCGCATTAACATCGGCAAGATTGCGCATCCGCTCCCGCCACTTCGCCGGGGCCTCGAGGTCGCGCGAGACCCGCGCGTGCGCGGCCAGCTGCGTCCGCAGCGCGAACGCGTCGGCCTCGTTGAGGTGGGTGGCCAAGATGACGCCGCGGCTCGTGAGCCCGCCCACGGCGTGAGCCGTGACGTCCGCCATCGCGCAGCGGCGGTCGAAGGGGCCCGCGCTGATGGTGACACCCTGCACGTGCGCGGGATCGATGATCGTGACTTCGCGATACAACCATCCCGAGCGCGTGACAAACGCCGTGGGCTGGAAGTAGGCCCCGAGGCGAGGGTAGGCGAGCGGTGAGAAGATCCGTCCACCGCGCGCTGCCGCAAGGAATCCCCCATCGGCACCCCTGCCGTGCATCGCCGCGTCGAGGACCGATTGCGCGGTGGATGATTCGGCGAACTCGGGGAGGACGGCACGCAAGAACAGGGCGATCTCGTCGACGCTCGCGACCGGGGTGAGTGTGCGCGAGACCGCGCGGGCATTCTCGTTGGCACCCTGATAGGCCGCGATGATGAGGTCGATCGTCCACCAACCACGAGACCGCCACAACGGGTCTTGTTTGAGGACGATGCCGTGAATGCGACCCGGCCCAGCACCTGAGATTCCGTCGACGTCAACCCGCGCGACAGCCTCAACCCGCCGCGCGTGGCATCGATGCGCGTGTTGTAGTGGACGCTCAGCTTGCGCACCTGGTTGCCGGCCAGCCCCAGGATGGGAACGAGCCACGGCAGGCTGGTGGTGAGGATCGTCAGGAACGAGGCCTTGATGACGACAAACATGACAACGACGGCGACGAGCGCACCGATGAGGAGAACGACGCTCACGATCGTCGACAGTGACCACATCCGCGAGCGCACCAGGGTGTCGACGGACAGGTTATAGAGGCGGTGATCGCCCTCGTCGAAGCGGTCGTCGGCACGCATGCGCGTCTCCCACCGCGTGCGTGCGGTGCTCGGCTCGTCGGTGCAACCGGGCGCGGCGGCATGCGCGTCCTCGCTATCGGTGTGGATGCGCGCGACGCGGGCGTTGATCTCGTCGCGCAACCGGTCGAGGTCGTGGTTGTTGAGCAGCCCGATCGTGACGTGCGAGCCACGACCACCCGCGGACTCGACGATGACGTTGCCCAGTCCGAGGACCCGGGCCAACAGCGGGCGCGAGATGTTGACGGCTTGGACGCGGTCCAGCGGCACACGCCGATTCGTCGTCGAGATGAGGCCGTGTCGGAAAGCCACGGCGTCGGCGTCGAGGCGGTATCCCGTGCGCAGCCACATGATGGTCAGCCCGATGGCGACAATCACCGTCACGCCGGCGATCCCGGCGAGGACGAGGCGGATGTGGGAGCCGACGAGGCCCTCATGGCGCCACACGTCGATAAAGGTCTGGATGGCATCGGCTCCGCGCACCCCCACGATGGCGAGGAGGACGAGGAGGACTCGCCACGTTTGCGCCAGCGGACTCAGCCAGTGGACGCGATGCCACTGCTCCTGCCGCGTCGGTGTCGTCGGTTCTTCCACGTGTCTCACAGCCCCTGAAGGTGAGCGCCGCCGCGTTGCGACAGCGTCTCGCGCAGCGCGACCGCCTCGTCATTGGTGAGCCCGGGAATCGACGCGTTCGTCGTGGCAGAGGCGGTGTGCAGCGTCAACGTCGCCAATCCCCACCGCTTCTCCAGGGGACCGCGTTCGATTTCCAGGTATTGCAGCCGCCCCATGGGCACCGAGGTCAGCGACCGGAACATCATGCCGCTGGCGACGACGAGGTCGGTGTCGTCGACGAGGTAACCAATTCCGCGAACCTGGCGGGGAACGAGCCACCCGATCCACGCGGTGACGACGATCGCCACGGCGGCCGCAAGGACGAGATACCACCGCTGCCAGATGAGCGCGGCGATGAGGCACGCCACGGCAACAACGCCTGGCGGGACGCATCGGCTGATGAATCGGATTGTCGCCAGTTTCGGGCTGATGGCACGCAGGGGGCGTGGGTCCAACGGTGTCGTCATCGTCGCGGCCATGTCTTCACGTATACCAGGGCGGTCACGTCCGTGTCAGGTCGCTTCAGCAACAATCCAGACACCGTCCAGCTTTGTTTGCGATGATGACGCCATGACTCCCAGCGCCTCGCCCGCCCGGCTCCTCGTTGTCGATGACGAACCCAACATCCGCGACCTCCTCGCCTCCTCCCTGCGCTTCGCCGGCTTCGAGGTCGTCACGGCGGAAAACGGCCGCCAGGCCTTGCAGGAGGCGAAGAACCACGCGCCCGACCTCATCGTCCTCGACGTCATGATGCCGGACCTCGACGGCTTCACGGTCACCCGAAAGCTGCGCGCTCAGGGTATGCAGATGCCGATCCTCTTCCTCACGGCCCGCGACGACATGACGGATAAGGTCCAGGGCTTGACCGTCGGCGGCGACGACTACGTCACCAAACCGTTCGGACTCGAAGAGGTCGTCGCGCGCATCAACGCGATCTTGCGGCGCACGCGCCAGGTCGACGGCGACGATGGGGTGATCCGCGTCGGCGATATCGTCCTCAACGAGGACGCCTACGAAGTTCGCCGCGCCGACCAGCTCATCGAGCTGAGTCCGACCGAGTTCAAGCTGCTGCGCTACCTCATGCTCAACGAGGGCCGGGTGGTGTCGAAAATGCAGATTCTCGACCACGTGTGGGAATACGACTGGACCGGCGATGCCGCCATCGTCGAGTCCTACATCTCCTATCTGCGTCGCAAACTCGACGTTCCCGGGTCGTCCGGCGACATCATCCATACCCGTCGCGGCGTCGGCTATCTGTTGCGTGAGAAAGACGCGTAAGGCTCGTGGGGCTTGCGTATGATCCGCCGGCACTCGGGCAGGCGATACGTCGCCGGTGGTTCGCCACTCCCCTGTCGACGCGGCTGACGACGATCACCGTCGGCCTGCTCACGGCGGGCCTCATGCTGGCCGGCACGACGGTGATCGGGATTTTGCAATCCCACCTCATCGGCCAGGTCGACGCCCAGCTGGCGGCGTCGGCAAAGCAGGTCGCGCTTACCGCCGCAAATTCGCCGGTGGGACAATCGGCGTCGACGATCCCGACCTCCTATTACGTACGGGTCCACCTGTCGGGTGAGCGAGTCAGCGAATGGTTGCCCTCCAACGTCGACGACCTCGGACGTCCGGCGCCCGCCGACATCGAACGGCTCGACCAGGCCACCGGATTGCAGACGTCGCTGCCGACGACCGTGCGCTCGACGATGCACGGTGAAGCCTGGCGCGCCCAGGCCGTGCCGATGTTTACCTCCTCGGGCAGCTCTGCCGACAAGGTCGGCACGGTCATCGTTGCGCTGCCGCTGACGAACATCCAAGAAACGCTCAACAACACGGCAATCTATCTGTTCATCGCGTCGTTCATTCTCGTCGCCACGGGAGGCTTTGCCGCGCACTACCTCGTGGGCCTGTCCCTGCGCGAGCTGCGCGCCATCGAGAGCGTGGCCGGGCGCATCGTCGAGGGCGACATGTCCGAGCGCGTGACACCTCGCGAACCGGCGACGACCGAGGTCGGCTCCCTCACCCGATCGCTCAACCGCATGCTCGGGCGCATCGAACGAGCCTTCCTCGAGCGGCAGCGTTCGGAAGAAAAGATGCGCCAGTTCGTCTCGGATGCCTCCCACGAACTGCGCACCCCGCTGGCGGCCGTGCGCGGATACGGCGAGCTGTACCGCCTCGGCGGGGTGCCTCCCGAGCGCATCACCGAGGTCATGGCACGCATCGAATCCGAGGCAACGCGCATGGGCGGGATGGTCGAGGATCTGCTGCGCTTGGCTCGCTTGGACGAGGGACGCAGGATCAGCTTCGCCAGCGTCGACATCGTCACCATCGTCCGCGAGGCCGCGATGGACCTCACCGCGCTTGATCCCGGGCGCGACGTCTCACTGATCGGATTGGACGGCGGCGACGCGTGCGAGGAGCTGCATGCCATCGCCGATCGCAACCTCTTGTCGCAGGTGGTGACAAACCTCGTCGGCAACGTCGACCGCTATACCCCGACCGGCTCCCCCGTCGAATTGGCAATCGGCACGGTCGCGCTGGCTGACATCGAGACCGAGCGCGCCACGTGGCCGCGCAGCCCCTACCTGGTCGGCACGCACGACGCCGAGGACGCCGTCGTCATCGAGGTACGCGACCACGGCCCGGGTATCCCCGAGGCCGATCGGCTCCGCGTCTTTGAACGTTTCTACCGCATCGACGATTCGCGCTCGCGCGACACCGGCGGCACGGGACTGGGGCTGTCGATCGTCAAGACCGTCGCCGACGTCCACGGGGGCGGGGTACGCGCCCTCGAAACCGAGGGCGGAGGCCTGACGATGCGCCTGGCATTCCCCCGCTGCCTCGACGCACCCGCGCCCGACAGCGGCACCGATCGCCCCGATGCCAAACGTCAGGCGCGTGGCTCGGCGAAGCGAGGGGCAAAAGACGGCGCCAAGCGGCTGGGCAAGGTCGCGCGCAAAGCCACCCGCTCGGGAGCAGTTCCCGATGAGCAGGGTCGATAAAGTCGCGCCGGCCTCCTATGATGGCGATCGTCCGCTGTCGTCCGTTAGGAGTCAAGCATGGCGATCGAGTCGTCTGGGTGGCTGACCTCGGTCTATATCAACGCCGTTCGCGACGCCGGAGCCACAGCCGACGCCGAGCGATTGAAGGAAGAGGCCCGCGATCTCCTCGATGCGTGGAGCACCGAGGAACGCACGTGCCACAACACGAAGTTCCTCATCCGCATTCTCGACGCCCTCGATAACCTCTCGGGCTGCGCCCATGCGCCCGAGGAGCTCCAGCTGGCCGCCTTTTATCACGGTGCCATTTTCTACACCCCGCGCAGCCTCGACTACGTCCACACGGGGCGCGACCTGCTGGCCGGCGCTCGCCTCGCCCAGGCTCGCCTGCCACTACTCGGCGTGCCCACGGACGTGGCAGCCCGGGTGAGCGGCCTGATCGAGGCCGTTGCGGGCAACGACCCCCTCGACTCCGTCGACGCGCAGGTGTTCCACGACGCGCTGCTCGCGTCGCTGACCATCGCCCCGCAGGCCTATCGCGACTACCGCGAGCGCATGTGCGACCAGTATGCCCACCTGCCACGCCGCCTCTACCTGCTGGGGCGGCGTCGCCAGGTCCGCGCACTCCTCGACGAGGCGTCCATCTTCCGCTCGCCGCTGGCCGAGGAGGACGAGGAGCTGGCCCGGTCGAAATCTCACCTCCGAGCTGGCTCGTCTCAACCAGGAGATCGGCGACAGCGATGACGGCGGCGACTCCGACAGCGTCGTCACCTCGGGGCCGGCTTCGGGCACCATCGTCATCAAAAAGTCGACGGCCAAGCCCAAGGTCGATCCCGATGCCACCACCCCCGAGGCCGCGCCCCCGAGCCCCGACATCGAGGAGTCGCCAACTCCCGCGGTCGCCGAGACGACGATCGAGCCGGCCCGCGAGGTGTCCTCACTCGAGGCGATTGAGGACGATCTGGCGGATTTCGCCGGCTCTCACACGGCTGAACAGCCTCGCGTGCGTGACGCCGAATAGTTCCACGCGCTAATCGGTGTCCCCACAGGACGCTCACGCGCACCTATTCGGCCCATCGGCGCGGTGTCCGGGTCACGATTCTCGGCTGCCCGCAGAGTTGATGAGACCACATTGTCGTCTTAGGAGAGTCTCAT
This sequence comes from Nanchangia anserum, assembly GCF_015240065.1. Taxonomy (GTDB): domain Bacteria; phylum Actinomycetota; class Actinomycetes; order Actinomycetales; family Actinomycetaceae; genus Nanchangia; species Nanchangia anserum. The sequence goes on along the minus strand of NZ_CP060506.1, from coordinate 458,340 downwards.
GGCGCACTACGTCGTCGATTCCGCATCGCTGTCCCAATCAGCCGCCCACATGTCCCAGATCGGCGAGCATATTCGCGCCGATGTCGCCGCGATGATGGGGCAGCTGGGATCCCTGCAATCGTCGTGGAGCGGCCAGGGCCAGCTGGCCTTCGCCGATTGCGCGAGTCGCTGGCACGCCGCCCAACTGCAGGTGGAGTCGGCGCTGGATCATATCTCGGCCGCTCTCGCTCAGGCGTCGGCGACGTACGAAGACGCGGAGACACAAACCGTGGGCCTGTTCGCCGGCTGAGTCGGCCACGACTTAGACAAAATGCGGCGGGGGCCACGGTGTCGCACCGTGGCCCCCGCTGTTGTCAGCGCGCGAGCGGCTTAGTACATGCCGCCCATGCCGGCGTCGGCACCCGGACCCTCGGGGGCCGGCGGCTCGGGCTTGTCGGCAACAACGGCCTCGGTCGTCAGGAACATCCCGGCGATCGATGCGGCGTTCTGCAGCGCCGAGCGGGTCACCTTAACGGGGTCGGCAATGCCGCCCTCAAGCAGGTTCTCGTACTCGAGCGTCGCGGCGTTGAAGCCTTCGCCCGCGGGCAGCTGCGAGACCTTTTCGGCAACGACCGAACCCTCGTAGCCGGCGTTCTCGACGATCTGCTTGAGCGGAGCCGACAGGGCCACGCGCACGATCTGCGCACCCGTCGCCTCGTCGCCCTCGAGCTCGAGCTTCTCAATCGCGCTCGTGCCCGACTGCAGCAGGGCGACGCCACCGCCGGCGACGATGCCCTCTTCGACGGCTGCCTTGGCGTTGCGCACGGCGTCCTCGATGCGGTGCTTGCGCTCCTTCATCTCGACCTCGGTGGCCGCGCCCGACTTGATGACGGCGACGCCGCCGGCAAGCTTGGCCAGACGCTCCTCGAGCTTCTCGCGATCGTAGTCGGACTCGGTGTTCTCGATCTCCTGGCGGATCTGGGCCACGCGTCCGTCGATGTCTTCCTTGGCGCCGGCGCCGTCAACGATCGTCGTCTCGTCCTTCGTGACGATGATCTTGCGGGCCTTGCCCAGCATGTCGAGCTCGGCCGTCTCGAGCGAGAGGCCGACGGTCTCGGAGATGACCTGGCCGCCCGTGAGGATGGCCATGTCCTGCAGCATGGCCTTGCGGCGATCGCCGAAGCCCGGCGCCTTGACGGCAACCGACTTGAAGGTGCCGCGGATCTTGTTGACGACGAGCGTCGTCAGCGCCTCGGAGTCGACGTCCTCGGCAATGACGAGCAGCGGCTTGCCCGACTGCATGACCTTCTCGAGCAGCGGCAGCAGGTCCTTGATCGTCGAGACCTTCGAGTCGACGAGAAGAACGTAGGCTTCCTCAAGGACGGCTTCCTGCGTGTCCGTGTCGGTCACGAAGTAGCCCGAGAGGTAGCCGCGGTCGAAGCGCATGCCCTCGGTGGTCTCGAGGTGGGTGCCGAACGTGTTCGACTCCTCGACGGTGATGACGCCCTCATTCTTGACGACCTCCATCGCGTCGGCGATCAGCTCACCGATCTCGGCGTCGTTGGCCGAAATCGAGGCGGTCGCGGCGATCTGATCGCGCGTCTCGACGGGCTTGGAGTCGGCGTGGAGGCGATCGACGACGGCCTCAACGGCCTTGTCGATGCCGCGCTTGAGGGCGATCGGGTTCGCACCGGCAACGACGTTGCGCAGACCCTCGCGAACGATCGCCTGGGCGAGGACGGTCGCGGTGGTGGTTCCGTCACCGGCGACGTCATCGGTCTTCTTGGCGACCTCCTTGACCAGCTCGGCACCGATCTTCTCGAACGGATCCTCGAGCTCGATCTCCTTCGCCACCGACACGCCGTCCTTGGTGATCGTGGGGGCGCCCCACTTCTTGTCCAGGACAACGTTGCGGCCGCGCGGACCGAGGGTCTTCTTCACGGTGTCGGCCAGCACGTTGAGGCCGGCTTCCATCCCGCGGCGTGCTTCCTCATCAAAAGCGATGATCTTTGCCATTGGTTGCTATTCCTCCGCGTTAGCGGTCGTGGCGCCCGATGCCCGCGACGGACGACCGGCCCAATCGCGTTCTGGTCACGCTCTTCGGACGGCCTCATCGAGTGCCGTGGTTTTATCACTCGTACTGAATGAGTGCTAACCAGAAGTTTGGCACTCTTGGGGCGCGAGTGCAAGATTTGAACGCTCGCTTCGGCGCTCGGCGAAACTGCGCGCCATATTCGCCGCGGTGTGTCGAGACCTCGCCGCGCGGGAAAGCCGGTAGCGTACGAGGCGTGACGACCAAGGAATATGAAGAGGACGAGTTCGATCGCGCCGCTGGCACGCAGCCCGCCGGTGCCCACCGACAGCCCGTCTCCCGGCTCAAACTCGCCTGGCCGTTCCTCGTCGTCATCATTGCCGCTCCCGTGTTGGCGTGGATCATCGTCACCGTCGTCCTGGGCGGAGGCGACACCTCCGACGCCTCCTCGACACCACCGGCGACGACCCAGGCGCCCCAGGCCCCCGCGACGCCCGAGGTCAACAAGGCAACCCCGGTGACCATCAACAATGCCGCCGGCGTTCAGGGGCTGGCGGCCAGTGCGGCGGGCAAGCTCACCGACAACGGGTTTACCTCCATTAATCCGACAAATTCGGCGGCGCGCGGAATCTCGCACACGACGGTGTATTACAGCTCCGAGAACCACAAGGCCGCCGCCGAAGCCGTGGCCAAGATTCTCGGTATTCAGGCGGTAGAGGCTACGCCCGCGGGCTACCAGATGCCCGACGGAGTTGCCGTCTACCTCCTCTCCGACTACTCGCCCAGTTCAGCTAGGTAAACCGGCCACGCTGGCTCGCTAGTCGCGCCAGATCCTGTCTGCGGGCTTAGCCCCACCGGATCGGTTGTGCTCCCTGCTCCCGCAACGCCTCGTTCGCGCGACTGAACGGTCGTGACCCGAAAAAGCCGCGCGAAGCCGACAGCGGCGACGGATGCGGCGATTCGATCGTCGCCACCCCCGGCAACAGCGGCTTGAGCGACTGCGCCGCGCGCCCCCACAGAATCGCGACCAGCGGAGCCTGGCGTTGGACGAGCGCCGTGATCGCGTGATCGGTCACGCGTTCCCAGCCGCGCCCCTGGTGCGACGCCGGCTTGCCCGGCGTCACCGTGAGCACCCTGTTGAGAAGCATGACGCCCTGCTCGCACCACGGCGTCAGATCTCCGCTCGTCGGCCGCTCGCAGCCGATGTCCGAGACCAGCTCGGTGAAGATGTTAACGAGCGAGCGCGGCGGCGCAATTCCTGGAGCGACGGAAAACGACAGGCCCATGGGATGCCCGGGCGTGGGATAGGGATCCTGCCCGACGATGAGGACCTTGACGTCGTCGAAGGGGTAGGTGAAGGCCCGGAGCACGTCGGAGCCTGCCGGCAGGTAGCCGCGACCGGCGGCATTCTCGGCGCGGAGCATGTCGCCGAGGCGGCGAATATCGCTCTCGACCGGCGCCAGTGCGCGCGCCCACCCGGGATCGATGATGTCGGCTAGCGGTGCCGGTCCCTCGCTCATGACGCGTCCTGTCTCGAATTCACGACCTCCAGTGTAGCCGCGCCCCATGCGGGCCGAACGCGAGCGGGGCGGACCAATCGGCCCGCCCCGCTGCTACCCGTTGTCACGCTAGTCGCGCATTGACCCCATCTTCGACAGCATCATGAGGAACTCCGCATTCGACTGCGTCTCCTTGAGCTTGGAGAGGACAAACTCGGCGGCCTGCTGGGTGTCGAGGGCGCTGAGCATCCGCCGCAGCTTCCACACGATCGCCAGCTCCTCCTTCGTCAAGAGGAGTTCCTCGCGTCGCGTCGAGGACGCATCCATGTCGACGGCCGGGAACAGGCGCTTGTCGGCAAGCTGGCGCGACAGGCGCAGTTCCATGTTGCCGGTGCCCTTGAACTCCTCGAAGATGACCTCGTCCATCTTCGACCCCGTCTCGACGAGCGCGGTCGCGAGGATCGTCAGCGAGCCGCCGTTCTCGACGTTGCGGGCGGCGCCGAAGAACCGCTTGGGCGGATAGAGCGCGGAGGCATCGACACCACCCGAGAGGATCCGGCCCGACGCCGGAGCCGCAAGGTTGTAGGCCCGACCGAGTCGGGTGATCGAGTCCAGCAGAACGACGACGTCGTGCCCGAGCTCGACCAGGCGCTTGGCCCGCTCGATGGCGAGTTCGGCGACGCGGGTGTGGTCAGAAGCGGGACGGTCAAAGGTGGAGGCAATGATCTCGCCCTCGACCGTGCGCGTCATGTCGGTGACTTCCTCGGGACGCTCGTCGACGAGAACAACGAGGATCTTGCACTCGGGGTTGTTCTGGTGGATCGCGCGGGCGATCTGCTGGAGGATGATGGTCTTGCCGGCCTTCGGCGGCGACACGATGAGGCCGCGCTGGCCCTTGCCAATCGGGGCGAGCATGTCGATGACACGCGGGGCGAGCGGACGCGGAGCCGTCTCCAGGCGCAGCTGTTCGTTCGGGTAGAGGGGAACGAGGTCCTTGAAGTGGGGACGTTCGCGTGCCTCCTCGACACTCATGCCCGAAATCGACTCCACGCGCACGAGCGCGTTGTATTTTTGGCGCCGGTTATTCGGCTGATCGCCCTGCGGGCGCACATAGCCGACAACGGCATCCCCGGCGCGCATTCCCCACCGGCGAACCTGGCCCAGCGTCACGTAGACGTCGTTTTGGCCCGGGTTGAAGCCGGAGGTGCGCACGAACGCGTGATTCGATTCGACGTCCAAGACGCCGCCGATCGGCACGAGTACCTCGTCGTCCTCGCGCGCAGACCGCTGCTCGCCGCGGTCGCGGCCCTCGCCGGTGCGCTCACCACGATCGGTGCGCTCATTGCGGTCGCGGCGCCCACGTCCGCGCCGGCCTCGGCGCGAGCCCGCGTCGTCGCGGCCGCGACGACGTTCACGCCGTCCCGCGCGCTCGTCGCCGTCGGGAAGCTCGATCTCGTCGAGGGACTGGGCACCGGACGAGGCGGCCGGCGCATCAGTGTGCTCTTCGGCCAAAGCGGCCTTGACGTCGAGAACGGCACCGCTCTCGCGCTCACCCTCGCCCTGACGCGGGCTGCGGCGACGGCGCTGCCCGCTCTGGGCATCGGCCGATTCCTCCGCTTGGTCGCGATTCTCAGACTGATCATGGGCGGCCGCGCGTTCGGCAGCGGGGCTGGGGGTTTCCTCGGGCGACGCGGTGGCGGCTGCACGGGCGGGGCGCGGCTTTGCACCGGTGGCCTCGGCGGCGGCGATGACGGCAGCCAGCTCGCCCTTGCGCATCCGCGATGTTCCGCGGATTCCCAACGACGCGGCGAGGGCCTTGAGCTCCCCCACGCGCATCGTGGCGAGCTCGGACTGGTGATGTGCGGTCATGAAGTGGTCCTTCACGTAACTGATGAGGCGCGTTCTGGCGCTTGGAAGAAAATACCCGTAACCGACGGGCTGGACAAGGAAACATTCGTGAGCGACAAGGTGGCACACGGCGGTGTCGCACCTATCGGGCGCAGCGTCCCTTCGTCGCAGCTAAGGGTATCAATTCCCCCACTGCCACCGCACCACCGCTGGCGTGAGCTTGCCCACTCACGCGGTCGTCATCTCGAGACCGCTCGCCGGACACGTCGTCTCGATGAGGCGGAAGTCGGCGGCCTCGACATGCGCGCGGGCCTCGGCGTCGAGACGGGCGAAGACGAGCACGCTCGGCCCGGCACCCGAGACGACCGCCGGGAAGCGACGTGCGCGCAGGGAGTCCATGAGCTCGAGCGACTCGGCCATGATGTCGCGGCGGTAGGGCTGGTGGAGCCGGTCTTCCGTCGCCGCCATGAGATCGCCGCCGCCGCTGGCAAGCGAGGCGACGAGCAGCGCCGCGCGCGCAGCGTTGAACGCGGCATCGGCGTGGGGCACACTGGCCGGCAGCAGCGAGCGTGCGCGCTCGGTCGCGAGCTCGCCACCGGGGACGAGGACGCTCAGACGCAGCTGCTCCGGTGGATCGAGCCGTAGGGTGCGCGCGTCCTCGCCGTCGGTCCACGACACGGTGAGGCCGCCGTAGATGGCCGGGGCGACGTTGTCGGGGTGGCCCTCCTCGTGGCTGGCCAGCGACAGAATGTCCTCCCGGCTCAGCGCTCCCCCGCTGAGGACAGCGGCGAGTCCCAGCCCGGCGACGATCGCGGCTGCGGACGAGCCCATCCCCCGCGAATGAGGAATGCGGTTGTGACAGCGCATGTGGACGCCGACCTGGGGGCATCCCGCCCTCTCGAGGCCCAGGCGCAGCATCCGCACGACGAGATGTCGTTCGTCCGTTGCCAACGTGCCGGCACCCTCGCCGACGATGTCGACGCGGCTAGGGCCGTCTGTTGTGCGAACCTCGACCTCGTCGTAGATGTCGAGCGCCAACCCCAGCGAGTCGAATCCCGGCCCGAGATTCGCCGACGTCGCCGGGACCCGCACCCGTGCCGACTCCACGGTCACACCCATGGTTAGAGTCCCAGGGCGCGGCAGGCAGCCTCGAGCGTAGGTTCGATGACCTCGGGATCGATCGCGCGATCACCGAGTGCCGTTGCCGTGTCCTTCAGGCCGTTGCCAGTCACCGTGCACACGATTCGCGCGCCCTCGGGGACCTGTCCCTGTTGAGCCAAGTGGCGCAAACCGGCAACCGAAGCGGCCGAGGCCGGTTCGCAGAACACCCCGGTTTCTGCGGCGAGGATGGCCTGGGCGTCGAGAATCTGCTCATCGCTCACGGCCGTGATGAGGCCATCGGAGTCGTCGCGAGCCGCGACGGCATAGTCCCACGAGGCCGGGTTACCGATGCGAATGGCCGTCGCCACCGTTTCCGGGTCGGCGACAGGGTGGCCGGCGACGAATGGGGCGGCGCCGGCGGCCTGGATGCCCCACATCCGGGGGGTACGGCTCGCGACGGCCTCAAGCCGCGTCGCGGAATCGTCGATCGAGGCCGCGGTCGTGCGGCCCGCGTACTCGTTGTAGCCCATCCAATACGCCGAGATGTTGCCGGCGTTGCCAACGGGCAGAACGTGAATGTCGGGAGCGTCGCCGAGGGCGTCGACGATTTCGAACGCCGCCGTCTTCTGCCCCTGGAGGCGGTAGGGATTCACGGAATTGACGAGCGCCACCGGGTAGGTCTGGGTGAGCTCGCGGACGATGCGCAGGCAGTCGTCAAAGTTGCCGTCGACGGCGATGAGGGTTGCGCCGTGGACGATCGCCTGGGCGAGTTTGCCGGCCGCGATCTTGCCGGCGGGCAGAACGACGGCACACGAGAATCCAGCGCGCGTGGCATAGGCGGCCGCCGACGCGGACGTGTTGCCGGTGGAGGCGCACGCGACCATCTCGCACCCGGACGAGGCGACCTTCGTCATCGCCATCGTCATCCCGCGGTCCTTGAACGACCCGGTCGGGTTGGCACCCTCGACCTTGATGTAGACCTCGGCACCGACCTCGGCGCTGAGGGGGTCGGACTTGACGAGCGGCGTGCCGCCCTCCCCCAGGGTGATCGGGGTGTCCTCGGCCTCGAGCGGCAGTCGATCCGCGTATTCGGCCAGCAGGCCGCGCCAGGGCTGTGCCATTGTTATGCCTCCCTCATCATCACCGCGATCACGCGGGTGACGCTGTCGGTGTGTGTCAGTTCGTCGAGCGCGGCGTCAATGGCCGAGCGGGTGGAGTGGTGGGTCGTCAGTGTCAGGGTCGATTCGGTGTCGTCCTCGCAGGTCTGCTCGAGCGCGGCAATGGAGATGCCGTGAGCGGCGAAGATCCCGGCGATCTCGGCGAGGACGCCCGTGCGATCGGGAACAGCGAAGCGCAGCTGGAACTCGCCGGTGACCTGGCTGGCCGGCAGGATCGGCAGCGATTCATAGGCCGATTCGCGCGGAGCCGAGCCGCCGTGAGCGATGTGCGTGGCCGCGGCGACGACGTCGGAGAGGACTGCCGACGCCGTCTGTACCCCGCCCGCGCCCTGGCCGTAAAACATCAGGCGGCCCGCGGCCTCGGCGTCGATGACGACGGCATTGAACGCACCCGATACGCTCGCGAGCGGGTTCGCCGTCGAGACGAGGGTCGGGGCCACGTGCACGGACACCGCCTCGCCCTCATCCGTGCGCACGCGGCGGGCGTGGGCGAGCAGCTTGATGACTCCACCGGCCCGCTTGGCGGCGGCGATGTCGGCCGGGGTGATCGAGCGGACGCCCTCGACCGCGACGTCATCGATGCCGACGCGCGTGTGGAAGGCGAGGGATGCGAGGATGGCGCACTTGGCGGCGGCGTCGAGACCGTCGACGTCGGCCGTCGGGTCGGCCTCGGCGTAGCCGAGTTCCTGCGCCCGCGCGAGCGCCTCGTCGTAGCTCCACCCATGGGTCGCCATCTGGTCGAGGATGTAGTTCGTCGTCCCGTTGACGATGCCGAGCACGCCCTCGACCCGGTCCCCCGCCAGCGATTCGCGCAGTCCGTAGACAACGGGGACCGCGCCGGCAACCGCCGCCTCGAAGTAGAGGCTCGCGCCGCTCTCGCGCGCGGCGTCGTGGAGTTCGGGGCCGTGGCTGGCCAGCAGCGCCTTGTTGCCGGTGACGACGGTGGCCCCGGCCCGCAGGGCGCGTAGCACCCACGTGCGCGCGGGCTCAATTCCGCCGATGAGTTCGATGACGATGTCGGCGTCATCGATGAGGGCGTCGGCGTCGACCGTTAGTTTGTCGCGGTCGATCCAGTCGGGGCGAGGGGCATCGATGTCACGCACGGCGATCCCGCTGACCTCAACGTGCGCCCCGCACCGGGCCGCGTAGTCACCGCCGCGCTCAGCAAGCAGACGAACGACCTGGCTACCGACCGTTCCGCATCCGAGAACGGCGATTTTCACGGTGTCGAGACTCATGGCTTCCCTTGATTCGTCGGGGTGTCTTGCCCTCACCCTATCCACTCATGCGCTCGGGCGTCCCCGCCGTCTTATCCGCGGACGCGACCAGATCGCGATCGCGGCGCAGGACGTCGTCGACAGTTTCTCGTGCAATGACCGTCTCGGCTTCCCCATCGGCAACGGCGATGACGCCGGGCCTGGTGAGCATGTTGTAGTTCGAGGCCATCGCGTGACCGTAGGCGCCGACCGCGGGAACGGCCAGGAGGTCGCCGCGACGGATATCGGCGGGCAGGCACACGTCGTGAATGACGATATCGCCCGACTCACAGTGGCGCCCGACGACCCGGCAGCGCCTCAGCGGCGCCGCACTCGCGCGATTAGCCAGCGTCGCCGTGTAGGCGGCGCCGTAGAGGGCCGGGCGAATGTTGTCGCTCATGCCACCGTCGATCGACACGTAGGTCCGCACCTGGCCCTCGTCCACCGGCTGATCCTTGATGGTGCCGATCGTGTACAACATGATCTGGCTGGGACCCGCGATTGAGCGACCCGGCTCGATCGAGACCCGAGGCAAAGCGATTCCACGCATTGCCGCCGACTCCTCGAGACTCGCCCGCAGCGCGGCGGCAACCTCGCGCGGGTGCGGTGGGCAGGGGTCTGCACCCGTGTAGGCGATGCCCAGGCCGCCGCCGAGATCGAGCTCGTCGATCGTGATGCCCTCCTCGGCGAGGTCGGCAACCAGCTCGAGCAACCGCGAGGCCGCCTCGGCGAAACCTTCGATGGCGAAGATTTGGGAGCCAATATGAGAGTGCAGACCGATGAGGCGCAGCACGTCAGAGGCCTCGACGCGTCGCGCGGCCTGCGCCGCGGCACCGCTGAGCGAGAGTCCGAACTTCTGGTCCTCGTGCGCCGTCGCGATGAACTCGTGGCCCCCTGCATGCACCCCCGAGGTCACGCGCACCATGACGGGAACGTCGCTCAGCCCGCAGGCGCGAGCGCGTTCTTCGAGCACGTCGATTTCGTCGAGTGAGTCGACAATAATGCGGCCGATCCCCGCCGTGATTGCCCGATCGATCTCGGCGTCGAGTTTGTTATTTCCGTGCAACCCGACGAGTTCCGGGGTCGCTCCCGCACGCAGAGCGCACTCGAGCTCGCCCGCCGAGGCCGTATCAATCCCCAGCCCCGCATCATTCGCCAGGTGAACCGCACGGGCACATAGGAAGGCCTTCGCGGCGTAGTGGACGTGCGCGCGCCCGTCGAATGCCTCGTTCATCGCCTCGGCCCAACGACGTGCGCGGGCGGCGAAATCCGCGGTGTCCCACACGAACGTCGGGGTCGATTCGGCGAGCTCGGTGAGGGCGAGACCGCCGACGACGAGAACTCCGTCCTCGCGCCGATAGGTGCCGGCGGGCCACAGGTCCGGGCGCGCGGCCGGCTCGGGGCAGACGAGATCGGCGCGAACAGCGGTGTCGATCGGTGCGTGGGTGCCGCTCATGACCTCACCTACATCTTCTCGGGAGCCGAAACCCCCAGCAGGTTCAGGCCGTTGGCGAGCACCTGGCGCACGGCGTCGTTGAGCCACAGGCGAGCCACGTGCCCGGCGTTGACCTCTTCTCCCGCGCGTGGGGTCACGCGGCACTTGGCATACCACGCGTGATAGGCCGCGGCGACGTCTTCGAGGTAGTGGGCGACGCGGTGCGGTTCGCGCAGCTCCCCAGCCTGGGCGACGATCGCGGGGAAGCGCGCGAGGACGCCCAGCAGCTCGGAGTCGGCCGCCGTATCGAGGGCCGCCGGGGTGAACCCGGCGTCGCGGCTGACCTCATGCTCGGCTGCGTTCGTCGCGACGCTGCACGTGCGCGCGTGGGCGTATTGCACGTAGTAGACGGGATTGTCATTCGAGTGTGAGGCCAGCTGATCGAGGTCGATGTCGAGGGCCTGGTCCATCGACGAGCGCACGAGCGCGTAACGCGCGGCGTCGACGCCGACGGCGTCGACCAGGTCGTCGAGCGTGACGACGTTGCCGGCGCGCTTGGACATGCGCACGGGCTTGCCGTCCTTCACGAGGTTCACCAGCTGACCGATGATGATCTGCATGTTGTCGCCGGCTTTGTCGCCGTAGGCCTCACACATCGCCATCATGCGGCCAATGTAGCCGTGGTGATCGGCTCCCAGCAGGTAGATGCAGCAGTCGGCCCCGCGCTCGCGCTTGTCGAGGTAGTAGGCGGTGTCGGCGGCGAAGTAGGCGGCCTCGCCATCGGACTTGATGAGGACGCGGTCCTTGTCGTCGGCGAACTGCGACGTGCGCAGCCACACGGCCCCATCGGCCTCGTAGACGGCGCCGGCGTCACGCAACCGCTGGATCGAGCGGTCGACGGCACCGGAGCGGTGGAGAGTTTCCTCGTGGAAGAACACGTCGAAGTTGACGCCGAATTCGACGAGCTTGTCCTTGATCTGGGCGAACATGAGCTCGACCCCGCGAGCGCGGAAGACCTCCTGGGCCTGGGCGTCGTCGAGATCGACGGGATCCGGGCGGCCCGCCGCCACCTCGTCGTCGCGCACCTGCTGGGCGATCTCGCCGATGTAGTCGCCGCCGTAGCCATCCTCGGGGACGTCTTCGCCGCGTGCGGCCGCCAGCAGCGACGAGGAGAACCTGTCGATTTGGCTGCCGTGGTCGTTGAAGTAGTACTCCCGTGTCACGTCAGCTCCACACGCCTCCATGACGCGCGCGAGCGTGTCGCCCACGGCGGCCCACCGGGCCCCGCCCAGGTGGATCGGACCCGTCGGGTTGGCCGAGACGAACTCGAGGTTGACCGCGAGGTCGCGCAGTGCCGTCGAGCGGCCCCACTGTGGCCCGGTGTCGAGGATGGTCCGCGCCAGTTCACCGGCCGAGGCCGCCGACAGCGTGATGTTGAGGAAGCCGGGGCCGGCGACCTCGACGGCGTCGATGCCCTCGTCATCGCCGATCGCCTCGGCGATCATCGCCGCGAGGTCGCGCGGAGTCGTGCCTGCGCGCTTGCCGAGCTGAAGAGCAACGTTCGTCGCCCAGTCGCCGTGTTCGCGCGAACGGGGACGCTCGACCTTGACTGGGGAGGGAATCGCCTCGACGTCGAGATCGAGACGGCCGGCGGAGACGAGGTCGACCAGGGCACAACGGATCTTCTCAGCAAGTGCGTCAGGAGTCATGGTCGACAGACTACAGCCCCCGCGGGGCGAACTACGATTCTCGCCAAGCCCGTGCCCGCCTACTCGTGACGCTGCTCCCACACGGTGCGCCGGCGCTCGTCGGCCTTGTGCAGCGACGTCCGCAACCAACCGGCGCCGCCGATTCCGACGATGAGGGTCGCCAGCGCCGACAGGGCAACGACGTAGCAGCCCCCGCGCGCGCCGTGGAGATCGACCATCCGGCCTCCGCACGCGGCACCAACGGCGACGCCGAGGTTCATGAACGTCGACAGCCACGTCAGCCCTTCGGTCAGCTGCGAGGGATGGACGATGCGCTGAACCATCGCATTGACGTTCGTCATCGTCGGGGCGATGGTCAACCCCATGACGAACATGACGAGGGCGAACGTCGCCATCGAATGCACGAGCAGAATGACCATGTTGCCGGCGGCCATCAGGGTAATGCCGACGACGAACAGCCGCCCCTGCGACAGCGGCCACACGCGAGAGCCATAGACGAGGGCGCCGATGAGCGAGCCCGCCGCGACGATTCCCAGCAGCACACCGGCGAGCGGGCGCGCCCCGTGTTCGGTCGCGAACGCGACGGTCGCCAAATCGAGCGCACCGAAGATGGCTCCGGCAAACGCGTACGTCACGCCGAGAATGACGATCGCCTTCGACCGCAGCACCGACCCCGTGTGGATCTCTGTCACGCGCGGTTGCGGTGCCGGCTCGCTGCCGCGCTGAACGATGAGGGCGAAGCCGCCGACAACTTGGATAAGCGCGCACGCGATGAGCCCGGCGAGCGGATGCACGGACGTGACGAGCAACGTGGCGAACATGGGGCCGGTTGCGAACGCGGCCTCGTCAAGCGCGGCCTCGAAGGCGAAGGCCTGGGTCAGTTGCCCCGGCCCGCTGACCTTAGTTGCCCAGCGCGCGCGCACCATCGCCCCCAAGGCCCCCGAAAACGCGCCCACGGGAATCGCCGCGATGACGAGGATCCACCCGTCAACGTGGGCGGCGATGAGGCCGGCGAGCAGCAGGAGGAAGATGCCGAACGCCGGAACGGTCTTCGACAACACCCGCCACTGCCCGTACCTGTCGACGAGGCGAGCGAGCACCGGAGCCCCCAGGGAGAAGGCAATGATGTTGGCTGCCGCAATCTGACCCGCCAACGTGTAATTGCCGTAGATCACCGGAATCGCCAGGGCGACGGACATCGCCATCATGGCCATGGGATAGCGCGCGACAAATCCCGCAAGCGAAAACTGCCAGGCGCCGGGCAGGCGCAACAATTCCAGATAGGTGCGCACGGTTCTCCAGATCACGAATGAGGTGGACACGCTTCACATAGCCGAATCCCCGCCGCGATCACGCGCGACAGGGTTGGTGCCCCGAACAGGATTCGAACCTGCGACCTTTTGCTCCGGAGGCAAACGCTCTATCCACTGAGCTATCGGGGCTAACCGCGGACCAGCTTAGCACCGCGGTTGGGCGTGGGGAAACCTAGCGAGTCTGGCGCTGGGCCTCGTAGTCGGCGAGCTGCGCGATGCGACGCGAATGGCGTTCCTCGCCCGAGAAGGCCTCGGCGAGGAAGGCGTCGACAATGGCCACGGCCTCGTCCTCGGTGTGCATGCGAGCGCCGATCGAGACCACGTTGGCGTCGTTGTGCTGGCGAGCCAGCCGCGCGGTCACGAGGTTCCACGCGAGCGCGCACCGCACCCGTCGACGAGGTTGGCCGCGATCTGTTCGCCATTACCGGAGCCACCGATGACGACGCCAAGGGAACCGGGATGGGCGACCACCTGCTCGCCGCACGCAATACAAAACGCCGGGTAGTCGTCCTCGGGATCGTAGCTGGCCGGGCCGACGTCGGTGACGTCGTGGCCGTGCGCGCTCAGGTGCGCACACAGCTGCGCTTTGAGGTCGAAACCGGCGTGATCGGAGGCAACGAAGATCTTCATGCGCCCAGCCTATCCGCCGCGGCGTACCCGCACGGACCTAGCGATCGAGAATGTGTGCGAGCCGATCGGGATAGTCCGTCATGATGGCGTCGACGCCGAGATCGATGAGGCGACGCATCTCGACCGCATCGTCGATGGTCCACACGTGCACCTCGATGCCGCGCCGGTGAGCGGCGCACACGAGGCGCCGGGTGAGGACGGGAAGGCCGTTCCACGTCGGCGGAATCTGCACGGCAACGCAGCCGCGAACGGGGACATCAATCGTCAGCTGGGAGCCGATGACAAGTGCCGCGACGATCCCCGGCGTCGCGCCGGTGGGAATCTCGGGGGCGAGCCGGCGCAGGCGGCGGATTCGGCGGGAGTGAAACGACGACACGATGACGCGTCGCTGCGCCCCGGCATCGCGGATCGCCGCGACGAGCGGGGCGACGACCGCGTCATCCTTGGGTTCGATGTTGATCCACAGCTCGGGGTAGCTCGCTAAGACGTCGACCAGCCGGATGAGGTGCTCTCCGTCGGGGCCGCGCACGGCGGCGAGCTCGTCCCACGTAGCGCCCGCAACGTCAATGTCGACCCCCAGGCCCGGCGCAGGTTCGCGTCGTGGCTCAACACGATGTGGCCGTCGGCGCTGAGCCGGACGTCGGTTTCCAGCCGCCACCCTGCCCGAGCGGCCGTGCGCGCGACCGCGATGTCAGAGTTTTCGACGACCTCGCCCGCGCCCCCGCGATGGGCGTAGGGAATGAGGCGATGCACTACTGGCATTCCTCGCCCACGTAAACCGAGTGGTGCGACTTCAGCCACGGCACCGGATCGATCGGCTCGTTCAGCGTCGGGTGGACTTCAAAGTGGAGGTGGGCACCGGTGGAGTTACCCGTCGATCCCACGTGCGAGATGACCTGCCCCGCCTCGACCTGCTGGCCCTGGGTCACGACCGTGCCGCCGTCAACGAGATGCATGTAGACGGTGTAGAAGGACTCCCCGCCCACGTCGTGCTTGATCCGCACCATGTTGCCCGAGCCGGCCTGGCGACCCACGTAGTCGACGACGCCCCGAGCCGCCGCGTGGACGTCGGTGCCCGAGGGGGCCGAGAAGTCCGCACCCGCGTGCAGGCGGACCGTGTGGAAGATCGGGTGGACGCGGTAGCCGAAGGGCGAGGACACGGAGAAGGTCCCGCGGGCCAGGGGGAAGTAGACGATGTCGGAGGTATCGAGAGCGACCGCGGCCGCCTCGCCCGAGGCCCCGACGTTGGTCGGGCACTGCCCAACCGCTTCTTGCAGGCGCGCCCGCGTGCGCGCGGCGGGCTCGGCCTTGAGGGGATCACCCTCGACGTCCGAGGAGGCGTTTTCCACGTCGACCCACGAGGTCTGCGTCGCAACGGTAACGGCGCGCGTGGGGACGGTCTGGCTCATTCCCGGGGTGACGAAGCCGGACAGCGGCAGGGCGACGGTCGTCACGCCAAGCAGTGTCAGGAGAGACAGTCGCGAGGCCACCTTCGAGCGGCGATGCTTCGGTTCGCGTCGAGCCGAGTGCTGGCCGCTGCTTGCCGCATGGGCGCGGGTGTCCTCACGCATAGAACCGCCTTTATCACGATGGGACGTTGTGGTCGCTGAAGCCAAGATAACAAACCCGTAACGATGTGGACACTTTTTGGCGAAGATCACGTTCGCGGCATGGCGTCGCGGACTTCCCCGACGAGTTCTTCGAGGATGTCCTCGAGGAAAATGACGCCAACGACGTCGTCGCCGCGAAGAACTTTGGCCAGGTGAACGCCGGACTTCTGCATGAGGGCGAGGGCGTCCTCGACTTCGTCGTCGACGCGGGCAACCGGCAGACCGCGGATGCGCCACGACGGCACCGGCTCGTCGCGTTCGCCCCCCACCGAGGCGTAGAGGACGTCCTTGAGGTGGAGGTAGCCGATGAGGCGACCCTCCTCATCGATGACGGGGAAGCGAGAAAAACCCGTTTTCGCCACCGCGCGCTCGACGTCACCGGGCGTGCAGCCGACAGACAGCGTGTAGAGCCGGTCGAGACCAACCATGGCGTCGGCCACACTCTCCTCGGAGAACTCCAACGTCCCCGACAGCAGCCCGAGGTCGTCGTCGAGGGCCCCAACCTCGGCCGAGCGCTCGACGATGGCCTGAACCTCCTCGACGGTGAACGTCGAGGACACCTCGTCGCGCGGGGTGTGCCCGCTCAGGCGCACGCACGCATTCGCAAAGGCGTTGAGCACGCGCACGACGGGACGCAGTACGCGAGCGATGCGCACGAGCGTGGGAGCGAGCGCGAGCACGACGGGAACGGGCGCCGAGACCGTGAGGTTCTTCGGAATCATCTCGCCAAACAGGATGTGGCAGACGACGACGATGACGAGGGCAACGACGAAGGCGACGGCGTGGGCCGCGCCGCTTGGCGCCCCGATCGCCGCCAGGGGTGCCTCGATGACGTGGGCGAGCGCGGGTTCGGCAACCGCCCCCAGCCCCGTCGACGCCAGGGTGATGCCCAGCTGGGTGACGGCGAGCATAAGGGAGACGTTTTCCAGCGCCCATTGAGCCGCGCCGGCGCCGCGTCGTCCCTGATCGACGAGGGGATCGATTTGGGCCTTGCGCGAGGAGGTGACGCAGAATTCGCCAGCGACGAAGAAGGCGTTGATTGCCAACAACACGACGGCGACGATGAGCGAGACCGTGCTACTCACTGCTCACCTCCTCGCCCGGGACGATGCCCACCGCGGCGATGCGCCGACCCTCTGTGCGCCGCACGCTCAACCGGCAGCCGGCGACCTCGACGGTGTCACCGACGACGGGGACCCGCCCCAACTCGGTGAGGACGAGGCCGGCGATGGTCTCGTAGGGGCCGTCATCGGGCAGGACGACCCCGATGAGTCGGCTGATTTCGTCGGGGCGCAGCGTGCCGGCGACGTCCCAGCCGCCGTCCTCGCTGATCTTGACCCCGCGCCGGCGCGGGTCGTGCTCGTCGGCGACGTCACCGACGATCTCCTCAACGACGTCTTCGAGGGTGACCACCCCCGAGGTGCCGCCGTACTCGTCGACGACGAGGGCCATCTGCAGCCCGTCCTCGCGCAGCGCGACGAGCAGCGGTGCCAGCGCCACCGTTTCGGGCACGCGCGGGGCCTCGGCGAGCAGGGAGGACGAGACGACGGGAACGTCGCCGCGGCGCTCGAACGGCACGGCAATCGCGCGGCGCAGATGGACGAGGCCGATGATGTCGTCGGGATCGGATTCGTAGACGGGAAAGCGCGAGTGCCCGGTCTCGACGGCGCGCTCGATGACGTCTTGGGCCGTGGCGGACGCGGGCAGGGCCACCATGTTCACGCGCGGCTGCATGACGTCGACGGCGGTGAGATCGCTGATGGCAACCGAGCGCGTGAACAGCGTCGCCGTCGAGGTGTCCAGCGTCCCCTCCTCGGCGGAGTGGCGAACGATGGCCGCCAACTCCGACGCCGAGCGCGCGGAGGACAATTCCTCGGCCGGTTCCACGCCGAGCCCGCGCACGAACCAGTTGGCGGCAGCGTTCATCGAGGCGATGACCGGGGTGAACACCCACGTGAAGGCCTTATGCAGCGGTACGACTGCGCCAGCAATGCGCAGGGGATCCGACAGGGCGAGATTCTTCGGGACGAGTTCGCCAAAGACCATCGAGAAGGCGTTGACGATGACGAGGGCGGCGACGACGCCAATCGACGTGGCCACAGCCGCCGCCAACCCGAGCGAGCCGAGCCAGTCGGCAAGCGCGTCGGTGAGGGCGACCTGGGTCGTGTAGCCGAGCAGGATTGTCGTCACGGTGATACCGACCTGGGCGCCCGAGAGCTGCGTCGACAGGTGACGCATCGCAGCCACGACCCCGCCCGCTCGCCGATCGCCTTCGGCGGCGCGGCGCTCGGCTTTGACGGGATCGGTGGCGACGAGGGCGAATTCGGCGGCGACAAAGAGGCCGGTGCCGACGGTGAGGACGATCCCGAGGAGGATCTGGCCGAGCAGACTAAGCACCCGCGCCACCTCCCGGACCTAACGGAGGATTCTCGCTGGAGGTGGACGAACCGGAGGTTTCCATATCCCCGCCATCATACGCATACGCGGCCACCTCAGCGCGTGCCCAACCCCGCCCCGGCGCGCCCTCGCCGGCGTATCGTGGAACGGTGAGTCATGCGCCAACATTTCGGCGCTCCGCATTCCAAAGACGGGTGCGGCTAGGAAAAAGGTCCTAGGGTTATCTCGGAGAGCACATCATCGTTGTGGTGGAGGATGACATGAACGCTAATCGCTCTGGCTCCGACGGCGTCAGCCAGCAGGTCATTGACGACCTACATGCGCGCTATCAGGCCGATCCCGCGTCCGTTCCCGAGGATTGGCAGCGCTATTTTCGCGCCGTTGAAGCCCGCGACAAGGCCCTCGCTCAGGCTCGTGAGGCCGAGGCCGGCGACACCGATGCACCCAAGGCGGGGGTGACCTCCACCACGACAAGCGCTCCTGCGGTAAGCGTATCCACCGACGTCACGCGTTCCGACCTGCCGCCAGCTCCCAAATCGGCGGCGGCCGAACCGACCTCGCCCTACGCGGCAGCCGAGTCGGCGCTGGGGGCGGCACCAGGCATCTCCGGCGAGGAAGACGCCGTGGCCCGCCTCAAGGGCCCCTCGCGCGCGGTCGCGAAGAACATGGAGGCCTCGCTATCCATCCCGACGGCGACGTCGGCGCGCGAGATCCCGGCAAAGCTCATGATCGAGAACCGCGCCCTCATCAACAACCACCTGCGCTCGACGTCGGGCGGCAAGGTCTCCTTCACCCACCTCATCGCCTACGCGATGGTTGAAGCCCTCGTCGAGATGCCCGACATCAACGTCCGCTACGAGGAGGTCGACGGAAAGCCGGGGATCCGCGAATTCGCCCACGTCGGTCTGGGCCTGGCAATCGACGTTCCCAAGAAGGACGGCCAGCGCCAGCTCATGGTCCCCGTCATTCACGATGCCGACCTGCTGACATTCCGCGGATTCTTGGACGCCTACGAGGAACTCGTCACCAAGGCGCGCACGGGCAAGCTCACCGCCGACGACTTCGCCGGCGGCTCGGTCACCCTGACCAATCCCGGCATGATCGGCACGAAGCACTCGGTGCCGCGCCTCATGAACGGACAGGGACTCATCATGGGGGTCGGCGCGACGACGATCCCCGCCGCGTGGGCGGGTGCATCCACCGACCAGTTGGCCGCCTCGGGCATCGGCCCCGTCATGACGATCACCAACACCTACGATCACCGCGTTATCCAGGGCGCCGCGTCCGGGGAATTCCTCCGCATCATCGATGAGAAGCTCAGCGGGCGCGACGGTTTCTACAAGCGCGTCTTCCACACGCTTCACGTCCCCCATGAGCCCTACGAGTGGACCCGCGACGTCGTCTACGATCCCGAGCTGGAGAAGGGCAAGCCGGCACGCATCGCCGAGCTCATTCACGCCTACCGCTCACGCGGGCACCTCGCCGCGAACACCGACCCGCTCGAATACCGCGTGCGCCGCCACCCCGACCTGTCGCTGGGGTCGTACGGGCTGAGCGTGTGGGACCTCGATCGCGTCTTCCCCACGGGCGGATTCGGCGGGCGCCACTCCATGACGCTGCGCGAGCTGCTCGATCAGCTGCGCGACACCTACAACCGCACGACGGGCATCGAGTACATGCACATCCAGGACCCGGTTCAGCGCCGGTGGATGCAGCAGCACATCGAGAAGCCGGCCCCGAAGTTCACGCTGGACCAGCGCGCCCACATCCTGTCGACGCTCAACCGCGCCGAGGCCTTCGAGACGTTCTTGCAGACGAAGTACGTTGGCCAAAAGCGGTTTTCGCTCGAGGGCGGCGAGGCGCTCATTCCGCTGCTCGATACCGTCCTCTCGCGCGCGCTCGCTGCCTCGTGCACGGACGTGACGATCGGCATGGCTCACCGCGGCCGCCTCAACGTGTTGACGAATATTGCCGGCAAGACGTACGCCCAGATCTTCTCGGAGTTCGAGGGCAACATGGACCCGCGCGCCCAGCAGGGTTCGGGCGACGTCAAGTACCACCTCGGAACCGAAGGCATCTACTCCAACGAGGAGGGCGCGGGCCTGCGCGTCACCCTGGCGGCGAACCCCTCCCACCTCGAGACCGTCGACGGTGTCCTCGAGGGCATCACGCGCGCCAAGCAGGATCGCGTCGAGGATGGCGAGGACGTCATCGTCCCCATCCTCATTCACGGCGATGCGGCCTTCGTCGGCCAGGGCGTCGTCTACGAGACGCTCAACCTGTCGCAGCTGCAGGGCTACCGCACCGGCGGCACGGTCCACGTCATCGTCAACAACCAGATCGGCTTCACGACGGGGCCGACGTCGGGCCGCTCGACGCGCTACTGCACGGATCTGGCCAAGGGCCTACAGGTGCCGATCTTCCACGTCAACGGCAACGACCCCGAGGCCTGCTGCCGCGCCGCCGCGCTGGCGTTTGCCTACCGCCAGGAATTCCACAAGGACGTCATCATCGACCTCGTGTGCTACCGCCGCCGCGGTCACAACGAGGGCGACGATCCCTCAATGACCCAGCCCGTCATGTACTCGCTCATCAACGACCTCCCGACCCCGCGCGAGTACTACGTTCGCGACCTCGTCGGGCGCGGCGACATGACGCGGGAGCAGGCCGAGGAGCTGCTCAAGGAATACCACGACGAACTCGACACGATCTTCACCGAGACGCGCGAGGAAGGGTGGTCGCCCGAGAAGGCCAAGACCAACGGCGGCCTCGGCGTCTCGACGCGCTGGGTCACGCCGTCGTCGCAGGTCGAGGGCGAGGACGAGATGATCGGTTGGTCCTCGGCTGTGCCCGCCCAGGTGCTTCAGCGCATCGGCGACGCCCACGCGACGGTGCCCGAGGGCTTCACCCCGCACAAGAAGATGCTGCAACTGGGCGAAAACCGCCAGAAGATGACGCGCGAGGGCAAGATCGACTGGGGCATGGGCGAGCTCCTCGCCTTCGGCTCACTGCTCATGGAGGGCACGGGCGTGCGCCTGGGCGGGCAGGACTCGCGTCGCGGCACCTTCGTCCAGCGTCACGCGGTCTTCCACGACAACGTCACCGGGCGCGAATGGACGCCGCTGAACTTCCTCACCGAGGACCAGGCACGCCTGCGCATCTACGACTCCCCGCTCAGCGAATACGCGGCCCTCGGCTTCGAATACGGCTACGCCGTGGAGTCCCCGGGCTGCCTGGTCGTGTGGGAGGGGCAGTTCGGCGACTTCGCCAACACCGCCCAAGCCGTCATCGACGAATACGTGTCTTCAGCCGAACAGAAGTGGAGCCAGCGGGCCAATCTCGTCATGTTGCTGCCGCACGGCTACGAGGGGCAGGGGCCGGACCACTCCTCGGCGCGCATCGAGCGTTACCTCAGCCTCGCTGCCGAAAACAACATGCGCATCTGCCAGCCGTCGCTGCCGGCGAACCACTTCCACCTGCTGCGCGAGCAGGCCTACACGCGCCCGCGCCGCCCGCTCATCGTGTTCACGCCCAAGCAACTGCTGCGGCTGTCGGCGGCGACCTCGCCGGTCGAGGACTTCACGTCGGGCAGCTTCCGCCCCGTCATCGACGAGGTCTCCGACGCCGTAGACAAGACTCGCGTCAGCCGCGTCATCCTCACCTCGGGACGCGTCTACTACGACCTGGCGAAGGCGCGCGAGAAGAACGGTCGCTTCGATACCGCGATCGTGCGACTCGAGCAGTACTATCCGCTGCCTGTTGAGGAGCTGCGCGAGGTCCTGGCCGGCTACGGCGATGCCGAGGTCGTGTGGGTTCAAGACGAGCCGGCAAACCAGGGTGCGGCACCGTTCCTCCAGCTACAGCTGCCGAGTGAGCTGAGCGGCGGACAGCGCCTGCGCGTCATCTCGCGCAAGGCGGCGGCCTCGCCGGCGGCAGGTAATATGCAACTGCACAAGAAGCAGAACGCGACCCTCATGGAAGACGCGTTCGCGTAGGCACGCGGAAGGATCGCGGTGAGCGAGAAACGGATCATCATCATTGGCGACGAGCTGGTCGCGGGCACGGCGGATCCCCGCCGCCTCGGCTGGGTTGGTCGCGTGATGTCGCGGACCCCCGTTCGCGCCCGATCAGCACGTGCTCTCGCTCGCCGTGCCCTACGACACGACGCAGGGATTGGTGCAGCGTTTCGCCACCGAGGTGGTTCCTCGCCTGGGGCGGCGCTGCGACAATCGCCTCGTCATCTCGCTCGGCGTCGGCGATATCCGCGGGGTGCGCCTGTCTGCGCCGCGCACCCGCCTCAACCGCGAACCTGCTCGACCAGGCGGCGAGCCACCAGGTCGGCTGCTTCGTCGTCGGTCCTCCCCCGTTGCCCGGGGTCGAGGACGATCAGTTAGCCCATTTTTCGCGCGCGTGCGCCGAGGTGTGTGCGCGGCGGAAGGTCCCCTACGTCGACACCTACACGGCGCTGAAGGACCACGACCAGTGGCTATCCGACCTGGCCGCCGGCGACGGGCTGCCTGGCCAGGCCGGATACGGATTGCTCGCGTGGCTCGTGCTTCACCGCGACTGGGTGTCGTGGCTGCTCGGCGAGGAGGGCGAGCACGCGGCGTGCCCACGCATTAGGTCGGTATTCGGCGGTCGTTCAGGCGCCGAGGTAGCTGAGAACCTGGGAGTGGAGGCGGCCATGGTCGCGAGGGCGTTGGTTCCCCAGGGGCCGTCCTCGCCGGCCAGCGACGTGAAACGGCCGCCGGCCTCCTCGACGATGGGGACGAGCGCGGCCATGTCGTGCAGGGCGAGTTCGGGTTCGCACGCGATGTCGACGCATCCCTCGGCGAGCAGCATGTAGGAATAGAAGTCGCCAAAAGCCCGCGCGCGCCACGCGTCCATATTGAGGGCGAGGAAATTGTCGAGAAGCCCGAGGTCGCGCCACCCGGTTAGGGACGAGTACGACAGCGAGGCATCCTCGATGCGTCCCACGCCCGAGACGTGGATGCGTCGGGTGGCGCCGAGGGCGCAAACGTGGGCACCGCGTCCGCGCGCTGCCCACCAGCGTCGCCCGAGCGCCGGGGCGCTCACGCAGCCGAGGATGACCTGGCCGCCATCAACGAGGCCGATGAGGCTCGCCCACGTCGGCACACCGCGCACGTAGTTCTTCGTCCCGTCGATGGGATCGATGATCCACCCGCGCTCGCTCGGGATCGACCCGCCGCGTTCTTCGCCAAGGACGGCGTCGTCGGGGCGCTCGCGTGCGAGCATATCGCGCAGGGCGTCCTCGCAGGCGCGGTCGGCATCGGTGACGGGAGTGAGATCGGCTTTCGCCTCGACGTGGAGATCGGCCGCGCCAAAACGGGCGAGGGTGATCGCGTCGGCGCAATCGGCCAGGGCATGCGCGAGAGCCAGGTCATCGTCGAGAGAAGTCACGCGTTGACGCTACCACGCGCCTCGCATCCGCCCTCGCGGCCGTTCGCGCTCACTGTGGCGGTTCAGTGGCCAACCTGCCACGGCTCGGCGGCGCTGAGTTTGGTCTCCAGCAGGCGCCGGAACGAATCAAGGCGAGCCTCGCGCCGAGCATCCCCTCGCGCCCACGCATCGAGGGCGCACTCGACCTCATCGGCGGTGTGCGAGCACCGCCGCGGACACTGGTTCGCGGCCTCGGCGAGATCGGCAAAGGCGGCGAGCAAGTCGTCGATCTCGACGTGGGCCAACCCGAAGGAGCGGATACCCGGGGTGTCGATGAGCCACCCGCCGCCGGGCAGCTCGAGGGCGACGGCCCCCGTCGACGTGTGCCGCCCGCGCCCGGTGACGGCGTTGACCTCACCGGTGCGCCGCGCTGCCTCGGGGATGAGTGCGTTCGTCAGAGTCGATTTGCCAACCCCGGAGTGCCCGACGAGCACGCACGTGTGCCCGCGCACGGCCTCGGACAGGCCCTCGAGCCCCTCCCACGCCTCGCCGTCGAAGGACGTGACGAGGCTGGGCAATCCCAGCCCGGTGAACTGGTCGAGCAGCGGCGCAGCCGGGGCGAGGTCGGCTTTCGTGGCGACGAGCAGCGGCGAGATCCCGCCGGCATAGGCGGCAACGAGGCAGCGATCGATCATGCGTGGACGCGGCGGCGGATCGGCGCACGCGGTGACGATGACCATGAGATCGGCGTTGGCGACCATCGGCTTCTCGCGGCCTCCGGGGGTGTCCTCGGCCGAGCGCGTGAGCTCGGTTGAGCGCGGCGTCACCTCAACCAGTCGGGCCAGCGTGTCGGCGCGACCGGACAGATCGCCGACAAGGCGCACCCGGTCGCCAACGACGATAGCGTGGCGACCGAGTTCACGTGCCTTGACGGCGCGCACGTCGACCTCGCCCAGGCGAACGCGGTAGCGCCCGCGATCCACGGCGATGACCTGACCGATGGGGGCATCCGAGTAATCGACGCGATCCTTCGAGCGACGCCGGCTCTTCTTCCCCTTGCGGCCACGACGCACCCGCACTCGAGGATCGTCGGTGCCGATGTCTCGGCGCACCACTAGGCTGCTCCGGTGGCCACCACGGCCTCCCACAGGTCCACGAACTGGGGGAAGGTCTTGGTCACGGCCTCGACGTCACGCACGCTGACCCCGTTGACGGCCAACCCGATGAGGGCGGCGAACATGACCATTCGGTGATCACCGTAGCTGTCGAGTTCGGCCCCCGATGGTGGGCGCGGCGTGATGACGAGAGACCCCAGGCGCGCCTGCGCACCCACGCCGAGGCGAGTCAGCGATTCTTCCAGCGCCGCGAGCCGATCGGTTTCGTGCCCGCGCAGGTGGGCGATTCCGCGCAGCGTCGAGGGTGAGACGGCGAGGGCGGCAAGCGCCGCGACCGTCGGCACGAGTTCGCCGTATTCGCTCATCGTCTGGTCGATCCCGGAGATCGGTCCCATTGCCTGTGACAGCAGGTGCCCGTCGTCGTCGCGGTTGATTCGACCCCCCACCATCGTCATCAGCTCGCGCCAGTGGGCACCCGGCTGCGTCGAGTTCTCGGGCCAGTCGAGGATGCGGACCTGGCCGCCGGCGATGAGCGGGGCGGCGAGGAAGGGGCCGGCATTCGTGAGATCGGGCTCGATGATGATCCTGCCGCCCCGGATCGGGCCGGGATGGACGCGCCAGTCCGTGGGCGTCTCGCCGCCGTGGAGGACGCTCACGCGCGCAACATCGGCCTCGACCCCGCGCGCGTGCAGCGCCTCCATCGTCATGGCGACGTGCGGCAGCGACGGCACCGGCGTGCTCGCGTGAATCTCGAGGCCCTCATCGAATCGCGCGCCGGCCAGCAGCAGTGCCGACAGGAACTGCGACGAGGCCGAGGCATCCACCTCGACGCGACCGCCGCGCACCCGGCCGCGGCCGTGGATGGTGAGGGGCAAGAATCCCGGCTCTCCCAGGCACTCGACCTCGATGCCCATGTCGGTCAGCGCACGCACCAGCCCGGCCATCGGGCGCACGCGCGCGGCCTCGTCGCCGTCGAGCGTGACATCGCCATTGGCCAGCGCGGCGATGGGGGCGATAAAACGCATGACCGTTCCCGCGAGGCCGCAGTCAATGCGGCCACTGCGCGGGTGGAGGCGGGGCGGCGGGGTGACGACAATCGTGTCCCCCTGAGGCTCCACCTGCGCGCCCAGCTCACGAATTGCCGCGATCATGAGGTCGGTGTCGCGGCAGCTCAGAGCTCCCTCGATGCGACTGGGCTCCTCAGCGAGGAGCGCGAGAACGAGGGCGCGATTCGTCGCGGACTTCGACCCGGGAATGCGCACCTCGGCATCCAGCGGCCCACGTGCGCGCGGCGGGCACCACACGCCCTCACTCATCGATCGGCCTCACCGAGCGGGCGGGCAGGCGCAGCCTCCCCTCGCCCACGCTCGCGTGCATGAGCAGCCAGGCGGTGATGGCCATGCGGCGCGCCAGCGGCTTGCCCGTGTGGGACTCCGTCGGGGGATAGCGTACGAGCGCGATGGGCACCGAGAGCGCGGCGAGCCCAAGCGCACACGTGCGCGGCATCTTTCCCGCGGCCAGCCCCGCGGCCAGGACCGTGGCGAGGATCCCCGACCCGCGCACCCACGCGCGCTGGTCGGCCGGCGGCAGCGGCGGGATTCCCCAGTGCTCCCACGTTTGCTGTGCGACTTGGAACTCGTAGAGGTGGTCGTCGGGATGCAGGGCGGCATCCAACCCGTCGTTGGCGAAGATGCCGGCGAGGAGGAGTCGGGAGGCGGTACGCAAAATGGCCATGCCTCCATTGTGACTCACGTGCTCTCGGCCGCGCCACCACATGAACAGCTTTGCCAGGCGCCGGGTCGTAGTGCTGGCTACAGTGGTGGTGTGCCTACCCCCGTGCGCGATGCTCCCGTCCCGGTCGAGGACCCAGACGCCATGCACGCGCGTTTTGAAGCCGAAGCGCTGCCGCTGTTCGATCAGCTCTACGGTGCAGCGCTGCGAATGACGCGCAATCAGGCCGACGCCGAGGACCTCGTGCAAGACACGTATGCGCGCGCTTATCAGCGTTTTTACCAGTACCGGCCGGGAACGAACATCAAGGCGTGGCTGTATCGGATCCTGACGAACACGTTCATTACCGACTACCGCCGCAAGCAGCGTCGCCCCACCGAGGCGGCGAGCGAGGGCGCAGCCGAATGGGAGGAGGCACGCGCGGCCTCGCACGATTCGCGAGGACTGCCCTCGGCCGAGGCCGAGGCCCTCGAACGGCTGCCGAACGCGACGATTCAATCGGCTTTCGACGCCCTTGACGAGGATTTTCGCCTCGTCGTCTACCTGGCCGACGTCGAGGGGTTCAGCTACAAGGACATCGCCAAAATTATGGATACGCCTGTGGGCACGGTCATGTCGCGGCTCTACCGGGGACGCAAAGCGCTGCGGCACCTGCTGGCCGATTACGCCCGCGACATGGGGATTGGGGTGAACACTGATGACTGAGACAGATCGCGGAGGCGACGACGGGTGTCGCTGCGGGTGCGGATGTTCCGGACGCTGCGCAGATTCGGGATGGGAACCGTGCGGATGCGGCTTCACGACCGAGCAGATGTTCGCCTACGTCGATGCCTGCGCCACTCCCGATGTGTGCGGCAGCGGCGACGAACTCGATGAGGCTCAGGCCCGCCTCATCGCCTCGAGCCAGATCGCCCGAATCCGCGCCCACGTTGCCGGGTGCGCGAGCTGCCAGGCGCGGATCGCGCGCGAACGCCACGTGCGCCAAGCGGTGGCTCTCGGGTGCGCGTGCCGAGCGCCCGAGGGCCTGATCGTGCGCGTCCGCGAACGTTTGGAGGTCCTCTCGATCAGGTCTCAGCCACCGCGCGGATGAGCCGTGGCGGCGACGTCGTGTAGTATCGTCGCGGACTATCCGTGATCCAATCGAAGAGAGGTCGACGATGAGCAAGCGCGGACGCAAGCGCAAGACGCGTCGCAAGAGCGCGGCCAACCACGGCAAGCGCCCCAACTGCTAAGACGGGGTGTAGCGGGCGGACGGGACCTACGGGACCCGTCCGCTTCTGTTATGCCCGCGGCGCTCGCAGCTCGGCGCCCTCCCAGAGGGCGCGCAGCTGGGCCGCGCGAAGCTGGCCCGGGGCGGTGACGACGTCGAGGCTGGCGAAAGTCGCCGCAACACCCAGCGCGCCGGCTCCAGCGCGGGCGAGGCATCCCAGCGGCCCCATTCCCGCGGCGATGAGGGGCCGCGCATCCGGGCCGGCGACGTAAGCGCGAACGAAACTGAGGAAGTCGAGGTAGGCCTCCGCGTCCGCGATGTAGCGGGCGATCTTGACGACATCGGCACCCAGCTCCGCGAGTCGATTCACCGCGGCCAGCTGCTCGGCGGAATCGAGTGCCCCGTCCAATCGTGGATCGAGCCGACGACCAGCGCGCCCATCTCGTGTGCGCGCGTGATGACTTCGCCGGCGAGGGGTTGGCTGAGCTCGACGTCGATGGAGCGGGCACCGCAACGCAGCAACGTGTCGTAGAGGTCGAGGTAGCGAGCCGGGCGGATCTCGAGCGCGCCGCCTTCGCTCGCCGAGCGCACGGTCGTGAGCACGCGCGAGGGCGTGGCCTCGGCGTAGATCTGGCGACTCAAGCGGCGCAGATCGGCCAGGCTCACGGCATCGATGAGGTAGTCGACGCGCCATTCGATGGCATCGACGTCGGGGGACGTGGCGGCGGCGCGCACCTGATCGAGCACGTCGGCGGGCGTTGCCGCGGCCACCGGGACGATGATGGCGGGCTGGGTGGGAAGCAGGCGGGACAGGTCAGGCGTCATCGGATCAGATTCCTCCTTCGAGCACACACTATGGCACGAGCGGGTGAGTCCCCGGTTAAGGCAACGATTTATGTCGGCACCGTGTCCTAGCGTGGAACGCATGAAGATCATCCACACCTCCGATTGGCATATCGGAAGAACGCTGCACGGGGCCAGCCTCGAAGAGGCGCACCAGGCGTTTTTTGAGGCGCTGGTCGATTACGTGCGCGCCGAGGAGGTCGACGCCGTCCTCATGTCCGGCGACCTGTTCGACCGCGCTGTGCCCTCAATCACGTCGTTGCGCCAGGCGCGTGTCGCTCTCACGCGCCTGACCGATCTCGCGCGGGTCATCATCACGACGGGAAACCACGATTCGGCCGATCGACTGGGGCTGACCGACCGCTTCCTCAACGATCGCCTCGTCGTTCGGGCACTCCCCGACGACATCGACCGCCCGATCGACCTCGTCGCCGAGGGGCGGGTGCACGCGCGCGTCTACACGCTGCCCTACCTCGATCCCGAGACCACCCGGCGCGTCCTCGTCGACGCCACCGGCGACATCGCCGACCCGGACGACCCCGACGCGGTGCACCAGTTGGCGCGCTCTCACGAGGCCGTCATTGCCGCGGCGGCCCGCCGCATCGGTGCGCACCTCGACGCTCATCCGCTCGAGGACGGCGCACGCGTCATCGTCATGGCGCACGCGTTCTTCACCGGAGGTTTGCCCACCGAATCGGAACGGTGCCTGGAGGTCGGCGGGGTCGAGCAGGTCAGCGCGGGCACCCTCACCCGCCTGGGCAAGGCAGACGGCCCGGTGCGCGTCGACTACGTCGCCGCCGGACACCTCCACCGCCCCCAGGACGTGCGCGACGCCGGAGCGCCGGTGCGCTACCCCGGCTCCCCCGTGGCGTTCTCGTTCTCTGAGGCCGGCTACGAGAAATCGGTGACTCTGCTCGACACCGACACCCCTGACCTGGGAATCCGGCACCTGCCGCTGACCCCGTGGCGAGCGCTGCGTCGCATCGCGACGACCATGGAGCAGCTGCGCGCGGGGCGCCACGAGGATGCACGCGATTCGTGGTGCGAGGTGACGATCACCGATGATGCTCGCCCGCACAACCTCGTCCACGAGGTGCGCTCCCTCCTCCCCCACACGCTGGCGGTGTTTCACGTGCCCGCCCACGCCCCAACCCCCGTGACGGCAGCCGACATCCGCCGCCACCAGCGGTCGCCGCTGACGCTGGCCCAGGAATTCGCCCGCACGGTGGGCAACCGGGAGCTGAACGCGGCCGAGCGCGACGTCTGGCGCGACGTCTTCGAGAAAGTGCAGGCAGATCATGCGAATTCATAACGTCTCTTTCCAGGCGTTCGGGCCGTTCCCCGGCTCGCACACGATCGACATCGACGCTCTGGGCGCGTCGGGGATCTTCCTCATCGACGGCCCCACGGGCGCGGGCAAGTCGATGATTCTCGATGCCATCTTCTACGGCCTCTACGCCACCTTGGCGCGCACGACGACCAGCAGCTCCGTCGTCGAGGGGCGGTTGCGCTCGCAGTATGCGCCCGCCTCGAGGCCGACCCAGGTCAGCGTCGTCTTTTCGGTGCCTTCCGGCGTCTACCGAGTGACGCGCCAGCCCGCGTACAAGCGCCCGAAAAAACGCGGGCACGGGACGACGGAGGTCAAGACGCGGGCGTGGCTGTACCGCCTCAAGCACCCGGGATCGCCGACGGGCGAGACCATCGCCGCGAAGGCCAACGAGGTCGGGATCGCGTTGAAGCACATCCTCCCCCTCACCGCCGATCAGTTTCGCCAAACCGTCATCCTGCCCCAGGGAGCCTTTTCTCAGTTCCTGCACGCCCGCTCCGACGACCGCGCGACATTGCTGCGCCACATCTTCGGAGCCGAGATCTACGAGCGCGTTCAAACGCGTCTAGAAAAAGACGCCGCCGCAGCACAAAAACGCCAGGAGACCTCACAGGCGCTCCTGCGCGAACACGTCGCGTCACTCATCGGCGACGTGAACGCGCTCGGCATCACCGACGTCCCCACCGAGGACGAGGTCACGCAGGATCCCGAGCGTGCGCTCGCGGCTCTCGCCCCGCACCTCGTTGCCCTCGATAACGAGGTCGCGCACCTCAGCCAGGCCGTCGCCCACGCGCGGGCCCTCGCGGACGGTGCCCGTCGCGATCTGGCCGACGTGCGGGTGCTTGCAGCCCGTCGTGATCGAGCACATCGCGCGCGAGCGCGACTCGACGCCGCACGCGAGCGCGCGGGGCAGATCGACGCCGTCCGTGAGGCCCTCGCGCTCGCGCGTGCCGCCGGCCCCGTCGTCACCGACTGGGATCGCCTCACTCGCGCTCGCGACGATGCGGGAATTGCCCGCGACGCGTTAGCAGCGGACCTCGCGACGCTGTCGCGTACCCGCGGTGCCTACGCCGCGGCGGCCTCCCGTCTCGGCTGGACACCCCCCGCTCGTCTCGCGACCGACTCGACGCCACTCGCCGACCCCGATGGTTCCGCCCCCGAGCTCATTGATGACCTCGATGG
This sequence comes from Nanchangia anserum, assembly GCF_015240065.1. Taxonomy (GTDB): domain Bacteria; phylum Actinomycetota; class Actinomycetes; order Actinomycetales; family Actinomycetaceae; genus Nanchangia; species Nanchangia anserum. Next base: position 427,545 of record NZ_CP060506.1, on the reverse strand, counting down.
CCTGCGCGATGCCGCCCGCCACGAGCTTCACGACATCGACGCGGCGATCACCCGCATCCGCACGATCGCGCGGATGCGCCAGCAACGAGACTCCCTGGTTCAGCGGATCGACGCCACGCGCGACGCCATCGCCGAGTGCGAGACGAACCTCGCGACGATCCCCGCTGCCCTGTCGGCCGCGGCGGCCGAGGTCACCGCCTCGACCAGCGCGCGCGAGCAACGTGACGACCTGGAGGACGCGCGGGCGCGCTCGCGCGAACGCTGCCAGATCGCCGATCGCATTGACGACCTCTCGGCTCGCCTCGATCTCCAGCACGCGAGGCTGGCGGAGCACACCGAAGCACTCGCGCGCGCGGAATCGGCCTACCGCGAGGTTCATCAGCGCTGGAGCGGGCAGGCCGCCTACGAACTCGCGAGTGGCCTGCGCCCCGATGAGGCGTGCCCGGTGTGCGGATCACGTGAGCACCCGCACGTGGCAAGGCCAACCGAGGAATCGGCCTCGCTGGCCGATGTTCGCCGCGCCCTCACCGCGCAGGCGGATGCGCGAAGCCGCGTCGAGGCGGCCACGCGCGAGCTCGAATCGCTTGAGCACGATCTAGCCCAGACCCGCGAGGCCCTCGGCGGGGCCGGTGTCGCCGAGGTTCGCGCCGAATCGGCTCGCCTCGAGGCCGAGGATAGCCGACTCCTGGGCGTCATCGCATCGGGCGCACAGGCCTCTCAGATCGTCAACGACCTCACCACCCGCGAGCGCCACCTCACCGAGGAGCGTGGGGAGCTCGTCACTCGTCTCGAGGCAGATCGACGTGAGGAGGGGCTTCTGGCCACCCAGATCGGCGATCTCCTCGCCGAGGCACGCGGCCTCACCGATGCCGCCGACCTCGCCGATATCCGCGACACGACGCAGGCGGTGACAGACGCCACCGCGTCCGCACTGGCGAGCGCGCGCGAGCTTCTCACGTGCTGCTCCCGACTCCAACTCGCTCGCGACGACGGCGAGGCTCGCCTGGCGGCGTCGCCGTTCGACACGATCGAACAGGCCCGCGCCGCATACCGCTCGGCGGACGAAATCACCCGCGACGAAAACCTCGTCACCGCCTACGACGCCGAGGTGCGCTCGCTGACGCGCGAGTGCGCCGATCCCGAGTTGCGCGAGGCCGCAACGCGGATTCTGCCGGACGCGGGTGCTCTCGTCGAGCGGGCCCGCCGTCTTCAGGAGCGAGCCGACGAGGCGACCCGGGAAGGCGAGCGGCTGCGCACCCGCGTCGAGGCCGTCACCGCTAAGGCTCGCCGGGTGCGTGCCGATATCGACGACCACTCTGCCGCGGTCGCTCGCGATCGCGCGCTCATCCGAATGGCCGAGCTGGCACACGGTGGCAAGGGCAACCTCGAGTCAACTCCCCTGTCGACGTGGGTGCTGCTGCCGCGCTTCGACGAGATCCTCGCCGTCGCCAATCCCAAGCTCGCAGCCATTACCGCGGGCCGCTATGAATTCACCCGCACCGGCACCGATGCCTCGCGCCGGCTCAACCAGGCGCTCTCGATCGACGTCATCGACCACCACCTCAGCGGCGACCACCAGCGTCTCAACGCCACCTTGTCCGGCGGCGAGACCTTCTACTGTTCGCTCGCCCTCTCCCTGGCGCTCACCGAAATCGTCACGGCCGAGGCCGGTGGCGTCGAAATCGGCACGATGTTTGTCGACGAGGGGTTTGGCACGCTGGACGCCGAAACCCTCGAGCGCGTACTGGCACAGTTGCGCTCAACGGGGGCGGGCGAGCGCACGGTCGGGATCATCAGTCACATCGACGCGGTGCGTTCCCACGTCCCCGACCGACTCGAGGTGCGCAGGAACGAGCGGACGAAGCAGTCGACGATCGTCGTCAGCGCTTAGCCGGCATTAAGGATGTCGCGCACGAGGGCAATCTCGGAGACGTCGTACCACAGTAGGGCGGTCTCGGACAGGGCGTCTTCGTCGTCTTCTCCCGCGGCGGCGGCAGCGACGATGGGCCAGGACTCTTCCTCGTCGATGTGGAAGGACACGACGTCGGCGAGGGAGACGGGCCCGTCGATGCTGACCTGACCCGCAGCCGGGCCGAATGCGACCGCCTCGGCGCAGTCGGCTGCGGCGACGATGCGGCAGGCGGGGGTAACGCCGTCGAGGTACTCCAGGCACGCCTGTCCCGCTGCCATCATCGCGACGGCCTCGTAGTCTTCCTGCTCCCAATCGTCGCCGCCATAGGACGCCATGAGTGAATCCGTCACCGCCCACGCGCTGCGTGGCATCACGGCATCGGCGGCGAGATCAGCCGGGGTCAAGGAAAGATAGACGCGCATGACTCCACCCTAACGCCGAGGCCACGGGCGCCACCGACCGGCCCCTCGCCGCCGGGAGTGTCCACCATCGCGGCGGGGAGCACGTTCACCGACGAGGGCATCGGCAATCGCGGCGATATCGTCGCCTACGTCGGAGGCGAGCATGGGCGTTCCATCGAGCTGGGCACGCGCGACACCGGTGGGGTCGCGGCGCACGAGAAAGGCGCGGTCGATGCCACCGTAGCGAGCGAGGATGTGACGGGCGCCGCGCTCGGCACCGACTCCCGCAGCCAGTGAATCGAGGCGATTGACGACGACGAGACCGCGCTCGGAAGGAAAATCGCGCAGATACCCGAGCAGGCGGCGCATTCCCAGGGGATCGCCGGCCCCGACGACGAGGTGACGATCGCACTCGGCGAGCGCGGCCGCTCGCGCGGCATCACGCGCCGGTCCGTAATAGCTGGCCGGAGCGTCCGGACCGTCGACGGGACCCGCGGTGTCGACGAGAACGAGGTCGTAGCACTCGCGCGCCACCCGCAGAAGGCCAGCGAGACCGGACTCGTCGACCTCCTTCCACCGCTGCGCCTGCTCGATCCCCGTGACGACGTCGAAGCCCCACGCGGTGTGATCGACGAGGTCACCGAGAACGAGAGCATCGAGTTCGCCGTTTCGCGCACGATACGTGGCGGCAATAATGCCCGCTGACTCGTCGGGCAGAGCAAGGAGGTAGACGATCCCGGGTGCCACCGTGTCAGCGTCGATGAGGAGCACTCGCAACCCGCGCTGAGCGACGTCGGCGGCAAGCGCGAGCGCGAGCGTCGTGCGACCGGGCGCCCCTGCGGGACCGGCGACGACGATGACCTCGCCGCGGTGAGGTGCCGGAGCCTCCGGAACCGTCGGCACCGCCGGTTCCTCGCGCGGTGTCTCGGGTGGCGCCGCGGCCCGTCGACGCGACCTCGGCGGGTAGCGCGTGTGCGCGCCGCTGGCTGCGGCTCCAGAAGGCGGTGCCGGCGGTGGCACCGGGAACGAGCCGGCCTCGGTGAAGGGATCGGGAGGCAGCTGAGCGGCGAGCGCCGCGCCCGTAAGAGACCCCACGTCGCTGGACATAGCACCGGGCGTCTCGTCGGTGGCGGTACCCAGCAGGGCTGCGATGACGGCGTCAACGGTGCGCGCCACGGCGTTGCCGCCGACGACGATGACGCGCATCCCCGCACGCTCGAGATCGGCGACGACGTCGAGCGAGACGAGGTCGCGATCAACGACGGCGATCTCGCCGAGTCCCGCCGCCGCTGCGCCGCGAACTTCGGCGGCGTCAGCGCAGCGACGGGCAACGTGGGCCAGCCCTTCGGCGTGAAGGGTCGAGACGAGCTCGGTCTCAAACTCGCCCTCGGCGACGACGAGGATCTCTGGACACCGCGACATCAGCGTGTCCCCGCGACGGCGATGAGGGGAACCTCGCGGGCGAGGGCCTCGAGGACGGCGGGCACGTCGTCACCGGGCACGCGCACCTCGACCTCGTTGCCCTGCATGGCCACGCTCTGACGCGGCGTGGACGAAATGTAGACCGCCGACTCGGAGAGCACGACCGGCGTCTCGGCCTGGCCCTCACCGGTGCCACCATCCGGTACCGCCCACAGGGTGAGGACGTCGCCGCGGCGGACCGAGGACGCGATGGGTTGGGCGAGTGTGAGCACCAGCGGGTGCGCGTCGGCCCTGTCGGCGATGCTCGATACGGCCACGAGCTCGCCCGTCCCGATCGAGCGGGTCGCAACCGCGTTGCGCGGCAGCTCGCCCGCGCCGACGTAACGCCCCTCGGGAACCCGCACCTCGACCGTAGCGACGTCGCTGGCTCCGATGTGGTCACCCGCGGCGATATCTGCGCGTGCCTGGTAGACGATCATGCCTGTGTGCGCCTGCCGCAACACGACGACGGCGAGGATGACCGACAGGACGATGAGGAAGACGCCCGCGAGGAATCGGGGGTCGACAAAACTGCGGTGGGGACGCCGGGACATGGTAACTCCGTTGCCAATGAGGGAGGGCCTTCTCGAACTTTACCGAGATCGCCCCACTCCTGGGCGGCATTGGGGAGGCGCGGCGCGCACCGACGACGTGACCGCGGCGTACCGCCGCGATCCCCACCCCACACGCACGATCCATCATCATTCACCATCTATGACATACTTGGGGTATGGAACAGCGCTTTCTCACGATCGCCGACGTGTCGGAGATCCTCAGCCTCTCGCCGCAGGGGGTGCGCGCCATGATCCTCTCGGGCGAGCTGCCGGCCATCCAGGTCGGCGGGCGCAACCAGTGGCGTATCGAAATCGCCAAGCTCGAGGACTACATTGCCTCGCGCTACAGCGCGGCGGAGGAAGCCCGTCGCCAGGCACACTCACACACGCACGCCGGCTAGCTGGCGCTGGCCAAACAATCAATCGCCGCCGTCGCCACCGTCACCACTCCCCGAGGCCCGGCCACATCGACGTGATCGCGCCCAACGCGAACGAGGCGCCCTCCCACGGCGCCGCCATCGACCGTTGCAACCCGCACGCTCTGCCTGTCGCGAGCCAGCGCGCGCAGTGCGTGCAGCAATCCCAGACGCGCGCTCACGCCTCCGCGCGGCTCGCGCGCGCTGGCAGAGGCCTGAAACCATCCCACGCGCACCAGGGGGATGAGCCAATCGCGCGGCCCCTCCTCTACGGCGGCATAGTCAGCGCCGACGTGGCGCACGACCCCGCTAATGCGCGTGCCGGCGCACGTAACGACCACCACCGACTCATCCACATGGGCGCGCAGGCGATCCGCCACGTCCAGCTGCGCCATCTCGGCCTCGGCGTACTCCCAGGCGGCCAGCCGTTCCTCTTCGACGATCTGTGCCGCCAGGCGTGACTCCACATCGACAAACAGTCTCGCCCACCGCATAGACCGACCCTAGCAGGGCCTTGACACGACACCACACACATGATGCGATGTCTCTACATCCTCAAACATACTCAAACATCACCATAGGAGATGACATGAGGTCTCAGCTCTCCCCCACGCCGGCGACCTCGCCGACAATCGAACGCACCGTGTGGATCCTTGCTCCGCTGGTGCTGCTCGCCGCATGTGCCTACCTCGTCGGCCCTCACGCCGCCCTCGAGGCCTCACAGGCGACCTCGGCCCGCATCGGTGACGGCCTCGCCAGCGTCCTGTCAGTCGGTGGCGCACTGCTCGCCGCGTGGTTCCTGCTCACGGCCGGCCTCGCCCGAAGCGGTCGCGCCGCGCTCGCGCGTGGGCGCCGCCCGCATCGGCTTATCGTGGCCATGCTCAGGCTGGGAGCGCCCGTCGTTCGCCGCGCCATCCTGGGGACGACGTCTCTCGCGCTCATTCCCGGTTTGGCCATCGCGACCCCGGCGTTGGCTGATGACGGCAGCGACTCGTCGGTGAGCCCCGATCTCACTGACATCCCTGCCGATCTGGGCTGGGCGGCGCCGACGGAAGACTCGGCCGACCCGGTGCCCAAGACGACCTCGCCACCTCCTCCCGCACCCGATCCGCCGCCAGAACGCGATACCGAAGAGGCCGAGGGCGCGCAGCCGGTCACCCCGCCATCACCGCCCCTTCCTGAGACTCCCGCGACGCCTGCGTCCCCGGCTGCTGTACCCAGCACCCCTGCGCCCGCACCGTCTGCCGCATCACCACAGACTCTGCCCGCCGTGCCCATGGATGTCGGCTGGGGCGCAATCCGGCTGTCTACACCCACCCCGCCCGCCCAACCCGAAACCCCCGCGGCAACGGCTGGCGTCGATGACACGTACGTCGTGGCTCCCGGGGACAGCCTGTGGTCGATCGCCGCCGATTCCCTGCCACCCGGCGCGTCACCTGCCACCATCGACCGTGCCTGGCGTGCGCTCTACCGCGGCAACGCCGACAAGATCACGTCACCGGACCTCATCCACCCGGGCCTCACGCTCACCCTCGAACCCCTCCGGGAGTTGTCATGACACCGGCTGTCCTGAGCGCTCCCGCGCACTCCTCCACGCGGTCGCCGCGCCGTGGCGACGTCGATTGGACGCTGCTCCCCGCCCCGCGGCACGGCCGCCGCGTCGCCGTGCCGCGGACGATGCCGCGCGCACCTATCCCACCGCATATCGACCGCAGCGAAATCTTCGGTGCGCCGCACCTGCGACTGAGCCCCGTCGATCCTCTCCATCGCCGCGACGAAGACCGGCTAACGGCGCGTGGGTGGAAACCGCAGCCGACGACGGCACCTCTTCCCCATCCCTATCCATGGGCTTACACGATGGTTCAGGTCATCTTTGAGGTGCTTGACGGGACGCGCTCGTGCGCACAGCTCGCCCGCTGGCTGGCTCCCGACCTGTACGAGGCTCTGCGCGAACGCGAGCGGCTCACCGCAACGCGCGCACCCCGGACTCCCCAACGGATCCGCACCCGCAGCCTGCGCCTCCAAGTCGCCCAGGCGCGCGCAGACTTCGTCGCCTGCGAGTGCATCGGGGTGGTCGATGTTGGGGAACGTTCCCGCGCCATCTGCCTGCGTGCCGAGTCTTATCACTCGCGCTGGCGCATCACTGCCCTCGAGATTGGCTAATGCCGCGACCCCAAACGCGTGTGTGGGGCGGGCGAGTCCTCAACTCACCCGCCCCACACATGGGCATGATGCCTAGCGACGTTTCTTGTTCTTCGCCTTCTTGGCTCGGCGCTGGGCACGATTCATGCCACCGGTGGATCCGTCGCCACCGGCACCGGAGCGGCCGAGGATCTTTCCACGCGATGCCGTTCCCGTGTCTCCCATGACCGACGGCGCGTTCGCCATGCTCTTGGCAATTGCCTCGCTGCGAGCCGCACGCTGGTCGGTGTGCGCCTGCGCATCGGCAGCCTTCTCGGCCGCCTCACGCTCGGCTTGCACCCGCGCCTGGTAGGCGGCCTCGAACTGCCCGGCGGCCGAGAAGATGCCGGCGACCGTCTCCTCGCGCACCCGCCCCATCATGCCCTGGAACATGTGGGCGCCCTCGGAGGAGTACTCGACGAGGGGATCGCGCTGCCCCATCGCGCGCAGGCCGATGCCTTCGCGCAAATAGTCCATCTCGTAGAGGTGTTCCTGCCACAGTCGATCGACCGTCGCCAACAGGACGCGCCGCTCCATCTCGGCGACCGGCTCCTCACCCAACTGCTCGCTAGCCAGCGGGTTGGCGTTCATCTGGTCGACCATCGTGTCGTAGGCGTCGGTGATGTCATCGTGCAGCACCGTCTCGACGTCTTCGAGGGTCAATCCGGCGATGCCACCCGCCGATTCGATCATGGCCTCACGATCAACCGAAATCGGGTAGATCGAGCGCAGTGTGGCCCACACCGACTCGAGATTCCACTCCTCCGGGTTGCCGTCGCAGCCCGTGCGAACAATTTCGGAGACCGTTGCTTCCAGATAGGTCGGAACCAGCGTGTCGAGGTCGATGTCCTTTTCCAGCACCTGGCGGCGCTGGTCGTAGACAAGGTTGCGCTGATCGGTCATGACGTCGTCGTACTTCAGGACGTTCTTACGCGTCTCGAAGTGCATGGCCTCGACCTGCTGCTGGGCGGAGCGAATCGACTTGGCGACCGCCTTGTTCTCCAGCGGCATGTCCGGCGGGTACGCGCCCGACTGCATGATGCGCTGGGCGAATCCCGACGCGAAGCGCATCATCAACGGGTCTTCCATCGACAGGTAGAAGCGCGACTCGCCGGGGTCTCCCTGACGTCCTGAGCGGCCCCGCAGCTGATTGTCGATGCGGCGCGAATCGTGACGTTCCGTGCCGAGGACGTAGAGGCCACCCAGCTCCTTGACCTTCTCGTGTTCGGCGGCCACCTGGGCCTTTGCATCCTCGAGAGCTCCCGGGTATTCCTCGCGCCAGCGTTCGGAATCGGCAATCGGGTCCAGCGGATCGCCAGACCGGGTGCGCAGCATCTGATCCGCGATGTGTTCGGGGTTGCCCCCGAGCATGATGTCGGTACCGCGACCAGCCATGTTCGTCGCGATCGTCACCTGCCCGAGTCGCCCGGCCTCAAAGACGATCTGCGCCTCGCGCTCGTGCTCCTTCGCGTTGAGGACGTTGTGGGGAATCCGCCGCTTCTTCAGCAGTGCCGACAGCTCCTCGGACTTGGCCACGTCGGTCGTGCCGACGAGGACCGGCTGGCCCTTGTCGTAGCGCTGGGCGATGTCCTCGACGATCGCCGTGAGTTTGCCCTCGCGCGTGGGGTAGACGAGGTCGGTCTTGTCCACGCGCGCCATCGGCCGGTTCGTCGGAATGGGAATGACGCCGATTTTGAACGTCGACATGAACTCGGCCGCCTCGGTCTCGGCGGTACCGGTCATGCCGGCGAGCTTGTCGTAATGACGGAAATAGTTTTGCAGCGTGATTGTCGCTAGCGTCTGGTTCTCGGCCTTCACGGGAACGCGTTCTTTCGCCTCGATGGCCTGATGGAGGCCCTCGGAATAGCGGCGCCCTTCCATCGTTCGACCCGTGTGCTCGTCGACAATAATGATCTCGTTAGCCCGCACGATGTAGTCGCGATCGCGCTCAAAAAGCTCTTTGGCCTTCAACGCGTTATTGAGGAAACCGATTCGCGGGGTGTGTTCGGCCTGATAGAGGTTGTCGATATTGAAATAGTCTTCGACCTTCTCGATACCGGCCTCAAGGATACCGACCGTTCGCTTCTTCTCGTCGACCTCGTAGTCGACGTCGCGCTCGAGTCCACGCACGAGGTCAGCAAACTTCTCGTAGGCCCGGTCGGCCTCGCCCATGGCCGGACCCGAGATGAGAGAGGGGTGCGGGCCTCATCGATGAGGATCGAGTCAACCTCGTCGACGATCGCATAGTGATGATCGCGCTGAACGAGATCCTCGGGGCGCTGCACCATGTTGTCGCGCAGGTAGTCAAAGCCGAATTCGTTGTTCGTGCCGTAGGTGATGTCCGCGGCGTACTGCTTGCGGCGCGTCACGGGATCCTGCCCATTGACGATGCAGCCGACCTCCATTCCGAGGAACCGGTAGACGCGTCCCATGAGTTCGGATTGGTAGGAGGCCAAATAGTCGTTGACGGTGACGACGTGGACGCCGCGACCCGTCAGCGCGTTGAGGTAGCTCGGCATCGTCGCGACGAGGGTTTTGCCCTCGCCGGTCTTCATTTCGGCGATATTGCCGCGGTGCAGGGCGATCGCCCCGACGATCTGGACCGGGTAGGGCTTTTGCCCGAGCACGCGCCATGCGGCTTCGCGCACGGTCGCGAATGCGGGGACGAGGATCTCGTCGAGCGTCGCCCCCTCGTCGAGGGCGGCCTTGAGCTGAGACGTCATCGCCTTTAGCTCGTCGTCGCTCATGGCCGTGTATTCGTCGTCCTTCGCGATGACCTCGTTCGCTAGCGCCTCGAATCGGCGCAGGGTACGGCCTTCACCGATGCGAAGGATCTTGTCAAAAATCGACACGCTTCTCCCCGTTTCACTCAGGTGCCACCCGTGGGCTGGGGCCAGCCTACCGCGATTACTCAAACGCGCGCGAAGCCGGCGGCACGAGGTGCCGCCGGCGGCGCTGTCACAAAATCAGATGGTCGTCGTCGTATCCAGCCGGATCACACCGTACGTCCACCCGCGGCGGTGGTACACCGCGCACGGCTGTTTCGTTTCGGAATCAATGAAGAGGAAGAAGGGATGCCCCACGAGTTCCATCTGATACAGGGCCTCGCTGACGGTCATCGCCTTGGCCTCGTGCAGCTTCTGTCGCACGAGCACGGGCGAGTCGCCGAGCTGGACCTCGTCGGCGACGCCGAGCTCGCGCTCACGCGGAGAATCCGGATCGAACGACGCGTCGTCGGCGGGGATGGCCGCCGGGCGGGCGTCGGTGAGATCGAGCTTCTCGATGTCGATATCCACGCCTTCCTTGACCGAGCGGTCCTTGCGGCGACGGTGCTCCTTCGCACGGTCGCGGGCACGGCGCACGCGCTCATACAGCTTGCCGGCAGCGATGTCGACAGAGGCGTAGCGGTCGGACGAGGCGGCCTCGGCACGAATAATCGGCCCCTTGCCGATGACGGTGATCTCGACGCGTTCTGACACGTCAGCCTGACGCTGATTCGGCTCGTGGGTGATCTCGACTTCGACGCGCTGGGCGCGGGGATAGAAGTGCTCGACTTTCGCGAGCTTATCCTCGACGTAGTCACGGAAATTCGAGTGGATCTCGGCGTTACGGCCTTCAACGATGATGTCCATTGTTTCCTCCGGGCATAGCGGGTGGGGATAATCCCCGTGATGGGGGCAGGCGCAGTACCTGCCCGTGGATTGAGCTATCGCCTCCTTGCGTGTAGAAGCACCGCTTCGGTGCTATGTCTCCATAGTAGTCGGTGTGATTGAGACGACACTGATATTTGGCGCAACGAATCCTTACCGCCTCTCGACGTTGGCGAGGACGATCCCGCCGCGCACCTGCGTTCCCGACTCGCGCAGCACGCGCGCGGCCTCGGCGAGCGTCGCACCGGTCGTCGCCACGTCGTCAACGACGAGGGCTTCGCCGTCGAGGGGTTCCACCACGCGCATAAGGCCGTCGCGCGAGCGAGCGCGCTCGCTCGCGGTTCGTCCTGCCTGTCTCGGTGCCGCCCACGGCAGCCGCAGCACGTCGATCGAAGCGATCGGGCGCACTGCGGAGTCGGCGAGTCCGCGAGCAATGCCATCGGCAAAGGGATGAGCCACCCAGTGGCGACGCACTCGGCGGTGCCATTGCGAGGGGGCGGGCACGACCCACCGCGGTGCCCATCCCGAGCGTGCGAGTTCGCGCCCAGCTGTGTGCCCAAGCCGGGCAAGGTGGGACCCCATATCGAGGTGGTCGTCGTGTTTGGCGGCCAGGACGAAGCGGCGAAGCGCCCCGTCATAGTCGCCGAAACTCCACAGATCCAGCTCAGTCCGCTCGGCGCGCGTGGGCGGGATTCGCGGGCCAAAATGCTCCCTGACGCGACCATCACAGTCGCGGCACCAGATAACACCCGGCGCATCGCAGCCGACGCACCATCGCGGCCAGAGGAGGTCGGCAAGCACGGCGCGCGGCGAGATCATACGGCAATTGTGGGCATATACGTCGGGCGCCTTGCTGATCGTCAACGCGATGCCACGTGTGCGAAGACCTTACCGAGCCGTGGGGACACTTAGCCCGGGTAGGCGGCGTCGACGAGCACCGTGCCAACGCCTCGCCACTGCTTTCCGACGCGCTCGCTGCGGTGATAGTCGTCTGTCATCACCTGGAGATCGTGGGTCGTCCCGCCGGTAACGAGGGTGGTTGCATCGGCTGGGGCCGCATAGATTTCCTCGAGGCCATTGATGGGATGAACGACGATCTCGCGCCCGCCCGATCCGGATAGCACGGCGGCGGTCGAGCAATCCACCCAACCGATATCGGCGATATCGGTGAGGGGCTGCGCCAGGGGATGAGCGGAGATAAGGCTGATCGGACGCCCGCCCTCGCGACTGATGACGTAAGAGGCGAGCGTGTCGCGGTCATTGGCGTGCATGAGGACGAGCGCGCGCTGACCGTCGGGGGTGAGCTCGATCTTCTTAATGACCCCGCCGTCACCCCACGGCGTCGCCACGCTCAAGCGCTGCCCATAGGCGTCGGTGACCCACAGTCCGCCCGTCGGCGTCGATGTCCACACGAAGCCATAACGATCGAGATGGGGCGGGCTAAACGTCTCGGTGCTGCGGGCCAGCAGGCGACGCGTATTGTCAACGAACAGGTAGAGTTCGGTGCGCTCTCCATTCAGCGCGACGACGCCCTGACCGGCCAGGGGGCCCGCCGCCGGCCACCGCGGCGACATCCCCTTCGTGTGGGCACGATCGACGAGCACGCGTGTCGCGCCGGTGCCCACACCGACGATCGCACCGTCCTCCACGCCAACGAGGTAGTCGAGATCGTAGGTGGGCGTCGTCGGGGCCCGCGTGAACGCGAGGGAATCGTGATCGGAGATAAGTTCGACGCGTTCAATACCCGCGACTCCGCTGAGCGTTCGTTCGAGCTGCCACGCGACGCGGGAGAGCTGGGGCTGAGGCAACGACGCGATGGCGTCGGGCACACTCACGGCCGCCACGGCCCCCGTGACGTCGACGACGGGTGAGGTCGAGGCGACGTCGCGCGGAAACGCCGTGCGTACCGCGGCAGCGAGCTCGGGTGAGGGACCGGAATAGAGGGCTTCGACCAGGCCCGCCGTCAGATTCTGCCGCGGGATCCACCGCGGATCGGGCACGGGCGTCACATTGTCGGCGGCGAGGAAATACACGTCGCGGCGCGCATAGGCGTTGTTAAACGCCGAGCGCGTCATGACGACGCCGTTGGGAAGCCCGGCGATTCGCCACTCATCGTCGTCTTTACGCAGGGTATAGGTCCCGCGATAGGCGACGTCGCGCTGGAGGTAACGGCCATAGCGGTCGACGCTCAACACCGTCGTCCCCTCGACCACCGCCGAGGCCGTCGTATCGGCGTGGGCCGCCATCGTCAGAGCCAGCGACGGATCTTCGTCGAGGACGGTGACCGAGGCCTGCGGTTTCCACGAACGTTGAGCCGTAGACGTGAGATATTCGCGCGCGACGTCGAAGTCATCGTAGGTTCCCGCGGCGCTTGCCCGCTCGAATCCCTCGATGATCTGACGCGGAGAGGCACCCTCGCGCGGTCCCTCGGCGTGTTGGGCCAGCGGTGCCTGCGCGTCAGCCTGTGGCGAGGCACTCGTCACGGGCCCGCTCATCGGCAAGCCGGCACACCCGCTCATCGTCACGGCGACGAACACAGCGCACGCCAACGCCGGGACTGCGTGCGCCCTCACGTCCGTTCCTCTCCATCTTCGGCACCGTCGCTCTCGTCACCGCCCACCTCGTCTGCGACCTCGTCATCCTCGTCGGCGAGTGCCTCGTCGCTGAACGTGCCGAGGTCGCGACCCGTCGTCTCGCTGACCCCGACGGTCGTGTCGACGTCGCCCGGGTGGGTGCGTGCCCAGCGCGCGCGTGCCGCGATGATGTCGTCGTCGTAGACGGCGCGCGGCAGCTCATCGATCTCGCGATCGGCGAAGCGCGGCAGCAACAGCACGAAGGACGAGCCCGCCTGGGGGCACGACAACACGGTGAGGATTCCCCCGTGCAGCTGGGCGTCCTCGGCCGAGATCGCCAGCCCCAGGCCGGTTCCCCCGGTCGTGCGCTGACGCGACGGATCGGCCCGATAGAAGCGATCAAACACGCGCGAAGCGACCTCGTCGGTCATGCCGACGCCGTGGTCTCGGACCTTGATCGCCACCGACGTCGCCGTCTGCGCCAGCGTGATGTCGATGGGATTGCCCTCGGAGAACTCCACGGCGTTGAGGAGGAGGTTACGCACGACGCGTTCGACGCGGACGCGATCGACCGCGGCTTCGACTCCGGTTTCCGGCGCGGTGATCCTCACCTCGACCCCGGCGCGCTCAATGATTTGGGCATGCATCGCGCACACCTGCGTCACCAGCGCGACGAGATCGGTGTGTTCGTGTTCGACGCGGGCCGTACGTGCGTCCACGCGCGAGATTTCCAACAGGTCGGCGAGCATGTCGGAGAAGCGTTCGACCTGCTCGCCCATAAGTTTGGCCGGACGCCTCAGGTGTTGGGGCAATTCGTCGAGGTCGGAACTGATGATGTCGGCACCGATCTGGATGGACGCGAGCGGGGTTCTCAGCTCGTGAGAGACGTCAGACACGAAACGCTGCTGCAAGTTCGCAAGCTGGCGATAGTCGAGGATCTGCCGCTGTAGGTGCGACGTCATGTCGTTAAACGCGTTGCCCAGCGTCGCCAGCTCATCCTCGCCCTCGATCTGTAGGCGCACCGACAGGTTGCCGAGAGAAACCTGCTCGGCCGCGTGGGCGGCCCGGCGCACCGGCAGCAGCGCCCGGTAGGACATGATGAGCATGAGGATGCCGACGATGATGAGCATCCCCACCGTGCCGACCGCGAGGATCTGGTTGATCATCGTGATCGTGCGCTCCTCTGGCGCCAACGAATAGACGAGGTACATATCGTAGGTGCCGACCATGGGCAGCTCGATCGTCGAGCCGACGACGATTCCAGGCTGGTCCCCCGCCGCCGTCGGGATCGACACCGATTGCCAATAATTCCCGCCGGCCTCACGCACCTTCGCACGCAGATCATCGGTGATGACGGGGGCCAGCTGCTCGTCGACCACCGCGTTGATGACGTTGGTTGACGTCGAGTTGGGGTCGCGCATGAGCATGACGCCAATCCCGCCAACCCCAGACGAGGCCTCGCGCTGCTCGACCATCAGCTGATAGGCCAGGTCTTGAACCTGGTCGACGGATTCGAGCGAGGAGCGATTGAACGAGGTCTGGACCCAGTCGACGCGTTGAGTCGAATCCGCGAGGATCTGCTTAAGCCGTTCCTCAAACATCCCGTCGCGCACGTGCGTGGCGACGAACACCGACAACACCGTCATGACGACGGTGACGATGACGAGCATGAGCACGGTGATGCGCACCGGCAACGACTGTCGGATCTGGCGAACCGGTGGGAGGCGACGCATCCCCTCCCACGCCCGCACCGCCAGCGCCTGTACCCTCACTGGTCGGGAGCGCAGGCGCGATAGCCGACTCCGCGCACCGTCTGGACGATCTGCGGGTGCTCGGGATCGGCCTCAATCTTTGCCCGCAACCGCTGAACGTGGACGTTGACGAGGCGGGCGTCCGAGCCGTGGCGGTACCCCCAGATTTTCTCGAGCAACTCGTCGCGGGCAAACGCCTTGTGCGGATCCGAGGCCAGCGTGACCAACAGGTCGAATTCGAGCGGGGTCAGACGTACGAGGTCGCCGCTGCGACGCACCTCGTGCGCGCGAACGTCGATGTGGAGGGGACCGAGGATGATCTCGTCGTCCTCGCGACGCTCGTGGCCGCGCAGGCGCACGCGGATGCGGGCGATGAGTTCCTTCGGCTTAAACGGCTTGGGGATGTAGTCGTCGGCACCGGCCTCCAACCCGGCGACGACGTCAGCCGTGTCCGACTTGGCCGTCAGCATGACGATCGGGACGTCGGATTCGGCGCGGATCATCTGACAGATCTCGATCCCGCCAAGACCGGGCAGCATCAGGTCGAGCAGGATGAGATCGGGCTTGTGCGCGCGAAACGTCGACAGGGCCTGTGCGCCATCATGGCAATAGACCGGGTCGTAGCCTTCAGACTCGAGGACGATGCCAATCATCTCGGCCAACGGCTGATCGTCGTCAACGACAAGAATGCGCGTCATGGGGGTTATTGTCTCACGCGGATGACTCGGGAGTGGCGTTGTCCGAGACAACGCGCAGGTGAGTCGCGTGCGAGGAGCGATGGGGGCGTTCCACCTGCGGCTGATCGGGGCGAGCCTGCTCAGCCGGTCGTGGATGACGCGAGGCGACGCGGATCGCCTGGGCAAGGGCATCGAGGTCGTCGGTGGAGGGTTCGGGCGGGCTGAATTGCGTCGCCAGGCGCACCACCTGCCATCCCCGCGGGGCGGTAAATGATTGCGTGTGGCGAGCACACAGGTCGTAGGCGTGAGGGGAATCCTGAGCGGCCAGCGGCCCGATGACGGCGGTCGCATCGGCATAGACGTACGTGAGGGTCGCCACTGCCTCGGCGTAGCAGCCCGAACGCGAACACGGACGCATCGTAGTCACACTGCGACTGTAGCCCACGTTCGCGCGCTATTCGGCCCGGGCCTGACCGCGCGAGCAGACCGGTCGCGATAGTGTGACGCCGTGACGACCTATCACCGTGCCCGCCATTATCGCCGTGACTCACACGGGCGAGGCCTGCGCGGTGTCCTCATTCCTCCCGGATTGCCGGCGGCACTGCCCAGGTCCCAGCGCTTCGACGCCCTCGCCATGCGCATCGTCGCCGACATCACGGCGCACGTGCCACAAGTGGCCGACGTGGAGTTCGCCGTCGAGGACGTTCCCCCGATCGATCCCGCGCCGTGGGAGAGCGCCAGCGTGACGTTGGGACGGTATTTTCCCGCCGAACGCTCCCGGCGCACGCCCTCGCGCATCGTCCTGTATCGCCTGCCGATTCAGGCCCGTTGTCGCGGCATCGATCAGCTGCGCGACGCCCTGGCGTGGGTCATCGTCGAAAACGTCGCCAACGCGCTGGGGATGCATCCCGAGGACGTCGTTCCCCCTGCCTGGGGCCGCCTGCCCGGCGCCTAGGGACGCACGTCCACCCGGGCGGTCACGGCGTCGGCCGGGGCGGGCGAGACGGGGACCCACGAGATGCCGTCATCGGTGTAGAGACGCACGCCGAGAGTAAGAGGCGTCGTCGCGTCGACGGTGTAGATACCCGGGCCGAGTTCGTGACTCGCCGCGCGGCCCGCAGCAACGTTCATAGTGACGGGATCTGTCGAGGATGCGGCTACGGTGACTCGGCTTGCCTCGTCGCCCGCCACGCCCACGATTTCGGCGCGCACGCCGGTGGGCACGATAACCGTGCCTCCTGTCTGCGCGCTGCTCGCACTCGCCCAGGCGATGTCGCGCGTCGCCACCGAGGTATCCACGCCTAGCGCCGCGCCGAGATCAGCGCTGTCAGAGGCAATGCGCACCTGCGGCCCCTGCGCACGCACGGCGGCGGCAATCGTCCTGCTCGAGCGCACGCGGAGCGCCAGCGCGTCCTTGCCGCTACCGGCCAGTGATACGTCGGCGACGCTGCCCGCGGTCAGCGTCTGGGACCCGCCCGGCAGCGGCGTCGTCCCGTGCGCCGTCACGATGTCGATGGTGTACGTCGCTTCGTCGCCGTGCGGATTCAGCAAGCGCACCGTGGCATCGTCGAGTCCAACCGAGCCGATAGCGATGGTCTGCTCGCTCTCTAGCGAGGCGGGAGGCAACGAGTCGTATCCGTCTTCGCTCACGCCCGCAAGTCCACTGACCTGGGCGAATGCGACGACGCCCGTGCCGGTCGCGCTGACGCGCCAGGCCGGGCGTTCTTCCCCAACGATGCGTTCCGACAGTGGCACGCTCACGGAGGAGCCGGCCTCGACGAGGATCGATGACCGCGCCCACGCCGCGGGGCCGCTGGCACCCCACGCGTCGATGGTCGCCGTTACCGCGCGCGTCGAGGGATTGACGAGCGTCATCTCGATCGTGTGTCCATCACCGGCATCGCCGCCGAGGAACCACGTGATCGGTTGCGGGGAGCGACATTGCGCGGCAGCAAGCCCGAACGTGTCGCCTCCACCGCGAGCCACGATGAGTCCGAGAGCCTGGGCGGGCGAGTCACCGACGGGATCGGCTTCGATGAGAGCACCGCTGGCAGAATCGACGCGACCGCTCGCCATACCGTCGCCGCTCGGGCGCAGCGACGTCACTGTGCTCGAGCGCAGGCGCGCGTGTGGCACGTCATCCCCCAGCGATCGAGCGGCGCTGAACGTCTGCCCGGAGTTGCCGGGCAGTGGCGGACAGGCGACGACCGTGCGGGTCGGTGACGCATGAGCGTTCACGAGACGGTGAGGCGCCGGGTCACGGGACGGCAGATCGGCCAGTCCTAAACCGGCGATCCCGGCGAGGATCGCGACACCGGAGAGGACGGCGGCAGCGGTGGCACGTCGAGACGTCATCGGCGCATTCTCCTGCGAGTCGGCCACGCGGCGAGAACGGCGACCACCAGGCTGAGGGCGACGACCGCTCGCCACCACGGCCACCATGCCGGCCCATACGAGACGGTGAGGGTCCCCGATACTCCGGCGGGAATGGTGAAGGCTTGCGCCCACCCGCGGGACACCGGAGCCAACTCGATGCCATCAATGCGCGCGTGCCAGCCGTGACCAGCCCGTTCGGCAAGGACGAGCGTGCGCGGCTGGGATGCCCGCAAGATCTCGGCGACCGCGCGAACGCCGCGCGAACCGACGCTCACGCGCTCACCATCGCCCACGACAACCATGCGCGCAACGGGACCCGCGGGATCGAGGGCGTCCTCATCGACGCGCCACGCGGCAAGTCTGCTCGTTCGCATGACGGGCGTGAGTCCGTCGATGCCGTCGAGCGCCGCGACGAGATCGGCCTCGTCACCCGGGTGTGCCACGACGACCTCGTCGATCGCGTGCTCCGCCAGCGTGTCGGCGATATCGGCATCACCGGGCAGAGTCAGCGCGGCAATCGCGGCGGCGAGATCACTCGCAGCGGGTCCCGGGCGGGCCTGGCGAGCGTCGGCGGCGTCAGTGAGCATCGCTCCCGATCCTCGCCAGATCTCGGCGCGCGTCACGCCCGAAGCCTGGCTCAGGACGAGGACGCGGGCACGCGTCGGCGAGCTCTGACGAATCTCGGCAGCCGGAGGAATCCGCTGCCCGCGCGGACTCGCCTGGGGCACTCCGTCGCCCCGCTCGATCGCCGTGCCCATCGCGACCCACGCGACCGCGCTCAGCCCCAGCGCAACGGCGGCGACAGCGGCCGGCACGACGCACCAGCGACCGAGGCGTCCGCGCCCCACGCCCGCCCAGCCGGCACCAGCAGCGAGAACGCACCATCCGGCGAGAGACTGTAGAGGCGCGACGACGGCGTCGGCGGGAGCCACAACGATGAGGACCCCACAGGCCAGCGCGCCCAGCCAGGCGCACCGCGTCGTCCACACTCGACGAGGTCGCGCGAGCGCGAGAACTCCCCAGGCGGTGACGAGAATCGGCAACGCGGCCATCCCCCACAGCCACCACGTCCCGGCGCCGCCCCACGCGCGAGTAAACACGTCGCTGCTCACCGGCAGCATGAGGGCGGCCGACAACGTATCGGGCCCGGGAAGATCGCGCGAGCCCGCGGGCACGGACCACAGGTAACGAACAAGGCCCCCGGACGTCGCCGCGGCGAGCAGGCTCGGTGCGAGCAGAAGGAGGGCGGGCACGGGGGCGAGAAGAACGCGTGTGAGAATGCGTCGCCGGTGCTGATGCACCGCCGCGACGATCCCGATGACGATGCCAACGCACGCAATGCCAGCCGCCGTCGCGGGATGAATGGCCCCAATCCATGCGAGCGCGAGAGCCGCGACCCCGGCACCGCTCAGCGGTGCGCGCCTGGCGGGAATGACGACATCGCCGTCGGCACCGCGATAGCGCTCGGGTGCCGCCGTTTCGGTCATCGCCGCCACGGCCCATGCGAGCAGCGGCAGAGCGAGGTGGAGAGCCACCACGCCGGCATCGCCGGTATACAGCGCTCCCCACAGGCTCGGCCACAGTCCCCACGCCGCGGCGATGAGCGAGCGCATCGGCAGGGATCTCACCCAGGCCCCGGCACCGATCCACCCCGCCGCAACGGCAATGATCGGGCTAAGCAAGACGGCACTCTCCCACCACGCGCTCGGACTCACCCCGATGAGGCTCCATGGCGCGGCGAGGATCGTCAGCAACAGCAGCAGCGGCCGGGCTGGACCGGGCGAGCCGTCGCCGCCGGCCACCCACGCCGAACCGAGGCGTCGACGAGCGATCCCAACGAGTGAGGCAGCGTCGCGAACGCGCCCCCGGCGTATCCCACACCACCGTCGTGAGCGATCGCAACGCATATGCCGACAAGGACCATGAGGGCGCAGCACACGCGCCACGAGCGCCGCCGATAGAGGGCACGCTCACGCGCGGCCACCGGCTCCAGCGGCTCGGGAAGGGCCTGATCGCGACGGATCTTGCGGATGATCGCGCGATGCGCCCGAATGTCGCTCCCGGTGGCTTGGAACGGGCGCAGATCGTGGCGCGAGCGCGTGGTGACGCGACGGATGGCCCGGCGCTGCGCGATGATCCCGTCGAGAGCGGCGATGATCCGCACCGCGACGCCGATGTCGATCGCCGCCGTCGACGGCGACTTCGCCGCGATATCGCGGATGCCGCGCCCGATCGCGCGGAAAACGATGGCAAGAAGAACGACGATGAAGGCCGCGGGATGAGCGGAGATCGCCCACGAGTAGGCTTCGGCAAAACGACGCGCCCGCAGCGATGCCGATCGGTTCGCCCCGGCCATCACCTCGCGGGTGACGTCGTTGCCCGCGAGCAGCACGGGGACGCGTTTGAGGTCGACGTGATCGCGCGGGCCGTCCTCGTCCTCATCATCGATCTCGGCCGCGGGCGACGGTGTCGGGCGCGGCCGCGTCGCCAGCTCGGCCAGACGCGCCGGTCGGGTGCGCGCGCTCACCCGTTTTCCCCGGACCCCGTTCAAACCGGCCCTCGCGTGGCGCACGCGGGCCGACATGGCGACGACCACGCGGTAGCCGGCCAGGCGGGCACGCCGACCCAGTTCCCACCCGTCGCCGAAGGGGCCGAGGTGGGGATCAAAACCGCCGAGGTGACGCCAGGCGGCGACCTCGAGCAGCATCCCGGCACTGCCCACCGCGAGCACGTCGACGCGGCGGTCCCACTGTCCCTGGTCGACCTCTCCGGCCTCGATGACGTCGAGGCGGCGTCCGCTGGGCGAGGCGACGATACCGACCTCGAGCAACCGCGAGTCGTCCTCCCAGCTGCACTGTTTGGGTCCGGCGATCGCGATGGACTCGTCGCTCGCAACGGTGGCGATTAGGTGCTCGAGGCAGTCGGGCGCCGGGGCACAGTCGTCGTGGAGGATCCACATGAAGTCGTCGTCGGGCTTCAGAGCGTCCCAGCCGCGTTGCAGCGCCGCCCCGAGCGTCGGTTCGGGAGCCTCAATGAGATAGACCCCGCCCGTCATTGCGGCAACGGATTCCGGCGTCAGGTGGTGCGACGCATGCGCGGGTGAGACATCGACGATGGCGCACCGCTGGGGCGCGACGGTCTGCGCGCGAACGCTGGCGACAGCGTGCGGCAGGAACGGCGTGTTGCCGTTGGTGACGATGACGGCACATGCGCTGACCGCGCGCTGGCGAGGTGCCACGACCTAAACAGCCCGGCCCTTCAAACGGCGCCGTTCCCGCTCGGATAGGCCGCCCCAGATGCCAAAGCGTTCGTCGTTTTCGAGGGCGTAACGCAGGCAATCATCGCGGACACGACACAGCTGGCAGACCTGCTTAGCTTCGCGGGTCGAACCGCCTTTTTCCGGAAAAAACGCCTCGGGATCCGTCTGCGCACACAACGCCTGATCCTGCCAGGCGTGCATCCCGTCGTTGTGGAGGGACGGGCTGGCATCGGGCGAGGCCAGATTCAGCGGCCCCTCACCGAAGATGTTCCACACAGTCGATTCCCCTCGCGTAGCGTGTAGGCGTATGCCTGAATTACACGCGTGTCATCCTATCAAGTCAAGCGCCTCATGATAGGGCGCGAACAGATCTGGTCTCGGTGGTGAAGGAGTCTGTCGTGTCGAATATTGCCCCGCTTGTGGCTCGGTTGGCGGAAACGTCAGCGCCGGCGCTGACCTATTACGGTGATGAGGGTCGCATCGAACTGGGAGGCCCGCCGCTGGCGCGATGGGCCTGCAAAATCTCGGGCTACCTGCTCACCGATCTCGGGATGGACGCCGGGGCCCGCGTGGCCGTGCGCCTCGGGGAACACTGGCGTGCACTCGCGTGGGGACTCGGCGTCATCCAGGCCGGGGGCGTGCTGGAGTGCGGCCCCGACGCCGAACTGAGCGATGCCGACATCGCCGTGTGCGCCTCACATGCCGATATCGAGGCCGCGAGCGCCGCGGGGGTTCCCGACATCGTGGCGCAGGTGATGGCCTCCCTAGCCTTCGAGTGGCCGGGCGAGCTCCCCGACGGCTGCGACGACGCCCAGGCGGGTGTCATGACCCAGCCAGACGCCCTCGTCGCCATCCCTCACCCACGGGCCGACGACTCGTCCCCCATCGTCGGGATCACTGCAACACTGGCACAGCTGTGTGAGCCCGTGCCGGGGATCGCGGCGGCAGAACACGTCGCCTGGTCGACTCGCGGCTCCGCGGCCGATCTCGAGCGCGCCGTGCGGGTGTGGGCAAGCCACGCTCACGCGGTGATCACCACCGGCCCCCTGAGCGCGCAGCTGCTCGAGACCGAGCACGCGCGCGAGTACCCCGGCGCCGCTAGGGAACGCTGACCTGGATGAGGCGGCCTTCCCCGCTCACGCTCAGCGCACCATCTGTGGCCGGGATGAACGCCGCACCGCCGCGCCTGAGCGTGAGGGTCGTCCCGCCGCATGACGCGTCCACACACCCCTCGACGCATGCGATGATGCGCGGGCCGCAGCCGGCCACGTCGATGCGCTGGCCAAAGGGGATGCGCGTGAGCGAAAGCTCAAAATCGGGCACGGGCGCGTAAAACGTCTGGGTGTGCTCGCTCGTGTCTTCGGCGGCGATGCGCACCGGCGGTGCCCCGTGAAAGACCGTCGTGGCCAAGGCCTCGTCGACGTCGGTGTGCTTCCTCGTCAGGCCGGCGCGCAAGACGTTATCGGAGTCTGCCATGACCTCCACTCCCAGGCCGTGCAGGTAGCAGTGAAGCGAACCGGCCGGGGTGAACAGGGTCTGCCCGGCCTGAAGGGTCACGGGATTGAGGAGGAGCGCGAGGACGACCGCGGGGTCACCGGGATAGGCCTCGCCCAACTGGGCCACGATCCGATCAGCGCGCACCGACGGGGACGCTCCCAGGCTCAATCGCTCGGCGCACGCGGCGATCGTCGCGGCAACGGCCTCGGCATCGGGGCGCGTGTCCTCGTCGAGGAGAAAATGCGTGACCTTTTCCAGGCTGGCTTGGCCGGGGTGAGCGCGCATGAGCGAGACGATCTCGCGGGCAAGCGGCGCGCCCAAACCGTCGACGATTTCGAGGGCGCGCCGGGGCGCTCGGAACCCCGACAGCGCCTCCAGGCGGGTCAGGGCGTAGATGAGTTCGGGTTTGTGGTTGGCGTCGCGATAGTTACGCCCGGGTGCGGCCAACGCCAGGCCCGCGTGTTCCTCGTGGAGCCACCCGGCCTCGGCACGCTGCTTGGACGGGTGTACCTGCAACGATAGGGGCGCGTTGGCCGCCAGGAATTTCACGAGATAGGGCAGGCGGGGACCGAATTCCTGCACGACGGCCTCGCCGAGGATGCTCCGCGGGTCGCGGGCGATGGCATCGGCGATGGTGCCCTCGCCGAAACGGGTCGGCCCGAGCTTGTGAGCACCGAACCAGACTTCGGCCCACGGCTCCCCCGTCGCGGGTTGCCCCATAAAGTCGGCGAGGACGCTCCTCGATCCCCACGCGTAATGCTGGATCGTCCCCGTGATCGCGTCCACACCCGACTCCGGTTTCTGCTGGCCGACGTTCTCGCCGGGATTCTCTCACACCGATCCCCCACCCGTCGTTCAGGTTGGCCCGCTATGGTGAAGGCACTGCACAGCAACCGATATTGAGGGAGCGTTTTCGTGACTCACCCCACCGTCTCCGTGGTTATGCGGACGAAGGACCGTCCCGTGCTGCTGACTCGCGCCATCGCCGATGTCGCCGCTCAGCGCTTCGAGGACTGGGAGCTCATCATCGTCAACGATGGCGGCGAGCGCGCCCCGGTCGATCGACTCATGCGCGAGCACGAGGCAGCGCTGAAAGGCCGCGGACGAGTCATTCACAATGAGACGTCGCGGGGAATGGAGCACGCCTCCAACCAGGCGATCGAGGCCAGCAGTGGGGAATTCATTTGCGTTCACGACGATGACGACACGTGGGCACCGACGTTCCTCGAGCGCACCATTGCCTGTCTGCGCGAAAACCCGAACTACGGCGCCGTCGCCGTTCGCACCGAGATCGTCCTGGAGCGCCTGAGCGCGACCGGGGTCGAAGAGATCGGCCGTGAACCCGCCTGGCCCGAAATTCATCAGTTCTCGCTGTCGGAGCTCATGCACCAAAACATCGCGGTGCCCATCGGCTGCCTCTACCGTGCCAGCGTCATCGCCGACCTCGGCGGTTTCCGCGACGACCTGCCGGTCGTCGGCGATTGGGAATTCCACCTGCGGCTGGCCGTCGCCTACGACGTCGCCTATCTCGACGGTGCGCCGCTAGCCTTCTGGCACCAGCGGCGCACCCAGGGCGGGGCCCTCGGCAATTCCGTGTTCGCCGGCGCCGACAAGCACGCCTACTTCGACCTCAAGGTGCGCGACGAATACCTGCGCGACTACGCACGCGACCACGGTGTCGGTGCGCTGTTGTTCATCGCGGCCATGGGACGAGGCGGGGGCATGGGCCAGCCCGAAACGGCGTTCTCGTTCGCGCTGCGCCAGGCTCGCCGCGGCCTCTACTTCGTTCGCTCGACGCGTCAGGACGCTTCGCTCGACGGTAGCTCACCGCTCTCTCACGCCGCGCGCCGCATCGGCCGGAAGCTGCGCCGGCGCTAACCCCACCGGGAGGAACCATGAACGCCGCCCCCATTAGTGTCATCTGCCGCACCAAAGACCGCCCGGTGTTCCTCGCGCGGGCACTACGCTCGCTCGCCGCCCAAACCGAGCAGGGCTTTAGCGTCGTTCTCGTCAACGACGGGGGCGAGCGCGGACGCGTCGATGAGGTCGTCGCTGCCTCGGGCCTACCCCAAGAGCGCATTCTTCGCGTCGATCACGATCACCCGCGGGGACGCTCGGCGGCGCTCGAAGCGGGGATGGACGCAGCGACATCGCCGTTTATCGCGATTCACGACGATGACGACACGTGGGAACCGTCGTTTCTCGAGGCGACGTCGGCGTATCTGCGCGATCACCCGGATGCAGGAGCGGTATTCACCCGAGTGGACATCGTCGTCGAGCGCCTCGTCGACGGCGAGCCTGTGGAGCAGGAGCGTCTCCCCGTGTGGCCCGAGGTCACGCGCATTTCGCTGGCGCGCCTGGCCGAAGAAAACCAGGGTGTGCCGATTTCCGTGCTGTACCGGCGTGAGGCCATCGACCGGTGCGGCGGATTCGACGCGTCGCTGCCGGTCGTCGAAGACTGGGACCTGCACGTGCGTCTCGTGCGTGAGGGCGAGGTCGGCTTCATCGACGCCGCCACCCCGCTGGCTCACTGGCATCAACGCGCCGGCCTTGAGGGCGATCTGGGAAATTCGACGTTGGCGCTGGCCGACGACCACGCCTACTTTGACCGTCTCGTGCGCGACCGACGCCTGCGCGAGTGGGTGAACATTGAGGGCGCACACAACGACGGACTGTTGCTGTACCTGGGGGCGCGCTTTGGCGAGGAACGGCGTCGCCACGAGGATCTCGTCGCCCGCCACGAACAGCTTCGCGCTCGCTTCGACGAGGTGACCAGGCGCCTCGACGCCGCCGAGACCACGCTCGCCCATCTGCGCCAGGTGGGCGACGAGCTATCCCCGACGATTGAGGGCATCGCACGCATGGGCGCGGAAACAGAGCGAGCTGTTGCCCGCTTGAATCGGGCGCTCGACAAAGCCGCGACGCCTATCCGCCTAGCGCGACGGTTGCGCCGCCGCTAACGCTCGACCGTCGGATAGCGCCTGCGGGGGTTGAATACCAGGCCCCTGAGCGCGGCTTTCGTCAGCGCCCACTTGAGGTGGGCGGGCACCTGCCGAGACAGATAGACCTGGGCAATGAGGTTCTGGGCGAACGAGGCCAGAACATCGAGGCGGCGTAGCGACAGCGACGCCGCGACCTGGTTGCGCGCCCCGTAGGCGTACTTCCACAGGGTCTTGTCGTTCACCTCGCCCCAGAACGCCGCCGAGTTGGCGGGCATCATGTGGTCGGCGATCGAGGTGGGAACGAAGATGCCCGGACGCCACTTCGAAAGCCGGTAGGTGTATTCCGCGTCGTCGAACCAGATGAAGTACTCGGGGTACGGCAGGCCGCAGGCCTCCACGGCCTCGCGGGTGACCAGGCACGAGACAAACGACGTGCAGTCCAGCGTCGTGTACGACTTGCCGGCAGCCAGCGGGGCCACCCAGCCCCATTTGGCCGTCGGGAAGTTCATCTGACAGGCCTGGCCGTCCCCGGCCCACACGACGAGCGAGGACGCATAGGCGGGCATCGCACCGTAAAAGTCCGTGGCATCGACGAGGGCGTCCTCCAGCTCACCAAGCGCCTCGGCTCGCGGCGCCGTGTCGTCGTCCATGATCCACATGGCGTCCATGCCGAGATCCCACGCGGCGCGCATCCCGGCGAAGAAGCCCCCGGCTCCCCCGGTGTTCTCCTTCATCGTCCGCACCGTCGTGGGCAGCGGATAGTCGCGGGTGGCGAGGTAGGAAGCCGTGTCATCGGTCGAGGCGTTGTCAACGATGATGAGGTGGTCGACAGATCGACGCTGGTCCTCGACGGCAGCGAGTGCCTTTTTCAGCAGCTCGAGCCGATTAAAGGTCACGACGATAGCGGCGATCTTCATGCCATATCTCCTTACATGCCTATGTCTTAGTCAGCATAACGGCGATGACCGCCTCTCACCGCGTGGCGGGCCGCGTCAGGGCAGGATCCACCGCCTGACGAACGCATTCTTTCGGGCGATCGCGGTGAGGAGGGCGCACACAATCCATACCCCTCCCGCATAGACGATCGCCTCAATGACGCCGCCGATCGGACGTATGTGAGTGAAGACGGCCAGCACGAGATAATGCATGAGGTAGATGCCGAAGGTCCACGTGCCCACCGTGCGCGCGATCGCGTTCGCCCGCTGCCAGCGTGCGGGCAGCTGCTTGGCGGCAACGAACACTGCCGAGGCGATGCACACGGCCACGAGCGTCGTATACCCGATGATCTGTTCGGCGAATGGGGACTTTGCCAACGACAGCGGCCCGCCGACAGCGATGAAGACGACCGCGGCGACTAGGCCCGCGCCGTACATCACCCACCGCCACACGCGCGGAATATCGGTGTGCGCGAGGTAGTAGCCGATGAGCATGAACATGATGTAGCCACCGAGGGGCAGCTGGAACTGTCCGCCCGCGTCGTACCACGCCGTGCGGATGAGCGGCAGGGCGGCTCCGGCGAAAATGGCGAGGACCGTGACGTAGCCAAAAGGCCTGCGCCAGCGCGGCCCCAAATAGGCGCGCATGTAGGCGAATACAGGTAGGGCGAGATAGAGCCCCAACAGAATCTCGATGTACCAAAACGGCGGAGCGACGCTGGACGCATAGAAGGTGGCTTTCACCCAATCCAGCGGCGTCGACACGGTGGGGTCCCCGCGTAGCCAGGTGCAGTGGCGCAGATGTAGACCTGGGTCCACAGGCAGTAGGGAACGCCGACGCGCAACACGCGCCGACGCAGGTACGTCCCCAGTGAGTAGCGGGTGGGAAAGTCGATGAGGTTCGCGCCCGAGATCATGAAAAAAATCGGCACTGCCCCCACGGCGATGGACGACACACACAGCTCGAACCAGTACCCGGGACTGTCCGTGGGCCAGTAAAAATGGATCCTCGCGTGCTGCCACACGACGAACATCATCGCGACGACATTGAGGTAATCCATATAGTGACGCCGCTGCGCCGGCGCATTAGCCATGGCGACCCCCTCTCTGTGCCACGGAGCACCCCGTGATCTTAAACAGCTTCACGCCGTCGCGCTGCGCCACGAGGGTGAGATAGGGATCGAGACGGTGGGTGTAGGTCAATCCCGGGAAGAGGGTGTACAGCTCCGACGGCTTCCAAAACACGCGACTATCCCAGTAGTAATAGCCGACATGACGACGCTCGAGCGCCCGGCATACGGCCGGATCGTGCCCCAACTCGTTGAAGTGGTACGCCAGGAGCGTCTGGTCGTCGTCCCAGCTGCCCCCAAAATGCGGGTAGACGACATTGACATCCGAGACGGAGTAAATCGTCACCGCGCCGGTGTACGGGCTGCCAATCACCGTCGCCCCGCGAGGAAGAAGATGGTCGAAATCGCGCTGGAAATCCAGCTCGGGGCGACTGACGAGATTGTTGTATTCGGACTCAAGCCCCGGATCGATCTGATAGACGCGGAACACTTCCGCGCGCGCGGAATCGAACCTCCACGTGTGCGTGGCAGGGGCAGCGCAGCCGATGACGGCAAGCACCAGAGCCGTCGCAATGCCGCGATGCCTCACCCATGCCGGCACGTGGGGCACACGCGCGAGCGCCCCCATCACGAGGGACACCAACGCGGCCAGACCAATGCCGGCCAGCGGCGCGAGAATCAGTGGCGCGAGAGCGCCGATGCGCACCTGATCGTAGTACCACACGCGCGCGAGCGTCGCCGTGACCGCCCATTCCTTCATCGACCCGACATAGAGAATCCCAAAGGCCAGCCCGGCAGCAAGAAACCACCAGTGGCGGCGTCGATACACCACATAGACGGCACCGATACACGTCAGAACCGCGAGCCACACGGCGGGGTGCGGATTGCCCAACCCGGGACTCTCACCGAACTGCGTGTCGACCATGAGGTCGATGACGTAGCTGCGGATGGAACTGGTCGGGTCGCTATGGCGCGAATCCCACTCGAGGACATTGCGCATGATCGACGTGCGCGACAGACCATAGAGGACGGCAGCGACGGCGACGGGCCAGCCCCAGGCGATGATCCCGTCGACCCGGCTGGGGCGTTGCTCGGCGCGAAGGCGCTGCCAGGTGAACGCAACTAGTGCGATCACGCCAACGATGATGAGGGCAAAGGCACCATTGGGCTGGGCCAGTCCCACTCCCGCGACCGCGCACGCGGCAACGAGCCACCGCCACAGCCCGACCGCTCGGCCCGCACGCGCCCGTGCGACCGCGTCGACGAGCAGGCACATGGTGGGGGGAATGAGGACGTAAGCGAAGAAATTCGGCCACACGGTGCCGTAGGCGGCAAGTCGGTAGGGAAAGGCCACATAGAGCGCCGCCATGATCCCTACGGCACAGGCAGCCCCGGGCAGCCGCGACGTCACGGCCGCGGCAAGAACCGCCTGCGACGCCGCGAGCGCGACCAGGCTCACGCACACGGCAAGATGCGTCGCGGTGACGACGTCAATACCGCACAGGGCGATGAGGCTGACGACGTCATGCCAGGCCGCCGGGTAGAAGCCCCCGTTGACCAGCCGCCCCAGATGCATCGTCGAGGCGTCGCCGCCGCGGACGATCCATTCCACGGCGTTGAGGTGGAAGGGGGCATCGAACGTCTGGGCAACCGTGTCGAAGCCCGTCGTGCCGGCGTGATAGGCGGAAATCGCGATCGCGCTGCCGCCGGCCGCACCGGCAAAGACCTCGCACGCCATCCACCAGCCGAACGGGCGTGCCTCCGCTCCGCGGCGGCGCCACGCAATGATAACCGCGCACACGCACGCGAGCACCGCGAGCGCACCGCCGACACTGAGCAGGCTCCAACGCAGCCCGGCCGCGCCGTAGACGATGGCGATGGTGGCGATGAGGGCAACGCTTAGCGCCGGCGCCGCACCCAGCGACACCATCCGCCCGTACCCGCCCGCGCGAGCGAGTAGATAGCCCGGCATATACACGGCGAGGAGGCCAACCAGCACGCCGCAACTCGCTGCCGCAAGCACGCGATCAACTCCTCAGTCGGTCGATGGCCTCATCAATGGAACCGTCGACGACCTTCTTCCCGTGGGCCAGCACAATTCCGCGATCACAAAAGCGCGCCATCATGTCGAGATCGTGGCTGACGATGACGAGGGACTTGCCGGCGTCGCGCAGCTCGTCGATCTTGTTCAGGCACTTCTTCTGGAAGGGCTCGTCACCGACGGCGAGGATCTCGTCGATGAGGAAGATGTCGGGGTCGGTGTGCACGGCGACGGAAAAGGCCAGCCGCAAGAACATGCCCGAGGAGTAAAACTTCACCTCGGTGTCGATGAACTTTTCGATCTCGGAAAACGCGACGATCGAGTCGAAGGACTCCTCGATCTGCTTCTGGCTCATTCCCAAGATCGCGCCGTTGAGAAAGACGTTTTCGCGGCCCGTGAGGTCGGGATGGAACCCGGCGCCGACCTCGATGAGGCCGGCAACGCGTCCCTTGACGTGGACCGTGCCTGAGGTAGGCGACATGACACCCGAGAGGAGCTTGAGCATCGTCGATTTGCCCGAGCCGTTAAACCCGATGAGCCCGACGGTCTCGCCGCGACACAGGTTGAAGCTCACGTGGTCGACGGCGCGGAACTGGTTCGTCATCTGTTCCCCCGCCCCGTCAGCCGCCACACGAGCATCTCTTTGAGCGTGTGGGTGTTGCGCAGCGTGAAGTCTTTGACGATGTCCTCGGCGCGAATGACGACGTCTTGGGTATCCATAAGCTACAGCTCCTGGGCGAAGCGGCCGTCGAAATGGCGGAAGGTCGCCTCACCGATGACCAAGAAGAGGAACGAGACGGCCAGCGCGATAACCGACCACATCACCAGGTGCGGGGGAACGGGATCCGTGATGCCCTCGGTGGCCGACCAAAAGCCGTAGTGGAACAGCTCCACCGCGGGGGTCAGCGGATTGAGGTTGTACACCGTCATCAACCATCCCGACCCCAGGGTGTCTTCGACCATGTGGGTGCGATAAAGCACGGGCGAAGCCCACGTGACGACCATGAGGATGAGGTCGACGAAGTTCTCGGTGTCGCGGTACAACACGTTGAGGGCCGCGCCGAGCAACCCCAGTCCCAGGGCGAAGACGGTGACGATGGCGAATCCGGCAAAGACGGCGGCGATATTGGTCACGCCCGGGCGCCATCCCATGACGAGGGCGCCGATGATGAGGATCGCCACCTGGGGCAGGAAGTGGATGATCGCGACGATGACGCTGGAACAGGGAAATAGCTCGCGCGGCAGATAGATCTTTTTGACGAGGTCCTGATTGCCGACGAGCGAGCGCGTGCAGTTGCCGAACGCCTCGGAGAAATAGTTGATGATGACGACGCCGGCGAACATGTAGACGATGTAGTTCTCGATATTGCGGTTCATCTGCATGAACACGCCAATAGCGAAGTAGAACACGAGGAACTGCGTCGCCGGTTTCGCATACGACCAGATCATGCCGAGGATCGAGCCGCGATAGCGAACCCGCAGCTCCTTGTGCACGAGGAGGTTCAGCAGAAAGCGCTTGCGAAAGACCTCGATGAGGCCCATCGAGCGCCCCGGCGAGCGAAACGCCAGGGCGCTGTTATCCACCGAGGCCGCACTCACGCGAGAGCCCCCACTGCGCACCGTCTTCGCCGCGCAGGTACGGCCCCACGATGGTCGTCGTAACGCGACAGTGCCGAGGCGATCGCCATGTGCATGTCGAGGTACTTGTAGGTCCCGAGCCGCCCGCCGAACAACACCTTCGGCTCGTCCTTGGCCAGTTCGCGATAGGCGAGCAGCTTCTCGCGGTCGGCATCGGTGTTGACGGGGTAATAGGGTTCGTCGTCGCGACCGGCGAAGCGCGAGTATTCGCGCGCGATCACCGTCTTGTCACGTGGATAGTCGCGCTCGGGGTGGAAGTGGCGGAACTCGTGGATGCGCGTGTACGCGACGTCGCGATCGCCGTAGTTCATGACCGAGGTGCCCTGGAAGTCGCCGACGGGCTTGACCTCGGTCTCGAAATCGATCGTGCGCCAGCCGAGCTCTCCGCGCGAGTAGTCGAAGTAGCGATCGAGCGGTCCCGTGTACACGAGGGGGACCTTCCCGACCAGAGCGTCGCGGTGATACGGCTGGGACTCATCGAAGAAGTCGGTGTCGCACATGATGGTGATGTTGGGGTGGTCAGCCATGCGCTCCAGCCACGCGGCATATCCGTCGGTGGGCAGTCCCTCCCACGTGTCCGAAAAGTAGCGATTGTCGTAGGTGTAGCGCACGGGCAGGCGCGAGACGATCGAGGCGGGCAGGTCCTCAGGGTCGGTCTGCCACTGCTTGGCCGTGTACCCCTCAAAGAACGCGCGGAACAGCGGTTCGCCGACGAGCGAGATCCCCTTGGTGCGGAAGTTTTCGTCTGCGCGGCCCTCGTCGATCTCGGCCGCCTGGGACGCGATGAGGGCGCGCGCCTCGTCGGGCGAGTAGGCCGCCGAGAAGAACTGGTTGATCGTCCCCAGATTGACCGGCATCGGGTAGACGACGCCGTCGACCGTCGTATAGACGCGGTGAACGTAGTTCGTGAACGACGTGAAGCGATTGACGAACTCCCACACGCGCTCATTCGACGTGTGGAACAGGTGCGCGCCGTAGGTGTGCACCTCGATCCCCGTTTCGGGGTCGGTATGCGAGTAGGCGTTTCCCCCGATGTGGGAGCGCTTCTCGATGATGAGCACCCGCGCCCCCGCGTCCTCCGCGGCGCGGCGGGCCATGGTCAGACCGAACAGGCCGGACCCCACGATGACGAGGTCAGTGTCCATTTCAATCCTTTCCGAGGCTGCCATCGCCCCTCATCCTAACGGCTTCAGCTACGACGCCCGCCGGAACAGGTAGTTGAGGCCAACACCGCGATACAGGCAGCGGCGAAGGCTCGGCGGCACAAAGCGGTACAGCCCGCGCACGACGATGTTGCGCGCCATCGTCAGGCCGCCCGTGACACCGAGGTTGTACAGGCGCACCTGAAGCCGGCATTCGGTGACGAACAGGTCCCAGCCGCCCCGGCGGGCGTAGGCACCGGCGTCGACCCGATAGGACACGAGGGGACGCGGAACATTGACGCACGAGCACCCAGCCGCCACCATGCGGGCAAACAGCCAGTAGTCCTCCATGCCGGCCGGCCCGTCGTAGCCGCCGACAGCCGCCACGGCCGCGCGTGAGTACACGACGGCCGGGTGGGCGAACGGGTCACGCAGGGGCAGCGCGCGGACGATGTCGGCCTCGGCCACGGGCAGCGAGCGCACCGGCCCTCCCCCGCCGCGTCGAATTCGACGATGTCGGAGCCCACCAGGTCGATTCCCGATGCGGCGAGAGGGATCTGGACGGCGAACCTGTCGGGTGCCGAGATGTCGTCGGCGTCCTGGCGCGCGACGATGTCGTAGCGGCAGTGCCGCAGCCCCTCGTTCAAGGCATCGGTGAGGCCGCGATTATCGCTGAGGCGGACGACGTCGATGTCATCGCGCGCGGCCAGGACGGCCTCGATGTCAGCCCCCACAGGGCCGTCAACGATGATGACGACCTGGTCGGGCGTACGCGTCTGCGCCGTCGTCACCGACTCGAGCGCCTGGGCGAGGAACGGCGCGCGATCACCGGCGTAGACCGGCAGCAGAACCGAGAAGCCGCTCACGGGCGTGCCTCCTCGATCGCGCGCACGTCTGCCGCCACCGCGGTGTCGGCGAGGACCTCACTCGTTGCCGGCACGGGATTCAGGCTCTCGCGAACTCCGGTGACGAGGTGGCGCACCAGTTCGCCTCGCTGCGGGGAGCGGGCCAGCAGCGCGCCCCACCGCAATAGCGTCTTGCCCATGTAGGCGGCTCGTTCGACGGGTCCGAACGCGCGCGAGCGCGTAAACGTCCAGATCTTGTTGCGGACCTCGTTGACGAAACGCGCCCCGGGATCGGCGGTGGAATTGCCGAACGCCGCCGTGCGGTGCTCGACGCGTGCGCGCGGCACATAGAGGCCGACGCGGCGGCGTAGTAGGCGGCCCGTGTACTCGAAGTCGTCGTTCCACAAGAAGTAGGCGGCGAGCGGCAGGCCGTCCTCGCGGATGGCGCGCGCGTCGAGGAGGACGGCGACGAAGGACGCCGTGCGGATGGGGCGGGCACCGATCGCGGCGGCGTGGCGACGTTGGGCGCGGCACAGGCCCGCCCGGTAACGCGGGACGTTCATCGGGTGTTCGCGCCCGTCGGTCCAATCGGCGCGCGCGGCGAGCAGCGCCGGCGTGCCGGGATAAGCTGCGCGGGCGGCGAGCAGCGCCTCGAGGGCATCTGGGGCGGGCACGGTGTCGTCGTCCATGATCCACACGAGGTCGGCGCCACGCGCGAGTGCGCGGGCGATCCCGGCGGCGAATCCGCCGGCCCCGCCGTAGTTGCGCGTCATGGTTACGACATCGGTGACGTCCTCGCGCGTGGCGATCAGGCGAGGCGTGTCGTCGGTAGATGCGTTATCGACGACGACGATGTCGTCGAGCGGACGTGTCTGGGCTGCCAGCGCGTCGAGGACGTCGCCGAGCATATGGGCGCGATTCCAGGCGACGACGACGGCGCTAATGCGCTGATCCGGAGTGAACTCATCCACCCGCTAAGCATATGCGTCATCGTGACACGCCGGATGTTCCCCTGGGCCCGGCGGTTGCGTACGCTAAAGACACACGTGATCGACGAGACGAGGGGAAGCAGGGGTCGATGGGACGTAACGAGGATAAGCGTCGCAGCTACGTGCACCCCCAGCACCTGCGCGAAGCACGAGCACCCAGGCTGTGGTTGCGTAACCTCCTCGCCGCCCTCCTCGCCGTCGTCATCTTCGCTGGATCGGCAGCCGCGTTTATGGGCCTCAATCTCATGTCGGCCGTCAACGTCTCCTCGGCCGACGACCTGCTGGATCGCGCCCCCTCGGATTCCTACGCCGGGCGCGCGCTCAACATCCTCGTCATCGGTTCCGATTCGCGCCGCGGCGCGGGCAACAAGATCGACAACAGCGAGGACACGTCAGACCGCTCGGACACGACGATGATTGTGCACGTGTCGAAAGACCGCAAACGAGCGACGATCGTGTCCCTGCCTCGTGACACGCTCGTCGATATTCCCGCGTGCAAGCTCCCCGACGGCTCGTCCACCAGGCCCCAGCGCGGCCAATTCAACTGGGCGTTCACCTTCGGCGGTGAAAGCGGCTCGCGCGA
Organism: Nanchangia anserum; assembly: GCF_015240065.1. GTDB lineage: Bacteria > Actinomycetota > Actinomycetes > Actinomycetales > Actinomycetaceae > Nanchangia > Nanchangia anserum. The sequence continues at coordinate 392,652 of NZ_CP060506.1, read as the reverse complement.
CGCCGCCATCGCCTGCACGGTGAAAACCGTCGAGGACATCACGCAGCTGCACATCGACGACTACGTGCTCGTCGATTTCAACGGCTTTACCCAGATGATCGATGCGCTAGGCGGTATCGACGTCTACGTCGACCAGGCCGTGCGCGATCGCAATACCGACCTCGATTTGGCGGTCGGCTGTCACCACATGGGCGGCCACGAAGCGCTCCAGTACGCGCGGGTGCGCCACGGAGTCCAGGGCGGAGACGGCTCCGATCTCCAACGAATCGGGCGTCAGCAACACGTTATGTCCATCATGATGCGCCAGGCGTTGTCGAAGAATCTGTTGACGTCGGGACCGAGTCTGTACAAGTTTGCTCGCGCCGGGCTCTCCGCATTGACGATGTCGCCGACGCTGTCGGACCTCTCCACGATGACGGGCCTGTCGTACTCGCTGCGCGGGATCGATCCGGCGAACGTCCTCTTCCTCTCGGCACCCGTCACACCCTCGACGGTCGACCCCAACCGCGTCGTCTTTACCGACGCCGCCGGTGCTTTGTGGGAGGCGTTGCGAACCGATTCCGCGTTGCCCGGAGGGCTCGAGGTCAAAGACGGCTACTCCACTGCCTCGTCACCCCGGATCCGGCAGCCACACCCGCGCCAACCGAGGACAGCTCGTCAGCACCGGCCAGCGATGCGCCGGCAACCACCCAGACTCCCGCGGCGAGTCCGTCGCCGAGCACCGACGACGCGGCTGCGAAACTCGAGGCGGCGCGGCGCGAGTGCGAGGCGAAGGGATAGCCGGTGACGCAACCTCCCAGCTTCCCGCCGCAGCGTCCGCGGCGTCGCTCCATTCGCGCTACTCCCCCGGCGGCGGCATCCAACGATGCCCCGCCGTCGATCCCGCCAACCCGGGCACGCCAGCGCCCCTCGACCGGATCGACCACGACGCCACGCTCTAGCTCAGCTGCATCGCCGAGATCGCCCGAGGCCTCCCAACCCCGCGCGATCCCACCGCGCCAACGCCGCGAGCGCACCGTGCCTGCCTCGCGCACCGCACGCTCACAGGCCCAGCCACAGACTCGCCAATCGTCAACGAGCGCGCCGCCGGCCTATCCGCCCCAGGCACGCCGCTCGCGAGACGGCGCCCCGATCCGACGCGAGGGACGCGACACCGAGATGCGCCCACGCCCCGCCGAATCGGTGCCGCCTCGCCGCGATCCGCATGTGGCGCCGCCGGCGCGGCGTCGACGCCGCCGCTGGATCCCGCTGGTTGCGCTCGTCATCGTGTGCGCGTTGTTCGCCTGGCCGCTCTATCTGCTGGGCTGGGCGAACTCCCAGATCACCCACGTGCCGGCGCTCTCGAGCGCCAGCGAGGGCGAGGGAACGACATGGCTCATCGCGGGATCCGATCGCCGCTCCGACGGCTCCGACGGCGGCATCGCCGACCCGACGACGACGGGAGCACGCACCGACTCCCTCATGCTCGTTCGCCGCGTCAACGGCACGGCGATGATCGTGTCGCTTCCTCGCGACACCGCGGTGGAGATTCCCGGCAAGGGCACGAACAAGATCAACGCCGCCTATTCGCTCGGCGGACCCACGCTGCTCGTCAAAACGGTCGAGCATCTGACGGGTCTCAAGATCGATCATTACGTCGAGGTGTCCATGGGAGCGCTCACCCAGATCGTTGATGCCGTGGGCGGGGTCAATCTGTGCTCTGACCTCACGGTTAACGACCGCGACTCCGGACTCGTGTGGTCGCCCGGATGCCACACCGTCGACGGCAAAACAGCCCTGGCGTTCGCCCGCATGCGCAAGTCCGATCCCAACGGCGACATCGGACGCGCCGATCGGCAGCGTCAGGTCATCGCCAAGACCGTCGATTCGGCGCTGTCTGCCTCCTCCGTCGTCAATCCCTTCACTCAGCACGCCCTGTCGGGGGCCGTCGCCAGCTCCCTCATCACCGACCCGGATACGGGCATCGTCTCTCTGGGCCTGCTGGGGTGGAACTACCGCAAGGCTCAGCAGGCGCAGCTGACGGGGACGCCGCCCCTGAGCTCGCTCAATTACCGCGACGGCGTCCACGGGTCGATGGTTTCTCTCGATTCCTCGCGCATCGAGTCGTTCTGGTCGAAGCTGGGCTCGGGCACGCTCACTCCCGATGACTACTGGAAGCCTCCGCGCTAGCGCCGAACACGCATGTGCCGGGGCCCGGGCGAGAATCTCTCGCCCGGGCCCCGGAGTCTCAGCTGTTACTTCTCGATGCGGTTCGGCCCAGCCTGCCAGGCCGACCACGCCGATTCCAGGATCTCGCGCACGCCGTAGCGGGCCGTCCACCCCAGTTCCGAAGTGATGCGGCTGGCGTCACCAATGAGCTTCGGCGGGTCGCCGGCACGGCGGTCGACTTCCTCGGCGGTAAAGTCGATCCCCGTGACCTCGCGCAGTCCGTCGACGATTTCGCGAACGGACGTACCCGTTCCCGTGCCGACGTTGAAGACGTGATGACTCGCCTGGCCGTCGCCGCCCAGGTAGTCGAGCGCCGCGAGGTGGGCCTCGGCAAGGTCGCCGACATGGATGTAGTCGCGAATACACGTCCCATCGGGCGTGTCGTAGTCGGTGCCAAAGATCTTGGGCGACTGACCCTGCGAGAGCTTCTCGAGCACCATGGGAATGAGGTTGAGGCAGGCCGGGTCACCCAGATCGTCCGAGCTGGCCCCGGCGACGTTAAAGTAGCGCAGCCCGATCCACTTCAGGCCCCACGCCCGCTCACAATCGGCCATCATCCACTCGCCGATGAGCTTGGTCTCGCCGTAGGGGTTGATCGGGTGCTTGTCAATGTCCTCGGGAACGACCTCAACGGGAGGCATCCCGTAAACGGCAGCCGAGGACGAGAAGATCATCGTGCGCACCCCGGCGTCGCGCATCGCCGAGAGCATGTTTGCCAGACCACCGATGTTTTGCTGGTAGTACCACATCGGCTTTTCCACCGACTCACCCACCTGCTTGCGTGCGGCAAAGTGAATGACGGCGGTGACGTCTTCGTCGATCATCGTGTTCAGCAGGAGCCGGCGCGCCGACGAGGAGGCGATGTCGACCTCGACCAGTCGGGCATCTCCGATTCGCTCGGCACTGCCGTAGGACAGGTCGTCAACGACGATGACGCGCTCACCGCGCTCCTGCAACAGCCTCACCACGTGGGCGCCGATATATCCGGCACCTCCGGCCACAAGAATGGACATGATTCCTCCGATATATCCGACGCAAAGGGTATCCCCGCAAGAAGTTTATAACGCCCCCTCACGCGGTATCGGCGTTCCCGCTCACCCGTCGACGCGCTCGCGCAGCGCCTCTCCCTTGGCGATGGCGACGTCGCGCAGCTGCTCCTGGTAGCGCGTCATTGCCTCACGCAGGCTGTCATCGGCAGCGCCGAGGATGCGCGCGGCCAGCAGGCCGGCGTTCTTTGCCCCGCCGATCGAGACGGTGGCGACGGGCACACCCGCCGGCATCTGGACGATCGACAACAGTGAATCCATGCCATCGAGGTAGCTGAGCGCGACGGGCACCCCGATGACCGGCAGCGGCGTGACCGAGGCGAGCATTCCCGGCAGGTGAGCGGCGCCACCGGCCCCCGCGATGATGACGCGGTAGCCGGCGTCCGCGGCGGTGCGCCCGAAGGCGATCATGTCCTCGGGCATGCGATGGGCGCTGACGACCTGGGCGTCGTAGGTGACGCCGAGCTCATCGAGGATGTCGGCAGCCGCCTTCATCGTTGGCCAGTCGGAATCCGATCCCATGACAATCGCAACCGTTGCACTCATGTGTTAGTTCCCCTTCTCGTCGGCCTCGATGGCTCGCGCACACGCTTCGGCGCGACGGCGAATATCGGCGATGTCGTCCCCGATCATCGTCACATGCCCAAGTTTGCGCCCCGGGCGCACGCCCTTGCCGTAGTAGTGGATCTTTGCCCCCGGCTCGCGCGCCATAACCGCGGCATAGGCGTCGCGCGGTTCCGCACGCGCAGACCCCAGGACGTTGACCATGCACGCGGCCGGAGCAACCATTCGCGTGTCGCCGAGCGGCAGGTCGAGGACGGCGCGCAGGTGGTTCTCGAACTGGCTTGTCAGCGACCCTTCGATCGTCCAATGGCCGGAATTGTGCGGGCGCATGGCCAATTCGTTGACGACGACGCGCGGGCTGTCCCCCTCGACGACGAACATTTCGACGGCAAGCACGCCGGTCACGTCGAGTTCTGCCGCCACGCGGTACCCGATGTCGGTGGCCTCGCGGGCAAGCGCGGGGTCGAGGCCGGGGGCCGGCGCCATCGCGACGTGGCAGATGCCATCGCGTTGAATCGTCTGAGTGAGCGGCCACGCGACGCACTCACCCGAGCGCGAGCGCGCCAACAGCGCGGCGACTTCGCGGGTAAAGGGCACGTGCTCCTCGACGAGCAGGGCATCGCCCTCGGCCAGGTCATCGAACCACGACGCGATGTCCGCCGGATCGGTGACGACCGCGACGCCGTGACCGTCGTAGCCCCCGCGCGCCCACTTGACGACGACGGGCCAACCCCACCGCTGCCCGATCTCGGTCAACTCCTCGCGGGTGCGGCACGTCGTCCACTCCGGACACGCGATCCCCGCGGCGCTCAAGCGCTGCCGCATGGCGATCTTGTCTTGGGCGAAGTGGAGAGCGCCGGCCTTCGGCTCGATCGGCAAACGGGACGCCAGGCGGGCCAGCTGCGCGTCGGGAATGTGCTCGTGCTCGAACGTCAGCACGTCGGCGCCCGCCACCAACTCGTCCATCGCGGTATCGTCGTCGGGGTGCCCGACACGGTGGTCGGGGATGACCTGCGCGCTGGAGCCGTCGGCCGCCTCCACGAGGGCACGCAGGTGAATGCCCAGGGCATTCGCGGATTCTTGCATCATGCGGGCCAGTTGCCCGCCTCCAACCACGGCAACAATCGGTGCACTCACACCTCCAGCCTAGCGTCCGCGCCGCCGCCGGCGTTGCCACGCCTTAGGATGGGCGGGCACCATCCCCGACGAAAGAGCGGCATCCGTGCTCGACAAGCTGCACCTGCGCATCTCACGTATCGCGCGCGCTGCGTGGGTCGAGGAGGTCGTCAAGTTTTGCCTCGTCGGCGGCCTGAACTACGTCGTCGACGTCGCTCTCTTTAACGCGCTGCTGTTCACGCTTCTGTCCGGCCATCCCCTGCCGGCAAAAGTCATCTCGGTGGCGGTGGCCACGACGATGAGCTGGTTCATCAACCGGTCGTGGACGTTTCGCGGCCGCGGCACCGATCGCAAGGTGCGTGAACTCATCAACTTCGCCCTCGTCAACGTCATCGGCGCCGCGCCCGCCCTGTGTTTCTTGTGGCTCACCCATCACGTCCTCGGCCTGACCTCGGCGCTTGCCGACAACATTTCAGGTAACGTCGCCGGCCTCATTGTTGGCAGCATCGTTCGCTACCTGTGCTACAAGTTCGTCGTGTTCACCGGGCCAACCGACGCCGGCACGGCGCGCTAAATTCTGCGTGCGCGCCGCCCCACCGAGACGACGGCACCCTTGGGCATGACACGGTTGGGGTCAAGGGACGCCGACAGCGCCGTGAGCGAGATCGTGAATACGGGCGGGCGCCGCCTCGTCAGCTCCAGGCGTCCCCCGTCGGCCTCGACGAGATCCTTCGCCAGTGCCAGACCGATGCCCGTCGACCCGTGCCCGGAGACCCCGCGGCGGAAGATCTCGGGGGCCAGTTCATCGCTGACGCCCTCGCCCTCGTCGCTGACCTCGATGAACAGCGATCGCGACGTTTGGCCACACCGGGCCGTCACGCTCACCGTCCCGGCCCCGTAGCGCAGGGCATTTTCAATGAGCGTCGCCAGCGCCTGAGACAGCGATCCCGAGGTCGCCACCGGCAGGCGATCGGCGGCCTCGTTGACGAAGACGAGATCGCGCCCAACGGCGGCGAACTCGGTCTTCCACTCGCGTTCTTGCTGAAGAAACACCTCATCGAGGCGAAGGGCACGCGCCGATGAGCGGGTCCGATAGGCGTTGTTTTTCAGATCGTCCATGACCTGAGTCAGCCGATCGATCTGGCCCAAGCACTCCTCGGCCTCGGCGCCAATCGCCGGATCGTCGCTAAGAAAGCTGATCTCCTCGATGCGCATCGACAGCGCCGTCAGCGGGGTACGCAGCTGGTGGGCGATGTCGGAGGCCAGCTGGCGTTCGGCCGCGATTCGCCCGGCCATGCGCGACGACGAGCGCGCCAGCTCTTCCTGGACGAGGTCAATCTCTTCGATACCCGACGGCGCCTGCCGCACCTGCACCTGGCCGGCGCCGACCTGCTCGGCTTGAGCCGCCAGGTAAATGAGCGGGGCGGCGATTCGTCGCGATCCGCGCAAGGCGATAAGTGTCCCTACGCCAAACGCCACCGCACACCCGACGATGACAAGGCCGCAGGCACCCGCCATGTAACCGAGCGTGCCCGAGGCATCCCGCGTCAAGGTCAAGACGCGCCCATCCCGAGTCCTCACGCTGGCGGTGTGGGTCCACCCGGTAATCGTGGGACCTGCACGATAGACCGTGTGCCCGCGCTCGCTCACGCGAATCTGGGTACGCGCGTTATCGTCTTGGCCGGCCCACGAGGACAACGTCGTATAGGCGAACGTCCCGTCGCCGTCGGGTCGACCGATGAGGCCAGCCAAGCTCGCGACCTGGTCATCGAGGGCGGTCTGTTGCGACTGCCAGATGGAGGTCGGCAGGACGACAGCTAGGGGAAGCCCCAGCAGGGCCACCGCCGCGACGAGCGCCTTGAGCACCATCGCGAGCGCGCGGCGGCGCATCGATCAGCCCTGGCCGGTCTCGAAGCGGAACCCCATGCCGCGCACCGTCGTGATGTAGCGCGGGTGAGCGGCCTCGTCACCGAGCTTGCGCCGCAGCCACGACACGTGCATGTCGAGGGTCTTCGTCGACCCCGACGGGTCTGACCCCCACACCTCGGTCATGATCGTCGAGCGCGACACGACCGAACCCGCGTCGCGCATGAGGATGCGCAACAGATCGAATTCCTTTGCCGTCAGCTGTAGCTCGCGCCCGCCGTGGAAGGCGCGGTGGGCACCGACGTCGATGCGCACGTCTTGGGCTTCCGTGTTCTCTTCGGAATACGGGTCGGAGCCGGCGCGCCGCAGCAGCGCCCGCACGCGTGCGAGCAGCTCGGCCAGGCGGAACGGCTTCGTCACGTAGTCGTCGGCACCAGCGTCGAGACCGACGACCATGTCGACCTCGTCCGTGCGCGCGGTGAGGATGAGGATCGGCACGCTCAATTCCGCCTTGCGAACCTCGCGGGCCACCTCGAGGCCGTCCATGTCGGGCAGGCCGAGGTCGAGGACGATGAGGTCGGCTTCAGAGGCCTCGTTGAGCGCTCCCCTGCCTGTGCCGTGCGAGCGAACCTCGTAGCCCTCGCGCCCCAGTGCGCGCGACAACGGTTCGGCGATGGCCGGATCATCTTCAACAAGTAAAACAGTCGCCATAGCGTTTTATTATGGCAAAGTTTTAGCTTTGGCGCACCCCTCGCGAAGTTTTCTCTTCCTCAACGCACGCATCGGATTCGTCGCGCTCGGGGCCGTGCATGACCGGCTCAGGTTCGCTCTCACCCACTCGCGACAACCGATTGAGCCGCCACGGCTGGACCTCGCCGACCCCCTTGAGCCGCTTACTGGAGACAGGAACCGACAAGAACCGGCTCCCCGCCTCGTCCGCCGCCAGCCGCGCAGCCGTAGCCGCATCGGTGTAAATCTCGCCGCGCGGCACGACGTCAACCAGGCGCGAGGCGAGGTTCACCGACGGACCGAAGATGTCACCGAAACGCGAGACGACCCGCCCCGAGACGAGCGAAGCCCTCACCGCCAACATGTCCTCCTGCGCCTCAAGCGCGTCCATGAGGTCGCACACGATGTCGGCACCCGTCACGAGGTCGTGGCAGATCCACAACACGGCATCGCCGATGGTCTTCACAACGCGTCCCCCACGCGCCGAGATCACGTCGCGACACGTCAGCTCAAAACGTTGGACCAGGTGGGCGAGGGCCTGCGACGACAGCCGCGAGGTGCGCAGCGTATAGGCCACCATGTCGACGAATCCCAGGGTTCGCTGTAGCGGATAGGCGTCCTCGCCGACTTCCTCGCGCCCGACGAGGGCGACCTCGGCGTTCGTGTTGACGATGAGGTTCGCCATCTGGCGCCGCCACGCGTAGGCAAGCTGCGACTCCAGAATGGGCAGCATGTCGTCGAGGTGGGCCAGCGTCACGAGCCGGGCCGAGATGTCGTCGAGGTGGTAACGACGGATATTCTCCTCAACGAGAGCCTCCACCTGCCACAACACGAGGCGATCGGTCGTGTGCGATTGGGCCCGCAGCAGCGACGTGAGGGCATCGACGCTCAGGCTCCCATCCTCGACGAGACGCCACCACACCCGCAGCGCCTCGACATCGGCCTGACAAAAGCGCACTTCATCGGGACCGGGCGTGGGAAAGCCCATGGCGAGCCAGAATTCCGCGGCAAAGGCCTCGGTGCAACCGACCTTGCGCGCGAGCTGAGCGAGCGTGAGGGTGAGGTCGCCGGCATTCAGTCGCTCAAGGCAACGCCGAATCGTCGCGTTCGCCGGCAAAGATGTGTGGTGATCCATCATGGGCACACGGGCTACTATAGCGCGCCCTGTGGCGCCCGTCACTATCGATGGCTCTATCATGGCACCATGACCCGCATCGTTCTTGCCTCGGCCTCGCGCGGGCGCCGTGAGGTGCTGCGCCAGGCCGGTATCGACCCCGAGATCCGCGTTGCCGACGTCGACGAAGAAGCCCTGGCCGCGTCCCACGAGGAGGTCCTCGACCCGCTGCCGCCGCTTGCACGCGCCGAGGCGACGACGTGTCTGCTCGCGACCGCCAAGGCACGCACCGTCGCCGCGCACCTGGGGCCGGTCGAGACCCCAACCCTCATCATCGGCGCCGACTCTCTGCTGCTCCTCGGCGAGGAGCTTCAGGGCAAGCCCCACACCGCCGAGCGGGCCCGCGAGCGCTGGCTGGCCCAGCGCGGCGCGACGGCGCACCTCGTGACGGGACACGCCCTCATCCTCATTGGCAACGAGCGCGGCGACGAGCGCTCGGCGGCGGCGACGACCGAACTGAGGTTTGCCGATCTCAGCGACGATGAAATCGACGCCTACGTGGCGACGGGCGAACCCCTCGAGGTCGCCGGAGCGTTCACGCTCGACGGGCTGGGCGCGCCCTACGTCACCCATCTGGTTGGCGACTACCACAACGTCATTGGCCTCTCGCTCGCGCTGACGCGGCGCCTGGCTGCCGACATGGGGGTCTTTTGGCCTTCTCTTTGGCCACAGCCGGCGAAATAGCTCGATATCGAGTATTCTGACATCAACACAATCATCGCCGCTATTTCGAGGGGGAACTAGCCATGAGCACTCGCACCGCCTGGGGCCTCGCCGCCACGGTAACCGACGACGGCCAGACGCTCGACGTCTGGTATCCCGAACCCGTGCTCGGGGACAAGCCGGCCGATGGCATGGCTGACCTGCTCGCCGAGCTATCGCAGATCGAGGGACCGGACGCGACGCGCGCCGTCCACCGCTCGGTCGTCCAGGTAGCAATCGATCTGGATACCCCGCCGCAGTCGACGGCCGACGCCTACCTGCGCCTTCACCTGCTGTCGCATCGCCTCGTCCTGCCGAACACGATCAACCTGGAGTCCCTGCACTCACGCATGCCTAACGTCGTGTGGACGACCGAGGGGCCGGCCGCTCCCGAGGGGTTTGAGGCCACGCGCCGGCGGCTGCGCATCGATCGCGGCTACCCCATTCACGTCCTCTCGGTCGATCGCTTCCCCCCGATGGTCAACTACGTCGCCCCGTCGAACGTCCGCATCGCGAGGCGACGAAGGTCCGCCTGGGCGCCTACCTGGCGCCGGGGACAACGGTGGCGGCGTCGGCATTCGTCGACTACAACGCCGGCACGCTCGGGGCCGCAATGATCGAGGGTCGCCTTTCGCGCGGGGTCACGGTCGGCGAGGGCTCGGACATCGGCGGCGGCGCCTCGACATTCGGTGTCGGCACGGGCACCCAGACGACGGTGGCGCTGGGCGAACGCTGTCTCATGGGCGCAAACTCCGGCCTCGGGATCCCGCTGGGCGACGACTGCATCGTCGAGGCGGGCCTGTACGTCACCCCGGGCACGAAGGTCACGGTCCTTCCCAACGCCGGCGTTGCCCCGGGCGAGGACGGCCACTTTGCCGACCCGGCCATCGTCTCGGCAAAGGATTTGGCCGGGGTATCCAACGTGACGTTCCGCCGCAACTCGCAAACGGGTCGCGTCGAGGTGCTGCCGCGCTCGGACAGCAAGATCACCCTCGACCCCGCGGCCTTCCTCGGCTGAATCATCTACCTGTTCATGGCCGCCCCTTCGGTGAGGGGCGGCCATGCCGTATGCTCGATCCCGACCCCGCCTCGCGAAAGGTTTCTCATGTCGACGAACAACGACTTCCCCCCCCCATCTGATCCCCAGCAGCTGACATATGGCGCACCGTCGCCCCAGGGCGTTCCCGACCAGCAGGCTCTGCCGCCCTACGGAGGCACGTACCCTGCACAGGGTCAGTCCGCCTACCACGAGCAGCCGACTCAGGCCGGCTACCCCGCGAGCGCCTATCCCGAGGCGAAGTCCCGCGTCGCTGCCGGCATCCTCGGCATTCTTTTTGGCTCCCTCGGTGCCCACAATTTCTATCTCGGCCGCGCCGGCAAAGCGATCGTGCAACTTCTTATCACTGTCCTCTCGCTCGGCGTGCTCGCCCCGATATCAGCGACCTGGGGCCTCGTTGAAGGCATCCTCATCCTCACGTCCTCGCCTCAGAGTTCCTGGGGCCGCGACGCGGACGGCAGGCCGCTGCGGAGCTGACGTCAACCTCACCATTGTGGTGAGCTCATGACACGAGGGCGGGGACCGCGTGGTCCCCGCCCTCGTGTGTATATCCGTCTACTTCGTTCCCGAGCGGTGGCGCAGCGACACGTAGTCGCGCCGGGTCGCGCCCTGGTAAACCTGGCGTGGGCGCCCGATCTTGTTGACGGGATCGTTGATCATCTCGACGTATTGGGCGATCCACCCGGGCAGGCGCCCGAGCGCAAACAGCGGGGTGAACATCTTCGTCGGGAATCCCATGGCCGAGTAAATCAGCCCGGTGTAGAAGTCGACGTTCGGGTAGAGCTTGCGGGCGATGAAGTACTCGTCTGACAGCGCAATGTCTTCGAGCTCCATCGCGATCGTCAACAGGTCCGACCCTGATCCCAACCGGTCGAGCACCTCATGCGCGGTCTCGCGAACGAGCGCGGCACGCGGGTCGTAGTTCTTGTAGACGCGGTGACCAAACCCCATGAGCTTGACCCCGTCTTCCTTGTTCTTCACCTTCTCGACGAAGTCCTTAACCGTGAGGTCGGAGTCGCGAATCTGGGTGAGCATGCGCAGCACGGCCTCGTTGGCTCCGCCATGTAGCGGTCCCGACAGCGCGCCAACGCCCGCGGCGACCGAGGCGTACATGTTGGCCTCGGCCGAGCCCACGAGCCGCACCGTCGACGTCGAGCAGTTCTGCTCGTGGTCGGCGTGGAGGATGAGCAGCGTCTCGAGGGCACGCACGATCACGGGGTCAATGTCGTAGCGCTGATAGGGCAGGCCGAAGGTCATCCGGATGAAGTCCTCGACATAGCCCATGTCAGAGTCGGGGTAGAGCAGCGGCAGGCCGGCAGAGCGCTTGGCGATGTAGCTAATCATCGTCGGGATCTTGGCCAGCAGGTGCACGGCCTGGAGCTCCTGCTGTTCGGGATCGCGGACGCGCTGAGTCGTCTCCTCGTAGTAGGTCGCCATGCCCGCGATGCCACCCTGGAGAATCGCCATGGGGTGACCACGGTGCGGGAACGCCGTGAAGAACGCCTTGAAGTTCTCGTGTAGCAGGCGGTGGCGCTTGATGCGCGCGACCCAGTTCTCCAACGTGGCGGCATCGGGGAGTTCGCCCTTGATGAGCAGGTAGGCGACTTCGAGGAACGTCGAGTGCCGCGCCAGCTGCTCGATGGGATAGCCACGGTAACGCAGGATGCCGGCGTCACCGTCGATGAATGTCACCTCGGACGTGCACGACGCCGTCGTCGTAAAGCCGGGGTCAAGAGCAACCAGCCCGGTCTGCGCCCGCAGTTTCGAGACGTCGATCCCCTGGTCGCCGTCAGTCGCAGCGACGTGAGGAAACTCGATGGTCTGCCCCTTCACGCTCAAGACGCCGGGGACATCGTTGCCCTGCTCGTCCTTCGGCCACACCTGCTCAGCGTTTTCTGCTTCAGACATAGAGCCCTCCTCGTCTCCTCGTGGTACCCGAGCGGCGTCGCTCGGCGTCACCGTCTTTACAGCAGATATGGGAAAAAGATTACTCGATGTCGAGCTACTTCGCGCGGCGAACGGAAAAATGAGTCAGCCGCTGAGCGGCGCGGGCGATGTCTTCGTCCGAGGCCGTCAAGGCAACGCGAACGCGCCCGGGCTCGGCGGTGCCATAGAACGAGGAGGGAGCCACGACGATCCCGAGGTCGGCGAACGCCGCGACGAGTTCGGCGCTGGTGACCGAGGCGTCCTCGACCCCCAGCCACAGGTACAGGCCGGCGTGAGACTGCGGGTGATTGACGAGTCCGCCAACAGCAGCCGCGGCCAAGAGGTTGTTGCGCCGAGCGCGGTAGCGCTCGCGTTGCATCGCCACGTGCGCATCGTCACTAAGCGCTGCCGCCAGCGCCGCCTGCGAGGGGCCAGGCATCATGAGGCCGCCGTGCTTGCGCACCTCGGCGAGATCGGCGATGAGCTGGGTGTCGCCGGCGACGAAGGCCGCGCGATATCCCGCCATGTTGGACTGTTTCGAGGCCGAGTACACCATGAGCAGGCCGTGATAGTCCCCGTCACACACGGCGTCGTCGAGGATAGACGGGGCGCCAACGCCGTGGGCGTCGCTGTTGGGGCACAGCCCGTCCTCGGTGATCGCGTAACGTCCCTCCCACGCGAGCTCGGCATAGCATTCGTCCGAGGCGACGACGCACTGGTGTGCTCGCGCCCACGCGACGATGCGGCGCAGTGCCTCGACGTCGTCGACGCGCCCGGTGGGGTTCGACGGCGAATTCAGCCAAACGAGGGATGCATCGGACCATTCGGCGGGATCCGGACCCACCGCGACGGGCTCGGCACCGACCAGACGCGCACCGACGTCGTAGGTCGGATACGCCATCTGCGGGAAGAGCACCCGCTCCCCCGCACCGATGCCCAGCTGAGCGGGCAGCGACGCAACGAGTTCTTTCGACCCAACCGTCGGCAACACGCCCGCAGCGTCGAGCGCACTGGCGCCGCGGCGACGCCTCGCCCAGCCGACGATCGCCTCGCGCACCTCGGCGCTGCCGATCGTCGGGGGGTATCCGGGATAGTCGCTGGCGCGAACGAAGGCGTCGCGCGCAATCTCGGGAACGGGGTCAACCGGGGTGCCGATCGACAAGTCGACGACGCCGTCGGGGTGCTCCGCGGCGCGCTTGCGAGCGGGCACGAGGGTGTCCCACGGGAACGTCGGCAGCAGCTGCGTCGGCCGGGTCGCCACGGCTAGCCCTGATAGTCCTGGTTTTGCGGCGGCAGCTTCGCGATCATGTCGTCGTCGTAGTCTTGCGCGCCGACCTGGGCGGCACCGCCGGGTGAACCCAGCTTGGTGAAAAAGTCCTCGTTCGCGCGGTAGTAATCCGACCACTCCTGCGGCAGGTCGTCCTCGTAGAAGATCGCCTCGGTCGGGCACACGGGTTCGCAGGCGCCGCAGTCGACGCATTCCTCGGGGTGGATGTACAGCGTGCGCCGGCCCTCGTAAATGCAGTCGACGGGGCATTCGTCGACGCAGGCGCGATCCTTGACGTCAACACACGGTTGCGCAATGACGTAGGTCATGGCGAGTCCTTCCTCGAGTAGGGGCAGGCGGTACCTGCCTCACTAGTATGGTCTGACGATGAATAAAGCGCATGACGACACTCCTGTGGCCCTGCCGTGGCTCGCGTGGCGCGTCGGCGAACGCGTCGTCGTTCGTCGTCGCGAACCCGACGGGCTCTACGATGCCGTCGGCACGCTCACCGAGGTTGCTGCGGACCACGTCACGATCGAGACCCGTCGCGGGATGGTCCGCGTCGAGGCCTCGACGATGGTGACGGGCAAACGCGTGCCTCCGCCGCCGGTGATCGCCTAGGCGTTGCCGATGACAAGGCGCGGTGTGCCGTGCCACAGGTCGGGATCGGTGACCCGCCGCCCGTCGGCCAGCAGCTTGATCCCGGGGATGTCAGCCGGCGTCAGCGTAGCGTATTCCGGGTGATCGGCCTGGACGATCGCGGCCTCGGCTGGCTCCCCGCAGTGGTAGGGCTCCCAGCCGTATCCGCGCAGCTCGTCGTCATTGAACATCGGGTCGTGAACGAGCACCTCGGCGCCGCGCTCGCGCAGCTGTTCGACGGTGGCAAACACACCCGAGAACGCGGTCTCCTTGACCTTGCCGCGATACGACGCCCCGAAGACGACGACGCGCCGACCCTCGAGGTCGCCAAGGGTCTCGGCCACCTTGCCGACGACGTATCCCGGCATCCCCATATTGGCCTGGCGCGCCGTGCGCACGATCGTCGCGTCCGGGTCTGTCGACAGGTAGAGGCGGGGATAGACGGGGATGCAGTGGCCGCCCACGGCAATTCCCGGGCGGTGAATGTGGGAATACGGCTGCGAGTTGCACGCGTCGATGACGCGCTCGACGTCGATGCCCACCTTGTCGGCGTAGATGGCGAACTGGTTGGCCAGGCCGATGTTGACGTCGCGATACGTCGTCTCGGCCAGCTTCGCCATCTCGGCCGCCTCGGCGTTACCCATGTCCCACACGCCGTTGGGGCGCGGCAGGTCCGGGCGGTCGTCGAAGGAGAGCACCTGGGAGTAGAAGTCGATGGCGCGCCGGGTGCCGTCCTCGCTCAGGCCGCCCACGAGCTTGGGGTAGCGGCGCAGATCGGCGAAGACCCGCCCGGTGAGGACGCGCTCGGGGCTAAAGACGAGGTGGAAGTCCGTGCCTTCGCTCAGGCCCGAGATCGACTCGATCATCGGCTTCCAGCGGTGACGAGTCGTCCCCACCGGCAGCGTCGTCTCGTAGGAGATGAGCGTGCCCGGCGTGAGGTGCTCGGCCAGCGACTGGGTCGCGGCGTCCATCCAGCCGAAATCGGGCTGCCAGGTCTCGTCGTTGACGAACAGCGGCACGACGAGGACGATCGCGTCGGCGCCGGGCACGGCCTCGGCGTAGTCCGTCGTCGCCCGCAGGCGCCCCGCGGGCACGAGCTCGGCGAGCTTGTCAGCCAGGTGGGCCTCGCCGGGGAACGGCTCGCGCGCCTCATTGATGGTGGCAACCGTCGTTTCGTTCACGTCGACGCCGATGACGTCGTGGCCCGCGTCCGCGAACTGGACGGCAAGGGGAAGCCCGATCTTTCCCATAGCGATGACGGCAATGCGCATGTGTCCCTCTCCCAACTGGCCGAGTCAATCCGTCCCTACGATACCCGCACGCTCGCGCCTTCAGGCGCGCGCCGAGCCCGTTAACTCCCGCGCGACCTGGTGCGCACGCGCCTGCCACGTGTGCGAGGCGCGTACTCTGCGGGCGTTGGCCGACTTCGCCGCCCGCTCGTCGGGATGGTCGCGAAGATAGGTGAGGGTCTCGCGCAGGTGCTCGACGTCGTAGGTGACGGTCCAGCCAATGTCCTCGCGCTCGACCATGTTTCCCGCCAGCGTCGAGGCCGTCGCGAGGACGGGGCGGGCGTGCCCGAGGTACTCAAACAGCTTCAGCGGCACGGCGAAGTCGCGGTAGGCCGAGGGTTCGACAACGAGCGAACACACGTGCGCGCGCGCATACAGCTCCTCCAGCTCCTCCCCGCTCGCGTGGACGACGTGGACGCGCGGGGTCAGCAGCGGCTCGAGGTCGTCTCGGTGAGCCTGCCACTGTTCACTCGGGACGCACACCGTCAGCTCCACGCCCTCGACATCAGCCACCGCGGCGAGCAGGAGGTCGAGGCGGTAGTGCTGGCCCAACCCGCCGACGTAGAACACGTGGAGATTCCCGTCGGGAGTGGCGACGTCGACGGGACTGAGACCGGGAGGCAACGCGGCGTGGCGCTCGCGCGGCACGAGCGGGACGACCTCCCCCATCGCCAGGCTCGGCAGGTAGAGGCGATCGACGCCCGCGCGGTACCAGGCGAGATCCCAGTAGTACAGGGCACGCATCCCCTCCGCCGCGACCGGCCCGACGGAATCGACATAAGCGCGATCTCGCCAATAAATATCGCGATAAAACAGCCCGACGGGAATTCCGTGCCGCCGCAACCGGGCGAGGAAAACGAGATCAAGGAAAGGGTGCGGCGGGAAATGGCGCGATTCCGTGAGCGACGTCGGCAGCGACGAGGACTCGGAATAACAAAAGTCAAAAGTCTCGCCGAGCGCTATGCGACGCATGAGCGCGCGGATACGCCGGCGCCGACGTGCGGCGTCACCCGAGACCTCGTAGACCCGATATCCCGCGTCGATAAAGGCGTCGCGCATGGCGCGCGGGCGAATTGCCGATGCGGCACGCGAGGACTCGCTAATGGGATAGGGAACGTGATAAATCATCTGTCGCACGGGCCGCCTCCTCATCACTTCCGTGGCTATCATAGACGACGAGCAGATACCGGCTGGGAGGCTTCGTATGTATGGCGCAGCGACGCGAGTCCTTCACATCAACGAGGTCGCCCGTGTCCCCTCGACCCTCGTCGAGACCGCGCGCTCGCAGGGAAAGAACTGGCGCCTTCACCGCATCCCCGCAGCCACTCCCCCCTGGGGCCCAGCCATTCGCGCCCGGGCCCGCGACTACGCCGGTTCCCTGGCGCTTCGCCGCGGTGCCGACATCGTCCACGTCCACTACGGCGTCAACGGCTACTACGCGTGGGGCATGGACGCGCCGACCGTGCTGCACCTGCACGGCTCGGACATCCGCACGGATATTCATCGCCACCCCCACTCCGCGCTGCTGCGGGCCGCGCTGCGTCGTGCCGACCTCGTCCTCTTCGCGACCCCCGACCTCGCGGACCTCGTCACGCCCTATCGCCCCGATGCCCACTATCTGCCCAACCCCATTCCCCCGCGCTTCCTGACCCCGACCGCAACCCGGCGCCAGCGCCGCCTCGTCGTTGCCGCGCGGTGGGACGATTCCAAGGGCGGCATGGATCTCGTGCGCGCCGCGGGACGCCTGGTGGAGGCCGGCGTCGAGGTCCACGGCTTCGACTGGGGCACCTACGCGACGCAGGCCGCGGATCTCGGGGTGATCTGCCACCCGCTGATGGAGATAGACACCCTCCAGGTGTTCCTCGCCTCGGCACGCCTCGTCATCGGTCAGCAGGCCGTCCCTGCTCTGTCGATGCTCGATCTTCAAGCCCTTGCGCAGGGCACGCCAGTGCTCAGCCCGTTCACGGCCCCGGGCATCACGACGACATCACTAGACTCGCTCGTGGCCGAGGCCCTGGCCGCGTGGTCGCTCACGGATCGCGAACTAGCTGCCGCGGGCGAGACCGGCAATGCGTGGGTACGCGCCCACCACGTCCCCGAGGCGACGGTGGCCGCCCTAGAGGAGCACTACCGCGCGTTGGTGTGACCGGCGTCGAAGCGCCGGGCAACCTGATAGGCCATGGCCAGGTTGACGCACAGCATGAGGGCCATCATGAGCGACAGCACGGTGATCGTCGCCAGCAATCCCCACGGCGAGCACGCCAGCCACGCCAACGGAACGATGCAAAAGACGACGGCGAAGACGAGCAACCGCCCCTGCGTTTCCGTCACGACGAAGATCGTCGAAATCGGTGAGGTCGCCAGCATGAGGAACATCCACGGACACAGCACCTGAGCGAACTGTCCGGCCTCGCTCCACCGCTCACCAAAGACGAGCGGGAACAGGAACGGGCTGAGCACGGCGATCGCACCGAAGATCGGCAGACCAAACAGCAGCGAGCGCCGGATGACGAGGCGGACGAGGGGAACCATCTCGCCGGGCTTGACCGTCGACAGTTTTTGGAAGAACACCTGCGACACGGCACCCGTGATGAGCGCCAGGGGCGCCTGCAACATGCGCCACGCCATCGTGAACTGGCCGAGCGATCCGGTTGACGCCGTTCCAATCAACAGGTTGATCCCGTTGAGACGAATGGCGTCGACGATGGCGTTGGGGCCGTTGAGGAGCGGCATCTTCTTGTAGCGCCGTGCCAGCTCGCCGATCGACGCGGTATCGGCGGCAACGGGGCGACGCAACTGGCCGGCGTGGCGGCGCAGATACCACCACGCGCTCATGAGTCCCAGGCACTGCCCGACGAAGAGACCCCACACGCCCCCGATTCCGATGACTCCGAGCAGCAGTTGGGCGATGTAGACGATGACCGTCTGCTGGGCGCGATTGACGGCGATAATCCGGTATTCGGAACGCCGGTTAAACCAGTATTGAATGGCGGCCGTCTCGGCCTGGAAAAACACGATGACGCCGACGAATACCAAGACCCACGACAGCACGACCGAGTCGTAGTGGCGCTCGACGAAGGAGCGAGCAAAGAAGAACACGATCGAGGACAGGACCGAGCAGATGACGATGAGGCGGGTAGCAAGCGTCTTCAGGCGTCGCGCCTCGTCGTCACGCGCCGGCAGCATCATGGCCATGTCGAATCGCCCCGCCGCGATCGTCGCGACGAGGGCGGCGGCTGACAACACGATGGCGAATTCGCCGAATTCCGCCGGGGAAAACACCCGGGCCAGGAAGACGTTGATGACGAGCGCGGCAACCTGGGCAATGAGGGTGCCCGACACCAGCGTCAGCACGTGGCGCAGCACGGGGCTGGCTTGCAGCTGCGCCCGGATGGTTCGCGATAGCCGTGAATCGGCAAGTGCCTGTTTGATCGCCGCATATCGGCCTCGTGTCACCGCCACCGCTCCCTCCCTCGCGCGTCCCCTCATCCTAGCGACTCCCCGGGTGTTCCTATACTGGGCGCATGCGCATTCTCTCGGTGGTTGGGGCGAGGCCCCAGTTCGTCAAGCTCGCTCCCATCGCCCACGCGTGTGCGGCCGCAGGTGTCGACCACGTCATCGTGCACACGGGCCAGCACTACGACCCGATGCTGTCCGACGTGTTCTTCGCCGACCTGGCGATTCCCGCACCCGATCATCACCTGAACGTCGGCTCGCTCGGGCACGGGGCGCAGACGGGACGCATGATGGAGCGGCTCGAACCCGTCCTCGTCGAGGAGAATCCCGATTGGGTGCTCGTCTACGGCGACACCAATTCGACGCTGGCGGCCGCGGTGGACGCCGTCAAGCTTCACCTGCCCCTGGCACACCTCGAGGCCGGGCTGCGCTCGTTCAACCGGCGGATGCCGGAAGAACACAACCGCGTCGCCACCGATCACCTCGCCGACCTCTTGCTCGCGCCCACCGACGTCGCGGCTGCGCACCTGGCGGACGAGGGACTGGGTGAGCGCACCGTCGTCGTCGGCGACGTCATGACCGATGTCGTCATGACGACGAAGGCCGCGGTCGCCGACAAGCCCAATCCCCTTGAGGCCGAACTCGGTCTTAAGGCCGGGCAGTATCGGCTGGCGACGATTCACCGTCCCGACAACACGGACGATCCCGCGCGCCTGGATGCGATCCTTGACGACCTGTCGTGCCTGGATCTGCCGACGGTCATCCTCGCCCACCCGCGCCTCATCGCCGCGTGCGAGCGCGCCGGAATTTCTCTGGACCGCGGCACCCTCATCTCGCATCGCCCGCTCGCCTATCCCGATCTCGTTGCCGCGGCCGTGGCATCTGCCGGCGTCGTCACCGACTCCGGCGGGCTGCAAAAGGAAGCGTTCCTGCTGCGTGTGCCGACGACGACGGTGCGGCCGGAAACCGAGTGGGTCGAGACGGTGTCGTTGGGGTGGAACGTCCTCGTTGAACCGGGCGACGCGCTGCGCGCGGCTGCCCAGCGTCCCGCTCCGGAGCCAACCTCCGCGTCACCCTACGGTGACGGTCACGCTGCCGAAGCCGTCGTCGAGGCCCTGCTCACTCGCCGCTAGCGGCATCGCGCAGGATCTCGGCCACCCGGGTGGCCGAGGCGCGCAGCGAGCGATGGGTCTCGACCCACTCGCGCACGCGCTGGCGCTGGGTGGCATCGCGCTGGCTCACGCCGCGCCACACCTGGGCCAGCGCGTCCGCGTCGTAGTCGCAGGCCCAGCCGAGGTCCGCGGCGCGGATATCGCTCACGGCGGGACCCGGGCCGGCGTAGAGGACGGGGGTGCCGCAGGCGAGGCTCGAGAGGATCTTCGTCGGATAGGCGAAGTCGTAGCCGACACCGGGGCGCAACGACACGGCCGATGCTGCCGCACCGCGTGTCCACGCGGCGGCTTCGGCCGGCGGCACTGTCCCGAGCATGTGGACGCGATCGGCGATTCCCAGACGGTAACTCGCCTCGCCGATGCTGTCCCATTCGCTGCCCTTACCGAGGAAGACGAGGTGGTGAGGCACGTCGTCGCGCACGCGAGCGAGCGCCTCGACGAAGATTCCCGCGCCCTGCCACTGCGATGCCGTTCCCGCGTACACGACGTAGGGGGCATCACCGATTCCCAGTTCGTCGCGACGCACAGCGTCGATCTCGGGACCGTCCACGGTGAAGACATCCGTGTCGATGCCGTTGGGAACGACGTCGACGCGACGCGCTCCCATGCCTCTCGCCGTCGCGGCAACATCGTCGCTGATGGCGATGACGCGGCGAGCGCCGCGGTAGCCAAACGATTCCATGGCCCGCAGCGCCGCGACGACGATGCCGGGCGCGAACGCGCGCGCGGCCTCCGACCACACGTCGGGAGCGTAGGCGACGTAGGGAACTGCGCGCACGGCGCAGGCGATGCGCGTCAGCGCCGCGGTCGTCGGAGGCGGCTCGACAAGGACAATCCCGGGGCGAGGGCCGACGAGCTGGCGGACAAACGCGGGGATATCGAAACTTAGGTAGGACACGTAGCCCTTGACGTATCCGTCCTTGTCGCGGACCACCGGGATGCGTCGAACGTCGTGCGCCTCGTCCTCGCCCGCGGCTCCGGGCGGGACCGTCGTCGTGATGACCTCGACGCGTGCCCCGGAACGCGCTACGGCGTCCGCGACGCCTCCAAGTCGCAGCGGCGCCGCCCCGGCCTCGGGCGGAAAGATCCGCGAGACGATGCGGACGAAGCCGCGCCGGCTCATGCCCGCTCCAGCGTGTCGGGGGCGGTCTCGACGAACTCGTCCCCGCTCACGGGGCAGCGAAAGCGGCCCGGCGCGCCGTCGACGGCGACGAGCTTGACGCCCTCGGGACCGACCCAGCCGATTCGCCGCGCGGGCACACCGGCGACGAGAGCATATGCGGGCACGTCGCGGGTGACGACAGCGCCGGCGGCAACCATCGCCCACGGACCGATCTCGACCGGTGCGACGCACACGCTACGTGCCCCGATGGCCGCCCCGCGCCGAATCGTCACGCCGACCTGTTCCCAGTCGCTCGCCGACTTGCGCGTGCCGTCGGCGTTGATCGCGCGGGGGAAGTGATCGTTCGTCAGCGTCACGGCCGGCCCAATAAAGACGCCGTCCTCGAGGAATGCGGGCTCGTAGACGAGGGCGTAATTCTGCACCTTGCAGTTGTCGCCCAACACCACGCCCTCGCCGATATAAGCCCCGCGCCCGATAATGCAGTTACACCCGAGGGTTGCCTGCTCGCGCACCTGAGCGAGGTGCCAGATGCTCGTCCCACAACCGACGACGACGTCCTCCGCCACGTCCGCCGAATCAACGACTTTCACGCCCATGTCCCGCATGCTTGCTCCTCACTCGCACCGCTGTTTGCGCCCTCATCCTACGGCAGATACGCACCCACGCCCCTACCTGCCATAATGGGGGCATGCCCCATGCCGCCTGCACCGACACCTGCGTCGTCATCCCGCTGTACAACGAAGCACAGGTCATCGCCGACGTCATCGCGTCCGTGCGCCAGGTATTTCCCACGGTCGTATGTATCGACGACGGCTCGACGGATGATTCGGCCGAGCGAGCCTTCGCGGCCGGCGCCACGGTCATACCCCATCCCATCAACCTTGGGCAGGGCGCCTCTCTGCAGACGGGATTTGATTACGTCATGCGTGCGACGACCAAGCAGTGGGTCGTCACGTTCGATGCCGACGGCCAGCACAGCGTCGACGATGCCCGCGCCATGGTCGAACGCGGGGCGCGGGAAAACCTCGACATCGTCTACGGTTCGCGTTTCTTGCAGGGCCGTGCGGAAACCGGCCTGGCCAAGCGCATCGTGCTCAAGACGGCCGCGCGCGTGACCGCGATGCGCACCGGAGTGAAGCTCACCGACGCTCACAACGGTCTGCGCGTGTTGTCGCGCCGCGCCGTCGGGCAGATCCGGCTCAACCACAACCGCATGGCTCACGCCTCCGAGATCGTCGTCCAACTGGCAAAGACAGAGCTGCCGTGGGCGGAGCATCCCGTGCACATCACCTACACCGATTACTCGCGGGCGAAGGGCCAAAGCCTGTTGAATTCGGTCAACATCCTCACCGATCTCATCATCGACTAGGAGCCATCCGTGGTCATCAAAGCTATTCTGATCATCGCGATTCTGCTCGCCTCCTACGGGCTGATGAAGTCGCGGGTCTCCGACCGCAACACGGCCGTGCGCCGCCTTGGCGTCGCCCTCTTCGCCGTGTTCGCCGCGATCTCGGTGATCTGGCCGGAGCTCGTCTCGCGCGCCGCGCACGTCATCGGCGTCGGTCGCGGGACCGACCTCGTCCTTTACCTGCTGCTCGTCGCGTTCCTCGCCTCGTTGGTGACGGCGTCGAAGCGTCGCTCGGTGCTCGACCGCAAGATCACGTCGCTGGCCCGCGAGGTCGCGCTGGCCGCCGCACGCGTGCCGGACAACGCCACCGACGAGAGCCGCTGAGACGGGCGACGCCCTCAATCCGACGAGACCCGTCGGGCGATGACGATACGGTTCGGGGCGGCCTCCCACGTGGGAGGCCGCCCCGAAGTGCTGTCGTACGCTACAGATTCACCGTCGTGCCGGTCGAGGCCGAGGACAAGATGGCCTCGACGACGCGCAGGGCTTCCAGGCCCTCGCGCATAGACACGTGCTCGCTGCGCGTGCCGAGGATGGCGTCGCGGAACTGCTCGTGCTCGACGCGCAGCGGCTCGCGCTTGGCCAGTTCGTACCGGGTGACCTCCCCCTCGGAGACGCCGCGGAAGTTCGCGACCGTCGACCACTCCACGGGAATCGAACCGTTGCGGTAGAACGTCAGGTCTCCCATGAGGGTGTCGGCGACCAGGGCACCCTTTTCGCCGGTGACGATGGTCGTGCGTTCCTTGAACGGCGTCAGCCAGTTGACGAGGTTCGACACGAGCTGGCCGTCGGCGAGCGTCGCCGTCACCGACACCATGTCCTCGTTGTCGCGGCCGGACCGGTAGGCGGTCTCGGCGCTGACGCGCGCATAGGACGAACCGGCAACCCAGGCCGTCAGGTCGACGTCATGGGTAGCCAGATCCTTGACGACGCCGACGTCCGAGATGCGCGCGGGGAACGGGGACTGGCGACGCGTGACGATCTGATAGACCTGGCCCAGCTGGCCATCGGCGATGCGCCGGCGCATGTCAAGTAGCGCAGGATTGCACCGCTCGACGTATCCCACCGCGCCGATGAGACCGGCCCGGTCGAACGCATCAACGATCCGCTGCCCGGATTCGACGTCGCCGGCGAGCGGCTTCTCGACGAGGCAGTGGACCCCAGCTTCCGCCAGCGCCAGTGCCGTGCGTTCGTGGTACACCGTCGGCACGGCCACGACGGCCGCGTCGATGCCGGCGTCGATGAGCGTCTCGACGTCGGACAGGACCTCAAGGTCACCGGCGACATCGAAGCGATCGCCGCCCGGATCTGCGACGGCGACGAGGTCGATGCCCGGCGTCTCGCGGATATTGCGGACGTGGTGGCGACCCATCGACCCGATGCCGATGACGCCGTAACGAAGCGTGGCTGCCATTTACGCACCCGCCTTCGCGACGGCGTTCACCGCGGTGACGATGCGCTCGAGCTGTTCGCGCGTCAGGGACGGGTAGACCGGCAGCGAGATGACCTCGGCCGCGGCCTTCTCGGTGTGGGGCAACTCGAGGCCCGGGGCGTAGGGCGCGAGCGAGGGCAGGCGGTGGTTCGGAATCGGGTAGTACACGCCCGAACCGATGCCGTGCTCGTCCTTCAGCGCGGCGACGAAGCCGTCGCGATCGGCGCTAACGCGAATGGTGTACTGGTGGTAGACGTGCGTGGCCTCCGGGGCGACCTTCGGCGCGACGACGCCCTCGAGGTTCTCGGTCAAAAACGCGGCGTTTTCCTGGCGCTGGCGGGTCCACTCCCCGACCTTTGCCAGCTGGACGCGGCCGATCGCCGCGTTGATGTCGGTCATGCGGTTATTGAGGCCAACGACCTCGTTGGCGTAGCGCTTTTCCATGCCCTGGTTGCGGATCATGGCTGCGAGGCGAGCCAGCTCACCATCACCGGTGGTGATCATGCCGCCCTCACCGGCGGTCATGTTCTTCGTCGGGTAGAACGAGAAAGCACCGAAGGCCCCGAAGGTGCCGACCGGCCGGCCGCCCCACGTGGCACCGTGGGCCTGGGCGGCGTCCTCGAACAGCTTGAGGCCGTGCTTTTCGGCGATCTTCCCCAGGGCATCCATGTTCGCCGGGTGCCCGTAGAGGTGAACCGGCATGATGCCGACGGTCTTGTCGGTGATGGCCGCCTCCACGCTGGCCGGATCGAGGCAGAAATAGTCGTCCTCGATGTCGGCGAACACCGGCGTCGCGCCTGTCAGGGCGACGGAGTTACCCGTGGCAGCGAAGGTGAACGATGGGACGATGACCTCGTCACCCGGCCCGACCCCGGCGGCGAGCAATCCGGTGTGCAGGGCCGAGGTACCGGAATTCACGGCGACGCAGTGCGCTCCCCCCACCATCTGCTCGCTGAATTCCTGCTCGAATGCTGCGGTTTCGGGTCCCTGGGCCACCATCCCCGAGCGAATGACCCGCGAAACGGCGTCGACCTCGTCCTCGCCGATGATGGGGTGTGCTGCGGGAATAAATTCGGTGCTCACTGTCGGTTTCCTCCTCGCGGTAGACCATCCGCGCTCCAGTATGCCACGGAGTCCGCCTCCCCCAGTGGCATCTGGCGCCTCCCTGCACCGCAGTTGCGGCACGGCTGACTAGACTGACGCCCATGAGCGCTACCGTGCCACGGCGAATCCTGTGGGTGCCCTCGTGGTACCCGACACCGGAAGCTCCCCTCAACGGGTCGTTTTTCGCCGAGCAGGTCGAGCATCTGCGCCGAGCCGGGCACCGCGTCGCCGTTGCCGCGACATCGCCGCTCTCGGCTGCCACGCTGCGCCGTCAGGGGCCGCGGCATGCCCTCACGATGCATCAAGACCGCGACGATCCCCGCATCGTGCGACTCGGGGTTCCCATTCCTCCGCCCCGCGCGCAGATGGGCGATAGCGCTGTCGCCAAAGAGCGCGCGCAGGCGATCATCCGCCGCTGGCGCGGCCACCGCCCGCCCGAGGT
Source organism: Nanchangia anserum (assembly GCF_015240065.1). GTDB lineage: Bacteria > Actinomycetota > Actinomycetes > Actinomycetales > Actinomycetaceae > Nanchangia > Nanchangia anserum. The sequence goes on along the minus strand of NZ_CP060506.1, from coordinate 366,932 downwards.
GATCCACGCCCACTCGGCGCTTCCGGGGCTCCTCGTCGCGCGCGAACTCGCCCACGCCTGGGGCGTGCCCTACGGGTTCACCGAGCACCGCCCGTCGTCCCTGGAGCTTCCGCCCAACCATCCCCGCACGTGCCGGCTGCGAGATTACGTCGGAGAGGCCGCCTTCCGCATCGGCGTGGCGTCAGAGTTCTCCGCGGCGCTGGCCACGTACTACGACGCGCCGTTCACGACCGTGCCGCTGCCCGTGGCCGAGTATTTCTTTGACACCGCGCTGCGCAAACCTGGCGAGACCTTCACGTTCCTCCATGTCTCTCTCGTTGACGACAACAAGCGCGCCGACACGGTCGTCAAGGCCTGCGCCGCGCTGGCCGAGACCCACGCCGATATCCGATGCCGAATCATTGGCGCCAGCGGAGAGGTTGCCCGCTTGCTCACCGAGCTCGCGCAGAGGCTGGGCATCAGCGAGCGGGTCAGCATCGAACCGCCAGCTGATCGCGCGGCGATCGCCGAGGCTATGAGCCACGCCGACTGCTTCGTCCTCTACTCACGCGTCGAGGCCGGAGGCACCGTCCTTGGCGAAGCCCTGGCGTCGGGCACACCGATCGTTGCCTCCGCGACCACCGCGGGACGCTCCTACGCTTCTCGCGCGACCGGCGGCCTCGTCCCCGTTGATGACCACGCGGCACTCGTGACCACCATGGAAGACGTCTACCGCCGCCGCCGGAGTGGCGATCTCGCGCCGGCCGCCCTGCGCGAGTACGCGCGCACGCGCTTTAGTCCCGCGGCGTTCGCCGAACGGCAGGGCTGCATGTATGAGCAGGCGATTGTCGCGCACTCACCGAGCCGCTAGCCCCGCCGCGCTTTAGAAGACAACCGGCCACGTCGGCATGCACCACGACAGCCGATCGAGCGCGTCCGAGACCCGCTTGGACGCGTCGCGATACTCCTGGCGCTCCTCGACGTCCTCGCCCGCTTGGATTCGGCGCATGGCCTCCTCCGGATCGTCAAACTCGGCGATGGTCCCATCGAGCAGCTTCGGCTGCACGTCAACGACCGTGTCGAGGTCACCGAGGACTCCCCGCGCCGTTTCCTCGTGCCCGGCCGCGTCCGCCAGCTCCGCGCGGTGAGCAGCGAGGACGCGCAGGAACGCAATCCACTGCGTTGCCGACGAGTCGTCATCAACGGAACCACCGGTCGCCGCAAGCCGCGTCGAGGCTTTCTCGGTGAACGCGCGACCCTCGGGGGTCGACGCCAACAGATGAGAAAGCACCCCGTCCATCGCCGCGCACCCCTCCGATCCCGCCTTCATCGCCGGCATTGACGCATTCGGTCCGACGGTTGAGGTGACCACAGGTCCCGACGCCTTTTCGTGGACGCCCGCCCGGGGATCGCGGCTGAGGACCAACCAGACGGTGACGGCGATCGCCGCCGCGGCAACGACGGCCACGGCGGCGATGAGCATGCGTTTGCGATTCATGCCCGAACCCTAGTGCGCGACACGCTTGACGTAGGGCGCAATCTGGCCCCAGTTGTAAAGCGCGCGCTGGCGAACATAGCCGTAGTTGGCCTCGATGATCTGGTTGTTCCCCAGATAGATCGCGACGTGGTAGATGCCGCCGGACCCCTGCCAGAACACGAGGTCGCCGCGCTGGCGCTGTGAGAACGGCACCCGCTCGAGCTTCGGGTGAGCGTAGAGCTCCTTCGATGTGCGATACGTCGGACCGGCGTGCGAGACGACGTTGATGGGCTGGGGATCGTACCCGGCCGAATAGATCGCCTGAAGCGCCAGTCCCGAGCAGTCGAAGCCATCGTTCCACGGCCCTGCGCCGCCCCACGTGTAGGGGGCGCCCTTTGCCAAATTGGCAAATGCGATCATCGCTTCGACGCGTTCGGCGCGCGAGGCATTCACTCCCACGCGCGGCTGCGCCTGCCAGTTATCCATCCACCAGTCACGCCCGGTCATCCGACCCCACGTCGTGCGATCGACGACGCCGGACCCACCCAGACCGGCGCGCTGTTGGAAACGCACGACGGCGCTGCGTGTCGACGACGTGAAGGTCATCGACGCATCCAGCGGGGCACCCTGGCCCAGCGCGAGGCGGACGACGCGAACCTTCGTCCCGTTCCACCCCAGTTGAGGCGTCACGGTCCAGCCGGGCTTGCGAATGCTCGTCACGGGCGTGAGCCACGGCGACGGCTTGGCAACGGCGCGGGTGTTGATGGGATACCAGTACAGGTCGCCGGCGGTGTCAATCCCGTAGACGCCGGCTCCCAGCGTGTTGGGCACGGCCATGATTTGCGGCATGATCGACCAGCCGTTGCCCATGCGATACGACGTGTAGGCCCGGCCGTTGTTGCTGGCCTGATACAGATAAAAGTCCCCGGCGGAGTCGGTGGTGTAGAAGTCCGGCTGACCGTTGGCGTCGACGTCACCGGCCGGCATGATCCGCGAGACGTTCGTCCACCCCAATCCGTAGGTGATCGGGTCGCCGAATCGGCCCGAACGGTTGGTAAATGGGTAGCGGTAGAGGCGTCCCGCCTGATCCGTCGCCATCACCGAGGGCATGCCCCAGCTCGGCGCGGGAACGGCGGTGAGGGAACGCATCCCCTGCCAGCCCCAACCGATGCGCTGACCATCGACGAACCGCATCCCGCCGGACGGGTACAGCCACAGTTCGCCGTTCTTCTTTCGCCCGATCAGGTCGGCGCGCCCGTCACCGGTGACGTCGGCGGCGCTGACGTAGTCGAACTCGTTCCAGCCCTGCCCGATGACGCCGACGGTGGTGACCCCGCCACTGCCGGTGCCCTGGTAGAGGCGAATCTTCACCGAGCCGTCCTCAACGAAGAACAGCAGAATGTCGGAACGCCTGTCGCCGGTGAAGTCGCCGGGCATCATGACACCGGTCTGGGGCCACGCCCATCCCACCTTTGTCCGCGCGCCGAACGAGAGCGTCGGGTGCTTCGCCGTGCTGAACGGCCCCGAGCGCGGAACCACCGACAGCGCCAGTCCCTCGGTAAAGGGCACGCTCACCGGGGCGGACGCATCGGCGCTCGCCGGCGCCTCCGAAGGCTCAGAGGGCGCGGCCGTCTCTCCCGTTTCCTCTGCGGGCGCGGTCTCCGACGGGGTCGCGGACTCGGCCGGTACGGCGGACCCGGGCGATGTCGTCGGTTCGGGTGCGGGCTGTGTCGTCGGTGCCGACGGGGGCTGCGTCGTCGCGTCCTCGGCGTGTGCCAGCGGTCCGACAGTCGCGACCAGCGACAGGGCGGCCACCGCACTCAGCACGCCACGGCTCATACGTAGGCTCATGGGGGATCTCCACAGATGAGGATGAGAACAGAGTGTTCTCAGAATAGCGGTTTCCCGACCCCAAACAAGCCCCCCCCCCCCCGCGATTTCGGACATGCACATCTTATTTTTACGGGTAACCGAAACTTCGCTAGGATCGGTGCCATGACAGGCACTCCCACGTCGCGTCACCACCTCGCGGCCTCGCTCGGTCCGGCTTTTGTTGCGGCGGTCGCCTACGTCGATCCCGGCAACGTCGCGGCAAACATCTCGGCGGGGTCGACGTACGGCTACCTGCTGGTATGGGTCCTCGTCCTCGCTAACGCGATGGCCGTCCTCATCCAATACTGTTCGGCGAAACTCGGTCTCGTCACCGGCCAATCACTGCCGGCGCTGCTGGGCGATCGTCTCTCCCGTCCCGGACGCCTGGCCTTTTGGGTCCAGGCCGAGCTCGTCGCCGCGGCGACCGACCTCGCCGAGGTCATCGGTGGCGCGATCGCCCTCCATCTCCTGTTCGCCCTGCCGTTACCCGTCGGCGGCATCGTCGTCGGCGCGGCGTCGATGCTCCTGCTCACGCTGCAAAACGCCCACCGGCAACGCCAATTCGAGGCGATCGTCGGCGTCCTTCTCGTCACCATCACCGTCGGCTTCCTGTGCGGATTGTTCCTGTCTCCGCCCTCGCCCGCCGGCGTTCTCGGTGGACTGGTCCCGCGCTTCGCCGATACGACCTCGGTCCTCTTGGCGGCCTCCATGCTCGGTGCCACCGTCATGCCGCACGCCATCTATCTGCATTCATCGCTGGTCAACGATCGCTTCCGCGCGCCCGAGCGCAACGTCGACTTTCTCCTTCGCGCGACCCGCCACGACGTCGTGTGGGCGCTCATCGTCGCGGGTGCGGTCAATATCGGCCTGCTCCTCCTCGCCGCGTCGACGCTGGGCGGCGTCGCGGGCACCGACACGATCGAGGGCGCCCACGCGGCGATTACCGGCGCACTCGGCCCGATCGTCGGGGCGATTTTCGCGATCGGTCTGCTCGCCTCGGGATTGGCCTCGACGTCGGTCGGCGCCTACGCGGGATCAGAGATCATGAAGGGGCTACTGCACGTGCGCATTCCGCTCCTCGTGCGCCGCCTCATCACGCTCGTTCCGGCGATCATCGTGTTGTGGGCGTACCCGAATCCGTCGTGGGCACTCGTCGTCAGTCAGGTGGCGCTGTCGTTCGGCATCCCCTTCGCGATCATCCCCCTTGCCCGCTACACCCGACGCACAGACATCATGGGGACGTGGCGCAATTCGCGGATCGTCGCCGCCATCATGGCGCTCATCTGCGTCATCGTCGTCGTCCTCAACGCCGGCCTCATCGTGCTGACGGTGCTGGGCGTGGCCTAGTCGCGGGCGGCACGGCGACGCTTAGCTGCCTCCTTAAACCGCTCGGTCTGGTCGAGGATGACCTTGCGGATGCGGATGGCCTCGGGCGTGACCTCCACGCACTCGTCATCGGCGGCGAATTCCAGCGATTCCTCAAGCGTGAGCGTGCGCGGGGGAACGAGACCCTCCCACGTCTCGGCCGTCGCCGAGCGCATGTTCGTCTGCTTCTTTTCGCGCGTGATGTTGACGTCCATATCTTCCCCGCGCGGGTTCTCGCCGACGACCTGCCCCTCGTAGACCTCCGACGCCGGCTGGATGAGGAAGGAGCCGCGCTCTTGGAGCTGAATCATCGCGTACGGCGTCGCCTTGCCGGCGCGATCCGACACCAGAGAGCCGGTCTTGCGCCGCTGAATGGGGCCGCACCACGGTTCCCACCCGGCCGCGATCGACGTCGCGATGCCCGTGCCGCGCGGTGTCTCGGTGAGGAACTGGGTGCGGAAGCCGATGAGGCCGCGGGCGGGAACGAGGAATTCGAGTCGAACCCATCCCGTGCCGTTGATTCGTCACGCTGAGCATCCGCCCCTTGCGTTCGGCCATCAACTGGGTGACGGTCCCCATGTGTTCCTCGGGAACGTCGACGGTTGTGTGCTCCATCGGCTCGTGGGTCTTCCCGTTGATCGTTCGCGTGACGACCTGCGGTTTGCCAGCGGTCAGCTCGAAGCCCTCCCGCCGCATCTGTTCGATGAGGATCGCCAGCGCGAGCTCACCGCGGCCCTGGACCTCCCATGCGTCGGGTCGCTCGGTGGGCAGCACCCGCAGCGAGACGTTGCCGATCAGTTCGCGATCGAGGCGATCCTTCACCTGGCGGGCCGTCACTTTTGCGCCTTTGACGCGCCCGGCCAACGGCGAGGTGTTGATGCCGATGGTCATCGAGATCGCCGGATCGTCGACGGTAATGAGCTCGAGAGGGCGCGGATCGTCGGGGTCGACAAGAGACTCGCCGATCGTGATGTCGGGAATACCGGCAACCGCAACGATGTCACCGGCATGGGCTTCTTCTGCGGGCATGCGCTCCAGCCCCTCGGTGACGAGCAGCTCGGTGACCTTCACCTGCTGGGTCGAGCCGTCATGACGCACCCAGGCGACCTGCTGCCCTTTGCGGAGGGTGCCGTTGTGAATGCGCACGAGCGCGAGGCGACCGAGGAACGGCGAGGCGTCGAGGTTTGTCACGTGCGCCTGCAACGGCGCGTCTTCGTCGTAATGAGGTCCCGGAATCGCGTCGAGGATCGTCCCAAACAGCTCGGTGAAGTCCCCCTCGGGCACGGCCCCATTCGCCGGGGCGCTCGACGAGGCGGCGCCGGCTTTGGCCGAGGCATAGAGAACCGGGACTTCGAGCAGCGAATCGAGGTCGACGTCGACACCTTCGCCGCTGAGGTCGTCGGCCAAGGAGAGCAGCAGATCGATGGTCTCGGATTCGACCTCGGCGATGCGCGCGTCGGGGCGGTCGACCTTATTGATGACGACGATGATTGGCAGCTGGGCAATGAGCGATTTGCGCAACACGAAGCGCGTCTGCGGCAGTGGCCCCTCGGCGGCGTCAACGAGCAGAAGGACGCCGTCGACCATCGACAGCCCGCGCTCGACTTCGCCGCCGAAGTCCGCGTGCCCTGGGGTGTCAATGACGTTGATCGTCACGCCGTCGTCGAATCCCCGCTTCGTCGCTTCGGCACCGCGATAGGTGACGGCGGTGTTCTTCGCGAGGATGGTGATGCCCTTTTCCCGCTCGAGGTCGCCGGAGTCCATCACCCGTTCGGTCTGCGCGTCACGTCCAACGTGATCGCCAAAGGCGCCCGCCTGCCACAGCATCTGATCGACAAGCGTCGTCTTTCCGTGGTCGACGTGGGCAACGATCGCAATATTGCGCAGATCAGAGCGGATAGCCATACGTAGCGGGACCTTCCTTCGCGAGACACGCACCGGCGTGCGTGGTGGCAACCGCTAAGACTACTCCTGTTGGCCAGACCCGGATGCGGCGTCTTCGGCGTCGCCGCGCCTCACGCCGTATTTCGGGCGCCCGTCGGCGTCGGTGAGCGGCGCCGGGGCCTGCGTGGTGCGTGCGGGAGGCCGAGGACCCGCGTGGTCACTCAGCAGCCTGATCGCCTCGGCCGCGCGCGCCTTCGCGACAAGGACATACGTCGTCGCGACGAGCCGGCGCGCGTAGACGACGCCGCCAGAGCGCCCGCGCGCGGAGACCTGCCGACTCATCCGAATCAGCCCGACGACGAGCGAGGCCGACACGATGGACCCGATGAGGATGACCGATAGCGGCAGCTTGGGGGTGAACAGCGCGACGATGAGGCCGGCCATGAGGCCCACCCACACGCCCGACGAGGCTCCGGCGACGAACGCCTGCCCCGCGGAGGGACGCCCCTGGGAGTCGTTGACCATGAGGAGGCCCTCGCCGACGATGGAAATGTGCTCGGTCGGGAAATCGTGTTCGGCCAAATACGTGACCGCCGCGAGCGCGGCGTCCTCGTCGTCGTAGCGCGCGATCTCGATTCCGCGCGGGACTCCACGGTCGGCCTTAAACACTGCCATGCCCTCACCTTGCCAAAATTTGCCGGCGCCTTCCACCCCAGCCCGCGCACTGGCCCGTGTGGGGTTCTGCCGTATCCTGGCCACGTGGCTAGGCGTACCCATTCCATTCGTTCCATCCGCTCGCGCGTCTTCATCGGCAAGCTGGCGGGGACCAGTGTTTTTGACCCCATCGGGGACGCGGTGGGGCGAATCAGCGACGCCGTCGTCACACTTCGCTTCACGTCTTCTCCGCGGGTCATCGGTTTCGTCATCGAGGTGGCGACGCACCGACGTGTGTTCTTGCCGATCACGCGCGTGACCGCCATCAAACCGGGTGCCGTCATCACAACGGGGCTGATTAATATCCGCCAGTTCTCGCAGCGCCCGGGCGAGGCGACGGTCTTCGGCGAGCTGCTGGACCGCGTCGTCATGATGAACGACCAGACGGGTCCGGTGAAGGTGCTCGACATGGCGATGGAACAAGATGACGAGCGCAACTGGGTGGTCACCCACCTGTATGTTCGTCGCCAGAATTCCGGGCTGTCGCTGCGCCGCGGCGAGACATTCCTCGTGTCGCCCGAGGACGTCTCGGGGCTGGCCAAGCAATCGGCCATGTCGCAGGAGGCGACGACCCTGCTGTCGATGACCGAGGATTTGAAGGCAGCCGACTTCGCCGACCTGCTCGCCGATCTTCCCGAAACACGCCGCAACGAGGTCGCCCATCAGCTGACAAACGAACGCCTCGCCGACATCCTCGAGGAGCTGGGCGAGGATGACCGGGTCGGCATCTTGTCGTCGCTGGATGTTCGCCGCGCCGGCGACGTCCTCGATGCCATGCAACCCGACGACGCCGCCGACCTCATCGCCGAGATGCCGCCGGACCAGGCGCGGATCCTCCTGGCCGCGATGGAGCCGGAGGAGGCCGCCGACGTGCGCCGACTCATGGCCTATGGCGAAAACACCGCGGGCGGCATGATGACGCCCTCGCCGGTCATCCTGCCACCCGACGCCAACGTCGCGACGCTGCTCGCACACGTGCGCCGCGAGGACATTCCGCCGGCTCTGGCGGCCCTCATTATCGTGTCGCGCCCGCCGTTGGAGGCCCCGACGGGGCGCTATCTCGGTGTCGTCCACATTCAACGGGCGTTGCGCGAACCGCCGCAAACGGCGTTGGGCACGATCATTGACGACGCGCTTGAGGGCGTCGACCCGAACACGAGTCTGGGGACAATCACGCGTCTGCTGGCGACGTATAACCTCACGGCGATCCCGGTCGTCGACTCCTCCCAACACGTCCTGGGCGCGGTATCGGTCGACGACGTCCTTGACCACCTGCTTCCCGACGATTGGCGCGATGCCGACGAGGGTGTGACTGACGAGACGATGAATAGGAGCCAGGATGGCTGAGAACCTCGATACCCCACGTGAGCGTCGCCGGCTACAGGTGCCGAAAATCAATCTCGAGGGCGAGGGCGTTGGTAATGCCGCCGAGGTCATCGCGCGCTTTTCGGGAACCCCGAAGTTCCTCGTCTACCTGACGATCTTCGTCGTCGCGTGGATCGCGTGGAACTCGCTCGCTCCCGTGTCCTTGCAGTTCGATAAGCGCAGCCTCGGGTTTACCGCGCTCACCCTCATGCTGTCGCTACAGGCGTCGTATGCCGCGCCCCTCATCCTGTTGGCGCAAAACCGCCAGGACGACCGCGACCGCGTCACGGCCGAACAGGATCGCCGTCGCGCCGAGCGCAACCTGTCGGACACCGAGTATCTGCTGCGCGAGATCGCCTCGCTGCGTGCGGCCATGGCCGACGTCGCCACCCGCGACTTTGTTCGCTCCGAGCTGCGCGACCTGCTGGCCGAGCTCATCGAGGACGACCGTCAGCGTCACGTCGCTCGCCAAAGCGTGCGTGACGCCGCGCTCAGCGATGATGCCGCCGCGCCGCCAGACGACGCCAGACACCGAAGTCGATAGGATGACGCCATGACCTCCGTTTCTCAGCAAGACGTGCGCCAGGCGCTCTCTCACGTCATCGATCCCGAGCTTAACCGGGCCATCACCGACCTCGACATGGTTCGCGACATCACGATCGAGGGCGACCAGGTGCGCGTTGGCGTGGATCTCACGGTTGCCGGGTGCCCGCTGCAGCATCAGATCAAGGCCGACGTCATCGACAAGGTCTCGGCCGTGCCCGGAGTCGGCGGTGTCGAGGTCGATCTGGGGGTCATGAGCGCGGAGCAGCGCCAAGCGCTCACCCAGAAGCTTCAGGGCGCCCAGCGTCAGATTCCCTTTGCCCGTCCCGATTCGCTGACGAAGGTCTACGCGATCACCTCGGGCAAGGGCGGGGTCGGCAAGTCCTCGATAACCGCCAATCTGGCTGCGGCGCTGTCCCGGCGCGGCCTCAAGGTCGGCGTCGTCGACGCCGATATCTACGGCTTCTCGATCCCGCGCATGCTCGGCGCCAGCGACGAGGCGACCGTCATCGACCAGATGATCGTTCCCCCCGAGGCCCACGGGGTCAAGGTCATCTCCATCGGGATGTTTGTGCCCGACGGCCAGGCGGTCGTGTGGCGCGGCCCCATGCTCCACCGTGCGCTTCAGCAGTTCCTCGCCGACGTCTACTGGGGCGACCTCGACGTCCTCCTGCTCGACCTGCCACCGGGAACCGGCGACGTCGCGATCTCCATCGCCCAGTTGCTCCCCCACTCCGACATCCTCGTCGTCACGACTCCGCAGGTCGCGGCAGCAGAGGTGGCCGAGCGCGCCGGGTCGATCTCGTCGCAGACCGAGCAGCATGTCGCCGGCGTCATCGAAAACATGTCCTACCTGCCGCAAGAAGACGGCTCTCGCCTCGAGCTGTTTGGTTCCGGCGGTGGCCAGATGGTCGCTGACCACCTGTCGACGCAGCTCGGCTACTCCGTTCCTCTGCTCACACAGATCCCGATCGACATTCGCCTGCGCGAGGGATCCGATCAGGGCACGCCCGTTGCCATCGCGGCCCCCGACTCCCCCGCGGCCCAGGCGCTCGACGTCGTTGCGGAGAAGCTGGCGACAAGCAAGCGCTCGCTCAGTGGTCGCAACCTCGGCGTCAAACCGCTGTAGCCACCGCGCGATCGAGGGGGACCACCATTAACGACAACAAGGCACTGAGCTGGGCGTGGGTCGAGGACTCCGTGAGCGAGGACGAGGCGACCCTACGCGCGCGCGAGCGCGCCGTCGAACTCGACGCTCGCCCGATCTCACCTGCCCAAGGTGCGACGCTACGGATGCTCGCGGCCTCGTGCGGGGCAAAGGCTGTCATCGAAGTCGGCACAGGGGCGGGCGTCACCAGCCTCTGGCTGCTCCAGGGGATGACGTCCAACGGCGTGCTGACATCAATAGATACCGATGCCGAGTACATCGAATCGGCGCGCACAGCCGTTCGGGATGCCGGGGTGTCAGCAGCGCGCACCCGTCTCATCAACGGTCGAGCGCTTGACGTCCTGCCGCGTATGACGTCGGCCGGCTACGACATGGTCGTTCTCGACGCGGACCAGCGTCACCTGGTGCCGATTCTCGATCACGCACGCCGCATCGTGCGCAGTGGCGGATTAATCGTCCTCGTCCACTCGCTGTGGTACGACCGCGTGCCTGATCCCGCGCGCCGAGACGCGGCAACCGTGGCAATGCGCCAGGCCGTCCGGTTCCTCTGCGACGACCCCGACCTGTTGACGTCGACGCTGACGTGTGGGGACGGGCTGACGGTCGCCGTCTCGCTGTAGCGCTCATATGTGCGTGACGGCGGGTGGACATCCACCCGCCGTCACGCACATCGCTACCGATTACAACGCCGCGAGGGCATCGCGCAGTTCGTCAGCCTCTTCACGTGTCATCTCGACCACCAGGCGGCCGCCGCCTTCGAGAGGAACACGGACGACGATCCCACGTCCCTCTTTCACGGCCTCAAGTGGCCCTTCTCCCGTACGGGGCTTCATCGCTGCCATACCACACGTCTCCTTGACCTTCGGCGCGAACGCGCCGCCGAACATCTGACTGACGGATAGTATATCTTGCGGACAAGCCGTTGCGCACCTGCTCACGCGCGCACACCGGTGCAGGCGATCAGCTGGTCGCCGTCCACTTTGACTCGATCCATGTGATGGCCTCGGCGGCGCTGTCGCACACGTAGAACAGATCGACGTCGCGCTCCCCGACCATGCCCTCGGCGATGAGCCGTTCCCGTATCCACTCGACGAGCCCGGACCAGAAGCTCGTCCCGATCAACACGATGGGGAACGATTTGATCTTGCGGGTCTGTACGAGGGTCACGGCCTCAAACAATTCATCGAGCGTGCCAAATCCTCCGGGCAAGACGATGAATGCCTGGGCATACTTGATAAACATCGTCTTGCGGACGAAGAAGTAGCGGAAGTAGATCCCGAGATTCACCCATGGGTTGAGTGCCTGTTCGTGCGGTAGCTCAATCCCGAGTCCGCACGCGATTCCGCCGGCCTCGTTGGCTCCGCGGCACACCGCCTCCATCTGGCCCGGGCCGCCGCCGGTGATGGCCGCTAGTCCGCGTTCGGCGAGCTCTCGCCCGACGTCGACACCGATCGCGTAGCTCGGGTCGTCGGCCGGGGTGCGTGCCGACCCGAACACTGAGACGGCTGGTCCCAGCTCGGCGAGTGCTCCGAAGCCCTCGACGAATTCCGATTGGATCCGCAGTACCCGCCACGTGTCCGTGTGCAGCCACGACGTATCCGGTTGATCAGCGAGCAGGCGCGTCTCGGACGTCTCGGTCGGGCGCCCGGGTCCGCGGAACTCGACGGCGCCGCGTCGATAGGCGTCAGGTTGGGGCGTCGGAAGCATCTTCGTCATGGCTCTATTGTGCGTCGCGGCGACCACCGCCGCGACTACTCGCTCGACCGATCGTGACTCGCGCGCTCGCGCACCTCGCGGATCCGCCCGGCCCACGCGCGCGTCGTCACGAGGGTCGTGTCGCCGGCACGAACGACGATGGCGTCGGGGATCCCACAGACGATGACGTGCTCGCCCTGCGAGGCGGCCGACGCGGCGGCAAGACTCCCGGGCGCGTCAATTCCCGTCACCGTGATGTCACCGACCCTCGCGATACCGTCGGCGTCGCGCGTGCACTCAGCCAGCGCCGCGTAGTCGCCCACGTCGGACCAGCCGATATCGCCGGCCTCGCACACACCGCCACGCGACCCGCGCTCGCCTGCGGTTCGGCGACCGCATGGTCGATGGCGATGGCCGGCAGCGCGTCCCATATCTCGTTGGCCTGCCGGGAGGGACGGTCGAGTCGAGCCAACGCGCGCAATCCGCGCGCCATCTCGGGATGTTCCTCGGCGAGCGCGTCGAGAAGCACGCCGCAGCGGGCAATGAACATCCCCGCATTCCACAGGTATCCACCCCGAGCGAGGTAGTGCCCGGCACGTGTCGCATCGGGTTTCTCGGTGAACGAGGTGACTCCGCGCGCGGCTAGGCCGTCGATCGACGCACCGGTCTCGATGTAGCCGTATCCCGTCGCTGGGTGCGTCGGGGTAATCCCGATCGTGACGATCCACCCGTGGTCGGCAGCCCGCATGGCCTCGCTAACCACGCGGCGGAAGCGTTGTTCGTCGGCGATGGCGTGGTCGGCGGCAAAGGATCCCACGAGCGCGTCACGACCGTGGCGATACTCAATGATGGCCGCCGCCAAACCGATCGCCGGCATCGAGTTCTTCGGGCTCGGCTCGGCCATGACCTCGGTGGGAACGGCAGCCCCATCCACCTGCTCGGCCACGAGTCGAGCCGTCGCCGGCGACGTCACAACGCAAACGTCAGCCGCCAGCGGCTCGACCCGTTCGATTGCCGCGCGCAGCAGGCTGCGTTCCCGCTCGACCTCCAGCAGGTACTTCGGCCACGATTGACGCGACAGCGGCCACAACCGCGTGCCGGCACCGCCGGCGGGGATGACGACGTGCAGACTGCTCACTCGCTCACCGCACCGGCGGGCAACGACGGCGAGGCGAGGAGGAACTGCGGTGCGTTAAACCCGGCCTCCGCGTAGGCCTCGGCGATGGCGCGGGCGATCTCGTCAACCTGATCGGCCGCAACGATGGCAATGCAGGAGCCGCCGAATCCGCCCCCGGTCATTCGGGCACCGTGCGCGCCCTTGGCGCGAGCCACGTCGACGGCGGTGTCGAGCTCGGGACACGTCACCTCATAGTCATCGCGCAGCGAATCGTGAGAGCCGTCGAAGAGGGTGGCGACCTGATCGAGCACGTCACCGCGCAGCGGCCCCGAGCGCAGGGCATCGATGCAGGCATACGTCCGCTCGATCTCGTCGACGACGTGGCGCACGCGCTTGACCTGAGTCTCATCATCGAGCTTCTCGATCGCGGCGTCGCGATCGGTGACGTCCGCCAGCACGTCAACGCCAAGTTCAGCCGCAGCCGCCTCGCACGTCGCGCGGCGCTCGTTGTACTGTCCGTCCGCCAGCGAGTGCGGAGCGCGCGTATCGGTGACGAGCAGTGCCAGGCCCTCAGCCGCCAAGTCAAAGGGGACGCCCTCGGTGCGCCCCGTTCGACAGTCAAGGAAAAGTGCTTCACCCTCGCGGCAGCGCAGTGACGCCGCCTGATCCAGGCCACCTGTGTTCGCACCGGCGACGTCGTTTTCCGCGCGAATACACGCGGCGACAAGCGTCTTACGCCCCTCGTCATTCGGTTCCTCAGCGCTGCCGGCAAGGCCGAGCTCGAACAGCGCATCCAGGCCCACGGCGACGGCACATTCGAGGGCCGCCGACGACGACAGTCCCGAGCCGAAGGGGACGCACGAATCGATGGCGAGGTCGAAACCGCGGATGCCCTCAACGCCCGCCTGCTCGAGCGCCCATGCGACACCAGCCACGTACGCGGGCCAGCCCTCGACGCGGTGCGCAGAATCTGCGGGGCCGATCTCATCCAGGCTGACCTCGCGAATGCCCCCGTCATCTTGGGCGGACACGAGCCGGATCGTGCGATCCTCGCGCGGCGACATCGCCGCGTAAGTCCGGTGAGGAAGAGCGATCGGCAAGGCGACCCCTCCGTTGTAGTCGGTGTGCTCCCCGATGAGGTTGACGCGTCCCGGTGCCTGCCAGACCCCGGCGGGCTGCGCCCCGTAGCTATTCTCGAACAGGGTGCGCACGCGCTGCGCGCCCTCGGTCTGCGTCCATGCCTCGGTGAAATAAACGTCGGCGCCCATGCCCAGCCTTTCGCCTCGCTGCTACAACCCTTCCACTATATGTGAGGCGATGAGGCGGCCTGGTAGCGTATGCGCCATGAATTCCTCTCCCAAGCAGGTTGCTGATCCCGTTGGATCGACCTATCCGGAAGCAACCCCGTCGTTGCGCTCCGTCGCCGACTTCCCCACGCTGGGTGGCAAAATCAAGGCGATCACCGACTGGGCAATGTCCCTGCGCGTCCTGCGAGCCTTCACGCGCTATTCCGGTAACCGCGGCAACCTGCTGGCCGGAGGTATTTCCTACACGGCGCTGTTTTCCCTAGCGTCGGCGCTGACGATCGGCATCACCATCACCTTCCGCATCCTCGGTTCGCGCCCGGATCTCATGGACGCCGTCTTCCGCGCCGTCAACGACACCGTTCCGTCCTTGTTGAGCTGGAACGGAACCGAGGGGCTGGTTGACCCGACGACGATGATCGAGTCGACGAACGTCTTGTCGATCGCCGGGATTATCGCCGTCGTCACCCTGCTGTTCTCTGCATCTGCCGTGATGACGGCGATCAAGAATTCGCTGCGGCTGATGTTCGGCATCCACGTCGTTCCCGACAATCCCGTTTTCGATAAACTTCGCGATCTCGCGGGATTCGCCTTTATGCTCCTCGGCGTCCTCGTCACCGCAGTCGTCTCGACCGTCAATTCGACGATTGGTCCGGCGATTCTCGAACCCCTGGGGATTGGTTCGACAGTGGCGACGCGCATCGTCGGGACGACGACGGTCGTCCTCGCCGCCCTCGTCGACGCGATCGTCCTCGTCGTCATGGTCCGCGTCGTCTCGCGCATACGCCCGATGCGCCGCGATCTCCTCATGGGGGCGGGAATCTTTGTCGTCGGATCGGGCATTCTGCGCCTGGTGGGAACGTCGGCCGTATCTGCGGTCGATTCGCCGTTGCTCGCCCCGTTCGCCGCGATCATCACGATCATGCTGTGGGTCAACCTGCTGGCGCGCGTCGTCTTGTTGACCGCGGCGTTTATCGCGAACCCGCCGCAGCCGGCCAAGCCCAACGATGCCGACCATTTGCACGCCAATGAGACGCCGAACTACGTCACCTTGTCGGACCGCTCCACCTTGGCGTGGCCGCACCTCAGCCTCACCGGTTCGGTGGATCTCGATCCCGAGACCGACCCCAATCGGATCGACGACGACGCCGAGGACACCGAACGTTTCAGCGGGCGCGGCCCCGTCAAGATGTTCTTGCGTCGCCGGCTGCGCCACCACGAGCGCAAGGCAGCTCACCTGCGCAACGTCTTGCGCACGCGCTGAGGAACGCAATAGCAGTGAGGGCCACCCGCGCGGGTGGCCCTCACTGCTAGGCACTCATTCGTAGCTGACCACGAGGGGAGCGTGATCCGAAAACCTCTCGTCGTAGCTATCCGCTCGGTCCACCCGCAACCCGCCAGCGCTCGCCGCGAGCCGAGCAGACGCCATGTGGTAATCGATGCGCCACCCCGCGTCATTGTCGAAGGCTTTGCCGCGCCATGACCACCACGTATAGGGCCCCTGCTGCTCACCCGCGAGCGCGCGGGACACGTCAACCCACTGATCCGTCATCCATCGGTCGAGGAAGGCGATTTCCTCGTCGAGGACACCCGAGGTCTTGTTGTGGTTTCCCTTCCAGTTCTTGATGTCGCGTTCGGAACGCACGACGTTGAAATCACCGGCAACGAGCGTATCGATGCCGTCGCTCGCCAACTCGGCGAGCCGCTTCTCCACGCGAGCGAAGTGGGACAGCTTGTAGGTCAGTTTGGGGGAATCGACCTGCCCGGAATGCAGGTACGCCGAGACGACGCGCACCGGCTCCACCCTCCCCGGCACGTCGAGGATGGCCTCGAGCCACCGCCCCGAGTCGGATTCGTGTTCGTCCGCAATCGCGTCCTCAACCACCTCACTGATCGTGATGCCGCTGGAACGCCGGCAGGCGATTCCCACCCCCGCGCGGCCCTTCAGCTGTGAGGCGAGAACCCGCACGTCCCACTCGTCGCCAAACAGTGTGGCTGCGACGTCGTGGGGGGCGCGAACTTCCTGTGTCAGCACGACGTCAGCCCCGCACGCGCTCAGCCACTGCCCCATTCCCTTGCGGAACGCGGCTCGAATTCCGTTGACGTTAACGGTTGCGATTGTTGTCGTCACTTCGATGTTTCTCCGATGACAATGTCACCCTTAGCCAGTTGGGCGCGCAGCGAGTCAATATCGTGAACCAATTCGTCGTTGAGGCGCACTCCCCAGCTGCGGAAATCCGCCAGGTGGGCCGACGAATACGTCCTCGTGAACCCGACATCGCTGCCGGCGTGCACGCGATCGAGTCGCGCAACCGCGAGCATCGGACCGGCGAGGGCGTCGGGATCGGGGACGAGAGACGTCATGATGGCGTCGCGGGAATCGGCGTGTGTCTCCCACGCGTCTTCACCGACGAAAACGACCGACACCTCCGAATCGACGTCGGTGAGGGCGGCGAGTGCCGCCGGGGAATAGGCATCGGCGTCGACGAGGATAATGTCGGCCTTCTGTCCCACCTGGGTGCCAACCTGGGCGCGAACCTCGGCGTCTGACGTCGCGGCTCCGGCCTTCTTCGTCGCGGCATTCCAGCCGTTGACGACGACACCCGTGCCCTTGGCTTGGTTGTAAAAGTCCACGCCGGCGGCGAATCCCTCGACGGTGCGCGAGGTCTCAGTGGATGCCGAGATGACACCGACGATGCCACTGCGCGTTGTCCCGGCAGCGGCGTAGCCAGCGAGGAAAGCCGGCTGGTCGAAGCCCATGTTGAGGGCGACGAGGTTCGCGGGATTCTTGTCGCTGAGGGCGATGCCCGCGGCCTCGTAGACGATGTCGTCGTGGGTTCGAGCCGCCTGGCGCGCCCCCGATGCCATTGACGCGGAGGTCGTGATGACGGTGCCGCATCCGGCCTTCGCCGCCTCATCGAGAGCTTCCTTCGCCGTTTCCGCCCGATAGGGATCGCGGACGGTCAGCTTGTCGTCACTATCGGAGGTTGCCGCCTTCTTTACGGCGGCGACGTAGGCGTCGGTCACGGAGGTCTCGGCAGCTGCCGAATCCGCGAAGCACACAATCGGCGCGCGCGAACTCGCATGCGACGGTGCCGATTGCGATCCCGCCGCCCCGCACGCGGTGGTCGCAAGGACCGCGAGGCTGCACAGCGTTAGCGCTGCCCATCGCGTCCGTGTCACGGTTCGGCCCCTTGGCACGTGCATGCGCCGTCCTCCTTAGTCGATTTTCTTCGCTCTCACCGTACCCGGACTCGTCCGGCTCCGCTGATCCGTTAGCGGATGCCAGCGCGCCGTTCCGCCGCCTCGACGACGTTGACGAGCAGCAGGGCCCGCGTCATCGGTCCGACCCCGGCGGGGTTCGGCGACAACCAGCCAGCCACCTCGTCCACCCCGTCCGCAACGTCGCCCGCCAAGCGGGTCTTTCCCGTGCTCGGATCGGTAATGCGCGACACGCCAACGTCGAGGACGACAGCACCGGGTTTGACCATGTCGGCGGTGATGAGCCCGGCTTGGCCCGAGGCGGCAATGATGACGTCGGCACCTCGACATGCAGCCGCCAGATCTCGGGTGCGGGTGTGGCACGACGTCACCGTCGCGTTGATGTCCTTACGCCCGAGCAGCAGCCCAATGGAGCGGCCGACGGTCGTACCGCGTCCGACGACGGTCACATCGGCACCCTCCAGGTCGATGCCGTGGCGCTGCATGAGTTCGATGCACGCGCGCGGCGTGCACGGCAGCGGGGACTCGATCGGCTCGGATACACGCAGCACGGCACGCCCCAGATTCATCGGGTGAAGCCCGTCGGCGTCCTTGTCGGGATCAATTCGCTCAAGCACGGTGTTTTGGTCGATACCACGCGGCAGAGGCAGCTGAACGATGTAGCCCGTGCAGGCGGGATCGGCGTTGAGCTGATCGATCGCCGCGTCGATCTGCTCCTGCGTCGCATCGGCGTCGAGGTCCACCCGAATCGAGGCGATTCCCACCTCGGCGCAGTCACGGTGCTTGCCCGCGACATAGGCCACCGAGCCGGGATCGGTGCCGACGAGAATCGTTCCCAGCCCGGGGGTGTAACCGCGTTCGGTGAGTACCCGCACGCGCTCGGCCAGTTCGTCCTTGATCGTGGCGGCAATCCCGGCTCCGTCGAGCAGGCGCGCCGGGCCATTCCATCCCTTACGCATGACGTCCTCAGTTCGACTGGTTGAGATCGGGATAGAGGGCGAAGCGGTCCGTCAACGCCGAGACTCGCTCGCGCAGGGCCTGGGTGTCGGCCTCGCCGGTGCACGCGTCGACGAGTGCGGTCGCGATGATGTCGGCAACCTCACGGAATTCCTCAGCTCCAAATCCGCGGGTCGCGAGCGCCGGGGTACCGATGCGCAATCCCGAGCCCACGGCCGGCGGACGCGGATCGAACGGCACCGTATTGCGGTTGATCGTGATGCCGGCGGCGTGGAGGAGGTCTTCGCCCTCCTGACCATTGAGGGCGGAGTCGCGCAGGTCCACCATGACGAGGTGAACGTCCGTGCCGCCCGTCAGCAGCCGGATACCCGTGTCTTTCACGTCGTCAGCGCACAGACGCTCGGCGATGATCTTCGCACCCTCAAGGGTGCGCGCCTGGCGATCGGCAAATTCCTCGGTCTGGGCATACTTCATGGCGACGGCCTTCGCGGCGATGACATGCATGAGGGGACCGCCCTGCTGGCCGGGGAATACCGCGGAGTTAAGCTTCTTCGCCAAGGTGTCGTCCTTGGCCAAAAGCATGCCCGAGCGCGGCCCGCCCAGGGTCTTGTGGACCGTCGTCGACACGACGTCGGAATAGGGAACCGGCGACGGGTGCAGTCCCGCGGCGACAAGGCCGGCGAAGTGGGCCATATCGGTCCACAGGTAGGCGCCAACCTCATCGGCGATCTCGCGGAACGCCGCAAAATCTAGGTGGCGCGAGTACGCCGACCACCCGGCGATAATCACCGTCGGACGATGCTTCAGGGCCGCTTCGCGAACCTGATCCATGTCGACGCGCATCGTCTCGGGATCGACCTGGTAGGCCGTCGCGTTGTAGATCTTGCCCGAGAAGTTGATCTTCATCCCGTGCGTCAGATGTCCGCCGTGATCCAACGCCAGACCGAGGATGGTGTCGCCCGGCTTGGCAAGCGCGTGCAGCACCGCAGCGTTGGCCTGGGCACCGGCATGGGGTTGAACGTTGACGTAGCCCGCCCCAAAAACGGCCTTCGCTCGCTCAATCGCGAGGTTTTCGGCTTGGTCGACCGCCTCGCATCCGCCGTAGTAGCGACGCCCCGGATAGCCCTCGGCATACTTGTTCGTCAGCACCGATCCCTGCGCCTGCAAAACCGCGCGCGGCACAAAATTCTCAGACGCAATCATCTCCAGCGTCGTGCGCTGGCGTTCAAGTTCGAGATCGAGCACTCCCGCGATCTCGGGGTCGAACTGGGCAAGGTTCTGGTTGTGTGCGGTGTGGATGGTCGTCACGTGATCTCTCCTGAGTCAATCAGCGTTGCCGGTCCAGCCCAGGCGGGCGGCTGGATCCCGCCGTCTCAGTCGCTCCCCGGTGGTGGCCCACCCACGCCAGTCGCGACGTCTCCACCCTAACCCAGCCGGCGAGGCAGCGGCAGCGCGGATCCACCCCCGCCGCCACGTTGAGCCGTGGACCGCCAAGACTGTTGTCACGGCTCATCGCTAGGCTGGCGGCATGGCTGCATCCGCTCATCTCATCGTCACCCTGTCGTGTCCCGACCGCCCGGGCATTGTCGCCGCCGTGTCGGGCGCCGTGTGCGCCATCGGGTGCAACATCATCCAGTCACAGCAGTTCGGCGATCCCGAGACCGGACTATTCTTCATGCGCATCGAACTCGACGCGCCCGGTGGCGAGTCAGCGGTGCGCGAGGCCCTAGATCCCGCCGTTCGCGAATTCTCACTTGATCTGCGCATCGCTGACCAGGGACGCCCGGCGCGCACGATCATCATGGTGTCCAAAGAGGGTCATTGCCTGGCCGACCTGCTGTATCGCCGCGACACTCACGGGCTGGGCATCGATCCCGTCGCCGTCGTCGGTAACCATCCCGATCTCGCTCCGCTGGCCCAGTTCTATTCCGTTCCTTTCCTCAATATCCCCGTCACCGTGGACACGAAGGACCACGCCGAGCAGCAGTTGCTCGATCTCGTCCGCAGTGAAAACGTCGAACTCGTCGTGCTCGCCCGCTACATGCAGATTCTCTCGGATCGCGTCTGCGAGGAGCTCAAAGGATCGGTCATCAACATTCACCATTCGTTCCTGCCCTCATTTAAGGGGGCACGCCCCTACGCCCAAGCTCACAAGCGCGGCGTCAAGCTCATCGGAGCCACCGCGCATTACGTGACCCCCGATCTCGACGAGGGCCCCATCATCGAGCAAGACGTCACCCGAGTCAGCCACGCCGATTCCACACGCGAGATGGTGGCGCTCGGACAAGACGTCGAGAGGCGGGTTCTCGCTCAGGCGGTGCGCTGGCACACCGAGCACCGGGTGCTCCTCAATGGCGACCGCACCGTCGTGTTCCGCTAACCCTCGTTCTCCTCATCCCGCGGCCCGCGCACGCGAGTGACGCGGGGAAACTTCGGGCGAATCCGCTCGCGGTAGCGGCGCTTCCAGTAATACGGGTGCGTCAACCGCTCCCCCATTTCGTGGGCGGCGTAACGCGCAGCCTCGGCATCCATCGTCCCGTACAGCACGCGTCCGGCCGGACCCGGCTGTCCGCCGCCAGCATAGGCCTGCTCCAGCGCCATACACAGGTCACGTCCGGCGTCGCACTGCTCGTCTGCCCATGCGCGTTCACGCGGTCCCCACACGTTGACGTAGGGGAACGCCTGGCGGGCGACGACGTGGACGTGCCAGCGCCGCCACGCGCACACGATCGCCACGGCGGCCGCAATCACGGACCCGATCCCGCCGATGCCGACGCTCCAGCGCGCGCCAATGTGCTCGGCAATCCACCCGATCAGCGGGGCACCAATCGGCGTAACGCCGAGGTAGAAGAGAAAGTAGATGCTCATGACGCGGCCGCGCATCTCGGGCGGTGTCGACACCTGAATCGTCGCGTTTGCCGCGGTGATAAACGTCAGCATGAGCAGCCCCGTGGGGACTAGCAGGATCGCGTACCAGGCGTAGGTCGGGGCGAGTGCCAGGATGCATTGACACAATCCGTAAGCCAGCCCGGATCCAAAGACGAGGGCGACGCGCGGGCGCGACCGACGAGCCGCCAGCAGTGCTCCGGCGAGGGACCCCATCGCCATGACGGACCCCAACAAGCCGTATTCCCCGGCTCCCTTGCCGTACACCGTCGTCGCCATGACGCCCTGGGTGAGCTGGTGGTTGAAACCGAGCATAGAGATGACCGTCGCCACCATCGTGATGAGGACGATGTCGCTGCGCTGTTTAACGTAGGCGAGTCCCTCGCGAATCATGCCCTTGTGACGAGGGGTGACGGGGACCTCGCGCAGGTCGGCCACACGCATGATCGCCAGCGTGATGATGGGGACGAGGAAGAGCACGGCATTGAGGATGAACACCCACCCGGTTCCTACCCAGGCGATAGCGACGCCGGCGATGGCCGGCCCGATCATGCGCGCGCCGTTGAATGCCGTCGAATTCAGTCCCACCGCGTTGGGCAGATCGGCAGGCGCGACGAGTTCAGAGACGAAGGTCTGGCGGACCGGGGTTCCCAAGGTATTCGCCGTTCCCGCAGCAAACGCCAGCGCGTAGACGTGCCACAGCTGGGCGGTGTCGGTGAGCACGAGTATCCCCATGACGACCGAGGTCAGCGCCGTAAACACCTGGGTCAGTTGCAAGATATGGCGTCGATTGAAGCGATCGGCGAGCAGCCCGGAATGGACCGAGAAGAGCAGCTGGGGCAGGAACTGAAGTGCCGTGGTGATGCCCACCGCGAAGCCGGAGGAGGTCGTGAGTACCGTCAGGACGAGCCAGTCCTGAGCCACGCGCTGCATCCACTGCCCCGTCGATGACACGAGGTTCGAGGTGAACCACAGCCGATAGTTGTAGTAGCGCAATGAATGAAATGTTTTCGACACGTCGCCTGTCCTTTTCGCCTGCGTACCACCTTACGACCTTGTCTGGCACGTGCCAGTTATGCGGCTGGGGCGGGACCATCGGCCCCGCCCCAGCGCAGTTGTGAGCAAGATGAGTCTTAGAGCAGACCCAGCTTCTTCACCTCGTCGATCTCAGCCTGGGCAGCCTGCGCGTTCTTGGCGATCTGCGCCTGCGTCTTGTCGGACAGCTCGAGGCCCTCGACGACCGTGTACTCGCCATTGGCGCACGTGCACGGCATGCCGTAGACGAGGCCCTCGGGGACGCCATACTCGCCGTGGGAGGGACCGGCGATGGTCGTCCAGTCGCCCTCGGGCGTGCCCAGCGCCCACGAGCGCATGTGGTCGACGGCTGCCGACGCTGCCGACGCAGCCGAGGACGCGCCACGCGCCTCGATGATCGCCGCACCGCGCTTGGCGACGGTAGGAACGAAGTAGTCGTCCAGCCACGCTTCATCGACGAGGTCGACGGCCGGCTTGCCGTTGACGGTGGCGAACGAGACATCGGGGTACTGGTCGGCCGAGTGGTTGCCCCACACGATCATCTTCTCGATGTCGGTGACCTGCGAATCGGTCTTCTGCGCGAGCTGCGACAGCGCGCGGTTGTGGTCCAAGCGCATCATCGCGGTGAAGCGCTCGGCGGGAACGTCGGGAGCCGAAGCCGCGGCGATGAAAGCGTTCGTGTTCGCCGGGTTGCCGACGACGAGCACCTTGATGTCATCGGCGGCGTTGTCGTTGATCGCCTTACCCTGGGGACCGAAGATCCCGCCGTTGGCGGCGAGCAGATCGGCGCGCTCCATGCCCTTGGTACGCGGGCGAGCGCCGACGAGCAGACCGTAGTTGCAGCCCGCAAACGCCTTGGTGGCGTCGTCGTAAATGTCGACACCGGCGAGCAGCGGGAAGGCGGCGTCATTGAGCTCCATTGCCGTGCCCTCGGCGGCCTTGACGGCCTGCGGGATCTCGAGCAGATTCAGCTTGACGGGCTGGTCCTCACCGAGCATCGATCCCGACGCGATCCGGAACAGCAGCGCGTAGCCAATGTTGCCGGCAGCACCGGTCACGGTCACGGTCACGGGCTTCTTCATAGCCATAGAAGCAACTCCTTCGTCTGTGATTGTGCGTCCGGGGCGCACCCCGAACCTCGTCTTCCAGGGTAATACGGCTCACGCCTCGGTTCCACGGTCCCGTGGTCCCAGATTGGGCGCACATCAGGATCCTCGGCAGTGTGATTAATGTGGCGCGTGTGGCCTGCACGTTTTGCGCGCGAGGCGGCACCAAGCTCCATACGATAGAACCCATGACTTCACGTTTTATTGCACGCG
Source organism: Nanchangia anserum (assembly GCF_015240065.1). Classification (GTDB taxonomy): domain Bacteria; phylum Actinomycetota; class Actinomycetes; order Actinomycetales; family Actinomycetaceae; genus Nanchangia; species Nanchangia anserum. Next base: position 343,030 of record NZ_CP060506.1, on the reverse strand, counting down.
ACGTGGCGTGCGGATCGGCGACGGGGCGGATCTACGACTACGGTGCTCAGGTCACGGCGTGGCAGCCGCGTTCCGAGGCCCCCGTTATCTGGCAACCGGCATCGGCACCGCTAACCGAGGGCAAACCGATCAGGGGCGGCATTCCCGTATGCTTCCCGTGGTTCGGGGCTGGCGATACCGGTGAACGCCAGCCTTTCCACGGCCCGGCCCGCCGCGTGCGCTGGCTACTCATGGATTCCTTCCTCGACGAGGCCAACCAAACCCACCAGCTGACGTATCGCCTCACCCCGAGACGGCTGGAAGATCCTGTTGGGTGGGAATTCGAGGCCCTGCTGAGCGCGACATTCGGCAAGCAGCTCGAGGTCAGCTTGTCGGTGACCAACACCGACACCGAACCGGTGGTCTTCGAAGAGGCGCTACACACCTACGTCGCCGTCGGTGACGCCTCCCGCGTCGAAGTACTTGGCCTCGATGACGACGACTTCATCGACTTCACGGGCGAGGAGCCAACGCGAGGCACCCAATCGCTCGAGCTGGCATTCGACGGCAACGAGGTCAACCGGCTGTTTTCCTCAACCGCACCGGTGACAGTCGAGGATCCCAATAACGCCCGCCGCATCGTCGTGCGCAAGTCGGGCTCGGCAAACACCCTGGTGTGGAACCCCGGTGCCGAAGGCTCGCGCACGCGCGCGGGATTGGCCGACGGAGACTGGAAGAAGTTCCTGTGCATTGTCTCGGCCAACTGCAAGGACGATGCCGTGAGCCTCGAACCCGGCCAAACCCACGTCCTCACCCAAACGCTATCGGTCGAGCACCTGTGACGACATCTCGGGGCCGGTTGTGCAGGCAACTACCTGCACAACCGGCCCCGAATACGTCGAGCGTGCTCGCTTAACGCTTGGGACGAGCGACCGCCTCGACGATGGCCGTCACTGCCCCGTAGGCGATTGCGGCGATGGGCCAGATAAGCCAGGAATATCCCCACGCGCCCGGCACGAGGAAGCTGTAGCCAAAGTAGAGGACGAGAGCCACCGACCAGTACACGGTATTCACGGTGTCGTGGAGACCCTTCGCGCGCTGGGCCGTCGCATCACGCGTGAGCTCGTCGTAAGCAGCGGTGCACATCCCCCTGCGCACCAGCAGGTACACGCCACAGGCGACGGTGGCGATGGCTCCGCACAGCAGCGCGACCTCCCTCGCGTCATTATCGGGCGTCGTATCGGGCAGCAGGCTGGTGCCCAGGACCCACAGACCTGCTGCGATGCAGAAGAGAACTCCCCACACGAGGCTGCGCTGATAGGCGGGCTGCTCACGCTGATAGCGCTCCTCTACGGCTCCGTCGACGCCGTATCCCAATTCATACCCGCCATCTTTGACCCAGCGGAAAGCTCGGGTGTGCGAAGCGATGCTGAGGAACGCGACGACGGCACCGGCGACCATGATGAGCGCGATCATCACCCCAACGACCGAGCCGTCCACCGAGGTGATCCCCAGCCCGCTCACGAGCGGATCGCCGGCGATGACGGGGATCCCTGCGAGGACGCAACACGCGACGCCGGCCGCGACGCGTCCGGAGATGCTGCGGCGATCGTCGAGGTAGGCCGTGGCTTCTTCCAACCCAACCAGGCGCGTGCGCACTCCGCTGTCGGACTCGGCATGGTCTGTCGGCGCGGAGTCCTGCGCGCCTATGTCGAGATCGTCGCGCAAGAGCACGTCGGTGCTCACCCCGAATAGCTTGCTCATTTCGATAATCCGGGTGAGATCGGGCAGTGACCGCGCGCTCTCCCACTTCGAGATCGCCTGACGCGAGACGTGCATCTGTTCCGCCAAGTCTTCTTGTGTCCACCCGTTCTTCTTGCGCAGCGCAATGATCTTTGTCGCGAGAATCATCGTTAACCCCTCTCCTCGTGGCCTGTCTCCGAAGCTTGGCCAGGCCACCCGTGTACCGACGTTCTCAGTGTTTCCTCGGCCACGGTTGCCCTCCACCACGTCCGCTTGGTATACGCGCTACCACCGGTTGCGAAGCCCAGAAAACACCGCGACTGCGCGGATCTCTCCGCCTCGAGATACGCGTGCGCCCGCCTCCGAGATTACTCACAGAAGCGGGGCACACGGATCGATACGTCAGCGGCGATGAGCGCGGTAGTACCGCACGAGGGCCGCCGTCGACGGGTCCTGCGCGGCGATCGCAGCCTCGTCGCCCGCCACGGCCGGCCCGAGATCCTTCGCCATGGCCTTGCCCAACTCCACGCCCCACTGGTCGAAGCTGTCGATGCCCCACACGGCTCCCTGGACGAACGTGATGTGCTCGTACAGGGCGATCAACTGTCCGAGTACGCTCGGGGTGAGCGCGGGTGCCATGATCGACGTCGTCGGCTTGTTGCCGGGGAAGACGCGGGCGCTCACGATGTGCTCGGGCGTGCCCTCGGCGCGTACCTCATCGGCGGTCTTGCCGAAGGCCAGCGCCTTCGTCTGGGCAAAGAAGTTACCGAGGAACAGCTCGTGCTGATCTGCGTCAACGTCGCTGAGTGCCCATGTCGGGGTCGCGAATGCGATGAAGTCGGCGGGGATCAGCTGGGTTCCCTGGTGAATGAGTTGGTAGAACGCGTGCTGGCCGTTCGTGCCCGGTTCGCCCCAGAACACCTCACCCGTGTCGTAGGTGACCTCGGCGCCGTCGGCGCGCACGCGCTTGCCGTTCGATTCCATGGTCAGCTGCTGCAAATACGCCGGGAAGCGATGGAGGTACTGGGCGTAGGGCAGCACCGCGTGGGTCGGGGCACCGAGGAAGTTGCGGTACCACACGTTGAGCAGCCCCATGAGCAGGGGGACGTTCTGTGCAGGGTCGGTCTCGGCGAAATGGCGATCCATCGTGTGGAAGCCCTCGAGGAATTCGGCGAACGCCTCGGGACCTAGCGCGACCGCGAGCGCAGTGCCCACAGCGGAATCGACGGAATAGCGACCACCGACCCAGTTCCAGAAGCCGAAGGCATTGGCTGGGTCGATGCCGAATTCGGCAACCTTGTCCAAGGCCGTGGACACGGCGACGAAATGCTTGGCGACGGCGTCGCGCTTGGCTTCATCGGTGTCGTCGATAGCACCGGCCTTCACCAAGGCATCGAGCAACCAGGCCTTTGCCCCGCGCGCGTTCGTCAACGTCTCCAACGTCGTAAAGGTCTTCGACGCGACGATAAAGAGGGTTCGCGTCGGATCGAGGTCCTTCGTCTTTTCGCCCAGGTCGGTGGGGTCGATGTTCGAGATGAAGCGCGCCTCGAAGCCGTCCGCAACGTAGGGCTTCAACGCCTCGTACGCCATCACCGGACCGAGGTCGGACCCGCCGATGCCGATATTGACGACGGTCGTGATCGACTGCCCGTCCACACCCGTCCACTCGCCCGAACGCACGGCCCGGGCGAACGCATAGACCCGCTCGAGGACCTGGTGGACGGCCGCGACCGCGTCCTCGCCGTCAATCGTCAGCGCGTCATCGGCCGGACGGCGCAGTGCCGTGTGGGCCACCGCGCGATCCTCGGTGACGTTGATGTGCTTTCCGGCGTACATGGCATCACGCAGCTGCGCCACGCCGGTCTGCTCGGCCAGGTCGAGCAGGGCGTCACGAACCTCATCGGTGAGGAGGTTCTTCGACAGGTCGACGTAGAGGTCGCCCGCGGTGAAGCTGTAGTCATCGGTACGCGTCGGCTGAGCGTCAAACCACCCGGCGATGTCGGGGGTAAATCCCTCGGCAAGTGTGGTGAGCCGTCCCCATGCGGGGGTGGTGGTCGGGTCAACTGGTCGCATGCGTCCTCCTTTAGGCGTTGTCAACCGGGTTAGTCGACGTGAAGTATTTCAGTTCGGGCAACTCGACGCTATCGTCGTCGAGCGAGACGGCGCTGATGAGGGGAGCCAGCGCGAGCCACCACTGGTTCTTCGGGCGCCGCTTTTGCGTGTCGACCATGTGTTTCATGTCGTCGAAGGGATAGGAGACGATTCCCGTGTGATCGAGTCCGATAAAGCGGGCATCGCTGTCATCGGTGGCAAACTGCTCGGCGAGCTCGTCGACTGCCCGGGCGGCGAGTCGGGTCGCGAGGACGCGGTCGAATGCCGAGGGCTCGCCGCCTTGCTGCAGATGCCCCAGGGCGGCGTGACGAACGTCGAACAAGCCCTGTCCCTCCTGAGCGAAGACATCGGCAACGAACTCGCGGTCGTAGTTGCCTCCGGCTTCTTCGTTTCGCACGACGAGGAACAGTCGCCTGTCGTTTTCAAACGAGCGCACCATCTGCCGAGCGTGCGCGGCGATGTCCTCCAGGCTCGGGGGGAACTCGTCCAGGTAGACCATCTCGGCCCCGGACGCCAGCCCGGCCATGAGCGCGAGATAGCCGCAGTGGCGGCCCATCGTGTCCGCGACGAAGCACCGTCGCGACGCCGCGGCGGATTCCTTAATCCGGTCCAGTGACCACACGGCGTTGTTCAGCGCCGAGTCCGCGCCAATCGAAAGTTCGGACCCGGGCAGGTTGTTATCGATCGAGGCCGGCACGACGATAATGGGGATGTTGAACGCGGGATAGCGATCGCGCTCAGCTACCATCGCCTGTACCGACAGATAGGCGTTATAGCCCCCGATGACGACGAGGGCGTCGATCTCGTTATTCTCCAGCGAGCGCCCGATCGCATAGAACTGTTCGATCGTCGGGATGGTCCGCCGCGTTCCCAGTTCGGCACCCCCGGAAAAGCCCCATCCCTCGACGTCTTCCCAGCCGAGTTCGCGGACTTTACCGTCGATGAGGCCGCGGAACGACCCCTCAATGCCCAGCGTCGTGTGTCCCTGGGCGATCGCGAGGCGGACGACGGTACGCGTTGCCGTATTCATCCCCGGTGCCAGGCCGCCGACATGCATGATGGCCACGCGCTTGGCCCCGGGCGCTGCCGCCTCCAGCTTCGGCGGGGCGGACATGATCTCGTTGAGGGCGAGCATCTGGCCGAAGGACTCGCCCCGGGCCTGAACGGCTTTGTCGAAGTCGAGGGCGTCGCTGTAAGTCTTGACGGCCCGCGTGTTGCGCACGGCCTCCATCAGCGGCATGAGAGCGACCCGGTTGTGCCGCACGCCCACGATGACGGATTCGTCCCCGGCTTGCTGGTCGAGAACCTGGCGGACGGCGCAGTATCCCTGGACCGTCGGTTGCCCAGCGGTCGTAAGCCGTCGGCACGCCGCCGCGCTGGACGTGGCCGAGAATCGTCACGTGGGGGCGCTCCCCCATGCGCTCTTCAAGCGCGTCGCACACCATGTCGGTCGTGATGGGCTGCCCCTGCGAATCGACGGCTCCCTCGGCAACGAGCACGATGGACTCACGCCGCCCCGCAGCCCTGCCTGCACGCAACTTGTCCGCCAGTTCGTCTTCCCACCCGGCGGCCGGCGGCTTTTCCGGAATAAAGACGTAGTCCACCCCGGCGACGGCCGTCATGAGCGGCAAATACCCACAGTGGCGCCCCATGACCTCGACAACGAAGGTCCGCTGGTGAGATGCCGCCGTCGAGGAAAGCTGGTCGATCGCCGTCAAGATGCGATCCATCGCCGAATCCGTACCGATGGTCATGTCGGAGCCGACCAAGTCGTTGTCGATCGACCCCACCAGGCCGGCGACGCCGAGGAACGCGTGCGACTCGGCCTGGGCGGGAGTGATCCGGCCAGCTTCAACCAATTCCGCGAGGAGGGAGGGCCATTCTTCTTTGAATTCATTCGTCCCGGCCAGGGAGCCATCACCGCCGATGACGACGAGCCGATCAATGCCTTTTTCCACAAGGTGTTGGCAGGCGTCAAGCAAACCGTGACGTTCGCGGAAGGCCGCGCACCGAGCGGTGCCGATCACCGTTCCGCCCTTGTTGAGGATCGACGAGACGGACGACCACGTGAGCTCACGGATCGCATCGCCACCGTCAACGGCTCCCTGCCACCCGTCCATGATGGCGTAGGGAACGGCACCAAGTTTGAGCGCCGAACGAGCAACGGCACGCACCGCCGCGTTCATGCCTTGGGCATCTCCGCCCGACGTGAGTACCCCGATTCGCACCGGCCGCCTCGTCTGCTTATCACTCACGGGCTTCCCCTCCTCAACGGATCGCATGCTTGAGCCCAGCCCTCCCAGGATAGCCGCGACACGCGCGAGGAACCGGGGCACCAGTCCCAAAAATGCCCACGGCCCGCGGCATACATGCGTCGCGGGCCGTGGGCTTCGGCAGGTTACTTTGCCAGGCGGGCCTGCAAGTTGTCATCGAGCGCATTCATGAAGCCCTCGGTGTCCAACCACTCCTGCTCCGGACCGACCAGGCGCGCGAGATCCTTCGTCATCTGGCCCCCCTCAACCGTCTTGATAATGACGTCCTCGAGGGTGTGGGCGAACTCGGCCACCTCGGGAGTGTTATCCAGCTTGGCGCGATGCTCCAGCCCCCGCGTCCACGCAAAGATCGACGCGATCGGGTTCGTCGAGGTCTTCTCCCCGGCCTGGTAACGACGGTAGTGACGCGTCACCGTCCCGTGGGCGGCCTCGGCCTCAACGGTCTTGCCATCGGGCGTCATGAGTACCGACGTCATGAGACCGAGCGAACCAAACCCCTGCGCGACCGTGTCTGACTGAACATCGCCGTCGTAGTTCTTGCACGCCCACACGTAGCCGCCTTCCCACTTGAGACTGGAGGCCACCATGTCGTCGATCAGACGATGCTCATAGCTGAGACCCGCCGCGCGGAATTCAGCGGCGAATTCGTCGTCGTAGATCTGCTGGAAGATGTCTTTGAAGGCACCGTCATAGGCCTTGAGGATCGTGTTCTTCGTCGACAGGTAGACGGGGTAGCCGCGCTGCAAGCCATAGCGGAACGACGCGCGAGCGAAGTCGCGAATCGAGTCGTTGAAGTTGTACATCCCCATGGTCACGCCCCCGCCCTCGGGAACGCGAATGACCTCATGCTCGATGGGAGCCGAGCCGTCCTCCGGCGTATAGGTCAGCGTGATCGTGCCGGCTCCCGGCACCTTGAAGTCCGTGGCCTTGTATTGGTCACCGAACGCGTGACGACCGACGACGATCGGCTTCGTCCAGCCCGGAACCAGTCGGGGAATGTTGTCGATGATGATGGGCTCACGGAAGATCACGCCACCGAGAATGTTGCGAACGGTGCCGTTGGGCGACTTCCACATTTTCTTCAGCCCAAACTCTTCCACGCGCGCCTCGTCGGGCGTGATCGTCGCGCACTTGACGCCGACACCGTGCTCGGCAATCGCATTCGCCGCATCGATCGTCACCTGGTCATCGGTCGCGTCGCGGTGCTCAATCCCCAGGTCGTAGTACCGAAGATCGATGTCGAGATAGGGGTGGATCAACCGATCCTTGATCATCTGCCAGATGATTCGCGTCATCTCGTCGCCATCGAGTTCGACAACTGGTCCATGCACTTTGATCTTCGCCATCGTCGCATCCTTACTGCTCGCCACAGCGCGAGCTTGGAGGTGTCTCTCGCTCACTAGCCTACACACCGTATCTCGATATCGAGATATTTCAGAAGAGACACCGCGGCCACCCATGCCGTCCCGTCCGACGCCCCCAAAAGGACGTTAGTCCCACACGACGGGCGCGTGGTGACGGATGCCTGGAGAATGTCGGCAAACAGCGAGGTCAGCGGCACCCCGCCGGCCGAACCTGAAAGCAACCTGATAAAATCGAGACCGACAGTTCCCCCTACACGAGGCTGTTGCCACCCGCCAGAGGCTTCTGGCCCGACCCAAAGGAGAGCCATGGGCGCCCGCTCGCTGCGCAGCTGGTTGACACTGCAGCGCGTTGCCGCCGCCGTGGCCATCTGGGTCGTCGGCTCACTCATTGGTGTCGGCGTGTTTACGCTCATCTACGGCAAGGCCTACTCCTACCTGGGTTCCGACCCGGTGACATGCACGAACTGCCACGTCATGAACAAACAGTACGACGGGTGGACCAAGGGGTCCCACCACAACGTCGCCACCTGCAACGACTGCCACACCCCCCACGATTCGATCGTCCACAAGTACTGGGTCAAGGCCGACGACGGCGTCCGCCATGGCTTCAAGTTCGCGACGAATACGTATCCCGAAAACATCCAGATCCGCGACACGAATCTCAAGATCGCTAACGACGCCTGCCTGTACTGTCACTCGGATTTCACCTCATCGATCCACCAGACGGTACCCGAGGGCGAACAGCTGTCCTGCGTGCATTGCCACAGGGACGTCGGCCACAAGTGAAGTGAGGGACCCGATGAACACGAAACAAACCTCGAAGCGACGTTGGACGCTCCTCGCCATCGCCGCGGTCGTTGTCGTCGCTGTGGTCACGGCGACCATCACGGCGCTGGCCTTCTCGATCCTTGAGCGCAAGAACGAAGCGCGGGCACCGAAACAACAGGTCGTGGCGCTCGACGAGACGACGGTCGACCCCGCCGTGTGGGGAAAGAATTACCCGGCTCAATACGAGTCGTACATGAAGACCAAGGAAATGGTTCCTGGCCCGGGCCTCTTCGACACGATGTCGCCGGAGACGCGCACCCCCACCGCCGATGATCCACGCACGCAGATCATGCCCCAGCGCAATGACGAGGACCCCCGGATCACTCATATGTGGGCCGGCTACGCGTTCTCGAAGGACTACCGCCACCCTCGTGGCCACTACTACATGCTCGAGGACCAGCGCCTGACCAAGCGCGTTCAGGACTTCAAGCAGCCGGGCACATGCCTGAACTGTCACGCGTCCATGCCCACTATCTACTCCAAGCTCGGTAACGGCGACCAGCAGGCCGGGTTCGACAAGGTCAACTCGATGACGTACGCCGAGGCGACGAAATACGCCGAGCACCCGGTTTCCTGTATCGATTGCCACGACCCCAAGACCATGAAGCTGCGCGTGACGCGTCCCGCCTTCATCCGCGGCATCAAGGCGTTGAAGGCCTCGCAGGGGGTCACAAACTTCGATCCCAATACCGACGCAACCCACAACGAGATGCGCACGTTCGTGTGCGCTCAGTGCCACGTCGAGTACTACTTCAAGGGCGAGGGCAAGACCCTGACGTTCCCGTGGGACGAGGGCATCGATATCGACGACATTTACTCGTACTACCAGAAAGAGGGATTCACGGATTGGACGCACGGCGAGACCGGAGCGCCCATGCTGAAGGCCCAGCACCCGGAATTCGACATCTGGTCTAACGGCATTCACGCCGAAAATGGCGTGACCTGCGCGGACTGCCACATGCCTTACCAGTCACAGGGTGCTCAGAAGGTTTCCGACCACAACCTGACGACGCCTCTCAAGACCGTCAATGCCTCATGCATGACGTGCCACCATGCGTCTGACGACGAGATGATCAAGCGAGTCGAGAAGATCCAGGGTCGCTTCGTCCACAGTCGTGACCAGGCCTTCGATGCACTCGTGCAGCTCATCGCCGACATCAAGGCCGAGCGTGATGCCCACGGCGACACCGCCGACGTTAAGCGCGCCTGGGAGTACCAGCGCAAGGCCTCGTTCTACCTCGACTACGTCTACTCCGAGAATTCTCACGGCTTCCACGCCCCCGATTACACCCAGCGCATCCTCAACGATGTGACGGATGCGTGCCGCAAGGGCCAGCTCGCGCTCAAGGGCGTCAGCGACGAACAGATGCAGCCGTCCGAGAACACGCTGGCCGACGACAAGAAGGTCGCTCAGACCCGTGGCTGAGTCGTCGAACGAGGCGACCACGGTCCTCGGCCTCACGGCAGAAGACGCCACGATCGAGGCGGTGCGGGTCCGGCGCGACGAGCTATGTGACTACCTCGCTCACGCCCCGCGTCCGCTCGCTGAGTTTGCTCAGCAGCGGGCCGATGCCATTCATGCCGCGGCCGAGGAGCTCATCGCGTCACTAAAAGCTCGCGAAGCTGAGGATGCTGACTCGCGCATGGACGCCGAACCGGCCACTCGCGTATTCACGCACGCGTCCTCGCCAGCCGAGGCCCTCGCGGAGCTGGGTGAAGAGGATGATGACGATGTATATACATCCCCGTCGGTGAGCACTCCCTCGGTCAAGCGGCGCGCCCAAACCAGCCGCGAGCGCGAGACGCGAGCCCCTTCTGCGGCTTCCGCTCAGCGCTCGGGAGCCGCGGTAGCTCTCATGACGGTTATCGGAGTCGTCGCAGTGGTCGTCGTTGTTCTCGCTGTCTACGCGCTGGGCCGTCCGGGCTCAGCTGAGCTTCCCGAGAATCACCCTGATACCCCCGCTTCCGCTGCCGTCGACGGGGAACTATCGCCGTCGGAGCTCGCCGAACAGATTGCAACTCTGCGCGAACAAGTCGACGCCAACCCGGACGACACGGCGCTGCGAACCAAATTGGGGATCGCCCTCTTTTACGCGCGTGACTTCACCGGAGCTAAGACCGAGTGGGATCGCGTGTTGGCGGAGGAACCGAATAATCCGCAGGTGTATTACAACCTGGGATTTTGGTACATGTCTCAAGAGCCTCCACAGGTCGACAAGGCAAATGAGATGTGGGACAAGGTCATCGAATTGGCTCCGGCAGATTCGGAATTAGTCGAGACGATCAAGATGCACCGCTCCACGGCTCCCCTGGCATCAACGCAATCATCCTCTGGCTCTGACGCGAAATGATTGAGTCCTCGTTGAGCCTTCCCCTGGCATTTGGGGCAGGCATCCTCGCGTTCGTTTCGCCGTGTTTCCTCCCTCTTGTTCCCGTCACGTTAACGATCTTGGCCTACGAGGAGGGCAATAGCGGCGCTAAGAAGTGGATGGCACTGCGACGGGCCGTCGTCTTCGTTGTGGGATTTTCCCTCGTCTTCACGATGCTGTGGCTGGCGGTTGCCGCCGCGGGTCCGCTCATTGCAAGTTTTCGCACGCCGGTGCGGCTCGTCGCCGGGGCGATCGGTATTGTCATGGGATTCCACGTCGCCGGCCTCGTCCGAATTCCCGTGCTTGATCGCACGATGCGCGCCGATGTGTCGACACGCTCGTCGAAGCCGGGCTGGCTGCGCGCAGCCCTATTGGGAATGACGTTCGGGGCCGGCTGGTCCCCCTGTATTGGCCCCGTGTTGGGCGGGATCATCACGCTCGCTGCCTCAACCGGTTCCCTGGTGCGCGGTGGTGCCCTCATGGTGGCCTTCTGTGTGGGGCTGGGAATTCCATTCCTGGCGATGGCGATGGGGCTTGGCGCATCGGGCCGCCTCTCACGCTGGCTTGGGCGTCATCACCGTGGAGTGTCCCTTATGACCGGTCTCTTGCTGGTTGTCACGGGATTGCTCATCATGACAAATAGTCTGGAGACTCTCGGACGCTTCCTGCCCGTCCTCACCTAGTACCCATCAGAGGAGTATCTATGGCTCGGCCACGCTCACGTAGCCCACTGGCTCGCTTCGCCAGGTCTGTCTACGCCTTCTTCTATAACAAGAAGGTGGGCGTTGTGCTCATCCTTCTTATGGCGGTGGCCACCCTCTTGGGCACTCTCATCACCCAGGCACCCGACGGGGTTTTGGACTCTCCCGACTCACGTGCGGCCTTCCTGGCTGAAATGCAGGGCCGCTATGGCGGATGGACGAAACCGCTCATGTGGCTAGGCGCGTTTTCCATCTACACCTCGCCCATCTTCCTCGTCCTCTCGGCACTGCTTGCCCTGTCGATCTTGGCGTGCACGCTCCATCGACTCCCCCAGCTATGGCGCAAGACGATGCGTCCGCGCACTCGAGTATCGGCACGCTTCTTTACCCGCGCTCAATACCAGGGGCAGGTTCCCACGCGCGAATCCATTGAGGCCAGTGTCGAGGCAACGCGTGCGGCTCTGCGCCGGAAGCATTACCGCGTCGTGGATGTCGAGGGTGACGGGCCGCGTGCACTCTATGCCGACCGATTCCGTTTTGGGCCGTTTGGGACCGTCGCCGCGCATGCGGCATTCATCATTATCATCGCCGCTCTCGTCATTTCTAACCTGTGGGGAATCGATAAGACGTTGTCCATTCCCATCGGAACATCGCAGCCTGTCGGCTATGGGACGGGATATTCCGTGACCGCCACATCATTCACGGATTCGTATGACACGCAGGGACGTCCGACGGATTATGTCTCGCACATTCTGTTGCGCGACAACCACGGGCACACTCTGGCCGAGCAGGACGTTCGTGTCAACACTCCGCTGCGCTATGACGGCTACAAGTTCCACCAGGCGTCATACGGTTTCGCGGCGCTCGTCCGGCTCACGCGCGATGGCAAGGAGCTATATTCCGGCGGCGTAACGTTGACATCGCAGTCAAACGACGGATTGTTTCAGTTCGGGACGCTCGATGTTCCCGGCGCGGCCCGCGAAGGAGAGCCGCATACGGTCATCATTGCGACTCCTGCCTCGGGCCAGCATGTTCCCGATGTCGCGTCAGGTCAGGCGCTCGTTCGCGTCCTCGGTCCCAACGGGGACGACAACGTCTTGGGCGAGGAGGTTCTCGATCGCGGAACCAGCACGACCATCGCCGGTCTAACCGTGTCGTTTGATCGTGAAAGCGCGTTCACCGGTATCACTGTGCGCCGCGACCCGGGGGCAATCTGGATGTGGCTCGGCTCCATCCTTCTCGTTGTCGGTATGGCTGCGACCTTTGGACTGCGCCACCGCCGGGTCTGGGTTCGCGTTGTCCCCGGCGCTGAGGCAGCCGATCGCGACGGCACGGGACGCATCACGAAGGCACGCACCGTCATCGAGATCGCCAGTGCGGATACCGCCGATACAGCGTTTGAACGTCAATTCGCGGCGCTCGTCGCCGACATTGACACCCGTCTCACGTCCGCGCGGGAAACTCCCGCCTCCTCATCGATTGCTGAAAGGTAGGCCGATGCTTGAGCTCGCCGAATACCTGTTAGCGGCCGCGACCGTCTTCGTGGTGGCCGCGCTGGTCGCCAATCTCATCGTCGTTTTCCGCTACAAGAGCGTTCCGACACTGCCCGATGGCGAAAAGCCCACGATTTCTGTCGGCGGCGGCCCCTCGCGTGCCGTCACCACTCCCGCGCCGACACGTGCGGGCTGGTTTGGCACGGCTTTCCACGTGCTCGCGTGGGTCGCGCTGACGATTTACCTGGGTATCCGCATTGCCCTCACGGGACACGGTCCCTTCGCCAACCAACACGAGTTCGCCGTGTCCTTTTGTTGGGGCATCCTCCTCGTGTTCTTGGTGTTCGCGCTGCGTTATGGTCTGCGCGCGATTTCGCTCGTCGTCCTTCCCGTCGTGGCGGCGCTGTTACTGTATGCACACACGCTCGATTCAGGCGTGGAGCCGCTGGTTCCCGCCCTGCAAAATAATCTCCTCTTGAGTTTGCACGTCGGTTTTGCCGTCGTCGCCTATGGCGCCGCATGTGTATCTTTTGGTGCCGCTCTCCTGTGGTTGGTCCAACCCAAGCTGCCCGCCGAGATTCGTCCGCGTCGCGAATTGCTTGACGAGATCGGCTATCGCGCTGCCGTCACGACGTTCCCCCTGCTGACGATCATGATCGTCTTGGGCGCTCTGTGGGCCGACACGGCGTGGGGACGCTACTGGGGGTGGGATCCCAAAGAGACCGCGGCCTTCGTTACCTGGCTGATCTATGGCGGCTATCTCCACGCGCGCGTCGTTGCCGATTGGCGCGGGCGTCGCGCCGCGTGGCTCCTCATCATCGGATTCGCCGCTGTGCTGTTTGCCTACTTCGGCAACCACTTCTTCGGGGGGCTGCACTCCTATGGCTAAATCGACCTCATTATCCGAGAAGATTCGTGCCTCGTCGTGGGGCAACATGGCCGTCCTCCTCGTCATCGTCGCCCTCGTGGCGGCGGGTGCCTGGGTGGCCACGCGAGGCTCCGGTTCTGCGCCGAGTCGAGATGATGGCCAGGCCTCCGGGGCTTATTCCCGTGTCTCGAGCGAGGCCGATGCTCACGGTGCCGCGCCCGAGGTCGGCAAGGCTGCTCCCGCTCTTACCGGTACCGACGTCACCGGCGCGCCGTTTTCGCTCACCGGGCATCGCGGCCGCCCCGTGTGGGTCATTTTTAATGCCACATGGTGTTCGGCCTGCCGTGCCGAGGCGCCGGATATCGAGGCCGTCGCCCATGCCGGTGATATCGATGTTGTTACCGTCTACCGCGGCGAACAGGGTGAGACGATCACCGACTTCGCCTCACGCATGGGACTCTCGACGCCCACAGCTGTACCGGATCCCGATGAGCGCATCAGCACGGATTGGCGCGTGTGGGCGCTGCCAACCCACATCTTCATCGACGCCGACGGGATCGTGCAAACGATCCGGACGGGCCAGCTATCGCCCTCCGACGCGCGCGCTCTCGTCGCCGGTACACGCACGTCCGGCTAGCTGCCACAGCTCGCCGGCCGCGAACCCACTCGCCCGACGCGGGTAGGGTGGGTTCATGCGTATTCTCACGCGCACCGCAGACGCCCCGCGGGGGCTGCTCGTGTGCGTGTCAGGACTCGGCTGTGGCGCCGACCAGTGGGCACACCTCCTCGCACATATGGATGGCTGGGTGAGCGTCGCCTACGACCGTGCCGCGCTGTCGCAACGCCATATCGACATCGATCAGTCGGCCGAGGAACTCAATCGCCTCATAGGTGCGGCACGACGGCGATATCCGCATCTCCCGTTGACGGTCGTCGCCCACTCGTGGGGCGCCATGATTGTGCAGGCGTGGGCCAGCACATCAGAGCGGGACTACACGCATCTGGTGCTCGTCGACCCGTCGTTTAGCGGCAACAGCGAAGGCCGTTCTCGCCTACTCCAGTGGCTCGAACGCGCATATTACCGTCTGCTGAACCCAGCGGGCGCGCGCGAATTACCGGCCTTTTATCGCGCGTGGGCCGATGCTCGCCTGCGGCCTCGTCCACTTCCTGGCCGGGTGACAATCATCGCGGCACGTCGCTCTTACGTCCACGAGCTCTCGACGTTGGCGACGAACTTTCGCGCCCATCTCGTCTGCTCAACCGAGAGACGTCATAATCTTCCTCGTGCCGACCCTCAATCAATCGCGGAGGCCATTGCCGCGCCTCCCCTGTGAGGCGGATTCAACCAGCACAGGATCTTTAGCCGGACAACGGGGCGGGGCCGACACTCCTCGTGTTGGCCCCGCCCCCTAATCAGCTCGTCTCACCGCCGCGATTGGGTACGTCGCTGACGCGCTCGCATCCCAACGGTCATCAGCCCCGCGATCAGCAGAACTGTCGCGGCCACCGGACCTGCTGCGTTCGCCCCGGTGAGCGCCAACGGCGGCGTGGATGTTTGAGGCGGCGTATTCGGCGTCGGCGGTTCCTGTGGGCTCGGCGGTTCGCCGGGCGTGGGCGGAGTCGTCGGTGTCGGCGGCTCGTCCGTCTCCGGCGGCGGAGTAGTGACCGGCTCGTTCACAACCGTGATATCAACCGGCACGATATTTTCCGTTTGCGCACTCACTGTGAAGTCGATGGGCGCATGGGTCGTATATCCCTCAGGGGCATCGGTCTCGATCAGCCGATACTTACCGGGAGCCAGCAAGTAGTCACCATCTCCCACGCAGTAGACACGATGCTCATCATCACAGGGATTATTCGTGCGCACAAACGCTCGAATATCCTCGCTGCTACTCAACGAGGACGTCATGACGTCGCCCGTATCCGCGTCAGAGACCAGATCGTCGATAACCGTCACATAGGTGCCGTCAATTTCCGCTGCCAGAGAGAACTTCGCACCGCCGAGCGCCCGACCGTTCTCATCGGTCTTGGTCACGTGCACAGGGGCCGGAACGGGACGATACGTCAGGTAATAGTGCTTCTTCGTGTCGTAGATTCCAGCGAGATCCTCAGCGTAAGCAGGACGGTCCTGCGGGAGGCGCTCCTGAGAGGCAATCGGACCCGTACGACTAAATGCCAAAGTCAAGCGTGAGTTGTCGTACTCCGACGGAGAACCGGGCACGATCGTGCCGAGACGAGATTCCGGCTTCGCCGTGTCGATGTCGTTCGCGATGTACACGTACCCCGGGATCTCTTGCCCGACCACGTCGTCATATGTCGGCCTGACCTTCGCCTGATCTTCCGAGAGTGCCCACCGGGGATCCTGTTCGTCGGCCTTCATGTATTGGAAATAATTCGTGTCGCTAAACGCAAGAGGCTTCGCCGCGTCACGGAAATAGGGGTAGGCCAATCCGCTGTTGATGTTCGCCGGAGCAGATACCTCATAGCGACTCCCTCCGATCTGTGCCAGATTCAGCGGGCTAAACGGAGTCGCGTCGTAGCGCGGCTTACCGGCGGAGCGCTCTGGCAACGCGAATCCGCCATCACTGTGCGCTCCTGCGACGACAGGAATTCCTGCCGCTCGCCGATAGGCGAAATCGTCAACCGGCGTGAATTCAGCCTGCGCTTGCCGGTCTCCCTGCCAGATCAGATAGAGACCGATTGCGTTCAGACCGCCGGAGTGGTTGCGCGAATGGGTCACCATCACTTTCTTGATGAAGCTGACGCCCTCAGGGATCGTGAACCGGTATTCGATGTACTGGTAGTTTTCGACGGTCGGCCAGATCCACTCTTTCTTCAGCGACAGCCCGGAGCTGTCGGCCGGATCGCTACGCCACATGCCTCCGTCCGTATAGCGCTGCCACTCGACGCCGTTGAGGTAAACCTTCGGCTTCAGGTAGACCGGCGTCACCTTGTCGCCCCACTCTTTGGGACGAATGACACCATCCACGCCTTTCTCCTCGCTATAGCGATAGCCAACGAAGCCAAGCAGCGTAGCGATGTCGTGATAATCGGTGGTATTCATCACCATGCCGAAGCGAACCTCGTCGCCCGGCTGAAAGAGAAACTGCGGAGCACCGCCGAGGTTGTACGTGTGCCCGTTGCGGGTAATGGAGTACGCGTACGTGTACAACCGGTTGTTCTGGCCCTGTAGGTCAGTCGTAATCTTGTTGTCGCTCAGCAGGTCCGGGAACGGATTCGAGCGGGCGATCGACGCGTCTTCGAGCTGCTCCTGTGCCGCATTCGCCGCCGGCGTCTTCTCGACGTAGCTATCTGCCTGCGCGCTCTGCGGAAGGACAACCACAGCGAGCATGACGAGGCACGCCGCACAGATCGCCACAATGATGTGACCAGGCATGAGTCGTGTCTGGGTACCGGTGCCCATTAGGCCCTCCATGAGTGGGACGATTCCACCACGCAAACGCGGCAAAATCTCATGTGCTTACCATCTAGTCAGGACGGTAACAAACGTGACAGTGTTAGCGGAACTGCCGGCAGTCACTAGCAGCGTGCCCGCGTCCAGACAACGCCGGACCAACGGTCTTCACCTGCGTAAACAGCGCTCTTCTCACCCGGAGGCACGCTCGTAACCTTCATCACACGCGTGTGGAAACCGCCCAGATCGTCGCTAAGTCCGGCGACCTCGCCCTCGTAACTCGGACACACGCAAGCTGTCACGGTATGCGAATTCGCCGCCCGGGGACGTCACCCGCAACGAGCCTCGAACCGTTCCGTCCCCCCCCCCCCGAGGGGTGCCTTGCGCCAGACCAGCCCCTTGTTTTGTTGGGTGTTGCCACGGTCATCTGATGCGCATGTCTTCACGTGTTAGTACCTGTGTGTGTTCATGTGTGCTGTCGTGGTGTGTGTCTATCCCACCCCTGTGTCACCACCACGCACACGCGGGCATAAAAATATGGGTGGTGGGTTGTGGTGGGTCATGTCGTGTGGCAGCGTCTTAGTCTCCCACACCCGCAAAGGTGCAGTACCATCAGCGCTGGCAGGCTTAGCTACCGGGTTCGGAAAGGGACCGGGCGTAACACTACCGCTATGACCACCACACAACACAACCACCACAACCCACCACCCACACGCAACCACCCACACACACGCGCGAGACAGTCACGAAAACTAGGGCAGCGGACCACAAGGGCCGCAACACCACAGATAGTGTGTGCAAGCCACACCCCACACCCCCCCCACAAAAACAAGAGGAGGCACGGCCTAGGGGTGTGTGACGTCTGTTGTGACACCCAACCCACACACGCACCACCCACCACCAACAACAGGCCAGGCGACAGGCACGCGTGTGTGAGCTACAAGAGTGTTCATTGTCTATTTATGGCTCGTCGTGTTTGTCATCAGGCAATTAGTACCAGTCAGCTCCACCACTCACGCAGCTTCCACATCTGGCCTATCAACCCCATCATCTCTAGGGACCCTCCCACACAAAAGTGTATAGAGACCTCATCTTGGAGCCGGCTTCCCGCTTAGATGCTTTCAGCGGTTATCCATCCCGAACGTAGCCAACCAGCCATGCACCTGGCGGTACAACTGGCACACCAGAGGTTCGTCCGTCCCGGTCCTCTCGTACTAGGGACAGCCCTCCTCAAGTCTCTTAACGCGCGCAGCGGATAGGGACCGAACTGTCTCACGACGTTCTGAACCCAGCTCGCGTACCGCTTTAATGGGCGAACAGCCCAACCCTTGGGACCAACTCCAGCCCCAGGATGCGACGAGCCGACATCGAGGTGCCAAACCATGCCGTCGATATGGACTCTTGGGCAAGATCAGCCTGTTATCCCCGGGGTACCTTTTATCCGTTGAGCGACCACGCTTCCACAAGCCATGGCCGGATCACTAGTTCCTGCTTTCGCACCTGCTCGACCCGTCAGTCTCACAGTCAAGCTCCCTTCTACACTTACACTCAACACCTGATTACCAACCAGGCTGAGGGAACCTTTGAGCGCCTCCG
Source organism: Nanchangia anserum (assembly GCF_015240065.1). Taxonomy (GTDB): domain Bacteria; phylum Actinomycetota; class Actinomycetes; order Actinomycetales; family Actinomycetaceae; genus Nanchangia; species Nanchangia anserum. The sequence goes on along the minus strand of NZ_CP060506.1, from coordinate 324,289 downwards.
TTACCTTTTAGGAGGCAACCGCCCCAGTTAAACTACCCACCAGGCACTGTCCCTGACCCGGATCACGGGCCGAGGTTGAGATGACCAATTACATCAGAGTGGTATTTCACTTGCCGACTCCACCCCCACTAGCGTGAAGGCCTCACAGTCTCCCACCTATCCTACACAAACATAACCAGACACCAATACCAAGCTATAGTAAAGGTCCCGGGGTCTTTCCGTCCTGCTGCGCGTAACGAGCATCTTTACTCGTAATGCAATTTCGCCGAGTTCGCGGTTAAGACAGCAGGGAAGTCGTTACGCCATTCGTGCAGGTCGGAACTTACCCGACAAGGAATTTCGCTACCTTAGGATGGTTATAGTTACCACCGCCGTTTACTGGGGCTTAACTTCAAACCTTCACCCCCAAAGAGGTTGAGTCTTCCGCTTAACCTTCCAGCACCGGGCAGGCGTCAGTGCGTATACATCGCCTTACGGCTTCGCACGCACCTGTGTTTTTGATAAACAGTCGCTTCCCCCCAACATGTGCCCCCCACAAGCCCTAGCCTAGTAAACAGGCTTCAAGCCATGGGGCCTCCTTCTCCCGAAGTTACGGAGGCAATTTGCCGAGTTCCTTAACCACGATTCTCTCGCTCGCCTTGGTATACTCTACCCAACCACCAGAGTCGGTTTAGGGTACGGGCGGCTCATACTCTCACGCCGAGGCTTTTCTAGGCACCACAGGCACACCCTGTTATCCCCACAAAAAAGTGGGCCACCATCACCCTCACCCTTCACGCCTCCCGGATTTACCTAGAAGACAGGCTGCGGGCTTGAACACGGACAACCACCGCCGCGCCAGGCTACCACTGTGCGTCACCCCTGTTAACACGCTTGACAACCCACCCATGCCCCACCAAGACCACCACACAACCCACACCCCCGAAAGGGCACAGACAGGCAGTAGCGTCGGTGAGACAACACTGATGAGCGCCATGGACGATTATGAGCCGGTACCAGAATATCAACTGGTCAACCATCGACTACGCCTGACGGCCTCGCCTTAGGACCCGACTAACCCAGGGCGGATAAACCTGCCCCTGGAACCCTTGGTTTATCGGCGGACAGGATTCTCACCTGTCACTCGCTACTCATGCCTGCATTCTCACTCCCACGCAATCCACCACACGCTCACACGGCGACTTCAACTCACGCAGGACGCTCCCCTACCCCACACACCACACAGGTGTATAGCCGCGGTTTCGGCGGTATGCTTAAGCCCCGCTACATTATCGGCGCGGAACCACTTGACCAGTGAGCTATTACGCACTCTTTCAAGGATGGCTGCTTCTAAGCCAACCTCCTGGCTGTCACAGCAACTCCACATCCTTTCCCACTCAGCATACTCTTAGGGACCTTAACCGGCGATCAGGGCTGTTTCCCTCTCGACTACGAAGCTTATCCCCCGCAGTCTCACTGCCCCGCTCAACTTAACGCGCATTCGGAGTTTAGCTGACGTCAGTAACCAACACGGCCCATCAGCCAACCAGTAGCTCTACCTCACGCAAGCACACGAGACGCTGTACCTAAATACATTTCGGGGAGAACCAGCTATCACGGAGTTTGATTGGCCTTTCACCCCTACCCACAACTCATCCCCCCAGTTTTCAACCTAGGTGGGTTCGGTCCTCCACGATGTACTACCACCGCTTCAACCTGGCCATGGGTAGATCACCCCGCTTCGGGTCTACAACACGCAACTACACGCCCTTACCAGACTCGCTTTCGCTACGACTACCCCACACGGGTTAACCTCGCCACGCATCATAACTCGCAGGCTCATTCTTCAAAAGGCACGCCACCACCCACCACACAGGCAGGCTCTGACGGCTTGCAGACGCTTGGTTTCAAGAACTCTTTCACTCCCCTCCCGGGGTACTTTTCACCATTCCCTCACGGTACTAATCCACTATCGGTCACCAGGACGTATTCAGGCTTACCCAGTGGTCTGGGCAGATTCACACGAGATTCCACGAGCCCCGCGCTACTCGGGGACACCACTCAAACCCCACCAAACGATCAACCAGCTACACGACTCTCACGCACTCCGGTACAGCATCCCAACTGTTTCACCTCAACCGTCCGATAGGATCTTGGCCACGGCAGCAACCAACAAGCAGACCCCACAACACCGCACATGCAACCCCTGCCGAGTATCACACACACACGGTTTAGCCATCATCCGCTTTCGCTCGCCACTACTCACGGAATATCTTTTCCTGTAGGTACTAAGATGTTTCACTTCCCTACGTCACCCACCACAAGACTATCAATTCACCCTGTGGCAACCCGACACAACTCGGGCTAGGTTCCCCCATTCGGAAACCCCGGATCAACACTCACTCGCCAACTCCCCGGGGCTATCGCCGGCCGCAACGTCCTTCATCGGCACCTGGTACCAAGGCATCCACCAAACGCCCATACCAACAAACACAACAAACCAAAAACAAACAAGAACAAACTCGCTAAACAAGCATCACAAAGACACTCACACACACTATCCAACACACAAACACCACACCCACACCCACAACCAACCCCAACAACGAGACCAGTCACAAGCGAAGCCAACAACACACACCACCAACCACGGTCACCCCACACCCGCACGCCACCAATCAAGGCGACACACGGAACAACAGGGAACTATCAGCAGTGCACAGACGTGTTGTCCCTACACCCAACAGCATGCCGAGCATCCACACCCAAACCACCCCAACAACAACACCCAACCCCTAACAAGACCAGGCGCCATCACTAAGATGATGTTGTGTATAACCAAAAAAATTCTCCCTAGAAAGGAGGTGATCCAGCCGCACCTTCCGGTACGGCTACCTTGTTACGACTTCGTCCCAATCGCTAGTCCCACCTTCGACCACTCCCCCCACAAACGCGGTTAGGCCGCAGGCTTCGGGTGTTACCAACTTTCGTGACGTGACGGGCGGTGTGTACAAGGCCCGAGAACGTATTCACCGCAGCGTTGCTGATCTGCGATTACTAGCGACTCCACCTTCACGGGGTCGAGTTGCAGACCCCGATCCGAACTAAGACGCCCTTTAAGTGATTCGCTCCACCTCACGGTATCGCAACACACTGTAGACGCCATTGTAGCATGCGTGAAGCCCAAGACATAAGGGGCATGATGATTTGACGTCATCCCCACCTTCCTCCGAGTTAACCCCGGCAGTCTCCCACGAGTCCCCACCACAACGTGCTGGCAACATAGGACAAGGGTTGCGCTCGTTGCGGGACTTAACCCAACATCTCACGACACGAGCTGACGACAACCATGCACCACCTGCACACCGACCCGAAGGAAAACCCATCTCTGGACCGATCCGGTGCATGTCAAGCCTTGGTAAGGTTCTTCGCGTTGCATCGAATTAATCCGCATGCTCCGCCGCTTGTGCGGGCCCCCGTCAATTCCTTTGAGTTTTAGCCTTGCGGCCGTACTCCCCAGGCGGGGCACTTAATGCGTTAGCTACGGCGCAGAAACCACAACAGCCCCCACACCTAGTGCCCAACGTTTACAGCATGGACTACCAGGGTATCTAATCCTGTTCGCTCCCCATGCTTTCGCTCCTCAGCGTCAGTAACAGCCCAGAGACCCGCCTTCGCCACCGGTATTCCTCCTGATATCTGCGCATTCCACCGCTACACCAGGAATTCCAATCTCCCCTACTGCACTCAAGCCTGCCCGTACCCACCGCAAGCTAGAGGTTAAGCCCCTAGTTTTCACGACAGACGCGACAAACCGCCTACGAGCTCTTTACGCCCAATAATTCCGGACAACGCTCGCGCCCTACGTATTACCGCGGCTGCTGGCACGTAGTTAGCCGGCGCTTCTTTACCCACTCAACTCAACACACCCGAAGATGCGCCTAGACCATGAGCGAAAGAGGTTTACAACCCGAAGGCCGTCATCCCCCACGCGGCGTCGCTGCATCAGACTTGCGTCCATTGTGCAAAATTCCCCACTGCTGCCTCCCGTAGGAGTCTGGGCCGTATCTCAGTCCCAGTGTGACCGACCACCCTCTCAGGCCGGCTACCCGTCAAAGCCTTGGTAAGCCATCACCCACCAACAAGCTGATAGACCGCGAGCCCATCCCCCACCAGAAAAAACCTTTCCCAACCCCACCATGCGACAAGGCCAGAATATCCAGTATTAGCCACAATTTCTTGCAGTTATCCCGAAGAAGAGGGCAGGTTACTCACGTGTTACTCACCCGTTCGCCACTCTCACCACACGACGACAAGCGCCACGCGGATCCCGTTCGACTTGCATGTGTTAAGCACGCCGCCAGCGTTCGTCCTGAGCCAGGATCAAACTCTCCAAACAAAACAAAACAGAAAAAACCAACCCCAACCAACACACAACCCCAAAACACACCCACCCACACAAGAGCAAGCACACCCCAGAGCCACACGCCAGCCAGAACCAGTCGATCCCAACCATAAAACGACTACCCAACCACAACCACCACACCAACCACCCAGCCAGCCAACACACACCCCACAAAAGAGCACGCATCAACCAAACCAAACAACCAGCGCAACAGTCAGGCCGAGTACCCAAACAAGCATAAACACTCGACACACTGTTGAGAACACAAACAACACACCCACACCCACAACCAACCCCCAAACACGGAGACCAGCCACAGACAAGGCCACACACCCAAGAAACCCAACCACACCAACCGATCCACAAGAACCAGTCCCGGCCAAGCCCTCAACGGCGCAACAGGCATAAACACTACCCACCCACCCCCACCCGTCAAACCAAAACCACGTGACCACGCACACACCACACAACACACCCACAAACACAACAAAAAGCGGTCTGAAGCGGGTGGCAACCCGGCCGAAATAGCCGTGCGGGGCAGGACCTGGTGCCCTGCCCCACACGTAGATTGACGACGACGTGACCAGCCGAACCCGAGTGGTCGCGGATGCTGATTACTGGTTGAGCTTCGCCATGATCATCTCGCGCACAGCACCGGCGTCGGCCTGGCCCCGGGTTGCCTTCATGATCGGACCGATGAGAGCACCAATCGCCTTCATCTTCCCGCCCTTGAGCTTCTCGACGACATCAGGGTTAGCAGCCATAGCGTCGTCGACAGCAGCTTCGAGCACGGAATCATCGCGCACGATTTCGAGGCCCCGATCAGCCATGACTGTTTCGGGTTCTCCTTCGCCAGCGAGAACGCCTTCGAGGACCTGGCGAGCTAGCTTGTCGTTGAGCTTGCCCTGATCGACGAGAGCCTGCAGCGCGGCGACCTGTTGCGGCGTCGTCGGCACGTTCGCGAGTTCCATCTCGTGATCCTTCGCGTAACGCGATAGCTCACCCATCCACCATTTCCGGGCCGCCTGAGGTGCAGCGCCCGCCTCGACGGTAGCTTCGATGACGTCGAGCGCATCGGCGTTAACGACGTCGCGCATTTCTTCGGCGCTGAAACCGTATTCTTCGCGCAGCCGGCGACGCCGGCTGATCGGGAGCTCGGGCAGATTGCGACGCAACTGCGCCACCCACTCACGCGACGGTGCCACCGGCACGAGATCGGGTTCGGGGAAATAGCGGTAGTCATCGGCGTCCGATTTTTCCCGGCCGGCTGACGTCGTGGAGGTGTCTTCATGCCAATGCCGCGTTTCCTGCGTCACTGTGCCACCGGCGTTGAGGATGGCCGCCTGCCGACGCATCTCGTAGCGAACAGTACGCTCGATCGCGCGGAACGAATTGACGTTCTTGGTCTCGGTGCGCGTGCCATACGGATCCGTCGCATTCGTCCGTAGCGACACGTTGACGTCCGCGCGAACATTTCCGCGTTCCATGCGCGCTTCGGAAACACCGAGCGTTTGGAAGATGTCACGCAACGCCCTGACATAGGCCGCAGCCACTTCGGGGGCGCGCTCGCCGGCGCCCTCAATCGGCCGCGTGACGATCTCGACGAGCGGAACACCCGCACGGTTGTAGTCGACGAGGGAGTAGTCAGCTCCTTGAATTCGACCTTCAGCTCCGCCGACGTGAGTGTTCTTGCCAGCGTCCTCCTCCATATGGGCACGCTCGATGAGGACTCGGAAGATCTCGCCGTCGGACAGCTCCACATCGAGGTAGCCATCGGCGGCAATGGGTTCGTCAAACTGCGAAATCTGGTAAGCCTTCGCCAAATCGGGGTAGAAGTAGTTCTTCCGCGCAAATCGACACGTTTCGGCGATCTGGCAGTTGAGCGCCAAGCCGATCTGAATCGCGTATTCCACCGCCTGCTTGTTGACAACGGGCAACGATCCCGGCAGTCCGACGGAAACCGGCTGCAACCGCGTGTTCGGTTCGCCCCCCGACATATTGGGAGCCGCATCGAACATCTTTGTCTTGGTCCCCAGCTCGACGTGAACTTCAAGCCCGAGCACGGGATCGAACTGGCTACAGGCGTCCTCGTACGACAGCAGTTTCGCCATTATTCGGCCTCCTTCCAAGCAGCCGCCGGGCAGGTTCCGGCTACGTCATCGCTCACGCCTTCGACCACGGCAGCAACCCGATACATGGTGGCATCTTGGCGTGCCGGTGCCATCACCTGGAAACCAACCGGCAGTCCGTCCTCACCCGAGCACCCAACTGGGAGCGACATCGCGGGGATACCGGCCAGGTTCGCCGGGATCGTCGCAATGTCACACATGTACATGGCCATGGGGTCGTCGGTGCGCTCGCCCAGCTTGAACGCCGTTGTCGGCGACGTCGGCAAGACCAGCGCATCAACACGCGCGAACGCGTTGTCGAGATCGCGTTGAACGAGGGTACGTACTTTCTGCGCCGAGCCGTAGTACGCGTCGTAGTAACCGGCCGACAGCACATGAGTACCGAGAATCAGTCGACGCTTGACCTCATCCCCGAAACCCTTTTCCCGCGTCGCGGCCATGACGGTCTCCGCAGTGACAGGACCCTCATCGGGTTCAAACCGTGCCCCATAGCGAATGCCATCGAAGCGGGCCAAATTGCTCGACACTTCGGCCGGCATGATGAGGTAGTAGGCCGCGAGCGCGTATTCAAACGACGGACAATCAACTTCTTCAACAGTCGCGCCGGCCTCGCGCAGCCGCTCGACGGTCTGGGCAAACAGGCGAGTAACCTCGGGATCAAAGCCTTCGCCGCTAGCCTGCTTGACGACACCGAGCGTCAGGCCAGCAAGATCTGCGTCTTCGACGGCTTGTCCGAGGGCGGGTACCGGTTCATCAAGCGAGGTCGAGTCAAACGAATCATGTCCGCCGATGAGTTCTTGCAATGCCGCAGCATCAGCAACGGTGCGTGTAACGGGGCCGATCTGGTCCAACGATGAAGCCATCGCTATCAGCCCGTACCGTGACACCGCCCCATAGGTCGGCTTGACCCCCACCGTGCCGGTCACAGCTCCGGGCTGACGGATCGAGCCGCCGGTGTCAGAACCCAGGGCAAGGGGAACGAAGAAGGCCGACACAGCTGCGGCGGACCCACCGCCCGACCCACCGGGGATGCGATCGAGATCCCACGGATTATGTGTCGGACCGTAGCAGGAGTGTTCGGTGGAAGATCCCATCGCGAACTCATCCATGTTTGTCTTGCCGACGATGGGAAGCTTGGCATCCTTAAGTTTGCGGATCACCGTCGCGTCGTAGGGCGGCTTCCATCCGGCGAGGATGCGAGAACAGCACGTCGTGTCCTGACCGCGAGTAACCATATTGTCTTTCACGGCAATGGGTACACCGGCGAGAGGATGCAGATCGGCACCGCGGGTGCGGGCCTCATCCACCTCGCGAGCGGTTGCTAGGGCTCCCTCGCGGTCGAGGGAAACGAATGCACGAACGTCACCATCGAACGCATCAATGCGAGCAAAACAGGCTTCGGTCAGCTCGACGCTGGTGATCGTGCCGGCACGCAGCTGAGCGGCAAGATCAAGTGCGCTCAGAGTAAGGTCAACGCTCATGTCACTCCTCCCCTAGGATCTGCGGGACGCGGAATTGACCGTTTTCGGCAGCGGGTGCGCCAGCGAGCAATTCATCGCGGTCGAGGACATCGCCCGCGATGTCCTCACGCCACACGTTCCTCAGGGGGATGGGATGCGAGGTTGCCTCGACATCCGGAGTCGCCACCTCTGACACCTTCGCGACAGCACTAGCGATCACGTCCAGTTCGCTGGCAAACCGCGTGACTTCCTCTTCGGTTAGGGCAATCCGAGCCAGCTTTGCGACTCGGGCTACCTCATCGGTAGAAATTGTCAACATGGTGCCAGCTTAGCCGGCGCAGTCGCGGCGTGAGGAGAGCCGACCACTCGCTTACCCCACGCCGGCGCCACGGTTTGTGCCGTTCCGCGCTCGGCGGGGATTCGCTAACCTGAGCATTATGACGCTGTGGCGGAGGGCGAGGCAGACAGGCTCGACAATGTGGCGAGCGACGAAGATCGCGTGCGGAATCCTCTCGGCCGCGCAAGCTAGCGCAATCGCCGGTCTCGTCGTCATAGATGAACTACGAAAGATGCGCTCCGTTCCCTCGCTGGACGGCTATCCAACAGTTGATCCCGAGCCTGCACAGGTTGCCGGAACGACCATCGAGTCCTACATGGACGGCGAGTCCCTGTACGCCGACATGCTCACCGCCATCGACAACGCGCGCCACCAGGTCTATTTCGAAACGTTCATCTGGAAGAGTGACGGCATTGGGCAGCGTTTCAAAGATGCCTGCATCGCAGCAGCTCATCGGGGCGTCGAAGTGTTCCTCATCTACGACGCGTTCGCAAACCTCGTTGTCGATCCTCGCTTCTTTCACTTCCCGCCTCACGACAACCTGCACGTCCTGCGCTACTCCCTCTTCCACACCGGACGCGATCACCGAAAGATCCTTGTCGTCGATGGTGAGGTCGGTTTTGTCGGCGGCTACAACATCAGCGAGAAATACACGACGACCCAGTGGCGTGACACGCATGTGCGACTCCAGGGGCCATCCGTGTGGGAACTGGAAAATGCGTTCGTCGACTTTTGGAACACGCATCGTCGCCGTCACCTGCCAGCGATCGCCGACACGGGCGCGCGCGCGTGGGACGCCCGGGTGTCGGCGAGCCTCAACGATCCCCGGAGAATGCTATTCCCCGTCCGTGGTCTCTACATCGACGCTCTCGAACGCGCGCGCCACACAGCCTTCATCACCTCGGCGTACTTCATTCCCGACCGCGTCATTCAGCAAGCTTTGCTCGACGCGGCCGCTCGCAACGTGACGATCAAGGTCCTCGTTCCCGAGAAATCGAACCATGTCATCGCGGACTGGGTCTCACGCGCCTACATGACAGATCTCGTGCGTGCCGGAGTCGAGGTCTGGCTGTACCACGACGTCATGATTCACGCGAAAACCGCCGTAGTTGATAGGCGCTGGGTCACCGTGGGAACTGCCAACATCGACCGACTGTCGATGACGGGAAACTACGAGGTCAATCTCCAGATTCACGACCGAGACATGGCTGCGCATATGGAAGAAATCTTCTTCGCGGACTTGACGAACGCGACGCGTGTGGATCCCGAGGTCTGGGAGCAACGCTCCCTCGTGCGTCGGGGGCTGGAGCGTCTGCTCAAGCCCCTCGGATTTCTTATCTGATCCCGAGCTAGGAGGTGCGGCTCGGCACCTCGCCGGCGAGCAACCGCTCAAAATCGCCCGCGTCGACGACCGGAATACCCAGCTGTTCAGCCTTTGCCAGTTTGGAACCGGCACCACTTCCCGCCACGAGGACGTCGGTTTTCTTCGACACGGACGAGGCGGCTTTCGCACCTCGCACGGCTAGCGCTTCCTTCGCAGACTCGCGGGTATAACCATCGACGCTGCCCGAGACGACAATCGTCAATCCCTCAAGGACCTGAGGGGCCTCCGCACGGCGATCGTCTTCCATGCGTACTCCCGACGCTGCCCATCCCTCGACAATCGCGACGTGGTCGGGGTCGACAAACCAATCGCGCACCGATTCCGCGATCACCTCGCCTACGCCATCAACGGCTGCCAATTGGTCCGTGTCCGCTTCACGAATCGCGCGCATTGAACCAAACGCGCGGGCCAGAGCTTGGGCAGCAGTCGGCCCAACGTGACGTATCGACAACCCGACAAGTACTCGCCACAGCGGCTGCGACTTCGCCTTGTCCAACTGGGCAACAAGTTGCTCGATGAGCTTGTTCGGGCGTTCTTCCTGCCCCTTAAGCCACTGGGTCGGATCGGATTTCTTGCGTCGCCCAACGCTCCAGAAATAGCGCACCTGTCGCCATACGTACTCCCCCGCCCCGGCGTCTTGCACCGCCTTCGGTGCGGCGCTATAGCGCCACACATAAACGTCGCGAACAGCTTCGACGTCAAGATCAAAAATGCCGGCTTCTCCGTGCAACACGGGGGACATGGCCGGGGGAAGCAACCGATCGGCAACGTCGATGAGATCGGCCTCGTCGACTCCGGCGCGCTCGCATTCGCCCATCGTCACGACCGTGGTGCCGTCGGCCAACAACACCGGTTCTCCGCTAACAAGGCTGGCTGCGACGGCATCACGGTCGGCCTCTGGCTGTGTCAGCGCGAGAGCAGCCTCTGCACCGAGACCTTCCACATCGAAAGCGCCACGTGAGCCAATATGCGCAATGCGCTCGGTGAGTTGTGCCGGACAGTGCGCGCGATTGGGGCATCGCCAATCAGCCTCGCCCTCGCGCGACGGAGCCAACGGCGCACCACATGACGGACACTCACTGGGCATCACAAAAGGTTCTTCGGTGCCCGTGCGCCGTTCAACAACCGGGGCGACGATCTCAGGGATGACGTCGCCGGCCTTACGCAACACAACGATGTCGCCTTTGAGGACACCTTTGCGCTCAACCTCCTGCGGGTTATGCAGGGTTGCCCGTTCAACATGTGACCCGGCAACGAGGACTTTTTCCATCACTCCGTACGGTGTGACTCGGCCGGTGCGTCCGACTTGAACTCGGATGTCGAGCAGCCGGGTAAAGACTTCTTGAGGCGGAAACTTGTACGCCACCGCCCACCGGGGAGTGCGTGCGCGCGATCCCAACGCATTTTGAAGACCACGCTCATTTACCTTGATGACGACGCCATCGATCTCGTGGGAGATATGTGAGCGCTCACGTCCAATCGTCTCGATGATGGATTCGACGGTCTCGAGGGAGTCCGCCACGCGCGTATACGGCGATGTCGGCAGCCCCCATTGGCTGAGCTTGGCATAGAAATCATCGAGATCACGCGGGGCATCGGCGGGAGTCGTGTCTCCCCACCGCACCTCCCCAACGCCATGGGCGATCATCGACAACGGTCGCGTGGCCGTCACTGCCGGATTCTTTTGCCGCAACGAGCCGGCGGCTGCATTACGGGGATTGACGAAAGGCTTTTCGTGTGCGGCAACCCGCGCGGCGTTAAACTCCGCAAACTCGGCGAGCGGGAAATAAATCTCGCCACGTACCTCCATGAGGTCAGGATGCCCCGTGCCCGCCAACTGCTGAGGAATCGCCGAAATAGTCCGGACGTTGGCCGTAACGTCTTCGCCAATTCGCCCGTCACCACGCGTCGCTGCTCGCTCGAGGTGACCACGACGATAGAGGAGGTTCACGGCCAGCCCGTCAATTTTCACCTCGACGGTAACGCGTATGCGCTCCAGCCCAAGCTCCGTGTGAATCCGCGTCCACCACGCGCGCACCTCTTCCAGAGAAAAGACATCCTCCAGCGAGGCCATGGGACTGAGATGAGTCACCGGGGAGAAAGCAACCTGGCGTGTGCCCCCGACTGTCTGTGTTGGCGAATCAGGACTCACGAGCTCGGGATAGCGCTCCTCAAGCTGTTTGAGCTGCCGAAAGCTCGCGTCGTAATCGGCATCCGATCGAACGGGCTGGTCACGGTCGTAGTAATGGTGGCGGTCCTCTTCAATGCGGGCAACCAGGTCAGCATGCTCATGCCGCGCCCGTTCTAGGCTCAGCTCGTGATCCGTCGTTTCGGCCATGTCTTCTATCATGACCGCTGACACCGCACTTGTCTGCGCCGTGTCATTCGTGTGTCCCCAACCGTTAGTAACTTGAACCGTATCCACTGAACTCGAAAGAGTTCATGGGCACGTATGCGACATCGCCATAGCGTCGTGCCCATGTCCGCATCGTCCCGCCGCGCCGCCCGCGCCGCACTGCGCGTGCGCTGGCATGCGCAAGCCATAGCGGGACCAGCAGCTGGCCTTGTTACCCCGTTAACGGGAACCCAATTTCTCGGTCGTGATCTCTTTCCCGACCCAACAATGTCGCTCTACCACATCGAAACCCGCGCCACCGCCCACGGCGTTTCCGTCGTCGACGCCGGCTCACGTAACGGAACGTATCAGCGCATTGGAAGGCGATGGATTCCGTTAACAACTCGGCGACGGTGGCGCACGCGCGTGCGCCTCGCCTTGGGAGAAACACATCTGCAGATCGCGCCTCGCCCCGTTGATCTGAGCATTACCCTCCCGCGTCCCGCACGCCCGGTTACGTGGCTGCGCCCCTTGGCACTGCCCACCCTCGTCTTCTTCCCCCTCATGCTCGGACGCATCGCACCCGTAGCTGCGGCCGGGGCCGGACTTCTCATCGGGGTAGCAGCCACCGTGTGGGCTGCGCGAGCCTGGCATACACGGGTGGCACCACCATCGCCGGCGCAGGTGCTCCTTGCCGCTGCGGCCGGTCCTCGATCAGCACCAGATCAACCGATCAGCGCATGGTTGGGGGGGTGCGCATGGTTGGGGGCATCGCGACTGCGACGTCATCCCATCGTCATTGCCGACGGAGAGCGCATATGCTTCATCGGGCCGCGGGCCCACGGGGGGCGCGTTGGGTAGCAGCACAGATAGGTGTAGCGGGTGGCGCGCAAATCCGAGAAGGCACCCGCAACTTTCAGGCTCCCGACAAGGCTCCTGTACTGACAATCGCTCCGCCCACAGTTGCCCTGCCATCCGGCCGTACCCTCACATGGGCGTCATCGCCCGCGACTGCCCCGTCGTGGTCGACGCGGCTTGTACAGGTTCCCCGCGGCATGCCCGCGCTATCGCCACCGTGGTGGGACGAGCTATGTGGTTATCTCGAGGCGCACTCGACTGCGCACGACGATCTTCCCGCGCTCGTCAAGGTCGACGAACGCTTGGCTGGAGAGACAGACTTAACCGTGTCGTCTCTGATCAACGGTGGCGACCTTACCGAGATGAGTCCACTCCGGATCACCTCCGCGCCTGGCTCGGAATCGGTGAGGCGGGAGCGGTTGACGTCGATCTTGTCTGCGATGGTCCCCATGCTCTCGTTGCTGGCACAACGGGATCCGGAAAATCTGAGGCCTTGGTAACGTGGCTGCTCGGACTCGCATGGCGTTATCCCCCGTCACAACTCGGACTGGTTCTCGTCGACTACAAGGGCGGCGAAACCTTTGCCGCGTTGGCTCCTCTTCCCACGTGTGCGGAGTCGTATCCGACTTGGACGCGCAGGCAACACGGCGTGCATTGCAGTCGTTGACGGCAGAGTTGGCTCGCCGCGAGCGCTTGCGCCAAGCGAGGCGATCCGTGGGTCGGCGCCTCATCGTTGTCATCGATGAGTTTCGCCGTCTCGCCGAAGACGAACCGGAATTATTGACGTCGCTGCTACGCATCGCCACAATCGGACGATCGCTGGGGTTCATGTCATCTTGGCGACGCAGCGGCCCGCGGGTATCGTCGTCCACATGCGGGCGAATCTACCGCTGCGCTTGTGTCTACGTGTTCTGGAGAACGCTGATTCTCACGACGTTTTGGGCACGTCGGCCGCTGCACACCTCCCACGCGTCCCGGCCGCGGAATCCTCATGGCAATGGCCACGTGCAAGTGGCCTATGTCGGGAACCAGGAGGAAGTGAAGCGACATGTCACGGCTCTGCGTACAGCCTGGGACACGCTGGCTCCACACCGGCTCGATCCTCCGTGGGCACCGCCCTTACCGACCGGATTGATTGGAACGAACGCACGAAGTGGTCGACGCACCGGACCACACCGCAATCGGGTGGCACGACCTCCCACCGAGCAACGCATATGTTCACTCACGTTGCCATCTACCTTGAGCGCACTCGTCGTCGGGGCCCCAGGTTCGGGCCGCACGACGGCGCCCGTGCGTGTGCACGCGCCTTCGCCGAACGTGGCATCGCCTGCCACGTCATCGCACGCCCCGGCACCCATTGGCCCGAAGCAACAACGTTGCTATCAACCCACCGATGTTGCCCTGGCGTGGGAACTCCTCATGCGCGTTACTCATCTGAGTGGTCTGGTGGTAATCGACGGCGTGGACGACCTGTTGAGCGAGAGCGACCGGCTCCTCGGCATCGGTGCAATGTCAGAGCTGCTCGCTTCCCTCGCACGACGTCGAGGACCTGACGCACACGTTGTCCTCACGGATCCGCGACGTTAGCCACCGCACGCTGGACTCATTCGTTGCGCCAACACATCGTGTACCGATCCGGCACCGATGGAAGCCGCGCACGTCGGACTGACTACACGCCAATGTGACGATATTGATCGTCCCGGGCGAGCCATATGGATGGAAGACGGACATAACTCACTCGTTCATTTCGCCACTCCTCCCTCAGTTACGCCTGCGCGCGCCACCGATTCGTCGCACCCCATCGTCGTACCACTGCGCGAACCTCCACCCCACAGCTCCGCCGACGTCATCGCGATGACTACGCCGGAAAACGCCCCTCTCCGAATCACCAAGCACCGATCCTGGATAGTGGCTGCGCCCCGGGGCCGTTACGCGAATCGCGCGCGCGTGGTCACCGTGCCTATGACGAGGTGGGGCAACCTGCCTCGATCATCGATCTCGACGGCACAGACATCCCCTCAGCTTTCACTCTCATCGCGCCTCGTCGTCTTTACGTCTCCCAGTCGTCTTCGCCAGACATATGCCGGACCACTACATGAGCTGCGCGAGAACGCAGGCGTTATTGTCTGCGCCCACGACAGCGAGCTTCGAGCGATGGTACCGCCAGACTTCACCCATCTCGCTGCCCTAGACCCGTCGTCTCCAGCACGCGGCCTCTACATTTCACGTGGTGTGGCTCACCAACTCGCTCTCCGACGTCCGCCAATGTGACACATTCCACCCAACTGTTCGGTTTTTATCGGACGGGAAGTCTTGTTTTCCCACTCGCGGCGGGCCAAGATGGTTGCGTTACTTGACGTACAGGCATTGCGGCTTAGGGCGAGACCCTGGGCCGTCTTCTTTTGCCTAAAGCACAAGGAGGCACACCATGGATTGGCGCAGCCGCGCGGCCTGTCTGGCCGAAGACCCCGAGCTGTTTTTCCCCATCGGCAACACGGGTCCCGCTATCGCTCAAGCAGAGCGCGCGAAGGCGGTCTGCGCCACCTGCGAGGTCACGGAAACGTGTCTTACGTGGGCGCTCGATAACAATCAGGACGCAGGAGTCTGGGGCGGTATGGCCGAGGACGAGCGCCGCTCGCTCAAGCGCCGGCGGGCCCGCGCGCGTCGTGCCAGCTAGCGCGAGTCGCTGCTTCTGCTCGACAAGCCACCCTCACGGGTGGCTTTTTTCTATCTAATCATCCTGATCGATCCTGCGGCGTCCTTCGAACGCGCGGCCGAGCGTCACTTCATCGGCATATTCGAGATCACCACCGACCGGAAGACCCGAAGCTAATCGGGTCACCGGAATCCCGATAGTCGCGATAGTACGGGTCAAATACGTGGCAGTGGCCTCACCCTCGATGTTGGGATCCGTCGCAATAATGATTTCTTGAACGGCTTCATCGCCGAGCCGATGAAGCAACTCGCGCACACGCAATTGATCGGGGCCGATCCCGTTGATCGGATCGATCGCCCCGCCAAGCACATGATAGAGGCCGCGATACGACCGCGTGCGTTCGATCGCTCCAACGTCTTTTGCTTCCTCCACAACGCAGATCAGGCTCTGGTCGCGGCGCGGATCACGACAAATGCTACACAGATCTTCCTCGCTAATGTTGCCACACTGATCGCAAAAACGAACGTGATCTTTTACCGCAATGAGTGCCGCCGAGAGCATCACAACCTCTTCGCGAGGGCGTGACAATACGTGAAACGCGATGCGTTGCGCAGATTTTGGCCCGACACCTGGAAGTCTTCCAAGCTCGTCGATGAGGCTTTGTAATGCACCGTCATACACTGCTCGAATCCCTCCGCCTAATGTGCCGATTGAGATGATGAATCGTTGAGCGGGATTTCGTCGACAACGGTCCCACCAAGAACCTCACTGAGAACTGCCACCCCGCTCATGTGGTCAGTCGGTTCCTCTTCCAAAGGCACCGTGTCGTCGAGATCGACCTCGTCGTCGGATGCCTCTCGCTGATCGTGCTGAGATACCTCCGCCTCATCAAGAATCCACTGATCCTCGCCATCGTCCTCCGGCGTCGCCACCGCATAGAGGCCACCGCGCGCCACCAACGTTTCCGCGTCACCCGCTGCTTGCCCCGATTCCGCTGGATGTGGATCGTTGTAAGCTGCCGGCTGCGATTCATCAGAGTTCTTCAGCTCTGCGATAGCGGCAGATTGGGGAATCGCGGCGGTCTCGGGCCACGTTCCACCGCTAGCACTAGTCGTTCTATCCGATGGCGCAGGGACAGGCGGGGTGGCAGGTTCAGGCCACCCCGTATCTTGCGCACGCTGTGACGGCCCGGATGGTGTCTGCGACAGAGAACGATCAGCGACGACAGGGGCGTTGACGGGGCTATCAGACCGGCGCGGCGTGGGAATGTTTTCGCCGCCGTTGCCGGTCACACCGCGCACCTCAAGTTTCACACCGAGGACGTTGTTGACGGCATCGGCTACACGCCCCGGATGCGGCCCTTGCGAGAATTGTTGGGCCGAACCCTCCGATTGGAACACGAGCGTCAGGGTTTCCTCGCTAACCGCTCCGATTTCGGCGGTCGATTTCACCCGCATCCACGTCACTTTACTGATTCGCTCGAGTGCGCTCAGGACCTCGTTCCATCGCTGCGTGACCTGGTCCGAAAGCTGAGCCCACTGCGCGTCCGGATGTGCTACGCGGGGAGTCTCAACTGATTCACGCTTTCCTGGAGTCTGCTCGGAAGACCGCGACGTCGGGTGCTGAGGCGGAAGTTCCGGCTCCCGTGCATTTCGTGCAGCCTCGTCATCTCTAGCGGGGGGAACATCAAGACTGACAGCCGGCTTACCTTCCGGTTCCCCTACAGGCTGCTGAGCACCATGTGCGGCCGCGGCCTCTTCATCGCGGCCCTCACTGGAGGCTGTAGCGCCGCGAGCGTCATCGTGTTCACGCGCCGGGACCGTATCGTCCGGCGCGGTCTCGTCTTTCTGCGCGGAGGATCCGGCTTTCTCGGGTCTCTGCACGTGTCCGGAACCCCCGTCCGGCCCGTCCAAATCCCTACGGGTGCCGTCATCAACGTGCGCCTCAACGGTCGCCTCCCCCTCAGAGAGGGAGCCATTTTCAGCGGATTGGTCTGTGGCGGTGGCAGATTGATCTGTTGTGTTCTCCCATCGCACGGGCCCCGCTCCGGCAGGAGATGGCGGCTGAGCGGCCGACTGCTGGTTCGCGGCACGAGCCGCCCGGCGTTGAGCGAGATAGTCACGCACATCGGCGCCGGACGATGCCTTCGGTGTGCCTTCGTCTTCGCGGGAATCAGCTGCGTGCGGCGACGCAGCCACTGCGGGCGCAATCGGAAGGAGCAACTTCGCTGCGAGAATCTCCAGATGTAGGCGCGGCGACGTGGCACCAACCATCGCCGTCAGCGCCTGATTTGCCAAGTCGGCAGCGTGGGTCAACGCTCGCGGCCCTATTGACTGCGCCTGAGCGTGCATCTGAGCGAACTCGTCCTCCGACACCGCGGCAAAAACCGCGCGCGCGTCCTCGCCAGCCAGGGCAATGACGACGAGATCGCGAAGCCGCTGCAAAAGATCCTCAACTAAACGACGCGGATCATGCCCCGAGGAAATAGACTCTTCAATAAGTCCAAACAATTCGGGAGCATCTGCGTCGGCGATAGCGTCGACAGCGCGCGCGAGTATCGCCTGATCGGTATACCCCAACAACGCGACAGCCCGCTGGTATTCAACAACGCGATCCTCAGAACCAGCTATCAGCTGGTCGAGAATCGACAGCGAATCACGCACAGACCCTCCACCCGCGCGAACAATGAGCGGAGCCACCCCGCCGTCTAGGCGAACGTCTTCTTCGGCGCACAGGTGCTCGAGATACTCACCCATCGTTTCGGGAGGAACCAAGCGGAAAGGATAGTGATGAGTCCGCGACCGAATCGTTCCGATGACCTTTTCCGGCTCCGTCGTTGCGAAAATAAACAGAACGTGCTCGGGCGGCTCCTCAACAATTTTCAGCAGCGCATTGAATCCTGCGGATGTGACCATGTGCGCTTCGTCGAGAATGAAGATCTTATAGCGATCTCGAACTGGAGCGAACGCAGCCCGCTCGCGCAACTCGCGCGCATCGTCAACACCGTTGTGACTCGCGGCGTCGATTTCGACGACATCGAGCGCCCCCCCACCACCGGTCGCCAGCTCACGGCACGAATCACAGGTGCCGCAAGGGACATCCGTCGGCCCCTCAGCGCAGTTCAAGCACCGCGCCATAATGCGTGCTGACGTTGTCTTCCCGCACCCACGTGGTCCGGAAAACAGATACGCGTGGTTGATCCGCCCGCCACGCAGCGCGGCCATAAGCGGCTGAGTCACATGCTCTTGGCCAATGACCTGCGCAAATGTGTCGGGACGGTAGCGTCGATACAGTGCGGTGCTCACCCGATCCACTCTACGGGCTTACGTCGCTACTTTTCGCGTCACCTCTAGCGCGGCACCCCGCGCTGATGGTGCCTCGGCGGCGCGCCGAGGCACCACGCACTACTCCGTACCCAGACGCTTGTCCGCCTCGCTGCGCATTGCGTCGATCTTGTCGTCATACTTGCCGCCAGTCGCCTTCTTAGCAGCCTGGGCAGCCTTGTCGAGGCCGGCATCGGTCGCGTCTTCGCGCCCCAGTGCGTCCTGGGCCTTCTTCTTCAGGTCGTCGAGATTCATGATCTTCCTCCCGCTCGCTACATCAGATACAGGCGCCAGCCTAGCGCGGTCAACATAACCGCGCGGTGCATAACGCTCCAGCGTGACAGCCGCGCACACCCTTCGCGCGTGAGACTGCCCACACGAAACCGCGCCGGTTAGACTCCAATGCTTGCGTTCCCTAAGATCGAGGCGTCGGGAGGTATCGCCTAGTGGCCTATGGCGCTCGCTTGGAAAGCGGGTTGGGTGCAAGCCCTCGGGGGTTCGAATCCCCCTACCTCCGCGAGCACTACCCCGGAACCGTTGAGATTTCGGGGTTTTTCGTTGAAATAGCGCGGTTTCCCGGTGGTCGCCGTAGTGCCCTGATGTGCCCTAGAACCCCCTAAAGAACCCTATTGGGATCGGGTTCAGGATCGGGTTCGTTCGGTTAGGCTGTGCGGCATGATTCGCGCTACTCGTTGGGGTTCGATCGTGGCCACGCGGCAGGGACGCTATGAGGCGTCACACGCGGACCCCGAACGGCCGGGTAAGCGGCGCTACAAGACGTTCACGCGCAAACGTGACGCGGAATCGTGGCTAGCGGCCCAACGGGTCCTGATTGAGCGCGGCGAGTGGCAAGCACCCGGGAAGCCGGCCAAGAATCGGCGCGTAAGTGTCCTCGAGTACTCCAAACAGTGGCTTAACGATTTGGAGGCGGCCGGGCGCTCAGCGAACACGCTACGCACCTATGGCACGTTGCTACGTGTCCACATCCTGCCCACGTTCGGCGACACCGCGCTAAAGGCTGTCAACGAGGACGACATACGCGCGTGGCTGCAATCCTTCCCACGCGAGCGGGCACGCACACGCGTCAATGCCTATAACGTGTTCCGGTCGCTGTTGAGCGCGGCAGTCGACGCGGGCCTGCTCGAGCGTGTGCCCAGACCGG
This sequence comes from Nanchangia anserum, assembly GCF_015240065.1. Classification (GTDB taxonomy): domain Bacteria; phylum Actinomycetota; class Actinomycetes; order Actinomycetales; family Actinomycetaceae; genus Nanchangia; species Nanchangia anserum. The sequence goes on along the minus strand of NZ_CP060506.1, from coordinate 304,261 downwards.
TTAAGGGCGCGACGGCTGCGCCGCCGTTGAATGAGGACGCCAGGGCGGCGCGTGAGCGTATCGCCAGCCCCGAACAGGTCGACGCCATCGCGGCACGTATGCCGGATAGGTTGGCGATAGCGGTCTATCTCGCGGCATGGTGTGGGCTGCGTTATGGCGAGGTCGCGGGTCTCGAGCGTCGCGACGTCGATATGGCGGCGGGCGTGGTCAAGGTTCGGCGGGCGGTGAAGCGGGACCCGCGCGGGGCGCTTGTTGTCGGCCCGCCGAAGTCCGAGCGGTCCCGGCGTGACGTGCCGATTCCCCCGCGAATCCGCGACACCCTCGCCGCGCACATGTCGCAACATGTCGGCCAGGGTGCGCGGGCGTTGGTCGTTTCCAGCGCCACGGGAACGCATCTTTCAAACCGCACCCTATTGCACGCCTACCGGCCAGCTGTGGACGCGGTAGCGGGGCTGAAGGGCTTCGGGTTCCATCAGCTGCGGGCAACGTGTGCGTCGCAACTCATGGCGACGGGCGCGACCCCGGTCGAGATTATGGCGATCCTCGGGCATTCGGATTGGTCGACGTCCCTGCTGTATCAGCGCACCCCGCGCGAACGCCTAGCCGCTGCTATGGAGCGTCTCAGCGACGACGCCCTATAGCCACGACAGGCCGGCCCGCCCGACAAGCCACGAAGACCTAGCCGGGCGGGCCGAACTGTAGGACGGGGCCTATTCGGTCAAGGCGATATCGTGCTTGACCAGCAAACCCTTATAGGTCTCGACCAAGGCCTGCAATTCCTCCAGCTCACAACGTAGCCGCTTAATCTGTTCGTTGGCGGCCTGTAGCTGTTCCTGCACCTGTGCGAGCTGCTCCGTCGCGGATTGCGCGACCGTCATCGCCGTGGTCGACAACCCCATAGACGCCGTCGCCGCGTCGATCTTGTCCTTACGCTTGGGCAACAGCGACATGCACCCGGCGATAAGGGCAGGGATACACGCGCCCAGGATCCCAGCGGTTACGGGGTCCACGTCTCGCCACCCCCTTGACCTTGATCGCGTAGGTCTTGCAGCTTCTCAGCGAAACGGCGTTCTTGGCGTAGCGCATAGAGTTTAACGGCGGCAATCCCGATAAGACACCAGCCCCACCCCCACATGCTCCACGCCCAGGGCGTAACCAGCATCGGCGGCAAGACGTGGCCAAGGCCGCCGGACATGAGGACAGCCCACCCGAACGACTCGCACGTAAAGGCCGGACGCAAGTTACGACCCCACCAGGCCCGCCCGATAATGACACACACCCCGCCCACGACCAGGAAGGTCGAGGCGATATCGAGCGCCGCTATCGCTAAGCCAGAAGGCACGTGCGCGATCTCGATCACCCGCCCACCCGTGGCGCACGCTATCGAGGCTAGGACACCATGAAGGATGCACCAGGCGGCGACGATCATCGACACTGGCGAGCGAATCACGCGCTTAGTCTGCACACGCATAACCCCGCCCCCTTCACTCGGCGCGGACGTGGCGTCCGCTAGGGGTTAGCGTGTCCGCGTCCGTGGCTTGTGTCGTCCGGGTCGGGTCGGCCAGCGACGTCAACACGGACAACACGACCGCCCCGCCCGTAACCGAGGCCAGCGCGAGCCAATCCCACTCGAGGACACCCGCCCCGGCAGTCGCCAACAGCGCTAGGGCCGCTTGCGCCGCCGTCTTAATCGCACGCTCAACCAGGCCCGCCCAAAAACGGCGGTCAGCGTAAACACTCTCAGTCATGATTGAAGCCCCTTCCCTAATATCCGAGCTTTTGATTAAGCCAGGTCTGCCAGGCCTTCATCGTTTGCGCACCCATCACGCCATCGGCAGGCACGCTGAGGGCGGACTGTAGTGCCTTGATCGTGTCCGGCCCCAGCAAGCCGTCCTGCGTCGTCTTCACCCAATATTGGATAGTGCGAACCAGCGTCGACCCGCCGGACCCGTATCCGACGGCGGTCAAGGCCGGCCAGAATCGGGCGTTGGGCTGCCATTGGCCCGTAATCTTCCCATCCCTCGGGGTGTTGTAGACGGCCTGCGCCGCCGTGACCGTGAGCGCCCCGCCCACACCATCGACGACGAGCCGCGCAGGCTTACCGCTGCTGCCAGTCGACGCGGGGGCCGCGGCTGCGGCATAGGCGGGGCGGATAGCTCCGCACGCCTGCGCGGTGGAACGGACCCGGCGGGCCACGACACCGCCGTTAGACTGCGAACCGGCCGCACCCGTCGACGTGTTGCCCTCGATCGTTTCCATGACGCCAGCCCGGACCCAACGCACGAAGAACCCGATATGATCGGCGATCCCGTCACCATTCCAGTCAAACGGGATAAGGTCGCCCGGCTGCGCAGACGCCACAGGCACGAGGCGACCAGCGCGGCGAGCCTGATTAATCCCGGACGGCACATAGGCAAAGATCCCGCCCGGCGGCATAATCCCGCTCTTGACGAGAACATACGAGGTAAACATTGCGCAGTACGGGACACCGTTCGCCCCGAAGTAGGGCACGCCGACGCGTTCGGCATACCAGCGCCCGTATTTCGTGCCCGTCGCGGGGTCGCTCCACCGCGAATAGCCGACCTCGCTAGCGGCCAGGTTCAGGACTTGTTGAGCTGTGGGGGCCATCAGTTGCTACCGCCTTCCGTGTTGGTGTCTTCGCCCGTGGTGACGTCGTCGGGGCTATCGGGCGTGCCCGTCTCGACGAGCAGGCGATACTGCTCTTCGTGACTTGTCTCGGTCGTATCGGTCATCGTGTTTCCTCCTTGTTTTGGGTATGGAAAAGCGCCCCAACTGCGAGCAGGTGAGGCGCTAGAACAGGTCAAGCGGCGTCAGGCCGCGTGGTGTGGGTGTGTTAGATGATCCGGAAGGTGAGCGCGAGGGGGACCGTCCAGCCGGGGGCGGAATCGATCTGCGAATACCATTTCACCGACAAAACCCCGGTTGACTCGGTGTAAACCTCGCACGCGGCCACGCCCCCGCCACCGTCCTTCACCGCGACCGTCGCGCCGACATATTGCGTCTGCTTCGGACGGTACCCCTCGGGCAGGGTCGCGATCCTCGCGAGATCCCCGCCGGCGTTACGCTTAGCCGCGCCCACGATAAACACGACATCGCCAGAACGTGACACCTGGACAGGGTGCCCAGACACGACACCCCACCCGGTCGCCAGGGGAACCGGTGTCCAGTCAGTCGCCGCCGGTGTGGCGTGAAGAATCGGATCAGGCATAAGTCTTCATTCCCTTCTCATTGTTCGCTAGTGGGTTGAATCCATAGGTCGGCGTCTGTCATCTGTGTCGGGCGTACCGTGCCAACCCACAAACACACGACGACACCGGCAGGCCGTGGCGCATACGCGTTCGTGCCATGCCGCACCGCCCCGACATTCTCAGGCCCGGGCGGGCCTTGTTCCCCAGGGGTGCCCGGGTCGCCTTTCGGGCCGGGCGGGCCGGGTTCACCCTGCGGGCCTTGCGGACCCGGGTCCCCCTTCTCGCCCTTCACACCCGGCGCGCCCGGTGCCCCGCCACTAATCGCCAGATTGTCCAGGGCCTCATGTGCCCGCGACAGTCCGTCCTCAATATGGTTAAGCGCGGCGGCATCAATCGGTGTCAACCCTTGCGGGCCATCGCGCCACGCCTTCGCCTCATACGCCACAATGCGGCCCCCTTGTCTCTAGATAAGCCACCAGACGGTAGCGGTGATCGTGGCCTTAACCGTGCCCGCCAATTCGGCCGGCAACGTGGCTAGGCCCTCCACATCCACCGCTAGCGGCGCGTGAACGTTATGGGTTTCGGTGAGGGTTTCCCCGGTCCACGTGCCCGACGTGGCGTAACGGTTCCACGTGCCGTAAGAGTCGACACCGGGCGTGTCTGTCGTCTTGATTCGCCCGCGCACGTCCCCGCCATCGCCCATAGGGGCCGCGAACGTGAACGACCCGGTCGCGTGGATAATCGCCCGGTTCGCCCACGCCGGGGCACTGAATTTGACGCCGGCTAGGCGGGTCCAGTCCGCGCCAATCCCTGCGGCCTCACCCGTCGCGGCCTGTAGCTGCGGGGCAATCCCGATATTGGTCGGGGCGATAGCGGCCGCGTCGGTTTGGATCGTCCCGCCGTCCTCGACAACGAGACGCCCACCCGCCGCGACCCGGATCGCGGCACCGTCCTTGACTTCGAGCGTGCCCGTCGTGATCGTCGACTGGCCAAGCCTACGCGGCGTCGTCTTTCGGATATCGTCACGCAAGCCCGCGATCACATGCGCCAGGGTTGTTGCGCCTGCGGGTAGTGGAATGAGATCTGTCATCGGTTCTCTATCCCCTTGTCTTCACTCGGTTCGCTAAGCGACGCCACGATTGGCGTGACCTTCGTGCCTTCAGGGTCCACAGACCAGCCGACGAGACGTAACACCTCATCAAGGGTCAGGGCCGGGGTGTTCGCGATAATGCGGACGTCGTCGCCCATATCCCAATCGACCCCCAGACGAGGCGACGCGTCGAGCGCCTGCGACAGCGACAGGACCCGTGTCCCCGTCGATAGGCGCGCTAGGGTCTTTTCGGCTTTCGCTTCCAACGTCGCCATCTCGGTCACGTTTTGGGCTTGTTGGCGGACCTCGAGACGCGGATAGCCGGCCCATTCTTGTTTTAGCGCGACATGGTCGCTAGAAATCGGTTTCGTCTCGCCCTCGCCCTCACCCGAGACGACGACCAGCGTCGCGGCTTCCGACTCGCCCCAACGTTCCTCAAGCTTGAGATCTAACAGGCCCCCGGGTATCTCGAACACGGCCTGCGGGCGGGTCGCGGCGACACCAATACGCGGATAGCCGACGTGAAACACGTGCTTTATGCGTGAGCGTTCCCCAGGCGTGGCCCATGCGGTTTCAATCCACCACTCGGGGCCATCGATGACGCCCGACAGATCGGTTAGGCGCTGTAGGACGGTGCCGGCCTCGTCGGTGGTGTATTCGCGATCGCGAAGAACACCCGTGGCCGGGGCGTCGATCTCGATAGGAATACCCGCGTCCAATGTGGACGAGACAAGCCACGCGGCTATGTCGGCTTGATCGGTGCGGTCAAACCTGCGGGCGGGCACATACCGGCGGCCTAGATAGGCTTCCAGCGAGGACGCCGAGATTTCGACCTTTTCGCTAGCCGCGTTGAATGTGCGTGCGGTCGGGATACCCGCCCACCAAATCCGGCCGTCATCCGAGGCGAGGACGAACACGACCCGCCACGGGGCCGTATAGCCAAGCCAGTCACGCGGACAGGCCGGGTCAGCGATCGGCAGGCTAAACGACGCCGTCGTTGTCGTCATCAATGCCCGCGTCACGTCGCCACTCGGGCGCGTCGGCAGTTCGGCGAGGATCTCGCCGGTCTTAATGTCACACGAAAACACCTGTAACACGTGGCGTGCTCCCTTCCTACTTGTTGCGGTTCGTTACCGACACCGCGCCAGCGAGGACCGTACGGGCCTTCGGGACGCTAGGGGCATACACGGCACCGCCCCACACACGCACCGGCCACAACTCGCCCGCGTCGTCACTCACCACGCCGGCACCACTGGCCCCGGTGTGGTTTGGCAGGCTAGCCAGGATCGGGGAACTACCCGACGCGACAACATCGACATGGACGACGCCACCCGAGGCGGTGGCCTCATACGTGACCAGCCCAGAGCGTGCGCCAGGCCCCAAGACTGCGCTTACCGGGGTCGGTGAGCCGGCTAACGGCGTCGGGGCGGCCTTCACCGTTAGGGCCGGCTCGCCCCGTGCCGGAACGGTCACCGTGGCTAGTGTGAGGCTGTGCGCGGGGGCTTGGGGTTCTTGCGGATCCGCCGCCGGCGACCCCGTCACGATCTCGACGACACCGCCGATATCGTCCCCGGTCACGATCGCGCGGGCAACAATAAGGTCGATCCGCGAATATGTGGCGTGTGCGGGCGTGAGCGCGAGCCGGGTCTTAGAGTGATTCAAAATCACGAACGACCCCAGCGCCGACGTCGCGATAACACCCCCAGCCGCCACCGATACGGCCGCCCCGTCCAGGGTGACGTCCATGCCACGAACAACACCGGGCTCGGCCGTGAGCGGGCGCGGTCCCGGCGCGAACAGCAAAGAGAATAGGGCGCGCATATCCTCGCTCGAATACTGCGGCCCGCCCGTGTCGTTGGCATCGATAAAACATGCCGTAACATCCATAGCCACCCCTCCTAAAGGGTCGTTTCCACATAGTCGATATGAAGCCGGGTGGACTCGTCGGCCCCCTCAGTCCGCCACGTGATCGCGTGCGGGCCGGGGTCTAGACGCGGCCACCCGTCCAACCAGGACCGCCGCGACGCCCCGCCCAGTTCGACCCGCCGCGACTGCGGGTCGATCGTGAGGGTCTGGCCAGCCAAGACGTGCCCGCTTATGCGGGTCTCCCATCCGGCATCGTCGCTAATCGTCGCCCCGGTTAGCGGGCCTTCGATCGTGAACAGGACGCGGGCCGGTGTCGCGGTCGTGATGTCGAAGATCGCGCGCCGGTCCCCATCCCCGCCAGCCTTGAAAATGAACGGGGTGACGGTCGGGAAGACCATGCCGCCACCGGCCCGGCCCGCCACCAGGGTTCGGCGTGTCCAGTCGGGGCGGCCCGTGTGCCAGGTCGCGGCCATCCAAAACGGATCAGGCACGATAAGCGGAATCTTGATATCGGCCCGCCAGCGGGTGATCCGTTTGACCTCGACCGCGTCGCATACCTGCGCGTCAGCCAACACGCACCGGCCATACTCGTTCACCACGAGCGGGGCCGCGGATCGCCACGGGATATGACGGCGTACCCATTCCAGACGCCGCACCAGCCCAGCCGAACCGGCAGACAAGGGCGCGGCGATTGTGGCCGAGATGGTTACCCGTCTAGCCGCAAACAACCCCGACGCGGCCCATGAGCCATCACGATAAGCCCGCTCCCCCGTCTCAAGCCGCATATCGACCTCATGCAAACCGTCGACCCCGGTTAGCCAATACTGCCCGCCCTCGCTATCGGTAGCACCAAACACGACCTCGCCGAGACGGGCCGCGACAGGGGCGGCAGTGAAGTCCAAAACGAACCCACTACCCGCCCCCGTGTTCGCGTCCGTATTGGGCGGCATCTGCGTGATTGAACCGGTCGGGACATCGATCCAACCGGGGAACGTGGTAGCGCCGGGGAAAGTGACCAGACTCATTAGGCTCTCAACTCCTCCAAGAGTCGCCGCGACACCCGGTCGGCAAGTATCGCCTCATCGACCGGGCCGGCCGCGTGAATATGCAGATTGACCTCGGTCGGGCCTGATCGCATCGCCTCGAACTGGCCAGACGTAAACACCGGCTCGGGTTTGCCCGTAAAGTTCGCGACCGTGTGGATCCCGGGCGGCAACAGGCCGCCCTCGTCGAACTTGTAGCGGCCAACCGTCGGCGAACCCCAAATGGCCCACTCGATCGCGACCTTGTGAAAGCCCGGTTCCTCGACCAGCTTCGACCCGCCGGCATAGATCGCGACGTGATAGGCCGGGTCACCCCAAAACAGCAGATCGCCCGGGACTTTCGATCCCCAAGCGATCGGTTTCGAGGCCGATTGGAAGCCCGCCGCCGTCAAGCGTGGCGCCTTGATCCCCATCTTGTTTAGCGAGTAATACACCAAGCCGAACAGTCCAAGCCGGGGGGATTGACGACCCGCCCCACACATACGGGGTGCCAAGGAACCTGCGGGCCATGTTGACCAGTCCGACACCCGCCGCCGACTTCCTCGGTGTCGCGTTTGAAGAAGTCGCGCACCGCGTTAGCTAACAGCTTCGGGATACCCGCTAACAGGCTTCCCCATTCGGTGTCTTTGATCTGGCCTAACAGGGCACGCGCGGGGGCCGTAATCAGGTCAGCGAACGCGGCGAGCGGGTCAGATACGACGTCGGCAACGAAGTCGCCGGCGGCCGTCACCTTGTCCCACGCGGCCGACGCGAACGACGTTATGCCGCCCCAAATGCCGCCGTCCTTGAACGCGCTATAGTGCGTGCTCAGTCCGGCATCGCCCCACGGGGCGAAGCCCTTACCGCGTGAACGGTTCACGGCGTTAAGCCATGCCGCCCCGCCGAGGCGACGCAACGCGTCAGGGCGAATGATCCCTTCACCACCAGAGAGGTCAATGACACCGCCGGTAGGTGACCAGAACCTATGCACGTCACGCCCGGGCGTATAGCCCGGCAAGACGCCGCCCTGCGCGTACCCGCTCACGGGGTTCAGCTTGGGTAGGCGGGCCTTAGAGCCAACCTTTGACGCGATCGTATCGAACGCCTTCTTAATCCCGTCGTTGTAGACGGTGTTAATAATGAAGTTCACCGGCTTCGCCGCGACCCCTTTGATCTTGTCAAAGGCGCTCTTGATCGTGTCCTTCATCGACGTGAACGCGTCGCCCAGGGTTGAAGCGGCGCTTCTCATCTTGGCAAACACGTTATCGCGGATGAACCCCCACACGTGGAGATGACCTGCTTGATCCCGTTCCACACGGGCGAAATCACGTTGTTCCATAGCCACGTGAACACGGGTGCCAGGATGTTACGGATGAACGCTCCGATAGCGGAAAAGATGACCTGGATGATCGCCCACGCCGCCCGGATCACGGTTAGGATCCCGTTCCATGCGGGGCGTGATGATGTTCTGCCATAGCCAGACAAAGATCGGCGCGAGGATGTTCTGAATGAACGACCAGATAGCCGCGAGGACAACCTGAATGACCGCCCAGGCGACCTGAATCGCGAACTTGATCCCGTTCCACACCGGCGTAATCACGCTTTGCCACAACCAGACAAAGATCGGCGCTAGCACGTTTTGGATGAATGACCAGATGGCGGCGAGGATCGTCTGAATGATCGGCCACGCGAATTCGATCGCGGCCTTAATCATGTCCCACGCCGTCGAGAACGCCTCCTGTAGCTTCGGCCATACGGTCGTGAAGGCGTTCTGAATCCAGTCTGCGGCCGTGGCTAGGGCGGGTTGAATGTGTTCGTTCCACACCGCCAGAACGGTCTCTTTGATCTCGTCGATGAGGGGCTTAAGCGTGTTCTGCCAAAAGTCTCCCAGCTTCGTTGCCATGCTGAGGATCGCGCCAATCGGCCCGGATCCGACGTCTTTCCCGCCGTTTTCCGCGCCGAACTGGAACGCCCGCGAAATCGCGTTGCCCAATGTCTGAACGAACGCGATCCCCTCCACGATCTTGTCCCACACGGCCGAGGCGACCTCGCGGATCTTCTCGAAAAAGCGCACGGCCGGATGGTCAGGGGACAACCCGAACAGGCCGCCCTCGACCGGTTGCGCCGCGCCCGTGAGCGTGTCGAACAAGCCGTTTAGCGTGTCCATGATCGCGCTAAACACCCCGGCAACGACATCGATCGCAGGCGAGATAAGGTCGATCAGCCACGCTATCGCGTTGCCGATTCCTTGAATCAGTTTGGCGGCCAACTGTAGGCCCGCGCCAAGGATCGCCCCGCCTAGACGGATAATGAACCCGGCGAGCTTGCCGACGGCCTCGACCAGCGGGGCGATAGCGTCACCGGCGACAGTGAACACGCGGTTTAGCGCATCCATCGCCGCCGACAGGCCACCGCCACCGGTGAGGACTTTGCCAAGGGACCCGAAGGCGTCCATGATCTCGCCGAACACGCCGCCCAGGGCGTCGCGTAGCTTCTGCGAGTGTTGGACCATCGCAATAAAGAGGTTGATAACGATCCCGGCTGGACCCGTCGCCCACCCGCCGAGTTTGCCAAGGACTGAGCCGAGGCCCTCGCCGACGAACGGCATAAGACGACCGAGATTCGTCATCACCGTAGAGATAGCGTTACTGAACGGCGTGAGCATTGGGGTCACCAGTGCAAGCGCCGACGTCACGGACGAGAAGAAGCCGCCGGCTTGCCCGTCACCCGAGGCTATAGCCGCGGTGATGTTCGTCATGACGTCTTTGATCTTCAGGGCGGCCTCACCAATCGGGCCGGTGAGGGGTTTGAGGATTTCCGCGCCGAACTTTGAAAATGACGTCATCATGTTCGCGATACGCGCCTGCGTAGTGTCGCCTACTTCGGTCGCGGCATCTCCCACGTTTTCGCGTAGGGCCTGCTCGAACATCTCGAACGAAATTTTTCCGTCCGTTGCCATTTGCTGAGCTTGTGCGGCCGTCATGTTGAATGACTTGCCCAACCATTCAAAGATCGGGATAGACGCCTGCTGTATCTGCATGACGTCATCGCCTTGGAACTTGCCCTTCGACTTGATGCTAGAAAAGATAAGACCCACGTCTTGCATCGACCGATCCATAAGGGTCGACGTAGACGCGAGCGTTTTCATCGTTGTCTCAAGCTGCTTAGGGTCGCGGATTTGTGACTGATAGAGCAGCTGCGCGGCCGACGCGGCCTCGTCGAGGCTATAGGCGGTGCCCTCAACAGAGTTCTTCGCCGCGTCCATAACGTTCTTGATCCCCTCCGCGGGAACCTTCATGCCGCTCAGTTTCGCCTCGACCGTTTCCAGCGTCATGAGGCGATTCCAGCCACCCGAAAGCGCTTTAGTGAAGGCCGCCGCGATCCCGGTCCCGGCAATGGCTGCGACCGGGCCGAGACTGCGCATCGCCGTAGCCATCCCGTTAGTGATGGTGTCCATCCGCGATTTCGCGGACTGCCAACCATCAGCGACGGCAGGAAGACGCGACGTAACAGACGACACCGCGTCAGACACCGCCGACGATGCACGCGAGAACGCCCGCGACATGCCAGACGCCATGCTGCTTGAGGTGGCCTCGAGCCTAGCCTTGATTCCCGCCCACGCGGTCGGGACCGCTTGGAAGCGCTCGACGATGGATGAGGCGACACGGGTCGCGACACCGGTGAGGCGTTCAAACGCCGCCGACATCACCGTTGTTAGACCGTTTGTGATCGTCTGCATCGTGGTGGCCGTGACTCGCCAGGCGGTGCCGATAGCGGGAAAGCGGGCCACAATCGAGGCAACTGCATTCGAGGCCGCCTCGCTTACACGGGTAAACCCCGAATGCATCGCGCCCGCGACACTAGCCGCGCTCGATTGTGCCGCCGCCTTCATGCTTGCCCACGCCCTCGCGGCCGTGGTTTCGACACGGGTCACGATCGCCGTCATCGTGTTCGTCACCGTGTTAGCGGCCAGGGTAAAAGCCGCCGAGACCGTAGAGATGATAGACGTCGTAACCGCCGTGACCTTGCCCTTAACGGTTTCCCACGCGTTAGCGAGCGTGCGCGCACATGCCGAGACCGTCTCGAATGCCGCCGCGACACCGTTAGCCGCACGCGTATATGCCACCTGCATCGAAGATGTGACGGCGGTCGTCGTGGCCGTGATCTTGGCCTTGACGGCTTCCCACGCCGTCGCGATGGCAGGGAAACGGGCGACGATAGCCGACACGACACCCGACACATTCGCATAGACCCGCGAGAAGACTCCCGTCACGCGCGAGGCGATACCCGAGGCGACGCCGGTCACCTTGGATTTAACGACGCCCCACGCATCCGCGACAGCGTGCACGCGGGCGGCGACAGCCTCGACAGCCGTCGAGATCGTCGCCGTCACCCGGTCAAACGCGCCCGACAGAATCGACGGCATGTCGGTCACCAGGTGTTGAAGCGTGGCCTTAGTCGTGGCGAACGTGTTAGGCAGGTTACGGATCCCGGCCGTGATCGACCCGATAGCGCGAGCAATCGCCGCCGACGTGGTAGCGAAAACACCGGCGAGGCCACTAGGCCCGGCCAGTGCGGCGGCCGCTGCGGCTTCGGCCCGCTCTAGCTCGGCCACCGCCCGGGTCGCCTTTTCCTGCGCAATCGCATACTCGGCGGCGGCGTCCTTCGCGGCCAGTTCCGCCTCACGCACACCCTTCACTGCGGCCGCGTGTTCATCACGGACCGCCTTCAGGTGTTCCTCAGCATCCGCGATACGATCAGGCACCCCGCCAGCACGGGCACGCGCTAGCGACTCTTCGGCCTGCGTCACCATCTTTGACGACAGTGTTAACGCATCCTGTTTGGCCTGAAGGTTCTCAGTCGCCTTAGCCGCACCCTCGCTAGCCGACACGAGCGCAGTCTTAGCGTCATTCGCGGCCACGCGCAGGGTCGGGATAGACCGAGTGAACGCGGCGTTAAACTTCGCCGACGCCTCGTCACCGGCCCCACTCGTCGCGGTAACCATCGACTTAGACCACTGTGCGCCGGCGTCACGACCGGCCGCCCCGGCTGCTTGCGTCGTCGTCTTGACGACCTTCGAGGCAAACCCCTTCAAAGAGGGGACCACCTCGACATAGACCGCGCCTGCTCTGTATGCCATAGGGACCCCCTACCTAAAGAAGTGTTACCGGGGCGTGTAGTGGACCGGGGTTAGTGCCCGTGTCAGTTCCGCCGCCCGTGCTGTTGCCCGCCGTCTGCGGGCCTGATCTATACCTGTTTGCGGGCCGGGCAACATCGAGGCGCGTTTACCCCCGAGCAATGCCCGAATGTCGTTGTTGAGTTGCCGGATTGCTCGCACTGTCGCCGAGTCATCGGCCAAGCGTGGCCGCGGCTTGACCGGTGCCGCATCGGCATTGGTGTTGTTGTCTGCTTCAGCCTTGGCGTATTCGTCAGCAATCTCGGGATCGTTTAGCAACGCTTCCCACGTGCGCGAGGACATCGGCAACTGATCGATAAGGTCAAGCAAGGCCCGCCACCTGCGGGCGCGACACCACGCCCCCAAGTCCACCCCGTACACCTCGGCGAGGTCGGCGCGGACTTGGGGACGATAGCGCGTCAGCGTCCGCGCGAGCCGTTGTCTTCCCCCGCGGACCCGGCCACGGCTTCGATAGCGGCACCAATCCGCCCCATGAGGGCGCTCACCTGTGCGACGTTGGCATGTTCCATGATGAATGCCGCATCGGCTTCACCAAAGACAACACCCAACGCCCCGGCGATATCGTTTCGTGCCCCGTAGGCCCCGAACTCGTTGATATCGCGCATCGGCTTAAGCCCCATGTTCGGCACCGGGATAATCCGGCCGCCAATCTTGACGTCGCAAATGATCACGTCGGTTTCACTCGCCAACGCGTCGAGGTCGACGAGTTCGCGCCGCGAAGGCGCGGGGGCCTCGGGCGCGGTGGTGGCCTCATATGCGGTTGCGGTCACTTGGTGTCTCCCTTGCTCTTCGTCCCAGTCTTGCTAGCGGTCTCGTCGGTTTCGCGCCATCCCTGCGTCGCCAGGTTCTTTGCGTCGATATCGTCAACGGCGACACGCGTATGGTCGATCCCGTTGACGGTGATCGTGAAGACGCGTCCCGTCTTGGTTGTGTTCTTGTTGCTCACGCGGCACCCCCTGCGGTCTTCCAGCCCAGATCCTTAACCGAGTTCTTCGCGCCGGTGCCACCGAAGTAGCGGCGCATCGCGGTGCCCAGCTTCGCGTCGGGGAACGCGTCGAAGGTCAGTTCGATCGATTCGGCGTCCTCGTTGTTAAACGCTTCTTCGGGGACTTCCGACAGCTTCACGCGGGTAAAGCACGTGCCACGGATGAACTCATTCGCGGCCGGCCCGTCGGTCGTGACCAGCATCAGGCGGCCTTCTTCAAACATCGGGACCTGCGGGGCGTCATAGGACAATTCGCCGCCCGCGTTCGGTGTCGTCTCGGCCAGGTTGACACCGTCGACGAGTTCACGGATGAGGCGCTGCCACGTCTCGAAACAGGTGAACTTGATCGAGCGGGCAATTTTGGTGATGTCCGAGCGGACCGGGTCGACATAGCCGAGTGCCTCGACCTCGGCCTTATCGGTGTCCGCGCCCAGCGTGTAGCCGTCGGTCGCGACCAGCCCGAAGGGTCGCCACGCCTCGGGCAGGCTCAACAGTTGGCCGGCCTCGTTGGTCAGCGTCTCGGGTACCTCGGTGTCGATCGGTGCCCAAAACGCGGCGGCGTGAATCGTCTTGCGGATCAGGCCCGAATGGTCGGCTTGTTGCTTGACTTTCTGAATCGTTGTCGGCGTTGCAGCCATCGCGGTGTGTCCTTTCTAGTGTGTCGGCCTCGTCCACATGCGCCCGCGTAGGGTCGCTAGCGTGTAGGGGCCGGGGAATAGTGGCGAGGTCGCGGGCTGTGTGACCTCGTCGAGTTCGATTCGGTCGATATAGCCCGCGGTTGTGTCGTGATAGCCCACGGTTAGGGCTGTCGTAATGTTCTCGAGATGTGTCCGAGCGGCCTCGAATCCTTCGCCCGACTCGAGTCGGGTCACGACGTCGAGACGGAACGTGTCCATGCGGTCGACCGGGCCGGTCTGGCCTGATACGTGGATGACATGCACGTAGGGCGCTTGCTTGGTCGGGTCGGTGAGGACGAGGACCGAGGGGATATCGGATTTCGCTAGCGCGGCTTGGATGAGGGCGCGCGGGTCGGCATACGAGGGTGACATTAGTGGCCTCCTACAATCCGTTCGATGGTGTGGGTGCGGGCCTCGACGGCGGCGGCATAGTCGCTATCGGCTACGACTTCCGCCCCGGCCCGCTTTGTCCAGCCGTGGCGGGTTTGCACGGTGATTTCAGCCGGCCCGGACCGGACCGAGGCCCGCAGGTTGCCGTCGCGTTTAGGCAGGCGGGCGGCCATTTCGGTTGCTAGCTTGCTTGCTTCGGCGACACATGCCGGCCCCGGCCCGTCCTTTAACCATGCTCTAATGCCCACATCGTCAGGGACGAACCGAGGCCTAGCCATTGGTCAGCCGCCTTACCTTGATATGCCACCCGCTCGGCCATTTCGCGGGGGTCCCTTCGACTTCCCACACGCCCGCGTAGGTGCCCGCCTGGATTTGTAGGCGGGCACCCGCGTCGAGCGTGATCGTCTCGCGCGTGTAGATTTCGAGCCGGTCAAGCGAGACCGTCGCGGGTTCCGAGACTGCGTCCGGTTCGGCACCGCTCGGGGCGATCAGGCCTCGAAAGGCCGGCCCCGCTTCGGTTTCTTGCCACCGCCCGCCCGTGTCGAATTCGCCGCGCCCGATAGGCGCTATCGGTACGAACCATGCCGGATTAATCACCATGCCCGCCCCCGTAGTTGACGACCTGCTTGGGGTCCAAGCGTGGCGTCTCGGTGTCGGGCCACGTGTTAACCGGATAGGGCAGGATCGACGACACCCGGCCACGCTTACGCGGCGACAACAGGGCACGGTCGTCATCCGTCACCGCCAACGCGCCCGCGAGGGTCTCAGTCGCATAGGTGAGGGTGCCCGAATACGGCCCGTCGGTTTCCGCACGTGAACGGACTTGATCGGGGTTCGTCAAGCACCGCATCACCATACGAACGCACACGATCCGCGCACGAACGTCTAGACCCGGTTCGATCCCCAACCGCTCCGCCACGGGTGGCGTTATCTTCGCGTCGGCGTCGATGAGGGCCGTGGCGTCCTCGAGATAACGCGCAATAACGTCATCATCGGGCGGAATTGCTGAGGCTACCCACCGTCCATGAACGTCTGCGACGTCTGCATACACCACGGCCACCCCCTTTCACTTGATGTCGTCCCGGTTAGGCACCAGCCGAGGCGGCCGCGGCAGGCTTGACGACGCCAGCGGGGAACCGCTTAGCCTCGGTGCCCTCGAGACCGGTGATCGGGTTGGCAACCTGATAGCCCAGACGCATCACGACGCGCATCGCCTTAGTGTCTTGCTGCATCAGGTTAAGAACGACCTTGCCCGTGCTATCGGTAATCACGCCCTCGCGGAACATCTCAAAAGTGATGTCTTGGCGGATACCGATAATCACCTTGGACCAGTCGGCCATCACCAGCTCGGCGCGAGAGGCATCCCACGCGCCGGTAAGGGTTTCGCGCAACGGGTAGCCGAACAGCGAGGCCGCCGCACCGGTCTCACCCGGCGCGCCATACATGTATGCGCCGTTGTTGTCCTTCAGTGCGCGAAGACGCCAGCCCAGGCCAGGCGCGGACGCGAACCCGTTGACGCTGAATCCCTGCGTCGCCATCTTCCCGGCGACTTCCAGGGCCGCATCGGCGATAGTCGTCTTGCCCTTGGGGTCGACCTGTGCGACGTTGCCGGCGGCCTCGGCTGCGGGTACCAGGGCTTCGGGCCACGTCGAGGGCTTATCGACACCGAACAGGGCGGCCTCGTCGATACGCTTACCGAATGCCTCGACAAGGCGCGGCTTAATCATGTCCCACAGGTTCACCGAGGCATCATCAATTACCGCGTCGGGGATAGGGACGACTACGGCGAGTTCTTCGGCGACCATCTGCACACCCTTCCAGGTGGCGTTCGTCGTCTCCTTCAGGCCCGTGTCCCCGTTGACCCAATAGGCCTCGGGCAGGGTCGCGAGCACGGGCTGAATCTGCTTCTTCGTCGACATGGTCGCCTTGGTGGCGGCGGCCAGCATAATTGATTCTTTCGGGGCTTCCTCGATGATCGTCTGCGTGACCTCGGGCGGCATCAGCTGTTCGCCGACGTCGGATCGGCCAATGATCTTGTTCGTAACTGCCATGACTGTTAGTCCTTTCTACAAAAGCGCCCGCATGAAGCCATCCGGGCGGTCAGGGGTAATCGTTTCTTCGCGTCCCACATTCGGATCTCGACGAGCACGCGGGGCGGTGCCCAACAGCTGCGCCAAGGCGGCGGCGCGCTCACTCAATGAGTCGAGATCGCCCGTGCCGAGGATCGCTAACTGTTCCTTCGTCAGACCGTGCTCAAGCGCGGCCTCGGCAAGATGTGCCCGCAGGGCGTTGTCGTCGCGTTCGCGTGTGAGCGTGTCCAGCTCGTCGGCGCGCTTGTCGTCCTCGCTCTTTTGGGATTCTTGCCACTCGTCCCAGGCGCGGGCCTTTTCGGCGTTCTCCTTCGCCCGGTCCTCGTTCTTGCGTGAATAGGCTTTCCACTTTGCGGCCTCGGCCTTCCAATCCACCTCGCTACCCGCCGCGCCGTCGTCGCCTTCTGGCGTGTGTGGCGTGGTGTCGGTCGTGGATTCTTCGGACGTGGCCTCGGTCGTGGTCTCGGCCTGCTTATCGGTGTCGTCTTTGGGCATTGCGCCTCCTTGTGTGGGTTTGGCCCGTTGCGGGCGTGCGGGTTCCCCGTTTCGGGGCATAACAAAACCGCCCCACCCCGTTACGGGGTAAGACGGTCAAAACTATTCAGACGCGGCGGCTAGCTTGTCTTAGCCTCCGCGCCAGCTGTAGCGCGTGCGTGGCCCTCGCGGTATCGCTTAATGGCGTCGAGCGCCATCATTCCCCAGACGTCGCCCTGTGCCTCGATTTCCTTGGCATCTTCCTCGAACTCGTTAAGAAGCCGCTCCGGTATCGCCACCTCGACCGGGCACAGTTCTAAGGCAGATTCGACTATGGACCACGGATCCCCGGCCCCGTCAATAATGAGACCGGCGCGATCATCGGGGGTCAAATGAGGCCAGATGAACATCCCAAGCTCTCCGGCACCCCCGCCGCAACTGCGGATAGACTTAAGTGCGAGGTCAGCCATGATGCTCATATTGCCATTCTATCTTATCCCGCGTGGTGAGGGCCTTGAGATCGAACGGTGCCCACGCACCGGGCTGCGTGGCCCTCACTGTGTCGCCGCATAGCGGCATACAGTGGGCAAAATCCTGCCCTGCGCCGTCTTCGCGAATGTAGTAGGCGTGCTCAAAAATCACACCGTACATCTCGCGACGCAACACGCGCCTATCAGCGTGCCGGGGCGTGCCATTGATACGCCACTGCGGATCGTCGAGGCTCAAGAACGCTGCAACCGTCAGGTCGTCCTCGGTCCATCCCGGCGGGCAAATACTTTTCGTAAGCACCAAATTTGCCCCGTCGGGCGGGGCCGGCATCACCAGGTGCCCGCCGTATAAGCGCCACTGTTTCCGGCGTTTCTCCCACTTCCCGTAGGCGTTGACATACAGGTTCTCCCACGTCGGTTCGGGTGCGCCGGTCTCGGGTAGCTCGAGGTCATCCCACACCACAGGCGCGAACCCGGCCTGGACCCGGTGCGGGCCGAGACGGTCTAGGCGGGTCGGGTCATGCCGGACGAAGTCGAACCACTCACGCGGGGCCGGACCTTCCCCACTCGTGAACAGCCTATGTATCGGCGTCCCCGGCCCGCGCGGAACCTCACCCAAGCTAGCGAACACGTCGCGCAGTTGGTCGCCAGACAACACCCCGGGCCGGAAACGCGTCACCGTCTCAACAAGACGACCACCACCACGCCCGGCCGCAACCTCGCTAAGCGACTTCTTGAAATCCTCCGCGAGCGCGAGGCCTTCAGCTGCTTTGGCGCGGTTGCGTGCTTTGAGTTCGCGTGCGATTGCTTCGAGTCGTGTCGTTGAGGTGATTCCGGTGGTCTCAGTGAATTGTCCCGAGGCGACCAGGGCGCGCCAGCCCTCATACCCTGTGGGTTTGAATTTCTTGCGGAATTGGACGCATTTGCGGGTGCGTGTTGGCAGGCTCGATAGGGCGTCTGAGTGGACCTCGCCGACGCTACAGCGACAATGCGGGTGATATGAATCGCCCGTGCTGTTGCGTTGTGCCTTCTCGATCGACTCATACACCGCGCCACGCGAGGCCAACATGAGGCACCAATAGCACGCGCCCGCCTCGGGTATGCGTGCATATTTCGCGCCAATCCTCGCTGCGTTCACGCGTACCGTCTGGCGTGCCCGGGTCATGATGAGGCGCGAAATGATCGCATCTAGCTCACGTAGGAACCGGTCGGGGCGATCCGCGAATTCTTCCAGCGCTGCTGCGGTCGCGCCAATGTGGTACGAGATTTCCTCGGGTGTGATCGCTACCGCTGTGGGTGTCGTGAGTGTGTAGGGTGTGCCGGCGCGGTGTTTGACCAGGTAGTTAAGGGCCGCGTTCTCGGCACGGTGTGCCGGGCCTACCGCGACATGATCACGTATATAGCCGGCCAAGGCGGCGCGTTGATCTTGGGCGGTCGCGCCCTCGCTGTGCCACCATTTGCGGGCCTTAACTAGGGTCGATTGCACCTCCGCGGCTAGTTGTGCGTCCATGAGTTGCTCGGGGGTCACTATCACCCGTTGGACTCGATACGGTTTGGGCTGTTGTGGCACTGGCGTCCCCTGCATCAATTGGTGACATCATCACCTGCGGGGCCTGCTGTGCCGCCTCGTTTAGGCGGGCGTCAGCTACGAGCCGGTCAATCGTGGCCGGGCTGTACCCCAACTGCTCATAGGTAACCGGCGAGGTCGGCGGCAAGACGCCGGCCTGCACCTGTTTAACGATCGCGTCGGTCGTGGCGGCGCGTGTGGGTGTGGCCGCGTCTGCCCAGTTGATCGTCACCCCGTCGGTGAAGCCTGGACTGTAGCCGGCTAGCTCGAGACCATCGCCGAGGATCTGGATCCAGGCCTTACCGAAAACCGCTTGTTTGCGTTCGGCTCGTTTGACGTGGCGTGCCTCGATCGCGCGGATTTGGTCAGCCGAAGACGGGTTTGCCGTCTCGAATCCCAAATAGGCCGGCGGCAGTGCCGCTTCACCGGCGACGATCTGTGAATACATGCGGATTAGCTCCACGATCGGGGTCGGCGAGGCGGCCGGTAGCTGTTTGATGTCGGGGCGTTGATAGTCCGGCTCGTCGGTGTCGGGCACCAGCATCATTGCCGCCATCATGCGGGTGTAACCGGTCGAGAAATCATTACCGCCGAAGTCCTCACGCGACAGCCCTAGGGCGATGAGTTCAGGGGCCGAGAAGAATTCCGAGGCCACCTCGACGCGGGTAAGTGCGCGCACTGTTGAGCGTGTCGCGGCGATAATCGAGGGCGTGATTTCTGAACCACCCCACCGCCTACCTGCCCGCGCCCGGTTGACAAGGCGACGCACCGGGACACGGCCTAGCCCATGCCGATAGGCCTCCGCAACATGCCAGCCGTTATCGTGAATGAGTCGCCAACAGGTTTCGCGATCCCACACGGTAGCGGCAACATATTTCCATGCCTCATCGTCGTAGACGAACGCGGGGCGGCTGAGAGTTCACGCCGAACCGGGTCCCAGATCCCGGTCATGGTGGCAGGCGACTCAACCGTAATGGTCGGGGCCGGGTCACCATCCCCGCCAGGTTGGGCACACAAGAACGCGACCCCGTGAATCAGGGCTTCTAGGTGTGCTTGTGAGTATTCAATGTCTAGATCGTTGTCGCGCCACACCCTCCCCAGGGTCGCCTCGACCTCGCGGTTGGCCGTGGCGGTGGCGAACCCGTTGATATTTAGGCGTTCTTCCAACGCATCCACCACCAGGGCCGGCCAGCCCAGCGCGGTCTCTACTCGCGCGTCAATGTCGCGCGGAATCGAAATATCAAGCGACTTAACCCGCTGTTTAGCGTCATACCAGGCGGCCCGCTCGACGTTGTAGGACGCGTGCGACTCGATCCTGCGCTGACACGCTTGCAAGATCTCGATCGGATTGCTCAACACAACACCACCCTTCTCGTTCGTCTCTTCGTCGCGGGGCGGGCGTTCTTGTGGATCGCGAAGAACGCCAGCGAGGCGGCAACGAGTGGGGAAATATCGTCACCCGGTGCCCGCCTGATCCACTTCCACAACGATTCGCCCACCGGTTTCACGCGGGCGGCCTCAACCGCCTCGTCTAGCTGTGTTTGCCCGATGTGGGCAATCTTGTTCGACTCGATCGCGTCAAAGAATGCCCCGCACGATTGGGCATATTCACGAAAGTTCACCCCCGCCACGGGCACCCGATACCGCCCCAACTCGGGCACGAGCACCGCGGCGGCTGAGCCGTTATCGATGACGACACGCGCCCCGGGGTATTTGTTCGCGGCGAACCGCTCGCCCAACCATTGCGCAACCCACCACGGCCCATCGTTTTGGGCCACCACCTCCACATGCACCCGCCCATCAGGCCGCGCCGAAGCGGCAACGATTACCGCCGCGTCGCGTTTGGGTGTCACATCGACAGCGAACACGACCTTTTCACCCGGACGCGACTCCTCGTCGCGGCACTTCTGCCACGACTCGGGCGCGATAACCGGCGGGTCTTCCTGCTCGATTGCCCAAATCCCTAACCGTTCACGCTTGAACTGTTCTTCGTCCATGCTCGCCCGCTCAGAAGCCACCCAATTAGGGGCGATATGGATCCCAAGGGCGGGGTTAGCCTGTGCCCACGCGTCCGGGTCATCCGGGTCGGCGTCAGCTTCCGCAGACCACTCGAAATAAGCCAGCTGGCGGTCATTGCCGGCCGCACCCCGGTTACGCAACGACTCAAGCGGCCCCGATGAGGCCATACCCGCGCTAGAGGTGTACCAAATCTGCGGGTTGCCCTTAATCGATTGCGCCGCCATCGTCGGGATCAGCGCCCCCAGCTGCTCATCCTTCAACGCGTAGGCCTCATCGATAATGAGGGTGTCGGCAGTGAAACCACGCGCGGCGTGAGCCGTACGGGTCATGAACTGGATGCGCGCCCCGTTAGAGAACTCCAGCGCCTCGAACCCGTGAGCACGCTTGACCCCGCGAATACGGTTCGACCCCGCGTCACCTTCCCACCCGGCCACATACTCCACTAGCGGCGAGTCCTTGATGATCTCCCACGTCTTATCAAATGCGGCCGTACAGGTACGGAACTCATGCGCGGAGTGAACAATAAGGGACTCACCAAACAACAGCGCCCCGGCGAGTTCACGGGCGATAAGAACCATGTTCTTACCGTTTTGGCGTGGCACGACCAGCCCGACTTCCATCGCCGCCCACTTTTGGCCACTCGTCTCACCAAGCGCGTTAGTCAACACGTAGCGTTGCCACTCGTCCATGTTCAACCCGGCTGCGGCCGCGAGATCTATCGCGTCTTCGCCCGCGGACGTGAAATAGGGCGGGAACGATTCAAGACGCGGACGCTGTGCCCCTGCTGGCGCGTCGTTTAGCGAGTTCATCCAACACCCCCGCGGCATTCTTCATATCGGACCGGTGTCCTTGTAGCTTCGTGATCTCCACCGCCACCGCACGCCGCTCCCGAACCAACCCCGGGACCTCACGCGGCAATGCCTCATGTAGTGCCAACTCGATACGGCCCAACGATTCACGCAACAACCGCAGTTCCCACTCTTTCGACCCCTCCGCCGGGCGGTCCTCATTCGCTTTGGCCAAGGCCGCGGCCGCGACACCAATCGGGACCGGCCCCAACTGCGGAATGCCCAACGACTCGGCCCGCTTGGTACGCCGATAGGCTTTCTGCTTCTTCGCGTGCGCCTTCTTACACGCCTCACACGGGTCGCTCTTTTCCTTCATGTGGCGGCGATACCCCGACGACGTGCCACATTTAGACGTCTCTGCACGCATCCGCGCCTCCTAGAGAATTGATGGCCCTACGTGGGGGGCGCGTAGCGGCTGTAGCGCTATTTTTCCCGCGCTATGGAGGGAGAAAGTCGAGTTTGCACGCCTGAGACTGGCCCCCTACCGCGTGGGGGTATGCCCCCGGGTGGTGTAGCGCCGTGTAGCGGCGTGTAGTGGCGTGTCTACCATTTTTGTGTGGTGTGTAGTGGTTGGCGTTTGCGTGGCGTGGTCCTGTTTGATCGGCGTGAGTTGCACGAGCGGTGTGCGGGTTTGAGTTCGCCTAAGAGGTGTCCGCCTTTGGCGAGTTCGTGGACGTGGTCGGCGGTGAAGCTCATGGGGTGTCGATAGTCCAGGGTGGTGTCGATAGGTTGGCCGCATATCCAACAGGGGGCGTTGTGGCGTGCGGTCCATCGTTTGAGGGCGTCGCGTTTGGTGGTGTATTCGGGCCGGTTGCGGCCTCGGCGTTCGGGCATCGTTGCGGCTCCGGGTATAAAGTTAGCGGCTTTGTCGTGTAGACATTGCCGCCTTATCACAGGTTAGCGGTCGCGCTTGGGTTTGTCGAGTGTGGCGAGGTAGGCGGCGGCGTTGAGCGCGCCGGTGTCGTTTCGGGTGATGTGGTGTCGGCGGGCGTGTGCGCGGATGGCGTCGGGGCTTGTGGGTGTGCCGGCGATGAGGGTGACATAGGCGGCGAGTTGGGGACTGTTAAGCCATAGCTGCGGGGCGCGGGCTTTGAGTATGGCTTTGGCCTCGCTGGTGGTGAATGTTGTGTGACAGGTGGCGCATTGGTGTCCGCCCGGGTGTGGTCGGGTTGTGCCGCCGCATAGGGGGCACGCGGTCGCGCGGGGGCGTGTGGGTTTGAGGGCGCGCTGTAGGCGTGTGAGTGTGTGGGTGATTTCGTCGATCATGTCGGCGGCGTCGCCGTGCCTAGCGGTGATGGTGTGTGCGTGTTCGCCTATCCACTGTGCCGCCGCGAGCGGGTTGCGTGTGGGGTGGTGGTAGTGGTTTGCCCACGTGGTAAACACCGTATCGAGTTCGGTTTTGAGGTCGATCAGGTGCGCGGGTGCGGCGTCGCGTGTCGTCTTGGCTGTGCGCGTGTTGTCGCTCGCGTATGGGGCGGCGCGTGTGAGTAGGGCCGGGGATAGTTCTATATAGGTGCGGCACGCGGTGGCCAGCGTGTCAGCGTGCCAACCGCACAAGGCGGCGGGCGTGGTTAGGGTGGCGTGACAGGCTCGGCACGTGTGGGGCATGTGTGGTTTCTCCTATAGGGGTTCGGGCGGGCGGGCGCTAGACTCGCTGCAAATGCTCAGCGTCTAGACCGAGTGAAGGGGGTCGGGTTGTGGCTGATATTTTCGATGTGGCAGCGGCGATTGAAGATCGCCTAGGTGAGAAGGTCGGGCTTATGAAGCTGCTTAAGCTGCTCTACTTCGCTCAGGGTTGGTCGCTTGCGTGGACGGGTCGGGAACTGTTTGCCGACGAGGCGGAGGCGTGGGAACGCGGCCCGGTGTTCCCGCTCGTGCGCAAAGACGTCAAGTACGACAGGGAATCCCGTCTGCGTGCTGGCGACCCGGCCCGGTTGAGTGAATCCGAGAGGCTGATGACCGAGGCCGTGGCCGATCACTACGGGCATCTTTCGGGTGCGGATTTGTCTGCCATCACGCACAGTCAGGCCCCGTGGCTTGATACCTACGAGCCGGGACGCAACGCCACGATCGACAAACTCGACATGCTGCGGTTCTTCTCCGTCCAAGAGTCCCCGCGCATTAGTGGCGCCTTCTTCCCGCCTCCCCCGGTTGGCGGCGACATGAAGGCAGACCATGCCCGGTTTGTCGAAAAATGGGCGAAGACGCTCGAATTGTTGGGCCGGTAGATGGACGATATCGCCGCGTGGGTGGCGTGGCTTTCGGCCCGCGCGTGTGACTTTAACGCCACATGCTGCGGGCCGGGTCGCGTCTTGCGTGACCGTGGTGCTCTTGAAGGTGCCTGCGGTCGCCCGTTTGCCGGTTTCGGCGGGCACGAACTCTATGACACCATGCCCGCTAAAGCGGTCGCTTTGTTGACTGGTGTCGCCTTGGCGCATCCTTTCGACGACGGCAACAAACGCACGGCGTGGGCTGTCATGGGTGACTATCTGGCCGCCTTCGGTCTCGAATGCGACTGGCAACGCCTTGACCCGTGCGAGATCGAAACGATCGTTATCGGCCTGATTACCGGCGATGTCAGTGAGACCGATGCGACTAAATGGCTTGCCCGCCATCTGATCGCCTTGCGCGGCTAGCGCACACACGTCCACGCGAGAACACTCAACGCGGCAGCGACGGCGAGCCTGCGCCGGCGTCGCTGTGCGGGCGGGGTTTGTGGTCGGGGTGGCATTGCTGGTGGTAGATACGCCAAATAGTGCCGTCCGCACGCCTTAGCGAACTCGTGTTCTGTACAAGCAGCGCCGCGCCACATCCTGAACATTCCAGGGTGATCCTTCCCGCCTCGGGGCTTGTCGTGTCTGTCGTGTCTGTCATTGGGGGTGTCTTTCTCCGGTGAGGATGGCAACGAGATCAGCCAGCGTCATGAGTGCCCACTGCTGCGCAGGGTCACGGGTGCCACGGCGTTTCGCAACAACCACACCGGCTAGGGCATCGTCGTTGCCACGCTCAATCTCAGCCTCCCCCGCCCATTGGGCAGGCAATAGGCGACCGCCGTAGTCCTTACACTCGACCACAACCCGCCCACCACTAGGGGCACGCAACGCGCTAATGTCGCCGCGATCCTTCACCCCATTACGCACCCGCCGATCAATCCGCTCATCCACACGCGCCGCCAAATAATCAGCTATCGCGCGTTCAAACGTCGCCCCGGCCTTCTTCGCACTCGCACGCGTCCTAGACACAACCACACCCCCTTTAGAACGGGGCCTGATCGCGATAGCCACCATAACCACCGCCGTTGTTGTTGCGCTCGCGGCCCGTATGGGTGGCGGGTGTGCCGTCGGTTGTGGGGATCGTGGTCGAGTGGATCATGACCGCGATCGTGTCGGCGGTCAGTTCGATGTCGTTGCGTTCTTGACCCTCGCGGGTGGTCCATTTGTTGGCAGCGAGTCGCCCGGTGATGGTGACGGGTGTGCCCTTGGCGAGTTTCTCGGCTGCGGTCTCGGCGAGGTTCTTCCAGGCTTTGACGCGTAGAAACAGCGGGTCGAGGTTGTCCCATTGCTTGGTGTTTTGGTTGTAGCGGGTTGGGTTGTTCGCGATCGTGAACGTGGCTATGGCGGTGCCGTTGTTGGTGTAGCGCAGTTCGGGGTTTTGGCAGAGGTTCCCGCTGATCGTGAGTGTTGGCATCTGCATCGTGTGTGTTCCTTCCATCGTGGCGGGTTGTTTCGTGGCCCCTAGACGGGCCTAGAATCCGTGTCCCCTACCCGGGGGTAGGGTCCGGGCGTGTTGATCGATTGTGGCTAGGCCGGGGCGTGTCTGCGCCGCATTTGTGCCCAGTCGATGACGGGGCGCGGGCCGTCACTGATCGGGGCCGGACACAAGCGCGGGACTGCACCCCGGGCGGCTTCCAGCCCCGCCTCATGCGACTCACCGGCCTTCACATGCGACGCATACGCACTACGCCACGCCGCGATCTCGGCAGGTGTGGCACCGGCAGGGGCGGGCGGGAAGAACTCGGCGGCCTCGCGTTCCTTCTTCGCGACCCGAAGCGCCTTGAGGAAGACGGGGACGGTCAAGAACTCAACTTCATAGTCGCCGGTAATGATCGCCTCGCACGCGGCTTTCACGTCCGCGCCTTGTGCCCCGGTCTTCTCGATAGCCGCCGCCCACACCGACACGGCTTCACCATCAGCCGCGAGCGCTGCGGGGATGAGGCGGGCGGCTGCGAACATGCGTAGAACGCCTACAGCGTTGGTGTGGCTGTTCATCCGATGGCCTCCCACGCGTCGATCTCGACAACTTCAGGCCCGCCGATTTGGGGATGTTGGGACTCGACCGCGTCGGGATCGTTGAGCCAATTCGTGAACCATGTCGAATCGAGCGGCCCGGCAGTGGCGGGGGTGGCGGATACGTGGGGTTCGTCTAGCCAGCGTTCACCGTTCAACCATGTGGCCGGGTATGCGAAGGCGCGTCCGAGTTGGCGGCATTCGGCCGTATAGGCCTCGATGGCGTCGATGAGTTCGCTAGCCGTGGCCCCGTTGTTGCGGGCACGCCTGTAGGCGCGGTAAGCGGCTTGGCGGGCTTTGTGGAGCGGGTAGGCCTGATACCACGTCATGAACTCGTCGCACTGGCTGGCCTCGCGCGGCCACCGAGTACGCCGGGACCTGTGAGGCGTGTGGGTGGTTTCGAGTCCGGGCAGTGCCGGGACGGTGTCGAGGTCTTGGCGCTGCGTCATGGTCGGCTCCTTCCACGCGTCGCCACACGCGGCCCCCCGTTGGGGGCTTTAAGGGGGGTCTGGTTCTCTTCCTGGTTCTTTTCCTGGTTTGGGTTACCTGAGGTAACCATGGCGGTGACCTCAGGTAACCATCGCGGTGACTTGAGGTAACCACCCCTCGACGTGTCGACAACGGTCGCGGCGGGGGTCGCGGACGTCTTGACGGGTGCCCCGGTGATGTGTCGCGTCGGCGTGGTGGCGGCGGGTTTGGCGTCGGCGTCGATGACGCTGAAGCGCCGCTTCAACCGGGTGCGGATCGATTCGCCTGCGGCCGGTGTCGCGGTGGCGGGCCGCCGTGTCGGCGCGGGCGTAGTGGTGCCCTCGAGCGCGGCCGGAGCCGGGGCGGCGGGGGTGGCGTGTTCAGCCTCGACCGGCGCGACCTGTGCGGTCTCGACAGTCTCGACGGGGTCCACGGCCGGCATAGCGTCGTGGCGCGTCTCGGTCGCGGTCGCGGCGTCCATGTCGTGCCAGATGTACCTATTGGCCCGCATATGGCCGCCACTCGTGATCGATAAAAAACCCGCTTCCTCCAGCTTGCGCACAGCCGACACGGCTACGGCCCGCTTAGAAATCCCAGCCTCGATGCACAGACGCGACAGGGACGGCCAAGCCATCTGCGTGTGATGGTTGACGTGCCAGGCCAGTTTTGAGGCAATCGCGTATTCGGCCGGCGTGAACACGTGCGGATGCTCGTTAGTCCACCTGATGAAATCCCCGACAGCACGGTATGACATGACCGCGGCCCCCTATCCTTGGTCCTGCGTGTTCGCGCTGAGGTAGCGCACTAGGCAGGCGTCGAACTTGGCGTATTCCTCGCTGGTGGCAAGGTCGTCAAAATTGTTGGTGCGCCCCGACGTGGCATAGTTGCAGCCACTCGCAATCATGTCGTCGGGCAGGCCCGCGGCGATGGCTTCGCGTAGGTGTTCCTCGGTCATGTGGCGTGCCCAGTCGAGTTCGGCAGCTTCGCGACTACTCGCCGATGCCCCGCCCGCGTCTTGCGTCTCAACAGTGTTGGCCGGGGCGGCCTCACGAGGCGTCGCTGTTGCCTCGCGGCGTTTGGATCGGCGGACCTGGGCCGCGACGGGAACCGCCTCGACCGTGACAGATTCAGGCGCGAAACTGTCGACTTCTTCAGGCGTATACGAGAACCCGCTAATGGCGTCGGGTGCCCACGTGCGGGCGGCCTCCGAGATCGCACGGGCCTTCAACATGGCGGCCGGGTATTTACGCCACGCATCAGACTTGGTCAGTCCTGCGCGTTGTGCCCGCTCCATCGTCCACACGATCGGATCAGGCACATAGTCCGGATCATCACTGCGGATAATCACGGCCTCGGCGCGTTCGTCGTTGCCGCTAACACGGATCTTGTGGCCGGCACGGCGCACGAGCGCGGACATGAATTCGGCAGAGAGTGCGGGGCGGCCCTTGATGACGTTGATCGACTGGATCGCCTGCATTGGCGAGACCCCGAGGGCTTGGCCGGCCTCGACCGCGACTAACACGTTCGCGGGTTTGCCCCGATAGGCTTCGGGCAGTAGCGAGGACTTGGCGAGTTCGCCCGCATAGGCCAGTCGGTCATCGAGCGGGGCCGTATAAATCGTGATCTCGTTGGTCATAGCATTCCCCCTATGTCTTCGGTGTCGGGCCGGTACCATCCGGGCAGGCCGACAATTTCCGGGCAGGTGGTTTCGCGGGCTTGAAGTGAGGGCCACGAATCGAAGAATTGGCAGTTCATCCACTTCGCCAATGCGTCTCTATTCATGTCCCGCCCTAACTCGATTGCGACCGGGTCTAGTTCGTAGACTGCACACCTGTAGGGGGCGGCCTTTTCTTGTACCAAGAATACCATTCGGGCATCGTCGGGGCTTGCTATAATCCCCGCTTCGGTTAATACCATCGGATACCATGCGGCGGCTTGGTGATACCCGAACGTCGCGACGGCTTTAGCGAAGCCGTTAGGGGTCGCGTCTTGGGTGGTTTTATAGTCGACTAACACGACCCGGCCGTTCTCGTCTGGTTCGTCTAGCCAATAGTCGGGGCGGGCTTTCACGCGTGCCCCGCTAGGTGTGGTGGCGATAACCGAGACTTCGGCACGTCCGGGCGCGGTCAACAGGTCGCGTGCTAGCCGGTGTTGCATGATGGCGGCGTGCATTCCCCAGATCTGCACCTGTTCCGCGGCTGTTACCCACGTGTGCGGGGCCGTCTCAACCCACTCGCGGGCGGCCTTGGTGCGTAGGGAATCGAACGGGCACAACGTTAAACGCCCGGGGCCGTCTTCAAGCATCGCATAGTGTGCGGCCCGCCCGAACCTGAATGCGGTCGTATCGGGTTGGGGGTGGAGTTGGCGATAACGGAACAGAGCGGGGCCGCCGCGTTGCGCTAACAAGCGGGCACCCGACGACGACAGGGACGAAGAATCGCCGTGGTATTCGGTGTCGGGGATACCCTCATGTACCCCGATTGGTAAGCGTTTCATCATCGGTTGCGATCTCCTACCAATGCGATAAGCTGAGAAGCGGCATAAGCCATATGCGCCGCTGCTTTCACTAACGCATCTTCTCGCGGCTCGGGCGTTCGGCCTTTCGCCTGTTGGTTCATGCCGTCACCGGTCGCCCCGTGGCTGTTATCTTCCGTGCGGGGCGGCCGGTCTTTTTCATCCGGTTCGCCCTCGCTTGCGGCGGGAAGGATGACGTTTTGAATGTCGCCACCGTTCGCGGCTAGGGCGCGTTCACGAAATCGCGGGTCGGTGAACACGTCAAGCACTTCGTTGATCTGCTGGATCACCGAAAGCGACTTGTTGGGTTCTTCAGTTCGTCACGGAAGAACCCGAGGGCCTCGCTAAGACGGTAGTAGGGGCGCGGCGCGTTGGGACGCCAGGTCGTGTTACACATCGTCGGCGGGTGAAGTTCGTGCCAGTCGCTTGTCGTTCCGCAGTTGTTGATGAGGGTGCGCACTGCGTAGCTCGGCAGGTAGGGGTCCCACTTGCCGGCGGGGCTGTAAATGTTGTGCTTCTCGTAGCGGGCGATCGGGTAGATCATGGGATTCGGCATTGGGGGTTCCTTAAATGTCGTGGTCTTCGGCAATCTCGTGCTCGATGATGACGATCGCGAGCGGGATGAGGACGAAGGCGACGCCGGCACCAAACGAGGCGGCGCACAGGGCGATGAGGTTCATGACTAGTTGTCTTTCTGTGTGTGCTGGTAGACCGTGCAGGCGATGACGATCGCGACGACTGCGGACATGCCGCCAATGGCTAGCGAGGCGTCAGAGTGTGCGCCGAGGGTGTGCAAGAGTGCGGCGACGGCTACGGCGAGTAGGGCGGGCAGGGTGACGGCGACGGCCGAGAAGGCAGCACCGATACCGATAAGGCACATGCGTTCTTCGAGCGTGTAACGCCGCTCGGGCTTCGGATTGTTGCGGGTGTTCATTCGTCGACCTCCGTCGGTTCGTCTGCTTCGGTGTCCTTGGCTTCGGCGGCCCACACCTCATCGACCGCGTCGCATAGCCGCCGTTCAAATGGCGTTTCGGTAGGGGCCGGCGGTATGAAAAGCTCGATAACCACGCGGGTAAGTTCATGACGTCGGGGAATGTCTAGTGCCACATAACGCCAGCCGTACCGGTCAACACCAACGTCAATAACTTCGGTTTCGTAGCCGTCGTAGTTGAGGGTCCACGTGTTGTACCGGTGTCCTCCCAGGGTTCCCTCCATACGGGTTCGTCGCTGAGGGTTCTGATCTCCGGCCAGGTTTCAATGGTTGCCTCATCAACCAACAGGCCGCGCCCGCCGTGGTTGCATTTGAGAGCGCCGGCCCATTTGCACTGCCGTGCGGTCTCCTCGACTGCTTCGAGCTGAGAGACCGAATCGGGGAAGACGATATAGCCGGTGCAAATCGCCCCGTTGTAGACGGGGACGCCAATCTTGTTATCGGCGAGGGGGTAGCCGGTGCCGAGCGTGAGGGTCGCGCGCTCAAAATGGATGGTCAACAGGACGCTTTTACCCGAAGGGTCATGCGCGGGATTGGGCAGATCGGGAAGCCTATTGTTGTTCGCTTCGGCGTGTGTGGTGAGCGTGAACGGGACGGGCGTAGTCATCGCGCACCCCCGCGAGCGTGTGCCTCAAGGTCTGCCGCCCAGCAGGCGTTAATCGCTTGGCCGAGTAGCTTGACATACCAACGGTCAAAGACGTCGCACGGCAGAAACGTGTTTTGGCAGGCCCGGCCCTCGCGCGAGCGCGGTACCCCCTTGATCTCGGGGATGTCGAGCCATACCAAGGTCCAGGCGTATTGATCGGTCCAGAGATCGTGGATACGGACCCTGCCATGGGCGGTATCGACGCCATTGATGGCAGCGACGAGCGCGCTCTCGTGCTTATCCAGCTCGAGGAGTGGCCACGTCTTCAAGGTCTGGCGCGTGGCCAAGAGCCGGCGCGGGTGAGGCGTGTCCGAGAGCACCCCCCTCCACGCCCAGTCGCGCTCGGTCTTTCTCACGACCTCGCCCTGAGTGACGTCGAGCGGGTAGACGTCATAGCCGGGACAGTTGCGCCCGTCGTAGGTTGGTACGGCGATATGCAGCCCATCGGGCATGCGATAGCCGGCCCCGACAACGATAGTGCCGAGTTTGAACGGGACACGCAGCAGGGTGCCCTTCCCTGTCATGTCGTCGTCAGGGTGAGGAAGCTCTGGCAGGCTATTGCCAGTCCAATTCGTGGTGCGGGTGGAGGCGTTGGGTTTCATCGGGCACCCCCGGCAGCGTTGGTGAGGGTGCGGAAGATAGCCGGCGTCGGCATAGCGTCAATCCTTGCGTTGTTTGTGAATTCGTTCAGGCGACGCTTTCCACCGTGTTCAGCGGCGGCTAACGTCGGGCGCTTGAACACCCGCACAAACTCGGGCCCGTAGCTTTCCCCCGCGTGGGGTCTTGTATGACTACGCGCCGCCCGACTACCGCTAAGCGGTGGCCGATATGAAAACGCCCCATAACGGCGGGCGTTCCCGGTTTGCGCGGTGTGTTCAGCACCAACACCAACGATAGCACGGGTAGGGCTAATCGTGTCCATATCGCATCTTCTCCAAACGTCGAGACCGACCAAGACAGGGCCGGGGTATCTGGTCATGGCCCGCGAACACTGCGGGCGTGAGGGTCTTATAGGGTGTCGCCTAGCAAGGCTTCGAGATAGGGCACGCGCACAAGAAAACGGCGCGGCGTGGGCTTCAGAGTCGCCTCGGGATGTTGCCTAATCAACCGATAGACCGTCTTCCTCGACAGGCCGCTAATCCTCATGATCTCGGTCGTCGTCAGATAGGCCCGGTCAGCGTATTTCTCAGGCAACCACGCGGGCGCACTATCGGCGGGCGTGAGCCGTGGCGGTGCGGGGCGGGCCGGTGCGCCACGACGCCGGGGCGTCTTCTTGGCGAGGTCCTTGACTTTCAGGATCTCGTCCCAGTCATAGACGCTCGCAGTCGCGGCACTCACGTCAAGGCCTCCCCCACAGGTGCCGCCGCGGCGTTAATGTCGGGTCGCCCGTAGATTTGCCACACCTCGTAACACTCGAGGGCGGCATGTTCAGGCGAACGCAGAGCCGACGTAAGCAAACGCGAAACGTTATCAAGATCGGTACGCGCATCAATCGACATAGCCGGGTTGACATGCTTGAGAGCTTGCGCGAGAAGCCCAGACGCATAAGCGATAGCGCCCAGTTGAGTACGCGTGAACACGGTCGGGGGCGTCTTAACAGTGGGGGCGGCGGTACTCACGCTGCGCCTCCGCTCTTGCGCGGGTAGCCGTACTGATATTCGGCGACCTCGTTTAGGGGAAGGTTCAGGGCTGAGGCGATTCCGGCGACGAGTTGCACGGTCGGGCGGCCGGCGATACCGTCTCGCACGGTTTGCGGGGTTGTGTGGAATGCCCTCGCTAGGGCGGCTTCGGTGAGGCCCATAGCCTCAATCTGCTCAAGCACGCGGTTACTCAAGCGTGCCGGGATGATCTGCTGCGCCATTCGTACCTCCTGGAGCCTACGTTATGCGCTCTGCATGATTTATGCATGTCGCCTACGTTATGCGCGTGGCGCGATGGTGTCAAGCGAATCGCACGGGGTAGGCAATGCGCCTAGCCTGCGCTAGGCTGGATGCATGAAAACGCCTGATATGACGGTGAACTGGTACCGCCGCGTCGCGGACGGGATGACGGTCAACGCCGTCGCAACCGCCGCAGATATGACGCAAAGCACACTAGATAGGCAGATCAAGCGCGGGAACATCCCCGCCCCATCGGTCATAGCGATCGCGCGCGGCCTCGACCTAAATCCGGTATCGGCGCTCGTGGAGTGCGGCTATCTCGCCGCCGAGGAAGTCGCCGGCGACGTCCAAATAATCGACTGGACGACCGTCAGCGACTCGGAACTGTGCGCCGAAGTGTTGCGCCGCATCAAGGACGCGCCGGCGGATCGCGACGAGGCGACTGACGACACGGACAATGCCACGGAAACGGAAGACGTCGAGGACACCGCCCCCGCTCGGCCGCTCACGATTGTTGAGGACCGCGCGGATCGTGTCTCGCCTTCGCAACGGCCGGGCTACGATCCGGAAAAGCTTGCGGCGCTCGCGCCCGGCTACAGCATCGAAGAAGAACGTGAGGGGCGCGCGAACAACCAACCCTAGGCCGACACGTGTACGACCCGGCGGCGTGACAGCCGATAACACTTACCGGACCGTGTTAGGTCTCTAGTCCCTTCGCGGTGGTTGTCCTAGCGGGTGTGCGCAGACGCTAACCCGTTCGGGGCCGGGTGCGCCGAGACGTAGCACGAGGCCGCCCGGGGTTTGGTCGATAAGTTTCGTGAAGTCCTCGACGGTTGCGGACTCGCCCTCGGCTAGGCTTGCTTCTTCAAGCGTGAGGGCGTCTACGTCCGCCGGTGAGGGGTCGAGAAACGGCAGGACGTGGACGGAACCGGTCGACATTTTTACGAACACGGTCGCGTAGCCGCCGGCGAGCTTGAGGCGGGCGAACAGTTCCGAGACGGGATCGGTGCCGAGGACGGCGATAACGAACCGGCGGCCGTCGTCGTTAACGGCGGGCAGGTCGTAGAGGGTATCGCCGACGAACTTAGCGATTTCGTTAGTGAACTCGGTGGCTTCACTCATTGGGCTTCATCCTTGCGTGCGAGTGGACCCGGACCGGCCCGGCCGGCGCGAGCGCGGCGGCGTGTAGCGTGAGGCCGCCCGGTGTCTTTTCGACCATTTCCGCGAGCGCTTCGACTGTTGAGGCCTGTTCGGTGCCGTCGAGCGTGAGGGCGCGCGTGGCGGCGGTGGCCGTGTCGGGTTTGGTGAACGCGAGGACGTCGACCGTGCCTGAAAGGCGTTTGACGAAGACGGTCGCACAGCCGCCGGCGCTCTTGAGCTGTGCGAACAGTTCGGCGGCGGGGTCGGATCCGAGTAGGGCGATAACGCATCGTTCGCCGGCGTCGTTGATCGCGGGTAGGTCGTAGCGTGTGCGGCCGATGAACTTAGCGACGTCTACGCGGAAGTCTGTAGCCGCGCTCATTGCGTCTCGGCTTTCCTGCTGGCGTCTTGCGCGGGTGGCGTATAGCGGCGGGGGCTGGATGCTATCCGCGCTGCGCGTATGAGGCGGGCGCGCTGTATGGCTGTGCGTTCTTCCATCTCGCGGCGGACGGCGTCTAGGTGCGCCGACTGATTGAGTCGGATGGATGCTAGCGGGCGGGCATGGTGTCGGAAGTCAAACAACGTCATGCCACCCGCCTTCTATCCGTAAGGGGTGTGGCGGCGGTTTCACCTAGCCGTGTCGCGTCCATGCTTTGCCCCTTCGTCTAGCTTGTAGCCTATCGGACACGCGGGGCGGGGGCCGGGTGGTGTCGGCGTCCGTGTTCGTCCCTGTGCCGCGCGTGTTCGTCTCTTCGCTCCATCGCGTCTCATCGCGGCCCATCGGTGCCCGGTCGCTGCGCTGTGCGCCTCGTGTTAGGCCGCGAGCGCTGAGAGTCGATAAGGCCGGGAAAGATGTCGGCGCTCGCCGCTAGCGTTGTCGCTATGATCCTTACTCCGTCATGGATGCATCAGCCGCGCCCCTACACTGTCGAGACGTTGCGGCAGTGGTGTACGCGTGAGGGCGTGTCTATCGTTTACGACTCGGCCCCGGCGGGTCGTGTTGGCCGTTATTGGGGGTCGTGGGAAGCCGAGACGGCGACGATATGGCTGCATGATGGCCTCGATGTGGATTCGCCGGCGTTCCTTGCCACGCTTGCGCATGAGACGGTTCATGTGGCGTCGGGGCATGACGGGCACCAAGCGCCCGGGATTGAAGCGCGGGTTAATGAGTTGGTTGCGGTGGCGTTGGTTGATCGTGAGCGTTACGCGTTTTGGGAAGCCGAGTACGGCGGGCATATTGGCGGGATCGCGGACGGGTTGGATCTGCCGTATTGGGTTATCGCGGCGTTTCGGGGTTTTCTTGCCCGGACGTATCGGCCCGGTTGTGTGGTGGAGTCCACACCCCACCAATTAGGTAGCCTGAATCAGTTCACGTAAAATAGAGGTGTGAGCGAGGGAAGGCCCTCGCCAGGAAAACAGAAAGGGGGAAACCGGAATGACAGCCCTCATCATTGTGGCCGCGGTTCTCGGAATCGTCGCCAGCGTGCTGGACATCGTGCAGTTCATCTCGTCGCGTCGCGACAATGATCGCTAGATGATCTAGCCCAGGGGGCCGGAAGTGAAAGAAGCACCTCCGGCCCCCGTGGAGGGCAGTCTACCGGACTCGACATGAAACCCGACAAGAACACCAGCCCCGTTCTTACGGGAATCGCCGCGGTGTGTATGGCGATCTGTGCGGGTGCGTGCTACTACGACGGGCAAACGACGCCCGCCGTTCTCAGCACCGTGGCGTGCGTGCTTGAATTGATCGCTCTCACGCTGCGAATCACCGCCCGACGCGGACAAGGGGGCACGAAGTGATGCCGACAGGGAAAGGCCAGCGCGGTAAGGAAACGCTACTGTCGACGGCTGACGTGGCCGCCGTTGCGGGACTGTCGCCCAACAGCATTCAGTCCTACTATCACGCCGGCTACATGCCCCAACCCGACGTAACGATTGGCGTCGAGCGGGCACGTATGCACGGATGGCGGCGCGAGACCATCGACGAGTGGCTGGCGAACCGCCCGGGGCGCGGACGGCGTCCCAAGGCCGAGGACTAGACGCGATCACGGGCCGGGGCGCGCGAGTCGAGGGGGATACCTTTCGCCGCGCGCCTCGGCCTAGTTTGAATGCGGCCCCAAACGGGACCGCGCGCCGGATAGCGGCTATAGAGCCAGTCCGGGAAGACGAGTGCGAGCCCAGAAACTCAGCCCGCCTTCGTCACCATCGTAGCAACCGGCGCTGAGCGTGGCCGAAGTCCTGGAAGTGGCGAGGCTCCGCGAACGCGTCCCGCTCCCCTACCGGGCACCGTCATACGGTCCGCCATCGGGTACGGGCCTTAGCGTTTTCTCATAATTCCAGGTCAGAGACGTTGGCGCGGTAGTTCCCCCTACCTCCGCCAAGAGGACCGCGGGATCGCTACGGTTCGGGGATTCTCGCGCCACAAACCGAGCACCAAGATGCAGTTCGTCGACCATGGCGCACCTAAGTACCAGCACGACGCGCCACTTGGTGGCCGACACGCTCCTGAGATAGACTGGCGGCGATCCTCCACGTGGCGGCATCGTTCGAACCTCCCCAGGGCCGGAAGGCAGCAAGGATAAGGGCGCTCTGTCGGGTACGTGGAGGGTCCTTTTTATCGATTAGGCTGGCGTTGTGAGCATGCAGCAACCGAGGACTCCCCGCGAAACCTACGTGATGCGTCGGCGTCAGCGCGAAACCCTCATCTTCACCTGGCTAAGCGGCGGCCTAGCGGTGCTGGCGCTGATAGGGATCCTCATCGGGTTCATATCGTGCCCCCCCTTCCCTTCTTCACGATTTCGCATCTGGGGACCAGATCGGCCAGGCAGGCGACGTTCCGTGCCCCACCGGCGAAGGACAGCCCGTTGCCCCTGAACGGTCAAGTCACGGTTTTTGAATGGGACGACGCGATCCGGGCTCGCGTCAGTGTTCAGCTGGACTCAAGGAACGTGGTTTTGCCGTCGCCTTCCGCATCGAATGCTCCCAACGACGACATCGACGGGACAGTCGTCATCTCTTCCGGGCCGACGGGGTCATTCGGCTTACACCGTTGCTCTAGCTTTTCCTGATGCCACACTCGTCCTCGACTCGCGGCTGGATCCGGACGTCACCGTCCCATTGGAGCAGGGTATGACCAGATGGTCGCGCCTAATGATTTCCGTAAGAGTCTTGATGCCGGACTCGCCGCCCGCCCGTCGTGCATGAAGGTGTCCCTGGAGTAGACCCACGAGCATATGTGTGAGGGCGGGATGGATCCCGCCCTCACACATATCGTCACGATATCTATTCCTCAAGGTGGCGATGTCGCTTGGCGTAAGCCGGCCCCTCGAGTTCACTCCCCGCCGGTGCCGACGCCGGCGAGGCCTGTTCGAGGTTGGTACCGCGCGCCTTCGAGATAGCCCGCATGACGTGATAGACACGATCGCGGCGGCCGATCCCAGCGCAAATACCGTTAAACGTCGCGTCACGATATGCACGTGTAATCAGCGATCGCGACAATCATGGCAACGGCCGCCGTATTGAGATTTAACCGGATCAGCAAATCCACACGATTTGCACCAAATACGCACCCCCAGCATCCGATCATTCCGTAGAGCACGGTTGCTGCTCCGCCGAGGACGCCAGCGGGGATAGTCGCGATTGCCGCACCGAATTTCGGCAACATCGACAGCACAAGGGCGAAGCCCCAGCGATCATATACGCCGCCGTCGAATACACACGCGTCGCAGCCATTACCCCAATGTTCTCGGCGTACGTCGTCGTGCCCGATCCGCCGCCTGATCCTGCCAACATTGTCGAGAGCCCATCCGCGATGAGAGCACGGCCGGTTAAATCATCGAGATTCTGACCGGTCATCGCGGCAACAGATTTCACATGTCCGACGTTCTCAGCAACGAGAACGAGGACCACAGGAACGAAGAGGGCAAGCGTGCTGGGCTCAAACGTCGCGGCATGGAACTCGGGAAGGCCGACCCACGCGGCCTCGCGGATCGCAGAAAAGTCGACCTCACCCTGCACGATGGCAGCAACGTAACCGATAAGGACACCAATAAGAATCGACAGACGTCCAATGATTCCTTTGAACAGGACGGTAATCAAGACGATTGACACCACGGTGATAATTGCCGTTGTCGGCGCTTCCTTGAACCAGTTATAGGCAGCCGGTGCCAGATTGAAGCCGATCAAACCGACGATACAGCCGGTCACTGTCGGCGGCATGATCACGTCGATCCATCGAGCACCCGCGAAATGAACGATCAAGCCGATGACGAGGACGCATGCGCCAACAGTGATCACGCCGCCGAGTGCATCTGAGGGACCATACGCTTGCGACACCGCCTGGATCGGCGCGATAAGCGCAAACGAGGAACCCAGATACGATGGCAGCCGTCCCGCCGTGATCAGCCCGAATAATGCCGTCCCAATCGCGGTGAAGAACAACGTCGTGTTCGGCGGGAATCCCGTCATCAACGGGACAAGGAATGTTGCCCCAAACATGGCAACGACGTGTTGAGCCCCGATCGAGGTCGTTCGCGGCCATGTGAGGCGCTCGCCAGGAAGCACGACCTCTCCCGGCGGAATGGATCGCCCGTCCCCATGTTTCGTCCAGTGGAAAAGATGACGCGGCGTAGTGCTCACCAAGGCCCCCGATCTGTATCTATGCGCGCTTAGCCCGCTTGAGATGTGTCGGGGTCTTAGCGTAACCGTGTCTGACAGTGAAATGCACACTCGTTCGCTGCACAGCACCACGCGCCACTCGTAACCGTCACATCGCTGGGCTGCGGGCGTGAGCAACGTAGCCACGCTCACTGCTGAGCGTTACCTGTTCTACTCGATTGGTAGGCCCTCCACCACGACGAAAGCTGCGTCGCGTGCACGCACCCGCACCCGCGCAGTATTCATAGCACCCGAGGGCCCTGACGCGCAGCTATCGCCGTCGGCCTCATCTTGCCACGTGTATTCGACGAGTCCGTTGACGATGCGCACCTCGCGTATCCGCGGCCCGCATCGTCCAGAGGACGCTAATGGAGTGAGGACGTTCTTGGCCTCATGCCGGCTCGAATCCCATAGCCACACGTAATACTCCACTTGCCAAGCGTTACCACCGTAACGTGCGAAATCTCGAGACAGCGCGACTACGGCATCCTCATATCCGTCGCCGTCAACGTCTCCATAGATAATGCCGCCATTATGGGAATTCACCTCAAGCGCGGGGATCTCGGGTGAAATGGCACCTGTCTCGTCATCCGGCGAGCATGTCCCATCGACAAAGTGGCATGTATGAATGGCATCGTCACCCTCTTGCATTTTCCACGTAGCGTTACCAAAGTCGAAGGCGCGAATCGCATCGCGTGGTTGGGATCCTGAATCGGTTTGCAGCGGTGCGGACACGGCTTCGCTATCGGCCGCGTCAGCGCCAACGAGTTCAAACATGTGGTTGTTCGTCTGCTGCGGCTGATCGCCGTCATCACCATAGCGCACTGTCACCCCAGCGATTCGTTCCCCATCAAGCGAAAAGATGACGGGGTGGTCATACCGCTTCGTCCACAGTATGCGACCGCTATCGGGATCAAAAGCCATAATCTCATTTACGGGTGCGTCGCGATCTTGCTGACCGTCACCAACCATTGAGGTTGTTGACGCACCCAAGACAACGCCGTCGACCTCGCCGTACACGATATCGGCCATGAGCCGCTTACCATTTTTCTGCCACAACAGATCCGCGGGATCCCACGTCCATCCATCGATTTGCTCAGCAGTCCTGGCCTGACAGGGCAGATTGTTCACTTCCTGACACAATGCCGCTCGCGGATCCTCGAGTACACGGTCAAGATCGGCGTCAATGCTACCGCTGCGCACCGCTTCGCGCGATCCAAAATCTCTTCGGAAAATAGCTGCCGTGACCTGGTCACGATTCGTCGCGTCGCTGATCAGCGCGAGACTATACACTGCGTCCCGAGTCGACCCAACCGCTAGCGGAAATGCAGGTTCTGGCAACTGCGCAGCCCCCACCGTTTTCACGCCGGAACGGAGCGAATCCTGCCCCTTCATTACTTTGAGGCCTATTAATCCAAGCATCGCAAGAATGGCAATGGTGATAACGGCGATGATCGCGATCAGCACCGGCCGAGTGCGCTGAGGGACCTGGCGACTTGATGGGGCGACTGCTGACGGTGACGCAGGTTGCTGGGACATATCGTCCTCCTCGAAAAGGGGTCTCCCCTCATCGTAGGAGGTATCTGGCAGACGAGAGCCTCACTCGCACGGGCAGGTCAGGATGTGGCTTTCGGCGCAGTGAAGACCCACGCGGTGCCTCGAAGGCGCCGTAGCACCTCAACGTCCAGACATTCACTAATGTCCAATGCCACACGTGCCCCGTATATGCCTAACGAGCGTCCAATCGCTTCGACGACGTCACCGCTTGACCATCCCAGCGCCGAGAGATCGGCTAATGTCACCGCGCCATCTCGCTTGGCCAAACGTTGTCCATGAGCGTTAACGACCAGTGGCACATGCGCGTACTTCGGCGTTGGCTGGAGTCCTAACAGATGCGCGATATAGGCCTGCGAGGGTGCCGATGGCAGCAGGTCGTCTCCACGGCACACGTGATCGACGCCCGCCCACGCGTCATCAACGACGACGGCGAGATTGTAAGCGACGACGCCATCGCCACGTCTGAGCACCACGTCATCAACCAACGACTCGTATGTTCCGTAGATCGCATCATCGACGTGCCATCGTGCCCCATCGGCACGCAGGCGCAAAGCGGGTTGACGGCCAAGCGCTGCCAATCGACGTCGTCCTCGTTGCCGCGCTGCTTCGTCAAGATCGCGGCATGTTCCTGGATAGAACCCGACGGGGGCGTTAGGTGCCGATGCAGCTTCCCGAATATCTTTCCGGGTGCAGTAGCACTCATAGGTAAGACCTTGTGCAGTCAACTTCGCTAACGCATCGGCGTGGGCTACCGCGCGAGCACGCTGGCTGACGACCTCGCCATCCCAATCGATCCCGATTAAACGCAGGTCGTGTAACTGACGTTCACGCGCGCCCGGTACGACGCGCTCCGTATCTTCCATGCGCAGGTGGAATCGGCGCCCGGAACGGCGCGCCAAAGACCACGCGAGAATCGCTGTGCGCAGATTGCCGATGTGGAGATCACCCGATGGAGTAGGGGCATATCGCCCGCATCCGCTCGCACTCACAAATCTACACCGATCATTAATCGACAAAAGCCAACGTCAATGCCAACGACGTGGCGCCAGCGACCACGCAGGCGATAACGCCAAGCAGTAGCGCGCGCGCACCAGTCGTCACGATCGTCTTCAAATTGACGCCAGCGCCCATCGCCCCCATAGCAATCGTCAGTAGGAGCGTGGCAACGGTATCGGCACCATTAAAGAATGGCATGAGAGTCTCTGGAGAGCCGATAAGGGAACGAATAACAACGCAGATGAGGAAGCCAACGACGAACAGTGGCATGATCGGCGGATGTACTTTGGCGGCGCGGTCGTGATCCACGGGCTCCCCCTCGAGAACCTGCTCGACCTCGCGAGCCTCAAGGCTGGCAGCGTAGCGAGCCGTCGACGCGCGACCTTCGAGGAATCCCATGATGGCGACCAGCGGCGCAAGAAGCACCACGCGACCAAGCTTCGTCACCGTCGCTACGTCCGTCACCTCGGGCGAGATGAACCCGGCAGCCGCGACGACTTGGCCAACCTCGTGGATGGACGCACCAATCCATACTCCCGCGGCCTGAGTGCTTAATCCCATTACGGTGCACAACCACGGCACGACAAGCATGGCGATCGTGCCAAAAATCGTCACGGAGGCGATCGCCGTCGCCGCCGCGTCCTCAATATCTTCGTCGTGCGCATGAGGATCGTAGTCATCAGTCCGGCGGACAACTGCCGACATACCGGCCACGGCAGCCGCACCACAGATTGCCGTCCCCGTCGCCGTTAGCAAGGACGTGGTGTGCGCCACCTTAAGGAGCCGTCCGAGCGCCCGCGTGATAAGGAACGTGAGAACAACCGTGGCAATGATGACCACAATCGGTCCAACGCCCAGCTCCATAACCTGCGGAATCGACAGCCGCAGCCCCAACAGGACGACGCCGATGCGCAGGATCGTCTTTGACGAAAACTTCACTCCGGCTTCCGCACGCGAGGGGATCAAACCAACGTTGCGTACGACGACGCCGAGAATAATCGCACACAGCAATGCCGAGACCAGCGGAACCGCCAGGTTAATTGCGTAAGCAATGGCGGCGATCACACATGACAGCACCACGCCGGGAGCGAGCTGGGGAACACGAGAAAACACACTCACCGTTTTACGCTACACCCTGCCAGCGCTCCCCCTACAGCGTCACGATCCGACCTGAACGCCCCCGTGGCGCCGTCGCTTTACCTCACCATTCCTTAGACAGCATGCCGCAACCTCACCCCTGCGACGTCCTCCGGCGAGCCGCATGGGTGCCCCACGTATGCCGACGCGATGAGGCCCGTTTCACCAAATGCGGCGTGATCGTACGATGACGGCCATCCAAATCTGGCTGATGGATTCGTTCCGTCACCGCCTCGAGGATCGCCTCTGCGGTCGCGGCGTAGTTCGGATCCATCGACGTGATCTGAAAGCCGTGCAGTCCAGCCAAATAGGTGTTGTCGTAGCCGATAACGCCTACCTCGAGCCCCGGCTGAATTCCGCGCAGCCCGAGTTCCGCCACGATCTCGATCGCCAGCATGTCGTTGACGACGACGAAACAACAATTCGTCGACCCAACCTCGTCGAAAACTTCTTCAAGCGTCTGCCCGACAGCTTCCTTCGTTAACACAGTCAAGGCTTCGTCAATGCGCCCAGCCTGGGCTAAGGCATCGAGATATCCAAGTTCGCGACGACTAGAAACCGAACCGTCTACGGGGTGCGTTCGTCCCACGTAGATCACACGCTCGTATCCGACATCCAACGCATGCTGTGTCGCGATCTTTGCACCCGTGCGATTGGCGGATGTGATGGTGTCGATGTACCCAC
Organism: Nanchangia anserum; assembly: GCF_015240065.1. Lineage (GTDB taxonomy): Bacteria > Actinomycetota > Actinomycetes > Actinomycetales > Actinomycetaceae > Nanchangia > Nanchangia anserum. Next base: position 261,384 of record NZ_CP060506.1, on the reverse strand, counting down.
CCATAGGTTCGCGAGCTGCGACGACAAGTGGAATGTCTTCGGCCACTCGCCGAAGACTCTCTGGTGCCTGAATGGGGGCGACAACGATAACTGCGGCAACGCCAGTTTGAATAAAATGATCGATGGCCTCGGCCTCAATTTTCGGGGATTCCTGACTAAACGCGACCAGCGGCGTGAGCCCTCGATCATGGCACGGCTCACGCAACGCTTCGACGATATTTCCGAAATAGGGATTGGAAAAAGCGGGGAGTACCACACCAACGATGTTCGAACGCCGTTCAGCCAGGGCGCGCGCCGCGGCGTTGGGACGATAGTTGAGTTCGGCCATTGCCTGCTTGACCGCGCGACGGCGCTCAGCCGACACTCGCGGATCGCCGCGGACTACCAGGGAAACAAGCTGACGCGACACGCCTGCTTTTCGGGCAACATCTTCCTGGGTTACTGCCACGCCTCAGTCCTACTTTCCGTTCTCAAACACAATATCGGGATCAGGACGACGTCGCGCTTCCCACGCCGACCAGGCAAGTGCCCCTGCCTGCCCGGCTAGTCCGGCGACGAGCAGAACGGACACGTGCCCTACCGCTACTAATAGGGCAGCCACAACGACTGAGAGCGTGTGTGCGCTATACAGAATCGCTCGGGCGTGACGCAGACGGAACGAGGGAACCACCTGGCGAATAGCGACAACACCAGCAGGCATCATTATTCCGACCGACGTAACGACAGAGATGATTTCAGCCGCCGCGAGCGGAATAAACAGGGTGTCGGCAGGACCGGTCGCCGCCCACAGCGCCGCCAGAAGTAGCGTCATCATGTTGGCAAGACCGGCGTGCAGCACCATCCGCTCAGGATCTGTATGTAGCGTCACCGCAATAGGTGATTGCGGAGCGAAATAGGCAATGAGAGCGATTGCGGCGAGGGCAAATCCCGCAAGCGAAAACATCGCAGACGCGGCGCTCGATGCACCAGCATGTAGGAGGACGAGCGGTCCCACAAGCGCCCACGTCGCAATACCCGAAAAACCCAGCACGGCGGCGATGGCGTAGCCCACTCGCATGGCCCTCCTGCCCGCCGCGCTGACCACTCGCCGATGTCCAAGATCAACGAGATCGGTACCGATGAGGATTCTGATCGCTTCATCAGCACACGTTGCTCGCGTCGCTCGACCGGAATCGAGGAGAGCTTTCACCCCCGCGACGACATCGCCACGCATGAGGAGCGCACGCGGCGATCGCGGCATTCCCACCAAAGCCACGGCAGCGGCCAGCGCGGCCGCCACTCCAGATCCGCGCATAACGATATTGACATTGCCGCTGGCTATCCCGCTTTCTGACACCGACAACAGCGCAGTGCCAAGACTTAACGCGGCCACCATACCGAGGACGGTCGCCACCCACTGCGCCCATCGCATTGTGGCACGCTTCTCCAACGGAACACAGTCAACTGTCAATCGGGTGTGCATCGTTGTCGCCACAACGATCGTTGCCCCAACAATTGCTCGCCCAGCAAGCACCGGTAACGCAACACCCACAGCCGTTATGCCCCACGCACACATCGCCGCTAGCCGCGGCTCTATCCGTGCGCGCAGCGACGCGTCACCAACCGCACCTAACAGGATCCCGCCGGCAAAAACACCGAGATGTAACGGCCCCATCCATCTGGTTTCTCCCAGAGAGTGAGCCATAGCGGCCAACGCGAGTCCCGCTCCGACGACGCCGGTCGCGAACCCGCCGATCATATGCAAGATGACGAGGCGCATTAACGGCATTGCAGTGTGCGGATAGGACGCCATCACCTGAGCGTTGACCGCATCGCGCGTCAACTCGTGTCTCAACTCTGGCCTCCCGTCACATCCTTATTCCGCCCCGACACATCACCGCCGCGTGTATTCGCCGCGGCAAAGCGAAGCTCTACGTGTCATATCGCGCGCGCACGTACTCTTCGATCTCCTCCATCGTCTTATTCGCCGTCTCGGGCATGATCTTCCACAGCACCACCGCCACCAGCAGGTTGAAGACGCCGAACATCGTGTATGTGAGGCCACCACCCAGCGTCGTCATCATCGTTGGGAAGACAGCAGTAATCGCGGCATTGGCAATCCACATGCAGAAAACCGCCGTACCGTTCATGATCCCGCGAGCAGACGCCGGGAATATCTCACCAAGCATCGTCCAAATGACCGTACCATTCGACGACTGCACAATAAGCATGAAAATCCCCATGACGGCGAGGATCGAATACGACGCCCAAACCGGTGGCCGCCCATTCGCCGCTATCGCCGGAGCGATCGTAAAGTGGAAAATACCGGCGATCGTCAGCAGCGCCAGCCCCGCACCGATGACGTCCGCGATAAGAATCGCACGCCGGGTGAATTTCATGATGAGGACAAGTCCAAGCAGAGATCCGATAACCGACATGACACCATTTGCCATCTGCGCACCAATCGCCGCAGACGTCCCCATCCCCGCGAAGGTGAGGATCTTCGGCGCGTAATAGATCACCGTGTTGACACCTGTCGTCTGGTTCACGATCGCCAAGAACATGCCAACGAGCAGAAGTTTGCGTAGCCAGGGAGTGGCCACAACGTCGCGGAAGGTCAAGCGCTTGGCATGCTCTTCCTTGCGCGCCAAGCGCGCCATCTCCGTCATCTCTTCTGTTATGGCATCGCTGTCAGTGGACCGAATGCGCTTGAGCGCACCGATAGCCTCATATGGGCGGTTGTGAGCGAGATACCAGCGCGACGATTCGGGCATCAGCCGCATGCCCAGCCACAAACCGATGGCTGGCACGGTACACAAGACGATCATGAATCGCCAGGTAGACCCATTACCGTCCGCAAGAACAAGGTTCTGAGTGAACTGGCGGAACGCCTCCTCCGAACCACCAAAATGGGTGCCCTGCAGAGCTGCCACCTCGTCCCAGACGTGATCACCAGGTGCGAGGAGGCCAGCGGGATCGCGCTCAACAATGATATACGGGCCGCCCGAGTAGGCAGCGATTGCCGTGTTCATGGCAAACGCGAGGAGTTGGCCCGTGACGATCATTAGCTGATCGAGCGCAACAATCGTGCCACGAATGTGTTTAGGTGCGGTCTCTGCCAGAAAAACGGGAACCGTAGCTGAGGCACCACCCACGGCCAGTCCCAAGACAAAACGGAAAACATACATCACCCAGATGTTTGGGGAAAATGTATTTCCCAATGCGCCGACTATGAACAACAGGGCTAGCAGCAACAGATTGTGTCGACGACCGTATCGATCCGAGAGACGCCCACCGACCAACGCACCGCACGCCGCGCCAAAGGTGAGGATCGACCCGACCAAGCCTTCCTCTGCTGCATTCAGATGCATACCACCGGCACCAGCCGGCATATACATGTACGGCAATGCCCCCGATATCACGCCCGTGTCGTAGCCGAACAACACCGAGCCCAAAGTTGCGACCGCAGTCAGGGCGATCATGCCGCGCCGTTTTCCTGACGCAGGCGTAGCATCGATAAGCCGCTGCAGCGCAGATCGATCCATTGAGGATAGGTCAATATCCCTACGTGAGGACATCCTTCGCTCCTTCATCACGGGCTGCCACCCCACCAGTGGGACACTTCAGCAGCTCCTACACAGCTGCGGCCTCCGCTGCGTGCGACGACCTAACTGCCGCGCACAATTGCCGGCAACCACTCCCCTCTATGCGCATGACGATACGCCATAGGCGACGGCTCGACTGGGAGACACGTCAGCGCATCCCCTGCCCGTCTCAGGCACAGCATCCCGCAAGCGGGTCCTACACGCTCTGCGCCATCCTCCAGTAGACGTTGTTCCAGGCCAGTCGATCTTCAAATGCCGTCACCGACGTGTCGGAGTCGATAGCAGCCAGCTCCATCTCGGCAACAGTCGCGAAATCACGCCATACATCGAGGCCGCATTGGGTGGTCATCACCGTGTGGTGGGCACCGCCAGCTGCCAACCAACACCGAACCGATGTGGAGAAATCTGGACGTGGAACCCACACGGCAGAAGCAACGGGGAGATTATCGAGAGGCTCGCTGGGACCGACGACGTCGACGACATTTGCTGTCAACCGGAATCGATCGCGCATGTCCGATAGTGCCACGACGACCGCCTCGCCGGGATCAGTATCAAATACCAACCGCACTGGGTCCTCGCGCCCACCAATATCGAGCGGGTGAATCTCCAACGACGGAGTCGATCCCGTCAGACTCGGACAGATCTCGAGCATATGGGCTCCAAGGATCCGCTCACTGCCCGGCGCCATCTCGTAGCAATAGTCCTCCATGAGTGAGGCACCGCCCGGCAATCCATATCCCATGACCTTCGCCAAGCGCACGAGCACAGCAGTCTTCCAATCGCCCTCCGCGCCGAATCCGTACCCTTCAGCCATGAGCCGCTGTACGGCGAGACCGGGCAACTGCTTGAGGCCACCGAGATCTTCGAAGGTATCGGTGAAAGCGCTGGCGTTGCGGTCGGCGAGAAAGCGTCGCAAACCAATTTCCTGGCGCGCCGCCTCTCGCAGTGAGTTATGGCGAGCTGCTCCTGGCATGAGATCGCCCGCAACGCGATACGTCGCCACGTACTCCTCGATGAGTGTCTCGACATCTGCATCGCCCACCGAAGCTACGGCATCCACTGCTTCATTGACGGGCCACGTGTTAACAGCAACGCCCAGAGCGATCTCGGCCTCGGTCTTATCACCTTCGGTAACAGCAACGTTGCGCATGTTGTCGCCGATGCGAGCGACGCGTGTCTCGTGTAGCTCAGCCCACCCGACAGCCGCCCTCATCCACGTCGCAATCTCGCGGCGTGTGTGCTCGTAGGACACATGCCCGACGACGGTCTTACGCCTGATACCCATGCGCGTAAGGATGTAGCCAAATTCGCGATCGCCATGTGCGGACTGGTTGAGGTTCATATAGTCCATGTCGATGCTCGACCACGGCAAATGGGGCGATGCTTGCGTGTGCAGGTGCATCAGCGGTACGTCTAGAGCCTTCAAGCCCAGAACCCAGTTCTTTGCCGGCGAAAATGTGTGCATCCACATCATGACGCCGACGCAGGCATTATCGGCATTGGCGTCGAGGACAATGCGACGAATCCCGTCGCGTTCCTTGCACACCGGCTTCCACACAACCTTTAACGGCAGCTGCGCGGAATCGTTGAGGATCGCGACGAGAGCCCGGGATTGCTCTTCCACACAAGCCAACGCTTCGGGCCCGTAGAGGTCTTGAGAGCCTGTAAGAAACCAGATTTCACGCCCGCTGTATGGATTGATACGCATAACTACTCCTCGTGTTGGCCATAGACGTTTTGATAGCGATCCCACAGTGAGTCAATGTGGTGCTGCGCGATCGGTGCGAGGTCTCCGCCCTCGCGTGCGATGTGGATGGTGCGCGCAACTTCCTCGCACATAGCAGCGGCTTTCACAGCATCACGACCATCACGACCAACAGTGAACGGACCGTGGTTCTTCATCAGTACCGCGCGCGAACGCGAATTCTTCAAGGTCTCCACGATGCCTCGCCCAATTGAGTCGTCGCCGATGAGTGCAAACGGACCCACAGGGATTGGGCCACCAAACTCGTCACCCATCATCGTGAGAACACACGGGATCTCTTCGCCACGCGCCGCCCATGCGGTGGCGTATGTCGAGTGCGTGTGAACGATGCCTCCGACCTCGGGCATATGACGGTAAACGTAGGCGTGAGCAGCCGTGTCAGACGACGGGGTGAGCCATTCGGGCGTACCGTCCGTGACCTTATGCCCCTCCAGGTCGCACACGACCATGACATCCGGACTTAATTCATCGTATGAGACGCCTGACGGCTTGATCACGAACAGGTCGGCCCCGGGGACACGCTCCGATACATTGCCCGCGGTCCATACCACAAGTCCCCAGCGCGGCAATTCGGCGTGCAGCTGAGCGACAACCTGACGCGTATGCGCGACGGCAGCCTGCAACTGCGGATCGGCTTCTTTGAGAACAAACGACATCGATTTTCCTCGTTCGATAGCGCCTTTGCTTGCACGAGCGCCATCAGCGCTCACGATGTGAACGTTAACACTCGCGCGAACGCGTTGCAAGACTGCCTGCGCTGCGCACCATCCTCGGACCAGCCCGCTTCGAAACACCTATGTCGCTAGAATCACCCTCATGTGCGCAGCGAAGCCCTTCCTCCTCATCTCGACGCGCTCACAGCCCGAGATCCTCGCCTCCGAATACGACGTGTTTCAGAGATTTACCGGACTTGAGCCCAGCCGCCTCATCCACTACCACCTGGACCGTGACCCACTCGTGACGTTCGCACCTGATCGGTGGGCAGGAATCATCTTGTGTGGCTCTCCGTACAATTCACTAAAGCCGGAGGGGGAAAAGGATCCCGTTCAAATTCGAGTCGAAGCTGACATATCTCGGCTTCTCGACCAGCTTGTCCCAATCGATTTTCCGTTTCTCGGCGTGTGCTACGGCGTCGGGACCCTACTCGCCCATCAGGGCGGGGTCGTCTCGCAGCGATATGCCGAGGAGATTTCCGCTCCCGAAATTTCACTAACCGACGAAGGCCGTGCCGACCCTCTCATGCAGGGCCTGCCGCAAGCCTTCCGCGCGTATGTTGGCCACACGGAGGCAGCCGAAACGCTGCCGGAATCCGCAGTGCTGCTCGCTTCCTCGCCGTCGTGCCCTATCCAGCTATTCCGCGTTGGCCACAACATGTACGGGACACAGTTCCATCCCGAACTCGACTGGCCGGCGTTGTACATCCGGATCCTCGAATATGCCTCGGCCGGGTATTACCCACCCACTGAGCAACGCCGAATTATCGAGTCATGCGAGGCAGCCAACGTCGGCCATGTGCACAGGATTCTCGCCAACTTCGTGAAAATCTACGGCTGAACCACGCACAGTCACGACCTCACGCAAGCCGAGTACGCACCAAAGGCGACTGACACATTTGCGCGTGCCGATTCCCATCGACGCGCTTCTGCGTCCATGTCGTAGAACGACCGTGTCGCGAGGCCGCCAGGCCACGAGGCGATATCGTCCATCTACCGGCCTAACAGCTCCAGCGTCTTCGCCCACTTTTCGACAAACCGGGCATGGCCTGCCTTCATGTCGCCGCCAACCGGGGGGAGGCGGGAAGAAGGAATCCCTAATGCGTGGGGACTTTTGGACGGAGAAGAACCGCAGCATGTCGAGTTTGTCGATCGTGGCGTTGCGTCCCGGCTCGTAGGTGTCAAGCCACGGGGCCTAACTGTGGGTGATGGCCGACAAGTCCGCGCCCGAAAGGTGTCCATAGTGGTCGACCACGGCCTCTGTCATCAGTCTTTCGGATTCACTCAACCGGGCTGGGTCGCCAGCGCGCAGACGGGTTTCCCCGTCGTACTTGATGTCGTTACGCACGATCGGGAACACCAGGCCGCGTTCCCACGCCTCGGCCTCGTCGGCGAACAGTTCCCGGCCCGTCCACGCAAGCGACCAGTCTTGAGCGAGATAAAGCAGCGCACACAATTTGCCCGCTCCTGCATCCCTGTCTAGGCGCTCATCTATCGCTGCCGCCACATCGAAAATGTCAGCCATGATCCCGGCCTCTTACCAGCTTCTAGACCTGGACGACGTCAACCATAAACGCGCCCTCAGCTAAGCCGGTCTGGTAGGCGATAGCCTCTCGTAGTTCCTCGGCCGCATCGGCAATGCCCGTCACCTGCGAGAAACAGCCTGCTTCTTCGCATGCCAGACAGTAGACCCCCGCTGCCGCATCCCACTCAGCTCGAACAGTAAACATCTTCACCCTTCGAGTCTAGGCATTCTCCATGGGCACAGCTAGACACCATTGATCGGCCAAGGGGACGTCTATGTCGCGCACACACCAAACCTGTCACGCCTAGAATCACCCGCAGCAGCGCGTCAACGACACGACCCGCATCCTGATAGGCGTATGCCACGTCACGAGCTGTACGGTGCTATTTTCGAGCATACTTACTACATACGGCAGACGGCGCAGGGCAAGATTTCGTCCACTGCATGCCACTATGTGGCGACACAGTACGCAATGCAATACCTGGCCATGTGTATCGTTCGATCTTGACCCCCTTACCGCGCGAAAGAAGATAGGATAACCGGTATGGTACTAGATGAACATGACCTTTATGAAGACTTATGCGATTGGGGCGGGGCTATTGGAGACTTGACGCTGTTCGTGTGGCCTCATTTGACCCCCGAGCGTCGTAAAGAGCTTACTGAGGAACTTGAATGGTACCCATGGAACATGGTCGAACCCATGTTGGAGCTATGTCCGGCCGAGGTGGCCGTACCTGAGCGTATCCTCACCGGCCTCGAGGAAGAGGCTACCGAGCAAAAAAGAGAAGCCGGCGTATACGGATTGGAGGCACTCGGCGCGATTAAGCGTCATCGCGCGCGCCACGCCAGCCGTCAAAGTTAACGCGAGCTAGTAGATATAGTTACCGTTCGATCTCGACGCCCTTACCACGCGAAAGAAGATAGGATAACGCGTATGGGAACGGAAGGAGACAAGGCACTCGCGGCCATACGCGCGTGGGGCGGCGTGCCCGCTGACCTTGCGCTGTTCATCTGGCCGCACTTGACCGACGAGTATCGTGACATCGTGGGCTGGGATGGCGCGTGGGATCCGTGGGCTATGGCTGATTCTGTATTGGCGTTTTGCCCCGACGAGCTGGCTATTCCCGAACAGTTTTTAACCGCGTTTGAGGATGAGGCGAAGGAGCTGGCCGCGCAGGATGACGTTTGGGGGCGTATGGCGCTCGAAACGATTAAGCGCTACCGCGCTGACCATGCGCGCACCACAGCCGGCGCGAATCCTTAGGTAACCTCACGACCATAGCTGCCATTCCCTGTTAACGATCTCACCACCAGAAATGAAATAGAATGGCAGCATGGGCCTCATGGAGGAAATGGCGCTTGAGATGATACGCGATTGGGGCGGAAGCGCCGGAGAGCTTGGGATGTTCATCTGGCCTCACTTGACCCCCGATGACCGCGCGGGTTTGCTCACTTCCGGCGACGGCGACCCGTGGGCGATGATCGAATGCGTGTTAGAGCTGTGCCCGTATGAGGTTGCCATACCTGAGCGGCTTCTAACCGCGTTTGAGGAGGAGGCCAAGGAGTTCGCGGCCGATGGCGACGCATGGGGCAAGATCGCGCTATCAACCATTAGGAGGTACCGCACCCATCACGCGCAATACGTCGCGCAAGCCAGAGAGACCGCGGAGGCTAAGGCAAGCTAGCCGCCGCGTCTGAATAGTTTTGACCGTCTTACCCCGTAACGGGGTGGGGCGGTTTTATTATGCCCTGAAACGGGGAACCCGCACGCCCGCAACGGGCCGAACCCACAGGAGGAGGGCGCAATACCCAAAGACGACACCGACAAGCAAGCCGAGACCACGACCGACGCCACGCCACACACGCCACGCGCGGGGATGACACCGCGGCCGATATCGATAGTCAGCTGCTGTCCGTGCCCACGCAAGCCAAGTGTCGATAAATGCAAGAATCCCGGTGTCTCACTCAACGACTCCAGACTCCTTCGCGGAGATGGAGGGATTCGAACCCTCGAGGGGCTTACCGCCCCAACCTCCTTAGCAGGGAGGCGCACTAGGCCACTATGCGACATCTCCAGTCGCGAACAGTGTAGCCAACCCGATCGCGTGCCCGCAAACCTCCGCGACTGGCACTCGCCACCGCCCTCGGCTCGTCGCGACCGCGACAGATGCCGCTACTATAGGGGAGGCGGGTCGCCACGGCCGTGACTCGTCAGGGAGCGGTGTCCGAGCGGCCGAAGGATGCGGTCTTGAAAACCGTTGTGCGCTATGCGCACCGTGGGTTCGAATCCCACCCGCTCCGCCGAGTAGCACACGGCGCTGTCTCGCCGACAATAGGGACATGGGTATTCAGCGCGAAGGCGAGTATTACACCAAGACCAACGAGCATCATCATGACCAAATAGACCTCGAAGCCCGTGGGCTCGCGTGGCTAGCCGAGGCACAAGAGATCGGCGGTGCTCACGTCGTTGATATGGTCGCCCACGGCCCCGGGCGGCTTCGACTTCGTGCTATTCCCTCGTCGACGTGCACCCGAGACGCTGCACACGCATTCGGACACGCCCTCGCACGCACCCACGCGGCAGGCGCTCCCTACTACGGTGCCCCTCCCCGCGGGTGGAACGGCGATGGCTGGATGGGCAATGCCCGTCTGACATACGCCACCTCGAACGCCCCGGCGCGATCGTGGGGTGAGTTCTACGCACATGATCGCCTCCTTCCCATCCTCGCGCCTGCACGTGACAACGGCTCCATCACCGCCCACGGATGCGCCATCGTTGAGCATCTGTGCGCCAAGCTTGCGGACGGCGCTTATGACCACGCGCTACCTGCCCTCATCACGGCGCCGGCTGCCCGACTTCACGGCGACTTGTGGAGTGGAAACGTCGTATGGGCACCATCGGTGGAATTGACCTGGGCGCCCCGCACTGCCGGGCGTGACCCCGACCGAGACGATTCACTCCCGACCGTCGTCGGAGTCCTCATCGACCCCGCCGCGCAAGGAGGTCACGCTGAGACCGATCTCGCATCGTTGGGAATCTTCGGACAGCCCTACCTCGACGCGATCTACGACGGCTACAACTCGGTATCGAAGCTTGCCGATGGATGGCGAGAACGCGTGGGCCTCCACCAGCTCCACATGCTCCTCGTTCACGCCAACCTCTTCGGTGGCGGCTACGGATACGAGTCGGTCGCCTGCGCTAAACGCTACGCGTGAGTGTGTCCCACTAGACAGTCACGCAATTTTGTCTTCGGCGCCGCGAGCGCTAAAGTCTTAACCAGCAACCAGCGCTCGTAGCTCAATGGATAGAGCATCTGACTACGGATCAGAAGGTTGGGGGTTCGAGTCCCTTCGAGCGCGCTAACCCCGGTATCGCTGCGATCCAGCGGAACCGGGGTTTTTCCATGCTCGATGAGCATTTGTCGTCGACGCCCAAGCGCTCAACGTACCAACAACATGCCGCATGCCTGCGACGGTGTCCGCCAACGACATACCGGTAGTGCGCCCGCAAAGATTCGAGATTACCGTCGGTACATGAGCACGACGATTCCCGGTATCGGCAGCTTGATTCCCCAGCCTGCTATCTCCTCCCTCGAAATCCTTGCTGAGCCGGTTGCGGCCGCTGTGAGCACGCTTGTCGCCTCCCGTCCCGAATTTGGCGACCAGATCCTGGCCGTTTCTATCGATCCGCAGGTAGCCGATACCGAGGCGATGACCGAGGCTTTCGGCATGGACCTAGCGTTGTCGAGTAACTGCATCCTCGTTTCGGGCAAACGCCAAGGTGTGGAACGTGTGGCCGCCTGCGTCGTTCGGGCGACGACCCGGGCCGACGTCAATCACGTCATCAAGAAGCGTCTGGAGGTGCGCAAAGCCTCTTTCTGGCCAACCGAACGCGCCGTTGAGGCGTCGGGGATGGAATACGGCGGCATCACGCCGATCGGAATCCCGAGCAACTGGCGGCTCTTTATCGATTCTCGATGCACGCGCGGCTGGTCGTGCATCGGCTCGGGGCTGCGTGGGTCGAAACTATTCGTTACCGGCGAAGTTCTCTCTGCCCTGCCCGGGGCCGAAATCGTTGACGGCTTAGCTCAGTAATCACCGGCCAGACGACGAATGCTCAGCCGCGGCGCTACCGGGCGTGATGCCTGGCAGCGCCAATCGGGCGGCCTCCGAGAGGTCTCCCACGCCACGGACGGTCATTCCTGCGGGAATCCGCAGCCCGTCAAGCGCTCCTCGTGGCACGATCGCAAAAGCAAATCCCAGACGCTGGGCCTCAGCCAAGCGTCGCTCGATGCCAACGGTTTGGCGCACTTCGCCGGTTAGCGACACCTCTCCTATTGCGACGAGACGCTCCTTCGGCGCAGCATCTGATGCTGCGGAGACGATCGACATCGCCAAAGCGAGATCTGCAGCCGGCTCAGCCGTACGTGCACCGCCGACGGTTGAGGCGTACACGTCGCAAGACGACAGATCGACTCCCAATCGCGCCTGCAAAACGGCGAGGATCATCGCGACGCGCGAGCTGTCGACTCCCGAGGTCGTTCGACGCGGCGACCCCGCCGACGTCTTCGCTACCAGCGCTTGGACCTCGGTAGGCATCGGGCGACGTCCTTCGAGCGTCACGGTAACGCAGGTCCCCGGAACAGATTGCGATGTTTGGGATAGGAACAGGCCGGAGGGATCCTCAAGGCCGAGGATCCCCCGGTCAGCCAACTCAAAACAACCGACCTCGTCGGTGGGTCCGTAGCGATTCTTCACGGCGCGCAACAGGCGCAATCGCGTGTGCCGATCCCCCTCAAAGTGGAGCACCACGTCGACAAGATGCTCGAGGACGCGCGGACCGGCGATGTTGCCGCTTTTCGTCACGTGGCCCACGAGGAGCACCGGAATGTTGCGCTGTTTGGCTACCGCGATTAGCGCACCGGCGACCGCACGTACCTGAGTCACGCCGCCGGGCGATCCTTCTTCGGTGGGACTGGCCAGGGTCTGCACCGAATCGACGACAACGAGCGCGGGAGCGTGCGCTTCAATATGTCCCAGAGCGCGGGAAAGATCATTCTCAGCGGCGAGAAGCAAGCCTGGATCGAGGGCGCCAATTCGTTCGGCTCGCAACCGCACCTGCGAGGCCGATTCCTCTCCCGTGAGGTAAAGGACCGTTCCTCCTGAGCTCGCACGCACGCGCTCCGCTGCCTTCGCGGCAACATCAAGCAGAAGCGTCGACTTACCGATCCCGGGTTCGCCCGCCAAAAGGACGACAGCACCGGGGACCATTCCCCCACCCAACACACGGTCGAGCTCCGACACGCCGGTCGAGCGGGCTTGAGCCGCCTGCGCATCGACCTGGCCAATGGGCAACGCGGGAGATAACGGGACAGCACTGCGAGATGGTGCACCTGACCCCGAAACGACGTCTTCCTCGAGACTCTGCCACGCCTTGCAACTGCGACATTGCCCCGCCCATTTGGGATACGTTGTCCCACAATTCGTACACCGGAAGATCGACTTGGTTTTGGCCATGTCCCTAGGCTAGTAGCCAGCGCATAGCGGTAAGCGGCCCCCACGGAGGCGTCTCAACGTCACCAGCCCGAGTAGGCTGGAGACCTACGACCTGGTAACGGAGGAAATATGGCGAAAAAGAATAGTCCAAACGGCATTCTCGTCGTGGGGCTTGGTCGTTTTGGCTCCGCAGTCGCCGTGACGCTGGAAAAGATGGATCGCGAGGTCCTCGTCGTCGAGAATTCTTCCCGCAAGGTCAACCAGTGGCAGGGACGTATTCCCCTGATCCAAGCAGATGCCACCCAGATGGCTGCTCTCGAGCAGCTGGGGGCAAGTGACTTCGACACCGCGGTAGTCGGCATCGGCTCCTCACTGGAGGCCTCGGTGCTGGTGACGGCGAATCTTGTTGATCTTGGGCTGCCGCAGATCTGGGCGAAGGCCACATCGCGCGAACACGGGCGAATCCTCAAGCGCATTGGGGCCCATCACGTCGTCTACCCGGAATACGACGCGGGCCAGAGAACGGCTCACCTCGTTGGGGGACAAATGCTCGACTACATCGAGATGGACCGTCGCGGGTTCTCGGTGGTCAAGATGCGCCCGCCCAAGGAGACCCACGGATTTACGTTGGGCGAACTCGATCTGCCGGCCCGCTATGGCATCCAGGTCATCGGGGTTCTCTCCCCCGGCCACCCGTTCGAGTACGCCAAAGCCGATACACGCATCGACCCCGACTCCCTGCTGATCGTGTCCGGTGATACCGAACTCCTCGAGCAGTTCGCCACGCGAGCCAACAAGACCCGACGCGGATGACGCTGCCGGCGCACGCGCGTGCGGATTATTCCAACGCCCGCCAGCTCCTCAACTCGGCGCACCGACGACCGAATGCGGTCTCGCTGATCCACGCCGCACCCGGGTATACGCGCCGGTGGACGGTGCGAGAGGTTGCCGACCTAGTCGCCCGCGCCGCATCGTGGCTGAGGAATCACGGTGTTGGAGAGGGCGATCACGTCGTCTGCTGTGCCCCCAATGATCCCGCACACCTCATCCTTGCGCTCGCATGCCAGTGGATCGGGGCTGTCTTCGTCCCAATGCCTGTCACCGCGGCACCGGCTGAATTACGCATGCTCACCGCCATCGCGGAGGCTCGCGTGTACGTGGGGACCCGCCAGGAGTTGGCCGACGTTGTGTCGCCAGGGGAGTTCTTCGCCGCGATCAGCGCCGTTGCCCCCATTGACACCCAACCCGCACGCCTGAGCGAGGCGATCGTCGCCATGGTGTTTACGTCCGGATCCTCCGGCGACCCCAAGGGCGTGTGCCTCTCAGCAGGTGCCTTATGGTGGTCAGCCCTCGCCTTCCGCTCAGGATTCGGCTACGCGCCCGCGAGTGAAACCGAACTTGTATGCGCGCCGCTATCGCACATCGGTGGACTCAACGGCACGACGCTTGACGTCCTCGCCGGTGGCGGCACCGTCGTCATTCTCCCCCGTTTCGAGCCACGCCAAGTCCTCGACACCATCGAGCGTTTTCGCGTGAGCATGGGATTCGTCGTGTGCGTTCCGACGATGGTGGCGGGCACTACGCGCCTGCCCACAGTGGCCGCACGCGGATCTGTCATCGTGGCGTCGCCCACTCGTCGGCGGTGATGCGTTACCGGCTTCTCTGGCGCGGTCCCTGCGACGGCGTGGGCTGGAGCCGATACACGTGTGGGGCCTGACCGAGGCCGGGGGCGCGGGAGCATGTCTAAGCCCCGAAACAGCGCCCGGACGTGACGGGAGCGTCGGCACTCCTCTGCCCTACGTTGACATAGCCGTCTGCGATGACGACGCACGCCCGATCACGACTGCCGGGCAAATCGGACATGTGTGGATCGGTGGGCCAGGGAGCTTCAGCGGGTACCGGCACGACGGGGGTCTTCAGCCCCCGAGCTGGCACCACATTGCCGGCACCGATCTCTTCGATAGCGGCGACCTGGGCTTCTGGGACGAACAGGGATATCTGACGATCACCGGTCGGGCCAGCCGCATGATTCCCACCGGCGGGGAACTACTCGCCCCGTCGCAGGTGGAAACGGCGCTTATCGACGTCGCCGGAATGCTCGAAGCCGCCGTCATCGGCGTCCCCGATGATTACTGGGGACAAGCGATCGCTGCCGTATGCGTTCCCGGGACACAGGCTCTGCCGCTTGATGAGGTGCGCCGCCTGCTTCGCCCACACGTGGCCGGCTGGAAATTGCCGCGGCACCTGCACTACGTCGAGTCATTGCCTCTCACGGCGAGCGGAAAAGTGGATTACCGTCGACTCGCCGAGTTTTTCGCATAACCGCGAGCGTTACCTCCGTATCGAGAAGTGTCGCTGGCACAATGGAGGAATGAACTCGCCCACACCTTCCTCGCGTTTTCTCGCCCGACTCGGCACCGCGGGAGCTATCGCCGGCCTCGCCTGGTGTGCCGTGACTCCTGCTGTCGCCGAGTCGCCAGTCGATTCAGGTGGCCAACGCGTTGTTGACCACTCGGGGCGTCTGAGCAGTAACGATATTGCGCAGGCGCAAGCGGCGACCGACGGCACCGAGCTGTATGCGGTCTACGTCAATTCCTTTGACGGGCTCGATCGGACGCGGTGGTGTGTCGAGACAGCGCAACGCTCGCGCCTCGATACCCGTGCTGTCCTGCTCGTTGTCGCCACCGATGACCGCGACTTCGATCTGTGTGCCGGGAGCGCGGTCGAACTTGGCTCCTCCGAGCGCCACCAGATAGCCGATGCGGCGCGTGGCGAACTCTCTGATAACAAATGGTCGGGAGCGACTGTTGCCGCGGCACGCGAACTGAAAGCACTGGAGACGTCGCGCGGGGACGGAGGCACCCGCGGCGGTGGCGATAGTGACTCCGAGAGTGGCGGGCACAGCTTTGTTCTTATCGGGGCGCTAGGACTGCTCGTCATTGCTGGCGCGGGGGCCTACATCGCTCTGCGGAAGAACCGTCGTGCGCATCGCGCAGCCTCATCGCCAGCGATGCAAACCGCAACAACCGCGCCCGCGACGATCGACGAGGCTACCCGCGTGATCGTCGAGGTTGACGACCACGTTCGCCAAGCTCGTGAAGATCTCGATTTCGCCTCTGCCGAACTCGGAGAAGCAAAGGTCGGGCCCTTCGAACAGGCGCTGCGCGATGCGGAGACGCATCGTGACAAGGCCTGGCAGTTGCTGCGTGACGCCCAGCAAACGGGGAACGGTGCCCAACGCGATCGTTTCCTGCGGACGGCTATCGATGAGGCAAATGCTGCCGGTGCCGTGATTACCCGCCAATCACAGGCATTCGCTCAGGCACGCAAGATCCAGGAACGCGCCGGCGACGACCTCGCAGCGGCCGAACGCCTCATCATGGACGCGCGGCGATCACAAGAGATGATGAGCGAGGAACTTCAGCGCCTCCACCACGATTTCCCCCACACATCTTTCACTTCTCTTGATGACAATCCCGATCAAGCTGATCGATTGTTGACGTCAGCCGAACACACCCTCGCCAGCGGCAAGCAGGCGTGGGCCGCCGGTGACCGCGACGCGGCAATCGCCCAGCTCACACTGACCCAGCGAGCCATCACACAGGCTGATAACCAGATTCGTCAGGTGATGGAGGCGCGGGCGACTCTCGGCGACGTGAACAAGGCGCTTCTGCGCGAAATTTCTGCACTCGGTTCCGATCTTGATGACGCCGCTCGACTGGCAAAGGACTCGGAGGCCGTGCGTCCACTCGTTGCCGAAGCCCACGAGGCAATTGCTACTGCTAACGCTGCGCGCGAAGGGCAGGGGGATCCGCTAGCGGCGATGGAGCGGATGATCGACGCAAATGCGGCGCTTGACGAGGTTCTCGATCCCCTGCGTGAAGCCGAGGCGACAACGGCGAAAGCACAAGGTGCGGTGCGCTCGCGCATGGGGCAGGTCGAGCGTCGTGTCAGCGAAGCTGAGGCCTATATTTCTGCTCATCGCGGCGCAGTCGGCGCGGTGGCACGCGAACGAGCTAACCACGCTCACAAACTCCTCGATCAGGCGCGTGATCTCGTGGCAACGGATCCGAAGACTGCCGAACAGACGCTCCATGAGGCCGACGCTTTGGCATCCCAGGCTCAAGCAATCGCCGAACAAGATGTCGCGCGCGGACGCGACGACGACTTTGGCGCTGATTCGTTCTCGTGGGACTCGCATCATGGTCGCGGCGGCACCGGGATTGACGTGGGATCACTGATCCTTGGCGGTCTCCTGTTCGGTGGCGGTGGCGGTCATTCCTCGTCGTGGGGCGGCCAGACCGGCGGCTTTGGCGGGGGAAGTTTCGGAGGCGGCGGTGGCTTCTCGGGCGGTTTCTCGGGGGGCTTCGGCGGCGGCCGCTTCTAACCCATCGCTATACAAGTGCGGCCCGAACCTTGAGGTTCGGGCCGCAGCATGCGCAGCGGAAACTAACCAACGAGGCGTCGGTACGTCGGGCTTCCGTACACCGGCGCGATCTTCACGTAATCACCCGGTTTGGGGGCGTGAATCATTTGGCCGTTGCCGATGTAAATGCCGACGTGGCCGCCGTAGTAGACGAGGTCACCGGCACGGGCGTTTGCCTTGCTCACCTGATAGCCGGTTGCGCCCTGGGCCCACGAGACGCGCGGGAGATTGATGCCAAGGGCACCGCGGTATGAGTACTGGACGAGTCCGGAGCAATCGAAGCCTGAGGTAGAAGCACCACCCCACACGTAGGGCTTCCCGATGAATTGCTTCGCATAGGCAACCACGGCAGCGCCGGGGTTTGTCGTCGAGGTTACGGCCGGGGCCTTGCTCGGAGCGGGCTGCGGCTTGGTGGTCGCAACCGGTGCCTTCGTGGCCGTCGGCTTCGGAGCTGGCGCCGGGGCCTGCTGGGTCGGCTTGGGCGCCACCGTCGCCGTCGGCGTTTGCGTCGGAGTCTGAGTGGGCGCCGAAGCCTCCTGCTCCTCCTGCTCGGCCTGTTGAGCTTGTTCAGCCTGCTGGGCCTGCTGCGCTTCGCGCTCAGCTTCCTCCAACGCGGCCTGCTCCGCCGCTGCCTGGCGCTCCGCCGCTTGGCGATCGAGCTCGGCCTGGCGATCTTGCTCGGCCTCCAGTGTCACCCCGCGCGCCTGCGCCAGTTCGGCGACCAGCTCTTCGCGCCGGGTATCGAGCTGACCGAGGGTATCGTTGATCGACTTCGCAACGGTGTCGGCACGGTCCTTAGCCTGCTTCGCTCGGGCCGCATAGTCCTGCTGACGCTGCAGCGCGGCTTTCGCCGCCTTGGCCTTCTGATCGGCCGCGGTCTGGGCTGCCTCGAACTCGCGAAGCTCCCCACTGGCTCGCTCACCAAGAACGTCGACCGCGATCTTACGCACCTCGACGGCGTCCATACCGTCTTCGGTCAGGTAAGGCGCGATGCCCGATAGGGACCCACCGCCGGTGGTGTAGACCGTCTGAACGAGGTAACGCAGTTTGGAACGTGCCTCTTCCACACGCACGTTCGCTGCCGCAAGGGCGGCATCAGCGTTCGCGACATCCTGCTGGGCAACCGTGAGGTTGGACATCGCCGCGTTGTAGTTGTTCTCGGCGACTTCGGCGTCATCGCGGGCAGCCTGTGCCTGCTTTTCAACTTCAGCAAGCTGCGACTCGATACCCGCAACCGAGTCTGCGGCCGCCTTCTCGTCGGCCTGCGCGCTCGCGACCCGATCATCATAAGAGTCCGCATAAGCCGGGATTACAGCTGTCGATGTCGTGATGGCACACATCGCAGCCAGCGCAATCACGGGAGCGGTTCTCGTGCGACCACTCGGGCGTTTGCGTGGAACCATGCCACTTCCTCCTGAATGATTGTGTCCCACCCCTTCACAGTGAGAACGCCCTCACGCTACAGCACATGAGTCACAGTCGCAACAACATTCACAAGAACCACATCAGTGTCATTTCGCCTTTTTCGCGGTCTTTCGGTGTGGACGTCACACACACGGTCCACATGTTGAGACACGTTGGGTCGTCGAGGCATCGGCAACGCACACTAGCGACATGACACGTCGAATGCCTCGCTGACCCGCACGGTCAGCACCAGCCGCGGCCCACGCCGCTCCATTCGTCATTGCCGTGCAGAAGACGGTCTCGGGACCGATGCCTGCGCGGCTTTCGCGTATCCGGGACCTCACGGCTCACCATGGAAAGGTTCCTGATATGTCCTCCCACCGTTTTGAAACCCGCCAGATTCACGCCGGAACTGCTCCCGATCCGACAACCGGTTCCCCCGTTCTCCCGCTGTACCAGACCTCGGCCTACGTGTTTGATTCCGCCGAGCAGGCGGCCCAACGCTTCGCTCTGGCCGAGCCGGGTCCGATTTATACCCGTCTGGCCAACCCCACGACCGATGCGGTCGAGGCTCGCGTAGCTGATCTCGAGGGTGGGATCGGCGCCCTCGCCGTCTCCTCCGGTGCAGGATCGCTCATCCTCACGCTCACCACGATCGGACGCGCCGGCGACAATATCGTCGCCTCCCCGTCGCTCTACGGCGGCTCTAAGGCGGCCCTCACCAACAACCTGCCCCGGCTAGGCATCGAGACACGCTTCGTGGATGATCCTGCCGATCCGGCGTCGTGGGAGGCCCTTGCCGACGAGCGAACTGTCGCTTTCTTCGGTGAGACCATCCCGAATCCGCGTGGCGACATACTCGACATCGGGCCCATCGCTGACGCCGCACATCGCGTCGGCGTGCCCTTGATCGTCGACAACACCGTCGCGACCCCCTACCTGACGCGTCCTATCGAGTGGGGCGCTGACCTGGTCATCCATTCGGCAACGAAGTACCTGGGTGGACACGGGACCTCGATGCTCGGACTCGTCGTCGATGCCGGCCGGTTTGACTGGACCGCCGATCCCGAGCGCTTCCGCGAGTTCTCGACGCCGGACGCCTCCTACCACGGCCTGGTCTACGGCGAACTCGGCGAACAGGCGTTCCTCGTCAAGGCGCGCGCACAAGGTCAACGCGACTTTGGATGGGCCCCGTCACCGTTCAATGCGTTCCTCGTCAATCTCGGTCTTGAGACGCTGTCGTTGCGGATGGAGCGCCATTGCACCAACGCTCGCTCGGTCGCCCAGTGGCTCGAGGAGCACCCTCGCGTGACAACCGTGAACTATCCCGGTCTGGAGTCCTCGCCCTACCACACGCTGCAGCTCACGTATGCCCCCGCCGGCGCGAGCGGCGTCCTCGCATTTGATATCGACGCCAGCCGCGACGACTGTGTCCGATTCGTCGATGCGCTCAAGCTGTATTACAACGTCGCCAATATCGGAGACGTTCGTTCACTCGTCGCCCACCCGGCATCGACCACGCACTCGCAGTGCACGGATCGCGAGCTCGCCGCCTGCGGAATCTCGGCATCAACGATCCGTCTGTCGATCGGTCTCGAACACGTCGACGACCTCATCGCCGATCTCGAACGCGGCTTCGCGACGCTGAGCTAGGAGGGGCGGCCGCACATGTTGCTCACACACCCCTCCCCCACCCCGTCGTTAGACACCGAGAATACGTTGGCAAGCGGCCTGCGCCACGCTGCCATCGGCCCGCTGCGTACGGAATCCGGACGCGTGTTGCCGGCTACCCGTTTGGCTTATGAGACGTGGGGCCGTCTCAATGCCGAACGATCGAACGCCGTCTTGATCCTCCACGCCCTCACCGGTGACTCCCACGTCATTGGCGAGGCCACAGGACCGCATCCGACGTCGGGATGGTGGGAGGGGATGGTTGGGCCGGGTGCTCCCATCGACACGAACCGGTTCTTTGTCGTTGCCCCTAACGTGCTTGGAGGATGCCAGGGCTCAACCGGTCCGGCATCGCCAGCACCGGACGGCAAACCGTGGGGATCGCGATTCCCCCAACTGAGCGTGCGCGACATGGTGAGTGCCGAGGTACGCCTAGCCGACTATCTGGGGATCGACCGGTTTGCTCTCGTCATCGGTCCGTCGGCTGGCGGGCACCGAGCGCTCGAATGGGCGTGTGGCTACCCAGAACGCCTGGAACAGCTCGTCCTCATTGCGACGTCGCCGGATACGTCTGCGGATCAGGCCGCGTGGGCATCCCTCCAACTGCACGCCCTCGAGCTTGATCCCGCCTTCCGCGATGGCGACTACTACGGCAAGCCCGACCAGCCGACGCGTGGCCTCGGGCTTGCTCGCCAAATCGCTCACGCGACCTACCGAAGTGCCGAGGAACTCAACACGCGCTTTGGACGGATAGCCCAAGGCAGCGAGGATCCTCTGCGCGGCGGCAGGTTGGCCGTCCAGTCCTACCTGGATTATCACGGTGACAAGCTGACGGCGCGCTTCGATGCCGGTACGTACCGCGTCCTCACACGTGCCATGCTCACCCACGACGTCGGCCGCGAGCGCGGCGGTGTCGCCGCGGCACTTGACCTTATTGAGGCGCACACGCTGGTCCTCGCCGTCGATTCCGACCGGTTATTTCCCGCGCACTCGTGTCGCTGGTTGGCGCGCCACATTCCTCGAGCATGCTACGGCGAGATCGCTTCGCTCGCCGGTCATGACGGGTTCCTCATCGAGCGCGACCAGGTCGCCGACCACCTCACGCATTTTCTTTCCCTACAGTCGGACTAATGCCGTCGCGATTGCGCGATTGTGCGATCGCACGCTAGGGGCAGATCGCGTAGCAGGCGGTATCACCCAGCTCGGAGGGGCCGCGGGCCGCGTCGGGCAGAATGCGCGCTGTCCAGGCATGGAAATCCGCCCACACCGCTTGACGTACGTCAGGAAACGACGTCAGTGGGTCGTGGCGCATCCGATAGCGGCGAATGTCGATGTCGTTAGCCAGCATGGCGCCGGCTGCGACGAGGACGTCGGCGTTGAGAACGGCGTCGGACCACAGAACGTCGTTCGTCCACTCTCCCGAGGCACCCGCGTGTGTTGTCGTTGAAGCGTGCAGGAGGACCGGAATATCCAATGGTGCCGAGCGCGATAGTTGGGTGTGAGCCGATGTAATGGCGTATATCCAGCCCGCCCGGACCGGACTTCCCTCGGCGCTCTTCCATTTGTCAATGAGGTCGAAACCAGCCAGCGACGGATCCATACCATAGCCCGCGTCAATGTATTTCGCCGGGGGCGGCCCATCAAGCGTATTCCATCCGCGCAGCGAGGTGGCGTAGAGCTGATCCGTCCCAAGCGGCAACACGAGGCGCTGGCGCAACACGGAGGCAACGTGGAAAGCCTGATGCCACAAACGACGTTTACCCGGCCCGCACTGCAGTTCCAGCCATGGCGAGGTCAGCCATAATCCGGCGACGCGGCCGGGATTACGCGTGGCCCATAGGGACGCCAGCAACCCACCCGTGGAGTGGCCAATGAGGATGATCGGGCACCCGGGATGGTCCTCACTCATCGCTCTGAGCGCAACGTGGAGATCGGGAGCGTAATCCGACAGCGCCGTGCACCATCCCGGCATGTCGTCGGGTTGGAGAGACCGCCCGTAGTGATGCAAATCGATGGCGTAAAACGCCCCGCCGCCAGCGCTGACGTGCCGAGCAAGTTCGCGCTGGAAGAAGTAGTCGTTCCACCCGTGAACGTAGAGGGCGCACCACCGACGATCCTGCGGAGTACCGGGGATTGCCTGCGGGTCGCCCTCGGGCCGATGGCGAATGAGCGTCGCGATCCCGGATCCACCGGGCACACTCAGACGACGAGCCTCAAAACCATCTCCGAGGATGTCAGGTCCCCACTCGGCCCCGGGCGGAGTGGCCGGCTCATCAGCGGGCAAGCCGCAGTATCGGGGATGAAAAACAGACGTGCGCAGGCGCATGTCTACCGATCGTGCCGATCAATCGCATTCATTTCATCGATCGCCTCGGCCAGGGTCGGTCCGTGCTCGTGGCCAATATGCCACGCGGACCACCCGTCAGCCGGGTCGTCAACAAAGACGCTCAGCGCCTGATCCGCGTCGCTATACATGCCGCTTCCCGTGTCGATGCGGCCATCTTCCGTAAGCGTCGCCTGGACAGTGCGCCCGTCGGCCGATCTGGCATACAGCGCCATCGGTTCACCAACGACGTCGGCGATCGCGAGCAACCCCGTGCGGTCGCGCCCCAACGGTGCGCCCTGTGTCGCAGCGACCTTCCTACCTTCAGACTGTTCTTCGGAAATCGCCACCGGTGCGGGCGCAGGTGCAGGAGCGGGCGGCTGCGACGCTCCCGTTTCGCGTGAGGAATCGCCATACCACTCCAGCTGAGGCGCGGGCGCGGAATGCCCACCCAGCTGCGGACGCGAGGAATGCGTCGTCAGTGACAACGGGTGCACTTCGAGGAAACGACGTCCATTCGACATTTCCCGAACGTTGACCTGGTGAATCTCAAGAGAAGCGGCCGCAAGAATCGTCAACGCCGAATCGACTCCCTGGTCAACGTCGCCGACCACCAGGAATAGCCGCGGTCCCGGTTCGACTGTCGGCGGCATCGACTCTCGAAACTCCGCCCAACCGGCACGAAACGCCTCCGGACCACCGGGGTAGACGTGCGCCAGCTCGAGCCACCCCATCTTCGTGGCCTCGCCCAAGCGTCCCATCGCAGCGATCAGCGACACGGCATCGAGACGCTGGAGGACCTCGACGGACACGACCTGCCCAGACGCGTCAAGCGCGGTCAAGCAATGTGGGCCACCGTCGGGACCGATCTCGGACTCCGGAGCCTGCCACGCCACGGGAAATAGAGGGCGGCCGATGACTTCCAGCACCTGAGACCGGATCGACTCGAGAATCCCCGGACCCAGCCCCTGATCGACAGAACGACCAAACTGCGCCGGGATCAGTCGCCCGCGTTCGAACTCGAAGAGTGCCATGGATCCCCCTTTGTGGCTAGTGCACGACTGGCGCCATTGTGTCACGGGCTGCACACTCAGCGCACCCGCTTACCCGTCGGCTACGCCGCGACAATCCCGCACGCGCGGCGCGGGCGTGGGATAGTTACTGCTATGGGTAGCCTGCACAAGACTCTCGTGGGAGCAGCGGTCATCGCCATCGTCGGTGCGCTGCTCGCCGTTTTCTCGCCGCTGCCGCAACTGGCCATCGGTGGCTGGTGCCTGTGTTGCGGCGGCCTCATTGTCGTGTGTTTCCTCCTTGGTGTTCATCACCGCCGCCAGAATCCCCAGCAGCACCTTTTGGGTGTCCCCTTCACCCTCGGCCTCATCATTTCGGTGGTCCTCACGATCGGTGGAGCTGTCGCCTTCGTCATGGGAATCAGCGGATCGGTCGCCCTGTCAACACTTGGCGGAGCGTTGGTCGGATGCGGGTGTGCGGGCATCGCCATGTATCTCGGATCGGGTCGCGGCTACGTACCCGTAGACGTCACCGACGATGCGCCGGTCGCGACGGCACAACCGACACAACCAGAACGAGTCTCGCTGCGACCGCCCACGCCGACCCCCGCATCCCCAACAGACGAAGATGCGGACGCGCCGAAGACCACCGAGACGGCGCCACCCGCATCAGATGCCCCCGCCACAACCGAGGACGCGGACGCACCCACGACCGACCACGTCTATGTCAGTTCCTACGCTTCGACCCTCGCTGAGGCGACCAAGGTGACGCCTGAGCGAGATACAGATGCGACGGATGACGCCATCCCAACAGAACGTGGTGGCGCTGTTTCAGCTCCCACACCGCCTGCGGCCGAGCCACCTCTTCGCACCGCGCCGGAAACGATCGATGTGACGGAGAAGCGCCTCGCTGCCCAAACGCCGTCGCGCCACGAATCGGTCTCAGCCGTCGATCAATCAACGCGGCGACTCCCTCGGCGTGCCGATCGCCGCCGCGCTCGTGCTCAATCCGATCGGGCGGCACAAGCCACCTCGCCCACCGCGACGATCCCGCGGGTCGGCAAGGATACGACGGCCTCTTAGATAGCTGCGGTTCTGGCGTGCTTCCGCAGCAAGCTCGCCAGATGATACGCGCGGCGTTCGCCCATGTAAGCGATCTGGGTGCGGCACGAAAAACCGTCGGCAAGCACGGTCGCTTCGGGGTGGTCGCGCAACACAGGTAGCATCGTGGCCTGCGCCACCGCGCTCGATATGTAGCGATGCTGCGGTTCCATGCCATAGTTTCCGGCCAATCCGCAACATCCCGATATCTCGTGCACATTCGCTCCCAGCTGCGTGAGCAGGTCACGATCGGTTTCCCAGCCCATGACGGAATAGTGGTGGCAATGGGGTTGGGCAACGACATCGAGTCCGTCGAGCCGCGGAAGTTCCGCGATGCAGTCGGATTCGGTGAGGAACTCCGCGAGCGTGCGAGACATCTGCGCAACGGCTGCGGCTCGCGGATCGTCGGGGATCAGCCTCAACAGGTCGTCGCGCAACACGGCCGTGCATGACGGTTCGACCCCGATGATGGGAATCCCGTTGACGGCCCACGGCCCCAATCGTGTGAGCAAGCGCCCCAGGTGTTTACGCGCACGATCGAGCTGGCCCGTCGTAATCCACGTCAGCCCGCAACACGCGTCGGCGGGGGCGACGAAAACGTCGAAGCCGAGATCACGCAACAGTTCGATGATCGCGCGAGCCCCCGAGCCGTCGAGGCCTTCGCTAAAGGAATCTGCCCATACGACGACTGGCCCACGCGTGGGCGCCTGGGCGTGTCGATTGTCGACCTCACGAGGGTCGCAGCCGCGGATCTCCTTGATGCCAGATTCAGCCGCCCAGCGTGAGAATGACATCGTCTGCATCGGCGGCATCTCGCGATCGGTATTCAGCCCGCCCATGGCAAAGGCCAGGCGCCGCACAGACGAAATGGCGAGTGCACGGTTGCCGAGTCGGGCGGCACCGGGAATGCGTTGCGCCAGCCGCAACCACGTGGGTAGCCATCCTAGGACATAGTGAGTCCGGGGCCGGAGCTTGCCGCGATAGCGGCGATAGAGAAGCTCACTACGCCACGCGGCCATATCGACGCCAGTCGGGCAATCGGCTGAACAGGCTTTACAGGCCATGCACCGATCGAGCAGAACCCTCACCTCGGGGGCATCGAGCCCGCCGATGAGGCTACCGTTCATGGCCTCTTGAAGAATTCGCGCTCGCCCGCGCGTGGAGTCCTCCTCGGCCCCCGTCGCCAGATAGGTGGGGCACATGAACTGTCCGGCCCCTCGCGCATCTGCTCGACACTTCGACACTCCGGTGCAGCGATGGACTGCCTTCGTGAACGACCCACCATCATCGGCAAAGGGATACCCGCCCTCAGCGCTGACCTCACGGGCATCGGGTCTGCGCAGGTGGGCATCGAGTGGATCCACACCGCCTTCGGCGGGCCCGGTGATGACCCCGGGATTCATGAGGTTATCGGGATCGAAGAGGGCTTTCGCCTGCGCCATCAACCTCACGGCTGCCGGAGAATACATGCGCGCCAACAGTTCCGAACGCGCCCGACCGTCGCCGTGCTCGCCCGACAGAGATCCGCCATAGCGGGCGACGGTATCGGCAGCGGCCTCGAGGAATGCCCGTGAGCGTCCGACTCCGGCTGCGGAATCTAGGGGCATGTCGAGGCGCACGTGAACACAGCCCGCACCGAAGTGGCCATAGATGAGGCCGTGGATATCGTGCGCGTCGAGCACCTCCTGGAAATCACGCAGGTACTTCCCCAAATGTTCAGGCGGAACAGCCGCGTCCTCCCAACCTGGCCACGCCTGATCGTTGCCCGCCCCATCGGCGCGCACAGGCGTGCGTCCCCCAAGCCCCGCGCCGTCCGCGCGGATGCGCCACAGGGCCGCAGCCTGCGATCCGGGAGGATAGATGCGCGCTGCGTCTGTCGAGGCATCGGCGACGAGGCGACGCGCGGCATCAAGGGCCTGGTCAACGCTCGGAAGGTCCTCTCCGCCAACCTCGATCATGAGCCAACCCTGGCCGTCCGGCAGCTCGGGAACAGCACCGGGACCGCGATGCGCACGCACGACATCGACCAGCTGAGCGTCCAGTCCCTCAATCGCGATCGGATGATGACGCAGCAAGGCGGGAACGTCATCGGCTGCCTCGATCATGTCGCGGTAGCCCAGCACGACGAGGACCGGCGCCGCAGGAACGGGGACAAGCCGGACGCGAGCACGCGTGACAGTCGCGAGCGTGGATTCGCTGCCGACGAGGAATCCCGCGAGATTCGCCCCGCCCTCGGGCGTGAGGTGTTCAAACGAATACCCCGACACCTGTCGATCGAACGTTCCAAAAGTCTGACGTATGAGGGCGAGATTTGTGTCAACGAGGTGAGCAAGGCCGGGAACCTGCGCGAGGCCTTCGCGCCCCTGGCCCGCGTGAAGGCGACGACCGACGCCGTCAATCGCCCACAACTCGACGACGTTGTCAGCCGTCTTACCGTAGGCTGTCGCCCGCGGTCCGCAGGCATTGTTGCCAATCATTCCGCCAATCGTGCACCGATTAGATGTCGACGGATCGGGCCCGAATCGCAACTGATGGGGTGCCGCTGCAGCCTGAAGATCGGCCTGGATCACGCCGGGTTCGACGGTTGCCGTGCGAGTGTCCGGATCGATGTCGATGATCTGGTTCATGTAGCGGGCATAGTCGATAAGGACGCCCGGACCGATGGCATTGCCGGCACATGATGTCGCGGCACCACGAGAGTTAACGGGAATATCCAATTCGCGTGCCAGGTCCAGGGCCTCGGCCACGTCTTCGGCCGAGCGCGGATACACAAGACCTGCCGGAGGAATGCGGTAGTTTCCCGCGTCGCTGGCCGCGAGCGAGCGATCCAGCGCGGTTACCGACGCCTCGATCCCGCGTTTGCGAGCGCGGGAGGCAAACTCACGCACGGGTCCAGCGTCTGGATCGCGCGTCGCCCCCCGGCTATCGCGCGCCCTCTCTAGCGCGCCCCAAAGTGTCGCAACCCCCCTGCGTGCGTACCCCATGATGCCATCGTCTCATGCCGTCGCGCGCACTCGCCGGACCTTCCGTCTGACGGCGCATGGCACACATACGCATATGAGTTGCGCCCTCGCTGTTGATCAGCGAGGGCGCAACATCGGATCTGTTAGTCGGTCTCTGTCGCCTCGGCGACGCTCACCCCCGCGGGGATGTGACCGTCGACAACGGCGATCTCATTGGGAACCTGCGGCAGATCGACCGTCTTGATGACCTTGCCGCTCCCCAAGCCCACCATGTGGAGCTTCTTGGAGTGGGGATCACTCACATAGGCGATATCGTCGAGAACCCGAACGGCAACATTGGGCTTTTGCCATTCTTTGTCTTCGCTCCACTCGCCGACGACGTCAATTGTCTTGGTGATGCGCCCCTCAGCCATGTCGATGATGTTGAGTTTGCCGTTGTACGTCAGCACGACGCCTTCGCCGTTGGGACCCCGCTCGAGCGAGCGGAACCAATAGGGCGAGCCGAGGTCGACCGTACGCATTGTGTCGGCCGCGGTATCGAGAATGCCCACCCGCGTCGGCCGCTCGAGGTCGGCATCCTTGTCGACCTTGTAATCGGTGAGGACGTAGCGATCGTGTTCAGAGCCGCGCTGGTTACCGGTTCGCTGATAGGCCTCGGTCGACGCGACCTTATGGAACTGTCCATCCCGGAAGACGACCGGACCGTTTTCGCATCCGAAAGACACGACCGACCCATCGCCGACCTCGGCAACGCCGTGAACACCCGGGCACTCGTCCGTGCGCGTGACCTCTTTGCCCTCACGGTCATAGAGCACGATCGAGTGACGTTCTTTCTCGGTGCCCTCGGTCATGAGCACGCGCCCCTCGGCCAGCGGCACCGCGACTCCGTGGTGTGGATTCGACGCCGTGAGGTGGCGCAGCTCGCTGGGCTCGGCATTGTCGTGAATCGCGCCCGAGGGGAAGATCATCGCTTCACCGCTAGCGTCGGCGTATAGTGCCGTCTGGCCAGCATTGTGGACGACGTGCCCCGGCTCCTTGGCAGCGAATGCCACATCAGTAAACGCCGCCGGACCCTCGTAATAATGCGAATGATCGCCGTGGGGGCGTTCAGCAAGGCCGGAATCAAGCACGGAGAAGCCCTTGTCGTCGGCGACCATGACGTGACGTCCATCGCCGGCTTCGGTCAGTCGAAGAAATCCGTCGTGCTTGAGGGTCGTGACTGATCCGTCGGTAGAATCCACGGCCATGACGCCGCCGTCGTAACTGAGAAATACCCGGGGCTCGAGGCTGCCAACCTCACTCACATGCTCCTGCTGTGTGGCACTCGGCGATGCGGACGCCTTCTTACCCCCAGCATTCGGATTCGCTGCGCACCCGCCCAGCACAAGCGAACTCGAAACACCAATGGCGGCAGCGACTGCGCCGATGGCAGCCAACCGGGATCGGTAATGGGTATGATTCGCATTCATAGGAAGCAGCTTACAGGAGAATGCTTCCCATGAACATAAGCTGGCACTGCCTGGACACGCTAGACAGGCCGTGCACCGACCTATCGCGACTCGTCCGAATCGCCGGTCGCCTCACGGCATTCACCTCGGTCATCTTGACCGGGTATCGCCGCCCACATGTCACCCGACTCATTGAGCGACACGACAAAACCGTGCCCTGGGGAGCGGCGAATACGCATATTGCGCAGCCGCATGAGGCGCTTAAGTTGAGCCGGAGTCAGCGTGACAGTTCGCTCCGGGGCGGGCGGGAGCTGCCAGCGCCTACGGTGAGCGAGCAGAACGAACACCAGTCCCGCGATAATCGCCAGCCCCATGCCGACCGAGGGCAGCCCCACGTGTTGGGCACCAATTTGGATGAGCGTGGCGAGAGCAGACGGCGTCGCATACAACGGGTTGCCGCCGAACACGCGGGGAATCGACCCGATGGCCACATCGCGAATCATCGACCCGCCAATCGCCGTCACCATTCCCAACATGAGAGCCGGCATGAAGCCAAACCCCAATGTGAGAGCCTTCGATGCTCCCGTCGCCGACCAACACCCCAGCACCAAGGCATCGGCCACGAGGATCGCGCGTCCCGACCATCGCGAATCCAGTTTCCACAAGAACGCGACGGCCGCACCTGCTAGTGCTGTCGCCAGATAAAACGGGTCAGTCAGAGCAATCGGCACCGTGTTCAGCAAAGTGTCACGGATCATCCCTCCACCGAGTGCCGAGACGATGGCCAAGATAGCGAAGCCGACGGCATCGAACCGCATGGCGCGCGCGATGCGTCCCCCGATGATGCCGTTACAAAACGCGCCTACGAGGTCGACGAAACGGAAAATGTGCTGCGCCGTTTCGGCATCGAACAGAGAGGTAAACTCGTGCGTCACCCTAGGCTCCGATCAGCCATCCCAACCCGAACGTCACGGCTGCGGCTCCATACCCGATCGCGACCTGGCGTACGGCTCGCAGTGCCGGATTGGTTCCCGACAGCAACCCGACGATTCCACCCGTAACGAGCAGACACAGGCCAACAAGAACGCACGACACGACCGCTGCCGGGAACACCCCTACCGGGAGAAGGAAGGGGACAACGGGTACCGCCGCGCCCGCGGCAAAGGACACGAACGAAGATGCGGCGGCACGCATCCCGGTCCCAACCTCGTCAAAGGATGTCCGCTCGCCGCCAATGGAGACCTGCTGACCGCGCTGGATCTCGGCAAATACGCTCGCGGCCCTCTCTTCGGCTTCATCAGGACTAGCACCGCGGGCGCGATAGACGAGGGCGAGTTCGTTGGCATCCATATCCAACTTGTCCAACACCTCGGACGCCTGCGGGGCGGGATCAGACGCCTCAAGTAATTCCCGCTGCGAGGTGACGGAAATGTACTCGCCAGCCCCCATCGACAGCGCCCCCGCTAGCAGGCCCGCAATACCCGCCGCGATGACGGTCTCTTTGGAGGTCCCTGTCCCCAACACGCCGAGGATCAAGGCACAGGTGGACACCAGTCCGTCGTTAGCCCCGAACACCGCAGCACGGAACGATCCCGACATCGCCGTACGCTGACGCTGAGCCAGACCACGAACGACCTCGGAATGGATGTGTTCATCCGCCGCCATTGCCTCGGGAACCTCGGCGTCGCGGTCGTACCGCGTGCGGTCCTCGCTGCGCTGCATCGTCGCGAGAACAAACACCGAGCCAAAATGGCGGGTGAGAAAGCTCAGCAACCGCGTGGGCAACGACGCCTTCGGAGCCGGCAGGGCATCGGCCCCCCAAGAGTCCGAGCCAATGAGCCTCGTGGCGTTCCTCCGCCTGCGACAGGCGCAACAGAATGTCACGCTCCTCGCCGACTGCCTCGCGCGCTAACGTGCGGTACGTATCAGCTTCAAGGCGCTCCTCGGCGAGGTAGCGCCGCCATCGTCGAACTTGTGCCGAGCGCATT
Source organism: Nanchangia anserum (assembly GCF_015240065.1). Classification (GTDB taxonomy): domain Bacteria; phylum Actinomycetota; class Actinomycetes; order Actinomycetales; family Actinomycetaceae; genus Nanchangia; species Nanchangia anserum. The sequence goes on along the minus strand of NZ_CP060506.1, from coordinate 229,967 downwards.
CGGCGCTAGCAAGCAGGCGGGTTCTGCGGCGGAGTGACTTCCTCGACGTGAACGTCGACGTAATCAGGTTCGGTCTTCGTCGTTGCTCCGAACAGTCGATCCTTGACCATATCGGCAACCTTGTCCGTGACGGCCTCACCCTGCTTGCGGATGGTGTGCGACGCCTTCGCCTTCGTTTGTTCCTTCGCCTTGACGACGCTCGGGTGACCGGTGACCTTGTCGACGACCGTTGCGACAGGACCCTCCGGATTTTCGCGCATCTCCTTGCGAGCCAGCACGTACCCCGCACCGATTCCGATCAGCGCAAGCATTTTCTTCCCCACGTCACTCCCCTTTCGCGCGTGAAACGACACCGTAGCCAGTCTAAACCCTCGCCTTCGGCCCGACAGCACGAGTCGGGCAGCCGGCAAAAACCAGACCCACCGCAGATGGCCGCGCGATTGCCACATGCCTTCGTTACGGTAGAGATATGACTGAGGTGCGGATCACGACTCCGCGTGGCGTGACGCTTGCCGGCACGTGGACTGTGCCCGTCGATGCCGGCGACGCCGCTATCGTCTTTGCGCACGGATTCCTCACCGATCGCCACGCGGTCGGCTGGTTCGATAAGTTTGGCGCCCGCTACAGGGCTTGCGGCTACGCAACGCTCGCCTTCGATTTTTCCGGATGCGGTGAATCCGCAGACGACATCGTCACTCTCGAGCATGCCGTCGAAGATTTGCGCGCTGCCTCGGGATGGGTAGCCGACGAAGGCTTTCGCCGACAGATCGTCCACGCCCACGGCACGGGGGCGACCGCAGCCTTGACGGCACGTCCCACCCACACGCGCTGCCTCGTCGCAACATCGCCGGTGATCGAACCACGCGCGATTGAATGGGATCAGGTCTTCTCTGCCTCTCAGCTCGACCAGCTAGAGACGATCGGACACACAGCGATCCCCAACGACGTTGAGTGTGAGAATTCGCGCGAGCACTTCGTCATCTCCAAACAGACGCTGCAGGATTTGAGCATGGCCGACCCCGTCGCCCTCCTCACCGATCTGCCGTTCCCTGCGCTGCTCATGTTCGACGACATCGACGTCGAGCGCGGCCTCGCCCCTATCGCCGCCGACACGGCACGGGCGCTGCCACCCCAATGCGCGCACAAGGTTCTGACGGGCGCGCGTTTTTCGGCCGGCGCCGCGGCACCTAGCTCGGGTCTCGAAGACGAATGGCGAGAGGCTCACACATGGGTAACCCGCCACGTACCTCCTCGCTGATCGCAGGCACGCGCCGAGACAGCGGTGAGGGGCGGCCCCAAGGCCGCCCCTCACCCATATGGTTGCTAGACGCTACTTGGAACCGCCGTTTTGAGCGAGCTCGCCGAGCTTGGCCAACGCCTCAACGCGGCCAACCTCCAAACGGGCCACGGGGACGCGGAACGGCGAACAGGACACGTAGTCGATGCCCACCGACGCGAAGAAGTGAATGGAATCCGGGTCGCCGCCGTGCTCGCCGCACACCCCCATCTTCATGTCCGGCTTGGCCGAACGACCGCGTCGGACTCCCTCCTCGACAATGCGGCCAACGCCGTGGACGTCGAGCGACTCAAACGGAGAGACACCAAAAATGCCCGCTTCGATGTAGTGCGGGAAGAAGACGCCCTCGCAATCGTCGCGCGAGAATCCCCACGTCGTCTGGGTGAGATCGTTCGTGCCATAGCTGAAGAAGTCGGCTTCCTCGGCCAGGCTTTCGGCGATCATCGCGGCGCGCGGCAACTCGACCATGCATCCCACCGGAACGTCGAGTTCGACCCCGGCGGCTTCGAGTTCCTCGGCGATGATCTCTTCGGCCTCGCGACGAATAATCGCAAGCTCAGCATTGGAGCCGACCAGCGGCACCATGATCTCGGGCCTCGGGTCGCCACCGGCCGCCTTGAGTTCGGCGGCAGCACCTACGAGTGCGTGCATTTGCATCGCGAAGAGACCGGGCATCCACACGCCGAGGCGAACCCCTCGCAGGCCGAGCATCGGGTTTGCTTCGTGGAGCTTACGCACGGCAGCGAGCATCTTCTCGTCGTCCGCGTTGTGCTCACCGCGTTCATGCTGCAAGGCAACCTTGACTTCAAGGCTCGTCAGATCCGGCAGGAACTCGTGCAGCGGCGGATCAATGAGACGCACCGTCATCGGCTTGCCATCGAGCACCTGAAGCATCTCTTTGAAGTCTTGACGCTGCAGCTTCCCCAGCTCCGCCAATGCCTCGACCCGTTCCTGCGAGCCCGCCTCAGACAAAATGGCACGCTCCACGAGGGGGCGACGCGCCCCGAGGAACATGTGCTCGGTACGGCACAGCCCGATTCCCGAGGCTCCGAAGTCAACGGCACGCTGAGCATCGGTGGGATTATCCGCATTCGCGCGCACGCGCAGCTTGGCACTCTTGTCGCAATAGGTGAGAATCCGGTCAACCGACGTGACGAGTTCGGTCATATCCTCGTCGCCGTTGCAGGCCGCCAACCCCGCCTCGAGACCCTTGAGCAGATAGGTCGTGACCGGCGAATCCGAAACGGGAACATCGCCGTCAAACACCTCTCCGGTGCTGCCGTCTATGGCGATCGTGTCGCCTTCCTTAAGGACTTTGCCGCCAACCGTGAGCGTCCCCGCCTCGAGGTCGATCTCGAGGGCCTCGGCGCCACACACGCACGTCTTACCCATGCCGCGCGCGACAACGGCCGCGTGCGACGTCTTGCCACCGCGAGCCGTGAGGACGCCCTCGGCCACAACCATGCCGGCGAGATCGTCGGGATTGGTTTCGCGGCGCACGAGAATACAGGGACGCCCCTGCGCCTTCGCCGCTTCCGCCTGCTCGTTGTTAAACGCGATACCGCCGACGGCCGCACCCGGGGATGCCGCCATGCCCTTGGTCAGCAAGGTCTTGGTGGAATCCGTATCGAACTGCGGGAACATCAGCTGAGTCAGCTGCTCGCCGGTAACGCGCTCCACCGCCTGGTCGCTGGTGATGAGTTTTTCATCGACGAGCTGGGTGGCAACCCGGAACGCCGCGGCGGCCGTGCGCTTGCCCACGCGCGTCTGAAGCATCCATAGCTTGCCCTCTTCGATGGTGTACTCGATGTCGCACAGGTCCTGGTAGTGCGTCTCGAGCGTGCGCATGATCCCGAGCAGTTCGTCGTACACCGGCTTGTTGATGCGCTCGAGATCAGCCAACGCGAGGGTGTTGCGAATACCGGCAACGACGTCTTCACCCTGGGCATTCATGAGGAAGTCGCCGTACACCCCCGATTTCCCCGTTGAGGGATCGCGGGTAAAGGCAACACCGGTGCCGGATTCTTCGCCCATGTTGCCGAAGACCATCGTGCAGATGTTGACGGCGGTCCCCAGATTGTTGGGGATACGCTCGCGACGCCGATAGATGGCAGCACGTTCGGTATTCCACGACCGGAAGACGGCCTCGGTTGCCTTATCCATCTGCTCGCGCGGATCCTGGGGGAAGTCCTCGCCCGTGGCGTCGCGATAGATGACCTTAAAGGTCTCAGTCAGTTCTTTGAGATCGTCAGCTGTCAGATCGGTGTCCTGCGTCGTGCCTCGGTCAGCCTTCATCTGGTCAAGGGCGTTGGCAAACAGATCGCCATCAACATCCATGACGGTCTTACCGAACATCTGAATGAGTCGCCGATACGAGTCCCAGGCAAAACGATCGTTGCCAGCCATGCGAGCCAGTCCCTGAACCGACTCGTCGTTCAGGCCGATATTCAGGACGGTCTCCATCATGCCGGGCATCGAGAATTTTGCTCCCGATCGCACAGAGACCAGCAGCGGCTTGTCGGGATCGCCGAGGCGACGTCCGATTTCTCGTTCGACGTCACGCAGCGCCTGGGTGACCTAGGTCGTCAAGGTCTCGGGGACCTCGCCTCGCTTGAGGTACTCCTTACACGCATCCGTCGTGATCGTGAATCCCGGGGGGACCGGCAGACCCAAGCTCGTCATCTCCGCCAGGTTGGCGCCCTTGCCACCCAGCAGGTCTTTCATGTCCTTGTTGCCCTCCAGGAAGGAGTAGACGTACTTGACCATGTGTTCCGGCCTCCGTTGTCCGTGTCTCGATCAGCAATGGGCGAGCACCGTTGCGCGCACCCGCGATACCCGCCAAGCGTAACAAACGCCCGCGGCTTTGGGTCCACAGTCCTACGAGTTCCGCATGTCCTGGCGGGAAACAAAGGACTGAAGTCCGCGCGCCGCACCGTCGACGACAGCCCCAGTTTCCACGCGGTCAGCTTGTTGCGCGCCATCCACACCGCACTTGTTGGCACGTGCCGGTAACGCCCGTAGACTGTCCGAGTGCGTCCACCCAGGGATACTCCCGATACGCCTCGCGCCCATCGGTCGCGAGCAGCTGCGCGCGGGTCCGACAGGTGGAATAGCTCGCTAACCCGAGAAGCGCCGCACACCTCATCGCACGCTCCGGCGGTCCGCGCACAGGGCGCCCCCAATGGCGCGTTGTCGACATCTGCGCATAAAACAATCACGTGCACTCCCCTGCCACCACGCCGCGAGACCCATCGGCGCACGAGGGCCGCCGATCAGGCGTGGAATGCGCGCAAACGCGCGCGAGCCCGCCAGGCCCGCCGCCAGATCACATTCCAGCTCATCGCGGGCGCGATTGCTGCGGCGCTCCTCCTCGTCATCGTCATCCACGCCCTATCGGGGTCAACGTCCGCCGGCCATGCTCGCTCCACAACCCCCTCAGCTGCGCCCGCCACCCCCACAGCAACCCCGCAGGTGACTTCTGCGCCCATGACACCGGTTGCCAAACCGCCCCTGGAAGTCACGGGCGATCTGCCCGATGACACGACGGCGCCGAGCGTCCCCGAAGCCGCGGGCACGACCACGGAAGTCGTTCCGGGAACGGTGGCCGGGCGTGAGGGAGGCGACGTCGTCACGTATCGCCTCGAGATCGAGCAGGGGCTTCCCCTCAATCCCGAGCAGACCGCGCAGAATATTCACGCAATCCTCAACGATCCGCGCGGGTGGGGACGCAACTTCACCCGCACGGACGGAGCGGCGGATTTCCGAATCGTCTTAGCCTCCCCCCATCTCGTCGACTCCCTGTGCGCGCCGCTGGCCACGCATGGACACTCGTCGTGTCGCAACGGCACCACCGTCGCGTTGAATGCCATGCGCTGGGTTGAAGGCGCCGACATGTGGAAACAGCTGAACAAGACGATGACGGACTACCGCATCTATATGGTCAACCACGAGGTCGGCCATTTTCTCGGTCACGGCCACCTCGGATGCCCCTCGCCAGGCGGACCTGCTCCCGTCATGAAACAGCAGTCCGCCGACGGCGGCAACAACTCCGGGTGCATCCCTAACGGCTGGATCACCGACTACGATCGCCCCTAAATACGCGTTGTCCCCTCCAGACATGGAGGGGACAACGCGTCTGAAGCCTATCCGCTACAACATGCAGGACACACAGCCTTCGACTTCGGTGCCTTCCAGCGCCTGCTGACGAAGTCGCATGTAGTACATCGTCTTGATGCCCTTACGCCACGCGTAGATGTAGTTCTTGTTCACGTCGCGGGTAGTCACCGTGTCCGGGTAGAACAAGGTGAGACTCAAGCCCTGGTCGACATGTTGGGTAGCAACGGCATAGGTGTCGATGACCGCCTTCGGGCCGAGCTCGTAGGCATCCTTGTAGTACTCGAGGTTTTCGTTCGTCATGTAGGGGGCCGGGTAGTAGACGCGGCCGATTTTGCCTTCTTTGCGGATCTCGATCTTCGACACAATCGGGTGAATCGACGACGTCGAGTTGTTGATGTAGCTGATCGACCCCGTCGGAGGAACCGCCTGGAGGTTCTGGTGATACATCCCGTACTCGCGCACATCGGCTGCAAGCTGTCGCCAGTCATCGGGAGTGGGAATCGAGATCGACGACTTGTCCAACAGCGCGCGGCAGGTCTCGGTCTTCGGTGTCCAGTCTCCGTCAATATACTTCGCGAAGAACTCCCCGGAATAATAGGCAGACTCGGTAAAACCGCCGAATGATTCGCCCCGCTCACGAGCGATCTTGTTCGACGCCTTGATCGTCTCGTAGGCCACGGCCAGGAAGTACATGTTCGTGAAGTCAAGGGCCTCTTCGGACCCGTACATCACTCGTTCGCGGGCGAGATAGCCGTGGAGGTTCATCTGCCCCAAGCCAATCGCGTGGGACAGGCTGTTTCCGCGCTCGATAGACGGAGCCGCGGCGATATTTGACAGATCGGAAACCGCCGTTAGCCCGCGCACGGCTGTCTCAATAGTTGCCGAGAAGTCGGGCGAATCCATCGTCTTAGCGATATTAAGCGAGCCGAGGTTGCACGAGATGTCTTTACCAACGCGGGCAAACGATAGATCCTCATTGAACTCGCTCGGTTCGGACACCTGCAGGATCTCGGAGCACAGATTCGACATCGAGATGCGCCCCTTGATGGGGTTGGCCCGGTTCACCGTGTCTTCAAAAACGATATAGGGATAGCCTGACTCGAACTGGATTTCCGCGAGCGTCTGGAAGAACTTTCGCGCATCAATCTTCTTCTTGCGAATGCGGCCGTCAGCAACCATCTCGCGGTAGTGCTCGGTGACCGAGATGTCGGAGAACGGCTTGCCGTAGATGCGTTCGACGTCATAGGGGCTGAACAGGTACATCGGCTCCTTGTTGCGCGCCAACTCGAACGTGATATCGGGGATGACGACGCCCAGGGACAGCGACTTGATGCGGATTTTCTCGTCCGCATTCTCGCGCTTGGTGTCGAGGAACCCCATAATGTCCGGGTGATGGGCGTTGAGATAGACAGCCCCCGCCCCCTGGCGAGCTCCCAGCTGATTGGCGTAGGAGAACGAATCTTCCAGCAGCTTCATGACGGGGATGACGCCCGAGGACTGGTTCTCGATCTTCTTGATCGGAGCACCCGACTCGCGCAGATTCGTTAACGACAAGGCGACGCCACCACCGCGCTTAGACAGTTGCAGCGCCGAGTTGATGCCACGGGCGATCGATTCCATGTTGTCTTCGATCCGCAGCAAGAAGCAGGATACGAGTTCCCCACGTGCCTTCTTTCCCGCGTTCAGGAACGTCGGAGTGGCCGGCTGGAACCGGCCTGACATGATCTCGTCCACGAGGTGACACGCCAGCTCTTCGTCGCCTCGAGCCAGGTAGAGCGCAACCATGGAGACGCGATCCTCGAAGCGCTCGAGATAGCGCTTTCCGTCAAACGTCTTCAGCGTGTAGGACGTGTAGTACTTGAACGCCCCCAGGAACGTCGGGAAGCGGAACTTGAAGGCGTAGGCACGCTGATACAGCGACTTGACGAAGCTGAAGTCATATTGATCGATGACGTGCAACTCGTAGTACCCGTTTTCGACGAGGTAATCGAGCTTTTCGCGCAAGTCGTGGAAGAACACGGTGTTCTGGTTGACGTGCTGAAGGAAGTACTGGCGAGCAGCTTCGCGATCGGCCCAGAACTGGATGTTGCCATCCTTGTCGTAGAGGTTTAGCTGCGCGTTCAGGGCATGATAATCCCGTGATGGATCGGTAGTGGTTTCCAGACCCGTATCAGTCAGATATTCTGCCAAAACTTCACCAATCCTTCGCGGCAGTTGTTGACATCGCTGGGGGTGCCCAGCAACTCGTAGCGGTACATATCCGGAACGTTAAGTTTGCGAGCGATGATCCGCCCGGCCAGAGCGTATGCCTCACCGAAGTTTGTGTTGCCCGAAGAGATTACCCCGCGGCAGTAGCTGCGGTTGGACGGATCGTTAAGGAAGGCGATCACCTGCTTGGGAACCGCTCCCTTGACCTTGCCGCCGCCATAGGTCGGGGTCACCAAAACATAGGGACGCGAGACATGGAGAGCAGGATCGCCCGACCGCAGAGGAATCCGATCGCACGAGAAACCCAATTTGCTGACAAATCGGGCCGTATTGTTCGTTGCCGACGAAAAATAGACGACGTAGGGGTCCGAACGATCGGGTGCCGGCTGCATCTCCTCCACCCTGGCGTCCTCTCTACTCTGATACTCGAAGCGGTTACAGACTACGGCCCGACCGCTAACCAAGCAGTCGGGCCCGCCGCTTACGCGGTCATGCGTGCCAGCTCAGTGGCGACACCCTTGATCTTGTCGGGCCGGAATCCGGACCAGGAGTCCCCATCCGCAACGACGACAGGAGCCTGCGTGAAGCCAAGGCTCTTCACGTAGTCGAGAGCCTGAGCGTCAACCGTCATGTCGATCTCGGTGAAGACGATGCCCTGCTTGGCAAAGGCGCGCTTCGTCGCATCGCACTGTACGCAGCGGGGCTTCGAATACAGGGTGATGCTCATGAGGGCTTCTCCTTTGCGTTAGAGGCATCCGCTGTCCCCAGCGAACCACACGTATGTCATTCTACCTGAAGGCGCCCGGGGCGCCGCTGGGAAAGACACTATACCTAGTGGAGACCTATTGCCAGCGACACAATATGTAGGGGTTGTGGACAGCGGGGCGCCACCTGGGGATATCGACGAGGGACCCGGGGATTACATGGGGATTACCGCTCGACACGCCGTGAGATGCACCCTCGTCCACGCCCCCACATGTAGTGGTCGACACGCTACATACGCCGGCCCCACCTCTCCGTGTCGCCGAGTGGTCTCGCCCACCCTCCCCACCAATCGCCGCGATGGCGCGCTCTTCCGTACACAGTCGACAACGCACGGGCGTTCGCGTCGTTTCATGCGTCCTCACACTGCGACGATTTTGACGCGACCTGTGGATAACGTTATCCCCATAATTCGCCTCATCTGTGGATGGGGACCACGGATCCGGGCGTGTCGCAGACTGGTTGCATCGCCTATTGCGGCCCCGCACACTTGAGGCATGGACCGTGCGCGTATGAATGCTGAATCGTTCAACCTCGATCACCGACTCGTCGAAGCCCCCTACGTTCGCATCGCTGATCGCAAGACACTGCCCGGCGGTGACGTCCTCATCAAATACGACGTCCGCTTCACACAGCCGAATGTTGCTCGCCTCGACACGCAGGCGCTTCATTCGATTGAGCACATGAGCGCGGAATTCATGCGCAACCACACCGATCGCCTCATCGACTTCTCCCCTATGGGATGCCGAACGGGATTTTACGCACTGACACTCGGGCTGGAACCCGACGATTTCCTGCCGGTTCTGGCCGCCACGTGCGAGGACATCCTCAACGCGCAAGAGGTCCCGGCGGCTAACGCCACACAGTGCGGCTGGGGTGCACACCATTCACTCGCCGGTGCCCGTGCCGCCGTCGCGGCTTTCCTCGCTGGTCGTGATGCGTGGACGCGCGTTCACCGCGACACGCCGTATCCCGCTGCAACGGATGCCACAGCGACACGCAATTCACTAGTCAATGCGTCATGTCCGCGCCCAGGCATTGACGGTGTCGTCGACGCTGTCATTCTGTTTGCCATGGAGGAGGAGATGGCACCCCTGTTCGGGGACAGCCTCCCCGAACCCGTCGGCGTCTTTGGACCAACGCGTGCCTATCGAGTTGATGCCGGCGATCACGTTGTGCTGGCGGCGACGACGGGAATCGGACCGGTCAGTGCCGCTCAAGCGGCAGGGGCGCTGCTCGCCCATATCCGTCCGGGCGCGCTGCTGTCGGCGGGAACGTGTGGCGGCCTGGGCGACGCCGCTGTCGGCGATGTCATTGCCGCCGCATCCTGCCGCTACGGCGACGTCGACGCGACGGCGTTCGGTTACGCACCAGGTCAGGTACCGGGGATGCCCGAGGAATTCGCGGCGGCACCCTCTCTCGTCGCCGCGGCGCGCGATCTCGACGGGGTCACGGTGGGCACACTCGTGACATCGCAATCGTTCATCACGGGTCCAGAGGCCGCAGCGCGCGTATGCGCCGCCTGCCCAGATGCCCTCGGTGCCGACATGGAATCAGCCGCACTAGCCCAGGTTGCCTATCTGTGGGAACTCCGTTCCTCGCCCTGCGCTGTGTCTCCGACCTGTGTGCGGGCAATGGCGGCGCCACCGAGTTCTCGACTCATTTGGATCTGTCCGCCGCACGGGCGGCTCGCTACGCGCTCACGGCTGCCTGCGGCGAGGGGTATCGGACCGGTGGGACACCGGGCGCGGAGTGAAAAGATCCTTCTCGCCTTGGTGCGGATGGGATTCTGGGACGTAAACGGGCACAGCCGCAGTCTCGGGCGGCGTCGGTGCCGGAGGAACTGCCGTGACGTCGATGATGAGGGAGGCGTTAGCCTCCTCATCGCCAGCGCCACCGCCCGATTGAGAGCGGGTCTCTCCATCGCCTGACGCTGTCACCGGACGCACTGACTCGTCAGGGGAGGTGGACGTCGATGCGAAACCGCCCTCGATGGTGCGCACAAGCCCTCGTAGGTCATCGCCGCCGTGGATGAGGGCGCTCATCGACTCGGGACCGAGCACCCCCGCGAGCGCACTGGCAACTGCAAGGTCGTACAGACCATCCTCGTCGAGGCCGGGCCACCCGTGGATGGCGCTGCGCCACGACGGAGGAATCGCCTCCGTTCCAACGACGGCCCCCATGAGCGCGCCTGTCATCGAGGCGATGGTATCGGTGTCGCCGCCGACTCGGACGGCTTCCTCAACGGCGTGTGTGAACGCCTGCGTGGGGTCGTCACACATCACAGACGTACTGGCCTGAATGATCGCCCCGATCGCCGCTTGCAGTGCTGTCACCGTGAATGAGTTATCCAGGGGCGGCTTGAAGTAGCGCTGCGCAGCCTGATTTAACCAATCTCTCCACTCCACGCGTCGCTGGGGCGGCAGAAGGTCGAGGCCAGCGTCAAGATGAAGCCGACGCCGCCACTCGCGCGGGCGGCAGTTGGGGTCGACGAGTGCTGCGCGTATGGCCTCGGTCGCGAGCACGCACGCATCGCCAGCGATGGGGTCGACGTGAGTGAGCTCGGCAATCGTCCGGGCCGCGGCGGCGGTCCACCGACGATCGTGAATCCGTGTCATACCGATGATCGGTGTGCGAGCCAGGGCCCCATTTCCCGCCGAGCGCTGTGTTCGCCGGTGAAAATACGCGGCGCCGCGACGCATCTTCTGGGCGGGGCGTCCGGGTAGGTCGTCATAGAGCACCGAGTCAAAGACGACACGCGTTTGCGCATCCAGTTCGCGTACTCCCCCGCGTACGGCCGCAATATAGCGAGTCGCGATATCGTCCAGCGTCTCTTCTAACGTGAGGTCAACGCCGGTTGCCGCAACCTCAGCCAGGCAAATGGCCAGTTGGGTCTCATCTGACCATTCCCCGGGTTCGTACTCTCCGACCCCACCCCCACGCATCGTCGGACGACCGTCAAGGCGAGGAGAGCGGAATTCGTAGGGGACCCCGAGCGCATCACCGCATGCCTGCCCAATGAGGGTTGCCGCTGCACGATCGACAATCACCGACAGCGGCGCGGTCGATGCGAGCACGCTAACATCTGCGTGGCGCTGGTAGTGGCCATGCGCGCGAGCGTCCCCGTTATCGTCGACCATCCCGACCACTCTAGCCGAGGTGCTGTGCGACCCGGCGATTCGATCCTGGTTCGTGCGACAGTAGAGCCATGAGCGACCACACCGATGCGCCCTATACCCCTAATCCTCTCCCCCACACCTGGAGAGAATCAGCAGATCGTATCGAGCCTTCCCGCTATCAGTTGGCCGATCTAGAGCAACCGGGTCTGTTGCTTCCGCCTCACCACCCCGGGGGCGTGGGATCGTATGCTTTCCACCGCCTCACCTGGCTTAACCCTCACAAGCACTGGTGGCGCCCGCTGGCCGTCGCCGCCATTTGCGCCATCAGCTTCCTCTTCGTATCAATCGTCATCGGCATCGTCGCCGCCGTCACCATCATCAGTCCCGCGAACTACCACCTATTGATGTCTCTCTACCAGGGGGGATCCACTCAGGCACCCCTGTGGCTGGTCGCCTTCATGTTGGCCTCGGTCGTCCCGCTCATTCCGTGCCTGTATCTGGGCTATCTGGCCACGCAACAACGCAATCTCGGTTTTCTGTGGTCAGTTGCCGGTCGAATCCGGTGGGGATGGTTCGCTCAATGCCTGGGCGTTGCCGGTCTCACCTATCTCGCCTACCTTGCTGGCGATTTGGCGTTGGACGGATCGTTATCTCCTGCCACGTGGTCTCCTGCGGACTCGGGGTCGTGGTGGCCGGTGTTGGCCCTCATGACGTTCATCGTCTTGCTTCCGGCTCAGTGCGCCGCCGAGGAACTGGTGTTCCGAGGATTCCTCATGCAGAGCATCGGGACCTGGGTGCGCCATCCCGCGGTTGCCATCGTCGCCCCGGTGCCGTTTTTCGTTCTCGCGCACCTCTACAGCGGGTGGGCGATGCTCGACATCGCGGCGTTCGCCCTTACGGCCGGCTGGCTCGCCTGGCGGACCGGCGGGTTGGAAGCCGCGGTGGCCCTGCACGTTGCCAATAACGCGGTGGCTTTTGCCGTCTCGACATGGGTTATTGGCACAATCGACACGACAACTGAGGGAGACGCTGTCTCGCTCGCCATGTCGCTCATTGTCGATGCCGTCTACATCGGGCTTATCGAAGTCCTCGCACGTCGCGTCCGCCTCATCCGCACGGTCGAGATCGCCCCAGAACCGGGGACGTCGTATATCAGCGTCGCTGCACGCGATTACCGCGGCACCCCACTGACAGTTCGACTTCCTGCGCCCCCTGCGGTCCCGACTCCCACGTCCGGCATATCGCCACGACCCTGACATCACGTCCTCCTATGCACTGCGTCGACGTGCGCGCCACGCGGTCAGAAGCATCCCGGAGCCGATGAGCGCAAGACCAGCGCCGATAGCGCGCTGGGCAATCGGACCTGTCTCGGCCAGCTGGGGTGTTGCCTCACGCGTGGGAGTGAGAACGGGAGGCGGCGGTGTCGGTGTCGGGGGCGGCGTCGGTTCCGGTGGCGTTGCCGGCGTAGGAGGCGTTGAGGGCGGCGGCGGGGTCTGCGGTTTCGTCGGTCGATCGGCCGAGGCGCGAGCGTTGAGGCTCGTCGGCTCACCGGTAACCAGACGGTCTTGATGATCAGGGGATTCCCAGACCTCGTAGGTAGTTGCCGGCAGGCCTGTCGCGCTGACACTCGCGACCACGTGCTCACTGTCGATATGAATGGGGACATCAACAGGTTCCGTCGTCGATGTCACCGAGACTTTGGCCTTATCTCCCTCGACCGTGCGCGCGCCCTCGAGACTCACGGTGAGCGCGACGCCGGTCATGATGGTCCCCGCCGCCGACCGCGGCGGCGACACCCGCACGACCCCGGTACTCGGTGATGCTGCCTCAGCCGTATCAAAGGTGATCTGCGGATCAGGTAGGCTATAGGGTCCCACGTGTGGGGCAATCGTTGTCAACGTCTCGGTACCTTTCGCCCGAAATGTCGCGGGATCGGTGACGCCACTCGCGCGCGGCGCCAGAACGTAGACAGCAGCTGTCGCGGCCTCGGGATCGAGCTGATAACCCGCATCTGGGTATCGCGCCGGGTTATAGCCGACGTCTAATAGGTAGGCCACCTGCGCGGCGGCGTCACCGGTGATCACCTCCACGGACCCGCGCTGAGCATCGGTGACCATGAAGGTCTGCGCATTCGACACGTAGGGCTGCCCCGGACTGATGATCTGGCTCGAGGAGTAGGTGAATGCGCCCCCGCGCTCCGTGCCGTCGGTTTGACGATCGGTCGCGCATACCGAGTGACGTGCCCCGTCTGCGCTGCGGACGAGATTGGCGCCGGGATGATTCGCCGATAGCGGGACCCACGTGACGTGGCGTTGAGTGTCGGCATGCGAGAGAACCGTCGGGGAAATCGCCAACACGACACCCAGCGCCATTACCGTCGCTGCCCACACTGGGCCTCGCCGGAGTTTGCGTGAGCCGGCATGCGCCGCGCAACGCGTTGGGGTTGGGTTCAGCGAACGAGATCGAAAGAGGCGACGCGCTCGACGCCGCTGAAGAAGTACAGGAAAGATTCTCATGCCGATCAGCCTCGCGCCTCCCCGTGTATCGGCACCACAGACCAGGCATCGGCTCTCGACAACACGGGTGTTATCGGACGCTGGGGACACAGCTTGCCCCTTGACATCCCGTGCGGCTAGAGCCTTACCACGGGCCCCGCTAGACTACGAAGGTATTGGCCGAGGTCTAGGGTGGGCCGCGCGAGGAAGAGGAGATCACCAATGGGTGTGTTTGACCGCTTTGAGAAGGCGGTGGAACAGGGTGTCAATGCCCCGTTCTCCAAGATGTTCAAATCGCGGGTGAAAGCTGTCGATATCGCCTCGGCGATCCGCGAGTCTATGGAGGACCACGCGGCCTCGCTCTCCAACGGTCGCACGGTCGTTCCCAATGAATACGAGGTATGCCTGGCGCAGGCGGATCTCGATGCTGTCCAAAACTCCAACTCGCAGATCCTCGGTCAGGAGCTCGAATACGAGGTCACCCGACATGCGAAAGAGCAGAACTTTTCGTTCGTTGGACCCATCGTCATCCGCTTCAGCGTCGATGCCGCCCAAACGACCGGCACCATCAACGTCCACACCTTGACCAAGCGCGGCCCGGCGGCACCCGTGACGACCGCGCAAGCTTCGCCCCAGCACCCGATCATCAGCATCGAGGGCCGTGAGTGGCTACTCACCGAACCGGTCACCGTCATCGGGCGTGGCTCCGAAGCCGACATCGTCATTCACGATTCCGGGGTGTCACGACGTCACCTCGAGCTGCGCATCACCCCCACCGGGGTGATCGCCACCGACCTAGGATCGACCAACGGCACCTATATCGAAGGCCACCGCATCGACGCCGCCACGTTGCTCGACGGAAACGAACTGACAATCGGCCGGACACACATCCTGTTCTGGACGTCGTCAGAGGACAAGTAAGCGAGGCACCGCGTGGGTTCCGAACTGCTGTACACCCTCATCAGATTTGGCTTCTTAGCTCTACTGTGGCTTTTTGTGTTCGCCGCAATCTTCGTGCTGCGCGGGGACATGTTTGCGCGTTCGCTCTCGTCGCGACGCGTGACCAAAGCCCGCCGCAAGGCTAAGTCGCGCCGTCCCCGTGGAGGGATCGGAGCCGAACCACACCACCTGTCAGTGACCGGCGGACCACAGGCGGGCGCATCTTTGCCTCTGGGATCCTCGGCGATCCGCGTTGGCCGCTCTGCGGCATGCTCGCTGGTCATCGACGATTCCTACGCATCGTCTCAACACGCCCGCTTCTACAAATCCGATGGCGTGTGGCACGTTGAGGACCTGGGATCGACCAACGGGACGTTCGTCGATGGCGAGCGGCTCACATCCCCGCGCCAGTTAGCGATCGGCATGGAGGTCCGCATCGGCCAGACGATTTTGGAGCTCACACGATGAAGATCGCGCTCAACTACGGCGCCCGCTCCGACCAGGGGCGGGTACGGTCGTCTAATCAGGATTCAGCCTACGCCGGGCCGCATCTGCTGGTGCTGGCCGACGGCATGGGAGGCCCGGCAGGCGGTGACATCGCCTCGACCGTCACCGTGCATGAGCTACGAAAACTTGACGACGATTCTTTTCTCGCCACCGACATGGGCGACCAATTGGTTCACGCGATCAATGCCGCCCACGAACATATCGTGTCCTCTTCACGCAACGATTCGTCGCTGGAGGGGTTGGGGACAACCTGCACGGCGCTCATCCGTTCCGGAGACACATTCTGCCTAGCCCATATCGGCGATTCGCGGGCCTATCGGATGCGCGGCGGAGCTCTCGAACAGATGACGACCGATCATTCGTTCGTCCAATACCTCATCCAACAGGGCCAGCTCACCCCCCAGCAGGCGGCGACGCACCCTCAACGTTCCGTGCTGTTGCGCGTCCTCGGCGATACGCAAGGGCGAGTCGAAGTCGACCGGGCGACATCGCTGCCCGAAGTGGGCGATCGATGGCTGTTGTGCTCTGATGGCCTCTCGGGCGTCGTCGACCATTCTCAGCTTCATGCGATCTTGAGCCGCTATGCGGACCCGGACACCGCCTGCGAAAAACTCATTGAGGCGGCACTGGCCGGTGGCGGCCCCGACAACATCACCTGCATCGTCGCGGATGTCGTGGACGAGGATCGCACGCCCAACCTACCGACGGCCCCAATCACGGTGGGAGCTGCCGCATTGGCGGACGAGCATGGCACGCGTACTCCGATCACACCGGATTTGCCCACTGCCGAGATCCCCACCGATGATGCTTCGGCAGCGCTCGAAGACGATACCCGTCCACTCGCGACGACCACGTCGACCACTCACCCAACGCACAAGGACCCCGCGCAACCACAGGCGCCCTCGAACGAGTTTGTTCGCCGCTCCCGCAAACGCGGCATCGTTGCACTGGGCATCACCATCGTCATCCTCGCGCTTCTAGCTTTTGGCGGCTACCGGGGCCTCGCGCACATGCGCACGGGCTGGACACTGACGTTGGAGGACGACCAGGTCGTCCTCTACGAGGGCACACCCGGAACGATCGGGCCGCTGACGTTGTACACCCACCGCACCGTCCTTGACGATTACACGGTGGTGGCCTCGACGAGCGATTGTGACAAGATTTCCTCCAGTCACGATGCGTCACTGTTCGTCGATCCGACGGCAAGCCGCGTCCTCACCTGCGCTGCTGCGCGCACGCTCGCCCCCTCGCTCGATCAGCGGTCAGCCGAGGCGGCCACACAATGGCTGAAGCGAAACTCAACCGAGATCACCGTCAATACGACCGAGGTTGGCTCACAGCCAACTCCTCCCTCTGCTGAGCCGAGCGAGTCTGAAGCCGCAGCGACGGAGGCGTCGCACTGATGGCGTCACTGAGATTCGATCGCGCTCCTACGGGGCGGCTGGCCGAGATCTGCCTGCTCATCATCGCCTTCCTCATCGGCACGCTCGCCTTCGCCTCGACCATGCTGAACATGCAGGGTGCGCTCACACCGACGTTTACCCGCAGCGTTGCCATATTCTTCGTCTTTTGCGTCGTTGCCCACCTCATCGTCCGGTACTTCGCCCCCTACGCCGACCCGGTCCTATTGCCGTGCGCGGTTGCCCTCAACGGGTTGGGGGTCGCCATGATCTACCGCCTCGATATCTCCTACCGCGCGGTCGGTCAGCAAGCCAACGTCACCGGTTCGAAGCAGCTCATCATCACCTTGGTGAGCATCGTGCTCATGGCCGTGACGCTCATCGTTTTGCGCGATCATCGGCAGCTACGCCGATTCACCTACACGTCGATGGTGCTCGGCATTGTGTTGTTACTGCTGCCCGTTTTGCCGGGATTGGGATCCCGGCGTGGCGGCGCGCAGATCTGGATCGATGTCTTCGGGTTTACGTTCCAGCCCTCGGAAATCGCGAAAATCTGCTTTGCCGTGTTCTTCGCCGGCTACCTCGTGGCTCGCCGAGATTCCCTGGCTTTAGGGGGAAAGAAAATCCTCGGTCTGCGCCTACCACGACTGCGCGACTTCGGCCCGATTGTCGTCGTATGGATCCTCTCCCTCGCTGTTCTTGTCCTTCAACGGGATCTGGGAACGTCGCTGCTGCTGTTCGGCCTGTTCGTTGCCCTGCTCTATGTCGCGACGAACCAGGTGTCCTGGCTGGCTATTGGCGCGGCCCTCTTCCTCCCGGCCGCGTGGGCGGCATCGAAGATTTTTTCCCACGTCGGCGCCCGCTTCGAGGTGTGGCTCGACCCGTTTAATCCCGAGGTCTATAACCGCGCAACCGGAGGATCGTGGCAGCTTGTCCAGGGCCTGTTTGGCATGGCTAATGGCGGAATGATCGGCACCGGATGGGGGCACGGCTATCCGTGGCTCGTGTCTCAGGCGAATTCCGACTTCATTTACGCCTCCCTCGCTGAGGAAACCGGCCTGAGCGGCGCCCTGGTGTTGCTGCTGATCTATCTCGTGTTCGTTGAGCGCGGGATGCGCGTGGCTGTCTCGGTACGCGATGGGTTTGGCAAGCTGCTGGCGTCGGGCTTGGCATTTGCCATCGGCCTGCAAGTATTCGTCGTCGTCGGTGGCGTGACCCGACTCATCCCGCTGACCGGCCTGACCCTCCCCTTCGTCGCGGCCGGTGGATCGTCACTGCTGGCGAACTGGATGATCCTTGCGATTTTGCTGCGGATTTCGCACTCCGCACGTCGTCCGGCGACTCCGGGTGGCACCGTGTCCACCACCGAGATCAACCTCATCCTCGATCGCGAAGCGCGCGAGAAGGCGCGCGAGCATGCATCAGGACCACGAATTCGGCGCAAGAGCGAGGCTCAGTCCACGCCATCGAGCGAACCCGCTACCGCGCAAGAGGGAGGAGAGAACCTGTGAACGCGCAAGTCAAGCGTTTGATGTTCGTCGTCCTCGTCATGGTCCTCGCGGTCATGGTGTCGACGACAGCAACCCAGTTTTTTGCCGCTGCCGACCTGACCGCCGACTCCCGCAACACCCGGACGATCTACAACGCCCAGGGAAAACCGCGCGGCCCCATCATCGTCTCGGGTACCCCCATCGCGTCCTCGACTCCGCTACCGTCACAGGGAACGAATAAGCGTTATCAACGCTCCTACATGGCAAGCGACGGAATGTATTCGCAGCTGACGGGCTTCTATTCGTTGCAGGGACAATCGCAGGGGCTCGAGCAGACCGAGAACGAGGTCTTGCTGGGCCAGGCCCCCTCCCAACTCATGGACCGGCTGACTCAAATGGTCAAGGGAACCGAAGAGTCGGGCGGTGCCATCGAATTGACGATCGACCCGGCTGTTCAACAGGCCGCCTGGCAGGCGCTTGGCGGCCGGCGTGGGGCCGCGGTCGCTATTGATCCCAAAACGGGTGCCATCCTCGCGGCTGTGTCGAGCCCCTCCTACGATCCAAACGCGCTCGCCACTCTCGATCAGTCCCACGCGACGCAGGCTATGGAGGCCTACCAGAAAGATCCCGCGCGCCCATGGACAACCGGGCATTTGGCGGGCATCGTTACGCACCAGGTTCAGCGTTCAAGCTCATTACGGCTGCCGCAATGCTGTCGTCTGGACAATACACTCCCGACACGACCGTTCAGGCGCCGGTGACCATCCAACTGCCGCAAACTGAGCGCACGCTGTCAAACATCGATCATTCGACGTGTGCTGGTGGCCATCCGCCGCTGCGCATTGCCTTCGCCCTGTCGTGTAACACTCCGTTTGCCCAGGCCGGGATGAATCTCGGTCAAGATCAGATGCAGAAGATGGCCGAGGCCTTTGGCTTCAATAAGTCATTCACGATGCCCCTGGCTGTTACCGAGTCCATCTATCCGCAGCTCGAGGGCGATAACGCCGACGTCATGGCGCCGCCTCAGCTCGCCTACTCGGCGATCGGCCAGTACAACGTTCAGGTCACCCCGATGCAGATGGCGATGGTCGCGCAAACGATCGCCAATGACGGGGTAAGGATGCAGCCGTATCTCGTTGCGCGCGAGCTCGACTCTCAGCTCAACCCCACGTCGACGACCGCCCCTAAGCGCGTGGGTGAGCCCATATCGGCTTCGGTCGCCAACCAGCTCACCGACATGATGGTTGCCGTCGTCAATCAGGGCACGGGCACGCAAGCCCGAATTAAGGACGTTCAGGTTGCCGGTAAGACGGGCACGGCGGAAGTCGGGGACTCGGGCCGAGCCGACGGGTGGTTCGTCGGTTTTGCCCCGGCTGACGATCCCAAGATTGCTTTCGCCGTCGTCGTTGAAGGCGATCAAAACGGCGTTCGCTCGCTTCACGGCGCCGACGTCGCCCCGATCGCACGCGACATGATTCTCGCAAGGTTGAACCACTGATGAGTCTGGCGGCACAATCTCGCACGACTCAGGTGTCGGAACCGGTCACCCCGGTTGATCCGGCACCGAGTCCGGTTGAGGACACCTCGTCGCTGGCAAGTCTCCACGCCGGCCGGGTGATCGGCGGGCGCTATACGTTGTCCTCACGTGTAGCCATCGGCGGAATGGGCGAGGTCTGGCGGGCCTACGACGAATCAGCCCCGGATGCAATCGCACTGAAGATCCTGCGTCCTGAGCTTGCTGGCCAGCAGCTTTTCTTGTCGCGCCTGCGTATCGAGGCCGCCAATGCCTCGACGCTTCACCACCCCAACCTCGCACAGGTCTACGATTCTGGCGAAGAAGAGGGACTGGGCTGGATCGCCATGGAACTCGTCGAGGGAACACCCCTCACTCAGATTCTCGCTGATAATCCGAGGCTGCCGATTGATTTTCTGCTCTCCGTCATGATGCAGACGGCAAATGCTCTCGACACCGTTCACCGGGCGGGGATCGTCCACCGCGACATTAAGCCCGGCAACATCATGGTGACGCCGCAGGGCATGGTCAAACTGACCGACTTCGGCATTTCGCGCGCTACCAACCAGGTGACGCTAACAGCTGCCGGCATGGTCATGGGAACCGCCCAGTATCTGCCTCCGGAGCAAGCCGTCGGTAATCCCGCGACACCTGTGGGTGACCTGTATGCGTTGGGGGTCATCGCCTACGAATCTCTGGCCGGGCAGCGTCCGTTTACGGGCAAACGCCAGGTCGATATCGCCTTCGCACACGTAAACAAACCGGTACCTGCACTTCCGGCGGATGTCCCGAAGCCCCTCGCCGAGCTCGTCATGTCGCTGCTGGAAAAGGACCCGCGGCATCGCCCCGCATCGGCACTCGAACTCGGTGATCGCATCGAGCAGGTTATGGTTCAGCTGGGCATTTCGTTTGCTCGGCGGCCCGAGGACGTCGAAGCGGCTGCCGAAGCGGCCAAGCAGGCTGATGAGGCGGCGCAGGCCCAGGCACGGGCAATCAGCGAGGCCGAGGAATGTGACGTTGACGGGGGCGTCGACGCATCGATTGAGGATACTCACGAGGACACAGAAGCGCCCCCGCGGGCACATGCTGTCAGCGTCGAGGAAATCGCTCCCGTGGCGATGTCGCCGCTTGACGATGATGCAGCACCCGTCGTCTCGGACGACGATGCACGCGATCGTCTCGTACCTCTCGAGGCAGATGGCTCCCCCATGACAAGCCTCGCCGGTGGCACGGTACCGGCTCCCGACATCATGCCGGACTCGATCATGCCCACTGTGGAAGAGCTGGCGCGCCGTCGGGCGGAGCGACTCGAGCGAGCCGAACGCGCCATCGGTAGTGATGTCTCGGATACGACCTCGCGTCCAGTCGAGGTCATCCTCGACGCTCACCTGTTGCCATCCATGGATAAGGGCGAGCAACACCGACCGGCGCCAGCACCGTCGGCCGAGGACGACCCGTCGGTCGAGCCTCAGGCCGACGTAACCGAAGCTCCCGCGATGTGGCCTGCGCTAAGAGGGACCTCATCATCCCCCATGCCGACGACCTGGTCGCGAGAATCCGACCTCGCATCTCACAGCGACGTGCCCGCTGAGCTTGTGGCTTCCACGCCAGATGACGCCGCTCGCCACTGCGCGGAAATTCCCGTGCTCGATAAAGAACCGTGGTTGGGACCGCTCATCGCCGGGATCGTTATTTTCGTTCTCACGTTCCTCGGTCTCACCCTGTCGCACGAGCAGCCCGGTGTCGCGAGCGTCGGCGAATCTGCATCGTTGTCCGTGGCCGTTACCAGCCCCGATACCCTAAAGGAGTCCCCATGGCTGATGCCTCTCCTGAACGTCTAAGCGATGGACGCTACGAGGTTCGCCAGCTTATTGGACGAGGTGGCATGGCTGAGGTGCACCTCGGCTACGACCTGCGGCTGTCACGTAATGTCGCCATCAAGATGCTGCGCACCGATCTGGCGCGAGACGCGATTTTCCTTGCTCGTTTCCGTCGCGAAGCACAGGCTGCGGCGTCGCTGAATCACCCGAATATCGTTGCCGTCTATGACACGGGCGAGCGCACCGTTATTGTCCCGGACGGCACGAGTGTCAGTGTTCCCTACATCATCATGGAGTACGTTGAGGGGCACACCGTCCACGAACTCCTCACCGATGGCCAGCCGGTCCCCATCGAGGAAGCCATCGAAATTATCTCGGGCGTCCTCAATGCGCTCGAATTCTCACATGCGCATGGCCTGGTGCACCGCGACATCAAACCGGGCAATGTCATGTTGACGATGAGCGGCGAAGTCAAGGTCATGGACTTCGGGATCGCGCGTGCCCTAGAGGATTCGGGCGCGACGATGACTCAGACGGATGCCGTCGTCGGAACCGCTCAATACCTTTCTCCCGAGCAAGCGCGAGGCGAACAGGTTGATACCCGTTCCGACCTCTACTCGGCTGGTTGCATGCTATTTGAGCTGTTGACGGGGCGCCCGCCGTTCCGAGGCGACTCGGCCGTCGCCGTCGCCTATCAGCATGTCTCTGAGGCACCACCGCTGGCCAGCTCGATCACTCTGGACATCTCGGACGCACTCGACCGTGTGCTGATGAAGGCCCTAGCGAAACGACCGATCGACCGCTACCAAGACGCTGCCAGCATGCGACGCGACTTGATCGCGGCCGGGCGTGGCTCGACCATTCAGGCGCCGCCGATTGACACGTGGGAAGCCAACGCCGGTCGCACTCGCCAGATGGCCGCGACCCGGGTGAACGAGCCTTTCCAACGGGCTCGGGAAAAGGACGTCACCAATCCCCTGACGCTCGAACGGCCGCGCCCCACCGACGCCAACGGATCTCGACGCGATGAGGACCGACGGCGCACGCGTCATAAGCGCGTGTTGTGGTCACTCGTCGCCTTGCTATTCGTCGCCGTGTTGGGCGTCGGGGGTGTGCTCGCCTATCAGAGCCTTTTGGCGAAACCGGACGAGGTGAGGATCCCCAACACCCTCATCAGTCAGTCGATGGCTGATGCCGAAGCACAGCTGAAGGAACTCGGGCTAGGTGTGCGCGAAGGCGATCCCGTCGCGTCGAACTCGGTTGATGCCGACCTCGTGGCCCAGACCGATCCGCCGGCCGGGACGATGGTTCCCGTCGGTTCGGTGGTCACTCTCCATCCCTCATCAGGACCGGCGTCGGTAACGATCCCCGATCTGCGCGGCCAGTCGCAGGAACAGGCACGCAAGACGTTGGAGAGCCTCAAGCTCAAGGTCGGCAACGTGACTCAGGAAGACGCGCCAAAGACTGACGCCGGCTCGGTGTTGCGTAGCTCGCCGTCTGCCGGTTCGCAGGTTGCCGAGGGCGACTCGGTCGACCTGGTTCTTGCGTCGGGATATGTCTCGATTGACGAATCCCAGATCGTTGGGCGTGGTCAGGACGAGGCCGTCGCCTACCTCAATAACCTCGGGCTTGCGGCCAACACCGTGACTCAGCAGTCCTCGGATGCGCAGCCGGGTACGGTCATGTCGATTTCGGCGTCGGGACACATCAAGATCGGCACCCGCGTGACGATAACGATCGCTCAGCGTCCCCCGGAGCCGACCACACCTGCGTCGCCGTCCCCGACGACTCCCAGTACGGACGCCCCGGACAACAATTCCCCGTCGTAGAAGTCGGCCATCGTTGGTCCGCGTCGCCTAGCCGTGGGCCAACGGACAGCCCGCGCAGTGCATGGCAACGTTGGGATCGGCGCTGGGGGTAGCAGAACACGCGCCCTGTTCGCACCCGATGGCCTGACCAGCTGTGCGTAACATGCCAGCGCGCTGAAGATGGTCGAGCATGAGCTGGGCGCGCTCCTCCGGCACGCCGGCGATTTGCCCGGCGCGTCGAGCAGTGGCACCGCGTTGAAGAGCAATTACCAAACGTTCATGCGCCGACAGCAGACGGGGAGAACCAAGGTCAACGGGATTATTCACAGGATCATCCTGCCGATCTGGAATACGAGTGTCGCCAGCAACCAGGCGACGACGAGCTGAGCAGCCACCGCCGTCAGGGTTCGACGCGGACCGAGCTGCCGCCATTGTTCTCCGACGGTTGCCAGGCAGGGCGTATAGGTGAGGACAAAGATCAGGAAGGCAAACGCGGCAACCCCGGCTGCATCGCCCGCAGTGCCTTTGAGTGTTGATCTGAGCTGATCGCTCATCTGAGCGGTCGCCGCAGAGTCGTCTTCGGCGGTGCCCAAATGAAGACCAACGCACATGTCGGTGAACGATTGGTCGACCGCCGCGCGTGCGCGCGCAAGCGTGCCATAGCGGGCGATTTCTGGATCTCCCGCGCTCAATCGACGTTGCAGATCGGCGTCGATATCGGCGTCGCTCATGGGATTGTAGGTTTCGGCCAGCGCCGTCTTCTCAGGCGTACACGCTGCCTGGTTATCCGTCTGATAGGTCGCCGCGAGCGAACCTAGCATCGTTTCCTTCGCGATGAAGCCCGTGATGAGACCACCCGTCAGATGCCAGTCGTCAAAGCCGGCAGGAGCAAACACAGGTGACACCGCCCCGGCAACGGCACCATAGACAGAATCCGCCGGCGGCATGTCCTCACCCACCGCATGTTTCCCGGTGAGGGGAATGTGCATGAGCAACCACACGACAATCGTGAGTACGACAATGACCCTTCCCGCTCCCGTAAGGAACGCCCACGTGCGCTGGGCCGAGGTTCGCAGCGTCACCAGTGCCCGCGGAGTCTGATAGGGAGGCAACACGAGCAAAAGTGGCGCAGAGGACTCGCCCTTGAGCAAGAACGGTTTCAGAACAAGTCCCCCGAAGACGACCATGCACACCGAAACCAGGTACATGAGCCATACGATCAACGTCGTGTGCGCGGGGAAAAAGACGTTAGCAATGAGCAGGTAGACGACGAGACGTGCATTACACGTCAGGTAGGGCGTGAGAATGACGGCGATGATGCGATGGCGCGAGTTCGGCAGGGTCCGCAGCGCTGCCAAGGTCGGCAGGTTACAGCCAAACCCAACAACGAATGGCATGATGACGCGCCCATCCAAGCCGATGACGCGCATGAGTCGATCGCCAAGGAAGGCAATGCGCGCCATATACCCGGAGTCCTCGAGCATCCCAATGGCGATAAACATGACGATCATCAAGGGGGCGAAGGACGCAACAACCCCGATCCCGGTAAGCAGGCCACCGTTGATAATGCCTTCAACGACGCCCCCGGAAAGCCCGATGTGCTCGAGTATCCAGCTGACCCCCTGGGCGAGGGAGGGCCCGTGCGCCAGCGTGATGTCACCGCCCGGCCAACCGAAGAAGGTTTCGGCAGGTATCGTCAGTTCCCATCCCTCGGAGGAGTCAAAGACCTGCTCGAAGGGATCTTGGAAGATCGCCGCGAACGTGTTACATAGCCAAAACACCAGATACATCGCCGCAAGGAACGACCCGATCCCCACGACCGGGTTGAGGAGTACACGGTCGATGCGGTCCGACAGCGACACATGGCTGGCCACCGGAACGTTATCGCCTAAGGAATCGCACACCGTGGCAATCCAGTCGAACAGTTGGGTGGCGCGCTCGGTCTCCCCGCGGGAGCCGACGATGACGTCGGCGTCGTCGGTGACGTCAATGTGGGCGTTGTAGCCGGGAGCCCCGGGGTCGATCGACAGTGAGGTAATACGAGGGCGTTCCTCGAGAGCACGGCGAACCGTCTGGGTTAGTTCGTCCAGACCACGACGGCGACGCGGATCAACAACGACAACCGGCACGCCCAGCACGGCCTCGAGCGCCCGCGCGTCGCACGCGTCCTCGGACGCCTGAGCGACGTCATACATCGTCAGCGCGCATACGACAGGCACGCCGGCCTGAGCCAACTGCCCAAGCAAATACAGCGAACGCGACAGAGCGGTCGCGTCCAAAACAGCGACGACGAGTCCCACACCCGAGCCCGCATGCGGGTCGGTGAGCGAGCCTTGACTACCGGAGACCGTATCGACGACGACTTCCTCGTCCGGCGACGCCGGCAGTAACGAATAGGTACCCGGTGTGTCAATAAGGCGCACACCGAGGGCCTTCCATCGACCCGAGAAAACCTCCACGGTCGTTCCCGGGGCGTTGCACACCGATTGACGCGCGCCCGTCAACGTGTTGAACAGTGTCGACTTCCCGACGTTCGGGTTACCGACAAGCAACACGGTATCTGCCGTCGGCACAAGTGGGTCCGCTAGCGCGACCGTGCCCGCGCAGTGCGGGCAGCTCACGAGGCCATCTCCATCGGCTCGACGACCACATGACGGCCCGCGCCACGGTCGATCGCGATGCGCGAACCAGCGAGATTGATGACAACACCACCGAAGCCCGCGCGGTGAGTCACGCGGAAAACCGCCCCCTCGCGCAGCCCGAGTTCTTTGACGCGCAGCTCGTGCTCAGGAGAACAGCCGAACTCCTTCAACCGGACGGTTCGGCCGACAGTTACTTCGGTAAGCCTCATAGAAAGAAAGTGTAGGCGAACCATACCCAACAACGCAGGACGTTAGTAACCTGACGTGTCGGTTACCTGCATGGCTCGCCTACACTCCGCCTTTCCCGGAGTGGCCGGGACGGCTTCAGCGCGTGACGACGCGCTCGGAGATCGGCTTGAGCTCCTTCTCGCCAGGTTCGGAGCCAATGCCACCGACGACCATCTGCGACACGAGCTCCCACTCGGCCGGGACACCAAATTCCTCGTGAACCGCCTTGTCGATGACAGGGTTGTAGTGCTGAATGTTCGCGCCAACGCCTTCGGTAGCGAGGGCAGTCCACACCGCGTACTGCAACATTCCGACCGACTCACGAGCCCAGCCGGGGAACTTGTCGGTATAGAGCGCGAATTGCGACTGAAGGTCCTCGACAGTTGCCGTGTCGGTAGCAAAAAGCAACGTCGCGGCGCACCAAAGCGTCGCGGCTGCACCGGAGAAGCCGGCGAGCTTGTCGGCGCTAACCTGCCCCTCAAAAGCCTCGTCAACGACCTGCCAGAACCGACGATGACGTTCGCCGGTGAGGACAACGACGCGCTGAGACTGCATATTGAACGCGTCGGGAACCTCCAGGGTGACCACCTCGACGAGGTCAACGAGGGCTTCCTCGCTCATCGGCAGCTCCGAGGTGAGGTCGTAGCGCGAGCGTCGCTTCTTCAGATCATCAAGGTACGTCACCAGTGTCTCCTTCACAGTTAGTTACGAAGCCGTAGATAGTTAAACTTTAAACTACCTTCGCTGACGTCACAATCGCTGCGCGGCGTCGCGTCCATCACGTCCGCCACTGGCGCACCCCAGGCCGGCACACGCCGACCCGAGGTGCACCCGCCGCCCCAGCGACACCTAACCGCCGACCAAGATCGCGCCATTGGTGGCCGCGATCCTCGCGAGAACCCGGGCCGATTCTTTGACGTGACGCTCCTGAGTCGTGCGATCAACCGCGATAATGCCGAATTTCGGACCATACCCGAAGACCCACTCGAAATTATCGAAGGTCGACCAACACATGTAGCCGCGCACGTCGACACCATCGGTGATCGCCTTACCCACTTCAGTCGTCGCGACCGTCAAGAATTCGACGCGTTGCGAATCATCTTCGGTGTTGAGACCATTTTCCGTCACGATGATGGGGACACCCGCGATCTCCCACGCCTCCCGAATGGTGTTGCCGATGGCCCACGGCCAGATTTCCTCACCGGTTGGGGTCACAGCGGCATCAGAACGTGGATCTGCCATGCCCTCCGCGGTGAATACCGCCCTGTTGTAGGTCTGAATGCCAACGAAGTCGTCGCCCCGAGATTCCTCGAGGAAGCGGATGTTATTGCGCTGACGCAGCTCGCGCGCATACTCTTCCCCTCCCGGCCTCGCTTGAATATCCGCGTTGGCTAGCGTCCACCCGCACCGCATCGTCGGTTTCACAGATTTGATGGCATCGACAGCCGCATGGTGAGCGGCAATCTTGATCCGCATGGACTCCTCGGTGCCCGACAGCTGGAATCCAGCAACATCTTCGGGGGCGATACCGAGGGCCTCGCCAACGCCCTGCCACATAAGATTGCTCGCACGGTCTTCGCGTCGAGACTCGGCCATCCCATATTCCGCCAGCAGTACGGCGAGGTTCGGTTCGTTGAGGGTACACGCGATATCGAACAGATCACCCAACCGTTCGGTGACGACTCGCGCGAACCGGGCAAAACGTTGCGGCGTCGTGGGGGCCTCCCAGCCGCCTTCGCGGATCAGCCAAACGGGCGAGGTGAAGTGGTGATAGGTGACGATCGGGGTAATCCCGTGACGGTGGCAGCATTCAAGGACACGGCGGTAATGGGCTAACTCGGCCTCGGAGAATTCACCCTCCGCCGGTTCAATCCGGCTCCACTCCAGCGAGAATCGATATGCCCCGTAGCCAAGTTCGGCCAGAAGGGCAATGTCGTCAGCGTAGCGGTGATAGTGATCGATAGCGTCACCTGAGGACTCAGTGTAGATCGACCCCTGAACATGCTCGTACAGCCACACGTCATTGTTCACGCACGAGCCCTCGACTTGATGGGCTGCGGTTGCCGTTCCCCACAGAAATCCATCAGGAAAAACCGGCTGTGAGTGGGACTGGGCTTCTCGGGATAACACGTCATGACATCTCCTACTTGACGTTGCGAACGAGGGGGATAATCGCGGCACCGACCAGTGTCAACACTGCGGCAATTCCCCACAGTAATGTGTAGTTGTGCGAGGCTCCAAGGATTGCCGGGGCTACGGCAGGTACAACGATCGTCGGAAGGTTTAAGGCCAGGGCGAATACCGCCATGTCTTTACCGGTATCCGCTTCATTCGGTAGCACCTGTGCACACAGTGCGAGATCCACGGTGAGGAACATAGCCTGACCAACCGCAAAGACCAGCCACGCAACAGTGAAGGTCGCGAAGTCGTCAGCCATTCCCGCGATCACCAAAGCGGTGGCCATGACGATTGCTGCGCCGATGACGAAGGGCTTACGCCTGCCTAGCTTGTCTGACAGCCACCCCGAGCAGGTAAACAAGAGGATCGAAACCGGTGCCGAATACAGCGACAGCAGTCCTGCCTTGCCGCCGGCTTCTCCGGGCGAATAGTGAAGATTTGTCACCAGATAGAGCACGAAGAAGCTCAGGAACGACGTCATGGCAATGCCGGCGAGGAATCGCGATAGCCACACCCATCCAAAATTCGGATGCTTGCGGGGATTCACAAAAAAGCCGGCAAAGAGCTGTCGTACATTCAGCGGCGGCACCTCATCTTTTCCGCACTGCGGGTCACGGAAGAGCACGAGTAAAGGAATAACGGTCACGACGGCGGCAACCACCGGTACCGTCATCATGAGGATCGGTGCGGCGACGAGGCGCCCGGCGAGCGCCGCACCGACTGGCATAGCCAGAGCGCCGAACATTCCCATGAAGCCCATCACGCGCGCCCGCAACCTGTTGGGAACCGCCTCGACGGGGATCACGGAAAAGATATTGAATGACGTTTGAGCGAAGAGGAAGCCGACGACATAACAGATGCCAATGGTGAGATAGCTGCTCGAGACGCCAATCCCGTACATGCATACGAGAGTCAACAGGTAACCGATAATGATCCACGGTCGGCGACGCCCAAAACGCGACGTCGTACGGTCGGACAGCGCACCGACCAGCGGCACGGCGAAGAGCAGAACGATGCCGGACACAGTAACGATCCGCGAATACGCCGTTGTTGCCATTGCCTCGTCAATGCTCGTCAGCCGCAGCTGGAGAGCCGTAGCCAAGGTGAGCATCATGAGATATCCGCCGGCGGCCGCCAGCAAGACGAGGCCGACGGTTCGCTTGGGGTTGCCGTAACGAGCGGCGATCATGCGCTCTTCGACGTCATCACCGGCGTCGACGGGTTTCGTTTCATCCGCTACGGGACGTGGTCTATTGGCCATGGTTTTCCCATCTGTTCGGGGCTACGTCGCCCACGGGAGGTACATCACTGTCATGACGCAACCACGCTAGCAAGCTTGACCATATCGGTCAAGTTTATCGAGGCTGTCGCCAACTAGACTGGGTCGAGGTCAACCACAGGGAGCACGATGATCCTCGACAACTCGGCCCACGACGCACGGGCAACCTATGCCAATGGGGAAAAACGTAGGCAAGAGCTCATCCGCAACGCGTTTTCCGTCTTCGCATCGCGGGGAATCCAGGGACTCTCACTGCGCCAAATTGCCCGGGAACTGGGCGTAAGCCATTCGCTCATCCTGCACCACTTCGGTTCAAAGGACGGGCTGATCGAGGCCGTCTTGACCGAGCGGATGCGGCTACAGCAGCCTATTCGCGAAGAGTTCATCGACCGCTACGGCTGGTTTGACGCGGTACCACACATCCTCGAGTACAACCTGACGTTTCCGGGCATTCTTAAGCTCGACACCCGCTTGCGTGCTGAGGCCGCAAGTCCCGAGCACCCGCTTCACACGTACATGGCGGATATGCAGCGCCAGTTCACCCAAACGATCTCAGACGAGCTCACACGAGAGAACGCGGCAGGACGCCTAAAGCCGGGGCTTGACCTCAACGCCGTTGCCAATCACATCGCCGCACTCGTGTGGGGACTACAGGACGCCTGGGTATACGATTCGACGCTCGACATGCCCGGGATTCTGCGCGCCTACCTCTCCCTCATCGCGGTTGATCCCGCCGACGGAGCCGCAACACCGTAGGCACCGATTGCCGCGCGCACCGCGTCACCTCCATGGTGCTGTGACGGCGAATTCTCCCCGCACCTCACGGACCTGCCCTCCCACGACCACTTCGGTCAAGGTCGGTGTCGATCCCGTCAACGTCAGCATTCCGCCGCCGATACGCCAGTTCACGACGACGTCACCGTGCGGGGTTCGAATGTGGCCACGCGCGTGCGTGAGACTCCCGCCCGGCCGCGGAGCAATCCGAATTCGGGCAAAACCGGGCTCAATCGCAGTCACGCCGAGAATCGTCCGATACATCCAGTCGGCCACCGCACCGAAGGCGTAGTGATTGAAGCTCGTCATTCCGCCCGGGTTGATACTGCCGTCGGGGCGCAAGGAATCCCAGCGTTCCCACATCGTCGTTGCGCCCATAGTGACGGGGTAGAGCCACGATGGGCACTCGGTTTGCTCGAGTAGCCGATAGGCCACATCGAGGTGAGCGGTGCTCGTCAGAGCATCAAGCACTTCCGGAGTTCCCGCGAAACCGGTACCGATGACATAGCCGTCCTCAGCAACAATCTTCGCCAGGTGCTCCCCACCTTGGCGGCGAGACTCGCCATCGAGAATGGCCGTATTGATCGCAAGAGAGTACGCCGTTTGAGCATGGGAGACCATCCGGGCCCCCTCACCGACATAGGCGCGCATAAAGGCAGTGCGCACGCGTTCGGCTACAGCCCGATAAGCTTGCGCCTTGTCTTCGCATCCCATTTCGTGCGCGATGCGGGCTGCAACGGTCAAGCTCCGCACAACGTACGCGTTAGCGACGAGATCCGGGTCGGTGCGTCCACGATTCGGGGCATCGGGTGGGGCAACCGGATCCAGCCAGTCCCCCAACTGCATTGGCGCGCGCCACAGCCCATCGTCACCGAGAAGACCAACGAGTTCATCGGCCCATGCAAACGCCAGATCAGCGTGCCGATCGAGGTACGTGCGTTCTCCCGTGAACCAGTAGAGGTTCCACGGCAGCAGAACCGCCACGTCGTCCCACACAGCCGTCGCAGCCGTGTCGTCGAAGGGAGCGTTCGTTGGAACGGTCGGGACAAACAGCGGTATACCACCGAACTCGCGCTGTTCTGCTGCAACATCTTCGAGCCAGTCCGACAAGAAGGGAGCAGAATCGGCAAGAGTCAGCGCCGCTGGAGCGAACACCTGAATGTCGCCAGTCCAGCCCAGACGTTCGTCTCGCTGAGGACAGTCAGTGGGCAGGCCAACGAAGTTTGACCGTAACGACCACTGGATGTTCTCGTGAAGTTTGTTGATCAAGTTGGATGATGTCTTCAGCGACGACGTGAGCTCAAGAGGGGTACGGATGACTCGCATACGGATAGAGTCACGCTGGATTCGGCAGACGGCGCCCTCAATGGTCGCGTAGCGAAAACCATGCACCGTAAAGCGCGGCGTGTATTCGCGCGCTCCTCGTCCCGCACCGATGAACGTGTCGATCGAACGCGCTTCGCGCAGAGGGCGTGTGCACAGCTCGCCGTCATAGAGGATCTCGGCGTGCTTGAGTGTCACGGATTCCCCACAGGCAAAATTAGCTGTGAAGGCGATGCGACCAGAGGCATTTTGACCAAAATCGATGAGCAGTGAGCCGTCGGGGCGCTCGTCAACGGAAACCGGCACGATCTCCTCAACTGTGGCGATCGTACGCGATTCGTTGACTACGAGCGTTTCGGTAACCGGAGTGACGTGCACGGGATCGCCCTCGCCCATCAGCCATTCCTGATCGTCCTCCCGCTCGTCATACGTCTCGCCGTCATAGAGGGCTGCCCGGGGACGCGGGGATGTCCATAGGCTCCACGTCTCATCGGTATCAACCGTGAGCGTCTCGCCACTAGCACAGGTGATATCGAGGTGAAGCAGGGCCGCCTGATCGGTGCCAAATAGGTTGACATGTCCGCCTTCGAAACCGAAACGCCCGCGCCACCATCCGTCCGCCATGTCGAGACCGATCGTGTTGAGTCCAGCTTTGAGACTGTTCGTGATATCGAGGATGCAATAGGGGTGCCGCGAACGATAGCTGAACCACCCGGGCATCAACGTCTCGTTATGTGCGATCTCCCCATTCACGAGAAGATCTACTACGCCATGTGCACTCACATACGCCCTCGCATGCGTGACAGTCGACGGGATCGTCACACGTGCGCTCACGCGCCAGGGACGCGTTTCCGCTCCTCGATCTTGTGACGGGGACGGACCAATCCACTGCGCCTGCCATCCAGGTGTCACCACGGGCTGCCTCCTTGCATCGCGACGTCAACAGCACATCAATATAGTCCATATCGGTCTATTTCTGTACCTCGCGCGCGCTACTTCACGAACGGCGCCGTCCCAACACATACCTAACATCGCGCGCAATCCGCCCCATTCGGCGACCTACCAAGCCTGAAGAACCACACTGTTGGGCAACCATTGACCTGCTCCCCGTGAACGCGCTACCATCAGTTTCATGCAGGCTGTCGGACGTGAGCCGATGACCTGCCGGGTGGGTCATTTACCTGAGCGTTTTGATGAAACGCAACGAGGGTGATGGCTGCTGCGATAGCCTCGATGATTGGTGCTGCATTCCCACCAGCACGCACCTCATCGAGGCTTCGCTTTTGTGCGAGGTCTCTTTCGCCCCCACTAACCTCATCCCCCCCTCTGCACTCACAGGTCCAACTACCTCATAGACGGTGCGATCGTGGCGCGGCTCCGGGGAAGCGCTGACCAGCCCAACCACCAGTCACGGCAAGGCGGGCAGGGAAACGAAAGTCCCGGCGTTGGAACCGGCAGGTGAATCGCGTCCAGGCCTAGGCGCGCCCCGTCGCGCGCGCTATACTGCAACTAAACGGGCAGGCCGCCGGGTGTGAGCCGACGACCTGCCGTGGTGGGTCACCCCACCAGTGTTGCGATCGCATGGATCAACAACACCGTAGCGGTGATGACTGCTGCGAAGGCCTTGATGATTGGCGCTGCATTCTCGATAAGAAGGCGCCGCATCAAGGCCTCGCTATCGCGTGAGGCTTTCTTCTTGCCCACCGACCTCACCTCCCTTCCGCACTCAACGGTCCAACTACTTTCCAGGTGGTGACCGTGGTGTGGCTTGGGAGAGCCGCCACTTATCCTAGCGCCTCACCCCTCACACCGGTGTGAGGCAGGCAGACAGGCCCCGACGTACGCGGACGGGCAGGGAGGGTGTGAGAAACGTGTGCCGGTCTAGGCACGGCGCGCCTAGCGGGCTATACTGGAATAGATCGGGCGGGCCACCGGCTCTACTACCCCGGCGGCCCGCCCTAAGTGGGTCACCTACCTGAGCGCTTCGATCAGAAACGCAACGGCGGTGATGACTGTAGCGATAGCCCTGATGATTGGCGCCGCGTTCTCAACTAGCAGGCGCTTCATCGGGGCTTCGCTTTTGCGTGAAGTCTCTTTTTTCCCCACTGACCTCACCCCCTTTCCCGCACTCACCGGTCGGACTGTTTTACAAGCGGTGTGACCGTGGCGCGGCTCAAGGAGAGCCACCAACCAGTCTAGCGGCTAGCACCGCCAAGCAAGAACGCCCTAGAGATAGACCAAGCGGGCCCCGACGATACTGTCGGGACCCGCTTGAGTCTTGTTAAAGCGCGTAACTAGTCACACGGGATAGGCCAGGAATTGCCCTCGGTGTCACCACGGAAGCAATAGTGATGTGTCTTCCCGTCCGTGGGAATCTTGTAAGACCCATCAGGGTTGGCCTCGTGCCACGTGGTACTTCCACCAGAACCACTGTTCGTGTTCGATTGCGGGGCAGGCGCCGGGGCAGCCCCGCCACCGTTGTTCGTGCGTGTAGAACGCTTAGCCGACCCGTTAGCCGACGTGCCCGAACGCTTCTGGCCAGTCACACCAGACTTATTCGATGTCGCACCCGTGCCACCACTCGTGGCGGGGGCTGACTCGGCAGGGGCAGTCTCGACCGGCTTGTCCTTCACCGTGGCGCTAAACGCTTCTACCGCGGCAGCGACCTTGCCCGACGCCTTCGTCAGACCCGTAGTCGAGGCCGACAGCTTCGAGGTTTGCGCCTTCAACGCTTGCGCGTCGGTCTTATCGACCTTGACCCCACGCGTCTTCTTCGCATCCTCGACCAGTTTCGCCGCGTCGACTGTGGCCTTGTCCAGTTCCGTGCGCTTGGTCGCGTCGAAGTCTTTGCCCTCAGCCGCGCTCACCGCCTGGCTAGCCTTGGTGAGACTGTCTTCGAGCTTGCTTTGGGCCTGCTCGTTCGCCCTAACCTGGCTAGCCCAGGCGTGCTCAGCGGCTTGGGTAGCCTTCTGGGCCTTATCGGCTTGCCACCACCAGGCCCCGCCAAGAGCCAACACGATCACCACAACCAGGCCAACAACAGCCGCGATCTTGCCACCACGACCCTTCTTCCCAACGGTCTCACTCGCCTCAGATTGCCCCACCACCGGGGTGTCCTCACTCCACACGTCCATCGCTTCCTTCCTTTTCGATAGGGATAAACAATGTCAAAACGACCGCTCAGACGCACTTATATTTGAAGTTTTCGCTATCGCAGGGCATCCGCACCTGTATGACGGGCTAGGCTGAGTAGGATAAGACCAAACATCATCATCACGAGGGACAGCATGGCCATCACGGCAATGACATTGGCCCCGAATTGCACCGTGTAATTGATGACGGCCTCAAATTCGTCGACTCCGCGTGCTGGCAAACCTCGACGCCAACGTCTTTTCTTTCCCGCCCTAATCGCTATCTTGAAGATCAGGCAGAGAATGAACCAGCACGTCATGACAGTCACGGCAACCCGGCAAGGGAAGAGGATCGACGCAATATCGACATACTTCAGCCACCGGACCCAAGGTGCGCCCTGCACTTCGCCGCCCACTCCGATCGCGCACGTGAGAAAGACTCCTAAAACGGTACACGCCGCAACCGTTAGCCAGATCCACCGGAACGTCCACGCAAAGCCGTCAGACGGACATTCGCGGGGGATCCACCGGGAGGGGCACCGCCGATCCCACCAGGAAGACGAATACGGTTCAGGGTACGGGTAGAACGCACGATTAGCCCACCGAATGCGGAGTTTACGCCACCAGGTTCCACCTGACTGGGCGGGGCCTCCCTCCTCATAGGACCGCACGGACTGTTCCACCCATGTCGTCGTGGTTACCTCGACCATCCGAGCGGTCGCCGTCGTCGTCACCACGCCGCCACTCGGCTCGCGCATCTCAACGGGGTTCATCCACTGTGTCATTGCTCTTTTACCTCCTCAGTATCCAGACTGGCACCCACCGCATACCTTTTAGTCGGGCTTATGAGGAGTAGCTCCGGCGATGCAGACTGCATCGAGGCACGCGCGTCAGCTCGCGGTGAACCGAGGCACACAATGTGAAGACAAGCGAGCGCCCGCAGGCGCTCGCTACAATGGACTCGTACAATGGACTCGGAGGATTCGCCGACGTGGGTTCCTGCGCCGTTTCAGCCTCAGAAGGCTCCGTCGGCGTCTGATGTGGTGCGCCCACAGGGGCTCGAACCCTGGACCCACGGATTAAAAGTCTTTGCCCGGCGGTGCGCCGCTGTGGCGTGTTCGGGCGTTTTTTCTTGGTCGAGTGGCTGGCAATTCCAGCATAGCGGGCTATGTCGGCACGGCTGGCGCTGCCGGTGTGGCTGGCCGTGCTGGCATGGCTGCGTTGGTCCCGTTTCTATCGGTAACGGTCTAGGACTGGGCTCCCCTGTTGGGTGTGTCTTGGTTACTCGCTTGGGTTGGTGGCTGGCGTTGCCGTCTATGCGGGTATTGCTGGCTATGCCGGCTTGGCTGGATAGGCGGGCGTGGCCGTCCGGGCTGGTGTTGCTGGTTTGGCGGGTGTTTTGCTTGTGCTGGCGGGGCTTTCTTCGTATTCGTGTGCGCGTGGATATTTTGCGTTTATGGGAAGAAGCCTTGTTGGCTCAAGGGGTGCGGCCTCGCACGATCTATGAACGGTTGCGTGTGATGCGTGCGGTGGCGCGGGCGTGTGGCAAGCCGGTTGAGGAGTTGACCTCATTCGAGATCACGCGGTTTCTCGCGGGTTACTACCATCCGTGGACCCGCTATGACTACGCCTCGATTTTGCGGTGTTTCTATAAGTGGGCGCTACTGGCCGGCTTGCTGGAGACAGACCCGATGGCGCGTGTGATGGCGCCGCGTCTGCCTCCGTATCAACCGCGCCCGGCCAACATCGATCACTTGCACGCGGTGCTG
The DNA here is from genome assembly GCF_015240065.1 of Nanchangia anserum. Lineage (GTDB taxonomy): Bacteria > Actinomycetota > Actinomycetes > Actinomycetales > Actinomycetaceae > Nanchangia > Nanchangia anserum. The sequence continues at coordinate 193,169 of NZ_CP060506.1, read as the reverse complement.
GATTCCCCTTTGCACCGCACGACACGTACCCGTGTCATGTTCGCGGCCTTCGCTGGGTTGCGGTGTTGCGAGATTGCACAGCTACACCGTTCAGATTTTGATTTCGATGCCGGCACGTTGTTGGTCCATTCCAAGGGTGGCCGGTTGGATGTGATCCCGATTCATCCGGTGCTGGTCTCGCGTGCTCGCGGGTATGAGCCGGGGTATCTCTTCCCGGGTTCCCATGATGGTCATGCCTCGCCGAAGTCGGTCTCGGCCTCGATCTCTCAGGCGTTCCGCCGTCTTGGGTTCCCTGATACTGCTCACCAATTGCGGCACTTGTTCGCGACGCAACTACTGCGTGAGGGTGTGGACTCGCGTGTGGTGCAGACCTTGATGCGGCATGTGTCGCTGTCGACGACGGCGCGTTATCTCGGGGTCGATCACGCGTTGCAAGTCCAAGCCCTAGAGCGGCTGCCCGATCGATTGATCCCGGACACGATCGCGTTTTGAGAAGCATAGATAAGGAGACTGACATGAGTGATGCGCCCTTGGTGATGGCGTTGTGTAACCAAAAGGGAGGGGTAGGCAAGTCCACGACGGCCTACCATCTGGCCCGCGCTGGTGTGGTTGCTGGCATGAGCGTGTTGGTGGTCGACATGGATCCCCAAGGCAACCTGACGAACGTGGCTTCTAAAGAGCTGTTGGCTGAGACCGCGCCCGGGGTCGCGGACGTGTTGAGTGCTCGCACGCGTCTTGGCCTGGGTGATGTGATTGTGCCGGGCTTGTGGGAGGGGCTGGATGTGGCCCCGACGATGGGAGAGTCGCTGGCCCTTGTCCGTGATGAACTGGTGATCGCTGGTGCTGGGCGTGAACGCCGCCTCACCGATGAACTGGGCAGGGTCGGGGCGGGGTATGACTTGGTGCTTATTGATTGTGCGCCCTCGCTGGATCAACTCACGATTAACGCGCTTACTGCCGCTGATGTGGTGGTCGTGGTGACACAGGCACGGTTGTGGTCGGCTAACGGCCTGGTGCGGCTGCTGGACACGGTTCATTTGGTGCGTGAGGCCTATAACCCGCGGTTGCGTGTGGGCGGGGTGATCGTGAATGCGCATGAGACGTTGACGCGGTCGGGCAGGCATTGGCATGACGAACTGATCGCGGCTAGCCAGTCGGCTGATCTGGCGTTGCTTGCCCCGCCGATCCCTAAGCGGACATTGATCGCGGACGCGTGTGAGGCCTCGCAAGCCCTCGACGAGCAAGGCAATCTCGGGGCGGAACTGGCGGGGATTTATACCGATCATTTGGCAACACTGATGGGAGGTGAACACTAGATGGCTACCAACACGGCAACGAACCGGCGTGGCTTGAACTCGGCACTAGCGGGGTTGTCCCCGGTAACGCACTCACCTACCGGACACGCCCTAACCGGGCCTGGCGAGACTGGCCCGGCTGGCATGGGTGGCGAGGCGGGCCAAGTCAGCAAGGCTGGTATTGCTGGCCAAGCTGGCGGGGCGGGCCAAGCTGGTGAGGCGGTCGCGGCAACACCGGTGACGCAGGCCTCGCGCAAGCTGACTATTAGGGTGCCTGAATCGTTGTTGACGCGTGCGCGTCAGGCGTATTTGCGCCATGGTGCCCCGCGTGGGGTGTCGTGGTCGGTGTGGGTGTGTGAGGCCGTATCGGCACAGGTTGGCCGCATTGAGGATGACCTCAATGGCGGGCAGGCCTTCGCCGCGGAACCCGTGCGGCTGCCGCGCGGGAGACTGCCCGGGCAGGGATAAGCCCGTCCAAAAGGTATGCGGTAGGCGCAATACTGAAAATCAAGCACATCGAAGCCGCGTGGTGGAGATGATGCGTGTCCCTATCGAAAAGGAAGGAAGCGATGAACATGTGGAGTGAGGACACCCCGGTGGTGGGGCAATCTGAGTCGAGTGAGGCCACGGTGAAGAAGGGGCGTGGTGGCAAGATCGCGGCTGTTGTTGGCCTGGTCGTGGTGATCGTGTTGGCTCTTGGTGGGGCCTGGTGGTGGCAAGCCGATAAGGCCCAGAAGGCTACCCAAGCTGCCGAGCACGCTTGGGCTGGCCAGGTCAGAGCGAATGAACAGGCCCAAAGCAAGCTCGAAGACAGTCTCACCAAGGCTAGCCAGGCGGTGAGCGCGGCTGAGGGCAAAGACTTCGACGCGACCAAGCGCACGGAACTGGACAAGGCCACAGTCGACGCGGCGAAACTGGTCGAGGATGCGAAGAAGACGCGCGGGGTCAAAGTCGATAAGACGGACGCGCAAGCGTTGAAGGCGCAAACCGCGAAACTGTCGGCCTCGACTACGGATCTGACGAAGGCGTCGGGCAAGGTCGCTGCCGCGGTAGAAGCTTTCAACGCCACGGTGAAGGACAAGCCGGTCGAGACTACCCCTGCCGAGTCAGCCCCCGCCACGAGTGGTGGCACGGGTGCGACATCGAATAAGTCTGGTGTGACTGGCCAGAAGCGTTCGGGCACGTCGGCTAACGGGTCGGCTAAGCGTTCTACACGCACGAACAACGGTGGCGGGGGTGCGGCCCCCGCGCCTGCCCCGCAATCGGGCACGAACAGTGGTTCTGGTGGTGTCACGAAGTGGCATGAGGCCAACCCTGATGGGTCGTACCGGATTCCCACTGATGGGGGTAAGCACGAGTACTGTTTCGAGGGCGATACGGAAGGCAATTCCTGGCCTATCCCGTGCTGGTAAACCTCACTAGGCCAACTAGCACACACAAGACTCAAGCGGGTCCCGACAGTATCGTCGGGGCCCGCTTGGTCTATCTCTAGGGCGTTCTTGCTTGGTAGCGCTAGCCGCTAGACTGGTTGGTGGCTCCCCTTGAGCCGCGCCACGGTCACACCGCTTGAAAAACAGTCCGACCGGTGAGTGCGGGAAAGGGGGTGAAGTCAGTGGGGAAAAAAGAGACTTCACGGAAAAGCGAAGCCTCGATGACGCGCCTGATCATCAAGAACCTGGCGCCAATCATCGAGGCCATCGCGACAGTCATCACCTCAACAGCGTTGCTGATTCAAGCAATCGCAGCACTGTCTAGGTGACCCACTTAGGGCGGGTCGTCGGGATGCATCCGGCGGCCCGTCCGATCTATTCCAGTATAGCCCGCCAGGCGGGCCGTGCCTAGACCGGCACACGATCCCCACGCTCTCCCTGCCCGTCCGCGTACGCCGGGGCCTGTCTGCCTGCCTCATATCGTCGCCAGTGGCGAGGCGCTAGACTTGCCTGTGGCTCCCCGGAGCCGCGCCACGGTCACACCGTCTATGAGGTAGCTGGACCGGTGAGTGCGGAAAGGGGGTGAGGTTGGTGGGTAAGAAAAAGGCCTCGCGGAATAGCGAAGCCCCGATGTGGCGCGTAATCATCGAAAACACAGCGCCGATCATCAGGGCCATCGCGGTAGCCATTACCGCCGTCGCGTTTCTCATCGAAGCGCTTAGGTAGGTAACCCGCCTAGGACGGGTCGTCGGCTGCAACCGGCGGCCCGTCTGATTAGTTGCAGTATAGCGCGCGCAACGGGGCACGCCTAGACCTGGACGCGATTCCCGTCTCCCTTACCCGTCCCCGCATGTTGGGGCCCGTCTGCCTGCCTCACACCGGTGTGAGGGGTGAGGCGTTAGGATGGGTGGCGGCTCTCCCAAGCCACACCACGGTCACACCACCTGCAAAGTAGTCAGACCGTCGAGTGCGGAAGGGAGGTGAGGTTGGTGGGTAAGAAAAAGACCCCACGCGAAAGCGAAACCTCGATGCGGCGCCTGCTAGTCGAAAACGCAGCGCCAATCATCGAGGCAATCGCTGTAGCCGTTGCTGCTGTCGCGTCTGTTATCCAGGCGTGCAAGTAGCAACCCACCACGGCAGGTCGTCGGCTACCACCCGGCGGCCTGCCCGTTTAGTTGCAGTATAGCGCGCGCGACGGGGCGCGCCTAGACCTGGATGCGATCGTTAGCGTCTGAGGCGGCTTAGCCGCTTGCTGAGGACTCCAGCGCCTTTGTCGACTGTGTCAGTTCCTTGGTCAGCTTGACCGCTTGCGCGCTCGTCTTGCGCAGCCGCTCAGTGTTTGCCTTGATATCGTCTGCCCCGCCCTCTGCTTGCTCTACAGGTGTTTTTAAGAATTCCTGGGCTTGCATGACCAGCTCACGTAGATGCTTTTCCTCACCATAGGGACAGCTATGCCCCGCACAGGTATCAATAGCCGCCCGGGCGCTCCTCGTCGCATCGGACAGCGCCGCCATATCGGCTGCTGCTGCCTTCACTACGGGCGCTTCATCTGCTTGCGCCTGAGAGCAAGCTGCCGCCTCAAACCGCCAAGCCACTACTGCGAGGACAATAAGGAGCACAAATAGCGCAAAGCTACCCAAATCAGCGACGTCGTTAAGCGTCAGTTCTCCACCATCATTGGACGTGTCGTCCACATACTGTGCTTCTTCCCGGCTTCTGATGTCGCTTGCCCCATGGCCGGGGCGGGTCTTCGTTCTCATTGGGTACCTTCTCTCAGGTTGTCTGTAGCTGTTGCGTTTGTAGAGGGGGCCGCCCGTATGTTGGCGGTTTCGCCCAGTCCATCTCGCTCACTGGTGGGTGTCGCATGTCACGTTTTAGGTTTTGGTTGGTGTCGATCTGGGGTCACATAGTGACCCCAGATAGGCGGGTGTGTCGGGGTTATTGCGTGAGGTGTGTCACGGGTGGGAGTTGGTGCCACGGGCATGATGTGGTCAGGGTGTGGTAGGCCCATGTGTTCTTTCCTGTGGCTAGGGCGAGGTTGCGGGTTTCTTCTAGTGAGTGGGTGTAGAGCGTGGTGGGGTCTTCGTCGGGGCGCCCGGTGGTGGTGAGGGCGTAGTCGGTGGAGCTTTCGACGAGATTGTCTAGGGATGGTGCGGCTAGTTCGCGGGTCCATCCGGTTGTGTAGGTGGTGAGCGTGGTTTGCCACCACGTGCCTTCTGGTGCGTCATGTACGGCGTCAATGCCGTACATGGGTGCGTTTGGTGGTGGTGTGGTGAGGGAGGGCGTGTAGTAGGTGCGGGTGAACTCGACGTTGAGTTGGTGGCTCATAGACTCTGTTCCTGCTTGTTCTCGCGCGTGTGGATGTCGTTAAGGAAGTAGGCGGTGATGGCGTCGAGGAGGGGTTGGGCGCGGCCTGCTTTGATGTCGGCGCTCATGCGTTCGTAGTCGATCCCCCATTCGCCCTCGCCCTTGTTGTCGCCTTCGCTCGGGTCGCCTTCGGGTGGGGGTGTGTGGTCGTTTGCGGTATTAGCGTTAACGAACACGGACCCGTCTGGCTTGGCTGGCTTGGCTGGCATGGTCGGGCTGTCCTGGTTGGGTGTTGCTTGCGGGCTTGTTTGCCCTGGTGGTGTGGGGGTTTCTGGCTGTGCCGGCTGGTGTGGCTGGCTTTGCCCGCTTTGCTGTATCGGCTGGCTTTTGTCTGCGTGTGGGGTGTGTACGGGTGTGGGTGTGATGCCGAGTTGATCGAGCCAGTCGGCGGGGTTCGCCTGTGTGGGTGCGGGTAGGGCTGGGGGTGGTGCGGGTGTGTGGGGTGTGTAGTGGTCGATGAAGGCTGCGAGGGTGAGGTCTTTGTCGCCGGCGTGGGACTTGTAGCGGCGGCGTGTGGGGCGGTTGTGGCGGATACCGATGATTTGGTCTTCGTCGATGGTGAGCCAGTGTTTTGTGCCGGATTCTAGCCAGGTGCAGGTGATGGTGCGGGCTTTGGCTCTGGCGGCGTCGGCAAGAGTGGTGAGGGCTTCGGGCAGGGTGCGTGGGAGCGTGGTACCTGCCCATGTGAGGTTAACCCGGTTGGGGCCGATGACTTCTATGGTGGCGGCGTTGGGTCTCACGGTGCCTCTTCTTTGTCCTCTCAAGCTGTTTGATGTGTCGTCTTGTTGTGGTGGTGTGCGCACGTGTCGCTCTAGTGGGGAAGGTTGTTTCTCGATTGGAGGCGGTTCATATGTGGCTACATGATGCGGTGATGCTTGGTGGGGATGTCGTGCACGCGGCTATGCCGGTCTTTGCTGACTTTGATCTCGACATCCACCCGACGCCCCCGCCGGGGGCCGAAAAGATCTCGGAGCTGTTGAACATGCTCCAGTGGGTGTGTGCGGCCCTCGCGGTTGTGGGCTTGATGGGTCTGGGGGCCACGCTGATGTGGAGGCGCCACAATGGCGGTGAGAACGGTATGGAGAAGCTGCTTATGATTTTTGGCGGCCTCGTCTTGATTTCCACTCCCGTTAGCATTGTGTCCTACTTCGTCAAGTAGGCGCGAGTGCGAGTGTGAAGGAGTCGGGCAGTGGCTAAGTTGGTGGCGGTTCCGCGTTGGCTGATTGCGTGCGTGGTTGTTTGCGTGGTGTGCGCGTTGGGGGTTCTTACCTGGCACGCCTTGACTAGGGATAGCAACGCTAACGAAGGCGAGGCAGCTTCGGCGTCGTCGGAGTTTGATGAGGGCGCGACGTTGGCTGGGGATGATTCGGAGTCCTTGTGTGGTCTCTCTGATGCGGATCAAACTGGCGGCCCGCCTGAATACTGGCTCCAGTGGGACTGGGAGGCGTATTTGTCGCCGATGGCGAGCGCGGAAGGTCACGGGCCTGGTCGTGTTAATGATCGTTTCCCTACCTGTTACGCGCACACGCCCAAGGGTGCGACGTTGGCGGCTATCAACTGGACGGCCCTGTGGGAGTCGCCGTGGCGGGTTAAGACGTATCGACAGCGTTTCACGGGTAAAGGCTCGATGCGGGTTCTGCAGAGGTTTAGTGATTCATCTGAGCGCAAGCTTGCTGCGGGTATGGAGTCCGTGGCGGTGCCGTGGGTGAGAAGCGAGAAATATAGCGACAATCACTATCGAGTGATGACGGTGGCGGCGTTCCCTAACGGTAATTGGAAGATGATTACTCACCACGTTGTGTGGTGGAAGGGCGATTGGTACATGTACAACGCCGAGGGAGACTGGGAAGAGAACATCCGCCCGGTCACCCAAGATGACCTCGACAAACTGGGCGGGTTCTATCCCACTGGTGTTAACCCGCCTGATTGGGAGTAGGCGCGATGAGGCACACGTGGATGAAGCGCCCTGGCCTGGGCGCGGTGCTGGTACGGCTACTCACGGTCACGGCGGTGGTGTGGGGTGGCGTGATGGTGGCTCAGCCTGCCTTAGCCGCCCCCACGCCGCCGCCTGGCGAGCAAGGCGGGGCCGTTCTGGATCCGAAGTATCTATCGGAGCCGGTTGATTTCGCGGCGGCGATGGAGAGGGCCGAGCAAAACAATCCCTTGATGAATAGGGGTTCGCAACAGAAGTCGAAGGCCGAAGAGATGGAGGAGCTTCGCGCTGGCGGTAAGTCCGATAAGGACGCTAAGGGCACTACCGGTGCGAAGAAGGGCAAGGACTCTAAAGAGGCTAAAGACTCTAAGACGTCTAAGGACTCCAAGGAGTCTAAGGATGAGAAGTCGGATTCGTCGGCTAGCAAGGCTGGGTCTGATGCGGAGAAGAATGCTGACGAGGACTCGAACGAGAATGACGACAAGGAAGAGAAGGCGAGTCTATACGACAAGCTGAGCCAGCCAATCACGGCGGCTGCCTCATACCTGTATAAGACGGTGTTTGATACGGCCTTGGCCACACCGTCGCTGTCGTTTACGACTGGTACTGGTAATGAGATCTTTCATCTAGTTTCGGGCCCGCTGTCGTGGATTGGTGGCGTCGTCTTCGGGGTGCCCTGATGGCGTTTGGTGCACGCATGACACTGTCGCTGGGGCGCAACAACGTTGCTGAGCTGGCTAAGGGGCTGGCGCTGTTCTTGTTCTTCTCTTCGATGTGGGCGGGTCTTGTCGCGGCGTTCTTGTCGATGTGTGACCTGGTCACGATGGGGTTCATCAAGGCTAGCGGCGTTGGATCTGACGATGTTTTCAAGTCGATTTCGGAAACGGCCCGCCTCATCACGTGGGGGTGGGAACGCGACGCGGAAGGAAACCCGACGAGCCACGGCATCCTTGAAACGCTTTTCGACATCTTTGATGACCTCCCCGGCCCCGACGACTTCGTGCGGGGCATCATGTCGTTCTTCTTGGTTATTGCCGGGTTCACACTGAACTTGTATATGGGTTTCCGTTATGGATTCTTGATTATTTTGGTGGCGGCTGGCCCGTTGATGGCGTCGGCTTACTTGACCGGGTTCGGCAAAGAGTGGGCCGGGCGGTTGGTCCAGTGGGTGTTGGCGTGGGGCGTATTCAAGCCGGTAGCGGCCTTGTTGCTTGTTACTGCGGTAACGCTGTCGAGTTCAAGCGATCTCCAAGACGCTAGCGGGAAACCGCTGTCGGCTGCTATGGCGGGCATGATTGGGTTCGCCATGTTGATGTCGGCGTCTATGTCTTTACCGGCGTTGGTGAAGTTGTTGGTGCCTGCCGCGGGTGCGGTGGGTTCCCAAATGCCGGTTAAGCCTGGGGCGATCCTTGGTGGGGGTCTGGCGGTTGTTGCTGGTGGCGCGCAAGTCGCTCTTGGGGCTAAGCGTGCTTCTGGTGGGTCTTCTGGCTCTGGCGGGTCTGGCTCGGGTGGCAAGTCTGGTAAGGCCGGGGCAGACTCTAGTGCTTCTAGTGGCCGGGGTGGTGGCTCTGGTGGGTCTGATTCTGGTTCGGGTAGTGCTGGTGAGTCTGGTGCTAGTGGTAGCCGTGACGCGGGTACGCGTGCGGGCTTGAAGGAACATCAGTCCGAAACTGCCCGCCCGCAAGATCACGCCGGTGGTAGCCAGGGTGGGTCTAGTGCGTCTGTGGGGGCTTCTGCCGCGGGTGCGGCGGGGTCGTTTGCGGGTGCCGGGGTGAACCTTGCTGCCGGGAACGTGGCTGGCGGCCTGATTCAGGGCGCTCAAGGGGTTGCCCAGGCCGGCCAGGCCGTGTCTGAGGGCGTTAATGGGGCTACCGCTGAGGGTTCTTCGGACGAGACCGGTCCCTCGGGTGCTCAAAGCGCATAGGCGGGTGTGGGTGTGAAGTATCAAAGCGAAGTTGGTTACGGCAACTGGCATCAGGCCCGTAGCGCGGTGTTGGGGCGGTTTTCTGCTCTGGCTACCGTGGTGATGATTGGCGGGCTTGTCGTGTCGGTTGTGGCCAATATGGCGTTCGGCCTCATGGGGTTGTTTACCGGTTTTACTGTTACCGCACTGGCGACCGCTCTGATCCAGTACGAGCCAGAGGGCGGACACAAGCTTCCAACACTGTTAGGAATTCGTATGGCATGGTTTAGGGCCAAGACGCGACGCGAGAGCGCGTTCGTGGGTGGGTTGTTGAACGAGAAGGCCCGTGGGGCGGCGCAACTGCCCGGGGCGGGAACAGCGATCGAGCTGTGGGACTGCCAAACCGGTAGCGGTGCCGATTTCGTGTTGATCGAGCATAAGCGGGTTAACGCGTTCTCGGTGGTATTCGAGACGGCCCCAGAAGGTAATGACCTAGTTGATGCGGGCGTGGTGGATCAGCGTGTGGCCGTGTGGGGTGCGTTCTTAGCCGATTTGGGGTACGAACCTAACCTCATTGGTGCCTCGGTAGTGGTCGAGTCTGCCCCGGATATGGGTGAGCGGTTGCGTAACAACATCGTGCCGCGCCTATCTGAGGCTGCACCCGCGGCGGCTGTGGCGACGATGGAAGACGTGATGGCTACCTATCCCGAAGGCGCGGCCACAACCTCGGCTTATGTGACATTGACGTGGTCGGGTGAGCATCAAAAGCGTAGTGAGCTCGCGCGTGAGATTGCCTCGCGTGTGCCGGGTTTGGCTGCGGGGTTGAACGGGTGTGGGGCTGGCGGTATTTCGCTGGTGACTGCCCCGCGCCTAGCCAGGATTATTCGCCAGTCTTATGACCCAGATTCCGCGGCGTTTTTGCTGAGGCGGATGCGTTGGGTCAACGCGTGGATGTGTCGTGGAATGATGCGGGCGCGATTGGGGCGGCTGCCCAGTGGGACTGTTACCTCCATGAGGGGGCACGCTCGGTGACGTGGGAGATGTCGGGTGCCCCGCGCGGGATCGTGCGTTCATCAGTGCTCGAACACTTGTTGGCCCCTCATCACTCCATGCGTCGCAAACGCGTCACGATGCTTTATACGCCAATCTCTGCGGCGCAAACCGCGAAACTGGTTGAAGAGAACATCCGTAGCGCGGATCAACGTGTGCGCGGTACGCAACGTGCGAGTGAGCGTGAGCGTAAGCAACAAGCCGATGCGTATAAGACGGCTAGTGAGGAAGCCCGCGGCGCCGGCCTGGTCGATTTCGGCATGTTGGTGACGGTCACGGATGTGTTCGATGGTGATTTCGAGCCGATTAGTGCCGCGGTGGATGGGTTAGCGGCCTCAGCCAAGCTGCGGCTACGCCGGTGTTGGGGCCATCAAGATTCCGCGTTCTTGGTGTCGCTGCCCCTGGGTGTGGTGCCTGCCCGTTATGACTGGGCGCCGGCGAAGTTGAAGGAGTTGATGTGATGAGGCTTCGCAAGTCCCGCCGTGGTGCTCATCGTTCGGTATCGACCTATGCCCAACGCCAAGCCGAGGCCAGGCGTGCCGAGGAAGCGGCTAAGCGGGCGGCTCGGCGTGCTGAGGACGCGGCAACACCGCCACGCATGGGATGGGGTGGTGCGTGGAGTGGCCGGGCGTCATTTATGACTGATGTACCGAAGTGGCGAGCAACCACAGTGCAAGCGTGTGGGTTGTGGCCGTTCGCAACAGGCTTGGGTGCACCGGCCCACGGTGTCCCGTTGGGTCAGACTGGGGACGGGTCGACGGTGTGTTGTGACCCTATTACGTGGTTTGAATCCGCGAACTTGATCTCTAACCCCTCCGCGTTCGTGCTGGGCCGTCCCGGCCTGGGTAAATCCACCCTGTTGAGGCGCATGTGCCTGGGGTTGTCGGCGTTTGGGACGCTACCGCTAATCTTGGGCGATACCAAACCGGACTATGTGGACTTGGTGCGTGCCCTGGGTGGCCAGGTGATCTCGCTGGGGTCTGGCCGCGACGTGTTAAACCCGCTCGATGTGGGCGACGTTGACGCGGTGGCCGGGAAGTTAAGTGGGCGTGAGCGTGAAGCACTGATCGGTGAAGGCAAGGCACGTCAACTCCAGATGGTGTTGGCCCTGTTACAGGTGGTGCGGCGTAACCAACCGGTGAGTGATCGCGAGGAAGCGATTATCTCGCGTGCCCTCGATGTGTGGAATACGCGCGGGAGTGGAACACCGCTGCTGTCTGATGTGGTGGCGGTGATTGATTCTCACCCTGACGCCTGCGACGCGGTGGCACTCTCGCGTGGGGATGCTCGGGCCTATCGGGCCGCCACGGATCAGTTACAGGCGTCATTGTTGGCCCTGTTGACGGATCGGTGGGCGCAATTGTTTGGCCATCACACAACCACACCGATGCGTCTAGACCGCCCCGTCGTCTTCGACGTGTCTGATCTGGATCGGCAGTCTAACGACGTGTTGGGGGCGGTGTTGTTGACGTGTTGGTCCTATGGGTTTGCCCAAGTCAATCTCGCCCAAGTCCTCCAAGACGCCTCGCTTATGCCTCAACGCCACTACTTCATTGTTATGGACGAGTTGTGGCGGATCCTGCGGGCTGGGCAGGGCATGGTGGATCGTATTGATGAGTTGACCCGGCTTAATCGCACGCGTGGGGTGGGGCAGGCGATGTGTACCCACACGATGAAGGACCTCATGGCGCTACCCAATGAGGAGGACCGGATGAAGGCGTGCGGGTTCGTTGAGCGCTCGGGCATGGTGATCTCTGGCGGGCTGCCGGCTAATGAAATGCCACAGTTGACGTCGGTGGTGCCGATGTCGGGTAAGGAACAAGCCACGCTGGCGTCGTGGACGAATCCGCCCTCATGGAATAACGATCTAGGCCACGATGCTCCCCCGCCTGGGCGGGGAAAGTTCCTTATCAAGGTTGGTGAGCGCCCCGGTATCCCCTTCCAAGTTCGTCTCACCCAAGCCGAACTCGCGCTCAACGATACGAATAAGCGTTGGTCGAACACGACGAGCGCGAGACACCGCCGTGGCTAGCGTGGATACGGAACGCTCCCGGCGGGCGAGTCGGGGCCTAGAGTCTTATGCCGCCCTCATTGTGTTAGCGGTTGTACTCTTAATCGCCCTGGTCGTGTTGGTGCCGTGGCGCCTGGGCCTGGCCTGGGCTGGCTACACCTTCGACTCGGTACCCGGTTTCATATTCGCCGCTCTTAGTGGCGGGGTGCCGTGGGTGTGGCAGGCCAGTGTGTGCGAAGGCATCCTCGCACTCTTTTGTGTCAGTACAGGTGTGTTGTGGGTGGTGTCGCGGCGGCGGCGAAGGGTGGCGCGGGCGAAGAAGCATCAACGTACCCGTATGGAGCGGGCGGCGGACTTGATGGGTGAGGTGACCCCGGCCTCGCGTGTGTCCTTTACCCAAGTGGTCGCTAAGGGGGCACGCTTTGGGTTGGATGCGTCGTCTTCGGGGTTTTGGTTGGCAGAGACCGTGAAGTCACGCGAGAAGGTCTATATGGACTGCGAGGATGGTCTATTGGCGATTTGTGGGCCGCGTGTGGGCAAGACGACGTCGCTAGCGGTCCCGATGATTTGTGAAGCGCCCGGGTCGGTGTTGGCTACCTCGAATAAGCGCGACATTGTCGATCTGCCGCGCGCGATTCGGGCCAAGCGTGGGCGGGTGTGGGTGTTTGATCCGCAAGGGATCTCGGGTGAGCCGCCGACGTGGTATTGGGACATGATCGGCTATATCAACTCTGCTGAACGCGCGATGGAGATCGCGACGGTGTTCATGGATTGCAAACCGGGTGGGGGCGATGCGACGAACGCGGGATTTTTCCGCGAGATGGGCCGTAACCTGTTGGCCGGCCTGTTCCTGGCCGCCTCGCGCTCGGGGGCGGGTATTGACGCGGTGCGTGACTGGTTAGCGGACCAATCGGATCAAACCCCGCTGCGCATCTTGCGTGAGAGCGGGGATATGGGGTTGGAACGGTATTTGCGCGGGATCTATCAGACCAACCCACAACAGCGTGATGGCTACTTCGGGGAGGCCTCATCGTTTGCCAACGTGTTCTTGTTTGATGAGATCACGGATTGGATCAGGCCTAGTCCTGGGCGTGAGGCGTTCGATATTGAGGCGTTCGTGCGCTCGGGTGCCAACTTATCCCCGGCCAGGTGCGGCGTCCGCAGACGTTGTTCATGTTGTCGGCGGAGAACTCGGCGAAGGAGTGTCCGCAATACATTACGGCGCTTACTGTCGCGGTGACGCGTACAGCCGAGACGATCGCGGCGACACTACCTCATGGGCGTCTGGATGTGCCGTTATATGCGGTACTCGATGAGGCGGCGAACGTGTGCCGGTGGGGTGCGTTGCCGAAGATGTATTCCCACTATGGCTCGCGTGGCATCGTGTTGGCCACGATCCTTCAGTCCTATGCCCAAGGTCGCAATGTGTGGGGTAAGGAGTCGATGGATGCGATGTGGTCGGCGGCGACAACGAAGTGTTATGGCGGGGGTTCGTCTGAGGTCGAGTTCTTGCGGAGCCTGTCGCAACTGGTTGGGGAGTTTTGGACTCAACACGTCTCGGTGTCAACCTCGGCACACTCCCCGGGTGTGTCGAGTTCGCGGCAGGTGTCGAAGGAAGACATTTTCAGTGCCGCGGACTTGGCGGCTATCCCGCGTGGCTACATGGTGATGTTGGCATCTGGTGAGGAGCCGTTGTTGGTTAACACGGTCCCCTATTGGTCGCGTCCCTATGGTGGCGAGGTTGGCCAGAAGCCTGCTCGCCGTCTCAACCCGATCCCCGTTGTAGAGGCAGAGGTGGATGGGGGCGCGGGGCCGGTGTCGTTTACCCCGCGTGAGGGAATCAGGATTGGCCAGCCCTAACAAAGGGGCGAGGGTGAGGAGAGATTAAGCATGGATGGACATAGCACGGATGAGGCATCGACGAGTGTTGGTGAGGCTACCGCGACGGTTACCGAAGCGGTCAACCGGACAAGTCACGTGGCGTATTCGGTGTTGACTGAACTGGCGTGGGCCAGGGAGCGGGCCAGGCGTGAGGAGAACGCGCTTAAAGCTGCCGAGGCGAGAGCCGATAGGCAGACCAAGCGTGGGGAGCGCATGACTGCCGGGCTGCGCCGCAAGGTCGAGGCCGCGATGAAGAAGCTCAATGACCCCGAGGTGGCTAAGGAGATAGCCGCCGGGGATGAGTTAGGCGATTTGCTCGAACAAGGCCGCGCGCATGTGGCGGCTGGTGGGTCGCGTGAGGAGTGGGACAAGGTCTTTAACACGATTGAGAAGAGCGATCGGGAGGCGGCTAGGCAGTGGCGGGAGCGTTTCGATACCGCCGCTAAAGAATACGAGACCGCCAACCCCGTCAATGGGGACGCCGCGGGTGAAGAAGGACGCCACGGGCAAGGCGAAGACGGCGAAGGCGGCTCAGGAAGGCCCCGTCGTCGACGAGCACGATCACTCCACCCACACCACGGACAAGGTGGCGGAAGAAGAGGAGAAGACGCGGAAGGCTAGCCAGGCCAGTGAGTCGGTTAAGAGTAATACTCTTAATGAAGAGCAACCGGCAGAGGAGGCGGCCCACACTGAGCGCGAGCCCGAGCGGGCCTCACGCGATGGGAGCGCGCGTCGAGATGGGCGTGAGGTAGCTGGTGAGGCTATGGTCGGTGCCCTCGCGGTTAAGGCCTCGATGGTCCCGCCCGATAGTGAGCGCTATCGCGGCGAATCGTCGCCGCTGCGGCCTGGGGTGAATCATCGGGTGAATGTGGCGATGGGTGCCCACGAGGGTGCCCCGTTCAATGATGTGGAAGGCCACAAGGCGGCTGCTGCTACCCATGAACACACCCAAACGGTGGAACACGCGCGCCTGAACACGCACACGCACACAAATATGGGCTAGACTAGGTGTCGAGTCCGGTTCTAGTCACAGCCGGTTATGGTTGGGCCGGCTGCACGTGACGCGTTTGGTTCATGGACGCGTCGCGTGATGTGGGGAGATTCGAGTGCCTTGCTAGTAATTGGGTGAGCAAGGTTGGGGCGGATCTTTTCGACTAGAACCACTTTCGTGTTGTGTGCCCGGGGTAAACGGATGCCCCGGGCACACGTGTATCCCCCCCCCACACCCCCGCATGTGCGGGGGGATGTGTTGCCTATAAGAAGGGCGCGTCCTCGCATCGATCGATGCGAGGACGCGCCCTTCCTGCGTGTGGTGGTGGTTAGGCGGTGGGTGCCTTGTGGCGTCCGTGTCCGCGCGTGCGCGCATAAGCGCTCACGCCCGCACCAAGCACGATGGAGGTACCGGCTGCGGCAAGGAGCGGGAACGTGTACGAGGTCACGCCCGTCTCGGCCAACTGGGTGCCACGTGCGGGCACGTACACCTGCCGGGTCGCCTGGTTGGTGCCACGGGTCGGCGTGTAGGCGTGAACTCGATTCGAGGTGTTCGTGGTGGGGCGGGCCGGCTGTGTCACGGTGCCGGTGTTCCCGGTATTGCCGGTGTTTCCGGTGGTGGGTGTGGAGGGCTCAGGCTTGGGAGCCGGCTCGGGGGTCGGTTCTGGTTCGGGGGCTGGGGCCGGGTCAGGGTCGGGGTTGGGTGCTGGGGTGGTGGTGCCCGTGCCGGGTGTGGGTGCAGGATCAGGGGCCGGGTCGGTGGTGTCACTGGCCGCAATACGCGTGCCGGGCTGGTCGCCCTCGGGGGTGAGGGTGGCCGTGTAGGCCGGGACGGTTAGCGCGCCGGTGATGGTCGCGGTGAGCGCGAACACGGCGAGTGAGTGGGACAGGTTCTTCATCTCTTAATAGTCCTTGTCTTTGAGAACGGGCCAATATGGTCACTAGGGAATGCGCGGGTGCGCACACGCTAGGGGTTGAGGACGGTGGGTGGCGCGGTGGGACCGGTGGCGGGTAGTTGGTGATAGCCGTTATTACCCCAACCGATAATCGCCCCGTCGCTGCATGTGGCGTAGGTGGTGTAGCCGTCGGTGGCCAGTTCACTGATCGGCTTGTGGGCAGGCAGTTTCACAAGTGCCGCGGCGGGGGTGGTGGAGGTGGTTTGGCCAAGGGTGTTTTGGCCCCAACACCACACGCTCGTCCCGTTCGATGCGCACGCGTGATCGACTCCCACACTTAGCGAGGTGATGGGGGTCTTTGTGGTGATGCCCTCCACAGGTGTGGGCGGGGTGGGTTTGTCTTCGGTAAGGGAATTACCCCAACACACAACCGTGCCTCCGCTTGCCGCACACGCACTAGCGGTCGCGGTTGACAAGGCGGTGATCTTCTTGCCGTTAAACGCACTGATCTGGCTGGTGGCACTCTCGGAGATGTTCGTGTCGCCGGTTTGGGCGTGGTCGTTCATGCCTTGACAGGTCAACCCCTTCCCGTCTTTGCCCGGGTAACACACGTAGTTACCGCGTGCACTGGCCCCAACCTGGCGCTAGATGCCGCGACTGTCGGGGTCTTGGGTGTGGAGTCCGCCTGTGGGGTCAAGGTGAGGACACCAACCGCGATAACCCCGGCGATAGCGAGGCCTCCCACGGCTGCTGCCGCGATCTTCTTAACCGTGCTGGCCTTGGCGGCTGGCGTGTACTCGGGCATGTCGCTTGGCGGGGTCTGCCAGGTCGCCTCTAGCGCTGGCGGTGTCGTCGAGGGCTGGGCGGGTGTGGTGTGTTGAGTGGGCAAGAGCTTGGTAGTGGCCGCGTCACTAGCGGTGTTAATGCCGTCGCTAGCGGGGGCGTGTGGGGTGATGCCTAGGGCTGTGGCGGCTTGTTGCCAACCATCGGGTGCGGGTGTGGGGGTGGTTTCCCTCGGGTTGGTGTCTGATTCGACGGAGCCGTCTGGGTGGAGATAGTAGCGGATCATGCCTGCCGGGCCGGGGCAGTCGGTGGTGATGGTGTCGGAAAGGTTGGCGGCGAGGGTGAGGAGGGTGTGGATGAGTTCGGGCGGGGTCGTGATCGAGGGGGCTAGCGTGGTCGGGTGGTCTTGCAGGGTGCATCCAAACCCAGTGGGGGTCTCGGTAATTGTGGCGTACATAGTGGGTTAGTAGTCGACTTTCATGTCGGGGTTGTTGTTGAGTTCTTGTTCAGCCAAGTCATTGAGGCTGGCTGGTAGCCGCTTGACAAGGGCGATGGTGTCGTCGGCCCCAACTTTCCACCGGTGGGGCGCGAACCAATACGGGGGTGGCCAGGTGAGGGGCTGGAAGTAGGTTTCCTCGACGTGCCCTTTACGGCAACGCCTAAATGTGCCTGCTGCCGGGTCGGTGAGGACGTTCATGTGGTAGTCGAAGGTGCGTAGCCAGTCGAGGTCTTTATGCCTGGCGCGGGTGGCGTAGTTGATCTCGAAGACACGCCACAAGGCTTCTAGCCGGCGTACGGCTTCGGGGTGTTTCCACCATTGTTCACACCATACGAAGTTCGCTGAATCGGCTGGCCGGTCCCACCATGCCAGGACCGCGTGAGCCACGAAGTCGAACAGGTCGGCATAGGTTGTGGGTGTTGGGGGTCCGCTAAGCGGGGTCTCTCCCGTCTCGGGGCGAGACGAAGGCTTGGGGTATAGCTGATCTCGCTTCGTCTGGCCTGGGTGTGTGGGCCGGGTGTCTGGTTGGGTTGGGGTATTAGCGTTAATGACGCGGTGCCGGCCCGCCGGGGCTTGATCGCTACGGCGGGGTTGGGGTGTGTCGGTGGTGCGTGGTCTGCGTCGGCGCCGCTTAACACGCAAACGCGGATAGTCGCGCGCCGTGGCGCTCTCGCCTGTCGCATCGGCGTGGTCAGGGGTGTTAGATGACATGGGACGCGCCTTCGTGCCTGGTCATTAGTTCGTGGTCGTGTGTCTCGATCTCGGTGTGAGTATCGGTGTGGGTGTCGGCCTGGCCAAGGGGTGCGCGCCTGGGTTTACCCGTGTCATATGGCTGGCCATTGTGGTAGATGCCGGCCTCGCGTGTGGTCCCGGCTGCGATGGTGTAGGGGGCATTTACGGCCCATCTGATGTCTTCTTCTTCGTGGTTATAGGTTTCGGTTGAGCCGTATGCCTCGGCTACGACGACGTAGCCGTCTGCCAAGATCGCGTCTTCCCATTTCTCGGGGTCGCGCTCGGCTTGGAGCCGCAAGCGGGGCTCGGCGTGTTCAAACCATTCTTGGTCTGGTTCGGGTAGTGCCTTGGCCTGGGCAAGTTCGATCATGCGGGCGGCGGTAGCGGGGTGGCCGCCGTGTCGAATCTGCCTATAGAGCGTCTGCGCTGGCCCGCTGAATTGGTACTGGTGGATGGCGTAGCCCTCATCGGGCAGATTTCGCCATAGCACGGGGGCGAAGACTCCCTGGTCTGCTAGCTGGTGGATTGTACGAAGGTCATTTCTCACGGTGTTCTTCAGTTCGCTCATGGGGGTAGGAACGCCGTGACTGTCGAGATGGTGGATGTAGTTTTCTTCCGGGGCAAGCACCGGGTAGACCAAAGCGATGCCGTAATATTTTTGTTCGTTCAAGCTCTCGACAAGCTTGGTGATTCCCTCGACGTCGGTAAGGTCGACTGGCACGATGAGGGTGTCTGTCAGGCGCATTTGCTCGCCTAACGCGTTATTGAACGCGTCCGGGGTCCACCACGTGATGGCGTCATCGAGGTCCCAGATGCCGGCTGCCATAGGCACAACGAGGTTGGGTGGGACGCTGGTCGGGAGTAGGTAGACGTTTGGTTCGTGTTCTAGATAGGGGCGGCGTGGCTTCGTTTGTGGCTGGTCCTTCCAGTGCCACTGGACGGTCTTGACGTCACACCCATAGAAGTCTGGTTGGTCTCGCCACAAGCTGATGGGCCGGTTAAACGTATAGAGTGCGGGCAGGTTGGCGCGGTGGAGTTGGCCGTGGGTGTTGTAGAAGGCTAGGCGCGCGCTCTCGGGGGTGTTGTCGAGGTGGTAGTGGCTGCCGCCTGGCATGGTCCACTCGGCGTGGGTTAACTCGCCGGTGTTGTTGTGCCTGGTGTGGGTGAGTTCGCCGGTGAACGTCGTCATGGTGTGTGTGGCCTTTCGTTAAGAGAAGTAGCGCTAATGAATGTGTGTTGTCTTGTTATGTGCCCGTGCGCACTCACATACCTGGCCCATACCCGTAGCCGTGGTCGTGGGTGGTGGTGTGGTCGGGCTGGTAGGTGTCCCAGGTGTGGGTGTCGTCGTTGTCGGGTGTGACGGGTCGGCTGTTGCTGGGTGGGGTCGTGTTGGTGTTGTAGTAGTAGCGGTCGATGTTGTCCTGACTCCAGTAGCCGTCGCGTTTGGCTTTGCGGACTACTTCGCGGATGCCGGAGAGGGTGGTGCGGTGGTATTGGAATTGCCCGTCGTAGAGGAGGACGGGGTGCCCAGTGGCGCCTATGCCGTGGTTGGCGCGGACCCAGTCGATGACTGCGGGGTCTGCGGCCCTGACGATGGTGGGGTTTACCCCGTGGTATAGGTGAATGTTGTAGGCGTGGGCGTACTCGGGTGCGCGGATGTCGCCGATGAGGACGATGCCTTTTCGCATCTCGGGTGCCAATAGGTCGCGCATGGTGGGTTCTTGGTCGCGGTTGATTTGGGTTTGTGTGCCCTCGAGGTTCTTACGTGCTTGGGCTTGGGCTTTGTAGTGGGCGTGTACGTCGTTGAGGCTGCGTAGTGCTGCGGAGAGTTTCTTCTTTTGGTCGGGCACAACCTGCTCGGCCCACATGGTGTGGGTGGCGGCCCTCATGAGTCTGGTCATTCGTTTGGTCTCGAATTCGTGGGAATCGTGGCCCTTGGAAGCGATGAGGAACCCGGTAGCGCGTTGCCACGCGTTGACCTCGAAGGGTCGGCCGCGTCCGTGGGTACGCGTGTACTCAGTGGTTTTGTACAACGCGTCGGCGGCGTCGTAGAGCTTGCCGGGCTTGTCTTTCTCTAGCTGTGTGGACAGGGCGTAGAGGCTGGAGGCGTATTGGCGGGTGATGTCGACCCACGCGGGGTCGTCGTGGGTGAGGCCGCGCATGTGTTCGCGTACGCTGTTCCATTCGTCGGTGAGTGTAGAGGTGGGTTGGGGTGTGTGGGTGTGGAGATGGTCGGGCCCGATTTGTGCGCTCTTGCGGCGGGTGATCTCGATGGCTGCTTCCATCAGGTCTGCCGCCTCGGTGGACCATGCATGGTCGTGGCGGAGGTTGGGCAGGGTGAGGGTTTTCGAGATCTTGCCGGCGGCATACCACGGCCCGTCTGGTTGTTCGGCGAGCTTGACGGCGTAGCCGGCCAACGCAAGGTCACCGCGCGTGAGCGAGGTGCCCTTCTTCCAGCGCGGGATGAAGTCGACGCCTAGGCTGCGTAGGCGCGCAAAGTATTCTGTCTCGCTCTTAGACGCATAGGCGGCGGCGACTAGTCGGCGCTTGAGTTCGTCGCGTACCGGGCGCGAGTGCAGGGTGTGGGCGTAGTCGCGGTGAGTGTAGCCGCGTGTGGCGGTGTGTTTTTCGCGTGAGGTGATGACGTAGAGGCCGAAGGTCTTTTCGGTGTCGAGCGCGGCGGCTTGTAGGCGCTGATACATGTCGTTGCGTGTGGGGAGGCGGCGGCCTGCCAGTGAGGTAGAGGCGATGACAACGTGGATGTGGGAGAGCCCGTTGCCTTGTGAAGCACCGTGGTTGATGGCGGCCCATTTGTATTCGCTGTGCCCGGCGTCGTCGATGATCCCGGCTTTCTCGAATAGGTGGTTGACGATCATTCGCCACGTGGAGTTATCGAGTTGCCCGTCGGTGGGCGCGGCTGAGAGGACGATGTGGGAGGCACGCCAGGGTTGGCGCTTGCGGGTGGCGATGTCGTCTTTACTGGTGCGCTTAGAGATGTAGGTGGGCAGTTGGTCGAGGTCGTCGAGGTGTCCGGTGATGGCTTGGTTAAGGTCTGTAGCCATAGCCGGGGTGAGGGGTGTGTCGATGCCCCAGTGGTGTTGGGTGCCGGCGTCTGCGGCAATGAGTGTGGGGTCGTGGTGTTCGTTGTGGTGTCCGGGCCCGACGAGGTAGGCGATGAGGTCTTCGGGCCAGGCGGTGCGTAGTTCTTTAACGATCATGACAGGTGCCACCATGCGCGGTCGTGGGTGAGGTCGTGGCCAATGCGTGTGGCGATGGTTTTGGCGTAGCCGGTGTAGGAGTCTGCGAGGTCGTGTAGGTGTGCGCGGGTGCCGGGCCAGGCGGCGTAGTCGTTGGGGTACATCGCGGTTTGGGCGAGGTTGGATTCGCTCAACGCGAGGATGCGGGTGAAGTGGGCGAGGTAGCCGAGCAGATCGATAACGGTTGTAAGCGAGAACGTATCGAGGTGGGTCGGGGCTTCGGGTGTGAAGGCACACCGGTGGATGACGAGATGGGACAGCGAACAGCCGAGCGCGTTTGCGTTGTTAACCATGAGGGTCTTAACAAGCGGCGTGCACTTGACGTTAATGGTCACGGTGCGCCGGTCGCCTTCGCTGCGGACTTGGCGGCCCTTGGGGTTGAGTGCGTCGGGTGTGAGGATGCGTAGTCCACGTCGGTTGCGGTTGTAGAGGTAGTGCGTGAAGGTCTTCGACAACAACGTGTAGGGCATGAGGGTCTGGACGAAGGCTTGCACGGTGGTGTTGTAGGTGTTGGGGATGGCGCGTGAGAGGTGTGTTTGTCGTGTGGCGGCGTTGAGGTCGAGTGCACGTGTGTGCAAGCGGGCGTTGATGCTGCGCATGAGTACGGCAAGGTTGTTGACGTCGATACGGGTTAGGCCGAGTTCGGTTTGCAGGTTGGAGCCGGTGGTGACTTCGTAGGCACACCGGCGCACGATGTAGTTACTGACTGAACAGCCCGCGGCTGCCGCGTTGGTCTTAACCCGGTCGCGCTCTTCGGGAAAACAACGCACGGTAAGTCGTTCGATGCATCCGGGTGTGTGGTCCTTGGGTTGGCGTCCGCGCTTCAGAGGTGCGCGGTTGGTGAGGGGTTGGAGTGGTTGTGGTGTCGTCGTGTTCGTCGTCGTCATGGTCGCGTCTCCCTCCCCTGGTGTGTTGGTCATCTAGTAATGCGCCCCTGCGCACACACGCCGTGGTGTGTGTCGTGGTGGTGTGTTCATCGTCGAACGGGCCGCCGCGGGCGGCTAGTCGCGGGCGTGTAGCCGCACAGAATGCCCAGTGCAACGAGACCTAGACCTTTGCGCGCAATGGCGCGCAAAGGTGGGTCCAGTAGCGCTTGCGCGTAAAAAGTTAGGTCAGTACCTATCGCTATCTTGCGTCCCGGCCCCTCGGGCTGGGACCGTTGCGCGCGGTTGTGTGCGTGGTTGTGCACGGGCAGTGACGGCGAGCGTGAGCGAGTCGGCAAGGCGCGTGCGCGAGCATGTGCACGGCCGCGCGCGGGGGTAGTGACAGGCCGCTCGCCGGCCTGTGCGACTAGCGCGACAGGGTCGCGCACGCGTCGTGAACGCGAGTGTGAACGTGCTGTGCGCGCTCTTGCACGCGACGCGCACAGCACGTGTCCCCTCGCTTCACGGGTGCGTGACGGCCTCGCGCACGGGGTGGAACGGAACGGAACGGGGTCGGCTCGCGAGAGTCGAGAGAGTGCGCGTGAACCTGTGCGAGAGGAGGGAGCAGGGACGCGACGGGGTCGAGTTCGTTAGCGATAGAACTCTTAACGAACACGAACGGAGTCCACGCGCGGGGTTTGCGCGTGGGGTCTCACCGGGTCGTGCGGGGGTCGTGTGCGGGTGTGTGGAGACTGCACGCGGTAGCGTGCATCGTCTCCACGCCCGCGCCGACACCGTGCGCCGGGTGTGTGTGCCGGGGTGGTGGCGTGAACGAATGTTCACGGCGCTGGTTAGTGCCGCGGGTGGGCACGCGTGTGTGAAGGGTGTGCGGGCGTAGCCTCGCACGCGTCTTCACACACGCGCCGCCGCGGTGTCACGTGGCTGGTGCAAGGCGCGCGCGAGTACGTGCGCGAGTACGTGCGAGAGTGCGTGCGCGGGTGCGCGGGGCAGTGTGGGGACTGCACGCGGCAGCGTGCACAGTCCTCCACACACCCCGCGTCACTACCGCGTGCGGGGTGGTCGCGGGTGCGGCGTGGGTGTGGTCGCGGCGCGTGTGCGAGTGCGTGCGTGGGTCGTGTGGGACTGCACGCGGTAGCGTGCATAGTCCTTCACACACCCCGCGCCGCTGCTGTGTGCGGGGTGGCGCGTCGATGGTGTCGACGTGGTGGCGGGTGCGCAGTGGCGCGCGTGACTTGTCGCGCGCGGTGGGTGCGTCATCGTCTCTGTGACTGTCACTGGTCCACAGTGAGTCGCGGCGTGAACTGTGCATGCGTGTGGGTGTGCGTGTGGCAAGGGCCGTCGCTGCCGCGGCGGGCCTTGCCGCCCGGGCCAGCGGCCCGGGCCGTGCGCGGGGCGCGCGAGGGGTGAGCTGGCACCTCGCGGCTCGGCGTGAGCCGAGCAGAGGTGCGCGACCCCCGCTCGCGCCCGCCTCGCGCACAGACAGATTGCGACAGGTCGCGTAGCGGCCTGTGCCGCTGGTCGGTTGTCCACATTGGGTGCAGGCGCCGGCGTAGCCGGGGCGGCTGTGCCCACTGTGGGCAACACCGCGGTGAAGGTCTAACGCTAGTCGCTTATGCCAGGGGACCGCCCCGGCCGGGTTGCGCAGGGGGGTGTGGGGGGAGCGGGGACGGCGGAAAGACACTGCCGGTTTGTGTCGGGCCGGCCTCGCTCCCCCCACTTCGCCGCCGCGTCGCGGTGGCGAGACTCGGCCCGGCTCGTCGCCTTGCGGCGGGCCGGGCCGCGCCGGGTGTGGGCGGGGTTGTGGGTATGGGTAGCACCCCCGCCGCGTCTGGGCGGCGGGGGTGCGGGGTGTGGGGGCGGGTCTAGAAGAGGGGGATGTTTTCCCAATCGTTGCTAGTGATGGTGGCTGCGGTGTTGCGGTGGGCGGCTGCCGTGGTCGTGGTGGTGGCCTCGGTGGTGGGGGTGGTGGTTCCGAAGATCCGGTCGAAGGTGTCGAACACGTTCGCGCCTAGGTCGTCGTTTTTGAACGGTGCGTAGGGCGCCTTGGTGTCGATGCGCTTGTGGTTGATGATCATCGACCCGTGCGCGATGTTGGGGGCTTGGTAGTACTCGAAGGCGCGGGCGAAAATCTCGGTGGGTGTCATGTAGTAGTTAACCTGTGCGGGCGTCATGTTCTCCAGGTCGAGCAGCTCCCAGTAGGCGCGCATGATGGGTTCGAATTCCTTGGTGAGGGAGTAGCCGCCGAAGACTGCGAGGTCGAGGTGGTGGCCGTATTCGTGGATGAAGGAGCGGGTGTCGCGCACGTCAACGGCGATGGTGTTGACGTGGGACCAGTAGACGCCGAGGGCGCGATGCTTGCCGAGGTAGCGCACTCGCAGGGCGGGTGCGAGGGCTTCACAGTAGGGCAGGAACCCAAGAAGGGCTTTATTGGCTTCTTCGTCGAACGTGTGCCAGGCCGCGGGGGTGACATCGTTGTCGATCTCGATGTGGCTAAACCAGTGAGCGGCACGCGAGTCACGCGCAAGCACGTGATGCTCGACGTCGGGGAACTTCTTATCTTGCCAGGCCTTGGCGCGGTGGGCTTTGGTGGTGACGGACTTGAGGTAGTCCAGTTGCGATTTAATCGCGCGCCGGCGGGCTTGGTAGTTAGATAGGTTCTCGTAGACGCGTTCGGCCGTGAACTCGATGCCCTGTTCAAAGGCGCGGGCGCGTGCGGCCTGGCTCGCGTCGGTGTCGGTGTTGTCAAAGGTGATACGGCGCCCGGCTGCGACGTCTTCGATCAGTTCTTCTCGCCCGTCGGTGAGGGAGCTGTCACCGGTGATAGCGGTATAACGCGTAAGCGACACGGCCGCGGGCTCGTTGCGGCGCCGAAGCGTATACAAGACGCGGCGCAACCATTGGGGGGCGGTTTCGTTGGGGAGCCTGATCAGGCTGGCGTTAGGGAAGGTGCGCGGGATGTTTGCGCCGGTCTCGGCTTCCGTGATGCGGCGGTAGCGGTCCGCGAGGGCGTCGATGCTGGAGTCGTGGCGGGTGTGGGCGGGGATGGGGGCGGCGGCACGCGGCGCGGGGTTGTTGGTGTTGGTGGACTCCAGGCGCCCGGGCGCGTTCGTGGTAACGGTGTGGTTCGCGGGGCGGGTCTCGGGGAAACGAATGATGTGGCTCATGATTGAGTCCTTTCTAATTCGGGTCGTAGTGGGGCACCTTGTGTGCCCCACGTCGAGGGGCGGGCGCGGTCTTAGTGGTGCGCTACTTGGGGGAGGCGGCCTTGTAAGGCGTCGTCGAGGGCTTGGACGATGGGGGCGGGGACGGGCCGGGCGTGGCGGGGGCTGGTGAGCTGGCGCGTGTGGGTGTTGAGGCGGATTGTGGGCGCGGTGGGGGTGAGGGTGATCTCGGCTCCTCGGTATTCGCCTCGTGTCCCGATGCGGTAGACAATGTCGAGGGCTGCATCGTCGAGGTAGTTACCGGGGGCGAGGTCATGGTGGGCGAAGTAGGCGATGAGGTCGTCGTAGTAGGCGGCTAAACGGTCCACAGTTTCGTGAGCGGCAGTGTTCATGTCGGCCTCCTTTAGGTCGTATTTGGTGAGCTTGGGCGCTTCCCTTCGTTGGGAAGGCGCTTGCGCTCGATCACGCCTGGAGCAGAGCGCATAAGCCGGAGGGTGTGGCCTCGCTCATGCGCGCGTTAGCGCGTGTGTGCGAGGTGACACCCGGAGGCGTTGCGTGGCGCGAGAGGTGTGATAGACCCCGAAGGGGCTTCCCAATGAAGGGAGGTAGCGCCGGCGTCAACTCGACCGGGGGCCGACATGAATACTGCCGACCCCGTTTTGCTACCAAGTGGCCGCCTACTACGGCGGGCTTATCGCCTTCCTTTGGTGACCGAGCCCCCGGTGGCTGCCTCGGCGATTCCTCGATGGTCTACCGCATCGGGGCGCGAGGCGAACAGGGGTGGGGGCCGGGATCGCCCTCACCCCCCCGCGCCCTCGACTGGTCACCCACGCGTGCCGGCTCGCCAGTCCCCGACACGCCGGCCTGTTCGCGCCCCCATCGCTCAATCGTGTAGACGCCTTGCGGGGCCGCCTCCCCTGGCGCGTGAACGCCTCCGCGCCCGCCCCTTTCGGGCACGCTTGCGTGCCCGTGACACGAATAAGAAAGGGCTCAATCATGAGGCGTGCCGTGGCGTTTCCCCGAGACCCGCCCCGCGAACCACACGCGCTAATACGGGGCCCGGGCGTCTGGAGTCCACCAACACCCTTTTCGTGCGGGCTAGACCAGCCTTGCTGGGCTGGCCCGCACGGAAAGCAGGGGGACTGTGGCCACGCCCGTGAGGGTGTGGCCGCCTTTGTACCCCGCGCCGCGTGCCGTGCGCCCCCATCCCCGCCCACACCCGCCCCGACAAATGGGGACGCCGGAGGGGACCGCTACCGCTGCTTCACGCAAGCCGAGACCGGCGCAAAAGCAGTGGAGGGATGGAACCAAAAACGCCCCGGGTGGGGATCGAGGGTGAGTGGGCAATAGAGCGGCGGTGGGGCCAGGCATCCCAGCGCCGCCCCGTCGTGGGGCGGCGCCATGAGACTGTGACGCCACCCGCGGTGGCGTCGCCTGGGGCTGTTAAGCCCTCAACCGCTACAGCGCTGGGCCAGGTGTGGGCGCTGGTGGGTGTCGCAAGGCTCGACGCGGGCGGGTCAGCGTAGCTGAGCCGGTCGCGGGGGGATACAGTGACGCCGCCGCCTGCGGTGGCGTCGCCGCGGCGTACGCCCTCCCCTGGTCTAGCCAGGCCAGCCCGGCGCATGTTCCGCGCCCGGTCCCTTGGTGGGGCCGGGCGCGGCGGGGCTAGCGGGTGAGCTGGGTGAGTTCGGTGGGGTTGAACCCGGTGGAGACGATGACGGGGCCGGATGTGCCCGGCGTGTAGAGGACGGGGGCGCTGGTGGCGCCTCGGGTCTTGAGTTGGGCGAGGGTGTCGGGGTGGTTGGTCAGGTCGATGGTGGTGTGGGTGATGTTGTGGGTGGTGAGCCAGCGCTTGACCATGCGGCAGCGCGGGCAGTTGGGAAGAGTGGCGAGGTAGAGCGTGGTGGTCATTGGTCTGTTTCTTTCTGTGTGGCCCCGTGTGGGGGTATTGAGTGAAGACAAGGGGCGTGCCTCACGCGTCGACAAGCGGGAAGGCAGCACGGGTCCTGGGGTGGCCTAGCGCATACACCGCAGGTGTGTGGGCTAGGCCAGGCCGGGTGTGTTGCCTGGAGCGGGACGCGTGATAGACCCGGTTTGCTTCACTCCCCCACACCCCAGCCACGCCAGAGACAGGGGAAACAGGCCAAGGGACGCCACTAAGTCGCTTAATGAACCCGAACCGTGGCGAGTGCGGTTAGCGTTTGGCCCCACAACATTCACCCACGCCTGGCCCGGCACCCGGCGGTCTCGCCTAGCACCCCGGGCCCGGCCCCGCTCCCGCGGACACGCCCCGGTGGGGTGTGTCCGCGGCGCCGGCTAGAACTCGTCGTCATCGTCGACGGTGAACTCGTAGTCCCCATCGAAGGGAGGCTCCCCCGTCTTGGCGGGAGCGAAGACGGTGAGTGGAACATTGAAGGAGGCGCCGATGTGGTCGGCGTAGATGGTGCGCGAGATGCGTTTGTTTCCGTCCTCATCCACCCACTGCCGGGTTTTCAGGGTGCCGGCGACGATGACGGGGATCGGCCCACACGCTGTCACAGTGTCAACAAGGTTCGCGGCGGCCTTGCCGCGAACCTTAATGGAGTAATACGTGGTGGGGCCGTTCACCCAGTTGCCTTGTTCGTCGCGGGTGGAGTCGCGGGCGGAGAGGTGGGCATAGGTGTAGGTGGTGGCGTCGGCGGTGTGGAGCTGGGGTGCCTTGGCGATGATGCCGGAGACGGTGATGTGGACGCGTGACATGGTGGGGGTCCTTCCGGTTGTGAAAACTACTGGCACTTGTAAGGGCTCCCCTGCGCACACCCCCCACGCGTTTGTGTGCACAAGATCACGAATTTATTACGGTCTCTCATGAGATCTGGGGTCACATAGTGACCCCAGATAGGCCCGACACGTACCCCTGGTTAGTGAGGTGCGCCACTGCCTAGACGGTGTGGTGTGGGGTCGGAACATGTGTGGTGGGTGCCGGGTGTGGGTGGGGTGTGCGCGGTGGCGCATATGGGGGTATGGGAATTGAACTTGAACACTTGTCGCTCAATCTTGGCGCGCTCTACGTGTTGGGTCGCGCTGACGCAGATATGCGTGCCGCTCATGCGCGCTACACCACCGCTTTGAACGGTGCTCGCGCGGTGGGGTGGAGCGATCACGCGTTGCGTGCCTTGGGCGCAACGATTCATTCAAGTGCGTTGAAGGGGGAACCGTTCGCCCCGCTTGGTGACTTGAGGTTGCCTGATGAGGACGTGGCCCAGATTGAAGAAGATCTCGCACTCGCCGCTCAAGCCGTGGCGGAACAAGCCGAACAGGCCGAAGCAGCACAGGCAGGGGAAGGCGAGGCAGAGGATTAAGGGTTTTACCCGTAATGAACTGGTGATGTGTAGGGAGGTGGTGACTAGGTAGAGAATTCGCGAACGTCTTTTCGAGGGATGACGACTAAAGCCGGTCCCGATCCTGCCCCTAGGGTCGGTCCCGGCTTTAGTCATACCCACACACGCACGTTTACGTATAAGGCGGGTGATGGTGGAAGACGACCGGGTGCTCGACGTTGTCTGGGGTGTAGGTGTGGGGGTAGCGGCGGGTGCAAATCTCATCGAGGATCTCGGGTTGGAAGCCGTCACCGCGAACGAACATGGCTTCCCCGGTGTCTTCGATGATGAGGGGTGAGTGGGTGAGGCCAGCGGTGATGGCGGCGCGTTGTAGCTCGATGTTTCCGGCCAGCTCCCATTCTTCCCAGGCCCCATCGCTAATGCCGTGGTCGGTGAGCCATTGGATCGTGGTCACGGTGCGCAAACACTCCCGATATGCGGCCAAAATCAGACCCCCGGCAGGTGGAGGCGGCGGCGGAAGTAGCGGCATGGAAGACATGTCAGCGGCGGGTGTGTTGGTGGTGGTCATGGGTGGTGTGTCTTTCTAGTTTTTCTTCTCTAAGCGGGTTGCTGCGACGAAGGTGTCGGGGTAGAAGGTTTGCGCGATCACGCCGGCGCGCTGGTTCGCGGCGTGGTTGATCTGGCCGTTACCGACGTAGATAGCAACGTGGGTGATCCTGCCCGGGCCGGTGCCGTAGAAGAGTAGGTCGCCGGGTTGGGCCTTGGTGGTGACCTCGGAGGCTTTCGTGGTGATGGTGTGGGCTTTGGTGGCGTCGTATTGCTGTTGAGAGTTGTGGGGTAGGTCGACGCCTAGGGATTGGTACATGACGAATTTGGCGAAGCCCGAACAGTCAAAGCCGCCATTGGTGGGGCCGTTGTTGTCCCCGCCGCCCCACACGTATTTCGTCCCGATCTTGGATTTAGCGGTGTTCAAGATGGCGGCTTGGTGGGCGTTGGTGAGCGTGGTGGGGATGTCGTTAGTGGGTTGGTCGCTGCCTAGCCCGAACAGGTCGCACATGAATTCATCAAACCCGCCCCGTCAGAGCTGCCGGCTGCGGTGGTTCCGGTTGCGGTAGCGGTTTTACCCTCAATGAAGGGCATGGGGTCAATGGGTTGGCCATCGCGTTCAATCTGGTAGTGCACGTGCGGGCCAGTAACCGCCCCCGTCGACCCGGTTTTGCCGATTTCATCGCCCGCGCGGACGTGTTGGCCAACTTTGGCTTCTGGCACAGACAGGTGACAGTGCGTGGTGGTCCATTCATGCCCGCCAAATGAGCCGTGGCGGATACGGACCCAGTTACCGCATCCTTGCACCATTTTCACCTCATAGACCACGCCTGGCGCGGTCGCGAACTGGGCTTCTCCGGTGGGTGAGGCAAGGTCGACGCCTTGGTGGAGCTTCGGGGCCCCGGTGAGGGGGTGGATGCGGTAGCCGAAGGGAGAGGTGATGGACAGACTCCCGGTCTTGGGTGGAGAGAAACTGCCATCCCAACCCGACTCGCCCACTCCCCCACTCGCATTCGTCTTCGCATCCTGGCCTTCGCCTTCGGTTTTGGTGGGTTTCTTGGTCTTGTTCGGGTCGGTTAGCTTTGCAGCCTTAGTGGCTTGGGTGGTGGAGGCGGTGGTGGTGATGGTGGCCCCGTATTTCTTGGCCAGATCGTTGATCTTGGGGATATACGCGAGGGTTTGCCCGTATGGGGGTACGCCGTGGTTTTCTGCCACAGCCCCTTCGCCGGCGTTGTAGGCGGCCAAGGCTAGGTCGGTGATGGAGTAGGTGCCGAGGCTGATCTTTCCTGATTGTGCCCACGAGTTCATGCGTTCATACAGGTCACACATGAGGTGGCCTTGGGAGTAGATGGCATCGGCTGGGTTAGTTATGTCGGCTTTGCCGTCCCCGTCACCATCCAGGCCGGAACTGGCCCAGGTGGAGGGCATGAATTGGGAGATGCCGCGCGCGCCAGCCGATGAGGTGGCGTTGGGGTTCCAGTTGGATTCGGCTTCTACCTGGGCCGCAATGAGGGCAGGGGTGATGGGTGCACAAATCGAGCCGGCCTTTTTGACGGATTCGACGTAAGCCGGGGGGACGGTGCCGGGGTCGAACCCGGTCATGGTGGTTGTGGTGGCGTGGGCTTGACAGGTGTTGAGGATAGCGGCGGCTGGGAGGAATACGCATGAGGCGAGGCAGAGGGTGGGGGCGAAGATGGTTGCGAGTTTCATAGCGTCCTTACTCCTACAGGCGCGTTTGTGGGGGTGTGCCCGGCAAACCACACACGCTGGTGGGGTTTGCCGGGCACAACTAGAGGGGGGCCGTTTTAGGCCTTGGTGGTGGCCTTGCGGCGGTGGGCGCTCATCGAGATACCCGAGCCGATGAGGAAGAGGGCGAACAGGCCGACGGCAGCTGCGCTAGCCCCGGTCTTCGCCAGTTCCTGCGGCGGGTTGTTGACGTGGACCGTCTGACCCTTGTCCTCAATATCGGCGTGCACGGCGATCTCGCGATCGTTGTGTGCCAGGGACTCGAACACGACGATGTCGTGGCCGGCAAGGTGTGTGGCGTCAACGGTGAAGGTGACGTCTACACAGTCATTGGCCTTGGTCGGCTTATGCGTGATCGTCTCGCTCACAGGCTTGCCGTTGGCAGTAAGGGGCTTACCGGTGGCCTTGTCCATGAGGGTGCCGGTGAGGGTGTATTCCTTTGCCGGGTCAAGGTTGGTGTAGCAGACCTTATCGGTAATCGTCTGGTTGCCCTTGGGCGCGATTTCCTTGTCCCCGTCCTTGCCGTCCTTGGCGGTGGTCTTCACCCCAGGTGCGGGCGGGATGGTCTGGTCCTTGTCCTTGATATCGGCGTGGGTAGCTACCTTGAGCTTGCCCATGTGCAGGTCTTCAAACACCACGGTGGGAGCCGAGGTGAGGTCGCGCCCGTCGACGGTAAACTCGATCATTTCACAGCCCTTAGCCGCTTCAGGTGTGAAGGTTTTGGTGGCCGTGTAAGACTTACCCGTCGCCTTAGCGGTAAGGGGCTTACCGGTGGACTGGTTCATGAGGGTACCGGCGAGGGTGTATTCCTTACCCGGGATGAGCGAGTCGTAGCAGACCTTGTCGAACACCTTTTGGTTAGCCAGCCCGGCCACGAATTTATCCCCGTCAGTTGAGCCCATTGCGGTGGTCTTGACGGTGGGCGGGGGCGGGATGGTCTGGTCGTGGTCCTCGATGTCGGCGTGGGTGGCAACCGACTTGCCTTCATGGATGAGGTCTTCAAAGACGACGGTGGTTTTACCGATGAGGTCACGCCCGTCAACGTCGAACACCATATCGACACACCCCTCAGCCTTCTCAGGCTTAAAGGTCTTGGTGGCCTCATAGGGTTTACCCGTAGCCTGCGCCATCAACGCCTTACCCGTCGCCTTGTCGGTCAACTCGCCGTTTAGCGTGTATTCCTTACCGGCAATGAGGTTGGTGTAGCACACCGTGTCGGTGATCTTCTGGTTAGGCAGGGAGGGCACAACCTTGTCTTGGGCGCCCATCGCGGTGGTCTTCAACTTGATGTTTTCCACATCGAACTCGCCCGTGGGGCCGTAGTGGTCGGTGGGGTCGTTGCGGTTAAACAGCATGTTTTGGAAACCGGGCTTGGACTGGAGGTGGTTGACCGTGCCGTCAAAGTTGAACTTGGTGGCATAGGTAACCGTGCCGTTACCGGTGGCAACCCATTCCAGCTCGATCGGGCCAGCCTGGCTGGTGCCCGTCCACGTGTCCTTACCGTTGGCCTTGAACACGGCAGGGCCCTTCAAGATGACGGTGACCGGGATACCGGCTACCCACTGGTTGGCTTGGGAGTACACGCCGATGTTGTAGATCTTGCCTTCCTTGTCCTTGGCCCCGTCCACGGTCGAGGACGTGTAGGAGTGGGGGGAGGCGGCCTTGGCCTCGGCGATATATTGACGCGTCAGCTTGGCAACATTGGGGTATTGCTTCTGGATCTCGCCCCAGTAGGTGACCCAGGAATCCTTGTTCGTGGCGTCGTAGTTCAGGTGCACGATAGCGGCAATCGCGGCCCGCGAGTCCGCGGTGTTCACGGCCTCATACTTCTTCAAAATCCACGCCATCTGCGCGGCAGACCCGATGGTGATGTCTTCTCCACCCAGCGGCATGATTTGCTGGTTTGATACGAGTTCGTAGTCGTGGAGGTATTCGTGCGGGCCAGGCGCGACGGCGTCGATCTCGGTACACCACGAGATCCCCGCGTCTGCCTTACCGGAGGGGTCTTTGAACGCGCCTAGCCACGTGTAGTGGCCGGCTTGGGGAATGTACATGGCGTAGCCAGCACCCGAAGTGTTGGCGATCGTGACCGCGTGAGCGGCTTGGGGAGCGGCAAGCCCCATACCCGCGATCGAGAGGCAGCCAGCCAGCAGCAGCGCCAATGTGGAGGCGGTGCGTGCCCACTGTTTCCTTAGCGAGTCGGACATGTTTTGTCTCCTCGAAGAGATGGACAAGATTGACAGGTGGGGTATCGCCCACGTGGCGCGTGGGAGAGACCCCGCTATGACATGCACCCGTGCGCACACAACACGCCCCCACACACGCACACACACCCCGCGCACACGCACACACGCGCGGGGCTTGGGTAGGGGTGTGCCCGCCCCGAGGGAGTAACCACAGGGCGGGCACGATGTGTGTGGTGGTTAGGCGGTGGCTTTGAGTTGTGGGTGGAGGTGGGGGAGCACGACGGTGGCGATCACGTGGTCGAGTTCGTCTTCGTTAGGGGTATTACCCATACTCAAAAAGCCCCTAGTGGCGCCACGGCGTGACCCGGTGAGGGCGGTCATGAGGGCCATCGCGGCAGGCCGGGAGAATCCCATGATGCGCAAGGCGGGGTCTTTCCCGGCCACGGTGTGCTCATACGAGGCGCGAGTGGTCATCGCGATTTGGAAAACACGCAACGTAGCAGCCCAGGCCAGGCGCGGGTGGACCTGGTGAGAGATCAAAGCGAAGGCGAACCCGGTAAAAGCTGGGTGATCGAGCAGAGCGGCATAGGTGATGGCGTCAGTGGTAGGCCCACTCACCGAAGCCTTGCCGTCTACGTGTGTGGTGAGTGTGCGGGCCATATCGGTTGGGTCGAGGCTAGTAGCGGTGCCCTTGCATTGGTCCCGGAACCGGCGGGAGGCGTAGCGCAGCAGGACGGACCATGTGGCGGCGGGTGGGCGATTTCTTCGGCGTGTTCTTGTAGCGCGATCCACACATCCGCGGCCAAGGATTGCGCCCGCTAGGTGTGGTGGGGTCGATGCCGGCTGCGGTCATCGTGGTGTGTCCTGCCCGCTTGTTGTAGAGCATCATTTTATCTGCGGCCACTTCCATGAACATGCTCACCACACGGGTCTCGATAGCGTCCCAACCGGTGTTCTTAGCCGAGATCACGAGTTCACGGATCCCGGTATCAGTAGCGAGGTTGAGCCGCTCTAGGCCGGTACGGGCCGGGCTGGTTGTGGTGGTGGGGGTGACGGTGTTCGCGGCGTTAAGCCGCGCATCCGTGGCCTCCATATCGATGGGCAAACACATCTCAGTGACCGCGCCGCGATAGGTCGCGAAATGGCGTTGACGGATACGGATGAGGCCCAGGTCGGATAGGTGGGTGAGGATCTTCGCGACGTGGGTACGCGAGTAGCCGGTGGCGTCTTGAATGTCTCTACGGGTCAACCCCAGTGCGACGCCTTCGGGGTCAACCCAGCGGGCAACCTCGGTGAGGATCGGTTTTTGGGCACGCGAGAGCTGGTGGGACTCCACCCATAGGTGAGCATTCGGGGTCAACACGAGACATCACCCACTCCCCCACTCACGGCCTCACTAGCGCCGTTAATGCCGTCGGCGGCGGTGTCGGTGTCGTTGGTGGTGCCGTCGGCGTCGCTAGCGGTGTCGCTGGTGTTGGTGGTGTCGTTGTTGTCGTCTTGGTCGGTGAGGGGTGCGGGGTGGGTGGTGCCGGTCTCGAGATCGGCTGCGGCTGCCACGAGGTAGAGCCTGCCCCCGCTCGAGCGGTTGATTAAGCGATATTCCATAAGGCTGCGCATCGCGGCCCGGTAGTTCGCCCGCCCGGCCTTCGTTGCCCCGAACAGTGGAGCGAGGGTGTCGCGGTAGCCAGAAAGACGTCCCTCAGCATCACAGTGGTCCCACAAGATCGATAGCAGGCCGCGTGTGGCCGCGTCGGGGCCGGGTGCGGGTGGTTTCAAGGCGAGGAACCCGGATTGGCAGATCACCATGTTTTTCTCGATCACACTCACCACAACCCCTACGAGGCGTTCACAAGCATGGT
Source organism: Nanchangia anserum (assembly GCF_015240065.1). Lineage (GTDB taxonomy): Bacteria > Actinomycetota > Actinomycetes > Actinomycetales > Actinomycetaceae > Nanchangia > Nanchangia anserum. The sequence goes on along the minus strand of NZ_CP060506.1, from coordinate 158,440 downwards.
GAGGGTCGAGCCCAGGGCAAGGGCGGTGGCGTTAGTGACAAGCCACAGACGCATCATCAGGCCGCCCCACACACTGCCCCGGTTCGCATAGGCGATCAGGCCGAAGCTAACCCAACCAAAGATCCACCCACACGCCAGAGCCATCACTTTTGCCACATCGAGGCCGGCCAAACCGGTGCCGGTGAAGAGGCCGGTGAGGAATGTGGCAATATTCGAGGCCAGGCCCCACGCGAGCCACATGTGCAACAAGCCCAACCCGGCTGGTGCGATCACGTCGAGACCCCAACCAAGCAGGCCGGCTAGGCCTATGCGGGTCCAGGTGGTGTCTTCCGGGGTGTTCTCAACCGGTTGGGACAGCGTGTGCGGTTGGTCGTGGAGGTTGCTCATTTCGCGGCCCCCTCACTCAACGAGGCCAAGCGCTCCGCGAGCCCTGCGAGGCGGGCATCGCCAGTGGCGGTAAGCGCTTTAGCCAGACCGGTAGGGGTGCCGTGGCGTTCGGTGAGTTTGCGCATCGTGCGCCACGCGGCGGCGATCGAGGCGCCGGTGGCGTGTTGGTGGCTCACGTAGGCGTCTCGGGCTTCCTCACACGCCCGCTCCAGCGGACTCATCGCGGCCAAACGTCTAGCGTCGGCCTCGGCGGCGGCTTTCGCGTCGGCGGCCTCACGCGCCGCCAAGGCCTCGCGCTCTTTCCCGGCCTGGGCGTTCTTGGTCTTTTTCGCTGTGATTGCCGGCGAATCCAGCCTCGCGATCTCGCTCGAGAGCCGGTGGAGGATCAGGCCACACGCGTTGCGCAACGCCGGCGGGAGCGGGTTTGAGCCCAAGCGTGCCTGGATCTGCGAGGGCGTCCACTCCCCCGGCCCCGTCAAGGCCTGCAAGTGCCGGGCGATCTCTTCGATCTGCGACGCTCCCAGCAACCCGATCCAGCCGGTTGGCAAACACGCGCTAGCCAGGGCAAACGCGTCCGGATCCACCCGGGTATTCCCGGCCCTCGAGGGGCGAGATGCAGCCGCCCTCGACGGGCCGGCCTGTGGGGCGCCCTGCGGGGTGCCTGGCTGGGGCTGGCTGGCGCTAACCCCGCCCGGCCTGGACCTGGTCGAGGTCCCGGCTTGGGGCCGGCCTGCGAGTGTTTTCCCCGGTGCTGCCTCGGCGCGGTGGCGTGCAAAGGCCCTAGCCGGCCCGGACTTCTCGCCAAGCCTCGCGCCAGCCTCGGGCCTAGCGCTGGCCTCGGGCCTGGCGCTGGCGTTGGTGCGTGGCGTCGAGGCTGGGGTGCGTCGGGCAGGCGGCGAACCCGCCGAGTCCTGCCGCGGTGGCGTGGTCGTGTCTGGTCGTTGCGGAGCATCCGCACCATACCGTTCCCGAGAATCGTTCTCGCGCGTTTGGTGAGAAGGTTCTATAACGGTTTGGTTTGGTTTGGGTTCTTCTGGTGTGGGTTCCTTCCTTATATGGAAGGTGCGCGCTGGGTCACCTTCGTTTTGCTGATTTGTCACCTTCGTTAACGATGGTGACAAATGAGCACCATCGTTGCGACCTGCGGTTTTACCCGGCTCGGCAAGGCTGCCCTTAGTAAGGTCGGCCTCGCTCGGGTTAGGCGTATTACCCGCGGTCTGGTCGGGTGCGTAGTCGTCGACGGGGGCCTCAGAGTGGGGGTATTCCTCCCCCGTCCAGCCCGTCCAGGTGTCGTCGTACTCGGGTGCGGGGTAGTCGCTCCAGGGGTCCTCGGGGGCGTCATAGCCCCAGGGGTCGGGTGGCATGTCCCAGTTGCCGTTATCGCCTTCCCACGGCTGCCACTGGTCAAAGCCCGCCCCGGCCTCGCCGGCCTCCTCGGGCGTAACCGTCTCGAGGCTAGGCGGGGCGTCGTTGGGCGTGGTGTTCTTGGGGGCGTTGTTCTGGTTGCGGCGGTGGACTTCATAGGCGTGGGCGTTGACCTGGTTACGGGTGCGCTCAATCGCGTCAGGCAGGGCGAGTACGTAGATGTTGCTGGCGCGTCTGATGTGTCCGTGTGAGGCCGTGTTCGTCGCGACTACCCAGCGTTCTTCAACCTGAACGAGCTTGGCTTCACGTAGTTCCGCTACCGAACGCGACACCGTGTAGGGACTACACATGCCGTGAAAGGCCAGGGTCTTACGCGAGGGCCAGGCCTCCCCATCGTCATTCGCATAGTTCGCCAGGGCGAGCAAGATCAGCTTGGTGGTGGGTTTCAACCCGGTGCAGTTCAGCGCCCAGGCCATTGCTTCAACACTCACAGCGACTCACCTCCCCCACGCTCAGTGCGGGTGTGCGCGCGGGTGAGTGCGGTGTCGCTATACCCATACAGGCCCCGGCGTTGGGGTGTGGGGGTATGCCACAACGGTTGCCCGTGTTCATGGCGGCAGTCCTTGAAGTTATGTGAGTAATCGGTCGAGCGACGCTGACCGCTGTGGTTAGCAGCGGCTAGCGTCGGGCGCTTAACCACCCGCTCACATTCGGGCCCGTAGCTTTCCCCCCGAGGGTCTTGTATGGCTACGCGCCGCCCGACTGCCGCCAAGCTGTAAGGCCGGCGATAGCCGATACAAATAGTCCCCATCACGGAGGGAAGGCCCGATGTGAGAGGTGTGGTTAGCACCCGCCATCAGGCTAGCACGCGTGAAGGGTCGACAGGTAGAGACAGGGGTGTGTGGGGTGTGGGCGTGTCCGCGTGTGTCCCGGCGTTGGGGTGTGCGGGTATGCCTAGCCTGTGTCATGGCGGCAGTCCTTGAGTTGTGTAGCAAATCGTTCGAGCGACGCTGGCTGTCTTGTTCAAGGACGGCTAGCGTCGGGCGCTTGAACACCCGGCTACACACGGGCCCGTAGCTTTCCCCCCGGAGGGGTCTTGTATGGCTACGCGCCGCCCGACTGCCGCCAAGCTGTAAGGCCGGCGATAGCCGATACAAATAAGCCCCATCACGGAGGGAAGGCCCGGTGTAGCAGGTGTGTTCAGCACCCACACTGAGAGTAACACGTGGGGCGGTCGAACCTAGCGGCCTTACTGGGGGCGTGTGTGGGGTGTTCATGCGGTCTGCCCCTTGTACTTGTTTCCTAGAGAGGCTTTGGTGTCTTCGCGCCAACACGCCCCGACAGCGACGGGGAGCCATTCGGCCAAGCTCTTGTCGATCACGCTGTGGGCGTTCTTGGTGAGGGTGAGGTGTGCGTATTGGTGGACGCGGCCGCTGGTGGAGCGGGGTGTGTCTTTATCCCAGTTGGGGATGTCGATCCATACGAGGTGGCGGTCAAAGTCGGCGGTGCCGAGGTCGTAAATGTCGAACGTGTAATGGTCCCATGTGGCGACCCATGCGGGTGCGAAGGGCATATCCAACAGTGGCCAGGTGTCTAGCTGTTCGCGGGTGGCGAGGCGGCGTGGTGTGGGGATGGTGTCCCTTATAGGGCCACACCATGTCCGGGAGTCCCACACTGTGTGCGCGACGGTGGGGCGCCTAACATCGGCGGGAAAGATCATGAAGTCTGGTGTGTTGACTCCACAGATGACGGGGACACTGATGTGGTCCCCGTCGGGTAGGACATAACCGGGGAACACATGGAGGTTCCCGATCCCGGCGAATGGGACGGTGAGGAGGGCGTCGCCTCCGGGTAGGTCGGGGAGTTTCCCGCTAACCCATTCAGGGTGCGGGGTGATAGTGAAAGTACTGTCGATCATCGCGCACTCCCCATGTTGGGTGTGCGGGTATGCCTCGCCTGTGTCATGGCGGCAGTCCTTGGGTCGTGTAGAAAATCGGTCGATCGACGCTGACCGCTGTGGTTAGCAGCGGCTAGCGTCGGGCGCTTAACCACCCGTCTACACTCGGGCCCGCAGCTTTCCCCCCGTAGGGGTCTTGTATGGCTACGCGCCGCCCGACTGCCGCCAAGCTGTGAGGCCAGCGGTAGCCGATACAAATAAGCCCCATCACGGAGGGAAGGCCCGGTGTAGAAGGTGTGGTTAGCACCCGGGGCCAGAGTAACACGTGGGGCCGCCGTCATCGCCGGCCTTACGGGGCACATGTGGGTTGGTGTGTTCATGGCGTCTCCCTTGGTTGGTGTCGTCATGATTGAGTGGGGGTGTGCGCACGGGGCGTGTGGCAGATGTAGGCGGCGACGTCGATTCCTGCCCACACCACACACGCCTGGGCGGCCACACTCCCCAGGCCGGCTAGGACAGTGGTTAGCGTTTGGAGTGTTAACGAATCACTACCGGCGAACGCGGCCCACGCCGCTAGCGCCGCAAGCGTGATGGCGGGGATGAAGGCGAGGGTGGCCCGTAGCCCGGGAACGCGTTTAGCTACACGCCAGGCGTAGTAGGCACGTAGGACGGTGATGGCGACGGGATTGTGGCCGCGCCTAGTCGAGGTCATGGTGGCAGTCCTTGCCATACCCCGCGCCGGCGCTAGTCAACATGTCGTCGATGTCTGAGGCGCGGAAGAACAGTCGCCCGGTGGGGGTGCGCATACTCGGCACGTAGCCCTTGCGTGCCCATCGTCGAACGGTGGCGGGTGATTGTCCTAGGCGCTGAGCTACTTCACTCGCCGTACATAGCTGCAACGATCCGCTATCTTCGCCTCGCATGTTCGTAACATACATAATGCACATCATGCATAGCAAGCGCTCGATTGGTCAGACTCGCTCAAGGTGGCGCATTGCGCGCACAGCGAGCAGGTGATACATTTGAGGCATGAGGAGATCACAGCGCGTGCGCGACGTCGGCAAGGTTACCGCCGATAGTGCTATCGGCATGACTGTGCGTCAATACCTCAATTATGGCGGTATCTCGGTCGGCACCTTCGGTGACATGATTGGTATTACCCAGGGGACGGCTAGCCGCAAGCTTGGCGGCAAGGTTGCATGGACCGCCCAAGAAGTGTTGATGGCGTCGGCCGCGCTTGGTCTTAGCCTTGAGGACTTGATGCCTACTTGGGATGGGGCGTCGGATGTTCCTAGCTGGATTCCTGCCCCGTTTAAGCCTGCGAAGGCGCTTGATTTTGAAGAGTTGTCGGTGCGCCCACAGGGGCTCGAACCCTGGACCCACGGATTAAAAGTCCGCTGCTCTACCAACTGAGCTATAGGCGCATTATCGCCAGTGTAGCGGACATTTTTGACTCCGCCGAAGTGGCGGCCGCCTCACTAACGACCACCTTCGCCACGCACGTTACCGCACGTTACCGAAGGCCTTCCACGCGGCACCTGCCATGAGGAGACCCAGCCCGGCCGCGCACACCGCGGTGAACCACGATCCATCACGCACGCTGATGACGACGGTAACAACCATAGCTGCGGCCAAGAACGTCGTGATCCCGACACGGAAGCGCGCCTCGCGCTGCACCGCAGCTCCACCATCGGTTTCAGTCAGGACACGCGCATAGTCCTGCGGCGCTCCAAACATGTCCTCCGGATCCACGCCATCCGCCGTAGCCGCGTCGCGCGCACGTTGGACCGCGGCATGCGCCTCGACGCGCGGCCACCACATGCGATGACGTAAGAGCACGTATACCTGGTGATACCAATCCCCTGCCTCGGAGTGTGTGGCAGGCGGGGTAAGCGTACGGTCGGGAATCTTCTTGACAATCACGACCATGACGAGCGCCGCGACGACCAACCACCACAATCGGCCCCACGGCAACGGCAGAGGCCGAGCCAAACCGGCGACGCCCTTACCGATTATCCCAAAGGCAGCCATGGCGATCGTGGCGGCAAAGCCGACAACAATGCTCCGTGACCGGAGTGCTCGCGGCCCCAACCAGCCCCACATCCACCCCAGATAGGGAGCGCCTACGAAAAGCAACACCACCGCACAGACACCAACGATTTGCGCCACGCTTATGCGCGACCATCCAAAAACCCACGCCCCGCGCGAGATCATCATGAGGCCGGCGCCCCCGACGGCGACACCGCGCAGAATAAGGTCTTGCCGCGTCAATCGAGAGCGCTCCCTTGCTACATCCGCAATGCGCCTGTTCATATCCGGCACCTCCCGACCAGCTCTGCGTTGAGATCGTCATAACGACGTTATCGCTGCTCCTCCAGGGCCGCAATGGCACGAACGCCCCGTGGTAGCGCACCGGCACAGCCATGGCGCCATGCACGGCTGGGCCCTGTGAGAGACAATGGAGGTGATTCATCTTGCCGATCACGGAGTGTGCATCATGGCTCGTGCGCCATTTCGTCGTCCTGCCCCACTCGACCCGGCCGATGCCGAAGCAATCGAAGCAGGCATCGACGTCCCCGGCGACTCGGAAGTAGCCCACGCCTCGGCGCGACTACTCGTCGGTCACGACGACTCTCACGATCTCGACGCGCTCGTCGGCATCATTCGCTCAGGTGGCGTCGACACGGTATGCGAACTGTGGTCGTCGTCGCCCGCTACGACATTGCCGGGGATCCTGTGGCGGCTCTACCTCATCCACCAGTGGGGGGTTCGCGACCCCGACCAGTTGGCCAAGCGGTACCGCGAGGGCATCGCGGCGCCGGTTATTCCAGGCGTTGCGGAGGGAGTCCAGGTCGGCCTTGACGAGACGCTACATGCGATTGGTGCCCTCATGCGCGGAGAATGGGCCGCTCCCGACGCGCCTCCTCTGTGGTCGCTTCTTGCCCGCTCCGGGGTGTTGCTGCGCATCCTCGCCGCCGGTGTCACATTCGGGGATGCATGGATCACCGACGACACCGACGCGCTTGCCGATTACGTGACGACCCGTGCACGCGCACTGACGCGTACCGCCGAGGAACTTCACGAAGCCGCCCGCCGAGCGCGAGCCGGCCGGCTAGATTAGACAGCGAGGACCTGTCGATCCGACCCAAAGGCTGTGACGTGATGAGTAACGAGTCCCCCTCTCCGACCGAGTCCACCGCCGACCATCACCACGACGTGGCGACTCCCCATGCCACGTCTGCGTCGGGACCGGATTTCGAGCCCGCCACCGCGGAAGAACTCGTGACCTCAAAGATCTCTCCCGAGGAATTCCCCGGAGAGGAGTACGAAGACGCCGACTACGAGGACGACGACGGCGAGGACGCGCCGCTGTTTAAGACCGTCCCGAACCTGCCCGACCTACGCAAGGCCGGGCCACTCGGCCTCGACCACCCCCTGCCCGCGGGGCGCTACGGCGACCGAGAACTGTCGTGGATGCAGTTCAACGAGCGCGTCCTCGAGCAAGCCGAAGACCCCAAGCTGCCGCTGTTGGAACGCGCCTGGTTCACCACCATTTTCACGTCGAACCTTGACGAGTTCTACATGGTTCGCGTGGCCGGACTCAAACGGCGCATCGCCGCCGGAATTGCGCGCACATCCGCCTCTGGGCTGACCCCGCGACAGGTACTTGACGGCATTAGCGAGCGCGCCCAAGACCTGTGCGCTCGGCAAGCGCAGTTCGTCCAGGACGAGCTGCTGCCGGCGTTGGCCGATGAGGGATTGCGGCTACGGCACTGGAGCAACCTCAGCGACGCCGAGCGCGACAAACTCCACGGCTTCTTCCGCAAACAGATCTTCCGATTCTCACTCCCCTCGCCGTCGATCCCTCCCACCCATTCCCCTACATTTCCGGTCTCTCGCTCAACCTCGCCGTCGTCTTGCGTAACCCGTTGACGGGGAAGCAGCATTTCGCCCGCGTCAAGGTTCCCGAGTCCCTGCCCCGCCTCGTGTGCATCGAGCACGTGACCCGCGCAATCAGCCCCGAAGACGCGATCGATTCGCGCCAGGGTGCGTCCTTTGTCCCCATCGAAGACATCATCGGCGCCCACCTCGATCACCTGTTCCCCGGCATGGAGATCCTCGAGCACCACACGTTCCGACTCACTCGCAACGAGGACCTCGAGGTCGAGGAGGACGACGCCGAGAACCTGTTGACGGCGATGGAAAAAGAACTTCTTCGCCGCCGATTTGGTCCGGCGGTGCGCCTCGAAGTCGCCGAGGGCATCACCCCCGTGGTCCGCGCTTTCTTGTTGGCGAAGCTGGAAATCGGTGCCGACGACGTGTTCACGCTGCCCGAACCGCTCGATCTCACGTGCCTCAACGAATTGCATGATCTCGACATTCGCCGCCTGAAGTACCCGGGCTTTGTTCCGGCGACTGCCCACGGTCTCGCCGAGGTCGAATCGGCCACGCCGACCGATATTTTCGCGGCAATCCGGGCCGGGGACATCCTCCTTCACCACCCTACGACTCGTTTTCGACGTCGGTGCAGCACTTCGTCACCACGGCGGCGAAGGATCCGCGGGTGCGCTCGATCAAACAGACGCTGTACCGCACGTCCTCGGATTCCCCCATCGTCTCGGCCCTCATCGAAGCCGCGCAAAGTGGCAAACAGGTGCTCGCAATCGTCGAAATCAAGGCACGTTTTGACGAGGACGCCAATATCGAGTGGGCGCGACAACTCGAGCGCGCGGGCGTTCACGTGGTCTACGGAATGGTCGGACTCAAGACGCACTGCAAACTGTCGATGGCGGTTCGCGAAGAGGCCGACGGAATGCACCGTTACTGCCACGTCGGAACCGGCAATTACCATCCCAAGACAGCGCGCGGATACGAAGACCTAGGTCTCCTCACATGCGATCCCGACGTCGCCCAGGATCTCACCCGGCTGTTTAACCAGCTCTCGGGCTACGCCCCGCGCACGTCGTTCCACCGGCTACTCGTCGCCCCGCGCACCATTCGCCCCGGTTTGATCGAGCGCATTGAGCGCGAGGCCGCCAACAAACAGGCCGGGAAAGAGGCCTACATCGGCATCAAGGTCAATTCGCTCGTCGACGAGGCTGTCACGGACGCCCTCTATCGGGCCAGTCAGGCCGGGGTGAGCATCGACATCGTCTGCCGCGGAATCTGCACCATTCGCGCCGGCGTCAAGGGGCTAAGCGAGAACATCCGGGTGCGCTCGATCCTCGGCCGCTTCCTCGAACACTCGCGCATCTATGCGTTCGCCAACGGCGGCGATCACGAGGTATGGATCGGTTCGGCCGATCTCATGCATCGCAATCTCGATCGCCGCGTTGAGGCCCTTATCAACATCAAGGATCCCGCCATGATCGCCGAGCTCTATGACCTCGTTCGTCGTGAGGCCTCCCCGTCGGTCCCGTCGTGGCACCTGCGTCGCTCGGGGACGTGGAAGCGGCACCAGGCCACCAAGGGCGGCGAACCTCTCGACGACATTCAGGATGTGTTGATGGCCCAGGCGAACGCCCGGATGACGGGACGCTAGCGGCCTACCTGTTCTGTCGGACGCGGCACCCGGTCTCTCGGCAGCAGGAAACTCAAGCCGAAACCGATGACGAGGACGACGGCAGCAGCCGCAAAACTCCACCCGTAGGCGGCAAGCACGCCGTCGTGGTCTCCTCCGGCATTCGCGAGTCCACGGGCCAAAACGGTCGACGTCATCGCCACGCCACTGGCGCTCATGACCTGGCCGACGATCGTGTAAACGGTCGTCGCGTTACCCATCGCGTGAGGCGGCAACCCCTGGATGGAGGCGGTTGACGTCGGCATCATCGTCGCGCCCATGCCCAGTCCCATGATGATGAGGAGGAAGCACATCACCCACCAGGGAAGATCCCCCATGAGCGCCATTCCCACGACGCCCACGGCGATACCCGCCATTCCCCACGGCACGATCCGCCCGACGGGAACCCGGTCGACGCGCGAAGAGGCAATCGGCATTGTCACCATCGAGGCCAGGCTCGACGGGGCCATGATGAGACCAATGTGGAACGACGAGACCTCGCCGATTTGCTGCATACGCGCGGGCACGAGGAACAGCGTGGCAAAGATGCCCACCTGGAACGTCATCATGACGACGAGGGGGCCGAGGAATGACCTATCGGCGAAGACGCGCAAATCGAGGAGAGGATTCGCCGCCTTGAGCGCGTGACGCACAAATGCGACCACCAGCGCGGCCCCAACGATAAATAGGGGGATGATCTGCGTCGCAGGCAGATTCGAGCCGATCCCCGTGATTGCCCACAGCAACAACGCCAACCCCGGCGACATAAGGCCGACACCGAGGAAGTCCACGCCCTTTTCGGCCCGCGTTCCGTTATCGGGCAGCAGCTTCAGCGCGAGGACGACGGCGATGAGACCAAAGGGAATGTTGATGAAGAAGATCCACCGCCACGTCGCGTACTGAACGAGCCAGCCACCAATGATCGGCCCTAGGACGGGCGCCAGCAGCATCGGCACCCCCATGATCGACATCATCCGCCCCAGACGTCCGGGCGGGGATGCAGCGGCGAGGACGGACACACCCAGCGGCATGAGGCAGCCGCCACCGAGTCCCTGAAGTACCCGGAAGAAGATGAGCATTCCTAGGCTGGGAGCCACACCGCATGCCAGCGATGTCACGGTGAAAAGCGCCGTGAGGATCGCGAAGGCGCGCCGCGCCCCAAGCCATCGGCGGATCCAGTCAGTCAGCGGGACGATGGCCGCTTGAGCGAGGGTGTACCCCAAAACGATCCACGCGATCGTCGAATAGGCCACGGATCCGCCACCGCCAAAATGCGTGCGCAGCACCGGCAAGGCGACATTCATCGCGGTTCCGTCGAGATTAGCCAAAAACGCACCGAGGATCGCAACGAGAGCGATACCGATCGGATCCTTGGTCGGTGTCGTGTCGTCAGGTGTCGAGGTCATGATTCCTCTATTAAATTCCGTCGTAACCCCACCGGTCGATGGGGTCTGCGGAGTTCTGGGCCTCGGCCAGGGAACCGCTCTCCGCCGTGGCGGAGACTCATGTGTGGGGCGAATGCAACACACCCGCCCCACACGCGTGAGAGACAACTACATGTCCGTGAGGATCTTCTCTCCCATCGCAAGGTGGCGACGCAGCTGTTCGTCGGCATCGTCGAGGTAGAAGGCATGTCCCTCGTACTCCGACAAGAAGACGCCCGTGAACCCTCCCTTGACCAGGGTCTGCATGGCCGCGGCGTAGGGGATCGTCGGCTCGTCAAGGTCCTCGTTGACGTGGTAGAACTTTCCGTGCACGTAGGACACGTACGGCACCATCGCGGCGAAGCCCTCGATGTCGGCCGGGGCGAACGACAGGTAACCGAACCACTCGGAGATCGCGATCTTCTCGCCCTCGCCGCCACCGCGTGAGGCGATGTGTTCCTGCATCTCCTCCTCGGTCATGCCGTTGTGGCGGTTCTCGATGATCCACTCCAGCCGGTCGCGATCCGCCCCCAGTTCGACGTAGCGGTTAATCGCGATCTCGGTGGGACGCTCGATGAACATCCCGAAGTCGGGCACGAGACCCACGCGGGTCGTCCCCAGCTTCTCCAGGACCTTCATGTACTCCAGCGTCGAGGGATCCGACGGCGTGTGCGGCGCGTGAATCTCGAGGCCGATCGTCACGTCGTGGCGCTCAGCGAGTTCGGCCACGCGCGGCAGCAGCTGGGCCGAGATGCCCGAGCCGCGCATGTACTTCGCACCCAGGGCCTTCGTCGTCATGATGTCGAGGTGGATGTCCGACAAGATGTCATCCTCGCTCATGCGATACCCGGTGATGCGCCCGAGGTCGACGTAGCCGCCATAGGAGAACGGCTCCAGTCCGTGTTTTTCGGACGATTCGAGCACCTCGTCGATTTCGCGGGCCTCGGGCACCGGGTAGGCACCGAAGGTTTGCGCACCGACGAGTTCGAAGCGGCGAACACCGAGGTCAGCGACATGCTTCAAGACGGTGTCGATGCCGAAATCGGGACGCTCAATGAATTGCTGGGTGTAGCTGTATGTCGACACACCCTGTTCAACTCCGTTGATCGTTGCCATGGCTATCACTCCTCCACCGTCATCGTGGCGCGGGCAGAACCGTCAAACATGCCGAAGACGCCCGGGGCAAACTCCATGTAGACGACGCGCGCTTCCAAGGTCAGTTCGATGTCGTGTTCACCCGGCGTCAGCGTCTCGCCGTAGACGTGGAGCCGGATCGGTGTACGCACGCCCCAATACTCGGTAAACGCCAGTGGCACCTCGTGGATGCGCAGTCGCTTGCCGTTGATCTCAACGAGGATGTCGTTGTCGTCGACACGCTTGCCGTCGACTGCGAGCTCGAGGCGCTCGACCGCCGACAGCGGCGTCCCACGGTAGTAGTTGAGGCCGACGTCGATGGTCCAACCGACGTCGTGGCCCTTTTCCTTCACGTTCTTCAGGTTGCGAAGCGTCTGTTTCTCAAATCCCAGACGCATGAACTTGGTGGGCATTACCCCACGTCCTTCCGTGTAGTTACGGGATCAGTCAGCTAATCAATGGTGAATCGAACACTCACCGTGTTCTGCGACAGAATGGGCAGGTACGACACCCGCAGCGTCTGCGTGACCTCCAGAGTGTGCTCACCCGCGGCGAGGCCGCCCGGATAGGCGACGCCCACGGTAGCGAACTCACGCAGCTCCCAGCGTTCGTCGTAGACATGAGCCAGCTCGGCAAACGTCCGCGTCTTCCCGTGCAGGGTAAATGTCACGTTCTCGCCTGCGATCTCCTCGCCGTCAATGACGATACGGGGAGTCTCGACCATCGACAGCCCGAGGCCGCGGTAGTAGGCAATGTGAGTCTCGAAAGCGAATCCCTCACGCTCACCCGACAGGTTACGGACCGACCCGTCTTTGACAATGAGGTCGTTAAACATTCGTCTCGTCCTCCTCATCAATGAGCGCGGCCAACATCCGCTGGTGAAGCCTCACCTGAGCCACCGAATCGACAGGCTCGGCGTCCTCGATGTGGCGGTTGCCCTCGTATTCACTCGACAGGTATCCCTCGTAATCCGCCTGTTTGAGCGCGGCGACAATCTTGGGATAGGGAATCGAGTATTCGTACGGGGTTTCGCCGTCGTCCACCATCTCGTAGAACTTCGCGTGAATGTGCTTGATGAACTCGCGATGTTCGATGAGACACTGCGGATCCTTGGCAATCATGAAGGTCGCGTTTCGCGCCAATCCCACCGTGACCGGGTCACAGCCATCAGCAATGAGGCGCTCCAACAATCCGTCAACGTCGCCGCGATCGTCGTAGGTCGCAATGATCTTCTTGGCGATCTCAGGATCCGCCCCGTCACGCAACGCCCGCTCGATGATGACTCGGGGCAGCCGCTCGACGAAGATTCCCAGGTCGGGCACGCATCCCACGACATCGGAACCGACGCGCGAGGCGACATCGAGGTGACGCTTGATCCAGTCGTCGTTCGAAGTGGAAGGGAGAGTGGATCTCCACGCCCATCCACACCCCGAGGTCACGCGCGTACGGAGCCGCCGCCTCGACGACCTCGGGCGGAGTGTTGACGATGATGCGGATGTAGGACGCCTCCAGCTTCGCCGTATGGCGGATGTCGCGTTTAAGCGAGTCCACCATTTCGTCGTGGCTGAGCAAACGGTCGGGATAGAGCTTCGTGTCGAGGAAGAGATCATGCGCCGTCGCCACGGTGCCGTGCGTGGCCATGAGTTGCTTCCACGAGTCGTAAAACGAGTCGGGCAGGTCGGGCTGGCCGGGCATCGGGTAACGGGAAACATCTGTTCCGCCAGCGTCTCGATGCCCAGCGCCCCCAGGCCGGCACTGACTGCGACGCAATCTTCCAGGTCGAGCGTGCCGCGCACGTATTCGTCCTGGTACGAGTACAGGCTGACGCCTCTCTTGATACCCATAGTTGTGCCTATGTCGTCTCAGTGCTGACCGACGTGATTAGTCGAAGACGACGGGCTTGCCACCGTTCTCGGCGGACTTGTAGATCGCGTCAAGAATCTCGGTGACAACGCAGGCCTGTTCGGCCGTGACGTAAGGCTCGGTGTCGTCGAGAATTGCGTCGAGCCACGCGCCTGCTTCCAGGCCGCCCATGTACTCGAACCCGCTCATCGCATCGCCGCCGGCACCGAAGTAGGCGGCCGCGGCTTCGGGGTGAGTCTTGACGAGTTCACCACCCTGAACGTTGTTGAGGGTCACGATGAGATCGGATCCGGCCGGAGCCTGGACGGTATCGGCACCACCTTCGGTGCCACACAGGGTGACGCAACCCTCGCGCGAGTCCTGGACGTTGAGCGCCCACGAGGCCTCAACAAAGAGCGAGGCGCCGTTCTTGAACGTGACGAAACCGAAGGCCGAGTCCTCGACCGAGTAGGTCTCGGGATCCCACGGGCCAGCCATGTTGCCCTCGGGCTTGTCGCCGAGCTTGTAGTTGACGACGCCGACGACCTGAGCGACCTCGTAGTTGTCCATGTACCACAGGGCCTGGTCGATCGCGTGACCACCGAGGTCGATCAGCGGGCCACCACCCTGCTTCTCCTTGTCGGTGAACACGCCCCAGATCGGCACGCCGCGGCGGCGGATCGCGTGGGCCTTGGCGGCGTAGATCTCGCCCAGGCGGCCCTCATCGACCACCTTGCGGAGGAACTGGGCTTCCTTGCGGAAGCGGTACTGGAAGCCGACCGACAGCTTCTTACCCGTGCGCTTGGCCGTCTCGACCATCTTGCGGGCATCCTCGCCGGTGACCGCCATCGGCTTCTCCACGAGGACGTGCTTGCCGGCCTCGAGCGCGGCGCAGGTGATCTCGCAGTGGTTGACGTTCCACGTGCACACGTGGACGACGTCGATCGACGGATCATCTACGACCTTGCGGTAGTCGGTGCAGGCGTAGGAGTCGTCGCTGCCGTATTCCTTCTGTGCCTTCTCGGCACGATCGATCTCGTAGTCGCAGAAAGCCACCATGTCGCAGCGATCCAGGTGCTGCGAAAGTCCGACCAGGTGCTTCTGGGTCCCGATGAACCCCAGCCCGATGATGCCAATGCGAAGCTTGTCGCTCATGATGAGAACTCCTATGTTCTGTGACGAATGCGCTCGTTCCGTCTGATCGAGCAGGCGGGCCTGTCGGCCTCACGCCCCCTACTTTTGCACAGTAGAGAACACTGATCGACACTTCGCCGCATTCTTCTGCCTTAACTGTGCATAAGCGGGGGGCGTGAGGATGTTAGCGATGCGCGTGCCTAAAACGCGTAGGGAGTGGCCTTGAGGCAGGTCACGGTATCGCCCAGCCGCAGCGACATGCGTTCGTCGCCGTTGAGGACGCGCCCGCGCTGCCACTGCCCGTCGATGAACGTCCCCTCTTCGACAGTGAGAAAGTCGACGGTGACATTGCGACCGGGCTTGGCCCGGAACGAGATCGTCGACATCATGCCGCAGATAATGAAGGACCCGTCCTCGCACTCGATGACGATGCCCGCTCCGACGGGCTTGCGCGACTCGCGGGGAGCATACGCGACGCTGATGTCGAACTCGCTGGCGCTAATGAACGTCCCGAAGTCCGTTTCGTTATGCCGACAAAATGCCCACATCCGATCGCTCGCACGATATTTGAGGTAGATCGGCATGAGACGCTCGCACATCTCGTAGGTTGCCGCCAGATAACGGGCACTACCGGCGGTGTCGAACGCAGTCGGGTCGATATTGAGCGCGCGCATGACGGCCATCGGCGGCTTGTCGATCTGCTCCTCGGGGAGGACGAGTTCCTCGATGCCGAACGGCGAGTATCCCAGCGCGTGAGCCTTGCCGAAGGCGTAGAGGCAATACGAGGCGGTGACGGCGTCTTTGCGCACCTCTGGGATAAACAGCGGGTTGCCGTCGTAGCCGTAGGCGTCAATGACGTCGGGCACGTAGGGCACGTAGATATCGGGAGCCAGGGTCACCAACGACGGGGCGGCGGCGCGCCACACCGGGTGAACATCGCACACCGGCCCGCCAGACGGATACGAACCCGGATACCAGGGATACTGCTTGAGCCAGGCATTCGCATAGCATGGCAGCGGATATTCGGCCCGACCTGCCGCGGTGATCTTCTCAACCGCGCTCGCGTAGTGGTAGGCCATGAAAGCCTCGCCGGCGTTATCGCCATAGACCTCGCTCCACGTACCAGTCGTGCCGTCCTCGCGAGACAGGCACTCGGGAACCGCGCTGGCGAAGGCGGCTTCGGCCTCAGCACTGTAGTCGCGATCAGAGCCGAGAATGCCGATTTCGTTTTCGACCTGCACCATGATGACCGTGCGCTCAGCATCAGTGTCGCGCAGATGAGCCATGAGCGCGGCGAAAGCCTGGGCGTCACGCGTGACGGCTGCCTCACACAGCGGGGTGACGATGGTCGCCGGTCGGCCCGAAACGTCTTCCCCCCGGCGGTAGGTATCCGTATCGCGCTTCACCCATGCGGGGGCATACATCGATTCGGAGTTCTTCCACAGACCGAACCACAGCAGGACGAGCCGCAGGGAGTTCTCGCGCGCTTGTGCCACCAGACCGTCGACGAGTGTGAAATCAAAGTGCCCCGGCTCCGGCTCAACGAGTTCCCAGTACACCGGCACGAGGACCGCATTCATGTTGAGGTCGCGCAGGTTGGGCCACACGTGGGAATTCATGTAGTCCAACTGCGACGCGCTGGAGTTATGCAACTCACCGCCGCGGATGAAGAACGGCTCGTCGTCAACGTAGAGCGTGGGGATGCCTCCGTGATTGCGTACGGCAGGAATCGGCTTCATGTTCATACTCCTTATGTGTGGTTATCGGTCGGGACTAGCCCACACGCGGACGGGACCGCTCAGGCCCTGCGGGCGGGTCGTCAGCTCAATGGGCCACGGGCCGGCAGTGACAACGCCCGCAGCTAAGGCTGCGTTGCGCAGCGGGGTTCGCACCTCGATCTCGAGGATCCCCTCGGCGTAGGCCGCAGGTGGAAGAGCGACGGGGCGGTCGGAGATGATCGGCGCGCCGAAAGCATTGCCCTCGCGAATGCGAGCTGAACCGTCGATGCGACCGAGACTGCACCACACCGTGCCGCGAACCTCACGCGGCCACCGCACCGGCGTTCGGTAGATGGCGACGCCCGACACCTCGCCCAACTCGTCGTCATCGCGCCAATCCCCCAGGTGCGCTCGCGTGAGCATGAGGTCTTCGCCGCGCGCTCCCGCCACCGCGATGGTCCACGGTCCGAGCTCGGCCTCGCATGCACCCGGCACCGGGGCAACCGGAGCCGCGAGCGCGTCCCACTCGGGGGCGGGAGTGTTGCTGAGTCGCAGCAGTGCGATGTCGCCTGCCTCGATCTCGATTGTGGGGGCGGGGGTGTGGTCGAGGCGGTGGGTGTGGCCGGTATCGGGATCGAGTTGGTGCATTGTGGGGGCTGTTGAGGGGATGGGAGCGGTGACCTGGTGGTCGGTGGTGTTGTATGCCAGTAGGTAGGTGGCGTCGTCGCTTTCGCGTACCTGGGTGAGGATGTTGCCGCCGGGGAAGGCGTAGCGCGGGGCGACGTTGAGGTCGCGCAGGGTGTGGGGGATTTTCGCCCAGGTGTCGACGTGGCGTACGTGCTCGGTGGTGAGCAGGGTTGTCAGGGTGTTATTGACGTTGTCGTCGCGGTCGCCTCCGCCCCAGCCGGAGTCGCCGGCGGGGAGGTCGCCGACGATGACGATGGGCACTCCGGTGGCGGCGATGCGGCGGAGTGCTGTGAGGGCGCGGGCGGCGAGGCGAGTGGTTGCGAGGATGAGGGCGCGGTAGCCGGGGCCGTTGGGGAATAGTTCGCCGTGTCCGATCGGGGCTTCGAGGATGCCGGAGGAGTCGATGTAGTGCACGGAGTATCCGGCGTTTTCGAGGGCGGTCGTGTCGGCGATGCGTTCGGGGGCTGTTGCGTCGTCTTCTGGGGTGCCGCGGGCTGCCGTGGTCAAGAATCCGTCGTAGTAGATGGCGACGTCGGTGCGTGGGGTTCCCGTCTCGAGGACGGTGACGGTTCGTGCCCATCGGTCGGTTAGGGCGGGCCAGTTCGTCCATTCGGGGTAGTGCTCGCGGTTCCATGACTCCGCCACGAAGTGTCCGAATCGTGATTCGCCGGGCCATTGGCAGTTGGGGGCCTGGCTTGCGTAGCCGTGGACGATGGGTGTGGTGATGCCGCTGGCCCATTCTTTGTTGAGGAGGGCGCGGTAGTCGCCGAGTGAGAAGGTGAAGGCTGCTCCCAGTTGTGCACCTAGTTCGCTGGAGATTCGAGTTGTTCCGCCCTGGTGGGCTCCGGCGACGACGCAGCGCATCCAGTCGAGGCTCCATCGCCATAGCGGGTGGTTTCTGTGTACGGGAATGCGTTCGCCGGCGTTTAGTGACTCGCCTTCGGCACGTCCTCCCTGGGCCGCGAGCGCGCGGAAGGAGGCGATGGGGCCGAGGTTGTGGCCGTAGGCGGCTTGGGCTTTGTGGCGCATGCCGTGGCCGGTGGCCCAGGTGTGGATGATCGAGAGGTGGTTGGTGATGTAGAGGTGGGTGAGGAGGGTGTTGTAGTCGGTGCGGATGCGTTGTGCCAGTGTGGTGGGGGTTTCGAAGTGTGAGGGGGTGTCGGTGTTGGGGACCCAGTAGTGGCACATGCCGTGGGAGAGGAGGAGGGGGAGGTAGGGGCGCAGATCGTAGCCGTGCCAGGCGTGGAAGTGGTCGAGGAAGTCGTCGCTCCAAAAGAGGGTGTCGGCGTTGAGTTCGAGGGAGTCTTCGAACATGTCGCGGCCGACGTCGGGGAGTAGTGGGGCGTTGTCGGGGCCGATTTGGTGGGTGTCGAGGTAGGCGAGGGCGGCGCGTGTGGCGTGTGGGTCGAGGAAGCTCGTGTAGGCCTGGGCGGTGTCGCGTTGCCAAAATGCGATGAGTGCCCAGGTGCCGGCGGGGGCGTTCCAGGTGAGGCGGGTGCCGGTGACGTGGGTGGTGATGTCGCGCAGCGTGGTGGGGTCGAGGATGGTTGGGGTGTCGGGGCCGATGACGGTGGTGGGTGGGCCGAAGGGTTTTGTGGAGGGGACGATGGAGATGTCGTCGCCTTCGGTGAGGACGCGTGCGGCGATGACGGCGATGAGTCGGCTGGGGCGGGTTATCTCGGGGTCGTCGAAGGGTGCGGGGATGGTGATGGTGCAGGGGCCTTTTTCGACGCGGGTGTGGCCGTATTGGAGTTCTTGGGCGGCGTGTGGGGTGCCGGTGGTCGTGTTGGGGGTGGTGAGGGGCCAGTTGGCGCCGAGTGTCATGGAGACGCCGATGTCGAGTTCGCGGGCGCGCACGAGCACGGCGTGCAGGCAGTCGCGCTGGTGCTGGGTGGCCCAGAAGTCGGGTGAGAAGGCGATTTCGACCTCGCCGAATCCTGCCTGGGCGATGTGGTCGAGTTCGTCGGTGAGGGTGTGGGCGTCGCGTGGGTGCATCCACCACCAGCGGATGCCGGGGCGGTCGCCGGAGTGTGGGGTGGCGAAGCGGGCGGCGTCGAGGTGGTAGCGGTGCTGCGGGTGGTGGAGTGCCTCGGGCGTGCTCATGGGGTTGGGTCGCTTTCTCCCCGGTAGGTGAAGTGGGTGAAGCGCACGCTTCCGCTGCCCGCGGCGAAGAGGGCGGGGCGCAGGCTGACGAGGTCGTTTGCCGTGTTGGCGTGGTAGCCGCTGGCTTCAAACCGGGTGGAGTGGCGGGTCCAGTCCTGGCCCGGCAGGCGGTAGTACATCGTGACGATGTGGCCGCGTTTGTCAATTCGCAGCCCGATGCGTTTCACGCCTGCGGGGACGGGTTCGCGGCCCCACGTGGGGGTGCCGCCGGCCCACGTCGTGAGTCCGGTGGGTTCGAGTTCCATGCCGACGAAGAGTCGGTGGTTGAAGTACAGGAGCAGGCCGGCGCGCGTGGTGTCGTCGAGGCGTTCGAGTTCGGTGCCGATGGTGTAGGAGTGGTCTCCGGCGAGGACGAGCATCGGTGAGCTCGAGGCGATGTCGGTGCCTTTGGCGGCAAGCGTGAGGCCGTCGTCGCCGAAGTGGGCACGGGTGGTTTCGTCGGCGTCGGGTCGGTCGAAGGTCCAGCGCCATCCCCACGCCGGCGCGGTGAAGTCGTCGGAGAGGGCGCGGCGGGTTTCGGGTGTGTGCTCGGTTGTTGCGGGGGCCGGTAGCGGTGTGCGCAGGTCGCCGCCGCGTGCGACGGGCCACCCGTCCTCACTCCAGTCGACGGGTTCGAGGCAGACCTGGCGGCCGAGTTCTTGGTGGCCGCGTTCGTAGGCGTGGTAGACGAGGTACCACTGGCCGTCGGGGCCTTCGAGGAGGGTGCCGTGTCCGCGTGACCACCACGGTTCGCTGTCATTTTGGCAGCGCACGAGCGGGTTGGTCGGCATGTTTTCCCACGGCCCGTCGATGCTGCGTGAGCGCGCGACGATGACCATGTGTCCGGTCGCGGGACCGGCGGTGCCGCCGACGGCGGAGATGAGGTAGTGCCAGTCGTCGCGGACGACGTGTTTGGGGCCTTCGAGAGAGTAGGCTTCGTCGATCCAGTCCTCGGGGTAGCGCCAGCCGTCGTAGACGTGTTCTTGGGGGCCGATGGTGCTCAGGCCGTCGTCGGCGAGGGCGATGCGCTCGACGCCGTTGAGGAAGAGGTAGCGCTTACCGTCCTCACCGATGGCGTGGCCGGGGTCGATCATGCCCCGAATGCCGAGGTCGATCGGGCCGTTCCACTCCCCCTCGATGTCGTCGGTCCACATGACGGCGATGGTGGGGGCGTCGAGGTCGGACCAGGGGGCGGGCATGAAGGGGATGTATATGTAGTAGCGGTCGCCAACGGCGATGAGGTCGCAGGCGAAGACGGTGCCCCAGGGGTTGGCGAGGATGGGGCCGACGATGTCCCAGTCGACGAGGTTGGTCGATTTCCACAAGATGATGCCGGGGCTGGCGTCGAAGGAGGAAAACGTCATGTAGTAGGTGTCGCCGACGCGCAGGATCGTCGGATCGGGGTGGTCACCGCCGATGACGGGGTTGCGGTAGGTCCCGTCTGCCAGGTTCGCGCGTCGCTGGCCCTCGATACCGCTGCTCCACATCGTGCTCATCGTGTCGTCACCGCTTTCAGATAGGTCGCCATGTTGGCGCAGGTTTGTGTGGCTGAGGGCAGGCCTGGCACGCTGAGGTGGCCGTGGATTTCGCCCGGTACGGTGTGCATCTCGACGTCGCAGCCAACCTCGCGCAGCTGGGTAGCGAATTTTTCGCCCGAGGCGCGCAGTTCGTCGAATTCGCAGTTTTCGATGTAGGTAGGCGGGAATCCGGTGAGGTCGTCGGCCTGGCCGGGGAGCGCCCACCCGATGTTGTCGACGTGTCCGGGCGGCTGATCAGCGCGCCCGCCCAGGTAGTTCCAGTTCAGTGCGTCGTGATCGGAGCTATCGGAGCGGAACAGGGGCGGGAGTTGGTCGAGCAGGTGTGAGAGTTCAGCGTCGGGTGCGGGGACGGGGTAATGGCAGGTCGGATAGATCAATACCACCGCGGCCGGCGACGTCGCGGCGTCGCGGCCGTGCACGCCGATGGTTCCCGCAAGGCAGCCGCCGGCGCTGGCTCCGCCGACGACCACGCGGGCTGGGTCGGTGGCGATCCCGTGGCCGCCCTCGCGCACCCACAGGTAGGCCGCCCACACGTCGTCGTGGGGCGCGGGGTGGCACACGCCATCGCGGCACAGGCGATAGTCGACCGAGATGACGGGGATGCCCGTGGCGTGGGCGATGCGGCGTGAGGTGTGGTCGGCCTCGGGACCGTCGAGGTCACCACTGATGAAGGCACCGCCGTGAATCCACACGAACGCAGGACGCCGGCCATCCTCGTCGGCCTCGACCAACACCTGCGGGGTGTACAGGCATACACCGATGGGGCCGCGCGGGCCGGGGACGCTCAGGTTGGTCGTGTCGACCTCGGGCAGTTCGATCGGCTCGACGGGGGCATCGAAGGCCGCGCCGATGCGGGCGTGCTCCTCGGTCCACTCCCGGTGGGGCGGCAGATCGGCGACGAGGTGGATACGTTCGGCGTGGGCGCCGAGGAGTCGGCCGGCTTTTTCGGGATAGGTAGTCGTGACAATCATGAGGAATTCCTCTCAGCGCGCCGTGACGGTCAGGGTGTGGGTGGCAGTGTCGGTGGTGCCGGCGACGTGGATGCGGAATTCGCCGGGTTCGACGATGAATCCGCGGGCATCGCCCGTATGGAATCCCAGCTGCTCGGCCCCGATCTGGCAGCGCCACGTGGCCGAGCCGTGGGCGCGGATCCGCAGCCGCTTAAAGTCGGCGAGACGGCGCACAGCCGGAGCGATGGAGGCGACGACGTCGGTGACGAAGACGAGCGGGGTCCACTCGACGTCGATCGAGGACGCGTTGCTCAGCGTCACCTCGACCGTGATCGTGGCGCCGGCATCGAGGTCGGCCAGGCTGATTGAATCGGTGCCCAGGCGCGTGTCCAGTGACAGATCGGCGTAGCTGAGGCCGTGGCCGAAGCTGAACTGCGGACCCAGGTCGAGATCGCGGTATTTCGAGGTGAAAAATTCTTGGAGGTTGGCGGGTCCGTCCAGCCCGACGTCAAACGTCGGCTTGCGCATGCTGCCGCCCACAGACGCCGGCCGTCCGGTGTTTTCGTGGGCGTCGTAGCAGGCGGGCAGCTGTCCTTCGTGGCGCGGGAATGCCATGGGCAGGCGCCCCGATGGGCTGACGTGGCCGAGCAGGATGTCGGCGATAGCGCGCGGCCCCTCAATTCCCAGGTGCCAGGCTTCGAGGACGGCATTGGGCTGGTCGATCCAGTCGGCGACGACGAGGGGACGCCCGTTGGTAAGGACGACGACGACGGGGATGCCCGTGGCGGTGGCCGCGGCGATGAGGCGTTCTTGGCCGCCCGGCAGTCGCAGGCTGGCACGCGAGGTGGCCTCGCCCGTGAGCTGGGAGGGTTCTTCGAGCGCCAACACGATGACGTCGCACCCGGCGGCCGCATCGCGCACGCGCTCGATGTCGGCGTCGATGATCGCGAGGGGATCCATCTGGCCGACGCTGACGAGCTCGGGCCCGTCGCTGCCTAGCAGCTCGCCCAACGCGTCGGCAAGGGTCTCGGTGGGCGGCGCGGCGAAGGCCTGCTGCACCCACGCACCCAGGTGATCGAGTGAATCCGCGCCGGGACCGGCAAGGAGGACCCGACGCATTGACCGAGACAGTGGCAAGGTACCGTCGTTGGTGAGGAGAACCGGACAGTGGCGGGCGACATTGAGGGCGCGCTGGCGCGTGTGATCGCTCGGCGCGTTGACCTCGGTCGCCTCGTCGACGTAGGGGTTGTCAAACAGCCCCATCGCCATCTTGAGTCGCAATACGATGCGACAGGCTTCCTCGACGCGTGCGACCACCTCGGGATCGCCCTCGTCGAGGAGGGCACCGTGATCGAGGCTGTACATGTTGCCACCCATCTCGATGCTCAATCCCGCGCGGTAGGCCAGTGTCGCGGCCTCGGCGAGGCCGTGGGCGAGGCCGTGAGGAACGAGGTTTTCCACGCCCGAGGCGTCGCCGACGACGGCGCCGGCAAACCCCAACTCGCCGCGCAAGACATCGGTAAGCAGGTAACGGTTGGCGTGGACGGGCACGCCGTTGAACGTGTTGAAGGAGGCCATGACCGTGGCGACGCCGGCATCGACGGCGCTGGCGAAGCTGGGCAGGTAAGTCGAGCGCAGCCGCAGCTCGGACATGTCAACGGTGTTGTAGTCGCGACCGCCCTCGCCTGCGCCATAGCCGATGAAGTGTTTTGCGCACGCCGCCATGGTCGCCGGGCCCGCCAGGTCATCGGTCTGGAAGCCGGCGACGCTGCCGGCGGCCATGCGCGAGGTGATGAGGGGGTCTTCGCCAAAACCCTCGGCGACGCGTCCCCACCGCGGGTCGCGGCTGACATCAATCATGGGCGCGAATGTCCAGTTCACGCCACCCGATCGCGCCTCCTCGGCGCTCGTGCGCGCCGCGCATTCGACATCTGCGGGCTCCAAACTGGCAGCCATCGCCAGCGGGATGGGGAACGTCGTGAATTGGCCGTGGATGACGTCAAGGCCGATGAGGAGGGGGATGCCCAGGCGCGATTGCTCGACCGCAACCCGCTGAATCCGGTTTGTCGCTGCCGCGCTCATGGGCCAAAAGAGCGCCCCGATGCCGCTTGCCGCCCGCGCGTCTTGCTCGTCGTCACTCATGGCGAAGGTGACTTGGAGCTGGTTGAGCTTGTCCTCCCAGGTCATGCGCGCCATCAGGTCATCGATACGCGCGTTCTGGGCGTCGCTGAGACGGTCGAATAATGCTGACATCCGGGTCCTCCTATGCTTGTCGATTCCGCCGGGACCAGGCGGGCCGCGCCCTCGCGGTAACCGCGTCCTTATCTCCGCACGCGGTCTCCCGGTCCAGAACCTATCGCGTCTCGTGCCTGTCTCAAGAAGACCTGCTGAGGGAGGCATCCCCGCTAGGCCAGGCAACCTCCCTCAGCAGCATCGTGTGTCTAGTCCTCGTCCTCTGCGTCGGCAACGATCGTGCCGGCGGCGCGACGCTCTTCGAGATCCTTGGCCACCTTCTGCATGGTCTTGTGGTCGAGCTTGTAGAACAGCATCGGGATGACGGCGACGAGCGCGAGAACGGCGGGCACGAGGTTTGCCGCGATGTTGATGCCCTGGATGGCTTCGGCGGTCTGCACCTTCGCGGCGCCGTTGTAGCCGAACCAGCCGATGATGTACAGGCCGATGGCGCCACCGAAGGCCGAAGCGATCTTGGTCGACAGCGACACGGTCGCGTAGCTCGTGCCGTCGGCGCGGATGCCATGCTTCCACTCGTAGTGGTCGACGGCGTCGGGAATCATCGACAGCGCGATCGGAGCGGCGAAGCCGGAGAAGCCGTAGACGGCGGTGAGCGCGAGGATGAGGGTGAAGTTATGCGGGTCGGCGAAGAAAATCGCGATCAGCGCCACGGCCGACAGGAGCAGCGACAGTATGCACATGCGCGCCTTGCCGACGACCGTCGCCAGTTTCGGCATGGCGAACTGGCCGAGCGTGGTGAAGATCGTGAAGGCAGTAAAGACAGCGGCGACCTTGGTCGGCTCCCCCATATTGTTGATGACGTAGAACGCCACCAAGCCGATGCGCCCGAACAGACCGATGAGGTTGATGAGCAGCATGCCGAAGACGCACATGAGCGGCAGGTTGCCGAACACGGCCTTGATTGTCGTGCGCAGCGGAACGTTTGACTGCTCGGGAGCCATCGTGATGACTTCCTTGGACTTCGCGCCCGCGATGATGAACATCGGCAGCGACACGATGGCGAAGACGATGATCGTCATGAGGAAGCCGCGCGAGTTGTACGTCTTGCCGTCGCCGATGCCCGAGAAGAACAGGATCATCGGCATGGTCACAACCGACAAGAAGACCTGGCTCAGGCCTGAGCCGATGGAACGGACCCAGTTCAGGGTCAGTCGCTCGTCCGTATCGGTCGTCATGACGCCGGCCATGGCACCATAGGCCATGTTCACGACGGTGTAGACGAAGCACAAGATGACGTAGGTGACGCCGGCGTACCACACCTTGACGGTGTCACCGGAGTTCGGCGAGACGAACGCGATGACCAGGCTCAGCGACAAGAACGGAGCGCCAAACATGACGTAGGGGCGGAAGCGACCCCACCGCGACTTCGTGCGTTCGGCGATGTAGCCAAACCCGATGTCCTGGATCCCGTCGAGGACACGGGCGACAAGCATGATCGTGGCTGCGGCGGCAGGTGCAATCAGGGCAACGTCGGTGTAGAACAGGACGAGGTACGAGCCGACGGTTGTCCATACGAACTGCGACCCGAACTCGCCGAGGGAGAAGGAGAGTTTTGAGATCAGGGGAACTTGCGCCCTCTTCTTCGGAGGCGCATCTGCTGTAGTCGCCATGACCAGCCTTTCTGAGAACTGATTCGATGGGCTCCACTGCCCACGGAGCGAAGCCTGGTCGACAAGATGTGTCGCCCGTTACGTCGCGTCCCAGTCCAACGCGACACCGATAATGGGGGCAAGGAACGCCCGCCAACTTTTGCACTATTCATGCATAAGGGCGACAAAAGGTCACTCATTTACGCCACGATTCACCAAAAGACGGGCGTCTGTTACCGTGTCTGCATGAACTGCGCCACCCCACCTCCGACACTTCTGCCGAATCCGGGCGCATGTCGTTGACGCATATCGCCCAGGTCGCCGATGTCGTGGCCTTCGTTCGCTCCAGCCCGCAGCCGGTTACGCGCGCGGACATCGGGTCTCACCTGCGCATTGGCCGCAACGCCGTGCAACGACGCATCGAGGCCGGAGCCGCCCTCGGACTCCTTCGTGTCGTCGGGCGCGGTGCATCGACGGGCGGGCGCTCCCCCGAGGTGTGGGGCTTCAACGATGATGCCGGACGCGTCCTCACCTGCTGCATCGGGATTCGCGAGAGTGCTCTCGCCGTCACGACGCTCACCGGGACATCCAGGCGCGACTCACCGTTAGTCTCGGCATCTCGACGACGTCACCGACGTGTGCACGAGCCTCGTCGCCAAGCTACGCGAGCTTATCGCCACCGCCGGCGATGGCAGCCCCATCTGGGGCTTGGGACTGACGGTGCCCATGCCGATCAACACGGCCACGGGTCGCCCGCTCAATCTCGTTGCTCTGGCCACGCACCAAGACGATCCCTGGGTGGAATTCCCCGTTCGCCAGTTCTTCAGCTACCACCTGAAGATGCCGGTGTGGATGGACGACGAGGTCGACGCAATGTCGCACGCGGCCGCCTCGCGGCCCGGTGCCCCGAGAATCTCTTCTACGTGCGCCTGTCGTTGGGGCTGGGTTGGGGATCGTCTCCGAGGGCGCTGTCCATCGCGGCGAAGCCGGGGCGTCGGGCGAACTCGCCCACATCCAGGTCGACACCTCCTCCACGAGCGTGTGCCGCTGCGGCAGGCGCGGGTGCCTGGAGACCTTCGTGTCGGGTGGCGCCTTCGAGGCCACCGCCAACCGGGGAGAGGTGTGGTGGAACAGCCCCTACCTGAAAGAGATTCACGACGACGTCGGCCACATCAGCATGGATGACGTGTTCAGCGGAATCGCGCAGGGCGATCAGCAGTGCGTGAAGATTGCCGCCGATGCCGGCATTCGCCTCGCCGGCGTTCTCGCGGTTCTCGCGACGATCTATAACCCGGCGAAATCGTGATCGGTGGCGCGGTGACCGAGTCGGGCAATCTCTTTGCCTCGATCGTCGAATCCTCGATTCGGCGCCGGGTCTTGCCGACAATCGGCGAGCGCATCGTCGTGCGCATGGGCGGGCGCGACCACAGTGACGAGATCACCGGGATCGCGCGTCTGCTCGCCGACGCGTTGCTGGGTGTCGATCGATTGGCTCGCTGGATTCCCGCGGGATCGCCTGCGGCGTGTCGCGACCTCATCGAAACACAGCCACAGATGACCGTCCCCCCCCCCGCGGAATATGAGTGGGCGGCGGGAGACAACCTCCCGCCGCCCAGCCTCGACTTAGGAGGCGGGAATGACGACCTTCCGGGTGTTTTCTCCCGAGAAGGGGACGGGGATGTAGGCGACGCGAATGCTCACTCGCAAGGTGACGTCGTGCTCGCCCGCTCCCAGTCCGTCGGGGCGCATGACCCGCACGATTGCCTCGTCGGCGTATTCCCACCTGAACGACGACACTGTCCACAGCTCGTCGAGGGTGAACCAGTGCTCGCCGTTATCGGCGCTGAAGCGGATCGTCTCGCGCTCGACAGGCTTGCCGTCGACGACGACCTCGACGTCGTGAACCATCGACAGGGGAATGCCGCGGTAGTAGGGAATGCGGGTAGCGATATCAAACCCGACGATCTTGTCGTCTTCCCAAACAGGCTTTTCGCTGCCTTCGGTGTAAATGTAACCGTCGAACATTTCTGTTTCTCACTTCCCGTCGTTGATGTAGCGCGCCAGCATGTCCTGATGCTTGGAGACCTGCTCGATGTCGCGGATTTCTTCACCCGGGACCACGAAGCGCTGGCCCTCGTACTCTGAGCAGATGTAGCCCTCGAAGCCCAGCTTCTTCAGGCGCTCGATAATCCGGGAGTAATCGATCGAGTATTCCTCACCCTCATCCGTCATTTCCCAGAACTTGCCGTGGAAGGACTTAATCCACGGCAGGTATTCGTCGAGGGTGTCGAGGCTCGTGTTCTCGTAACCGGTCGACATCATCGCGTAGAACTCGTCAAGCGGGTGGCGGAACATCTTACGCAGCTCATCGGGGAAGATCGGCTGCTCGAAGGACTCCTCGTTCGAGCCGTCGCCCTGGAACGCGGCAGACGGATCGGTGCCGGAGGCGAACACGTCGTCGATCCACGAGATGACGTCCTCGCTGACGCCGAGGTGCTTGAAGTAGTTCGAGGACACGCGCGGGTGACGCTGGCAGTAGATGCCAAAGTCAACGACGAGGCCGACGAAGGGGCTGTCAACCGCCTTCATCTCCTTGATCCACGCCGCCGTCATCGGGTGGCGGAAGCTCATGCCGGCGTGGACCTCGACCGCCATGGTGACGCCGAGCTTCTCGGCCAGCGGCAGGGTGCGGCGGATGACCGCGGGGTCGGTGCGCGAGACCAGGCGCACCAGCGGGATCCCCAGGCGGTGGGTGAGCTTGAGGTCGGCTTCGAGGGCGGCGACCTGCTCGTCCAGGGTCAGCCAGCGGTTCTTGTACAGCGAGGAATTAATGAAGATGTCGTTGACGGCGCGCTCGAGCGGGTGCGCCTCCATGATGCGGTCCCATTCGGCCAGGGTTTCCTCGCTAGCGTTGGCGGCCCCGCGAATCATCTGATCGCTGAGGATTTCGATCCCCTCGGTCCCCATCTTTTCAACTGCTTCGACGCAGCCTTCGAGACCGAGGCCTCCGCGCCCGTAAGCATCTTGAAGACTGTAGAGGGACACACCCCTCTTGATGTGGCTCATGTTTCGGTCCTTTCTCCATCATTGGAGGATCAGACGCGGCGGCAACCACGTCTTCTGGCCGAAGGACGTGTGATGGCCGCAACCAGTGGGCATAGCCCATATGCGCAGATTAAGAACGGGTCCCTGGGGGCAGCAATGCTCGCCGGCCGTCTTTTGCACGCAAGATGCATTAGTGTGGGAGTGAGCCATTAGTCCCGCCCGGGCGACCCCGACAAGAGAGATCTCCAATGCTCCTCTCCGATCAACCGCGCCTTCTTGCCACCCACGACGATCTCGCCGAGGTCGTCCGGCTCGTGCGCGCGAACCGGGCCCACACGCGGGCACAGCTCTGCGAGCAGACGGGTATCGGTCGAAACGCCGTATCGAACCTGTTGTCGCAGGCCGAGATCGCCGGTCTGCTCGAACGCAACGGCAACGCGCCCTCGACAGGTGGGCGCGCACCCCAGGCGTGGCGTTTTGCGGATTCCACCGCCTCGGTGCTCACCGCCAACATCGCGACTCGCCGCTATCAGGTTGCCCTGACCGACCTGGCGGGCAACGTCATCACCGAAGTTCAGCGCGAATGGCCGATCCAACGCGGCCCCGTCGAGACGTTGTCGCGCGTATGTGACGACCTCACGACGGTCATTGACCCCGAGCGCCCCCTGTGGGGCTTGGGCATCTGCCTGCCCGGCCCGATTGACTACGCCACCGGCATCCCCGTCTCACCCCCGATCATGCCCGGGTGGGACGGATTCGATGTCATTGGCTATGTGTCGTCACGCTTCGACGTCCCCGTCACCGTCGACAATGACGTCAACGCCATGGCCTTGGGGTACCCGGGGATCACCGGCGCCACCGACGCTATCTATGTCCTGCTCGGCACGGGTATCGGGGCGGGCATCATCACCCGCGGCACGATCCACCGCGGCGCGCAGGGTGCAGCCGGCGACATCGGCCATATTCCCGTCGCCACCCACGAGTCCGTGGGATGCCGCTGCGGGCGCACGGGTTGCCTGGAAGCCATCGCCGGAGGGTGGGCCATCGAACGCGACGCGGCTGCACTGTCGCTGCCCGGTGACATTGCCACCAGCGACGAGCGCGATCTTACGGCCCCCGCCAGCGTCGAGCAGGTGGCCCGCGCGGCCCAGAGCGGAAACTCGGCCGCGCGCAGTTTGCTCTCGACATGCTCGGCGGCACTGGGCGGGGTCCTCTCGGTCCTCGTCAGTTTCTTTAACCCCGACACGATCATCCTGGCCGGGACGGTTCCCAACCTGTCGGCCGAATTCGTCACCAACGTCGAGCGCATCATCGAGGCGCAGTCCCTGCCGCTGGCCAGCCGCACGCTGAAAGTCGTGTGCGCGCCCCACCCGACCCAGGATGCGACGCGCGGGTGTGCGCGCCTCGTCGTCGATAAGGTCGTCGCTCCCCACTAACATCCACTTGAGCCCCATTGATGCATAAGTAGGGGGCTCACTCCTTGGTCACGAACCCGAGCGCGCTTTAGCGTGCAAGTGCCGAGCTGGAGACGCCGCGCGAATTCTCTGCTCCGGCCGACGTCGCGAGAGCGCGATGCGTGGTTCGACAAGGAGGTCCCATAAATGACTCATACATTTGCGATTGTTGGGTACGGCACGCAGGGTGTCTATCACTGGAAGAATCTGCAGCAGATCGACGGCGCTGAGGTCAAGGGGATCTACGACATCGATCCGCGCGCCAACGACGACGCCGAGGCCGACGGCCTGCACGTGTACGAGTCGTTCCAGGAGATCCTCGACGATTCGGCAGTCGACTTCGTCTTCATCTGCACCCCCAACGACTCCCACCACGACTACGCGGTCGAGGCGATGAAGGCCGGCAAGGACGTCCTGTGCGAAAAACCCGCCATGATGACCTCGGCCGAGATGGAAGACGTCGATGAGGTCTCGCGCGAAACCGGCAAGCTGTTCATGGTTCACCAGAACCGCCGCTGGGATCCCGACTACCAGGTCATCAAGAAGATTTGCGACGAGGAGCTGATCGGCCCGGCCACCTACCTCGAACAGCGCATCCACGGCTCGCGCGGTATCCCCGGCGACTGGCGTCAACTCCCCGAGCAGGGCGGCGGCATGATCCTCGACTGGGGCGTGCACACGGTCGATCGCCTGCTCATGATGGTCGACTCCCCCGTCGTCGACGTCTACGGCGTGCGCAGCTTCGTCGCCGGCCACGATGTCGATGACGGCTTCCAGGCCTACTTCCGCTTCGCCAACGGCTTCCGCGCCCTCGTCGACGTCTCGACCAACGCCTACATCACGCTGCCCAAGTTCTACCTACAGTCGGCCACGGGCTGCGCGATCATTGAGGACTGGGAGATGAACGGGCGGATCATCCGCCACACGGGTGCCGAGGAAGACGATGCGACTCCCATCCAGGCCGGCGTCGGCCTGACGAAGACCATGGCCCCGCGCATCATGGACTACGCGAAGATGGCGTCGACGACCCCGCCGGTCGAGGAGCTGCCCCTGCCCGAGGTCGACAGCGACGTCATGGACTTCTACCGCAATGCGCTTGCCGCCGCCGAGGGCCGCGAGGAACCCGCGATCACGAACGCCTCGGTCATTCGCTGCCTGAAGATCCTCGAGGCCGTCATTCGCTCTGACGAAACCCGCGAGGTCGTCCACCCCGAGCAGGCCTAGCCCGAAGGAGAAATCTCATGTCTCGCACCATTACCCTGTTCACCGGCCAGTGGGTCGACCTTCCCTTCCGCGAGGTGTGCCGCCTCGCCCACGAGTGGGGCTACGACGGCCTGGAGGTCGCCGCCTCGGGAGATCACCTCGACGTGTTCCGTGCGGCCGAAGATGACGACTACGTCGCGTCGTTCCGCGCCACGCTGGAGGAATTCGACCTCAAGCTGTACGCCATCTCGAATCACTCGACGGGCCAGTGCGTCTGCGACGACCCGATCGACTTCCGCCACCGCGGCCTGCTCAGCGCCCGTACGTGGGGCGACGGCGACCCCGAGGGCGTGCGCCAGCGCGCCGCCGAGGAGATGAAGGTGACGGCGAAGGCCGCCGCGCGCGTGGGGGCGAAGGTCGTCACGGGCTTCACCGGGTCGAAGATCTGGCCCTACGTCGCGATGTATCCGCCGGTCGGCGCCGACGTCATCGAGGCCGGTTATCAGGACTTTGCGGACCGGTGGAACCCGATCATCGATGCGTTCGATGAGGCCGGCGTCAAGTTCGCCCTCGAGGTTCACCCCTCCGAGATCGCCTACGACTACTGGACGACCAAGGCCACCCTGGACGCGATCGGTCATCGCGAGAACTTCGGCATCAACTGGGACCCGTCGCACATGCTGTGGCAGGGCCTGGACCCGGCCGTGTTCCTCGCCGACTTTGCCGACCGGATCTACCACGTCCACGTCAAGGACACGAAGCTGCACTTCGACGGCCGCAACGGCCGCCTGTCCTCGCACCTGCCGTGGGGCGGGGTGCGCCGCGGCTGGAACTTCGTCTCGGCCGGGCTCGGTGACGCCGACTTTGAGCGCTACTTCCGCACGCTCGACCAGATCGGCTACGCCGGTCCGCTGTCGGTGGAGTGGGAGGACGCCGGCATGGACCGGCTCGAGGGCGCCCCCAAGGCGCTCGCCTTCGCCCGCGCCCACACGTATTCCCTGCCCGAGGCCGCGTTCGACTCGGCCTTCAAGAACCGCTAATTCGCGCGGAACTGTGAGGGGCCTGCCCGCTTGGGCAGGCCCCTCACTCGTGCGTCACGGCGGGCACCCACACGCAAACCGGCGGCGGGCCACGTGGGTCCCGCCGCCGGTTTGTCGTCGTGTCTAGGCAAGCACCGCTGCGGCGGCACCGACGATGCCCGCCGTGTTGCGCAGTCCCGCGCAGCGAACCGGGGTCCTCAGCTTGAGGTTCGGGATGAATTTATCGGCGTTTTCCGAAATTCCCCCGCCGATGACAAAGAGGTCGGGCGAGAACAGCATTTCGACGTGTTCGTAGTAGCGTTGCAGACGCTGCGTGTACTGCTCCCAATCGAGGTTTTCGTCGGTCTTCACCTTCGCCGAGGCACGCTTTTCCGCTTCGTTTCCATCGATCTCAAGGTGGCCCAATTCCGTATTCGGCACGAGCGTGCCGTTCACGACGATGCCCGAGCCAATGCCCGTGCCCAGCGTCGTCACGACGACAACTCCGTCGACGTCGGCGGCGGCACCGAAGGTGTATTCGCCGATGGCCGCGGCATCACCGTCGTTGACGACAACGGTGTGGCGGTTCAGACGCTCGCTGACGAGGTCCGTGATGGTGATGCCGACCCATTCCTGGTCGAGATTGGCCATAAAAGGGATGCGGCCGTGGACGATCGGGGCGGGGAACGAGATCCCGATCGGGGCATCCTCGGGACCGCCGATGAGCTCGACGACGCGCGCACACGCGTCAAGAACGGCCTGGGGAGTCGCCGGGTAGGGCGTGGCAACCGTGTGCACATCCGATTCGAGTGTGCCGGTATGGGCGTTGACTAACGCACCCTTAACACCGGATCCACCAATATCAATACCAATAGCGTACGAGGTCATCGCTCCTCCTTGAGACTCGTATATGTCTGTCCCTCACACGTGGGAATCAGACAGAAATTTTATCAACCACCAAACCGCCCCCCGCATTCCTCACTCCATCTTTGGCCCCAAGTAATCAAAAGGGGCCGCCACCGCCTCGGGCACACCACGCCTGGCTTGCGCATCGCCGCCAACCGCTGACCAAAGTCCCCACCCGACGCCGCCTGTCAGATGCGTCACAGGTCGCGAGGCCGCCCTGAGGGACCTTCGCCTATGCACGAAGAAAAAAATCGGGAACAATAGGAGACGTATCCGGCGGCGTCGCCAGGCGTCGCCAGCCACTATTTGCCGAGGAGGCATCACATATGACTGTGACGGAGAAGGACATCCGTGACGCCGCTCCCGCCAACGCGCCCGCCGAGGTCGTGGACTGGGTTGTCAAGACGGCTGAACTCACCAAGCCCGCGCGCATCGAATTCTGCGACGGTTCGGAAGAAGAGTGGAAGCGTCTGACCGACCAGATGGTCGAGTCCGGCATGTTCACCCGCCTCAACCCCGATAAGCGCCCCAACTCCTTCCTCGCTCGCTCGCTGCCCTCCGACGTTGCCCGCGTCGAGTCGCGCACCTTCATCTGCTGCGAGAAGGAAGAGGACGCCGGCCCGACCAACAACTGGGCTGACCCGAAGGAAATGAAGGCCATCCTGAACGAGAAGTTCGATGGCTGGCTGCGGGTCGCACGATGTACGTCGTGCCGTTCTCGATGGGTCCCCTCGGTGGCCCGATCTCGCAGCTGGGCATCGAGATCTCCGACTCGCCCTACGTCGTGTGCAACATGCGCATCATGACCCGCATGGGCGCCAAGGCCATGGACCTCATCAACGAGGGTGCCGAGTGGGTTCCCGCGATCCACTCCGTCGGCGTGCCGCTGGCTGAGGGCGAAGAAGACACGGCGTGGCCGTGCAACGACGAGAAGTACATCACCCACTTCCCCGAGACCAACGAGATCTGGTCCTTCGGTTCGGGCTACGGCGGCAACGCGCTGCTGGGCAAGAAGTGCTACGCGCTGCGCATCGCCTCGACGATGGCGCGTCGTGACGGCTGGATGGCCGAGCACATGCTCATCCTGCGCCTGACCGACGAGAAGAGCGGCAAGCAGTACCACGTCACCGCGGCCTTCCCCTCGGCCTGCGGCAAGACGAACCTCGCCATGCTCCAGCCCACCATCCCCGGCTACAAGGTCGAGACGGTCGGCGACGACATCGCGTGGATGCGCCCCGGCGAGGACGGCCGCCTGCGCGCGATCAACCCCGAGGCCGGCTTCTTCGGCGTTGCCCCGGGTACGTCGCCACGACACCAACCCGATGGCCATGGAGACGATGAAGGCCAACTCGATCTTCACCAACGTCGCGCTGACCGACGACGGTGACGTGTGGTGGGAAGGCTGCGACGAGCCGCAGCCCGAGCACCTCATTGACTGGCAGGGCAACGACTTCACGCCCGAGGACACGGCTGCCGGCAAGAAGGCCGCGCACCCGAACTCGCGCTTCACGACGCCTGCCTCGCAGTGCCCGATCATCTGCTCCGACTGGGAGGCCCCCGAAGGCGTGGCCATCGACGCCATCCTCTTCGGCGGTCGCCGCGCCACCAACGTGCCGCTGGTTGCCGAGCAGTACGAGCCGGCTCACGGCGTGTTCATCGGTGCGTCGGTTGCCTCCGAGGTCACCGCTGCCGCGACCGACGTCAAGGCCGGTTCGCTGCGCCACGACCCGTTCGCCATGCTGCCCTTCTGCGGCTACAACATGGCCGACTACTGGGGTCACTGGATCGAGATGCAGCGCGAGCTGGGCGACAAGTTCCCGAAGGTCTACCAGGTCAACTGGTTCCGCAAGGACGAGGACGGCAAGTTCATGTGGCCGGGTTACGGCGACAACAGCCGCGTTCTCGACTGGATCGTTCGCCGCGCCGCCGGCGAGGTCGAGGCCATTGAGGGCGTGACCGGCCTGTACCCGAAGTTCGAGGACTTCAACCTTGACGGTCTCGACGACATCGACGAGGAGACGTGGAACAAGCTGTTCGCCATCGACCCCGACGCCTGGGCCGCCGAGATGGACGACACCGAGAAGTACTTCGAGCAGTTCGGTGACCACGTTCCCGCCGAGGTTCGTGACCAGCTGGCGAAGTTCCGCCAGCGCATCGCTGACGCGAAGTAGCGCTCATTCCCGCTGAGCGGGATCGATTGGGGCCTCCCCGTGACTGACACGGGGAGGCCCCGCGCTTTCCCCTCGGCCCCACGCCGCTGCCGTTGCCGAGGTAAAGGGATGCGATAGCGTACGTAGAGACCGGTGACCCCAACGAGAGGAAACACATGAGTGCGCTCGGCGTTCGCTACGGCGGCGACTGGAACCCGGAACAGTGGGACGACGCCACCATCACCGAGGACATTCGCCTGATGGGTGAAGCGAAGGTCAATCTCGTCACTCTGGGCGTATTCTCGTGGGCCCTCACCGAGCCCGAAGAGGGCCGCTACGATTTCGCGTGGCTCATCGACATCATGGATCGTTGCGCCGAGGCGGGAATCAGCGTCGACCTGGCGACGGGTACCGCCTCGCCGCCCGCGTGGCTGGCCCGCACCTATCCCGAGACCTTGCCGATCGACCGCGATGGGCGCGTCCTCGAGTTCGGCTCGCGCCAACACTACAGCCCGACCAGCCCGATCTATCGCGAGAAGGCGACCGCGCTGACGCGCGCGCTCGCCCAGGCGGTCGCGTTCCATCCGGCGCTGGCGCTGTGGCACATCAACAACGAATACGGCTGCCACGTCAGCGAGTCCTTTGATCCCGTGTCGATCGCCGCCTTCCGCACGTGGCTGGCAGAGCGCTACCTCAACATTGACGCCCTCAACGCGTCGTGGGGAACGACGTTTTGGTCTCAGCGCTACGCCTCATTCGACGAGATCGGCGCACCGGCGTCGCTGCCGACGTTCCACAATCCCGGCCACCTGCGCGACTGGCGTCATTTCTTCTCCGACCAGCTGCGGGCCTGCTACGAGGCCGAGGCGGCCGTCCTGCGCGAGATCACACCGGATGTGCCGATCACGACCAATTTCATGGGGATGTTCGCGCCCATCGACTACTGGACGTGGGCCGAGGCCGTTGACGTCGTCGCCGACGACTCCTATCCCGACCCCGCGACCCCCTTCGCCGCCCACGAGGTGGCGATGACCGGTGACCTCATGCGCTCCCTTGGCGGCAACCGTCCCTTCCTCCTCATGGAACAGGCCCCGGGCGCGGTGCAGTGGCGCGAGTCCAACGCGACGAAGCGCCCCGGACAGTATCGGTTGTGGTCACTGTCGCGCGTGGGCCACGGCGCCGATGGCATCCTCCAGTTCCAGTGGCGCCAGTCCGAATCCGGTTCCGAGACGTTCCATTCGGGGATGCTGCCCCACGCCGGCACCGAGACGCCTCAGTGGCGCGAGGTCTGTGAGCTGGGCGAGGACCTCGACAAGCTCGCCGACGTCGTCGGTCAGGTGCCGACGAACCGCATCGGCATCGTCCTCGACTGGAAAGCCCAGTGGGCCGGCGAGGCGTTGATTTCGCGGGCACCGCTCGATCACTTCCGCGAGGTCCGCCACTGGCATCGCACGTGGTGGGAGGCCGGATTTGGCGTCGACATCCTGCCGGTGGACGCCGAGTTCGCCCCCTACGACATCGTCGTCATCCCGGGACTCGTCGCCGTGCCTGGCGATGGAAGCGACCTGGCGGCGCGCATCCGACGCGCCGCCGAGGCCGGTACGCACGTCCTCCTGGCCGGTCCCACCGCACACACCGATGCGCAGCTTCACGCCTTCCTGGGTGGCTACGGCGGTCCCCTGGCCCGCGAGGCGGGGGTGCGTATCTACGATCACGCGTGCGAGGCCCAGGCGAGTCACTGGCCGTGGACGAACGAGCCCACGCGCCCGCGCATCGATCGCATCAGCGGGGCCGTGTCAACCCCCGCCGCGCAGGGCCCCATCGAGCTGTCGGTGAAGGCCGATTCTGACCTGGCGAAGGTCGCTCAGGCGGCCGGCCTCGACGAAGGCTGGTGCACCGGTGAGGACTGGGCCGACCTGTTGGAAACGACGAACCCGGACGTTGAGGTTCTTGCCCGCTACGCCCAGCGTGGGGCCGCCGCCGATTACGCCGGAGTCCCCGCCATCACGCGACTGCGGTTCTCTCCGTCCCCGCTCGGTCGCGTCGGTGCAATCTGGTGGGTGGGAACCCAACTACAGGCTCCGGGGCGCGTGGCCTTGGCGGCTCTCACAGCCTCGAGCGCCAACCTCGCCCCGACGGGTGCGCAGCTGTGGCCGGCAGGCATCGAATGCGTCTCCCGTGGCGACTGCCTGTTCTTCCTCAACCACTCCGACCGCGAGATCACGCTGCCGGGCGTCCTTACCGAGACCGCGATTATCGCGGGCGGGGGCAGCGGCGAGGGCACAGACCTCGTCCTACCGGCGCGCACGGGTGCCGTCATCCGCTAGGTATGCTCGCCCGCCCGGTGCACGGCGTGGATCGCCGCTACACCGGGTGAGCGGCGATCGCCTGGGCGATCGCCGCGTCGGCTTCCTCGTCGGGGTCGAGGCCGAGGATCGCGCGCCACGCCGGCACCAGCTCGGCGTGGTAGGAGTGGCCGTGACCCGCTGGTGCCGATTCGGCCAGCGGCAGATCGCACAGCAGCTGGATGCACGTGACCAGCCGGTGCCACCGTAGGCGCGGCGACACGTCCGCCCCCGCGCGTTCCCCGATCCAGTCGGGGATTTTCCAGGCGAGGTCGGGTGTCCACCACACGACCGGATCAGAGGCGTGTTGGACATAGACGATGCGGGGGAACTCCCACCGGCCCAATTCGCGCCCATAGAGGTCGGTGTGGAGGTCGGCCGGTTTCGTCGCGAAACGCACGTGCCGGGCGTTGTCGACAACGGGGGCAATCTGGGGCGAGCCGCGGTGCCGCGCGCACGTCAACGTTTTGAGCAGCTCGGTGAATCCCGGCGTGCCGATCCACAAGGCGCCGTCGACGCGATCGAGTAGCTCCGCCGGCGAGGCGAATGCCGCCTGCGCGCCATAGGACCCCAAAGACTCGCCCGTGACGAATAGTCGCGGCCGATGGGCCGGGTCCATCCGAGCAATCTCGGCCGCCACGGCGTCGATCACACGATACCCTCCCTCGGCCGCCTGCTCGCGGTAACTGAGGAACGTCATCCAGCTGGGCAGGTACGAGTACTGAACGGCGACGCTGGCACAGTCGCCACCCGTGAGGTACTCGAGGGCCTGGACATTCCATTCGTCGACCCACCCGGATCCGGTGGGAACGACGACGAGGATGACCGATCGGGAGAAAGCCCCCGTGCGGCGCAACTCACTCATCGCTTCCTCGACACTGGCATCGAGATTTTCGCCGTGGGCAACCAGCGAGGAATAGACCCGCACAGGCTCGCGTGCGGCGCGGCGTGTCAGCGCCTCAATTCGCGGCTGCATGGGGGCACCGCCGAGATAGCGTTTGCCTTCGCGCGCCGTCGACGCCCACCGCACCGCCGATCCCGGGCTGGCCGAGCGTTCGGCGACGGCGGGAGCTTCGACTCCATGCGGGGTTTGCCGGTCGCGCGTCGAAGCCCAGCGTGATGCTGCCTTGACGACCTGCCGAATGAGTCCCCACTCCACCCCGAGCAACACGATGACGGCGACGAGGGCCCAGGCGAGCCACGTCGCCACGGTCGCGGGGATGCGAAGCGGTTCAGCGGCCATGAGGACAAGGCGCCATACCTGATAGATCGCCTCGTAGATGAAGACGAGGGCGCTGGTGACGGCGAATGCCCCGACGAGCGAGCCGACATAGCGGGCTAGCGAAGGCGCCGGCATGCCGACGAGGGCGGCCGTGCGTCGGGCCGAGCGATAGTTGATGACCAGCAAGGCGATGAAAACGACTGCGAGAGCTGCCAG
Organism: Nanchangia anserum; assembly: GCF_015240065.1. Lineage (GTDB taxonomy): Bacteria > Actinomycetota > Actinomycetes > Actinomycetales > Actinomycetaceae > Nanchangia > Nanchangia anserum. Next base: position 119,260 of record NZ_CP060506.1, on the reverse strand, counting down.
TCCACCGATCCTCAAGGCGCTTGAGACGCGGGGGTCGTAGGTAACGGTGAGGTTCATCCAGTCGGCGATGAGGCGGGCGAGCCAGTCGATGACGAAGCCGGTGAGGTAGCCGGCGACCATAAGTGCACCGGACATGATGGCTTGGGCCCACCAGGGGCGCGGCATGAGGGAGGGGGACGTGGATAGGAGGAAGAGGCGAGGGCGAGGACGACGCCTAGCACCGACAGTGTCATTGTGCTCTCCGAGGTTGGGCTGGATGCTCTTCCACTGTAGCGGGCGGCGATGGCGGGAGTATCTGGGACTTCTGAACCTTGTATGCGGGTGCGATGACTGCCCGTTTGGGGTGGTGAGGAGGCCCACTTTTTGGGCCGCGCGGCTAGACTAGGTGTGTTGCGCGCGCATGGATGTGGGCGCGCCCACCGCGGTGCGGTGAACTCATTATGGAGGAGTTAAACGAAGTGCGTATCGGAGTTCCTAAGGAGCCCCAGGAGGGGCAGACTCTGGTCGCTGCAACACCCGATACGGTCGCCAAGCTCATGGCGCTGGGGTACGAGGTTGTCGTCGAGTCCGGTGCTGGTGCTCTGGCGTCATATCCCGATGCCCTGTATGAGCAGGCGGGTGCGACGGTCGCCAACGCGGCTGAGGTGTGGCAGTGCGACATTGTCACGGCGATGGATACCCCAGGGTCGGCCTATCTCGATCAGCTAAGGCCGGGGGCGATGTTTATTGCCCGGATGGCTCCGGGCGCCATGGCGACGTCGTCGATTACTTTACGGCTCACCAGGTGACGGCGTTGGCGATGGATGCGGTGCCCCGCATCTCTCGCGCTCAGTCGTTGGACGTGCTGTCGTCGATGGCCAACGTCGGGGGTTATCGGGCGATCATTGAGGCCGCGAACGTGTTCGGTCGCCTGTTTACCGGCCAGGTGACGGCGGCGGGCAAGGTTCCTCCCGCGACCGTGTACGTCATTGGTGCCGGTGTTGCGGGCTTGGCGGCCATTGGCACGGCTAATTCGATGGGCGCGGTTGTTCGCTCGACGGATCTGCGTCCCGAGGTTGCCGAGCAGGTTGAGTCGATGGGTGCCGAGTTCGTGCCGATTCCGGTGGCGAGCGAGGAGTCTGCGGACGGATACGCCAAGGAGATGACGGCCGATCAGGCAGATGCGGCGCTGCGCTTGTACACCGAGCAGGTGGGTGAGGCCGACATCGTTGTCACGACGGCGAATATCCCGGGGCGCACGTCCCCGATTCTCGTCACTGCCGAGGCGGTCGCGCGGATGAAGCCGGGATCGGTCATTGTCGATATGGCCGCGGCCAATGGCGGTAACTGTGAGCTGACGGTTCCGGGTAAGCGGGTCGTGACCGATAACGGGGTGACGATTCTCGGTTATACCGATTTGGCTGGTCGCTTGCCTGCGCAAGCCTCGCAGCTGTACGGCCAAAACATCGTGAATTTCTTCAAGCTGGTGACCCCGAATAAGGACGGTCAGCCGGTGTTGGATATGGACGACGAGGTCGTGCGTGGCATGACGGTGGCCAAGGACGGCGAGAAGCTGTGGCCGCCACCGCCCGTGACGGTCTCGGCCGCCCCGCTGGCGCCGGCTCCTGCGGGGCCGAGCGAGGAGGAGCTGGCTCGTCAGCGTGCCGAGGAAGAGCAGGCGGCGCTGAAGGCAAAGCGGTGGCGCACGATCGGTCTCACCGTTGCCGTGGTCTTGGGTATTGCTCTCGTGTTGGCGACGCCGCCGTCGATGATGACGTTCTATATCGTCTTGGCGCTGGCGATCGTCGTCGGCTTTTACGTCATCACGGCGGTGACACATTCGCTGCACACGCCGCTGATGAGTGAGACGAATGCGATTTCAGGCATCATCCTCGTGGGGGCCCTGTTGCAGGTGGGCTCGTCGAATACGGTGGTGACGGTGTTGGCCTTTGCCGCGATTGTCGTGGCGTCGATCAATATCTTTGGTGGCTTCCTCGTCACGCACCGGATGTTGGGGATGTTCCGGAAGGAGGGCGAGTAAGTCATGATGACGGTGTCCTTCACGGCCCCGGTGCCCGCGGTGATTTTCGGGGCAGACTATGACTGGCCCGGCCACATCACGGGGCTGGCCTATCTTGCCGCGGCGATCCTGTTCATCCTCGCGTTGGCTGGTCTATCGAAGAATGAGACCGCACTGCGCGGCAACATCTATGGCGCTGTCGGGATGACGATCGCGCTGGTGGCGACGGTGTATAAGGCGCTGTTTGCTGCCGATTCGTTTGTGCAAACGACGGGGCGTTCCCTCGGGACGACTCTCGCGCTTATCGTCGTCGCGATGGCGATCGGTGCGGCGATCGGCGTGTGGCGGGCGCGAACCGTCGAGATGACGGGGATGCCCGAACTCATCGCCATGCTGCATTCGTTTGTCGGCTTGGCGGCGGTTCTCGTCGGCTTCAACACGTTTATGGAGATCCTCGCCGATCCGGCTCCCCACGACGCGGGATTCCATTTGGGTGAGATCTTCCTTGGCGTCTTTATCGGCGCGGTAACGCTGACGGGGTCGGTTATCGCCTATCTCAAGCTCAGCGGGAAGATCAAGGGTGCGCCGTTGATGCTGCCGGGGCGCCACTGGCTCAATGTCGGGGCGATTGTCGCCTCGATCGCCCTCATGGTGTGGTTCATCGCGTCGTTTACCCCGGGTGCCTCCAGCGTTCAGCCGTGGATCGCCCTTATCGTCATGACGGTGATTGCCCTGGCCCTCGGGCTGCATCTCGTGGCCGCGATTGGCGGCGGCGATATGCCGGTGGTCGTGTCGATGCTGAATTCCTATTCGGGGTGGGCGGCGGCTGCGGCCGGCTTCATGCTCTCCAACGAACTCCTCATCATCACGGGTGCCCTCGTGGGCTCCTCGGGTGCCTACCTGTCCTACATCATGTGCAAGGCGATGAATCGCTCGTTCGTCTCGGTGATCCTCGGTGGTTTCGGCTCCGATGGCGCGGTCACGGGCGAGGCGAAGGACTATGGCGAGCACACCGAGGTCAGCGCCGCCGAGACGGCGCAGCTGCTCAAAGACGCCTCATCGGTCATCATCACCCCGGGATATGGCATGGCGGTCGCGCAGGCCCAGTATCCGGTGGCGGATCTGACGAAGAAGCTGCGCGAGGCCGGGGTGAACGTGCGTTTCGGCATTCACCCGGTGGCCGGTCGTCTGCCCGGGCATATGAACGTGTTGCTGGCCGAGGCGAAGGTTCCCTACGACATCGTGTTGGAGATGGACGAGATCAACGACGACTTCGCCGACACGGACGTCGTCCTCGTCATCGGTGCCAACGACACGGTGAATCCGGCGGCAACCGAGCCGGGGTCACCGATCGCGGGGATGCCGGTGTTGCATGTGTGGGAGGCCCGGAAGGTCATCGTCTTTAAGCGGTCGATGAATACGGGATACGCGGGCGTGCAAAACCCGCTGTTCTTCAACGAGAACTCCTCGATGCTGTTCGGTGACGCCAAAGCGACGGTCGAGGCAATTATCAAGGAGCTCTGAACCATGTGCCTCCGGTGCCCCCTCACCACTCGGTGAGGGGGCACCGCTATAGGGTCCCTCACGCGCCTTATCGAACCATGGCATAGGGGTGAGGGCCAGAAAACCCGTACGATCGAGGCATGTCCCGATCGACTCGGCCCCTTATTCTCGCGCTCGATCTTGGCACGTCGGGTGCCAAGGCTGCCCTCATTGACGTCAACGGCGACCTTCTCGCCCACGCATCCTCGCCCTACGACACACACGTCGGCCACGACGGTGCCATCACGCAGGAGCCGGGTGAATGGCTGCGGGCCGCGCGAGAGGCGATCGTACTTGTCGGCGCCGATGCCGGAGACGCAGTGATGTCGCGCATCGCGGGGCTGGGGCTGACCGGCCAGATGCAGGATCTCGTTCTGCTGCCCGCCGCGACTCCCACCGCGCCCGAGCAGATGGCGGCACTAGGTGAGGCGATTCTCTATGCGGATGCTCGCGCCCAAGCCGAGGCCGACGAGATTTCTCGAGCTGTCGGGTCGTGGGATACCACGTGCGGCAACATTCAGGGGGCAACGTCGCCAGCCGCCATGTGGCTGCGGCTGTCGCGGACGGGTGATCCCCGTCTAGCGTCGACTCGCCGAGTCGTATTCGGGCCCGCCGCCTATCTCGCGTGGGCGCTGGGGTTAGGCGCGTGGTGCGATCAGACGACCGCGACGACGACGGGGATTGCTCGGCGCGACGGTTCCGGCTGGTTGAGTGAGGTCTGTGCCGCTGCCGATCTGCCGCCGCGGGTCCTGCCGGCGCTGGCGGGCGAAGGCGTCGCGGGTCTTGGCACGCTCACCGCGATGGCCGGCGAGCTCATCGGGTTGCCCGCGGGCATCCCGGTCGTTCTCGCCCCCGGTGACGCGGGAACGACGACGCTGGGGACGGTGGGGGCCACTCTCGAATCGCCCTATGCCTACCTGGGCTCGTCGGGCTGGGTAGGAGCGCTCGCGCCGTTTAGGTCGACGCTGCCCGCGGCCACGCGCCACTGTCTGGCTGTCCCCTATGCCGCAGGCGCACAGACGCCGGGTGGGTCGGGGACGGCGTCGCTCGTCATCGCCGCGCTCGCATCGGCTGGGGCGACCGCCCAGTGGGGGCGCGACGTCGTGCTCGGCGGAGCCAGCGCGCAACAGGCCGATGCGGCGATGGACGCCTGGGAACGCGACCATGGCCGTGTCCCCACGGGCCTACTCACCCTTCCCGGGTTGGGTGGGGAGCGCTTTCCCGTGCGCAGCGAGGAGCTGGCCGGGGCCATCATCGGCATCCGTCCCACAACCGACGCGGCCACGCTCTACCGTGGCCTGCTCGAGGGAATTGCCTTTGGGCTGCGCCACGCCCTCGATGACATTGCCGGGGACGACAGGGAGAGCCTTCGAACGTTGCCGATCACGGGCGGCGGTGCAGAGTCCGAGCCGTGGCGACGTCTGCTGGCCGACATCATCGGCGTCGCGATCACCCACGTGCCCGGGGCTGATGCGACCCTCATCGGGTGCGCCCTGGCGACGGCCCACGCCCTGGGGCTCTCCCACCGAATCGCCCCCATTGCCGCGCGCGTCGACGCGCAGGTCACCGCTCCCGATCCCGACGCGAGCGCCGCATATGCCAACCTGGCTGTGCGCCATCGCCAGCTCTATACCGCCGTGGAGGCTCTATGACATTCGTGCGTCGCCTGCTCATCGTCGTCGTCATCGTCGCCGTTCTCGGCGGGATCGCAGACCGTGCGGCGTGGTGGTTTGCCCGCGATGTCGCCACCTCGCGGCTGGCCGATCGCGGCGTCTCCTCCCCCGCGCTCGACATCGGCGGGTTCCCGTTCCTCACCCAGGTGGCGAGCCAACGCTTTGACGACGTCACCGTGACGTCACCGCGCCTGGTCTCCAACGGCACCGAGATCCGCGACCTGTCGGCCCACGCCCGCGGTGTCGAGGTGAGCTTTGCCGATCGCTCGATCACCTCCATCGACTCGCTCCAGCTGCGTGCGCTCATCCCTACCGACGTGCTCACCCGCACGATCGCCGAACATGCAGCACGCGAGGATGTGACAATCGCAACCGAGACGGATCATCTCGTCGCCCGCGTGGCACTCCCGGGCGGATTCACGGCGTCCGCTCCCGTCACGTTGACTCCGGCCGGCCTATCGGAGACCGGATATGCGCAGGTCACAGCATCCTTTGGGGCGGTAAGCGTCGATAACGCCCGCGTGGGACGTCTGTACGCTTCCCGACTCGCGCTGCCCGCCGTCACCGTGCCGCTGACGAGCTTGCCGCGACACCTCGAGATCACCTCCATCGCCGTCCGCTCTGACGGCCTGGTCATCGACCTTGCGGGACAGGGCGTATCCTTGACGCGCTAACCCCATGTCGTCACCGGCGCGTGCCGGGGCTTTGTCGTGCCAGGAGGTGTCGTGTCTGCTTCGTCGCGCCCGCGTTTGTTTACCCGCCAGTTCCTCACCGGAGCAATCGGCAACGCGACGATGTCCTTCTCGTTCTTCATGTACATGTCCTCCATCGCGGGGTATTCGGTCGACGTGCTGGGAGCCTCGGCGGCGATGGGCGGAATCGTCTCGGGGCTCTTCGTCATCGCCGCGACCATTGGGCGCCTCATCACGGCACCATTCGTCACCCTCGTCGGACGCCGGGTCGCGCTGATGAGCGCGGTGATCGTATTCATGCTGGCATCGGGCGGCTACATGCTCGCCGACAACCTCGCCGAGGTCGTTCTCACCCGGTGTTGCCACGGCCTGGGTATGGGCGTGGGGGCGACACGCTGGGTGCGGTGACGCTCGCCGCGGCCCCGCGCTCACGTCAGGCCGAAGCCTCGGGATGGTTCGGTGCGGGCCTGGCGTTAGCCAGCGGCCTCGGCCCCGGAGTAGCGACGATCCTCATGAGGACGTACGGATACGACGCGATCTTCCTCCTCGGCTTCGTCTTGTCGTTTGCGACGGTGGCGTTTACGTGGGTGATGCTGCTCGAGGTGCCCAAGCGCGCTCGTGGGCGGCGATTCCTCAAGCCGCCGTTCACTCCCTCGGCGTTCGTCACCGTCAAGGCGCTGCCCATCGGGTTCGTCACGTTCTTGCCTGCCCTGGGCTTTGCATCGGTGTTGACCTACCTCACGACTTATGCCGCCGAACGTGATCTTGCGCGCGCGGCCGGCTTCTATTTCCTCCTCTATGCCGCCGTCATCATGGTTGCCCGGCCGCTGGCGGGGATCATCCAGGATCGTCACGGCCACGACATCGTCATCATCCCGGCGATCATCAGCGCCGGCCTCGGCTTGGGCCTGACGGCATGGGCGGGTAACGGGGCCGCGTTGTTGGCCGGAGGCGGTTTCTTGGGCCTGGGCTACGGCACGCTCATCTCGGCGGGACAGGCGATGGCTATCTCGCGCGTGGGACCCCTCGACGTCGGCCTCGCGGTCGGGTCCTTCTATCTGCTCGTCGATTCGGGGACGGGAGCGGGACCGATCGTGCTGGGGCCGGTCGCCGAGCATTTCGGGTACGCGGCGATGCTGTGGGTTGGTGTCGGCTTGAGCGCCGTGGCCCTCGTCATCTATCTCGCCGGCATCTCGGAGTGCATCGCCGGCCGGCGTCGCGCCCACCCCTGACATATGTCACGGGCTCTTCTGGCTATTTGCTCTAGGTAACGGCGCGCCCGTGCGCGGATCCTTGGGGCATGAGTCAAACCACTGCACCACCGCCTCGCGCCATCTTCACACGTGGACTCAGGAAGTCTTTTGGAGATGTCCTGGCCGTCGATGACGTGGATCTCGACATCTCGCCCGGCGAGATCGTTGCGCTCCTCGGCCCCAACGGTGCCGGCAAGACGACGCTGATCGACATCATCTTGGGGCTGCAATCGCCCGATCGGGGCGAGCGGATGTTGTGTGGGCTGTCCCCGCGCGACGCCATTGCTCGCGGCCTCGTCGGTGCGCTCCACCAGCACGGCGCCCTCCTGACCGATCTGCGCGTCGGTTCCCTCGTACGATTCGTCGCGGACACCATGGAAACGCACCGCGACCTCGACGAGCTCATGGTGGCGACGGGAATCGAGGCGCTGGCGCGGCGGCGCGTGGGGAAATGCTCGGGCGGGGAACAGCAGCGGATTCGTCTCGCCCTGGCGCTCCTATCCGATCCCCTGTTCCTCTTTCTCGACGAACCGACGGTCGGGATGGACGTCGCCTCGCGCACGGCGTTTTGGCAGATTATGGACGACGAGGCCCAGCGGGGCCGCACCATCGTGTTCGCGACGCACTATCTCACCGAGGCTCAGCAATACGCCCAACGCACCATCATCATGCGTTCGGGTCGGGTCATCGCCGACGGCTCGACCGCGCAACTCGCCGCCGACTACGCGGACTCGACCCTGACTCTGCGCTGCGATGCGACCGACACCGTCGCCCGCGACGCCCTCGAATCGGCATCCGCCGGTCGCCCGTGGCACATCACGGTGGAGGGCGGGATGGTCACCGTTCGCGGAAACGATCTCGACGATGCCGCCCGGGCTGGCCTGGCTTTGCCCGGCGCACGCGATCTCAGCCTCACCCATTCGACGATCGAGGACGCCTACCTCGCCTTGACCACGCAGACGACGCTATGACAACGCTCACCCCCACCAACCACACCGATGTCTTTATGCGCGAGCTCTCCACACGTCACCCGACCTCGTGGCACAGGGGATTTCTCGCGACGACACGCCACGAAATCGTCAACAAACTCGTCAACATCTGGACCGTTGCTTTCGTCATCGGTATTCCCGCGCTCATGTATCTCATGTTCGGCACGAACGACAAGATCGCTGATGTCTCGGTGGGAAACGGCAACGTCTCGGCGCATATCCTCATCTCGCTCGCACAATTTGGTGCGGCGATGGCGGCGACGACGCTGACGACCTCGCTTGCCGTCGAATACGTCACCGGATGGCCTCGCACGCTCGCTCTCACGCCTTTAGGCTTGCGGCCATGGTTGGCGGCAAAGGTCATCGCGGCGGTATGCGTGTCCGCGTGCGTGCTGGCGGTGATCTACCTGCTGGGATTTGCTCTGCGCGCGCACATGGACGCGCTCGTGTGGGCACAGGCCTTTGTCCTGTCGTGGGTGCTGTCGGTTATCCCAGCATTGTTGGGGATGGTCGTTGCCATCGTCGTCGGCTCGGATCAGGCGTACGGGATCCTCGGTGGCGGAATGTCCGTTCTCGGTTTCTTCTCGGGCATGTTTATCCCGCTCGACTCGCTGGGGCCGGTGTTTCAGGCAATCGCGAAGTTCACGCCACTGTGGGGCATGAATACGATCGCGCTGGCTCCGCTCTATGGGTGGCAGACGCTGGGGTGGGAACCGATCGTCAACGTCGCTGTATGGAGCCTCGTACTCCTGGCAGCGGCCGTGTGGACGGCACGGCGACTGACGCGACGGTGACACGATGATCGCCTGGATAAGCCGCGTATTCTCCGTCTCGGAAGACCGCGCCTCGAGTTTTGCCTACGCCGCACCGTGGACCGTGTTCATCATCATCGGGCAGGTCGCGGTGGCCTCTTCTGCCCCTCATTCGGTGAGGTCATGGTTGTTTGTTGCCAGTCAATGCGTCTTCCTTATCGGCTATATGGCCCAGTGGCTGCTGCACGATCCGGCACCGAGATCGCGACGAATGCGCCCGCGAGCGCTCGTGTCGCCGCTGGCGTTGGCGGTGGTGGCGGTGTGCTCGATTGTTCTCGTTCCCTCGGCTGGCATCTTTAATGCGGCGTTTTTCGCCTGCCTGGTTCTGCTGCTGACTCCGAGGTCGCTGTTGTGGCCTGCCTTCGGGGGTGTCACGGCGGTCGTCGCTCTCGCTTGTATCCCGGTGGCTATCGCTGAGCCCGGCTTGCTCATTCCGGTGACGATTTCCTATGTCGGTACCAGCCTGTTTTTGGTCATGGTTCGGCGTTCCCTTGAGGAGGGCATCGAGCAGACGCTTGCCCTCACTCGTGAGGCCTATGATGCGGCGCAGGCTGAGCGCGATCGGATGGCGTCGGATCTTCACGACGTCTTGGGGCAGTCGCTGACGGCGATGTCGACGCTATCGCAGCTGTCGGCGCGTCTCATCGATGCCGGGCGTCTGGATGAGGCGCGCGGGGCGTCGATGCAGGTTGCTGAGCTCTCGCGTGAGGCTCTCGCGCAGATGCGGGCGGTTGTTCATTCGCGCCAGCAGCGCCGCGTTGACGAGGAGTTGGCCAGTGCGCAGCTGTTGACCGATAGTGCGGGAATCGCTGTGAGCGTTGAGGGGGAGGTTCCCCGGTTCACGAGTGAGGTTGAGACTCTCGTTGCTCATACGATCCGTGAGTCGGTGGCTAACGTCGTTCATCATTCGCGTGCCACGTCGTGTCGTATCCGCTTCGCGAGTGATGGGGTCACGGTCACCAACGATGGTGTCGATCAGTCGGGCGCGGAATCGGCCCGGGGCGGGCGTGGCTTGGCGAATCTGCGCGCGCGGGCTCAGGGGCTTGGGCGCATCGACGCGGGTCGGGTCGGTGGCGAGTGGCGGGTGCAGCTTAAGCTGGATCCGAAGGTGGGTGGTGCCGGTGATTCGAGTGGCGGTGGTCGATGATCAGGCGCTGATTCGCGGTGCTTTGGCTGCCTTGCTTGGGCTCGAACCCGATATTGAGGTGGTGGCGACGGCGTCGTCTGGCGACGAGATCGTCTCGGTGCTCGCCGATGAGACCGTTGATGTTGTCCTTATGGATGTGGAGATGCCGGGTGGTGATGGGATTGCGACGTGTGCGCAGATCCGTGCGCGTTTTCCCTCTACGCGTGTCCTCATCGTCACGACCTTTGGGCGTGCCGGTTACGTGCGGCGGGCCTTCGCGGCCGGGGCCAGCGGGTTTGTCGTCAAGGATGCGCCGGCTGAGGAGCTGGCGCGTCACGTGCGCGATGTCCATGCGGGATTGCGGGTGATCGATCCACAGCTGGCTTCCGATTCCTTGGCGGTGGGGATCAATCCGTTGACGCCTCGCGAACGCGAGGTTCTTTGTGCGGTCGAGCTGGGCGGGACGATTAGTGACATTGCGGCTCGCCTCCACGTGTCGGCAGGCACGGTCCGCAATCATGTCTCGGCCGCGATGGGGAAGACCCAGGCACGCACGCGTGCCGATGCCGCGCGCGTTGCCCGAGATAACGGGTGGTTGTAGGTACAGGAAACGGCGCGGTCCCTCACGTGTGAGGGACCGCGCCGTTTTTCTGTCACTGGCTACACGACGGGAACCATCGTGCGCAGCAGCTCGGTGCGGTTGATGACGCCGACGAGGCGACCGTTGTCGAGGACGGGGACCTTTTTGACGTGGCGATCGGACAGCGCCTCGCATACGTCTTGCAGGCTGGCATCCGCGTCGACGGAGACCGGTCGGCGGAAGGCGACGTCCATGACGGGGATGTCTTTGAGGCGTTCGATCTGGCCCGAGAGGTCCTTTTCCTGCGCCCACAGGGCGTAGACGTAGGCCATGTTAATGGCGTCTTGGCCTTCACCGGAGAGGGCGCGCAGCAGGGCACCGTCGGTGACGAAGCCGACGAGGGTGTCGTTGTCGCCGATCACGGGCATACCCGAGGTGCGCTTGCGGGCCATGAGGGTGAGGGCATCGTAGGCGCTCGCCGTCGAATCGACGCTGAACACCTCCTTTTGCATGACCGTCTGGGCGGTTGCCTCGGAGTGGATGCGCGGTGTCGCGGATTCAGCTGCACTGTGATGGGCAGCCGGTTCGTCGTGGTGGTCGCCGACGCGGCGCTTGCCGGCCTCGCGGGCCATGCCCAGGGCGACGAGGAAGCCGACGAACGTGACGCCGCAGGCAACCAGCGTGGCCGCGTGGAAGCCGTCGGCGGCGGCGACGAGCGCCGTGGCGCGGGAGTTCTGCTCGGCCAGCGAGTAGACGCCCATGAACAGCGCCGATCCGAAGCACCCGGCCAGCTGGAAGGCGGTGCCGACGATCGTCGTGCCGTGGGGGTAGAGGTCGGGGGTCAGGCGCGACAGCGCGTGCGACTGGGAGGGGCCGACGACCATCGCGCACCCGGCGATGGCGGGGGCGTAGCAGGCGATGACCATGGCCGAGGTCGCGGTCTCGTCGAGTCGCGAGAGCACAACCATGCTGGCGAAAACGACGAACATGCCGACGGGAACCATGATGCGCACGCCGAACTTATCGAAGATTTTGCCGGCCACGGGCGCGAGCACGCACGAGACGAGGCAGGGCGGCAGCAGCGTGAGGGCGGCGACCATCGGGGTGAATCCGAGGGCCGACTGCATGAACACCGGCAGGATCATGTTCAGCGAGAACACGGTCATCAGGGCAATGACAACCAGCAAGACACCGAGGTTGAAGCCGGTCGTCATCAGCGGGGCGAGGTTGAGCAGCGGGTGCGCGCAACGACGCTGACGAACGAGGAAGGCCGCGATGACGATGATGCCGACGACGGCGATGACGGCGCCAAGCAGGGCCTGTCCCTTGAAGAGGATCGAGGAGCCGTACATGAGGCCGATCAGACCGACCGAGGCAAGGATGACCGAGGCGGCGTCCAGACGCGGCTTGGTGAGTTCGGCGATGTCCTTGACAGCAACCAGCGACAAGATGATGACGAGGACGATCATGACGGCGAACACGGCGAACAGGCCGTGCCACGAAGTCAGCGACATGATGCCGCCGGCGACGATCGGGCCAAACGCGGGGCCAAGCGTCGTCATCGCCGAGACGATCCCCATGTAGATGCCGAGCTTATGGGGCGGTGCCACCGCGAGCGTGAGGTTCATGCCGATGGGCACAACCATGCCGGTGCCAATCGCTTGAATGACGCGGGCCGCGACGAGGATGGGGAAGGTCGGGGCAATGACGCCGACCAGGGAGCCGACGAGCAGCAGGCCGAGCGAGATCAAGACGAGGCGGCGGGTCGCGATTGAACGATAGAGGAAGCCGGTGAGGGGAACGACGACGGCAGCGACGAGCATATAGGCCGTCGTCACCCACTGCCCCGTTGCCGCGTCGAGCGAAAAATCGCCCATGATCGGCGTGAGGGCCACGTTGAGGAATGTTTCATTAAAGGTCGCGAGGAAACTCGATGAGGCTACGACGGCCAGAATCCATGCCGGTTTCACGGAGCGTGAATCTGCTGCGCGCATACGATGGGGACTCCTGTACGCAATAAACGGAACGCCGTCGCGTAAACGACGGCGTTAGCGCGCCATGTAGCGCGCATCGGGGAACGTAACACAAATGCCCGATGCTTCGTAAGTTGCCGCTAACTGGCTACATCTGGGCCAGGACAGGAGCGACGAACGCGGCCGGCGCGATGCCGATGACCGCCCCGAGGGCGGGGTAGACGAGCAGCTGCACCCACCCCGTGACCTGGTCGGGCCACGTCCGATCATTGTCGCGGCACACAAGCACGGCGGCCAGCGCACACACGTATGCCAGGGCGATGGCGTAAAAGGGAAACAGGGTCTTGCCCGTGAGGAGGATAGCGCCGGCACACACGGCGCCAACCAGGGCAGCGACGTTGATAATCGTCGCGGGACTCATCCCGACGCCCTCTGCGGTGCCGCGTGCACACGCGACGCGAACAGCGGCGAGGACGATGAGCAGCAGGCACGCCGCGATGACGCCGCAGGCGAGCCGCACTCCCAGGCCCGGGCTGGGCAACCGGGTGACGCACAGGGCGGCCAGGGCAACGCATACCTCGCCGATGCGCGCGAGCGCCCTCGCGATGTCGGGTTCGCGGTTATCTGTTGCGTTCACGATGCCTCCAGACAGTGACCTGCGTCGCTTTTGGCCCGGACTTCCCCAGGGTATGTCATACTTAGTGGCGGACGCCACCAGGCGTTCGTGTCAACGCAGACACGCATCACCGTTGCTGCACAGACACTCCACTCGGATCGTCGGGCACGTACCTGCCCGTGGAGGAGATAAATAAACATGGCAACTGTCCGGTTTGACAATGTCAGCCGCATCTACCCGGGTGCTACGGAACCCGCGGTGAAGAACCTCAACCTTGAGGTCGCAGACGGCGAATTCCTCGTTCTCGTCGGCCCGTCCGGCTGTGGTAAGACCACGTCGCTGCGCATGTTGGCCGGTCTTGAGGACGTCAACGAGGGCCACATTTACATTGGCGACAAGGACGTCACCAACGTCCAGCCGAAGGATCGCGACATCGCGATGGTCTTCCAGAACTACGCCCTCTACCCGCACATGACGGTGCGCGACAACATGGGCTTCGCTCTGAAGATCGCCAAGCTGCCCAAGGACGAGATCAACAAGCGCGTCGAAAAGGCGGCGAAGACCCTGGGCCTGACCCAGTACCTCGACCGCAAGCCGAAGGCCCTCTCGGGTGGTCAGCGTCAGCGTGTCGCCATGGGGCGCGCGATCGTTCGCCAGCCGCAGGTGTTCCTCATGGACGAGCCGCTGTCCAACCTCGACGCCAAGCTGCGTGTGCAAACGCGTACGCAGATCGCCTCGCTTCAGCACGAGCTCGGGGTTACGACCCTGTACGTGACTCACGACCAGACCGAAGCGATGACGATGGGTGACCGGATCGCCGTTATCAAGGACGGCATCCTCCAGCAGGTCGGCACCCCGCGCGAGCTCTACGATCGCCCCGCGAACTCCTTCGTCGCCGGCTTCATCGGCTCGCCGTCGATGAACCTCGGACGCTTCCGTGTCGAGGGCGAGCACGCGGTTCTCGGCGAGGCCCGCGTCCCGCTCAGCGCCGCCACCCGCGACGCTCTGACGAGCGCCGACAACGGCCAGATCATCATCGGTTTCCGCCCCGAGGGCCTGCAGATTGCCCCCGAAGGTGCCACGGCGACGATCCCGCTGACGATCGACCTCGTTGAAGAGCTCGGTTCGGACGCCTACGTCTACGGCCACCTGGCCTCGGGCGAGCAGCTGAGCATCAGCGACGATGACGACTCGTCGGACAAGTTCGGTCAGATCGTCGTGCGCGTTCCTCCGCACACGGCGCCGCCGGCCGGCAACGTCATGCACCTGCAGATCGAGCCGGGCAAGCAGCACAACTTCTCGGCTGCCACGACAATGCGTCTGCCCGACTAAGCGGGCACTCGCCTCACACGCGATCAGCGGCGGCGGAGTCAACCTTCGGGTGGCTCCGCCGCCGTCGTCTCTACAGCCACCCGTCCGGTTGTCGTAATAGGGAGACGCCGCGGCCCCGGATGATGCTCCGGGGCCGCGGCGTCGGTGTGTGTCAGTGCTTACGCGTCGAGGTCTTTCTCGATGAGCGCGGCGATCTTGTCGACCGCTTCCGCGTTGTCCGAGCGCACGACGACGCGGTCACCGTGCTTGGCACCCAGCGTCATGACGAGCAGAGCCGAGGCGGCGTCGACGCCCTCGTCTTCGTCGTCCTGGTCGCCCTCGATGAACAGGAGGATGTCGTCGTCGAACTCGTCGGCGGCCTCGGCCACAATCGAGGCGGGGCGGGCGTGCAGGCCCACCGACGAGCCGACGGTCACGATCTTTTCGGCCATGGAGATTCTCCTTTTGGTCAACGGTCCCGGCGGGACCACTCGGTTTCCATTGTTGACAGCAACGCGACGTCGCGTGCGGCTTATATGAGACTAACCCGTCACACTCACCGTGTCCGCGTTAGCCTGCAGTTTCCTGTAGTGCAGTCCCTTCGCGATGGTCACCGCGCAGGCTCCGACGAGAACGCCGGCGACGATGGAGATGAGGAATCCCCACCACGGCGTGATCGCGAGGATGACGAAGATACCGCCGTGCGGCGCACGCAGGTTGACGCCGAACGCCATCGACAGCGCGCCCGTGACCGCACCGCCAAGCATCATCGACGGGATGACCCGCAGCGGGTCAGCGGCGGCGAACGGAATGGCACCCTCGGAGATGAACGAGGCACCGAGCAGCCACGCGGTCTTGCCGTTTTCGCGCTCGGCCTTCGAGTAGTACTTCTTGCGAATCACGGTCGACAGGGCCATCGCCAGGGGCGGAACCATGCCGGAGGCCATGACGGCGGCCATGACGAGGTAGGGACCCGTGCTCGTCGGCGAACCCTCAGCCAGGCCGGCGGTGGCGAACAGGTAGGCGGCCTTGTTGACGGGGCCACCGAGGTCGAAGCACATCATGAGGCCCAAGATGATGCCGAGAACGACGGCGGAGCCGCCGCTCATCGAGGAGAGGCCAGACTGGAGGGCTTCCATGAGAGCGGCCAGCGGACGCCCGAGGAACGCGAGCATCAACCCGCCGGTGATGAACGTGGCAACCAGGGGAATGATGACGACCGGCATGAGTCCGGCGAGCCAGCGAGGCGGCCTAAACGAGGCCAACCACATGGCGATGACGCCGGCGACGAGCCCGGTGACCAAACCGCCAATGAAGCCGGCACCCGTGAGCACGGAGATCGCACCGCCGACGAAGCCCGGCGCCAGGCCGGGGCGACCAGCCAACCCGAAGGCGATATAGCCCGACAGCGCGGCGACGAGGAATCCCATCGCCACCGATCCCAGTGTTGCCAGCAACGCGCCGATATAGAGAGCCAGGCCAGAGCGTGACATGGCCTCGCCGGAATCCAGCGTGACCGTGCCCGGCAGATCCCAGAACGAATGCGTCAACACGATGTCCTGGGCCTTGAACGCGACGTCGTAGCCGCCGATGACGAACGCCAACGCCGTCAACAGACCGCCGGCGGCGACGAAGGGGATCATGTAGGACACGCCGGTCATGAGGACCTGCTGGATCCGCTTGGCCATCGAGACCTGCTCGTTGCTGCCGCCCTCGCTCGAGGAGCTCTCGGCGCTGACACGGCTCGCCTGCGGGTCCTTGGCGGCGCGAATGGCGCGGTCAATAAGGGCGGGTGCGTCGTCGACGGCGCGCTTGACGCCGACATCGACGACGGGCAGCCCGGCGAAGCGGTGCTTATCGCGCACCTCAACGTCGTGGGCGAAGATGACGGCGTCGGCCGCCTTGATGACCTCGGGATCGAGGAAGTCGATTCCGCCCGATCCCTGCGGCTCCACGGCGATGGTGACGCCGGCCTCGCGGGCGGCGTTTTCCAGATTCTCGGCCGCCATGTAGGTGTGGGCAATGCCGGTGGGGCACGAGGTGACGGCAACGAGGGCGCATGTCGGTGCGCTCGTCGTCTCCGTGGCCGCCGGTGCACTCGGGGCAGATGCCGTCGCCGGCTTCTTCTTTTCCACCTGGGCCATGATGAGGTCAACGACCTCCTCGGCACTTCCGGCAGCTCGCAGCGACGCGACGAAGTCGGGCCGCGCCAACCCCCGCGCGAGGCGCTGGAGCAGCTTCAGGTGCATGTCCCCGGCACCATCGGGCGCGGCGATGAGGAACACGAGGTCGGCCGGGCCGTCCTTGGCGCCGAAATCCACGGGTTTCGGCAGCCGGGCAAACCCGAGCGCCGCCGTCGTCACGGCCCGCGAGCGCGCGTGGGGGATGGCGAATCCGCCGGGGAATCCCGTGGCTCCCTGTGCTTCGCGCTCGCCCAGGCTGGCGATGAGGCCGTTGGCTTCGGCGCGGCCTGTTGCGGCAACGCGTCGAGCGAGGGCCGCGATGACGTCTCGTTTGTTCTCACCCAGCGGATGGTCAAGGGACACGAGGTCCGTGGTGATTAGGGGGGCATCACTCATGATGGCTGCCTTTCGTCAGATCGGTGAGTGTCGATTCGTCGGGACGGATATCGGTGGGGCGGGGGCGCCCTGTGCCGGGTAGGGCCGCGGCGGCCGAGCCGTAGGCGCACGCGTGTGCGAGGCAGGTGGCGACGTCGTCGTTGCGCAGGCGTGAGAGGAGATAGCCGGTGAGGGAGGCGTCTCCGGCCCCGACCGTCGAGCGGACGGGGACGTCGGGGGCGGTTGCGTGCCACGCCTCCTCGGCGGTGACGGCGATGGCGCCAGCTCCGCCGAGGGTGGCGACGACGGTGTCGATTCCGCGTGCCACCAGTCCGCGCGCGGCCTCGATGACGGGGGCGAAGTTGCCGGCGTCGGCGGCGGCCTCCATGGCGTCGGGGTCGGCACCGACCATCTGGGCGAGTTCCTTCGCGTTCGGTTTGACGATGTCGGGCGCGGCGTCGGGCAGTGACTCGGCCAGGCGCATGAGCGGTCGATCTGAGGTGTCGACGGCGACGAGGACGTCGGGGGCGTCGTGTCGGATCGCCGTGACGGCGCGGATGTAGAAGTCGTCGTCCACCCCGGTGGGCAGCGAGCCGGCGAGGACGACGCAGCGGGCGTGGCGGGCCTCTTCCCTGATGGCCTCAAGCAAGGCGTCAACGTGTTCGGGGGTGAATGCCGGGCCGGCTTCGTTGATCTTCGTCGTCTCGCCGTCGGCGTCGATGACGGCGATGTTTGTGCGCACCTGCTGGTCGATCGCGACGGCCCGCACGGGTACGTCGGCTAGGTCGCCGAGTGGGTCGTCGGGTCCGAGCGGGACGATGGCGCATACTGTGCTGCCTGACTCGCGAGCGACGGCCGCCACGTTGAGGCCCTTGCCGCCGGGTTCGCGCAGTTCGTGGATGATGCGGTGCACGCCGCCCGGGGACAGGGACGCATCAATCGTGACGGTGCGATCAATCGAGGGATTGGGTGTCAACGTGACAATGTCGTAGGTGCACGATGTCATCAAACTGCTCCTTCGCGTCTTCTTGCTACCGCATCCTCCATCCTACCGTCTCTATCTGTCACATATTTGCGACGGGTCACAATCCATTGTCTGACCGCGTTAGCCAACACGCATTAGGCTGGCGATATCTCGTGATTGTCACCGTGGAGGATCTCATGTCTGATTTCGCATCTCGCGATACGTTTGGTACCCCCGTTGTTCCCGGTGTGGCCTATGGTCCCGTCGCCTGGGTCCGCCGCCCCGAAACGCCGTCGACCTCGGCACCGGCACTCGCTGAGGACCAGCGCGACGCCGAGTACGAACGCTTCCAGGAGGCGGCGAGCGTTGTCTCGCAGCGGTTGGCCGAGCGCGCCAAAAAGACAATCGGCACCGCGTCGGATGTGTTGGCAATGACGTCGCAGCTGGCTCGGGACAAGGGGTGGCAGCGCGAAGTTCGCAAGCGTATTCGTAAAGAGGGCACGCCGGCCGTTCAGGCGACGATGGCGGCAACCGATACTTTCGTGGCGCTTTTTAAGGAAGCGGGCGGTTTGATGGCCGAACGCGTCACCGATATTTGCGACGTTCGCGATCGCGTCATCGCCGAATTAGAGGGCCTGCCTGAGCCAGGCATTCCCGTACTCGATCACCCGGTGGTGCTGTTCGCCGACGACCTGGCCCCCGCCGATACCGCCGGCCTGAACCCCGACAACGTCTTGGGTATCGCGACGGTGCTGGGTGGCCCGACGTCGCACACGTCGATTATTGCCCGCCAGCTCGGCATTCCCTGCATCGTTGCCGCGCGCGATCTCGAACAGATTCCGCACGACACCATGGTCCAGCTCGATGGGCGCACCGGGCGTATCGAGATGGATCCCGACCCCGAGGCGGCCCAGGAGGCCGTTGCTGCCGATCGCACGCAGCGTGAGCTGGCAAAGTCGTGGCAGGGGCCGGGACGCACGCGCGATGGCGAGCCGGTGCAGCTGCTCGCCAACATCCAAGATGGCGAGGGCGCGAGGACAGCAGCGGGTTCGCAGGCCGAGGGCGTCGGCCTGTTCCGCACCGAGCTGTGCTTCCTCGGCGCCGCGAGCGAACCGAGTGTCGACCAGCAGGCCGACATTTACCGGCCGGTTTTCGAGGCGTTCCCGGGCCGCAAGGTCGTCGTGCGCACGCTCGATGCCGGCTCGGACAAGCCGGTCGCGTGGGCGAGTGTTCCCGATGAGGAGAATCCGGCGCTGGGTGTGCGCGGTCTGCGCACCTCGGGAATCGATCCGAACCAGCTGCCCCACCAGGTCGACGCGATCGCCCAGGCGGCGGCCGGACGCGAGGGCGAGACGTGGGTGATGGCGCCCATGGTGTCGACGGTGGCCGAGGCCAAGTGGTTCACGGATATGGCTCGCGAGCGCGGTCTTGTGGCCGGCATCATGGTTGAGGTCCCGGCCGTGGCGATCCTCGCCGAGCAGTTCCTCTCGATCGTCGACTTCTTCTCGATTGGTACCAACGACCTCACGCAGTACACGATGGCGGCCGACCGGATGAACCCCAACCTGGCCACCTACACCGATCCGTGGCAGCCGGGCGTCCTCGCCCTCATCGCGCGTACGGCCGAGGCGGGGCGCAAGCTCGGTAAGCCGGTCGGGGTGTGCGGTGAGGCAGCAGCTGATCCGCTGCTCGCGTGTGTCCTTCACGGAATGGGCATCACGTCGCTGTCGATGGCGTCGTCGGCGATCGGCGCCGTGGGGGCCCAGCTGTCGCAGGTGACGGGAGACCAGTGCCGTGAGGCCGCCCAGGCGGTTATCGGTGCCGGCTCGGCGGACGACGCTCGCGCCGAGGCTCGCCGAGTCCTCGGGGCCTAAGCGAACGATTACGGGTGTGGGCGCGGCCGGTGAGCGGTCGCGCCCACGCTCTTATGCGTCGTGTGGCGAGGCGTTGAGGAGGTCGAGGATCGCCGCCCGAGCGACGCGGCCCTCACGGGTGGGGAAGGTTGGCCAGTCGTGGATGCAGCCTCGCCCCACGTGGACGCGCACGGGAGCGCGTTCGCCCCACTCGCGCGCCAGCGACACCGACGCGGTCTTCAACACCTCGTGCTCACCGACGAATAGGTCGATGGGTGGGCACCCGTCGTACTCCCCCAGTCGTGGGCTCACGCGCGGGTCGTCGAGGGGCAGACCGCCGGCGAGCTGACGCCCAAGGACCGGCGTCGATCCCAATGCGATGACCGGGTCCTCGGCCTCGAGAGCCAGCGTGTCGGGATCGGGCGGGGTGACGAAATCCATCGGGGCGCTGAGCACGATGTAGCGGGCAGGCTGGACCTGTTCCTGCGCACGCAGCATCTGGTACAACACGAGGGAGGCGTGCCCGCCGGCAGAGTCTCCCATGACGACGATGTCGCGCGGATCCATCCCGTCCGCCAGGCAGTCTTGCCAGGCCGCCATGATCCCCTCGCGAAATTCCTTGCCCGTCGCATCGGGCAGCAGCGGGTATCGCGGCACGCGCACGCGCAATCCCGACCCTCGTGCGATGGCGGCGACGAATCCGGCTTGGAGGGCCGAGAAACGGAACATCCACGATCCGCCGTGGAAGAACAGGATGCAGCCCGGACGAGCCGGACCGGCTGTGGGGATGTATTCCCAGTACCCGACCGCGGCGTCGCGGTGGTTAACGACCTCGCATCCCACGCGGTAGGGCCACAGGTGGGGCCGGGCACGCCCGAGCGTATGTTTACGCGTGGTCGCCCATTCCCACAGGGTGTCATCGGTGAGTCCGAGCTGGGTCTTATAGGGCAGCGTCGCGGCGTAAGAGTTGATGAGGCGTTGGCTAAAGGAAGTCATCACCCCTATGGTATCGGCCGGCCTACTCCTGGTGGCGGCCCGGCCAGTGAGGGCGCCACGCGCCCTCGTGGAAGCGCTGCTGCATCCGTTGCCCCCACGACGTCACCTCGTCGCCGGCGTGAAGGGCCCGGTGTTGCTCGTCGTAGAGCAGCTGAACGAGGTCGCGAATGCGCAGGACCCCGACGACGCGACGCTCGGCGTTGACGACGGGGACCGCGCGCAGCGGGGTCGCCTCCATGACGCCGAGGAATCGCGAAGGCAGGGTATCGGGCGCCACGCAATCGGTGATGAGGTCGAGGTCGCCGACGGTTGTGGTCTCGGCATCGGGGGTGGTCGAGGCGCGCATGAGGGCCAGACGCGTCACCGAGCCCAGGAATTGGTCGCGGCGGATCACGGGCAAGGAGGTGTCGGGGACGTCGTTGAACGCGCGTACAGCCTCGTCGATCGTGCTTTCCGCACTCAGTAGCGGGGGGACGGGGTGCATGAGTTGACCAGCCGTGCGCCTGCCCATCACGGTGTGCTCGACGGGATCGCGCAAGGTATCGCCTCGGCGCAGCAGCTTTTCCGTGTAGATCGTCGTCGACGTCAGGTAGCGCGACATCCCGGTGGCGACGGCCACGGCCAGGAGCATCGGCAGGATCAGGGAGTATTGGCCGGTCATTTCGACGATGATGAGGGCCGCGGTGAGCGGCGCGCGTGCAGCGGCGGCGAAGGCCGCGCCCATGCCGATGACTCCGTAGACGGCGGCATCCGATGCCGACAGCGGCGACACGACGAGGCCGACGGCCATGCCCGCGGTTGCCCCGATCGCCAGGGACGGGGCGAACACTCCCCCAGAGCCACCGATCGCAATCGTGTAGGCCGTGAAGATCGCGCGCCCCACACACAGGGCGAGCAGAGCACCGATCCCATAGGTGCCGCTAAGCGTATCGACCTGAACGGAACCGCCGGCCCCGTACATCACGGGAAACGCCCACAGCCCCAGACCAAGGAGGAGCGAGCCGAGCGCGGGGCGTGCCCATTCGGGCCACCGATACAACCGATCGACGGCGTCTTCGATGACGTAGAGGAATTTGGCGAACCCCAGGCCTGCCAGACCGGCGATGATGGCGACGGCGACGACCCACCACAGGTCGCCCGCTGCCGCGAGCGAGAGGTTGTGGGGCAGCTCGACGGCCGGATGGTCGCCCAGCAGGGCATGAGAGACGACAGAGGCCGCGACCGACGCGAAGAGGACGTAACTAAACGTCGTCGCACTGAGGCCGCCGAGGATCACCTCCATCGCGAAGCAGGCACCGGCCAGGGGTGCGTTGAACGTCGCCGCAATTCCGGCGGCGCTGCCGCAGCCGGCAAAAAGGATGACCCGTCGGCGCGGAAGGTTGAGCGTGGACGAAATCCACGATCCCAGCGATGCCCCGACTTGAACGATCGGGCCTTCGCGCCCGACCGACCCGCCGCCGCCCAGGGTCAGCGCGGAACCGATGATCTTCACGAGCGCTACTCGCCCGGGAATGCGTCCTCCCTGGCGGGCGACGGCGAGCATGACTTCGGGGACACCGTGGCCGCGCGCGCTCGGGGCGAAGCGCTGAATGAGGGGGCCGTAGATGAGACCCGAGATAACGGGGACGACGATGATGAACCACGAGGGGAAGCCCCACGTGCCATGGGGCGCTCCCGCGTGCGGGGGATAGTCGGTGTAGCCCGTCATCACCCACGTCCACGCCTCAATGCAGTAGTGGAACAGCACCGAGGCGCCGCCGACGATCGCACCGATGACGAGGGCGATGAGGGCGAGAATGATGCGGTTGCGGGCGACTACTCGTCTCAGGGAGCCCGGTAGCGCCGGCAGCATCTTCACTCGGACTCACCCGCGGTAATGCTGACCGGCGCGTTGCGCCACCACAGGCGGATTGCCGTCCCGGCCAGCACGGCCTGGACGAGAGCGATCACAACGGCAGCGATCGGTGCGGCAGTGATCGGAACGAGGAGGACGACAAACGACACGAGCGCGGCGATCGCACTCATGGTTGCGAGCTGGATTGCCCGCGCAACCGCGTCGGGATAGGGGCGGTATCGGCGCAGTCGAACCGCGGTGGCACACATGACGATCGCGGCAAAGCAGCCGCAGAACAGAAATACCAGTGGGGCGAGTCGCGAGCGCTCCAGGACTATGGCGTAGGTGCCGCCGATGACCGCGGCCGCGCCGAGAACGCCGATGAACCCCGTGGCGACGCGGGCACACACCGACGCGGGGGCGTCGTCGTCATACGTCATGTCGCCTCCCATCCGCGCGCCTTCGCTGTGCAGTTTACTCGCCCGACTATCGCGAAACCACTCGCGCCGGGCCTGCTGTAGGCAAGCGGGCGTCACGCTCGCCGCGCGAGTGGTCACGCGACGCGGGGCGGTACCGGACGTCAGTCCCGTACCGCCCCGCGTCAGACGCTCAGCTAGCTACTGCCTCACTCGTGCGTCTTGCGTCGGCGTGCCGCGACGATGCTCCAGCCAGCCAGCAAGAGGGCAGCCGCCGCACCCGCGACCCCCGCAGCCGTGGCACCGGTGCGGGCCAGAGACCCGCGTGATTCCGCTGCCGGCTTGTTAGCGGTGGGCGGCGTGGTAGTCACCGAGCCGGTGCCCGAACTGGAGGAGGATCCGTTCGACCCAAACGTCACCTTTTCCGTGTAGGTCTTGCCGTCAACACCGGTGACAGTGACCGTGATCGTCTCGCCCGGCGTCAGCGGTTTCGGCAGCGTGACGGTGAAGTCGCCGTCTGCGTCGGCCGTCCCCGTCACCACCGTGCCATCAGGCAGGGTGACGGTTACCGGAGCGTTGGGATCCGTCGTGCCGGTGACGGTCTTGCCGTCGTCGGTGATCGTCACGTCGGTCAGACCGTTGGAGGTGAAGTCGGCGGTCGTCGTGGACTGTGACGTCTTTCCGTTGTGCGGGTTCTTCGCAACGACCGTAACCGTGTCACCGTTCGTGACGGCGGGATTGATGGTCGCCGTGTAGTTGCCGTCCTTATCCGTCGTCGTCTCGGTGCACCGCTTGCCGGCCGTGCCGTCGACGCACACCGTGATCGTCGTGTTCGGATCCGACGTGCCGGTGATCGTCCCGGGCTTGGCCGGATCGATCACGATCGTCGGCTTGGCGGGCACGCGCGCGTCGACCGGAGTCTTCACCGTCGTCGTGTTACCAGCCGGGTCCGTGGCGACCACGGTGATGGTCGTGCCGTCCTTCGCCGGGGGAACGAGCTTCGCGGTGAACGAGCCGTCCTCGGCCACCGGAACCTTCACCGTGTGCTCGGTGCCGTCCTTATCCGTGTAGGTGATCTCGACGCTCGCGTCCGGTTCGGTCTTGCCCGTCAGCGAGTCACCCGACGAGTAGTCGTCGGTCGACAGTGCCGGCGGCTTGGCATCAACGACGTAGGGGTCGGAGGGAACAGACGTGTTCCCCGCCGGATCGGTCATCGTGCCCGTCAGCGTCATCCCGTCGACCACCTGGTTGGCGGGAATGGTGAAGGTGACGGCGCCGGTGTTCGGGTCGACCTTGCCGGTCAGACCGGAGTTTCCGGCGGGCTCGCCCGGCTTGGCGATGAGCAGGTTTGCGGTGTTCTTGCCGCTGTCCTTGTCGTCCGGGTTCGGGGTGATGACCGCCGTGTAGGACCCGTCCTCGTTGCGCGTGACCGACAGGCCCGGTTTTCCGGGCGCCGTGTAGTCGACGACGACGCTGGCGGGATCGGAGTCGTTACCCGTCGCCGGGTCCTTAGCCGTGGCGGTGACCGTGTCGCCGTCCTTCAGGCCGGGAACCGGCACGCGATAGTTGCCCTTGGCATCGGCGGTCGTCGTCACGCACGTCTCGCCCACGCACACCGTCACGGTGTTGCCGGGATCCGCGGTTCCCGAGATGACGCCGGGCGTCTTCGGGTCGGCGACCACGGTCGGCGTGCCGGGCTTGGTCAGGTTGACCGTGCCGCGCGCCGGGGTGGACTCCACGCCGGTGTCCTTGTTCGTCACCGTGACGTGCACCGTATCGCCGTGGGCGGGGACCTTGCCCTTGTCGTAGGTGACGGTGAAGGTTCCGTCGCTCGTCGTTCCCGTGCCGATGACGTCGCCGTCAGCGTTCGTCACGGTCACCTTGGACCCATTCGGAACGGACTCGTCGACCTTGCCGGTCACGCCCGTCGCGTTCGCGGCGATATCGCTGGGCGGAGGCGTCGTCACCTGCGGGATGGTTGCCTTGCCCGGCGTCGAGACGTTACCTGCCTTGTCCGCGACCGTCGCTTCGACCGTCAGGGGCTTCTCGGTGCGCTGAGCAACCGGCACCGTGTAGGAGTAGGTGCCGTCGTCGTTCTTCGTCAGCGGAACCTTCTTGCCGTCGATCGTCGCGACAGGATCGCCCTCAACATCACTCGCGGGCGGGGTCACCGTCACGGTCGCCGAACCGTCCGAATTCTCGGTCACCGTCACCTTGGGGGCATCCGGGGCCGTGAAGTCGACCGTCGTCTTGGCCGTGTCGGACGTGTTGCCCGTCTGCGCGTCCTTAGCAACGACGGTGATGACGTCACCGGTCGTCAGCGCGGGGTGAACGGGAACGGTGTAGTGGCCGTTCTCGTCGACCGCCGCGTCGACGCAGTTCTTGGCGTTGACGCACACCGTAACCGTGTCGCCGGGGTGGGCCGTACCAGAGACCTCTCCGGGCTTCTTGGGATCGGGCGCCGAGATCGTCGGGGTCTGCGCCTTGGTCGTGTCGACCGTCAACGGCTTGGACGGAGCCGACGTCGTGTTCGTCGCCGAATCGGTGACGGTCGCCCGCACGGGCTCACCGTTCGCCGGTTCCTTGCCCGGGGTGTAGGTGATCGTGAACGAGCCATCCGAGGTGGTCGTCCCCGTTCCGATCTTCTCGCCGGCGCCGTTGAGCAGCGTCACCGTCGATCCCGTGGCGACGTGATCCGGAGCCTTGCCGGTAACGCCGGTGGCGTTGGCGCTGGTCAGGGTCGGGGCGGCGGGAACAACCGTGATCGGCTTGGTCCCCAGCGGGTTCGAGCCGTCAGGGTTGGCCGACACGCCGATCTGCTGAGTGCCGGGCGCTGTCGGCGTGAAGGGCGGTAGCGGGGCTTTCCCGTCCTTGCCAACCGTGACCTCGACAGGAGCCTCGGCACCGGGAACGCTGACGTAAACCTTGGTGCCTTCGGGCACCGGGTTGCCCGCGGAATCGGTGACAACCGCGTTACCCGGGCTGGGTACCTGGGTTCCCACCGTGCCGGTCAGCGGACCATCGGGCATGGTGACCTTCGCCGGGCTTCCGGCGGTCACCGTGAAGCTCGTCGAGGGACCGGTCTCGCCGCCGACCTGAGCAGTCACCGTGTTCGTTCCAGCCTTCGACGCGGTTGCCGAGCCGCGATAGGTGCCGTCGGGCTGCTTGGTCAACGTGACTGTCTCGGTCGTCCCGTCGGCCTTAGGAACGGCAACGGTCACGGTCGCGCCCTCGGGCACGCTCGTCAGGTTCCCGTGCTCGTCGCGCGGGGTGTAGACGATGGTGATCGGTTGACCGGCGGTCGCGGTGTTGTTCGGCAGCGGAGAGCCGGAGGCGTCGGTGATCACGAGCGTCGAATTCGTCGCGGTCGGCGCACCGGGCGTGACCGTCAGCCGCGCCTTGTCGTCGAGCTGCGGCGTGTTCGGGAACGTCACCTTCGCGTTATCACCCGTCGCCGTCGTCGTCGGCGTCGCCGTTGCCGTGTAGGTGCCATCAGCCTGCTTCGTCAACGTGACCGGGGCCATCACCACGGGCACCTTCACCGTTGGGATTCGCCCATGTCAACGGGGTTGCCATTACGGTCCTTCGGCGTCACGGTCACCGTCACGGGCGTCCCGACAGGAACGGTATCGGTGGCTTTCCCGCCAGCGGTGACGACCACGGTCGTGTCGGTTGCCGAGAGCTCACCGGCGACGAACGTTGCCGTCTGGTTACCCTGCGAGCGAATACTCACCTGTGCGCCATCGAGCGTCACGGCGATCTGTGCGGCACCGGCCTTCGCCTGAGTCGACGTCACCGTGGCCGTGTAGACCCCAGCATGGGTGGCATCTTCCGTGAAGCTACCGACCTGGGCGCCGGGCAATCCCGTGGCCGTAGCAGCGAGCTTCGCCGCCTGGCCCGATACCGGGTTGCCGTGAGCATCCGCCAGCGTGACCGTCACCGTGTGCTGGCCGCCCTCAGCCGGCGCGGCGCCGGTAGAGACGGTGTAGTTCGAGTGACTGACATCGTTGAGATCCGCGGGACCGGCGACGAAGGGGACGTCCACGCTGCCGATCTCGCCCGCGCCGTCACCGGTAACCGAGACGGTGATCGGGAAGGATCCCACCTTGGTCGACCGTACGGCGATCGTGTATCGACCCGGGGTCGACGGATCGGCAACGACGTCGCCGAGGGTGACGCCCGCGGGTGCGCCGGTCGCCCGGAGGCGATCCGCGGCGTTTGCCAGCGGGTTGCCCTTAACGTCCTTCAGCGTGATCTCGATGATCCGGGTGTCCGTATCATTCGCGACGGCCTGGCCATCGCGCAACGTCACCGTCGATGCCTTCGGGTCCGCGGCCGGAGGGGTCGTGCTCGACCACACGGCGTAGACGGTCATGTCGGTTGTGACGGTGGTATCGGCCGTGAAATCGGCTTCGGTCGCCTTCTCGCTGGTGGCCCAGCCGACGAACGTGTAGCCGTCGCGGATGGGCTTAGCCTGCGGGAAGTCACCCTTGAGAGCGGTGCCCACTCCGACGTTCTTGTGTGCGGGAACATCGCCGAGCTGGCCGCCATTCGGATTGAACGTGACGGTCTTCTGCTCGCACGAGGGGATCACCACGTCAGTAGATGGGGAATAGGCGTCGTCCTTGGCCGTCGCGACGGCCTTTGTCAGATCACCCTGGGCAGGGAAGTTCGCCTCGGTTGCCCGCAGGGTGATGTCGGGGCAAGTCGCGAGCTGTGCAGGATCGATGGAGATCGAGAAGTTCTGACCACCGTCGATGTTTCCGGCGACTTTCGCGGACTGACCCAGGACGACCTCTTGCCCCTCGGCGTTCTTGATGTAGGCGGTGACCTGCGTCTTCGTCGTGTTCTGGTGTTGTTTGCCCAGCGTGCCGGTGATCGAACCGGCATTCTTGGCGACCGGGTTGTCGGCCGAGTACTGGGTAGCCGGCGCATTCGTCTTGACCGAGGTGACGGTG
This sequence comes from Nanchangia anserum, assembly GCF_015240065.1. Lineage (GTDB taxonomy): Bacteria > Actinomycetota > Actinomycetes > Actinomycetales > Actinomycetaceae > Nanchangia > Nanchangia anserum. Next base: position 91,115 of record NZ_CP060506.1, on the reverse strand, counting down.
ATCGGCTGGTCGTCGGAGATCGCGTTCATGCCATCACGGGCGGCGGCGACGAGCTTCTTGTTGCCGTTGGCCGTCACGCCGAGCTCGGCCAGCGTCATGGCCTTGGTGCCCTCCTTGGCCGTATCCGGCAGCTCACCCTCGTCGTCGGGCGTGCTGGCCTGATCGGTGAGCTTGAGCATCCAGTTACCGTTGTCGTCGGCAACCGTTCGGCCGATCGTGTGCCGCTTCGGCTGTTCGGCGGTTCCGGCGGCAGCCTCATCGACAACAGCGACGATGACGTTAGCCCCCGGGGTCGCGGTGCCGCGCACGAAATTCTGAGTTTCGCGAACGGTGTTCACCGTGTCGGTGACGTCGTCGGCCTTCTTGTCGGCGTTGCCGACCGAGATGTTGCGCACCTCGGGTTTGGCCGAGATGCCCATCGGCCACGACACGGTGGCCTGCGTGCGCGGAAGAATACGAGTGGTGCCGTTTTCCTGGTCACTCAGGTACGTCGCCACGCGCACTCGGTAGGAGCCATCGGCGGGGATGAGTTCCTTCAGCTTCGCCTCGTCCACCGGCAGGTCGACGATGGTGCCACCGACAATCGGCTCCAGGGCGTTGGTTTGGATGTAGTGACCGACGTTGGAGGCGTAGAAGTAGCCGTTCTGCGTCGTGTCCTTCATATCCGCGCGGTTGGTCACCGTCAGATGACCATCGGGAGTGAACCGCGACACGGGGATGACGAGGGGCGGTTCGGACGCCTTCGACAGGTTTTGCGCGGCCGACTGCGTGGTGACCGAGTAGGCCTCCCACACGACGATGTTCTCGCCAGACAGTCGCGAGACGATCTCGGGATCGATCTGGATGTGCAAATCGGCCGGCTTATTCCATCCACTCGAGGTGTTGTAGGACACGAGCGGCCGGGGGGGTACGCCGTCACGATGCGCATGACCGAGGCCCCTGCGGGGGACGCAACGTTCTTCTTGTCCTGACCCATGATCGGACCCTCGTAGCGCACGATGGCCTTGGAGTAGGCGTGCGACTGAAGCCAGTTGAAGTTCTTGGCCTCGGGACGTGGCAGAGTGTCGTCGAAATAGATCGCCGCCCCGGTGTCGACCCGGCGTTCGATCCACACCTTCGTTCCGTCGTCACCGTTGTCTTGCCAGCGCACGTCGGCATCGAACTGCGAGGTTCCGGCCTCGGCGATGATGTCCGAGATCGGCGCATCGAGCTTGACCTCGACCTTGGCCCAGTTCTGGTAGTTCTGCAGCGGCACGTCGGTGAATACGCCCCAGTTGCCCGAGAGGAGATTGCGTTGAGTCGTGTTCCCCAGCTGGGCTGTCGCGGCCTTCTTCGAGTTGATGACGCGCCACACGTTGCCCTCGTGGGCGTACGGGTCCTCGGCACCGGTGCCGTCGCCGTTGTTCTTGATGTGCCCCTTCATTCCAGGGACGACCTTTTCGAAGTAGCGCTGGTACTTCACCGTCGGGGAGGAGCCGTCGGGCTGGGCCTTCACCGTCATCTCGGTGATGTGCTTGTTCAAGCGCGGGTCCATCCGCAGGTAGATCCACTCGATACCGGGGTCGACGACCGCGCGATAGGTCAGTGTCATCGTGAACGAGCGATCGTCGTCGCCGCGGCTATGGTAGCTGAGGCCACCCGAAATCAGCGACACGCCGTTGGAGACGGTCGCGCCCTTGGGAACATCCCACTTCCCCATCGCCCCGTCTTGAGCGCGAGCAAAGAGGGATTGTCCGGCAACAACCATGACGGCACATACGAGGGCGATTGCCGCCAACACAGCCACCGGGCGAGCGAATCGTGTGCGGCGGTGATTGTGAGGGGTCGCGTTCTGTTCACCAGTCATTGAGCAGCTCATCCTCTCGGAGCTAGCAAGCTGAGTCGGGACACACGTCCACACCCATACATGTGTGAAACCCTGTCAATCCTACCAGGCTTGACAGATGGCAACTGTGCTTTCCATCACGGTAGGAATTCGTCGCGATGCGCATCGTCGTTCCTGGTCGCCACCGTTTTTCGCTCCTGCCCGCATATCGCCCCATAGCGCGGCATCGGCTCACTGCGGGGCAATCACCGTAGACTGTGGAGCCATGGGAGACTTCCAGGCCTCGTCGGATTCGCCTCTCGCTGCCCGCGCCCGAGATGTCCTGACTTCCCTCTTCCTCACTCCGCGGCGACTGGATTCGCTCGTCGCACACTCGCGAACCAGCTCCGACGCCGGCCTGAGCGTGACGTCGCCGCTAACGCAAACGACGCTAGCGACCCTGCCTCGCTCCACTCCTCGCGACGTGTCGGAGGCATGCGCTCGCGCACGCGCGGCACAACAGCGCTGGGAACGCGTACCCGTGCGCGAACGCTGCCGTTTCCTGCCCCGCCTCGTTGACGCCCTCGATCGTCACCACGACGCCCTGGTCGACCTGGTGTGCCTGGAGAACGGCAAAGCGCGTTCGCATGCCCAAGACGAGGTTATCGACGCCTCGTTGAACGCGTCTTTTCTTGCCGCCCACGGGCCGGCGGCTCTGGCACCGACGCGGCGGCGCGGGGCCATTCCGGGGGTGACGAAGGTGGTAACCGAGCGTCATCCCGAGGGAGTAGTCGGGATCATTGCGCCATGGAACTATCCGTTCACGCTGGCCCTATCTGATGCGTTGGCGGCCCTGGTCGCGGGGAATGCCGTGGTGCTCAAGCCGGCCACCCTTACGCCGTTGTCTGCGCTCGCTGCCCGCCGGCTCTTGCTTGGTAGCGGACTCGATCCCGATCTGTTTCAGGTGGTGACCGGTTCGGGGACAGAGACGGGATCGGCGCTGATCGAGTCGGTCGATCACGTCATGTTTACGGGGTCGACGGCGGCCGGGGCGAGCGTGGGGGCGCAGGCGGGTGCCCGGCTGTGCGCGTTTTCCGCGGAGTTGGGTGGAAAGAATCCCCTCATCGTGCTGCCGGGCGCTCCCCTGGCGGCGAGCGTGCGCGGCATTGTTGCCGCGTGTTTTGCCTCCTCGGGACAGTTGTGCGTGAGTATCGAGCGCATCTATATCCATGCGGCGGAGTGGGAGAGAGTGGTGCCGCGCCTCGTGCGCGCGGTCGGCGAGCTGCGCGTTCAGGCCGATCTCGATTGGGAGGCCGATATGGGGCCGCTCGTTTCCGTTGACCACATGCGTGAGGTTCATGCCCACGTGGCGGATGCCGTGGCTGAGGGGGCGCGGGTGCTGGTGGGAGGTCATCCGTTGCCCGACGTTGCCCCGAGCGCCTATGCCCCGACTCTGCTCACCGATGTTCCGCCCACGGCTCGGCTGTATCGGGAGGAGACGTTCGGTCCGGTTGTCGCCCTGACGCGTGTCGAGAGCGTGGATGAGGCCGTCGCGGCTGCGAACGATACGGCGTACGGGTTGAATGCGGCGGTGTGGGGACCTGCCCGCGAGGCTGAGCGGGTAGCCGCACGTCTGCGGGCCGGTTCGGTCAATATCAATGACGGCTACACGGCAACGTGGGCCAGCACGGCGGCTCCGTTGGGCGGGTGGGGTCGTTCGGGGATCGGTTGTCGGCACGGGCGCGAAGGGCTGCTGGCGTTTACGCGCACACGCACGATTGCCCGTTCGCGGGTGTGGCCGTTGACGGCTCCCGTCGGATTTAGTCATCGGCGCTGGGCCCGCCTCATGCGGGTCTTCGCTGCACTTAAACGGAAAGGACCGTTGGCATGATGCTGAGTTCACGTATAAGCGATGCCGTCATGGCGACGGCGTCGCGGTATCGTCGCGCCCGCCGTCCGTTGGCCGGGCGGCGTGTCCTCGTGACCGGCGCGGCGTCGGGGATTGGCGAGATCATGGCCCGCGAGGCCGCACGTCGTGGCGCATCCCACGTCGTCATTTGGGATCGCGATGAGCACGGGGCGGAACGGGTCGCGCGCACGATCACGGCTCGCGGCCACCGGGCGTGCGCGTGGGAGGTCGACCTCACCGACGCCGAGGCGGTTGAGCGTGCCGGGCGCGCGGTCACTGAGGCGATCGGGGGAATCGACGTCCTCATCAATTGCGCGGGTGTCGTCACGGGCAAGGCCGTTCTTGACGTGGGTGAGGATGATCTTGAGCGGGTCTACGGCGTCAACGTGTTTGCGCTTTATCGCACGGCGCGCGCGTTCTTGCCGGGGATGCTCGAACGCGATGACGGCCTCATCGTCACAATCGCCTCGGCGGCCGGTCTGGTGGGTGTCGCGCGGCAGACCGATTATTCGGCATCGAAATTCGCGGCGGTGGGGTTCTCTGAGGCGCTGCGTGCCGAGCTGCGCCACGCTGGGAGCGCCGTGACGACGTTGACGGTCATGCCCTACTACATCGACACGGGGATGTTTGCCGGTGTGCGCACACGTTTCCCGCGCTTACTCCCCGTCCTCGAGCCGGCCGATGTGGCCCGCCGTGTTCTCGATCAGATCGAGGCCGGTGCCGCTACCGTGGCCCTGCCGCGATTTGCCCGCGCTGTTCAGCTGGTCAAGGTGGTGACGCCGGTGCACGACATCCTCACCGATATTTTCGGCATCAACGCGACGATGGATCACTTCACGGGGCGCGTTCGTCGCGCCGATGCCGACACGACGACACCGGGGGTATGAGGGGCTATCGCCGGCGGCCTCGTAGAATGTCACTGTTATATCCGCGTCACTACGGAGTCAGAAGGGGTCATCGTGCATTTCTTGTCGCGCCCGCGAGTCATTAGTTTCGGCATCATTCCCGCCGTCCTCGTCGTGGTGTTTTTCGGCTCGAGTGCGGTCATCACCTCTGGCGAAGTGATCACGCAGCTGGTCCAAATTGTCGTACCCGTCTACTGCGCGCTCGGCGCAGTAGCGGTGATCGTGTCGGCGATCGCCGCGGTGCGCCAGCCGATTCACGTTGTCGCGAAGGCGTTCCACGTGGGTGCGGCCGGGTTGTTCGTCTTGTCGATCATCGCCTGGATCGTCATGCCAACCATGTACATGGGCAGCGGGGCACCGACGGTGCTTGCTTTTTCGCCCAGCGACATCGATGAGCGCCTGCTGTCGATGTCGATACTGGGTGCCATCGCCTCGGTGCTGGCGGCGTTCCTCGTCCTCATCACGACGGTGCTGACGCGGGTTCTCGCGTCTCGTCGCTAGTCGCGTCAGCGCGTTGCGCGCGCCAGCGGCGCACCTCCGCTCACCTGCTCGCCGTCGCCGACGAGGTGCTCAATGGCGGCGATGGTCTCCATGAAGATGACGGGGCAGATCGCCGACAGACCACGAGCCTCGATGTCACGCGGGTTCCACGTGATGAGCGGCTGGCCTGCCTCGACCTCGTCTCCGGTGGCAGCGTGGACGGTGAATCCCTCGCCGTCGAGCTTGACCGTGTCGAGTCCCAGGTGGACGAGGACGTTGACGCCTGAGGCGCACACGATGAAGGCGTGGGGATGAATCTTCGCGATGGTGCCCGACAGGGGTGCCACCGCGTCGACGTCGCCCTCCCCCGTCGGGGCGATCGCGAGGCCGGGGCCCACCATGCCGCGCGCGAACACGGGATCGGGGACATCGCTCAGGGGGTGAATAGTTCCGGACAGGGGGGCAAGAATGACGTCGGCGTCGCTCATGATGTTCTCTTCTCGGCCGTGGTCTCCGTTGACGCGCCACCAAGGACGCAACTGGTCTAGACGTCTAGAAGGCTACCACGTCCGCGCGCGACGCGACGCGCCAATGTGGCGTCTACCGCTCGCCGAAACGCTCGCGCAGTTCGTCGGTCAAGATCTCGGCGCGGGGCCCGACGATCACCTGGCACGCCGTGCCGACCAGGGTCGCACCGAAGCACAGGGGCGGGCGCAGCGCGTCCAGGCTCACGAGTGAGGGGTCGGCAAGTTCAAAGCGCATCCGCGTCACACACGGCTCGACCGTGCGGATGTTGGCGACGCCGCCGAGGGCGTCAACGATGCGACTGAGATTGTCCTGGGTCATAGTCACTCCTCACGACTTTCGCTGCGTCGATGATGGATGAATGGGCGAGAGCGGCTGAGCAATCGGCACCCACAACTTGTAACGGTCGCCGCGGTAGTAGGAGACGGCGAATTCCACAGGAACATCCTCGGCGAAGGTGCGGCGCGTGACGACGATGCTTGCCGCCCCGACCTCGACGTCGAGCAGTGCCGCCTGGGCGCGGTCGAGATTCACCGATTCGATCGTGTCCTCACCCCACGTCGGGCGAAAGCCGCGAACCTGGAGGTCGCCGTAGAGCGAATCGGGCGGGGCGGGATCGAAGAAGCCGGGCAGAAGGGCATGGGGCAGCCACGACTCCTCGACACACATGGGGACGTCGTCGGCATAGCGCAGGCGTCGAACGTAATAGGTTTTCGCGTCCTCGCTCAGCGCCAGGGCTTGTGCGATGTGGGTGGGCGGCACTGCTTCGTCGGTCTCCAGCAGCTTCGTTGAGGGCACCATCCCGCGCATCCGCATTTCTTGGCCGAATGACGTGATGCGTAGCTGGAGGTCCAGTTTCTGCTGGGCAACGAATGTTCCGCGTCCTTGCTGGCGAACGAGAACGCCCTCGTTGACGAGGACGTCGACGGCTTGACGGACCGTCATTCGCGACACGCCGAAGCGCTGGCACAGCGCCCGTTCGGAGGGAATCCGGTCTCCCGGCGACAGCCGGGAATCCACCAGGTCGGCCAGATAGGTGGATATCTCGACGTATTTCACGTTAGCGATCATACGTGGGCTCTTGACGACGCAGGTGGGGTGTGGTGAGATTGCACCAGCTGGTCTAGACAACCGCAGGCGCATGTGCGCATGAACTCAAGGAAGAGAACACCGATATGGGCACCCCATCATCCTCGAAACGTCAGGGCAAGGTCTTTGCTCTCGCGCAGCGGCTCGGCCGCTCGCTCATGCTCCCCATTGCCTCCCTGCCCGCAGCGGCGCTGCTGCTGCGCCTGGGCCAACCCGACATGCTCGGCGCCGATGGGCTCGGCGCTCACCTGACCTGGCTCAACCCCGTCGCCGACGTCATGGCGGCAGCCGGTAACGCCCTCATCAGCAACCTCGCCTACCTCTTCGCGCTGGGCGTGGCCATCGGGTTCGCGCGCAAGTCCGATGGGTCGACGGCGTTGGCCGCCCTCATCGGTTACTTCGTTTTCACCGCGGTTACCGACACGCTCGCCCCCTATTTCGGGCAGGAGACCCCGGGAACGTGCGCCGACGCCGTGGCGACGGCCGGCCTCGACGCCGCTAATTTCGCGTGCGCCGCACCGACGTATTCCATCAACTACGGGGTCCTCGGCGGCATCGCCGTCGGTATTCTCGCCGCGATTCTCTATCAAAAGTTCTATCGCATCCGGCTGCCGCAATACCTGGCGTTCTTCGGTGGGCGGCGCTTCGTTCCCATCATCACCGCGGCGTGCTCGATCGTGCTTGCCGTCATCTTCTCCCTCGCCTACCCCATTTTCGATTACCTCTTCAACAAGCTGCTCGGCGGCTTCATCATGGAGCACGGCTCCAACCCGGCGACGGGATTCGTCTTCGGCACTGTCAACCGCCTGCTGATCCCCTTCGGGTTGCACCACCTGCTCAATTCGCTGCCGTGGTTCCAGCTCGGGCAGTGCACGAACGCGGCCGGTGAAACCATCCACGGCGACATCACGTGCTTCCTCTCGGGTGTCGACGGCACCAACGCGTGGACCGGCAACTTCATGACCGGCTTCTTCCCCATCATGATGTTCGCTCTGCTGGGTGCGGCGCTCGCCTTCTACCGCACGGCCCTGCCGCAAAACCGCAAAGTCGTCGGCGGCGTCATGATCTCGCTGGGATTGACGTCGTTTATTACCGGCGTCACCGAACCGCTGGAATTCGCCTTCGCCTACGTCGCCGCCCCGCTGTACGTCGTCCACGCCCTGCTCACGGGGTCGTCGCTGGCGCTCGTGAATTACCTGGGGATCAAGTCGGGATTCGGCTTCTCGGCCGGCGCGATTGACTACCTGCTCAACCTGACGAAGGCCGCCGGGTTGTCGGGAGGATTCGGCAAGGTCTTGCTCATCATCCCCATCGGTCTGGTCTACGCCGCGATCTACTATTTCTTGTTCTCGTGGGCCATTCGCCGCTTCAACCTGCCCACCCCGGGCCGCGACGCCGGTGGGTCCGCGAGCGACGCGATCGCCGAGGAGACCTCGGCACCGGCTAAGGAAGGCACCACCACAGCCACGCCGGAGGCGTCGTCGACAACATCCTGACGAGCGCGAGGGGTCACCGCGCCTGTGTGCGGTGACCCCTCGTCGCCTCGACGAGGCGCTCGTGCTGAACGCCATGACGACGATGAGGACGACGAGGTAGAGGGGCAGCAGGGCCGCGCTCACGTTCTCGGCAAGCACCCCGAAGACCGCGGGCATGACGAGGGTTCCCGTGTAGGCGCTGGCCATCTGGACGCCGATGATCGCCTGCGAGCGATGGGCACCGAAATGGTGCGGCGTGGAGTGGATGACGCAGGGATACACCGGCGCGCAGCCCAGGCCAATGACGACAAAAGAGGCGATGGCGACGCCGGTGACCGGCACGAACACCATCACGGCACCGACGAACATGATGATGGCGCCGCCGCGAATCAGCTGTTGGTCACTCCACCGCACGGTGAGGAAACCGCTGATCGCGCGCCCGAGCGTGATGCCGACAAAGAACAGCGACCCGCACGTGGCGGCGACGTCCGCGGAGACGCCGCGAACGAGCGTGAGATAGCTCGACGCCCACAACCCCGCGGTCGATTCGATAGCGCAGTAGCAAAAGAAGCAGATCATCACCTGCTTCGCCCCGGGGATGGCGACGATCGTGCGCAGCGACAGCGGGCCGGCATCGTCTGTCTGCGCTGTCACCGCGCGTTTCCTCCACAGAGGTAGCGAGGCGACGATCCCGATGGCGAGGACGATCTGGATGATGCCGATCGTCGCGTATCCCGTGTTCCACGGGTGGCCCCGCGTCAGCAGCGCACCCATGACGTAGGGACCGGCCGAGGCGCCAATGCCCCACATGCAGTGCAACCAGCTCATGTGGGCCGAGGAGTAGTGCACGGCGACGTAGTTGTTCAGCGACGCGTCGACGGATCCCGCGCCCAACCCGTAGGGGATTGCCCACACGATGAGCAGCCAAAACGACCCCGTCACGGAAAAGCCACACAGGGCGACGGCCGTCATCACGACGCTCACTGCCGTAACGAGACCGGTCCCCCAGCGCCTCGTCAGGCGATCACTGAGCAGGCTCGATGCGATTGTTCCCAGCGAAATGACGATCGAGACGATCCCGGACCCGGCGTAGGAGACGGGAACGCCGAAGCTCGGGTACATCGTCGGCCAGGCGGCACCCAGCAGGCCATCGGGCAGACCCAGGCTGATAAACGCCACGTAGATGATCGCCAACAGCAGGTGAACCACTTTTCCTCCTTCGCCCGCAGGCACTATACGCCAGGCGGTGCGACTGGCTCTCGTCGCGCCGCGGTCTCGCCTAGGCTGTGGCTCGAGAGGAGGGGTCATGAGCGCAGTCGTCGACCTGGACGAGGACACGTGGCGCGAGCGCGTGGGCGCCTCGCGCGCCTGCGTCATCGAGTTCTGGGCGCCGTGGTGCTCCTCCTGCCTTGTGCAGCGCCCCATCATCGACGACCTCGCCCGAAGCCTTGCCGCCCATCTCGATTTCTTCCGGGTTGATGTCGCGGCGACGCGCATCGATCGGGCCCTCGGGGTGCGCGCCCTGCCCACCGTCCTCGTCATGCGCGACGGACGCGAGGTCGCGCGCCGCAGCGGCGACGTGACGCGGGCGGATCTGCTCGAAGCCTTTGCCGCAGCCCTGTCGTGACGTCCTAGCTCGCGGCGACGTCGGTGCCGATCTCGCCGCGGTAGAGGGCGTCGATCTCGTCGGCGAAGCGCTCGGCAATGCGGGAACGCTTCATCTTCAACGACGGCGTCAACAGGCCGTTTTCCTCGCTAAAGTCGCCGTCAAGAATGACGAAGCGCCGCACAGATTCGGCACGCGAGACCGCCCGGTTGGCCTCGGCAAAGGCCGCGCTGACCTGCGCGCTCGCGCTGTCGACGTCGCCGGGAGCCTCGGGGTCGCGGGTGACGAGTGCCGCGACGTATTTGCGCCCCTCCCCGACGACCATGACCTGGCTGACCTGGGGGTGTCGGCGAACCGCCTCTTCCAGCGGTGCCGGCTGAACGTTCTTGCCGCCGGCGGTGACGATGACGTCCTTCTTGCGCCCCGTGATGGTCACGTAGCCCTCGGCGTCGATCTCTCCGAGGTCGCCCGAGCGGAACCACCCGTCCGGCGTGAACGCGGCTTCCGTGGCGGCGGCGTCGTTGGCGTAGCCGGTGAAGATGCCGATTCCCGCCAGCTCGAGTTCACCGTCCGCGCTCACCCGCACGCGGCAGCCGGGCAGCGGTCGCCCGGCTGTTCCCGCTTTCGCCTCGCTAAACGTGTTGCATAGAAAGCCACCACTCGACTCGGTGAGGCCGTAGCCGTTGCAGATGCGGATTCCCATGCCGGTGAAGAAGTCGTCGAGAGCGGGATCGAGAGGCGCCCCGCCCGAGACGACGCATCGCAGCTGGCCGCCCATCGTCTCGACGAGGCGCCCGAGCACGAGCGCGTGCGCCAGTCGGTAACGCAGCGCGAGGCCTCGCGGGATGGCGCGGTCGTAGCGAACGTAGGGGGCGCGCTCGCGCGCGACCCGCTGCGCCCACGCGAATACGTGCGCCGCCAGACCCGACGAGGCCTTGCGCTGCGCCGCCTCCTCGATCTTTTCCAGCACCCGCGGCACCGCGCCAATCGTCGTCGGGCGGAACTGGCGCAGATTCGCCACCAGGTCACCGGCAGCGGCCGTCACGTGCCCCGAGACGCCCTCACCGGCTAGTGGCATGTAGGCGGCCGTGCGCGCGAATACGTGCGCCATCGGCAAGAACAGCAGGCAGCGCACATCGGCGTCGTGGATGGCCTGGGGGAAGAACATCTGCTGCTGGATGAGCATTCCCGCCAGATTGCGATGGGTGAGGACGACACCGCGGGGGCGCCCGGTCGTGCCCGAAGAGTAGACGATCGTGGCAACCTCGTCGGCGCGTCGCTTGGCCAGTCGGGTCAGCGCGGGGGTCGGATCGATCTCGGCTGCGGGATCGTCAAGGCCGGAGGCGGTCACGGCCCAGCCGAAGTCGCGCACGTCGACACCGGCCTCGGTGAGGCGGCCCGCCGCATCACCATCGGCGAAGGCGCGAGTGATGGCGGATTCGGTGATGATCGCGTGGATTTGGGTCGGCGATGCCGTGTCGTAGATGGGGACGACGACGGCGCCGATCATCTGGAGGGCGAGGTCGATGAGGTTCCACTCCAGCCCGGAAGGTCCCTGGATGGCGACGTGGTCACCTTCGCGGACTCCCCATGCGATCGCGGCGGCACCGACGCGGGCGAAGGCATCGGCGAAGGCCGCGGCGGTGACGGGGCACCAGTGATCGGGGCCAAGGCAGCGCTCGACGATAGGAGCGTCGGGAGTGCGGCGGGCGCGGTCGATGACGACTCCAGGGACAGTTAAGTCGTCGGGAACGTCGTAGATGGGATCGACGCTGACGGAGGTGTCGGTGAGGTGTAGTCCCATTAGTTAGTGCGCGTCGGGGACGTCGGTGTGGGTGGCGCCAGAGCCGGTGTCGCCGGCATAGAGGGCCGCGATCTCGTCGGCGAATTGGCTGTTGACCTGGGCGCGGCGGACCTTCAGTGAGGGGGTGAGCAGACCGTTAGCCTCGGTGAAGTCGCCGGGCAGGATGGTGAATTTGCGGACCGATTCGGCGCGCGAAACGGCGGCGTTGGCCCGGGTGATCGCGCGGGCGATGGCCTGGTGGACGCGCGGGTGGCGGGCTGCGGCGACCTGGTCCATACGCGGAAGCTTGTGGTTGTCGAGCCACACGGGCAGCGCGTCGGGGTCGAGGGTGATGAGCGCGGCAATGAAGGGCTGGCCCTCACCGACGGCGACGACCTGAGAAACGAGGGGGTGCTGGCGGATGTTGTCCTCAACGAGGGCGGGTTGGACGTTTTTGCCGCCGGCGGTGACGATGAGTTCCTTTTTGCGCCCGGAGATGAAGAGGAATCCGTCGTCGTCGATGTGGCCGAGGTCGCCGGTGCGGAACCAGCCGTCGGAAGTGAAATAGGCGGGGTCGTGGGGCGTCTCGCCGTGGTAGCCGGAGAAGATGCCCGGGCCGGTCAGGAGGACTTCGCCGTCATCGTCGATCTTTGCCGCCGCACCGGGACAGGGCACGCCAACGGCACCGAGGCGACGGTGGGTCTCGGTGTTACAGATGATGCCGCCCGAGGCTTCGGTGAGGCCGTATCCCTGGTGAATCCGCACACCCATGCCGGTGAAGAACTGTTCGATGTGGGCCGCAAGTGGCGCGCCGCCCGAGACGACGTAGCGCATTTGCCCGCCGAGCATGTCTTCGAGCTTGCCGAAGACGAGGGTGTGGGCGAGGCGATAGACGACGCGATTGCCGATCGTCTCGTCGCGCCCGGCGCGGATGCGTTCGGCGCGGGCGGAGGCGACCTTCTCACACCAGGCGAATATGCGTCGCTTGACTCCGGACGCGGCGGCCTTGGCTTTAGCCGCGGCGTAGACCTTCTCGAGCACGCGCGGGACCGCACCGATGGTGGTGGGACGGAAGGAAGCCATGTCGTCGACGAGGTTGCGGGTGTTGGGAACGTGTCCGCAGCGGCCGTGACCGATGAGCACCATGTAGCAGGCGGTACGCGCATAGATGTGGGCCATGGGGAGGAACAGCAATAGGCGCACCGATTCCTCGCGCACGGCCTCGGGGAAGAACGGCAGGTCCTGGAGGATAGAGGAGGCGAGGTTCATGTGGGTGAGGGGAACCCCGCGGGGGCGTCCCGTCGTGCCCGAGGTGTAGACAATGGTCGCGATATCGCCGCCGCGCAGTCGGTCCATGCGCCGCTCAGTTTCGGCCGACGAGCTCAGGCCGGCGGCGATGAGGCGATCGATGTCCCCCTCGTCGATGACCCACGCCTCGACGTCGGCGACGGAGGTGGCGATGGCGGCCTGGCCGCGGTCTTTCGTGATGACGCGTCGTGCCCCGGAGTCGGCGAAAATCCACTCGATCTGCGAGGCCGAATCGGATTCGTAGATGGGCACGACGATGGCACCAATCGCCTGAATAGCCATGTCGAGCAGGGTCCACTCGTAACACGTCGGCGCGAACAGCCCGATCGCGTCGCCGGGATTGACCCCCTCACCGATGAGGCCGGCGCCCAGGGCGTAGACCTGGTCCATGAATTGCGCGGCCGTAATGGGCAGCCACGCGTTACCGAGCTCGCTTTTGCGTTCGATAATCACCCCGTCGGGAGCGGTGAGTGCGCGCATTTGAACGAGCTTGGGCATCGACATGCCATCGGGGACGTTGACCGCCAGCGGATTGGCGACATAGCCGGGCGCGAGTTCTAACACCATGGGAAGCTCCCTATAAGTTACCGAACCGTAGGTATCAGCGTAGAGGGCCGTCCACACGCTTCCGAATACAGCACTGTATCCACGCAGGTCATGCGACGTTTCACGGCCTATAACAGGGCGATAAACGTGCGAACGAGGGTGGCTGCGGCAACCGCGATGAGCAGGAGGCCAAAGATCAACGTCAGGGTCGATTCCCTCGCCCGCCGCGACGCCGGAGCCCCCAACAGCCCACCGATCATCGACGCGATGGAAAAGGCAAGGACGAGCGGCCAGTCAATGACAATTCCCGTCCCCACGCGCGAGGCGAGGCCGACCGTCGACGTGATGATCATGACGAGTAACGACGTGGCGACGGCCGAACGCATGGGAATCGCCAGACCCAACACGAGCATGGGGACGACGACGAATCCCCCACCCACGCCGAAGAATCCCGTGAGAAATCCCGTCAGGCACGCCGCAGCCACAACGGCGCCCGGGGAGGCGGTAGCGTCGGCACGGCGCGGCGCCTCCCCAGCACGCGCGCGGCGGGCTTTGCCGATCATGACGATGCCGACCGCGGCGAGCAGAACGCCGAAGGCGACCATGAGGGCGTCCTCGGGGACGAGGACCGACAACCGCGACCCGGCCACCGCACCAATGACGGAGAGCAGCCCGAATGTCAGGCCGTCGCGCACGCGGACTCGCCCGGCTCGCGCATGGGGAATGATCGAGACGATCGCCGTCAGCGCGACGATGACGAGAGATTCGGCAGCCGCATCGTGGGGGGATTGGCCGAGGAGATAGACGAGGATCGGCACCGACAAGATACCGCCGCCGGCCCCCAGGGCCCCGACGACGATGCCGACTAGGACCCCGATGCCCACCGCCGTAAGGATCGTCGTTGCCTCCACCGACCTGTCCCCCCTTCACCGCGCCCTCACGCTAACACCGCGCGAGGCCGCGACGACATGCGCAAGCGGCACCCCGAACCGCATGAGCCGGGGTGCCGCCTGCCGGGTAATCGCTAGATCTGCTCCAGCGATTCGCCCTTGGTTTCGCGAGCGAACAGGTAGATGATGCCGCCGACAAAGAGGAGGACGGCGAACAGCAAGAACGCGGGACGCACGGCGTCGAGCGAGACGTTCTGGGCGACGTAGCCGCCACCGATCATCGCGCCCATGAGCGCCGGACCGACGACCTTGGCCGCCGCGCCGATGCCGTAGCCCAGGCCCAACCCCGACGAGCGCGCCTCGTTGGGGAACTGCTCGGAGCCGAAGGCGTTGAGGATGCCGAAGGCCCCGTCGCCGAACGTCATGACGATGAGGATGCCGACGAAGAACAGCCACCCGGAATCACCCGATGTCGCCAGCGCCGCGATGATGGCGCCGATGCCGCCGAGGATACCGAACGACAGCATCGTGTAGCGTCGCCCGATCTTATCCGCAAGCCATGCCGAGCCCAGTCGACCCAGCAGATCGCCCAGCGAGACGATCATGAACAAGGTGCCGACGAAGGCGGCGTCAAAGCCGTAGGCGTCCTTCAGCAGGGTCTGGCCCCACGACTGAACGGTGAAGGAGCCGAGGATGAAGCAGAACGACCCCAACGTGACGACCGCGAGCGCGCGCGGGTAGCGCTTGAAGATCACCGAGTAGGCCTGCGGCTTCGTCTCGGCCGACAGCGGCGGCAGCGGGGCGAGGTCCTTCTCGTCGATCTCGAGGGCCCATGCGAGGGCTTCGCGGGCTTCCTTGGTGCGGCCCTGGGTCTGGAGGAAGCGCGGGGATTCGGGTACGAGCTTGAGCCAGAACAGCAGGAAGATCGGGATGACGCCCAGCGCGATGAGGCCGCGCCAGCCGATGAGGTCGCCGAGGAAGCGTTGCGCCAGGGCGCCGAGGAACAGGCCGGCGGGGATGAACACGCTGGCCAGGCCCGACAGGAAGCCGCGGTGCTTGGCGGGCACGAATTCCTGGACGTAGGGGATGGAGGTGATGTTGAGGCCGCCGACGCCGGCGCCGACGAGGATGCGCAGCACCGCGAGCAGGATCCACCCGCGGTCTGGGGTGACGACGCAGGCCGCCGTGAAGACGACGAACATGAGGATGCACCACGTGAAGGCGTGCTTGCGGCCGTAGCGGTCCGCGAGGCGGCCCCATACGATGGCGCCGATGACGGTGCCCAGGCCAGAGCAGGCGAGGATGGTGCCGGTCTCGAAGCCTGTGAGCTGCCAGGGTTTGGTCAGCAGGGAAACGGCGAAGCCGATGAGGAACATGTCGAAGAATTCCGACACGTTGGCGATGATGGCCAGCCAGATGACGGACTTTTGGTGTCCGGTGAGCTTGGTTCTCTGATCGATTTGGTCGAGGGCGGTGATTCCCGCCGGTTGTGTGGTCATAGGAGTTGTCCTTGCCTGACGCCGAGGCGCCCGCAGGTGATCATCGGACGATGTCCGTGGTCACGGGAATATCGAGTTCCGTGGGCGAGAAGTAGGTGAGGTCGCCGTGGTGAGTGAGGGCGTAGGCCGAGGTGCGCTGGCCGTAGCGCACGCCGTCGACGATGTTGCCCTGGAGGTAGCCGTGGATGGTGCCCGCGACGAAGGAGTCGCCGGCGCCGGGGCGGTCGACAACGGGGACGGGGTGGACCGAGAAGGTCTGTTCGCCCTCGGGGCCGGACAGGTAGACGCCGCGGACCTGGTCGGTGGAGACGACGTAGTTGACGCCGATTTCCTCGCGCAGTTTCCGGCAGACGTCTTCGCCTTCGCCGGTGATTCCGTAGATGATTTCGGTGTCTTTGCGCGAGCAGAAGACGACCGTCGAGGCGCGTGCGATCGGGTCGAGGACCGCGTGGGCCTGTTCGGCATCCCACAGCATCGAGCGGTAGTTGACGTCGAGGATGACTTCGACGCCGCGTTCGACGGCCTGGTCGACGAAGTAGCGCACGACCTTGGCGGTGTTTTCTGTCAGGGCGGTGGTGATGCCCGTAACGAAGACGACGCGGGTGTCGAGGAGGGAGTCCCAGTTGAACATGTCGACGGTCATGTCGCGGAACGGGGTGTGTTCGCGGTCGTACATGACGCGGGCGGGCATGGGGTATTCGCCGGGTTCCATGAAGTACAGGGCGACGCGGCCGCCCTCGGAGCGCACGACGTTGGACAGGTCGACGCCGACCGAGCGGTATTCGGAGAAGATGCGCTTCGTCAGGGCGTGTCCCTTGGGCAGGATGGTTGCCCACGAGCATTTGCGTCCGAGCTGCGACAGCAGGCCCGACACGTTAGCTTCCGAGCAGGCTGCGGACATCCGCAGCTGACGAGCTGACCCCAGTCGCTCACCTTTGAGGCAGGTGAGGCGGATTTGGCCTTCACCCAGTGTGGTCAGATCGAAGGCTGTCATTGTGTTACTCCTTCCGAGGCAGCCATCGTGCCGTAGCGGTGTGTATAGCGGTCATAGTTGGCGGCGATCTCGTCGGCGGGCAGGTCGGTGATGGTGCCGAGCGTGTGGGCGACGGCCACGGTCTTGGCCACATCTTCGACCATGACGGCTGCCTGGAGCGCCTTGGTGATGGTGGCGCCGATGGTGAAGACGCCGTGCTGTTTCATGAGGATCGCGGGGCTGTGCCCGATCGAAGCCAGCAGCTCCTTGCCGATCTCGTCGGAGCCGATTCGTGCGTAGCCTCCGCACGGGATCGGGCCGCCGAATTCGTCGGCGATTGCCGTGAGGCAGCACGGGATCTCCCGTCCCACCGCCGCGAAGGCGGTGGCGTAGGTGGAGTGGGTGTGGACAACCGCGCCCACGTCCTCGCGTCCGGCGTAAATCTGCAGGTGAGACAGGGTATCCGAGGACGGGCCGTGCTCGCCCTCGACGACCTTGCCGTCGAAGTCGACGACGACCATGTCCTCGGGCGTCATGTCGTCGTACAACATGCCCGAAGGCTTGATGACGATGACGCCTCGGTCGCGATCGATGGCCGACAGATTCCCTCCTGTCCATGCCACCAGTCCGTGGCGAGCGAGGGCAAGATTACCTTCGCACACCTCTTTGCGCATCTGTTCCAACATTGTGTTTACCTCTTCCTTGAGGGAGGAACGACGTCAATTCCGGCCTCGTCGAGCCAGGAGGCGACGATAGCGCGGGCATCGGCGCACCGCGCAGCGGAATCGGCAGCCTCGTCGTTCCACATTTCGATCATCATGCGTCCGCACCAGCCCTGGCGGGCCAGCTCGGCGAAGGCCCCGGCGAAGTCGGCCACGCCCTCGCCCAGCGGGATGCGCCGCGGTTGTCCCGGCAGCACGTCCTTGACGTGGATGGCCACCATGTGGTTTTCACCGGCGGCCAGCTCGGTGCGGGCGTCGCCGCCGTGTTCGGCGATGTTGCCGACGTCGGGGTAGACCTGTAGCCACGCCGAGGGGCACTCGTCGAGGACGGCCATCGCGTCGGGGATTGAGGCGATGTCGTGGCCGTCGACGTTCTCGATACCGAGGATGATCCCGGCCTGTGCCGCGTAGGGCAGGGCGCGCGCGAGGGTGTCGACGTAGCGGCTGCGGGCATCCGGGTCATCGTCCTCGTAGTAGGCGAAATACCCGGCTACCTGGAGCACGCTGACGCCGAGGCGTCGACACAGGTCGATGCCTTTGAGGTAGACCTGGTAGGCCTCCTCGCGAATCGCCGGATCCGCCGAACCGGGCATGATGCGCCGGTGCAGCGACAGGCAGATCCCGCCGATCTGGACCCCGGCCGCCGCGGCGGCCTCGCGCACCTCGGCGCACTGGGCGTCGTCCCAGTCCAGGCGCGCCGCGCGTTCGGGCGTCTCGTCGACGGAGATGTCGACGAAGCTGAAGCCCGCCTCCACCGCCTGGTCGAAGAAGCTGCGCCACTCGCCCGTCCACCGCAGGGCCTTTTCGTAGATCCCCAACGTCACCGCTGCCGGGATAGGTGCCCGAGCGGTCGTCGCGCTCATGCGTCCTCACCCCACACGCGCGCAATCGCCTCGTTGAGGGTGTGCGCCGCGGCTGCCGGGTCCTCGGCGGCGACGATGGCGCGTCCGGCGATGACGACGCCGACGGGGGCACCGGCGAACGTGTCGAGTTCATCGGCTTTGATGCCGCCGGTGACGGTGACGGTGAAGCCCATCTCGGCCAGTTCGTGGACGCGGGCGACGTCCTCGGGATGCCAGGCAAGCGTGCCGGCGGCCTCGGCGTCGCGGGAGCGGTGGACGATGACGTGCTTCGCTCCCAGCTCGGCCCACTTACGCGCCTGGTCGGCGTCGTAGTCCTCGCCCAGTTCGATCTGGACCTCGCCACCGAACTCGTCGGCAACCTTGACGACCTGCTCGACCGTCGTCAACGAGGCACCCGCGACGACGCTCACCCAGTCCGCACCGGCCTCAAAGCACAGGCGCGACAGCTTCGCTCCGGCCTCGGCGATGCGCACGTCGGCGAGGATCGTCTTGTCGGGATAGAGCGCGCGGACGTTGCGAACAGCGCTCAGCCCCTCGGCCAGCAGCAACACGGTGCCGCATTCGATGACATCGATCTCGTCGACACACTTCGCTAGCGGCCCCAGCGTCGAGGGCATGTCGAGGGTGTCGAGGGCGACCTGGAGCCTGGGCCGCATCGCTACTTCGCCTCCCGCATCTGGAAGAACGTCGCGGCGTTATTGATGAGCAGGTCTTCGACGTAGGAGCGCTCGAAGCCCTCGTCGAGCATGCGCGGGCCGTCGTTGGCGGGGTTGAAGTCGACGCCGGTGACCGAGCCGTAGGCCTTCTGATAGGAGGCCTTGCCCGAGTCGGTGCCCAGCAGGATCCGCTTGCCGTAGCCCATTTCGCCGAGTTCGCGCAGCTCCATGATGCGGTTGGAGTCGGGCTGGTACTTGATGCGGTTGGTGCCGTCGATCTCGAGGTAGGCGCCGGTGTCGAGAATCTGCTTGAGGTACCACACGTCGGCGTTGCGCTGGATGTGGCCGATGGCGATCTGATCGGCGGGGACGCCCATAGCGATGAGTTCTTGAGCCTGCTCGAGCCCGCACGTGCCAAACGTCGTGTGGGTGTTGATCGGGGCGCCGGTGGCGATCGAGGCCTGGGCGGCCGCACGCATGCACTTGTGCTCAAAGTCGGTGATCATGCCGTAGGAGGTGGCGATCTTGATGCAGCCGGCCTTGGCGTCGGTGCGCTCGACGATGGGGCCGGAGTAGTCGTGGCGGTCGATGCCCTCTTCGATGTCGGCGATGAGGAGATCGGTGATCTGGTCGACGCTGTAGCGGCTCACCCAGTGGCTGCGGGTCTCGAGATAGACCTTTTCGCGGTGGAAGCCGGTGGTGGCGATGACCTTGAGGTTGGGAATGCGCGAGACGACCTCGCGCAGCTTGTCCATGTCGCGGCCCGAGTTGGCCGGGCACATGTCGACGATGGTGCCGCCCTTGTCGGACCACTTCAGCGATGCCTCGGCGAAATACGTGCCTTCTTCGACGGCCTTGTCGATGTCGTCGAGCAGGTGATCAGGGTCGATGAAGACCTCGCCCGCGCCGGTGCGAATGAGGTGATCGTGTGCGTTGACGACACCGAGTTCGCTGGCCTCCACGTCGCCGTTGATCGTCCGGACCTTGCCCATGAGTCACTCCTTTGTCTCGATTGCGCCCCTGTGTGGGCGTATCTCCACGGTGCCACCAAAAACACCACCCCATAAGGGCTATGTGTGCACATATGTCAACTAAGCGGACCCGAAGCCCGGTTCTTACCCCGATAACCTGCGCTCTTGATCATGTTCGCTCCGTCACAGAATCTTGGTTTTGCACATTTGTACTCCACACCGGGATCGATACCGCTCGCAATCGGCTGCGTGAGGCCGCGGCGATGACTAGCCTGAAAGGAAAATCGAGCGCCGACCGGAGGTGTCACAGTGGACGGCCGGAGTGGACGTGGGCACGTGCATTTGCTGCTCAAGGTTGCCCAGATGTATTACGACGAGGGGGCTACCCAGGCCCAGATTGCGCGCGAGGTGGGCTATTCGCGCCCGACGATTTCTCGCCTCCTCACCGAAGCCCGCCAGCGCGGAATCGTCACGATCACCATTTCCCATCCTCTCGAACGTCTCATCGCGCTCGAAGACGCCCTCGTCGACCTCTACGGCCTCAAGGCCGCGCGCGTGACGGACAGCGAGGCGGGGATACCGATCTCGGAGTCGGTCGGGCGCGAGGCCGCCCAGCTACTCATCGGATACGGCGGCCACGACAAGGTCATCGCCCTGTCGAATGGGCGCTCCGTAGCCGCTGTCGTGCGCAACATGCCCCGGCGCCATTGGGCACGCGCATGCGTGGCCCAGATGATCGGCTCGATTGGGCGCGGGCTGACCGTGGAGGACTCCCCGGCCATCTGTCGGATCCTCGCCGACCGCATCGGTGGCAACTACGCGCAGATGCCCGTACCCCTCATGCTTGAATCCGCCGCACTGGCCGGCGCGCTCCAGAGCGAACCCCAGGTTGCGGCCGCCCTCCAGTTGGCCGCGCACGCCGACGTTGCGCTCGTTGGTGTGGGAGCGGTGGATGCGTCGGGCGTCGGTGGGCCGATTCTCCAGCCCTACATCACCGACGAGATGGCAGCCGAGATCCTCGCCCTCGGGGCGATTGGGCACATCTGCGGTCACCACTTTGATGCGCGCGGGCGTCACATCCACACGGCACTGTGCGATCGCATGATTGCCCTCGACCCCCTGAAGCTGCGCGACGTTCCCATCGTCATCGGTGTCGCGTGGGAACCGGCAAAGGCCCGCGCCCTCAAGGCGGCGATGGCCGGGGGTTATCTCAACACCCTTGTCGTCGACCGCGAGACGGCCGAGCTGCTGCTCGACGAGGACTAGCTGTACCGATCTCTGCCTGTCACCTCGCAGTTTTCTTTGTTATGCTGCGAGCGCCATAGTTTCCCCTGGGAACATGACCCGCACAGTCAAAGGAGCATGAAATATGTCAACCCCCCCCCACGAGCGATAATTCTCAGGTAAACGCGCCGGCGAAGAAGCCGTTCTATAAGAAGTGGTGGTTCTGGCTGATCGTTGTCATCGTCGTCATCGCCATCGCGATGGGCATGGGCAACGGCGGCAATTCGACCGACGGCGCCAAGGACTCGTCTTCGGCACCGGCCGCGTCGCAGGAGCAGACGCAGGACGATAAGTCCTCCTCCAAGGCCGAGGAGCCTGCCGAGGCCACTCCCGAAGTTACGGTGAGCGCCGCCGAGATCGTCACCGCCTACACCGACAACGAGCTGGCTGCCGACAAGCAGTACAAGGGCAAGGTCGTCCAGATTACCGGCACGATGGACCAGGTCACCGACATCTTGAGTTCCAAGGCTGTGCGCATCACCAGCGGCGACGAGTACGCGTTCGAAGGCATCACGTGCGCGATCGATGATTCGCAGGTCGACAAAGCGGCCGAGCTCACCAAGGGCGGTCAGGTCACCGTCGTCGGTAAGGTCGACGGCTTCAACCAGATGAATATCGAACTCAGCGACTGCACGATTAAGTAGCACACGCTAACGCGCGGGCGGCCTCCCCAGATGAGGGGAGGCCGCCCGCGTCGTATTCTCAGCTACGCGTTATCGGCGCGTGTCCGACAGGCGCCCGGGCAGCAGCGGGTGGCGTACGATCGTCGCGTCGCGCTCGGCACCCACGCCGATCACCGAGATCCGGCAGCCCGAGAGCTGCTCGAGGGTCTCGATGTAGTCGCGGGCGTTCTTGGGCAGATCACCGAAGGTACGCGCCTGCGTGATGTCCTCATCCCAGCCGGGGAAGTATTCGTAGATCGGCTGTGCGTGGTGGAACGCCGTTTGGTCGTTGGGCAGCTCGTCGACGCGCGTGCCATCAACGTCGTAGGCCACACACACGGGAATCTTCTCGTACCCGGTCAGCACGTCGAGTTTGGTCACGACGAGATCAGTCAGGCCGTTGACGCGCGAGGCGAAGCGGGCGACGACGGCGTCGTACCAGCCGGTGCGGCGGGGACGTCCCGTCGTCACGCCGAATTCGCCACCAGCCTGGCGGAGCTTCTCGCCGTCCTCGCCCATCAACTCGGTGGGGAAGGGGCCTTCGCCGACCCGAGTCGTGTAGGCCTTGGCGACACCAATGACGCGGTCGATTCGGGTGGGGCCGACGCCGGTGCCGGTGCACGCCCCGCCCGCGGTGCAGTTCGACGAGGTGACGAACGGATAGGTGCCGTGGTCGATGTCGAGCATCGTTGCCTGGCCGCCCTCGAACAGCACGGTCTCGCCGCGATCCAGGGCGCGGTTAACCTCGAGGGAGCAGTCGAACACCATCGGGCGCACGCGTTCGGCGTAGGCGAGCAGGGCGTCGGCGACCTGTTCGGGGTCGACCGGATCGAGGGCGAACTGGGTCGCCATGACGCTGTTCTTGCCCTCGAGCGCTGAGCGGACCTTCTGCCGCAGGATCGACTCGTCGAACAGGTCCTGGACGCGCAGACCGATGCGGTTCATCTTGTCGGCGTAGGTGGGGCCGATGCCGCGTCCCGTCGTGCCGATCTTGCGCTCGCCGAGGCTGCGTTCGGCCAGACCGTCCATGATCTTGTTGTAAGGCGGGATGATGTGGGCGTTGTCGGAGATGCGCAGGCGCGAGCAGTCGACTCCGGCCGAGGTCAGCTGGGCGATCTCGGCGAAGAGGACGTCGAGATCAACGACGACGCCGTTGCCGATCACCGGGGTGACACGCTTGGACAGGATGCCGGCGGGGATGAGGTGCAAGCCGTACTTCTTGCCGTCAACGACGACGGTGTGCCCGGCGTTGTTTCCTCCGTTGAACTTCACGACCCAATCGACGTCTTGGCCGACAAGGTCAGTGACCTTCCCCTTGCCTTCGTCGCCCCACTGGGCACCAAGAACAATGAGCGCTGGCATGTGTGGCCCTTTCCGTATGGTGAGCGGCACCCCAGGTGGGGGCGCCCGTCTCAGTGTAGCGGGCGAGGAACGTCACGGCGTGGAGAGCTCACCCCTCTGTCTCGGCGGTGCGGCGGCGCTTGCGATGGAGCCACGCGAGGATTCCCGCGGCGATGAGCGCGCACAGCCCCGCGAGCGCGATGGTGCCGCCGATGCCGAGGAGGAGGCCCAGGAGCAGGCGGTCATGCCCGGTGGTGAGGTCCGTGGCGGTGCCGAGGTCTGCCGAGGTCGTTTTTGTAAACGTCTCGTGGGTTTGGGGTGACTCCTCCGGTGCCGCAGCCGCGGCGGGTGCCGGTGTGGTCTGGGCGGGAGGCGCGCTGATGGTTCGTGCGGGTGCGCTAGCCACCGCCGGTGTTGTCATGGTCGAGGTGGTGTCGCCGGAGTTGTGTGCCGGGTAGTCGGCGTGGGCTTCTCCGGGCGCACCGGTGGGTAGGGGTTTCTTGTGAGGGCGTCCCGGGGTTGGGCGCGGGTGCCGGGGTTGGCGTCGTGTCGCCGCTGATCGGGCCGGCGATGCTCGTGCCGTCGCAAGCGTGGGGATCGGCCAGGGGGGTGCCGAGCTGGGTGAGCTGGTCTCGTCCGAGGGTGCCCACGGCGTAGGTCGCCCGCATGGTCGTGGCGTGGGTGTCGCCGGATGCCGCGTCGATCCATCGGTAGGTGTAGTCGAGGACGTAGATGCCGGGTTGGGTGAAGAAGGTCGCCGGGTGTTCGTGGACGGGTTCGCGATAGAGGCGGCGCAGCTCGGGCTTGGCGGAGTCGAAGAACGTCTGCCACGGGGTCATGACCGATCCGCCCTGGCCGACGATGACGCGGCCTTTGGCCGGCATGACGCGCGGGGTCATCGTCAGGCTCACACCCGCGCGGGTAGGGGTGCCAAGGTGTTGGGTCGAGATGCCGACCCAGGGACGATCGTTTTCTTGGGTCTGGGGGATGTACCAGGCCTTCCCCAGTGAGGTGATCTCTTTGTCGGCTCCGGTGAGCGCGGAGAGGTCGTGGGTGGGGTCTGGCACCGTGAAGGCGACGGTCCCCGAGGCATGCGTGCGGGGGTGAGCTGGGTCGGCGGTGTCGACGACGACGGCGTTACCGTGCGCATCTGGGCCCATGTCCATATGTCCGGCGGTGACGACGGCGGGGGCACGGTGCCCCAGTGCCACTCGTGCCGGACATAGCTTCTCGCCTGTCGGGGTTGGTTGGGAGGGGTCGGGGTGGGGGGTCGGTTCGGGCATGGGGTTTGGTGTGGGATCCGGTTTGGGATCGGGATGGGCCGCGCACGTCTCTCCCGCCCGCGAGTCTTGTGGCAGGTTGGCGGTTTTGCCGATGATGCGGTGGAATTCGTTGATCGACGAGTTGCCGACGACGGTGTAGAACGGGATGCTCTGTTGGGCTGACGAGCCGTCGGTGCGCGTGTACGTGATGTCGACAGAGTCGCTGTACATTCCCGGGGCGTTAAATGCCAGGTCGAAGACGATCGGCGTGTTCGCCGGGGCGCTGAATTCGCCGCTGATGCCGCTGTCGGAGCGGGCGATCGGCGAGAACGTCTGGCCGTTCCATTTCCCCCATGCGTGAACGCGGTTTTCGTCCGAGGCGTCGAGGGAGGGGAGGACGGAGACGGGGTGGGAGGTGTCGATGCCGGGCAGGTGGGCAACGTCGATCGTCACCGCCGGGTGTCCCCCGCGCCCCGTTGCCCACAGCCAGCCGGTCGGCAGGGCACGTCCGAGGTCGGCGTTTTCGGGCGTGTCGGCGAGGCAGGCGAGGGAGTTCGGGGAGTCGTCGACGTCGAGGAAGAGCGCGGTTTTGCCGGGATGGTTCCCGATGCGCACGTTGCCGTCGTCGTCGCCGCTCAGGTTCACCGGGTCGGCGGTCTCCAGCGAGGTGTCCTCGTCCCAGCTTGCGCCGAATTCCATCTGCGAGCGCACGCTCGCCACGCCGGTGGCTCCCGCGGGCGGGGGGCCGGGGGTCTTCGAGTGTCCGCCCTGGATTCCGTCATCATCGTCGTGGGGATCGCTGAGACCCATCGCATCGCGCATCATCTCGGCACTCGTGGACGGCTCGGAGTATTCGCGGGGGAAGTCCTTCGGTAGCCCGGCGTCGGCGTTGGTGCCCACGAGCCAAATGACGTCTGTCGCGGCGGCGTGTTGGGGAACGTTCGCGCCCTCGATGTAGCTGCCGGACCAGTGGGTGTGGTAAATCCCGGGTTTGGTGAAGGCGAAGCTCATGTGGGCGTGACCGCCGGGTTGTAGCTGGGTTGAGTGGTAGAGCGGATCGGCTGAATTGATGATCTGCTTGGCCGGCGACATGGCTGCGTCGATGAACACGTTCATTCGGCCCGGTCCGGCGAAGTCCTCTAGCGACAGGGTGACTTTGTGGTCGGGGATATCGGGCTGGCTCAGCTCGTGTTCGGGGTCGAAGGCGCCGACTCCGGCCCACAGCGGCGAATTGTTGTCAGCGCGAGTAAAGGGGGCGTACCACAGGATGCGTCCGGGTTTGCCGAGGAAGGCATAACTGGAGTCTTTCGGCACGACCATGCGCGAGGTTTCGCGCCCGCCCGACGAATCGGGCCCCAGGCGCAGGCAGACGCTGTTGGCGGGCACGACGGCTGATCCGGCGACGACCATCATCGTCGGCTTGCCGCCGCTCTTGGTCAGGTAGATCGGATCGACGTGGTCGCGGTAGATGAGGTAGCGTCCCGCGCACGGGTGCGGCGTTCCGTCGGGAAGCTTCAGATCGGCGGGTACGCGCTCGCGCAGGCGCAGCACGCCGGGCTTGTGGTCGCTCGAGACGAGGGACGCCGGGGAATCCGCGCGAGCACTCGCGCCACCTCCCGCCACGATGGTTGCGATCGCGACGAGGAGAGTCGCGGTGGTGGCGAGGAATTTTCTCGGTGTCATACGGATGCCCCTTTCCGAGGCTGGCGGCGTGCGGAGGCGCGGCGTGCCCACCCGATCGCGAGAAGACCGCGTCGAGGTGCGAGGAGCCACGTGAGGACAAACAGAGCGGTGGCGACCAAGACGATCGCGGCACCGGTGGGGACGTCGAATACCCACGACAGGTAGATGCCGATAAAGGCGGCGAGGACGCCGACAAGCGGGGCGAGCATCATCATGCGACCGATGCGGTCGGTGAGGAGGCGGGCCGTGGCGGCCGGGGTGATGAGCAGGGCGAGAACGAGAATATTGCCGATCGTGCGCACGCTCATGACGACGGCCGCCGTGACGGCCAGGTACAAGACGATGTCGAGCAGGGTGACCGGCATGAGGGTGGCTCGGGCAAATTCGCGGTCGAGGGAGACGGCGACCAACTGCTTGTGGAAGAACGCCACGATTCCCAACACGCAGGCCCCGCCGATCGCGACGACGATGAGGTCGGTATCGCTCACGCCGGTCAGTGACCCGAAGAGAAACGATTGCAACGAACCGGAGTATCCGGGGACTCGCGAGATGACGACGAGCCCGATCGCGAAGGCAGCCGCGAAGAAGATCCCGATGATCGAGTCCTCCTTTAGGCGTCGGTTTTGCGAGAATGCGGCGACGAGGACGGCGACGACGAGCCCGGCGATGGCGCCTCCGGCCAGCAGCGACGCCGACAGGGCGAAGGCGATGGCCAAGCCGGGAAAGACCGCGTGGGCGAGAGCATCGCCGATGAATGCCATTCCGCGCAGGACGACGTGGCTACCGACGATCCCGCACACGAGTGCCGACAGCGTCGACACGAGGAGGGCCTTCGGGAGAAACACGAGCGTGGGATTGGTCAGATCGGTCAGGAAATCGAGCGGATTCATGCGCGCACCCCCACGCTTGCCAGAAGCGACGAGTCGGCCCCAACCCCGTAGGTGCTCATCCACACCTCGGCGTCGGTCAATGCCTCGGCGGGCGCATCGGCGCGCACCGTCGTGTTAACGAGGACGAGCCTCGGGCAACGATGGCACGCCCCGGCCAGGTCGTGGGTCGACATGAGGAGTGTCGAGCCGCCGGCGGCCAGCTCGGTGAACAGGTCGAACAGCAAATCGATCGTCGGCTGATCCAGGCCGGTGAAGGGCTCATCCAACAGCAACAGGTCGGGATTGCGCACGAGGGCGCGGGCGACGAGAACGCGCTGGCGTTGCCCGCCCGAGAGCTCGCCAATCGTGCGGGTGCGCGCGTGATCCATCGCGACGTGACGCAGGGCGCGAAAACACGCGGCGTAATCGTCTTCGCGTGCCCGCCGGCCCCACCGCATCAACGGCGTGAGGCCGCTCATGACCACCTGTTCGACGCTGACGGGATAGTCCCAGGCGAAATCGTGGCGCTGGGGCACGTAGCCGATGCGCGCCGCGGCCGCACGCCCGCTCACTCCGGCGACTCTGATGGTTCCCGCGGTCGGGGTGAGGATGCCGAGGATCGTGCGCAGCAGCGTCGTCTTTCCCGCACCGTTGGGGCCGACGAGGCCGACGAATTCGCCCCGGTGAAGCGACAGGGTGACGTCGCGCAGCGCCTCGTGGGAGCCGTAGCTCACGCACACGCCATTGACGTCAAGGGGTCTCGCGCTCACTGCTCGACCTCGCGGGCGGCGCGGGCGAGCGCCGCCGCTTGACGCGAGCGCGACGTGCGCACGACAACGACGGCAACGACGATGGCGATGATGCCGATGACGCCCAGACCGATCCCGACGCCGATGAGGACGGTGTGGGAGGATTCCGCGGTGTCACCGACGGCCTCCACGGCGTCGTTGGGGTGTGCCTGGGAGTGGGCCGTGGTCGTCCACGACGCATCGGCGGCCTGCTGGGCCGACACCTTCTCGCCCACGGCGAACCGCACGACCTGCGAGTCCTGCACCGTGGTGCCGTCCTTGAGGGTCGCTTTCGCGGTGAGGCGGACCAGGTGAACGCCGGGGGTCGTGAACACCCAGTTGGTGTGAACGTGGGTATTGAGGTCGACGTGGAGGATCTGGGCCTCCTTGGTCGTCGACGTCCAGTTTTGTTCGGGGCCGCCGAAGTTCCCGGCCTGGTAGAAGTTCGTGAATTGGCCGGGGCCCTGGTGGCCCTCGAAGATCATCTCGATGGGGCCGTCCGCGGCGGCGACGACCGCGGGCGATTGGGTCGACCAGCCCAGCCACGGCACACCCGCGACCTCTGACTGAGGAACGACGTAGACGTTGTCGCCGGGCTTGGCCCCGGTAAACGCGTAGTCCTTGCCCTCGGGCAGCTTCATGATCGCCTTGTCGGACACGCGAAACACGACGTTATCTAGGGGGCGCCACACCGACGGGCTGACCGTGTCGTCGCGCGCCATGAGTTTCCACGTGCCGTCAATAAGCTTGGGAGCGAGGTCGCAATGGCCGTGGTCAAGGACGACGGTCGAGTCTTGGTCGATCGGTTCGTTGTCACTGACGACCTGCTGGAGCGCCGGATCTGAGGGGGTGTCATCTGCCCAAGCCGGCAGGGCCGCACCGCCGAAGCACAAACCTGTCGCCAGCAGCATCGCCGCGAGCGCGCGCAGGCGCCGTGAGCTGTATCGAGTCATCTGGTCGTTCCTTTCTCGACATCGCCGAGCAGGTGGGCCCGGGTCTTGGGTGGACGGGGAGCCTCGAAGCGGGCGGGCGGAGCCCCCGCCGGGTCCAGGCACACTTTGAGGTTGTAGGCGTTCGATGCCATCGCCTCGACGTAGGAGTCGACGTCGGGGGTGAAGGTGTCGCCGTAGAGGGTGCAGACGCGCCGGTGCGTGGTGCCGGCAGCCTCGACGAGTTCGCGCGAATAGGTGGCGAACATCGGTTCGACGAAGACAGCCGGAACGTCGAGGCTTTTCAGGCTGCGGTTGAGGCGGATCAGGTCGGTTGTTGAGGGTTCGACGCCGGGGTTCGGGGTGACGAATGCCGTGATGGTCAGGCCGTATTCGTGTCCGAGGTAGCCGTAGGCGTCGTGTGTCGTCACGAGGTTTCTCGCCTGTGGCGGGATTGACCCGATGACCTCGCGCATGTAGGCGTCCAGGCGTGCGAGTCGTGCCTGGTAGCGCGCGGCGTTGGCGCGGTAGGTGGAAGCCCCAGCCGGGTCGAGGCGGATGAGGGTATCGCGGATGACGTCGACTTCGGCACTCACGTTGGGCACGGATTGCCATACGTGTGGGTCGATTTCGCCGTGTACGTGCTTGCCGAGGACGGCCTGGGCGAGGACGTAGATGTGGTCGCCGGCTGCGCCGAGGAACCGGTAGGCCGGGTCGCCGGGTACTTCGGTGAGGGCGTGCTCGGGCACGACGACGAGGGTGGTGGCTGGGTCGTAGGAGGCGTCACCGGGACCACCGTCGGCGCGGTCGCCGAAGAACTCCAGGGCGCCGCTGTCCCAGTTTGCGCTGAGGTCGACGTGGCCAGACGCGAGGGTCGTGCGCGGTGGTGCCCCCATCGCGGTCTCGGCTTTCGCCGGATCAACTCCGACAGCGAAGGTGACCCACACCGGCGGTAGCGTCGCGGTTGCCGGCTGACCCGGTGCGGGTGCTCTCTCCGCGTCGACCTGCATCCGATAAATTCCGGGAGCGGTGAATGCCCAGGACATGTGGGTGTGGGCGTTGAGGGGGAGGGCGACGACGTCGGAGTGGTCGATTCCGTCGCCCGAGTTGATGTAGGGCTGGGGTTGACCAAATGTTCCCGTGAGGTAGGCAGCGACCGTGCCAGGCCCCTGGACGTCGCGGACACGGATCCGCACCTCGTCGTCGCCGCCGCTCGCGCGCAGTTTCTCGGCGCGCACGCGCATTCCCAGCCACACGGTATCTAGCGAGCGGTCCTCGACCAGTTGGATGAGGTGGGCACCGTAGGTCTTAGATTCTTCGGCGAGCCGGATGTGACGCTCGGGTGCGGAGATGTTGGCGTCGATCGTGTGGATGAGGGAGTTTTCCTCCAGCAACAAGTTGTTCGAGAACACGGCGTCGGCGTGAGCGACCGTGCGCGTGTCACGCAGGGTGGGTTCCCACGAGTGGGGATCGGCCCCATTCGGAATGAGCTGGGCGACGTCGGCGCGATCACCGGCGACGTTGCGGACGATGTCGGTGACGACCGCGGTGGTCCCGGCGAGCTGTAGCCGCCCTCCCCCGCTGCCGCCGGATGCGGCGGCAGCGGCGGGGCTCAGCGTCGTGACACACGCGAGGACGCCAAAAATCGCGCAGACCAGCAGACGGGGACGGGTCATGACTACTTTCGTGCCCGCAGCTGAGCGCGCAGGGCGAGTCCGCCGAAGCCGGCCAGGATCAGTGCCACGCCGAAGAGGGCGATCGCGGGGGTGAGCGGGCTAGCGCCGGTTGAGGCCAGACCGCCGTGAAGGGTGCACGGCTGACCCGACGGGGTGCGCCCGGCGATCTCGGTGAGGGTGTAGGTGCCATCGGCGTTCTTCGTCACCCGGGCACCGCCAGCGCCAGCAGCACCGGCGGGTCCCTGGACGTCCTCGAGCTTCCACGTCACGGGTCCGGCAGCTTGGGCCAGAAGCGATTCGTTCTGCGTGTTCGCCCCCACCCACGGCACGCCGGCCTTCTGGGTCGATCCGATCATGTAGACGGTGCCGGAGATCCCGAGCGTACCGAGCTGAGCGGGCACCGCGGTCTTTCCTGCCTCGCCGACGCCGAACGTCACGGATTCGGGGTTGACCCACGTCGGCGGGGACTTGCGGTCGTCCTTGAGCATCGGCTGGAGCGTGTTCCCGCGCAGTTCGGCCCCCAGGTCGAAGTGTCCGTCGTTAGCGGTGCCGCTGCCGCCGGCGATGAAGGTCAACGTCGTCTTTCCCGAAACGACCTGGCCGTTCTTCAGCGGCACGCTTTGGGATAGCGTCACCCGATAGGTTCCGGCGGCGGGAAAGATCCAGTTGGGGTGCACGTGGGTGTGCAACGGCAGCTGGTGAGTATCTCCCACTTTGGTGAACCAGACGTTGCCGACAACCGTGCCGAGGTTGCCCGACTCAAAGACCGCGATGCGCGATGCTGACCCGCCGCCGCGGTGCTTCTCAGCCTCCTCAGCCGAGACCTTGCGCGTGACCTCCTTGGGCAGGCATACCTCGGTCGAGGCCGCCGGAGCCGCCGGGGCCGGGGCAGCCTGACCCGCGCCCGCGGGAGCAGGTGAGGTTGCCGGCGCGCCTGCGGGCGTCTCGTCCGGGTGAGCAGGCGCGGTGTTAGCCGTGATGTGCTCGGCTGGCGGCGGTGTGGTGTCTCCCGCTTCGGGGGTAGACGACGGGGCCTTTTCGCCCTTCGCGACCTGGCAGGCTTCACCGGTGTGGCCCCCGACAGCGAAGGTGTAGGACTGGCGCGCCGACGAGGTCGTGCCGGCATCGCCGTGGGCCTCGATGTGGGCGCTCACCGTGTAGATGCCGGCCTTGTCGAAGGCCCAGTAGAAGTGCTTGTGCGTCAGCGGCGGCCCGTCGACGAGGCGGTCCCCGCCGCGCACGACGTAGTCGTCGGCGGCTTTCCCCTTGGCCAGGGGTCGCGGAGCTTCTCCCAAATTGCCGCCGATAAACAGGCGCAGCGCACCGGGCCCCGACACCTCGTCGAGGACGATGTCGGCACTGCGGAATTTGCCCTGGGCCAGCTCCATGAGGTCCCAGCCCACCCACGGGATGTTGGCCTCTTGGACCTGCGGCAGCACGTAGGCCGGGTGCCCGATGACGGCCTTCGCGTTGTCGGCCCATGCCGCTTGCGGAACGTCGATGACGGTGTGGCCGGGTTCGTAGCGCGTGCGGGAATCGCCGGAGTTATCCCATCCCAGTTCCAGGGTGACGCTCCCCGATGCGGCCGTCGCCTTGAAGGCGTCAACATGCCCGGATTCGATGACGGTAATTCCCTCGCACTGCGGATCGGCGGCGACGCTCGGCGTGGCCGCCGATCCGATCGTGCCGATGGCGACGGCTCCCACCGCCACTCCAGCCGCGCACATGCGTCCCAGCTTGCGCAGACATCCTCTCGCCATGCCGGCTCCTCCCGCAATCGATAACCAGTATCAACCGACCGGCTCACCGTAGCAGAAACCGACGCCTATTGCGAACTACTCCCGTTACCGAAAATGAGACGACAACGCCGCGGGCACCATCGTGGGTACCCGCGGCGTTGAGAGAGCGAGAATTAGATCTCGACGGTGTCGGACAACGGCGTCCGGTTACCGAAACGGTGGTTCGTGAAGCTGACCGCCTGCTCGTGAACAAACGGCAGCATCTCGACGTACCCCGAATACGTCACCGGATGCGACCAGATAGCGACATCGACGGAGCCGTCGACGGCCTGTGCGACCTCGGCGTGGGAGCCGCCGATGAGGCGAATGCGCCCGTCCAGCCCGGCCTCGTTGACCCACTCATTGAGGTGCTCGGCGAACTGCGCATCGGTATCGACGCGCACCTCGACGTGGTGGAGCCGCAAGAACTGCGCCATGTCGCCGTCGAGGGGACGCGGCACCGAGACGGTGAGGTCGGAGCCGACGGAGCGGCCAGCCGCGACCACGTGGAGGAGATCGGCCAGGGCCTTCTCGCCCAGCCCGTCGCCCTCGCCCACCTGGTCGTCGGCGACGCGGATGGTCACGGGCAGCGGGAAGTACCGCAACACGTTCTTCTCGCACGGCAGACCCGACGGATCGTGCGTGACCCCAAACTCGCGATCGAGCGCCTGCTGATCGGAGCGCAGCGACGCCAGCGCCGCCTCGCGGATGGAGGCGTCGGTGAAGCGTTCGGCGACCTTGCGGGCGTCGAGGAGGATGCGCGAGCGCAAGACGACCTCGCCGTTCGGGCGCGACGGCTCTGCGGGCTGCCACTCGCCGAGCCCCGCCAGGTAGTTGGGGCCACCGGCCTTTCCGCCCGCGCCGACGGCCGAGCGCTTCCACCCGCCGAAGGGCTGACGGCGAACAATGGCACCGGTGATCCCGCGGTTGATGTAGACGTTGCCGGCCTCGACGCGCTCAAGCCAGTAGTTGATTTCGTCGGCGTCGAGCGAGTGCAGGCCCGCGGTCAGGCCGTAGTCCGTGGCGTTTTGCCACTCGATGGCTTCCTCGAGCGTGTCGCAGCGCATGATGCCGAGGATCGGGCCGAAGTACTCGACCATGTGGTATTCCGATCCCGGCTTGACGCCCGCGCGCACGCCGGGGCTCCACAGCCGGCCCGTCGTGTCGAGCTGGCGCGGCTTGATCGTCCAGCGCTCGCCCGACCCGAGCGTCGTCAGTCCGCGCAGCAGCTTGCCCGATGCCGGCGTCGTCAACGGGCCGATCTCGGCTAGCGGGTTCGTCGGGTAGTCGATGACGAGCGACTTGACGGCGTCGACCAACTGGGTGTGGAAGCGCTTCGAGTAGCCGACGGAGCCGACGAGGATCGCCAGCGACGAGGCCGAGCACTTCTGACCGGCGTGGCCGAACGCCGAATTGACGACGTCCTTCACGGCCAAGTCGAGGTCAGCCGACGGTGTGACGATAATCGAGTTCTTGCCCGAGGTCTCGGCGAGCAGGCGCATGTCCGGCTTCCACGAGCGGAACAGCTTGGCCGTGTCGATGCCGCCGGTGAGGACGACGCGATCGACCTCGGGGTGCGTCATGAGGCGCTGACCGAGTTCGCGTTCGCCGACCTGGATGTAGCGCAGGACCTCCTTCGGCACCCCCGCGGCCCACAGGCATTCGGCAAGCACCGCACCGACGCGCGCGGATGCCGCGGCCGGCTTGAAGATGACGGCAGAGCCGGAGGCGAGCAGCGACACGCACGTGCCGCACGGGATCGCGATGGGGAAGTTCCACGGCGGGGTGGCCACCGAGACGCGCGACGGCACGAAGGTTGCGCCCTCGACCGCCTCGATGTCCTTGGCCTGTTCGGCGTAGTAGTGGCAGAAGTCGATGGCCTCGGAGACCTCAACGTCGCCCTGGTCCAGGGTCTTGCCGCACTCGTGGGCGGCGATCTCCATGAGGTCGCCGCGCCGCTTGCCCAGCTCAACGCCCGCGCGGTGGAGGATTTCGGCGCGCTCACGAGCCGGCTTTGCGGCCCACGCGTCGCCCGCCTTCGCGGTCTGGGTGACGAGGTCGTCAAGGCGCTCGCCGTCGGAAATTCGCGAGGCCGCCGCGGTCTCGCGTCCCAGCGAGGAGGTGGCGATGCGCGAGGTGATGCGCCGCGCCCACTCCTGGTTGGCCGGCAGCGCCGGGTCGGAATCGGGGGTGTTGTCGAACGTCCACTCCCCCGACGCCGTGCGCACGGGCGCCGCGATCTGCTCGTCGGACTCGGTCAGGCGGTTCTGGGTGCGGCGCGGCCCCACCGGGAGCTCGCCCATGCGCTGATAGGCGCGACGGAAGCGCTCCTGCTCCTTGGCGATGACCTCTTCGTCGCTGAGATCGAAGATGTTCGACATGAAGTTCTGCGGCGAGGAATTTTCCTCGAGGCGGCGCACGAGGTAGGCGATCGCGACGTCGTAGTGGGCCGGGTCAACCACGGGGACGTAGAACAGCAGGTGTCCGGTGTCCTCGGCGACGGCTCGCGCCTGGGGTGCAGCCATGCCCGAGAGCATCTCGAACTCCACTCCACCGTTTTCCAAGACCCCGCGCTCGTGGGCGAGTTCGTAGGCGAAGGCCACGGTGAACAGGTTCATGCCGGCGACGCCGATGCGGATGTTCTTCGTCCGCTCCTTCGTCAGGGCCCAGTCGAGAACCGTCACGTAGTTCGTGTCGGTATCCTGCTTTGACGCTTCGGTCGTCAGCGGCCACCCGTGCATGTCGGCCTCGACGGTCTCCATCGCGAGGTTGGCACCCTTGACGACGCGAACCTTGATGGGGGCACCGCCGGCCTCGACGCGTCCGCGCGCCCATTCCTGCAACTGCTGCATTGCCGGAAGCGCATCGGGCAAATAGGTTTGCAAGACGATTCCCGCAGGCAATTCATGCAGGCCTGGCTGAGACAAAATCCGGGTAAATACATCAATGGTCATATGGAGGTCTTTGTATTCCTCCATATCCAGGTTGATGAATTTGGGCGGATCGTAGCGAGCAGCCTCGTGGTAAAGCGGCAACAGGGAATCAACCGCACGCTGGACAACATCGTCGTACGCCCACGGCTGGTGCGGCCCGGTGACGGCAGAGACCTTCAGCGACACGTAGTCGACGTCGTCGCGCTTGAGCAGCTGCATCGTGTCTGAGAGGCGCTTGTCGGCTTCGTCGTCACCGAGGACGGCTTCACCCAGCAGGTTCATGTTGAGGCGAGCGCCCCCCTGCTTCAAGCGTGCGATTGCCGGCCCCAGCTTCTCGTCCGTCACGTCGACGACGAGGTCGCCAACGAGCATGGCGAACGTGCGCTTGACCAGCGGCATGACGAGGTGGGGAGCAAACGGAGCAACCGCCCCGCCGAGCTTGAAGGGAGTGCGCAAATACCACGGAATAAAGCCAATATCTCGCGAAGCCAGCTGCTGCAACGTCCGCGCGGCGATGCGCTGATCCTCGGGACGAATGATGCCGTCGACGAAGCTGACGGTGAAGTCCAGACCCGCGGGATCCTTGAGCACATCCGCCAGCAGCTTTGCCGCCCGATTGTCGGGGTACTGACGCGATTGCTTGACCCATTGGCGGGCTCGACGCACCGCCAACTGCTCAAGCCGCCCATAGTCTGTTGCGCTCATGAGCTACAGTTCCTTTCCGCGCCGTGGCGCTGTTACATGGGAACGCGCGAGCCACCCTGGTCGCACTCCGCATCCGGTTCCTGTTTGGGAAAGCCACGCCCGCCGTCCGCGCGCACACCCGCCGCGCAGATTGAGAGTTTTGATAGCCATCCGTCGCCTTTGCAGGCTATCACGCTAAGCCAAGGCGACCAGGTACTTTAACGCGTATTCTCCGGGAAAATTCCCCTGTTGATTGAGGGCCGACACGGTCGTCTTTTTTCGCGGTGATCCCGATGGATTTTCCAGGGAGCTCCGCGAGACCGTGCCGGCCCATCGTGACGATCGCGAAGTGTCAGCGAGCGAGGCGCACGGCCTCGTCGAACTCCGCATCGATCTGCGGGTTCGGCTTGTACGTGGCCGCGGACACCGCCCACGCTGCGAGCAGGTTGAAGAGGAATCCCGGCAGGATCTCGTAGACCTGGAACAGCAACGGAACATTGTCGGGCAGGTTGCCCCACACCCCGACGGTGACCGCGCCGACGACCATGCCGGCGAGCGCTCCCTGCCACGTCAGGCGGCGCCAATACAGCGACAGGATGACGACGGGCCCAAACGCCGCACCGAACCCGGCCCAAGCAAACGACACGAGGCCGAGGATCGAGTCGGTCCGGAACCACGCGAGGATCGCGGCAATGACGGAAATAGCGAGCACGGACAACCGGCCCATGGTGATGCCCTGGTTGCCCACGAGCTCGCGCGAGCTCAGGCCCTTGTAGACGTCTTCGACAACGGCCGAGGACGACACGATGAGCTGGGACGACACCGTCGACATGATGGCGGCAAGGATCGCGGCGAGCATGAAGCCGGCAAGGAACGAGGGGAACAACTTTTGCCCGAGCACGAGGAAGACGGTCTCGTGCGCGTTGTTGTCCGAATGGGTGAGGTCGGGGATGTATCCCTTGATCGACAGTGCCCGGCCAACGAGCGCGGTCAGTCCCGCGCCGATGACCGACAGCGCCATCCAGCCGATGCCGATGCGGCGGGCGGCGCGCGCCTGCTTGGGGGCCTTGAGTGCCATGAAGCGCACGATGATGTGGGGCTGGCCGAAGTAGCCCAACCCCCACGCGAGCGCGGAGATGATCGACACTGCGCCGGCCAGCGTCAGCCCGTGGGGCCCGAAGACGGCAAACAGCGAGTCGTCCTCGGAGTTGAGGGTGGCAACGACCTCGCCCATGCCGCCGGCTTTGCCCAGCGCGACGGCGGGAACAACGATGAGGGCGACGAGCATCATGAGGCCCTGGACGACGTCGGTGTAGGACACCGCGAGGAAGCCGCCGACAAGGGTGTAGAGGATGACGATGCCGGCAACCAGCGTCATACCGACGTGGTAGTCCATGCCGAACGTCGACTCAAAGAAGGTTCCACCGGACACGATGCCCGAGGAAACGTAGAAGGTGAAGAAGATGAGGATGATGAGGCCGGCGACAATGCGAATGAGCTTCGTCGGGTCCTTGACGCGCGCCCCCATGAAGGAGGGAACAGTGATGGAGTTTCCGGCGATTTCCGAGTAGGAGCGCAAACGTGGAGCCGTGATCTTCCAGTTGATCCACGCCCCCACGGTCAATCCGACGGCGATCCAGCCCTCGACCAACCCGGTGAGGTACAACGCGCCGGGCAGACCCATGAGCAGCCACCCGGACATGTCGGAGGCGCCCGCCGACAGTGCGGCGACCATGGGGTTGAGCTGGCGCCCCCCAACCATGAAGTCGTCGAGATCGCTCGTTCGCGTATACCCGTAGATACCAATGATGATCATCGCCACGAAGTAGATGATCATGGCGATGGCCTGGCCTGACGTGGCCTGGTTGGTAAAGGCCTCCATTGCCTCACTCCCCTCTGCTTATCTTGAGATAGAGATTCTCCGTCTCGAGCGTAGCAGGAGGAGGCGTGACGTGGGCCTCACCGGGCGGCTAAGTATTGTCGGCTGCGACCTGCCGGGTCCGGGCGACGTCGTAGAGGGCGATCGAGGCCGCGACCGAGGCGTTGAGCGATTCGACGGCCGACGTGATGGGGATCGAGGCGAGCACGTCGCACGTGTCGCGGGTGAGTCGCGACAGGCCGTCACCCTCAGCGCCCGTGACGAGGACGAGGGGGCCGTCCGCCAGGCCGGATGCGGCCACACCCGTGGTACCTGCGGCGTCGAGTCCGATCGCGAAACAGCCGCGCGCCTGGCACGTCTTCATCGCCGCGACGAGGTTGGGGACGCGGGCGATAGGAACGCGCGCGGCGGCGCCGGCCGAGGCCTTCCATGCCGTGACGTTCATCGAGGCCGAACGCCGCTTGGGAATGACGACGCCGTCGGCGCCAAAAGCGCCTGCCGAGCGGACAATGGCGCCGAGGTTGTGCGGATCGGTCACGCCGTCGAGCATGACGATGAGGGGGCGACCGCTGCGTCGCGACGCATGGTCGAACAAGTCGTCGAGATCGCAGTAGTGGTACTCCTCGACCTCAATGGCGACGCCCTGATGGACGGCACCATCGGTGGCGCGGTCGAGGTCGGAACGGGGCACCTCGAGGACGGGCGCTCCCTGCGCCGTCGCCGCGGCAATGACCTGCGACAGGCGCTCGTCCGTCGCGAGGTTGCCGGCAAGGTAGACGCGCGCAATCGGCATACCCGAGGCCGCCGCCTCAACGACGGGGTTGCGCCCGGCGATGAGCTCGTAGCCGTCGCGAACTTTCACGGTTTGGCGCTTGGAGCGGGCTTGTTCCTGCGCGGCCTGCGTCGACTCGACGCGTTCGCGACGCTTCTTGGCGCGATAAGCGGCGTGATAGGGGCGATCTTCTGCCTTCGGCACGTTGCCGCGGCCCGCCAGGGCGCGTCGGCCCTTGCCGCCAGAGCCCTTAACCGGGCCCTTTCGTTTGGAATCCCGCTGGGGACGCCCATGATGATCGTCGCGAACTGCCATGCCCCAAGCCTAAGGGATACCCGCGACACTGCCCTGCCCTCTTAGAGATATGCCGAGAAGCACGTCTGGCGATAACGTGACTCACAGGAGAGTCCTCATCCAGCTCTTCCGCATAGTCCATGTCGCAACGGCAGGATGAGTGACGTCATAAATTCCCGTGACCCATAAGAGGCATCACTATGTTTCATCGAACGTATATCGGCCCCAACGGAGATCGCATCGAGCTCTCGATCTCCCTTGGAGATAACACGAACATCGCCGGTCCGTCGGAGTGTTCGGCACACATCGCCCTAACGGGGACCGCGGTTGACTACGAGTTTGACGTAATCGGGGTCGATTGCATCCAAGCCTTCGAGAATGCGCTAGCTGTGCTTCATTCGGTGGAAGAAAAAGAGCAGCTTTCTCTCCCCGGAGATTAGATTACCGATACGAATCGGTTCTGAGCTGACGCTCACTCACTGCGCGATTCAACGCGGCACATATGCAGTGGAGCTAGTCGGACTCGAACCGACGACCCTCTGCTTGCAAAGCAGATGCGCTACCAGCTGCGCCATAGCCCCCGTCAGACTGCTGCGGCCGAGGCATCCGCATCGAGGCGGTGCCAGCGCGCTGGCGAGGTGGAGAGGTCGTGGGCAATCGATCCCGCGACGACGGCAGCCACCGCCGTAACCAGGAAAAATACGATGCGCTTCATCCGACCAGCCTCTGATCCTCGCGAAACAGTCAGTGGGCCTAGCTGGGCTCGAACCAGCGACCTCAGTCTTATCAGGACTGCGCTCTAACCAACTGAGCTATAGGCCCTCCGTGCCGAAGCACGATGAAAACTCTAACCCACGCCACCCCGCCCGATCAAACTCGACCGCGGTGCGAGCGGGTGATGTGCGTGACACGTTCTCCTAATCGTCCTGCAACACGAGCCCGACGCCACCAACGAGGGCCGCGACGCGGTTGTACAACAGCGCGCACACCGTCGCCAGCGCCGTCAACAGGACGACATTGGCGACCGCGACGACCGTCGACAGGGCGAGCGCGCGCGGCAGCCGGAGGAAGTCGACGAGTTCGGCGACCATGCCCGTGGAGTCGATCGAGTTGATGAACTGCTCGATCGAGGAAAACACGTGCATCATGTTGAGCATCATCCACACGAGCAGCGTCGCAAGGATCAGCGCCAGACCGGCAGCCACGGAGAGGAGGAAGGCGACCTTCATGACCGACCACGGATCGACACGCGTCACCATGAGCCGGATCTGGCGGGGCCGATAGGCCGACACCTCCGCATCGTCCGAATGAGCGGACTCGGCATCCGCGGTGGGCAATGCAGCGTCACCGGTTGCCGTCGTCGGCACCTCCTGTGCGCCGGCGCTAGCGGCCTCCGCCGATTCCGTCGACGTCTCGGTTACCGCGGTGTCCTGGGGCGACGGGGTCGTCTCGTCGCTCGTCGTGGACTCGGTGGACTCGCTCATTCGCCGGTCCCTTCCGTTTCGGTCTGCGTGTTCTCCTCAGACGCTACTGCGTCCGCGCCCTCGCCGGAGCTAACGGCCGCCTGAGTGTCGCCCTCGGCCTCACCGTCGCTGTCGCGATCGGCGTTGAGCGCGACGGAAATGACCGCGTCGCCCTCGTCGGGCCGGGTGAAGATGACGCCCTGCGTCGTCCGCCCGGTCACCGAGACCTCGGACGCCTGAGAGCGCTGGACCTTGCCCGAGCGCATGATCGTCAGCACCTCGGTCGAATCGTCGACCATGAGCGCACCGACGAGGTCGCCGCGGGCCTCGACGAGGTTGGCGACCTTGATGCCCAAACCGCCGCGCCCCTGAACGCGGTATTCGCCTACCGGGGTGCGCTTGGCGTAGCCGCCCTCGGTGACGACGAGCAGATCTTCACCGGGGTGGGCGACGACCATGGCCAGCAGCTCGTCGCCGGGACGGAACCGCATGCCCGTGACGCCGGACGTCGCTCGCCCGGTCGCGCGGATGACGTCGCTCGATGCTGGGCAGTGCAGCGACTGCCCCTTGCGCGAGACGAGCATGAGGTGGTCGTCCTCGTTGACGAGGACCGCCGAGACCAGCTCGTCGAGGTTGCCCTCGTCGTCCTCGCGAAGGTTGATCGCGATGATGCCGCCCGAACGGTTGGAGTCGTACTCGCTCAACCGCGTTTTCTTGATGAGACCCGCGCGGGTGGCCAACACGAGATAGTCGTGCTCGGCATAGTCCGAGAGCGTCATGACCTGCGCGATGTGCTCGTCCGGCTGGAACGCCAGCAGGTTCGCCACGTGCTGGCCCTTGGAATCGCGCCCGCCCTCGGGAACCTCGTACGCCTTGGCGCGGTAGACCCGGCCCTTGTTCGTGAAGAACGCCAGCCAGTCGTGCGTCGTCGTCGTGAAGAAGTGCTCGACGATATCGTCGTCGCGCAGCTGGGCGCCGCGAATCCCCTTGCCTCCGCGCTTTTGCGAACGATACAGGTCGAGCTTCGTGCGCTTGACGTAGCCCGAACGCGTGATCGTCACGACGACGTCCTCGCGCGGAATGAAGTCCTCCATCGACATTTCGCCGCTGAAGGGAACAATCGTCGTGCGCCGCTCGTCGCCGTACTTCTCGGCGATTTCGGCGAGGTCGTCGGAGATGATCGCGCGCTGGCGCGCCGGGGTGGCAAGGATGTCTTCCAGGTCGGCGATCCGTGCCGCCAGCTCGCTGTGTTCGTCGACGATCTTCTGGCGTTCCAGCGCGGCCAGTCGGCGCAGCTGTAGGGCGAGGATCGCGTCGGCCTGAACCTGGTCGACCCCCAGCAGCTCCATGAGCCCGGCGCGGGCCTCTTCCACCGTCGGCGAGCGCCGAATCAGCGCGATGACTTCGTCCAGAGCGTCGAGGGCCTTGAGGTAGCCCTCAAGGATGTGCATCCGCTCGCGTGCCTTCGCCAGCCGGAACTGGGTGCGGCGACGGATGACCTCGAGCTGGTGGTTCACCCAGTGGCGAACGAAGCCGTCAAGCGACAGCGTGCGCGGCACCCCGTCGACGAGGGCGAGCATGTTCGCCGGGAACGAATCCTGCAACTGCGTGCGCTTGTACAGGTTGTTGAGGACGACCTTCGGCACGGCGTCGCGCTTGAGGACGATGACAATGCGCTGTCCCGAACGCGAGGACGTCTCATCGCGCATGTCGGCGATGCCCTGAATCTGGCCGTCCTTGACGAGCTGGGCGATCTTCGCCAGCAGATTGTCCGGGTTGACCTGGTAGGGCAGCTCGGTGATGACGAGGCAGTTGCGCCCGTGGATCTCTTCGATCTCGACGATTGCGCGCTGGACGATCGAGCCGCGACCCGTGCGATAGGTGTCCTCGATCCCCTTGCGCCCGAGAATCGTCGCGCCGGTCGGGAAGTCGGGGCCGGGAATGCGCGCGATGAGACCCTCGAGGACCTCCTCGCGCGGACGATCGGGATCCTCCAGGTACCAGCGGATGCCACGGCATACCTCGCCGAGGTTGTGCGGGGCGATCCGCGTCGCCATGCCGACGGCGATGCCTTCCGAGCCGTTCACCAGCAGCTGCGGGAAACGGGCAGGCAGAACGACGGGTTCTTGGGCACGACCGTCGTAGTTGTCCATGAAATCGACGGTGTCCTCGTCGATGTCGCGAACCATCTCCATCGACAACGGCGCCATCTTGCACTCGGTGTAACGCGGCGCCGCCGGGCCCAGGTTACCGGCCGAGCCGAAGTTGCCCTGTCCCGAGATGAGGGGGTAGCGCAGCGACCAGTCCTGCACCATGCGGGCAAGCGCGTCGTAGACCGCCGAGTCGCCGTGGGGGTGGTAGTTCCCCAGCACCGCGCCGACGACGTGCATCGACTTGTGGAAGCCGCCGTTCGGGCGGTACCCCCCGTCGTACATCGCGTAGATGATGCGGCGGTGAACCGGCTTCATGCCGTCGCGCACGTCGGGCAGGGCGCGCCCGACGATCACGCTCATCGCGTAGTCGAGATACGACCGCTGCATCTCCGATTCGAGATTGACCCGATCGACCGAGCCCTTCGCGGGAGACCCCATCGTCGTCGAAGAATCCTGTTCGCTCACTTCGCTCTACTTCCTCGTCTCTTTCCCACTTACTCGATCAGATATCGAGGAACCGGACGTCCTGGGCATTGCGCTGGATGAACTCGCGCCGCGACTCGACGTCGTCTCCCATGAGGGTCGAGAACACCTCGTCGGCCGTCGCCGCCTCCTCGATGCTTACCTGCCGCAGCAGGCGGGTCGAGGGATCCATCGTCGTGTCCCACAGCTCCTGGGCGTTCATCTCGCCCAGACCCTTGTAGCGCTGAATGCCGGCGTCCTTGGGCAGGCGCCATCCGGCTTCGCGACCGGCCTCCAACAATTCGTTGCGTTCGCGGTCGGAATAGGCGAACTGGTGCTCGGCGTTCGACCACTTGATGCGGT
The DNA here is from genome assembly GCF_015240065.1 of Nanchangia anserum. Taxonomy (GTDB): domain Bacteria; phylum Actinomycetota; class Actinomycetes; order Actinomycetales; family Actinomycetaceae; genus Nanchangia; species Nanchangia anserum. Next base: position 47,836 of record NZ_CP060506.1, on the reverse strand, counting down.
ACAGCGGCGGCGTCGCCAAGAACACGTGACCGGCCTCGATCAGCGGCTTCGTATAGCGGAACATGAGGGTCAGCAGCAGCGTCGTGATGTGCTGCCCATCCACGTCGGCATCGGCCATGAGGACGATCGTGTGGTAGCGCAACTTCGCGACATCGAAGTCGGCACCGATACCCGTGCCGAATGCCGTGATGATGGCCTGGATCTCTTTGCTCGACAGCGCCCGATCCAGGCGGGCCTTCTCGACGTTGAGGATCTTGCCGCGCAGCGGCAGGATCGCCTGGTGAGCCGGGTCGCGCCCGAGCACCGCCGAACCGCCGGCCGAGTCGCCCTCGACGAGGAAGATCTCGCACTGCGAGGCGTCGCGCGAGGAGCAGTCACGCAGCTTGCCGGGCATGGCCGCGGATTCCAGCGCCGACTTGCGGCGCGTCGCCTCGCGGGCCTTGCGGGCGGCCATGCGCGCGGCGGCCGCTTGCTGCGACTTCTGGATGATGGCTTTGGCATCGGCGGGATGCGCATCCAGCCAGTCGCCGAAGCGCTGGTAGACCTGCTGCTGGACGAACGTGCGCGCCTCGGTGTTACCGAGCTTGGTCTTCGTCTGCCCCTCAAATTGCGGCTCGGTGAGCTTGACCGAGATGACCGCCGTCAGCCCCTCGCGGATGTCGTCGCCCGTGAGGTTGGGATCCTTGTCCTTGAGCAGGTTGTGGTCGCGCGCGTACTTGTTGACCAGCGTCGTCAGGGCCGAGCGGAAGCCTTCTTCGTGAGTCCCACCCTCGGTCGTGTTGATCGTGTTCGCGTAGGTGTAGACCGATTCGGAATAGGCTCCGGTCCACTGCATGGCGATTTCCAGCGACAGCGAGGCGTCGTCGGCCTCGGCCTCGAAGTCGATGACCTCGGCATTGACGAGCTCGGCCTTCTTCGTGCCGTTGATGAAGTTGACGTAGTCGCGCAGACCGTTGTCGTAACAGTACGAGACCTCGCGGTGGCCTTTGACGGGATCGTCATCGGGGCCGCCCTCGTCGCCCGTCACCTCGTCGCCGGCGTCGATTGCGTCGGGACGCTCGTCGGTGAGGGTGACGCGAAGCCCCTTGTTGAGGAACGCCATCTGCTGGAAGCGCTGGCGCAGGGTTTCAAACGAGAACTCGACGGTCTCGAAAATATCGGGATCGGGATAGAACACCTGGAGCGTCCCGGTCTCGCTCGTCTCTTCGCCGCGTTCGAGGCTGGTCAGCGCAGCGCCCCCGTTGCCAAACGATTGACGCCACACGTATCCCTGGCGCTTCACCGTCGTATCCATGCGTCGCGACAGCGCGTTGACGACCGAGACACCGACGCCGTGCAGACCACCGGAAACGGCGTAGCCGCCGCCGCCGAACTTGCCGCCGGCGTGAAGAATCGTCATGACGACCTCGACCGTCGGCTTGCCCTCGGTGGGGTGAATGTCGACGGGAATACCGCGGCCGTTGTCCTCGACCGAGACCCCGCCGTCGGCGCGCAGCACGACGCGAACGTGGTCGCAGTAGCCGGCCAGGGCCTCGTCAACAGCGTTATCGACGACCTCGTAGACGAGGTGGTGAAGACCGCGCTCACCCGTGGAACCGATGTACATGCCGGGGCGCATGCGGACGGCTTCGAGGCCTTCGAGGACCGTGATGTCACTGGCGCCGTATTCGTGCTGACTGCCGTTTGCCTGTTCGTTTGCCACGCAGGGCGCTCCTTCTTCATTAGCCGATCGGCGCGGCTCACCTCGCACGCGCTTACGCTCGGCCCATTCTACCGTGTCGCGCTGCGGCATTCACATCCGGCCGCGCGTGGGGCCCCTATACGGCCCACAAACGCGTGGGACCCCGCCCCGCGTGGGGCGGGTCGTCGACAGGGGGCCGACGCGTTTAACCGCGCATCAGCCAGGCGCCGGCGACGAACGCGCCGATGCAGGCGGCGAGGCCCAGCGCAATGAGAGCAAGCGAGATGCGCGGACGAGAACGGATCTCCACCGCCGCATCGAGAACGGCGGTGGAAAACGTCGACATTCCCCCGAGGAACCCCGTCGCGATCAGCGCCCAAGCCGCCCCGTGCCCGGCCCACGCCTGCCAAGTCAGCCCCATGAGGAAGCACGCGAGAACGTTCGTCACGACGATTCCGAGCCCAAACCTCTGGGTCCGCGCGGTGATCGCGCGATCGATGCCGTAGCGAACAATCGCGCCGGCTGCCGCCGCCGGACCGATAAGCACATACAGCAGCGGAGTCATTGCACACCCTCGCCCAGCGCGAACCGAGAACGACCCCACCCCAGGCGACGCCGACGCCCACGCCCAAGAGGACGACAACCTCGATGGCTCCCCACACCGGCAACGGACCGGCAAGCACGAGCATGAGCGACGAGTACGTCGTCAACGCGCCACAAAATCCCGTCCCCAGCGCCAGCCGCCACCGCCCGTCAAGGTGGTGCAGCCGCACCCAGCCGGTGAGCACCCCCAGAACGAAGGCGCCCCCGAGGTTGACGATGATCGTCGAGACCGCGAGCGCCCCGAGGTAGCTCGATAGGGCGAGGTCGAGACCGGCGCGTGCCCATCCCCCCAGGCAGGCGCCGGCCGCGAGGGCGGCGAGGTCACGCGTTAGTCGCATGTGATGTCCTTCTCGGCGGGGACGGCCCCGTCGACGAGGTAGTTGACGAGGATGTCGGTGACGCACGATGAGCCGGCGTTGAGGCTCGTGTGGTCCCAGCTGTCGAGGGTAATCAGCCGGGAGCCGATGAGGTGCTCGTGGGTGCGCACGGCCATGTCGTGGGGGGTGGCGGGGTCGTGGAGGGAGGAGATGAGGAGCGCGGGTTGCGCGCCCTTGCCGGTGACCCATGTGCGCGTGGTAGCGGAGCGGGTCGGCCAGGCGAGCTGCGTAGTCGCGCTGACTCCGGAGGAGTCGACGAGCAGGGGAGCTTCGGAGGCGGCCTGTTGCATCCAGGTGTGCCAGCTGGTGGCGTCGCCGTCGATGGGATAGTCGAGCATGTTGATGGCGACGAAGGCTTCGTTGCTGTTTGAGCCGAAGGTGCCGTCGGCGTTGCGATCGGTGTAGTGGTCGGCGAGGCGTTGCAGCTGGGTGCCGTCGTGCTGTGTCATCGCCTGGCGCAGGGCCTCGCGCAGGGCGGGGTAGCTGGCTTCGGCGTAGAGCGAGCCGATGATTCCCGTGACCGCTGTGACAGACGTGAGGGGCCGCTTCGGGGTTGACGTCTTCAGCGGGGTCTCAGATAGGGAGTCGACGAAGTCGAGAATGCTCCGGGTTGCCGTCTCGGTGTCGCCAGTGAGCGGGCATGAGCGGCCCGCCAGGCAGAAGTCGACGAAGTGGCGCAGGGAGGCTTCCATGCCTGCGCCTTGGGCGAGGGCGACCTCGTCCATGCTCATTCCGGCACCCAGCACGCCGTCGAGGGCGATGCGGCCGACGTTGTCGGGGAAGAGGTCGATGTAGGTCACGCCCAGGTAGGTGCCATAGGAGTAGCCGAGGTAGCTGAGTTTGTCGTCACCGACGGTGGCGCGGGCGATGTCGAGGTCGCGTGCAGCCGAGCGGGTGTCGACGTGGGCGAGGAGGTCGCCGGAAGAGGCGCTACAGGCCTGGCCCAGCCACGCGTAGGCGGCAGCGTCGTCGCGGCCGCTCTTCCCCGCGGCGTCGCCGACCGTGGCGATGACGTTGTCGGCGGTGTGCCAGGCGGGGTCGGAGGCGGGCAGATTGAGCGTGCCGTCGAGGAACGCGTCGAGTTGCGCCGGTTCGACGCACGTGATGGCGGTGGAGTGTCCGACGCCGCGCGGGTCGAAGCCGATGATGTCGAAGTTGTCGCGAATGCGGTCGGGCAGTGAGTCGGCGAGCTGATCGGCGAATGTCACGCCCGAGGAGCCAGGACCGCCGGGGTTGACGAACAGGCTGCCGCGGGCCGTGCCGGTGGCGGGGATGCGCAGCAGGGCAATGTCGATGGTCTCCCCGCTCGGGTTGGCGTAGTCGAGGGGGACGTGGATGACGCCGCACCTGGCCGTGGCGGTCGTGGTGTCGTGATCGCAGGAGTGCCAGGTGACGGTTTGGGCGTAGAAGCTCTCCAACCCCTCGGGGACGCGCGCTGTACCGTCAAGGGTGTTGACGGGGCCGGACGCCTCGTGGTGACAGGCCGTGATGCCGGCCAGGCAGGCGAGCGTGGCGATGACGGCGCACGCGCGACGGTAGCGAGACCTCATCGGCCCCTCCTTTCGGCTCCTTGTTGGGGGCGCAGGGCGATCGTCATCGCCTCCATGACCAGCAGAGGGGTGACGTTATGGGCGAGGCGACGTCGGGCCGCAGCGATGGCGTCGAGACGAAAGACCGTCAGTTGCGGCGTCGATTCCTCCGCCAGGGAGTGGACGAGGTCGACGAGGTCGACGTTGACCAGGTCCACGCCGGCACCCGTCTGGGTGACGTAGACGTCGCGGTAGAGCGACAACAAGTCGATGAGGGTGCGGTCGAGGGCGTCGCGCTGGAGTCGGGTCGCGCGGCGTTCCTGGTTCTGTTCGAGGGCGCGCACCTGGGAGCGCACGTGCGCGGGCATTCGGGTGGCCTCGGTGTAGCCGAGCATCCGCAGCAGTTCCGTCTTTTCCTCGGCGCTGCGCCGCTCATTGGCCTCGCGCGCGTCGTCTTTTGCCGTCGTCACGAGGTCGTCGGCAACGATGACGGCATCCGAGACGGATCGCACGGTGGCGGGGCGGGTGATGAGACGGCGCCGGCGGGCGCGTGCCTCCTCCGATGTCGCGAGGTGGCGGGCTAGGCCGATATGGCTTTGAGCCATGGCGGCGGCCGCCATCGCCGTGTCGCGATCGACTCCGTCGCGGCGCACGATGAGATCGGCCACCTCGCTGACGGCGGGCACGCGCAGGTTAACGTGGCGACAGCGCGAGCGGATGGTCGGCAAGACGTCGGCAGCCGAAGGTGTGCACAGCAACCACACCGTTCGCGGCGGGGGCTCCTCAATTGCTTTGAGGAGCAGATTCGAGGTCTGTTCGACCATGCGATCGGCGTCTTCGACGACGATGACGCGCCATCGGCCCTGGCTGGGGGCCTGTTGCGCCTCGGTGACGAGTCCGGCAACCTCGGCGATCGAGATGATGACGCGCTCGGTGGCGACCAGGGTGACGTCGGCGTGGCTGCCCGCGAGCGCGGTTCGGCATCCGGTGCAGTGGCCGCAGCCGGGAGGTTGCGCGTCGCATTGGAGCGCGGCGGCGAAGGCGCGCGCGGCGGTGGAGCGCCCCGAGCCGGGCGGACCGGTGATGAGCCAGGCGTGTGTCATGTGGCCGAGCGGGGCGCGGCCGGCGACGATGCCACGGGCGTCCTCGGCGGCGCTACGGAAGGCGGTGACCGCGTCGGGCTGGTCGACGACGTCGCTCCACACGGTAGTCACGGGCGTTCTCCGCTCACGAGTGGGGCGATGCGCTGCCAGACGGCTTCGGCGAGGCTGTCGCGGTCGGCACAGGCATCGAGGACAAGGTAGCGCTCGGGGGCCTGCTCGGCGCGATCGAGGAAGCCGCGGCGCACGGCCTGGTGAAAGGCGAGGGGTTCGGCTTCGAGTCGGTCGCCTGCGCCCTCGCGGCGCCGGTGGGCAATCTGGGGATCGGCGTCGAGGAGAATCGTCACGTCGGGAACGAGGCCGCCGCTGGCCCAGGCCGACAGCTCGGCCACGGTCTGGCCCAGGCCGCGTGCAACGCCCTGATAGGCGATTGAGGAGTCTTCGTAGCGATCGGAGATGACGACGCGTCCGGCCTCGAGTGCGGGGGTGATGACGGTGGCGACGTGGTGGGCGCGGTCGGCGGCATACAGCAGTGCCTCGGCGCGGGCCGAGACGTCCTCGGCGTGGAGGAGTTCGCGTCGCAGGCTGGCTCCCAAACGGGTTCCGCCGGGTTCGCGGGTGAGGACCGCGTCGATGCCGATCGCGCGCAGGCGCCGGTCGAGCATTGCGATCTGGGTGGTCTTGCCGCAGGCCTCACCGCCCTCGAAACAGATGAAGACACCGCGTCCACGCGGGTGGGAGGGCGAGGTGGCGGATGCGTTCACGCCTCTACCCTAGCGGGGCTGCTCAGCGGTGGCGGCGGCGGACCCCCACCCTGTCGAAACGGGGTGGGGGCTTGGATCCCTGCGTCCCTTCAAGAACCCAACTCGACGCCGTGCCGGACATCGATCAGCACGGCGAGTGCCGCCACTAGGGTGGTTCGAGAGCGCTACCGTGATCGCGTTGGCCACGATCGGCGCGCTGTGCAGTCGGAAGACATCTATGTCGAACCAGCTGCCTCTATTATGCGTGACTTTTTGGCGTGGATCCGGTCGAAAGTGCCATTCTGACCGCACCTACCGCGCGGATAAATTTATAATCTTTGGTAAGTGCGGTCAGTTTTAGCCCGGGAGGCCCGCCCTCTCATGACTTTTTCACACCCAGCCGCTCGTGCCGCGCCCCACCGCGCCACCCGTTGTGGCGTTCATCACACGCGAGGTTTCCACGGTGGACGAACGCCAACCGCTCGCACAGGTACCGGGCCACGCGCCTCGATGCCGCCGCTCAGCGCGGTGTTATCAACGCGCACGCGCCTGCCATCACCGATAACCGGCGAGCTTTGCTAGATTGAAGGCGCTTTGGGCGCCGCGCCCGCAAGGCCTGCTCACCGTTTCAGGGAAGAGGAACCCGTGTCTGCCACCAAGCTCGTGATCGTCGAGTCCCCCGCCAAGGCCCGAACAATCGGGACATATTTGGGACCCGATTACACGGTCAAGGCCTCGGTCGGGCACGTTCGCGACCTGCCGCAGCCCTCGGACCTGCCGGCCACGATGAAGAAGGGGCCCTACGGCCGCTTCGCCGTCAACGTCGACGAGGGGTTCGACCCCTACTATGTCGTCAACCCCGACAAGAAGAAGACCGTCTCGGAGCTGCGCGCCGCCCTGCGCAACGCCGATGAGCTCTATCTGGCAACAGATGAGGACCGCGAGGGTGAGGCGATCGCCTGGCACCTGCTCCAGGTTCTCAAACCGAAGGTGCCGGTAAAGCGCATGGTCTTTCACGAGATCACCCGCGAGGCCATCGCCCAGGCCCTGGAAAACACTCGCGAGGTCGACACCAACCTCGTCGACGCTCAAGAGACCCGCCGCATTCTCGACCGCCTCGTCGGCTACGAGGTCTCCCCGCTGCTGTGGCGCAAGGTCCGGCGGGGGCTCAGCGCCGGGCGCGTCCAGTCGGTCGCGACCCGCCTCGTCGTCGAGCGCGAACGCGAGCGCATGGCGTTCGTCCCGGCGACCTATCACGACTTGACGGCGACGTTCGCCCCAGATGCCGGCACCGCGTTTGATGCCAAGCTCCACACCCTCGACGGGCAGCGTTTCGCGACGGGCCGCGATTTCGGCGACGACGGCGCCCTCAAGGCCCGCTCGGCCTCTGTTCGCATCATGGATCGCAGCCTCGCCGAGGCCCTCATCGCCGCGGTTCCCGCGGGAAGCTACGAGGTCGCCGCGATCGAGTCCAAGCCCTACCGCCGCTCTCCCGCGGCGCCGTTTACGACCTCGACCCTGCAACAGGAGGCCGGGCGCAAACTCAAGCTGTCCTCACGTGACACAATGCGGCTGGCGCAAACGCTATACGAAAACGGGTTCATCACCTACATGCGTACCGACTCGACCGCGCTGTCTGGCGAGGCTATTCGCGCGGCACGCGCCCAGGCGAAGGAGCTCTACGGTGCCGAGGCGGTGCCCGAGCGCCCCCGCGTCTATGGGAAGAAGGCCAAGGGCGCACAGGAGGCTCACGAGGCGATCCGCCCCGCGGGGACGCACTTCCGCGCTCCCGCCGAGGTGGCGTCTCGACTGCGCGGGCAGGAGCTGGCCCTCTACGACCTCATCTGGAAACGCACGGTCGCCTCGCAGATGGAGGATGCGCGCGGGACGACGGACACGGTGCGCGTGCAGGGTACGGCAACGCTCGCCGAGGGCGATCACGGCCTGGCGGGATCGCGCACCCTGGAATTCACGGCATCGGGGACGGTCATCACCTCGCGCGGCTTCCTCGCCGCATACGAGGAGGGACGCGACGCGTCGCGCTACGCGGGCGGCGAGCAGGACGGGCGCCTGCCCCACCTGAGTGAAGCCCAGGCGCTCACGTGCACCGGCGTTGACGAGGAGAACACCGAGCACACGACGACACCGCCGCCGCGCTACACCGAGGCCTCGCTGGTCAAGGCCATGGAGGAACGTGGGATCGGGCGTCCGTCAACGTACGCGGCGACGATCAGCGTCATCATTGATCGCGGCTACGTCCACCGGCGCGGTCAAGCACTCGTGCCGTCGTGGCTGGCATTCTCGGTGACCCGGCTGCTCGAAGACAATCTCGGCACCCTCGTTGACTACGACTTCACCGCGTCGATGGAACGCGACCTCGACCGCATCGCCGCGGGCGAAGAAGACCGCGTCGCCTGGCTGAACGGCTTTTGGCGCGGAGAGGGCGAGGACCGACCGGGTCTGGAAGGCCTCGTCACCGGGCTGGGCGACATTGACGCGCGCGCCGTGAACACGATTGCGCTCACCGACACGGTCTCGCTGCGGGTTGGTCGCTACGGCCCCTACCTGGAAGATGCCGACGGCAAACGCGCGAACGTCCCCGACGATCTCGCCCCTGACCAGCTCACCGATGAGACGATCGCGCAGGCCTTCGAGCAGGCCGCCCAAGACGGCCGTGAACTGGGCGTCGACCCGGTCAGCGGGAACACGATCATCGCCAAGACCGGCCGCTTCGGTCCCTACGTCACCGAGGTGCTGCCCGAAGCCGCAGACGACACCGGCGCGACAAAGAAGAAGAAAGCCGCTAAGCCACGCACGGCCTCGCTGTTCGCGTCGATGGATCTGGCGACGGTCACGCTCGACGACGCCCTGACCCTACTGTCGCTGCCGCGAGAGGTCGGCGTCGATCCCGAGTCGGGGCAGATGATTACCGCGCTGAACGGCCGGTACGGCCCCTACATCACCAAGACCGACGGGACGAGCAAGGATTCGCGCTCGTTGGAGAGCGAAGACCAGATTTTGTCGATCACTCTGGATGAGGCCCTGGCCTTGTTTGCTCAACCGAAGCGGCGCGGGCGCGCGGCCGCGAAGCCTCCACTGCGCGAGCTGGGGGTAGATCCGGCGTCCGAGAAACCCGTTGTCATCAAAGACGGCCGCTTCGGCCCCTACATCACCGACGGCACGACGAATGTCACCGTCCCGCGCTCGACGTCCCCCGAAGAGGTCACTCCCGAGGAGGCCTATCAGCTGCTCGCCGACAAGCGTGCCAAGGGACCGGCCAAGAAGCGCACGAGTGCGAAAAAGACGACCCGAAAGACAACGAAGAAGAAGACCGCGACGAAGAAGAAGACGACGACGCGCAAGACGGCAGCTAAGAAGGCACCGGCAAAGAAAACGTCCGCGAGCTAGCGGGGTCCTCTCGCCCCGGCGGGATGGTCGGGCCTAGATAAGCGCCGCGTGGGCGAAGGCCCGCGCCAACCCGTCCTCGTCGATCCTGCTCGTCACCCACGACGCCGCAGCCTTCGCCTCGGGCGTCCCATTACCCATGGCAATCGACGTGCCAGCCGCGGCGAGCATGGGGAGGTCGTTGGCCGAGTCGCCCACGGCGATCGTATCGGCGACGTCGGCCCCCAGGTGGGCGACGACGCGGGCGAGGCCGGCGCCCTTTGAGACCCCGTTGGCCACCAGCTCCCCGGATACCCCGGGCCCCACCAGCCCCCGTACCCCGGCGCCAGTCGATATGGAGCCGCCGCGAGCGCTCCCGTGACGTCGCTCAGGTCGTGCCCCGTCGCGCTGGGCACGGTGAATGTGCATTTCGAGGACGATTCGGGCAGGCCCTCGCGCGTGTAGTCGGCGATGTAGTCGAGGTAGCGATCCCACTGTCCGCCCGTGAGCGCAGCCAGCTCGGTGAACGCCTGGGCGAAACCGGCGGATGGGTGCATGGCGTCGGGAGACTGCCACACGTAGTGGGCTCCCAGGTCGTCGAGAACGCCGCTAACTTCCGCTACCTGGGCCGCATCGAGGCGCACGTCGGTCAGCACGTCGGCGCCGAGTCGCACGTATGCCCCGTTCGAGGCGACGATGCCGGTGAATCCGAGATCCCAGATGTCGGGGTAGATCTCGGGGATGGCGCGTCCGGTGCACAGCATGAGCACGTGTCCGGCGTCGACTGCGGCGCGCACCGCCTCTTGAGCTGAGGCCGGTACCCGTTGCGAGTGGTCGATGAGGGTCCCATCGACGTCAAGAAAAACCAGACGCGTCATGCCCCCATCCTCCCATGAGTCCGTGGCGAGAGCCGGTCCTAGGCGGCGTCAGCAGGTAAGCACCCCGCGCACATAACGATGCATGGTGATACCTTTACGCCAAGCAGATGAAAGGTTGCCGTCATGACCGTGAGCATTGCTGAGGACGCCCGCGCACTCGCCGATGACCTCGTCGACCTGCGTCACCGACTGCACCACCAGATCCCCGAGGTTGGCCTCGATCTTCCCCGCACCGGCGACGCCATTGCCGCCGAGATTCGCGCTCTGGGGCTCGAGATGCACGAGGCCACGCGCGTCACCGGGTACATGGCGATCTTGCGCGGAGGCAAAGAAACGGCTCCGGGCGAGCCGCGCCCGCTCGTCCTGCTGCGCGCCGACATGGATGCGCTGCCGGTAAGCGAAAACACGGGGCTGGAGTGGGCGTCGACCAACGGGGCGATGCACGGGTGCGGACACGATCTCCATATGGCCGGCCTGGTCGGAGCCATGCGTATGTTGTCGGCGCGGGCCGAGGAGCTGGGCGGCGACGTCATTTTCATGTTCCAGCCCGGCGAGGAGGGGCACGACGGTGCCCAACACCTCATCGACGAGGGGCTGCTCGAGGCCGCCGGGCGCCTGCCCGACCACGCCTACGGCTTGCACGTGTGGGCCGGGCGGTATCCGGCCGGTTTCATCGGCACCCGACCGGGTCCCATGATGGCGTCCTCGGACACCGTCGGGATCACGATTATCGGGCGTGGGGGCCACGGCTCGGCGCCTCACGAGGCGCTGGATCCCATCCCCGTCGCCGCGAACCTCATTCAGCAGGCCCAGGTTGCCGTCGCGCGCGAGTTCTCGATCTTCGATCCCGTCGTCGTCACGTGCGGGCAGGTTCACGCCGGTTCGGCCGCGAACGTCATCCCCGACGAGGCCTATTGCGAATACACGCTGCGGGCGTTTTCTCCCCACACGCGCACCCGGGTCGTTCGCCGCCTCATGGAGTTGGCGACGAGCATCGCCGAGTCGCACGGGATGAGCGCCCACTGCGAGCACACCCCGCTGTATCCCGTGACGATGAATGACGCGGACGAGTTCGCCTTTTGCCGCGACACCATCGACGAGGTGCTACCGGGGCGCTGGGCCACCCAGGATGAACCGATGGCCGCTGCCGAGGACTTCTCGAAGGTTCTCGAGCGCATCCCCGGGTGCTTCATCGGGGTTTCGGCCGTACCCGAAGGTGCCGAGGCCGCCGACCGGCCCTTCAACCATTCGGCGAAGGCGACGTTTAGTGACGACGTCGTCGCCGATTGTTCGACGATCTTGGCCTCGCTGGCCTATGCCCGACTGACGTAGCCGACCCCACCTCGAGGAGGTCCCATGTCCGCCACTACCACTCACCGCCAGTCCCCGTTCACGACGATTGCCGGCACCGGCGTGGGCAACGCCCTCGAATGGTATGACTGGAACGTTTACGCGACCTTTGCCATTTATTTCTCCACTCAGCTCTTCGATAAGTCCGACGGGGCCTCGGCGCTGCTCAATACCCTGGCGGTCTTTGCCGTGGGCTTCGTCGCTCGCCCGTTCGGGGGCTTCGTCTTCGGGTGGTTGGCCGACCGGATCGGCCGGCGCCACTCGCTCATGGTCGCCGTCATCTGTGCGTCGGTTGGTTCGCTCCTCATCGCGTGCACGCCGACATATGCCCAGGTCGGTTGGGTCGCCTCGGCGGTGCTCGTTCTCGCCCGCCTGATCCAGGGACTCGCCCACGGCGGCGAATTACCTTCGGCCCAGACCTACCTGGCTGAGCACGCCCCGCGCGAGAAACGCGGGTTGTGGGCGTCGTCGATTTACGTGACGGGCACGCTCGGCATCTTGCTCGGCATGGTCATGGGCCTCGTGTTGGAAACGACGCTCACCGAGGCGCAGATGACGGCGTGGGGCTGGCGCCTTCCCTTTGCCGTGGGCGCCGTCCTGGGACTCTTTGCGCTGTGGATGCGCCTGCGTATGGACGAGTCCGAGATCTTCGAGGCCGCCCAGAAGTCGGATCCCGCAATGCGTGACAACGTCTTCGTCGAGGTGGCTCGCAACTGGAAGGTTGCTCTCCAGGTCATCGGCATGACGTGCGGGCTGACCGTCGGCTACTACGTGTGGAGCGTGACGATGCCCTCGCTCGCGCAGTCGTCGTTCGGGTATTCGGCCGCCGACGCCTTCCGAGCCACGATCATCGGCAACGTCGTCTTCATCATCATGTTGCCGATCTGGGGCGCGCTCTCCGACTGCGTCGGCCGGCGACCGACGATGATCATCGCCCTGCTCGGACCCGCGATCCTCTATATCCCGCTGGTCAAGTGGATCGAGTCCTCCCATTCACCGGGGGTCCTCATCGTGGCGATCGCCATCCAGTTGGCGCTGCTGTCGGGATTCCTCTCTCACGCGCCGGCTACCTATGCCGAGATGTTCCCGACCGAGCAGCGCGCCTCGGGCTTCGGGATCCCCTACGCGTTGGCTATCGCCCTGTTTGGCGGCACGGCGGCCTACATCATGACGTGGATGGGCAATCCCCTGCGGTTCGCGATCTATTCGATCGTTCTCCTCGTCATCTCAGCCGCGACGATCCTCACCCTGCCCGAGACCAAGGGCAAGGATCTGCGCCACTAGCGGAATCGCCGACCACCCGAGGCAGACTCGTCAGTGGCGAGTGGTGGCCTGCGCCTGCCACAGCATCCGGTCCACCGCCATGTAGCCGAGCGTGCCGACGAGGGCGACGGCGGCGAGGATCCACAGGATCGTCGACATGACCTGGGCGTCCGGCGTGGTCGACAGGCTCAGCCACCCCAGCGAGCGCGGCGCCACGTCGATGAGCTTTGCCGTGTAGGCGATGCCGACGGGCACGGCGACGTTAATCGTGAGGTTGTAGAAGCCGATGGCGATCCCCGTTTGCTCCCTGGGGATATCGCGGATGGCGGTTGCCAACAGCGGGGCGTAGAAGAGGCGAAGGAGCTGGGGAAGAAGACGATCGACAGCATGAGGACTGCGCGACCCACCTCGATTCCCACCGCGGCGATCGCCAGGGCAGCAACGATGCCAAAGAGCGCGATGATGATCGTCAGGCGCGAGGACAGGTGACGCCCCACCCAGCCCGAAGCGCACCCGACGACGATGGCGCACGCGTATCCGGGCGCCAGCAGCAGCGACGCCTCGTCGGTGCTGAGGTGGTAGACCTTGTCGCCGATGTAGGGGACGAGGATGATGTAGCCCAGCTGAACGGAATAGACGATGAAGACGAGCGCGATAATGCAACTAAACCGCTTGTTTCGGAAGAACTCCGGGCGCACCAGGGCCCCATCGTGGCGGCAGATGTGCCACACAAAAGCAACGATTCCCACCGCGACGACGATCAGGTAAAGGGGATTAAACGCCTGGAGGAACAGCAGCACCCCGGTGACCGTCACAGCGATGATGAACAGTCCCAGCGCATCGAAGCGCGTCGAGACGGCCTCGGTGGGCGGCACGGTGCGCTTCACGATGGGGATCGAGAGAACCATGATGACGGGGATGACGAACATCGCCGCCCACGAGACATAGGTGGCGACGAAGCCGGATGCGACGGCACCGAACAGCGTCGACGCCTGGAATGCGGCCGTCGAGAACCCCAGATAGGTCTTTTGTTGCGCCGCGGGAAGATACTTCGTCACGTAGATGACGTACAGCGTCTCTCCCGCTGCCAAACCCGTCGTTTGGATGAGGCGGGCGATGACGACCATGGCGTAGGAGCCAGAAAAGGCGAATCCGATGACTCCGCCGACGGCGATGAGGATGACGCACAGGTACAGCAGTTTTTTCATCGACACCGAGTCGGCAAGGGCAGCGTAGACGACCGCGCCGATGCCAATGACGAGGCCCGCCAGGGTGGCCTGTAGCGACGCCTGCGCCGCGCTCAGGGCCAGGTCGTCCTGGATCGCCTTCGTCATGAACTTAAAGCCGTTGTCGATGATGAGGCTAAACAGGAAAATCCCGAGAATAATCGGAACGGCCCGGCGCGGGTCCAGCGCCTTGTCGGTGCCTATGCGGTTCATGCCAGCTCGTCCTTTCCGGCCACGCTCAGGGCCAGTTCTGCCATCTGGGTGAACGCCTGCTCGCGTTCGTGGGCCGTCGTCTTCGCGCCGGTGACGAGATTGTCCGAGACCGTGAAGACGCCCAGAGCCTCGATTCCGGCCTCGGCGGCCACCGCGTACAGGCCAGCCGACTCCATTTCGACGGCGAGGACGCCCATGGCTGCCCACCGCTCGTTCACGTCGTCAGCGGCGTTGTAGAAGACGTCGGTGGACAAGATGTTGCCCACGTGGACGTCGATGTGACGCTCACTCGCCGCGTGATCGAAGGCCCGCAGCAGTCGGTACGATCCCGTCGGCGCGTAGGTGCCGGGCAGGTTGTAGTGGTGAAGGAAGTGCGAGTCCGTCGAGGCCGACTGGGCGATGACGATGTCGTAGAGGTCGAGGTCTGGCTGCATGGCACCGCACGAGCCGATGCGGATCAGCCGCTTAGCCCCGAAGACGTGGATCAATTCCCACGCGTACAGACTGATGGACGGGATTCCCATCCCCGAGCCCATGACCGAGATCTCGCGGCCTCGATACGTCCCCGTAAAGCCGACCATGTTGCGCACGGCGTTGAACTGTTGCACGTCGTCGAGGTAGGTGTGCGCAATGAACTGGGCGCGCAGCGGGTCGCCTGGCAGCAATACCGTCGAGGCGATTGGCGCGGTGGGACGAATATGGGGAGTCTGCGCAACCTCAGTCATAGAATCTCCTTCGATCGTCTGCGCGATCAGTTAAGCGTGCGCCAGAAGGTGAACCTTTGTCAAGCGTGGCGCGAACAAAGGTTTATCGCGGTGATGGGCACTCCGACGCGCCCACGTCGTCATGGATATAGTTAGCCCGGGCATGCCAGGGAGGTGGGTATGGACAGGCGTGATGAACAAGCTCTCGACGCGGTCAAACTGTATTTCGACAAGGGCTTGAGCCAGGCCGACGTCGCCCGCGAACTCGGGGTTTCGCGGCCCACGGCGTCGAAACTCATCAGCTATGGCAAACGCCGCGGCTACGTATCGATTCAGATCAATGACCCGCGCGAAGCTCGCTCCGAGTTGGCCCATATCATCCGCGCCCGCTATCACCTCGACGACGTGCGCGTCGCGCACGCTCCACGCGAGGCGCGCGGGGACGTTCTGCGCGAACTCGGCACCGTGGGGGCCGGTCTCCTCACGAGCCTCGTCCACGATGGAGACTCGATCGGGATCTCGTGGGGCGACACCATGTATGCCCTCGCCCGCGAACTCACCGAGTATTCCGTGCGCGACGTCCAGATCGTCCAACTCAAGGGCGGCCACTCGCACTCGCAGCGCTCGACGCACGACTGGGAGACGATGCGTCTCTTTGCCGCCGCCTTTGGCGCGTCGACGCTGCCGCTGCCGCTGCCGATCATCTTCGACAACGTTCAGACCAAACAGGTCGTCGAGGAGGACCGCCACATCGCCTCTGTCCTCGAGGCCGGACGCAGCTGTGACATCGCCGTCTTTACCGTCGGCGATGTCTCGCGCGGCTCTTTGCCGCTCAACCTCGGCTACCTATCAGAAGACGAGTTGACCGAGCTGCGCAGCCGGGCCGTCGGCGACGTGTGCTCGCGGTTCTTCACCAAGGATGGCGAGATCGCCGTGCCTTCGATTGACGAACGCACGATCGGAATCACCATTGAGGACCTGACCCGCTGTCCGACCCGCCTGCTCGTGGCCGGCGGACCCACGAAGGTCAACGCCCTGCGCGTCGCGCTGTCGCGCGGGATCGCCACCCACCTGGTCACCGACGAGCGCACGGCCGCACATCTCGCGCAGTAGCTTCGTGACCGCCGTGCCCCTTAGCTAGGCCAGGTCCACCAGCGCGGTGACGTCTGCGCTCAATCGCTGGAGGCGCTCCTCGACCTCGCCCCAGCGTGATCGAGGGGTACCCACCGGCGCACTCGCCTCGAGGTAGCACTTGATCTTCGGCTCGGTACCGGAGGGGCGCACGACGAGGCGCGAGTCGGCCTCGGTTGTCACCATGACCGCGTCGGTCGGCGGCAATCCTCTCCAGCCAGAGGCGAGGTCAACGACCTCGGCGACCTTCTCCCCGGCGAGCAGCCGAGGCGGATTCGCGCGCAAACTCGCCATGATCGCGGCCCCCTGGGCCGGATCGTCGAGTCTGACTGTGAGGGCGCGCGTTCGCGAGGGGCCGATCCGCTCCGCGATGTCGTCGAGCAGGTCAAGCAGCGTGCGTCCGCGAGCGCGACATTGCGCGGCAATCGAGCAGACGAGGATCGCGGTGGCAATCCCGTCCTTGTCGGCAACGGCATCGGGATCGGGGCAGTAGCCGATGGCTTCCTCGCAGCCGAAGATGAGGTCGGGAACGCGGGCGATCCATTTGAAGCCGGTCAGCGTCGTTGCTGATTTCAGGCCGTAGAACGCGGCGATGGAGGCAATGGCGCGCGTGGAGACGACGGAGGTTGCGATGGTTCCCGTGCGTTTATCGGCCACCGCGCGGCGCGCCACGTCGTCGGCGAGGATCATGCCGACTTCGTCGCCGCTGAGTTGGCGCCACGTGGTGCCCTCGGGCACGCACACTGCGCAGCGATCGGCGTCGGGGTCGAGCGCGATAACGAGGTCGGCGTCGATACGGCGGGCGTATTCGCGCGCGAGGTCGAGGGCGCCGTCTTCCTCGGGGTTGGGGAAGGCAACGGTGGGGAAGTTGGGGTCGGAATCGGCCTGGGCGGCGACGATGTGGAGGTCGGTGAATCCGGCTCGCGTCAATCCCGCGTGGGCGAGGCAGCGCCCGACGCCGTGCATGGGGGTCAGCACGATGCGAATGTCGCCGGGACGAGCGAGGCTGACGATGCGATTGATGTAGTCGAGACGGGGATCGATGTGCTCGATGGCGTCGTCACCGGTGGGAACGGTCGTGGCTGCGCCGACGCGCTCGATATGGGCGCTAATCTCGGCGTCGGCGGGGGGAATGATCTGGACGCCCGCGGCCTCGCTAATGCGTCCTCCCGTGTATACCTTGTAGCCGTTGTCGGTGGCGGGGTTGTGCGAGGCCGTAATCATCACGCCCGCATCCGCGTTGTAGGCGCGTACGGCGAACGCCGTCAGCGGGGTCGGCTGGCCCGGCGGGAGGACGAGGGCGCGGCCTCCCGCCGCGCTGACGACTCGGGCTACATCGCGGGCGAAGGCCGCCGAGCCGTGGCGGGCGTCGCAGCCGATGACGACGCGCGGTGCATCGACCTGGTCGGTGAGCCACGCCATGAGGCCCGCCGTCGTGCGAATGACGACGGCTCGGTTCATGCGGGTTTCTCCCGCCCCCAGGCGCCCGCGCAACCCGGCGGTTCCAAACGTCAATGATCCGCGAAAGCGTGAGGCGAGGTCGATGCCGGCTGCCGAGCGTGGCCCGCCTTGACGGGCCTTGTTGATGAGGTGGGCGAGTTCGTTGCGCGTGGCGGGCTCGGGGTCGGCGCTCACCCACGCTTCGGCGCGGTGGAGGAGGTCGCGAAAAGCCATGTCAGCAATCGAGTTCGGCGAGAATCTGAGCGCTTGCCGAGCAGCCGAGTCGGCTTGCTCCGGCCTCGATCATCGCCCTGGCGTCGGCTAGCGTGCGGATTCCGCCGGAGGCTTTGACTCCCAGGCGATCTCCCACTGTCTTGCGCATGAGTTCAACCGCGTGGGTGCTGGCGCCACCGGCCGGGTGGAAGCCGGTTGACGTCTTGACGAAGTCGGCCCCGCCGTCCTCGGCGGCGCGACAGGCGGAAACGATCTCGGGGTCGCTCAATACGGCGGATTCGATGATGACCTTGAGGACGACGTTCGTTGCGGCCTGGCGCACGAGCGCGATCTCGTCGCGAACGGCGTCAATGTCGCCCCCGCGCAGCGCTCCCAGGTTGATGACCATGTCGATCTCGTCGGCTCCGGCCGCGGCAATGGCGCGGGCTTCGGTCGCTTTCACCGTCGCTGTGTGTGTACCGGAGGGGAAACCGCACACGGCCGCGACCTTCACGTGGTCGGGAACCGAGAGTGGCAGGTGCGAGGGTGACACGCACACGGAATAGGTGCGCAAGCGCGCCGCTTCGGCGACGAGCGCGGTGATGTCGGCCGTCGTCGCCTCGGGAGCGAGCAGGGTGTGATCGATGATCGAGGATAGTTCGTCGTGCCTCATTGCCTCTGTCCTTCATCCCGCGACCGCTAAACACGACGATGGTACTCCCGACCGGCACACGAGGCAATCATCAAATTGACATATGTGCCGGCCGGGAGGGGCGAGGCAGGCGATCAGACGCGGGAGGCGCCCTCGACGAGCGTTTCGAGCTTCGCCCACGCGATATCGGCGTGGATGCGTCCGCCCAGGCCGCAGTCGGTCGAGGCGATGACCCGGTCCTTTCCGACCAGATCGGTGAAGTGACGCAGCCGCTGAGCGACCAATTCGGGGTGCTCGACGACGTTGGTCGAGTGCGAGACCGCGCCGGGGATGAGCACGATGTCGTCGGGCAGATCGACGTCGTTCCATACGGTCCACTCGTGAGCGTGGCGGGCGTTGGCTGCCTCGAACGTGAAGGCGCCGGCCTCAACCTGGAGCACCTTATCGATGATGTGCTCGAGTCCGATGTCGGTGGTGTGGGGACCATGCCACGATCCCCAGCAGATGTGGAACCGCACCTGCTCGCGCGGGATTCCCGCCAGAGCGTGGTTGAGGGCGTCGATGCGCACCTGGATGAAGTCACGGTAATCCTCGACGCTGGGCTCGGGTTGGATCTGGTCCCATGCCTCGGCCACGGACGGATCATCGATCTGGACGGTCAGCCCCGCGTCGGTGATGGCCGTGTATTCCTCACGCAGCGCGTCGGCGCACGCCCACACGACCTCTTCGTCACTGGCGTAGTACTCGTTGGCGATGCGCGCGCACGATCCCGGCGACAGCGCGGCAACAAAGCCGTCAGACGCCGGTTTTCCCGCCTTGTTGAGACCGTGCAGGAGCAGTTCCACATCCTTGGCGACGGCGTCGTGCCCGATGTAGGTCAGGGGGGCGACGATCTTGGGGTTCTTCACACGCGCGCGGTGGGTCAAGATCCCCGAGGTCGGATCGGTGTAGGCGTCGCGGAATCGCGACCAGTCGCGGCGGTGCTGGAACGAGGTCAACCGGATGTTGCCGGGGGTGGATTCGACGTTCTCGTCATCGTCCCACCGGTCGGCGTCGGTCAGCTCGAGGCCACCGAGTCGGGTAAACGAGTAGTTCCACCAGGCGCCGTAATCGACTTTGCCCGAGGTGATGTGGCCGTATTCGCCCTCGTTGACGATGTCGAGGCCGATGCTCGCTTGGCGGGCAACGACGTCGTCGGCGGCGGCGGTGAGCACAGCATCGAATTCGGCTTGTGAGATGGCGTCGTCGTGACACTTCTCGTTGGCGGCGAGCAGTTCGGGGGTGCGCGGCAAAGAGCCGACGTGGGTGGTGCGTACGCGTGACATGACAGAGTCCTTTTCGTCAAAGTGTGGGGTAGGGAAGCGCGAATACGACCGGGCACGGTATTCGCGTGGGTGCGTTCCTGGCAGCATCGGTGCTGCCGCGGTCACGCGTGGCGCAACATCTGGCGACGCGTCCCCGACGCCAGCGAAGCAGGGAAGAGGACCACGGTCGTCATGTCACCCCCATCTGCGTGCGCCAACGGGTCTGCCCGTCGGAAGTGTCTGCTATGTCACTACTAGATGTAGTTGACCCGCGCGGGGGCCGCGAGCGCGTCCCACATAGTGGGCGTCTCGCGGTCTCTCCCCCGCGCGGGTAGTCGCACATACGGCTGTGGGTGGTGACGTGCTTTCCAGTCACGCCACCACCCACAGTGGTCACGAGAAAGTCAGGAGGCGACGACGCCGACGATCGCCGCGTTGAGCATGTTCACGCAGAAGCCAGTGAACAGGGCAAGCGGGGCGAGTCGGGCAACTTCGCTGCGGCGTTCGGGGATGAGCGCCGAGAACGTCCCGATCTGAATGGCGATCGAGCCGAAGTTCGCGAAGCCTGCCAGCGCGAAGGTGGAGATGAGCAGGCCCTTCGGCGAGATCGTCTTGACGACGTCCGACAGGGCCGTGTAGCCGACGAACTCGTTGAGGACGGTCTTTTGACCGATGAAGTTCGCGACCATGGGGGCCTCGTCCCACGAGACACCGATGAGCCAGGCGAAGGGCGACAAGATGATGCCGAACAGGCCCTCAAGCGACCAGTTGGTCTGCCCAAACCACGAGCCCACTCCACCGATGATGCCGTTGAACATGTGGATGAGGGCGATGAAGGCGATGAGCATGCAGCCCACGGCGATCGCGATGCGTCCACCGGCCATGGCGCCGTGGGACAGGGCGTCGACGATGTTGCGCGATTCTTCGTCGCGCACCGAGCGCACGTTGGCGTCGAGGTCGGATTCTTCGGTGTCGGGGAAGAAGGCCTTGGCGACGATGATCGAGCCCGGGGCGTTCATGAGCGAGGCAGCCAGCAGGTAGGGCAGCGGTGCGCCCAGCAGCGAATAGCCGATGAGGGTCGACCCGGCGACCGAGGCGAAGCCGCCGGTCATGCACGTGAACAGCTGGGCCTGGGTGAGCCGGGGCAGGTAGGGCTTGATGAGCAGCGGGGCTTCGGATTGGCCGAGGAAGATGACGGTGGCCGCCCACACGGATTCGATCTTGGACACGCCCAGCAGCTTGCCGAGGACAAAACCGACGCCGTCAACGATGTACTGGATGACGCGCAGGTAGTACAGGGCCTGAATGATCATCCCGAGGAAGATGATGACCGGCAGGACGTTGAGGGCGAAGACGAAACCCTTGGAGTCTGCCGGCATGAGCGACCCGAACACAAACAGGGTGCCTTCGTTCGTGTACTCGGTGAGCTTTTGGACGGCCGATGCGATCCCCTTGAGCGCGGCGACGCCGGGCGCCCACTTGAGGACGATGAGGGCGAAGACGACCTGAAGGATGAGGCCAACCGCGAGCGTGCGCCACTTGATGTGGCGGCGGGCGCGTGAGAGGGCAATGAGGACACCCAGAATGACGATGATGCCGAGGAGACCTTGGAAGCGTTCCACGTAACAGTCCTTTTGACGATGGAGTGGAGCATCGGGGCCGAAGCTCGCTGAGGGCGATTTTATGTCAGGTCAACACGCGTGCCTACACGCGATTCCCCCACCGTCACGGGGTGGGGGAATCGGGGTGTTCACGGGCCATTTGGAGGAAGAGTCCACGGTGGGCGCCGACGAAGTAGGCGTTCGTCATCGCGACGGAGACGCGGGCCTCCTCGAACGTCGTATAGGACTCCAATACCGTGATCATGAGGTTGACGGTGGCGCGCGTGAGGACGCGCACGCCGTTCTTTTCGTCCTCACTGAGGGGGTGGCCGACGGTGCGCTCGATAAAGGGAACGATCGAGTAGACGTCGTCGTCGACGAGGATGTCGACGACGTTTTCCAGCGACGATCCGCGTGAGTTCGTCAGCACGAGCAGGGCGATGTCGCGGTGTTCCATGAGGACCTTGAGAATCCGCTCGTTGTCCTCGACGAGGATCGCCGTTTGCGCCGTCAGGGTGTCGACGTCGATCTCGGGGTCGGCCAGGGCGCGCATGGCGGCTTCGTGGCGCTCGGCGTTGTCGGCGACGACGTGGCGGTAGTAGGTGTGAACGCGCTGCCACTCTTCGTCGACGACCAGCCGAAACAGGGCGTCTTTGCCACTGACATAGCCGTAAATCGCCCCGGTCGTCACACCGGCTTCGCGGGCGATCTCGCGAAAGGACGCGCCGGAATAGCCCCGGGCGACGAAGGCCTCGCGAGCTTTCATAAGGATCTTTCCCAGCGTGTTCGTCATAGATGCTCTCTCCGTTGGGTAGATGCGCGGACACTCTTGCCTATCCGGTGCGTTGCGGCAGTGAAAACGCAGTCGAGATGATGGCGAACCGTCAAGACCGTCCCTGCTGACTCGCCCGCGGGGCAGGCGATGTCCTCGATGGTGGCGGTGGGCATGATCTCCTCCGAGTCGGGGGGTCTGGCCTCATCATAATGGGCCGGCGATCGACACGCGCCTTTGAGACGCGCAGATGTTAACCTCACCCGTGCTGACCTGCGGTGTCGGCCTGCTGTGAGGTAGGTCTCGCGAGAGTGGAGATTCTATGGTGTCGACGTCGATGTCGGGTGCCACCCCTCCTCGCGAAGCTTCGTCTTGATCGTCGCGACGATCTCGGCAACGGCGTCATGGTCGACCCGTAGCAGTTCGCGCACGCGCTGCTGACCCTGTGCCGCCGGATCGGTGCCACCCGCGGCAACATGCTCGAGAATCGTCGTCAGCTCCTTGCCCGTGGTGACGACGTTGGTTCCCTCGCGAACCACACGGCCAAAATCGTTAAACGGCGCGTGGTGTGCTCGCTCAATGAAGACGACGGGCTTAGCGGTGAGTTGATATTCCATGAGCCACGACACCCCGTCGCACACGAGCACGTCGGAATCGTTGAACACGGCTGCGTAGTCGCCGCCGCCCGCGAAGTAGCGCGTATTCGGTAGCTCGTCCCAGCGTTCGCGCAGGTCTCGCAGCTGCGGGCGTTCCTCCAGCTTCGCGATGAGGGCGGGGTGGGCCGAAAAGATGAACTCCCACTCGGGATGGGCGTGCGCCAGCTCGATCATGAGAGGCGCGGTGTCCGGGTACGTCCCGAAGTTGATCCATTCGTCATCGATCGAGTGATGGGCCGACCACAAGACGGTGAAGGGGCGCTCGGATGTGGACGACTGTCTCAACCGCTCACGCAGGGCCTGCACTTTCGGGTGGCCCGTGCCGTAGAACTGACGAGCTCCGGTCGCCGGAGCCTCCGCCGCCGCCCACGTATCGCGCCACTCCTCACTCACACAAAAGACGGCCCAGGCGTTCTTGTGGAAGTAATTGTCAACCGCCGAATGTGCGGCGCCCGGCTCGCGCGGATTATCAACGAGATTGGCCATCTCGTAAGGAATGAGGGCGAGGCGGGCCGAGCGCACCTCGAATGTCCTAAAGGGAGCCTCGATATCGGGTTCCCACTGCGACTGGCGGAAAATGATGTCGGGATCGAGGGTCCGTATCCACATCAGGTCGTCCCACCGCGACTGCGAGGCGAAACGCAGGTGATCGATCCCGAAATGGGTGAGTGCCTGATGCACCTCGGCCTCGCCGGCGTAGCGAGCCTCGGCATCCGAGGGGTAGCAATGGTCGATGCTCGCGACGATGACGTCAAAATCGGGATCATCGCGCATGGCCTCGATGACCGGCACCTGAGAGTAGAGCGCATCGCGGTGGTGAATGAGGAACAGGACCCGCGCTCGGGAACGGGGGATCTTGCGCCGGGCAATCATCTGGGCGATTTCGCGACCCGTTTCGCTGAAATGGCGGGTCAGGTCCGCCGTGGCTTCCACGCGAGTGAGACGCTCATCGAGGGCTCGCAATCGGGATAGTGCCTCATCGACGCCGTTTTTCGTCTCCCCCACCATGTCGAAAATTTCGGCTGTGCGCAGCGCCGAGCGACACCGCCCCATGGCACTGCGCAGTGCTGTCATCACATATGTGCGCACGACGTTCGCTCCTTCATCATCGGCATGTGCGCATAGCTGGGTGCTATGTCGCGCGGATCAATCGGCGGTACCGCGACGGCACGGATCGCCGGATGTTGTGTCGGACGGGGATTCTCTGCCTGAGAAAACAGCACTTCCCTCATCTTTTCGCCCGGGCGCAGCCCCGTGTAGACGATGGGCGAGGACGAGCCGGCGCGGTCGATGAGGCGGGTGGCGATATCGGCGATCCGCACGGCCTCGCCCATCTCGAGCACCAATGCGTGCCCGTCGTGTCCGATGGTCGCCGCCTCGAGGACTAAGCGACACGCCTCGTTAATCGTCATAAAGAACCGGGTCACCTCGGGGTCGGTCACGGTCACGGGCAGGCGGTGAGCGATTTGATAGGCGAACGTCTCGAGGACCGACCCGCGCGAACCCAAGACGTTGCCGAAACGCACGGACACGTAGCGGCCCGTCCCCTCTTCGGCAGCGTGCGCGGTCAACATCTCGCCCAGGCGCTTCGTTTGGCCGAGCACCGTCGAGGGATCGGCGGCCTTATCCGTGGAGATGTTGACGAATGTCGTCACGCCCATGCGCAGCGCCTCACCGAGGACGTGAGCGGTGCCCACAACGTTGGTCTTCCATCCCTCCTCGGGGAATCGCTCGAGCATCGGCACGTGTTTTAGGGCCGCCGCATGGAAGACAATATCGGGGCGATAGCGGGTGAAGATGTCGGCTAGCGCCTCGCGGTCGCGAATATCGCACAGCACATAGGGTTCCGAGGTGAGCAGGCCCGAATGGGCGATGGACAGCTCGGTGGCGTGCAGCGCCGACTCGTCGCGGTCGAGGAAGCACACGCGCGCGGGCGCGTAGGCGCTCACCTGGCGAGCGAGTTCTGCGCCGATGGTGCCTCCAGCACCCGTGATGAGGACTGAACGTCCGCGAATGAGGGGACCGACGAGGTTGAGGGTCGTCTTCACCGGACTGCGGCCCAACAGCTCGGCGACGTCGAGATTGTGAAGGCAGCCGAGGCAGATATGCCCGCCGATATCGTCGATCGGATTCTCGGTGTGGGCGTTGACATGTGGATGGATCAGCACGGGTACTCTCCGAATTGCACCGACAGAGAGTGAGGCCCTGCCGCAATGGGCAGGGCCTCACATTCTGGGGTTACCCCAACGTGGGGCCTACCTCACTTCTAGCGACCGGCGTACGCCGAGAGCGTGTTCAGCACGCCGTCCGACAGCCACACCGGGCCACCGAAGGCGCGGATCGCGAGATCCTTGTCCGAGAAGTTGTTGAGGTAGTTGAGGGTCGCCGTCGGGACGGTGTTCTTCTGCGTCAGCAGAACACCGCCGTCGTACTGCGCGATGTAGTTCGAGGCGAGGACGGCGTCGGCGAAGTTCTCGCCCGACGCGATCGCCATCGGGTGCTTGTTGAGCGGAGCCTCGTGGTTCGCGTCCGTGCCCTGACCGAAGTAGTACTTCGTGATCGCAGCCGCGGTGTCGTAACGGGTCGCGCCACTGAATTCCTTCTCCAGCGTGATGACGCGGTCGCCCTTGACGGCCTGAGCGGCCGGGACGCCAACGGTGACAACCTGAGACTTAGCGGACTTCAGGTAGGCGTTGGTGGCGGAGGGCAGGGTCGAGCCCTGGCTCAGCAGGATGACACCATCGGTCTGGGCGGCGGCGGGGCCGCCGACGAGAGCATCCGGGAAGCGGGTGCCGTCGGCGAGGAAGACGGTGGCCTTACCACCCTTGGCAGCCTGGGCGTTGAGCTGCGTGCGCAGCTGCTTCTGCTTGTCGGCAACCGTGTTCGGCTCGGGGCGGTTGTTGACGGCCTCAACGAGGGCGTCCTTCGCCGCGTTCATCTTCTTCTCGGCGTCAGCCACGACAGCGGTCTGATCGGCGACGTCCTGGTTGGCCTTCTTCAGCTCGCGCTGGAGCTGAACGAGGCGCTGAACGACGGCCTTGTTGGCATCGGCATCGTCGAGAGCGGTCTGCAGCTTTTCGACGGCCGCGGCGTAGGCCTCGCTCTTGTCAGCGAAGGTCGACTGGGCATCGGCGAGCTTGTCGTTCGAGGTCGCGATAGCGGTCTCGACCGTGTCGGACTTGCTCACACCCGCAACGGCGATGGCATCGTTGAGGGCGGAAACGGCCTTGGTGTCGCCCTTGGCCTGGAAGTACGACTCGTAATCGGCGATGGTCGACTTGATGTCGAGCGTCGAGTTACCGGCGCCGAGGTTGCTCAGCTGCTCGGTGATGAACGCGTTCGCCGCAGCCTGGTCACCGCGCGCCTTCGCGGCCGCGTCGAGTTCGCTCTTGGCGGTGTTGACGGCGTCAGTGAGCGATGCGGTGTCGCCGGTCGGCTTGAGGGTCTTCGTCACCTCGGCGATCTTCTCGGCAATGTCCTGAGCCTTCTTGTTGAGGTTCGCGAGCTTGTTGTTCTCGGTCGCGAACGTCTTGCGGGTCGCCTCGTAGTTCTTGAGGGCGGCCTGGTAGGTGGCCTCGGCCTGGTTCGCATCGTAGATGTCGTCGCGCAGACCCTGCAGGGTCGAGTAGTCGCCGTTGTAGCAGGCGACCGTGTAGGCGGCGAGGTCGGCGGAGGTGTCGTAGCGGGTCTCGCCGGCGATGCGGGTGACCTTGGCGTTCGGCACGGCCTTGCGAACCTGCTGCTCAACGGCGTCGGACACCGACAGCGTGCCGCCAACAATGGTGACGCGCGCGGGCTTGATCTGAGCCAGCTTGTCGTTGACGGAGGCCGACAGCGTGTTCGCGTTGGCCGTCATGAGAACGGGGCTGTTGAGGCAGTCAGACAGGGTGGTCAGAGCCAGCGGATCGGCGAAGGCGTCGCCACCGACCAGGAAAACTTCCTCACCCTCGTTGCTCACCGCGTTATCGGTTTCGAGGCGCTTGACGGCCTCGACCGAGGTTTCGGCGCGCGACGGACCCCAGATGCGAATCTTGGCATCAGACGTGAGGGTAGTGCTGTCCGTTGTGGCGAACGCGCCTGCGGCGCCTGACAGCAACAGGGTGGCCGTCAGACCCGTCGCCACAGTGGCACGAGTGATCTTCTTCATGGAAAAGGCGTCCTCTCGGAGATGTTATTCCCACATCCGCATGGATATGGGCACCCCCCCCCCGCGAAAGATCCCCTAGCGGGGGAAGATGCGGTCACACAGAACCGTGTGGTCGCAGCTCAGCTGACGCAAAGCTTTGGCCAGTGGCTTCACACTACATGAGCGCGTCGTCATTTTTCGAGGTTGTCCGCTTCCAATTGATCTCGTCGCTCACCGAGGCGCATGGTCGCGGCCGCGCGCGCCCTCACACCTGTCACTATCGCGCGATACTGCGCCAAAAGTTTCCTTAGCTGCCGGTGCGCTACCCCCCCCCGCAGCGTCACGGCACACGCGTGCGACTGAGCGATATATGAGAGAAACATCACATGAGAGGCGTGGCGTCACCGCGCGAATAGACGTGTGGGCGGAGCCATCGCTCCGCCCACACGCGTCGAGGATGTGTTCTAGACGTCCTCGGGAATCATCTCGATCGCGCCACACGGACACTCTTCAACGCAGATGCCGCACCCCTTGCAGTAGTCGTACTTGAACTCGTACTCGGTGGGCCGGATCTTCGTGATCGCGTTGTCCGGGCAGACGCCGAAGCAGTTGTCGCATCCGAAGCAGTTGCCGCACGACATGCATCGGCGGGCCTCGAAGATCGCCGAGGTCTCGTCGAGACCGCGCACGACCTCGTCGAACGTCGAGGCGCGGCGGGCACCCTCAATGCGTTCGCGGACCTGGTGAGGCGCATCGGCGTAGTACCACGTCGTCAGCTTGTCGAACGTCGCGTCGGCATGCTTAGCCGCGGGCGTGTACGTGTCGCCGCGCAGATAGGCGTCGATGTAGCGCGCCGCCTTCTTGCCGTGACCGATCGCGACGGTGACCGTGCGCTCGGATGGCACCATGTCGCCGCCCGCGAAGACGCCCTCAATGCCCGTCATCATCTGCGAATTGACGCTGACGACGCCGTCGGTAATCTCGATTCCTTCGGCCCGCTCCACCAGGCCGAGGTCGGATTCCTGACCCAGAGCCATGACGACCGAGTCGGCACCGAGTTCCTCGTATTCGCCGGTCGGCTGGGGGAAGCCGTTCTCGTCAAGCTCCATCTTTTCGACCGTGAGCGTGCCTGAATCGATGTGCTTAATCGTCGACAGCCACCGCATCATGATGCCCTCTTCCTCGGCCTCCATGACCTCGGAGTCGTGGGCGGGCATGCGGTCGCGCGTGCGGCGGTAGACGATGACGGCTTCTTCGGCTCCCAGGCGCTTGGCCGTGCGCGCGGCGTCGATCGCCGTGTTGCCGCCACCGTAGATGACGACGCGGCGGCCAAGCATGGGCTTTTCCTCGCCTTCCATGTCCGCCAGCATCTGCACGGCATCCATGACCTTCGCCGATCCGCCGGCCGGAATGTTGGCGTGGCGGCCGATGTGGGCACCCACCGCAAGGAACACGGCGTCGTAGTCGTCGACGACATCCTCGACGTTGTCGACCTTCGCGTTGAACGTAAACGTCACGCCCATGTCCTCGATCCGCTTGATTTCAGCATCGAGGATGTTGCGCGGCAGCCGATAGGAAGGGATGCCGAAGCGCATCATGCCCCCGGCCATCGGGCCGGCGTCGCGGACCTCGACAGTGTGGCCGAGGCGACGCAGGTGGTAGGCCGCGGAAAGACCGGAGGGGCCTGCGCCGACAACGAGAACGCGCTTGCCCGTGTCGTCGACGAGCTTGGGAACGGTCCAGCCCTCGTCAATGGCTTTGTCGCCAAGGAAGCGTTCGATCGCGTTGATGCCGACGGCTTCGTCCAGCTCGGCGCGGTTACAGGCCACCTGGCACGGGTGGTAACACACGCGTCCCATCGTTGCCGGCAAGGGGTTGTTCACCATGATTTCGCGCCAGGCGGTCTCGTAGTCGCCCTCTTCGGCGTGGAACAGCCACTGCTGGACGTTCTCGCCGGCCGGGCAGGCCTTGTTACACGGCGGCAATAGGTCGACGTAGACGGGGCGCTCGGTGCGCCACGATCCCGTCTCGTTCGCCAGGGAAGATCCGACCTCTAGCGAGATGGCCCAGGGTGCCGCGTCGTGACCGTCGCTCGCCGCTGTTGTGGGCTGAATGGTGTCCGTCATCGTCTACTCCTGCTCATCCGTAGCCGCGACGTCGCTGGCCTGCGTGCGCTGTACCTGTTCGACGGGTCCCGCGGCGGCAAACGATCCAATGCCCTCACCCGCGCTCACCGATGCCGACGTCTCGGTGTTGGCCATGTCCTCCCCCTCGGTGCGCGCGTGCTCCGGGGTCATCGCCGAGGCCGAGGTTTCGCCCGAGACCGCGTCGGTGGGGGCGCTCTCGTGTGCGCTTTGCCTGGTCGAGTCGACAACCTGGCGGGTGTAGCGACCCTCGGGGTCGGCAGATCCCGAGAGGATGCGCTCCAAGACGTCCTCGTCCAAGCCATCGGCCTCGATCAGCCCGTAGCGGCGAATGTTGCGATCACAGATCGCCTGCAACCGCTCAAGCACGTCCTCCTGCCCCGGCTTGAACAGGTGGGCGAAGCGCCGCTGCAGTTTGAGGTAGTCGCTCACCGGCACCGGGCGGCGAATCTTCGTCACCGACGTGATCTCGCCGCCCTCGGCCTCGAAGACGGGGAAGAGGCCACACTGAGTGGCCAGGCGCGCGATGCGAATCGTCTGGTTAGACGGCGAACCCCAGCCGAGCGGACACGGCACGAGCACGTGAATGTAGCGGGCGCCGTGGAACTGCATAGCCTTGTTGACCTTGTATTCGAGGTCTCGCAGATCGGCGACCGTCGCCGTGGCGACGTAGGGGATCTCGTGAGCCATGGCGATGCGGGCCATGTCTTTGCCCTGACCCCACGTGTTGCCCGGTGCACTGCCGACCGGTTGCGTCGTGGCTGTGCGCGCCGTCGGCGGGGTCGCCCCCGAACGCTGCACGCCGGTGTTCATATAGGC
The DNA here is from genome assembly GCF_015240065.1 of Nanchangia anserum. Classification (GTDB taxonomy): domain Bacteria; phylum Actinomycetota; class Actinomycetes; order Actinomycetales; family Actinomycetaceae; genus Nanchangia; species Nanchangia anserum. The sequence goes on along the minus strand of NZ_CP060506.1, from coordinate 17,927 downwards.
CTCGTTGTCGTAGCAAATGTAGAGAACGTCGTCGTTGCGCTCAAACATGCCCGACAGGCACCCCATGCCAATGTCGACGGTGCCGCCGTCGCCGCCCTGGGCGACGACGCGCGTCGCGCGACCCTTTGCACGCATGGCTGCCGCGACGCCCGAGGCGACCGCCGGGGCGTTGCCGAAGAGCGAGTGGATCCACGGCACCGTCCACGCGGACTCGGGGTAGGGCGTCGAGAACACCTCGAGGCACCCGGTGGCGTTCACCGTGATGATGTCACCCTTGGCGGCGGCGGTCGCCGTGTCGAGGGCGTAGCGCGCGCCCAGGGCCTCCCCGCATCCCTGGCAGGCGCGATGTCCCGACGTCAACGAGTTGACGCGTTCGGGATCCGACTGCAAGGAGCGGTCGTCAGCCCCGGCCAGGCGGTTACCGACGGCGTAGGAGCCGACCTGGTAGAACTTGACGTTTTCGCGGGCCGGGATCTGGGTTTCGCGAGTGTCGCGGATGGTTGGTGTGGGCAGTGAAACGGTCGACATAGTGTTCCTCCCCTTTCTCACAGACCCAGGTGTTCGTTCGCGCGCTTGCGGGCGTCACGCTGGACGTTTTCGGCGATCGACCCCGAGCGGCGATGCTGCGACTGGCGCTCCAATTCGCGGTCGACGAGTTCGCGATCGAGGTCGAGGAACGTCAGCATCTCGAGTTGGTCCGCGTGGGCCTTGTCGATCATCTCGTGGAGCGAATGCGCCGTGATGTTGCGCCCGCCCAAGCCGGCGATGACCTCGTAGTTACGCACCGACTGGCCGCGCTGGGACAGGCTGGCTCGGCAATGCGAGGCGACGATTCCGCCCATGCCGACACTGAAGGCCTTCTCGAGGCACACGAATCGCTTCGCACCGGCGAGGACGTCAGCCACGGCATCGAAGGGGAAGGGCCTAAACGACGTGATGCCCAAGACACCGATCTTTTCGCCGGCCTCGCGGCGGGCATCGACGACGTCTTTGATCGTGCCTAGTACTGACCCCAGGGCGACGATGATCGTCTCGGCGTCGTCGCACTTGTAGGGACGCACGAGGCCACCCGAATCGCGGCCGAAGATGTCGCGGAATTCGCCAGCCACCTGCGGGATCAGGTCAAGCGCCTGCAACTGCTTGACGTGAGCGAGGTAGCGGACCTCGGTAAAGGCCTCGGGACCGACCATGGCCCCCAGGGTGATGGGATCCTCGGGGTCGAGGACGACGCGCGGGGTGTAGGGCGGCAGGAAGTCCGCAACCTGCTCGGGTTCGGGCAGGTCGACCTGCTCGACGGCGTGGGTGAGGATGAAGCCGTCCATGCACACCATGACGGGGATCGACAGCTCCTCGGCAATGCGGAACGCCTGAACGTGCAGGTCGGCCGCCTCCTGGTTGTTTTCGGCAAATAGTTGCAGCCAACCCGAATCGCGCTGGGACATCGAATCCGTGTGGTCGTTCCAAATGTTGATCGGTGCGCCGATCGCGCGGTTGGCGACGGTCATGACGATGGGCAGCCCCAGGCCAGACGCGTTATAGACGGCCTCGACCATGAACAGCAGGCCCTGTGACGCGGTGGCCGTGTAGGTGCGTGCACCGGCCGCGGAGGCACCGATGCACGCCGACATAGCGGCGAACTCGGATTCGACGTTGACGTATTCGCAGCCGTCGATCTTGCCGCTCTTGACGAGGGCCGAGAGGGCTTCGACGATGTGGGTTTGGGGGCTGATCGGATAGGCGGCGATGACCTCGGGATTACACGCGGCGATTGCGCGTGCCATCGCTTGGGAGCCTTCGATTTGTTCAAGCACGCGCCGACTCCTTTTCGTTGGACGCTGCGATCATGTCGTTGACGTAGTCGAATGCCGCGGACGCGGCCTCAACGTTGCGCTCGCCGATGACCCCGGCAAACTTTTGGCGAATCGCCTTCTCGACCGATTCCAGGCGAACCAGGCCCGTCAGTGCGGCGGCACCACCGAGCATGACGGCATTGGGAAGGGGACGACCGAGGTACGTCTTCGCCAGCTCCGTGGCCGGCAATGTGATGATGTGGCCGGGCTTGTGGGCCTCGATGACGTCGTCAATCCCCAGCTCCGTCGGCGTCTTTGCCGAGTTCACGAGCGCGTAGCCATCGGCTGCGAGTCCGGAAAAGACGTCCATGATGGGCAGCAGCGTCGGGTCCTGGACGACCACGAGGTCGGGGGTGAGGACGGGTTCGCGCGTGCGGATTTCGGTGTCGGTGATGCGGCAGTAGCTGACGACCGGCGCGCCGGTACGTTCCGAACCGAATGAAGGGAACGCCTGTGCGTGGTGACCGTCGGTGAACGCCGCGTATGCGATGAGGTCGGAGGCGGTGACGACACCCTGTCCGCCTCGACCGTGAATGCGTACCTCAGTCATACGGCTGAGCCTAGCTATTACCGCAGGTCGGGCGGCGTTTCTTGGACTAAAGCCCCGCTAACCTGCGGTGATGTAGCAGCGATCGACGACAATCCATCACGACATTCGGGGACGACGGTGTCACGTAAATCTCAGCATTGGCGACCTCCGTCGCTGACGCTGTCGACACAGCTGGATAGCCTCGCGGGTTATCCACAACCTGGGGATGACATGGGGATAACTACACACATGTAACTTAGCGTAAGTGCCGTTGACCAGCCTCGACACTACTATCCACAGATATCCACATCAGTCCTCCGCCTGTGGGTAACTCGTCGCGGGTGCGTCATCGCGAGGGAGAGATCCTCGCCGCTGCGCACGTTTTCCCCAGGACGAGACAAATCGACCCCGTGGAGCGGCGTGCTCGATAGTCTCGAAAAGTCCCACGTCCCCCATATGCCCGCCATGAGCCAGGTATTGAGCAGAGAGGCTCCCTCCTCATGTTCCCTTCCCTCCGCACTCTCCCTGCCCCCTCGCACGCGACGACCCCTCGCACGGCCACGTCTCCGTCGCCGCGAAGCCGCGTCGTTGCCGCCGGGATCCTCGCCTGCACCTTTCTCACGTTGAGCGCGTGCCAGGCGACGACCGAGTTGTCACCGTCAGCCTCGCCCACGTCCGAGGCCACTCCAAGCTTCGCTCCCCCACCGGGCGAAGTGTGGCCCTACGAGAGACCGACGCTCTCGCCCGATGCCGAACGCAGCGACGACGCGGGAGCGTGCGCCGTCGCTGAGTATTTCCTGGCGTCTTTGCCCTACGATGCGGCCCACGGTCGCCACACCACGATCGACAGATATGCACCGGATTGTGCAACATGCCAAGAATTTGCCGACGAAACCGATAACGAGCGTCGCAATGGCGGTTGGACACGAGGAGACTACGCAAAAGTTACGGGACGATCGATCATCGGTCCCCAGGATGGCGACGATGAATCGATCGTTTACTGCACCTTCGATATCCAGACTGATGAATGCCAGACCTGGGATGGGGTGTCGAATTCGATCAAGCATTATTCATCAGGATCGGGATATGTCGTTTTTCAAATGCGTCACACCGATCATGGATGGCATGTCGAAGAATGGGGAAGCCACATCGATAGGGAGGTATCGTAATGGCCGCGCAATTCGTCGACTCATGCAAAGATGATAATCAAATCGGGCAAACAATAAGGCTTAGTTTATATTCGGCCGTCTTCTTAGTTGCAACAATTGTTTTCATCCTCTGTGGAACTACCTTCGCGCGCGCTGATTCACCATGGGACAAGCTTGGCGAGTTCTCCGTAACAGGTGATCGCCTCAGCGTGACCCGAGTCGAACGCAGCGTCGCGCATACTGGCGGCAGGCGGGTTCCGCACCGACGTACTCAACCGGTCCAGGCTCGCGGCGGTGGCCCACGTGTGACGCGGCCGCGGATATATGCGGGCGACAGCAGATTCCGCTCCTATACCGATCGCGGGACGATGGCGGCAACGCCGCAAAACCTCGCCATGCTTCTTGCCTACTATCACGAGCCCACCTCGGCGCCGGCTGCATCCCGACCGCGTCCGAGCACACCTACGCAGCACGTGCCGACTCTCGTGGAAACCGTGCGCACCTATATGGCGTCCCACGACATCGCTCCTGCGGGGCTCGTCATGCAGCCGCCACATAATTCCGTTCTCATCAATGAGTCCGTCATCGTCTACACAACGAAACGCCACCAAGATTTCACCCTCACTCTGGGAGAAACTGCCCTGCCTATTCACGCTCAAGCAGTGACGTATCATTATGACTGGGGCGACGGAAAGACGCTGACAACGGCCAAGCAGGGCGCCGCATATCCCCCCACACGATCTCTCACACATACGACAGCGACACCCCGACGCACATCACGTTGACGACGACGTGGAAAATCACCGTCAAAGATCCCGAAAGCGGCGCGTGGATCGATACGGGCACACCCCTGACGACGACGGAGACGACGCGCACCTTTGACTTCGTCACCCCAACGACCTACCTCGTCAATCCCGCCTACGGTGACAGCTAGCCGTTTTCTTCCAGCGACGGGTCGGCATAACGAACCCGAGCCCCTGAATCCTATTTGTCCCGCATCAACCACGCCGGCATGGCGTGGGGAAGCGCGCGCTTGGGGTTCTTGTGTCGACGAATCCGCTCGCGACGCTCCCGCAGCGACGCGTAGGGCTTGTGGAAGACGGGAACGACCACCGCGTAGGTGCGGTCGATTCGGCGCAACATGGCCACCCCCAGGTATTGCCCCGTCGTCAATCCCGCGGCGATAGCGATCGCCGTTGCCAAGGCGCCCATCGCGTAGGCCACGGCAACTTCGGGTTTATCCGACATCGTCCACAGCGATCGGTAAATGAGGGAGCCCGGCATGAGCGAGATGACCGCACACACAGCGAACGCATCGACCGTCACCGTCGTCATCTTCGACAACACCGTTCCCACGAGACCCGCGCACACCGCGCCGGCGGCGGTGGCCCACGCCGTCGCCACGTCAAGATTCAACAACACGACGTAGAGCAGGTAGATCGCTGGGCTCAGCAAAAACACCCACGGCAGCGCCCTCTTGGGAGTTTGGGCGTACACCGCCAGCGATACCCCCAACATGACGCACGCGGCCACCCACTGCCAGGCCTGGCCGTCGAACCCGATCTGGCGTACCTGTTCGGAAATCGCCAAATCGACTCCGCACAGCCCTGCGGCGAATAAGCCCAATCGCACCCCGATGACGAGTCCCAGCGTGTTGACGATGGCCTCACTGATTCGCCCCACGCCCGTGAGGTGCCACCCGGTGATGGCATCGTTGACGGCCGCCGTCGACGTCATTCCCGCCAGCATGAACATGATGACGGCAATGACGACCGCCGACGCGTTTGCGTTCGGGTCGACCATCGTCGTCACGATGCCCGAGACGATGCCGACGACGCCGGCGATGACCTGGAGGAAGAACACCGGCAGCGCATAGCGGCGTTCACAGTAGGTCGACACGTAATCTAAGACGACAGCCGAGACGAATGTCAGGGCAAATACCGTGATGTTGCCGCCGAACAGAATGGCCGCGGCAGCTGCCGTCATTCCCGACGATATGTGCACGAGCCACTCGGGATAGGGACCGCGGTAGGACCGGATCCACTCGAGGTCGCGTGCGGCTTGGACGTGGTCGAGGCGGCCGGCGACGATTTCCTCGGCCAGCTGCTTCACCCGCGTTTGGCGCCCGTAATCAAAGCGCCGGGCGGAAATCGTGTGAGCTACCTGGTGAGCCACAGTTTCGGGGGGACGATACGACACCTGCAAATCGGAATAGGTCAAGTGCACGCTCACGTGACGCAAGCCCAGCTTCTGCGCCACCTTCAACGACGTGTAAACAACATCCGATGCCGCACACGCGGCTCCCAGCATGAGGGTGCCCACGCGCGCGACGACGTCGACCTTATCGATCTCCTCCTGGGTAATGACTCGCACAGGCCATAGCTACCACCCCGACACGTCTCGCGGCCACCCCGTACCCTCCAATTGTTCTGAGATGGTCCCCACGATCTGCAATCGCGCGTCCCACCTGGCCACATACACCTCTGTTCACTTTCATCACCGGGGCGCCCGATAGGGTGGCGCCATGGCGAGAACCCCGTCCTCCGATCGTTCGGCAGCCCGGTGGGCTGCGGCCAGTGGATTCTTCGGCGCTATTGCCGAGTACTACGACTTTGCCCTGTATGCCCCGGCCGCGGCGCTGCTGTTTGGGCCCCTGTTCTTTTCACCGCTCGGCAATGCGGGTGCCGCGATGGCCTCGCTGGCCTCGTTTGGCGTCGCCTACCTCGTTCGCCCCGTGGGCGCACTGATATTCGGCCAGCTTGGCGACACCATCGGCCGCCGCCGCGTCATGCTGTTCACCCTCGCCCTCATGGGGATCGCCACCGTCGCGATCGGACTCCTGCCCACCTACGCCGCCGCCGGCGTCATCGGTCCCATCCTGTTGTTGGTCTGCCGCATTCTCCAGGGTCTCGCGGCCGGAATCGAGCAATCGGGCTCGGGGACGCTCTCGGCGGAACACGCTCCCGACCGACGCCGCGGTCTCTACACGTCGTGGACGATGATCGGCGTTTCGATCGGCTGGTTCCTCGGTCCCGCCATTATGTCGCCGCTCATGGCCCACTACGACTTCGTTATGTCCGGCGGCTGGCGCATTCCCTTCCTCCTCGCCGCCCCCCTCGTCGGCTTCGCCTGGTGGGTGAGGTGGCACGTCAGCGAGCCTCCCGCCACCCACACGCTGACGCGTCGGCGCCGGCTACCCGTCGTCGACATGCTCCGCCACTACCCCGCCCACACGCTGCGGGTGTTCCTGTGCAGCCTCCACATGCTCGTCGGGGTCACATTCAACGTGTTCATCCTCGGATACGCCACGACGACGCTCGGTTATCCGAAGCCGCGATTCTCGCCTGCATTTCCTTCGCCGGCCTCACGACGGCATTTACTCAGCCGCTTTTTGCCGCCCTGTCCGACAGGATCGGCCGTCGCCCCGTCTTCGTCGCCTCATGCTTGGGATTAGCCATCTGCCTGCCCGGGGTCTTTTGGGCGCTATCAACCGGATCGATCCTCGTCATCGGGGTGTCGATGACAGCCTTCTACCTCATCGTCATGGCGGGCAACGTCGTCCAAGCCGCGTTTTATCCCGAGTTGTTCCCCGCTCACGTTCGCCTGACCGGGGTCAGTGTCGCCACCCAGTGCGGACTTATCGTCGTCGGCTTCTCCCCCGTCATCTATTCGGCGTTGACGTCGGCGGCGGGTGGAACGTGGCTCGCCGGCTGGGGATTTGCCGCCGCGTGCTGGGTCGCCGCGGCTGCGGCGGCGTGGTCGGCCCCCGAGACGGCCGGTCGCGATGACGTGTAAACGTCGGGGTCTGGCGAGATTCTTCGCCAGACCCCGACGTCGATGTGGCAGCGCCTACCCCCACGGGTGATAGGCACCCTGCCAGGCGATATCGAAGGGCGTGTTTCCGGCAATACGCGCCTTAATGCCCTCGGTCACCAGGTCGCGGGCGACGTTGACGGCGTCGAGGACGTCGTGTCCCTTCGCCAGCTGCGCCGTGATGGCGGCAGCCACCGAGCACCCGGCGCCCGAAACGCGCACGGGACCAACCTTTTCACGTCGCGTCTCGATGAGCTCGTGGCCGTCCCATAGGATGTCGACGGCATCCTCGCCGGGCAGCTCGACTCCACCCTTGGCCAGGACGTAGGGAACGCCGAGATCTCCGATGCGCTTAGCCGCCTCACCGAGCTGCTCAACCGTTGTGATCTCATCCATTCCCGACAACACCTGAGCCTCGAAGACGTTCGGGGTCACGACGGTCGCCAGCGGGAGGATCTTCTCGCGCAGCGCATTGTCGGTGTCCAATGCGGCACCCGGTTCTTGTCCCTTGCAGATGAGAACGGGATCGACGACCACGTGACGCAGACGGCGCTCACTCAGCCGAGCAGCCACGGTATCGATCGTCGCGGGCGTGCCTAGCATCCCGACCTTCGCGACGGCGAGGTCATCCCAATCGGCAAAAGCTGCCTCCAGCTGTTCGTCAATGAGCGATGCCTCAATCGGATGGAATCGGTGCGCCCAATCGTTGGTCGGATCGAAGGCAACGATGCACGTCAGTGCGCCGACGCCCAGCACCCCAAGCTGTTGGAAAACTCGCAGGTCAACTTGGATACCTGCACCGCCAGTTGACTCCGAACCAGCAATAACTAACGCTTTGGCTACGGTGGTCACGCGATCGTCCTTTCCCGACGCCCCCGCGGGTGTCGTAACTTCAGCGTAGACCTTTCGACGCGCTCGACACTATGGCATCCCGGTGTGCACGGCGGTGCGCAGCTGCCCACTCACGACGACGCACGGCTAATTCCGCACGCAAGTCGGGATCGTCCATGACAAGGCGAACCGTTTGACAGTCGTGGGGACCGGTAACGAAAGCTTGACAGAGCGTGCAGGGGTCGCCCGGACGCAGTGGACATTCAGCATCAGGAAGATGTCGCCTGGCCCGAGGTGGAATCTGCTCCTGAGGCGAATCGGTCGCAGACTCGGGGTGAGGGGTAAAGGTCTGTTCCTGGTCTTTGATCGGATGAGAGACGGGGAGTCGTCCTCCGGCTAGGAACACAGGATAATCGCTCACTCCCGCAGGCTACGCCGCACCCCGCACGTTCGCGCGGCGAGAAATTCTCGCTATTCGCGTGCCATATCGGTGAACCGGGCCGCCTGGCCCTGGAAGCTCAAGACGACGGTGGCGGTGCGCCCATTGCGGTGCTTGGCCACGATGATGTCGGCCTCGCCCGGGCGATCCTCGGGGTTGTATACCTCCGGGCGATTGAGCAGCAGGACGACGTCGGCGTCTTGTTCGAGCGACCCGGATTCACGCAGGTCAGACAACATGGGCTTGTGGTCCGTGCGGGCTTCGGGGCCACGATTGAGCTGAGCGACCGCGATGACGGGAACGTCAAGTTCCTTCGCCAGCAGCTTCAGCGAGCGAGAAAACTCCGAAACCTCTTGCTGGCGCGATTCGACCTTGCGCCCCGACGTCATCAGCTGCAGGTAATCGATGACGATCAACCCAAGGTTGTGCTGCTGCTTGAGTCGGCGACACTTCGAGCGGATCTCCGTCATCGAGATGTTCGTCGATTCGTCGAGGAACAACGGCGCTTCTTCGAGGGCCCCGACCGCTTTCATGAGGCGTTGCCAGTCGCGCTGCTCCATCTTGCCGCCGCGCATTTTCTCGAGATACACCCCGGATTCGGCCGAGAGGATGCGCATCGTCAGCTCCCCGAGCCCCATTTCCAGGCTGAAGATTACCGAGGTCACCTTGTGTTTGATCGAGGCGGCGCGACAGATGTCGACGGCAAACGTCGACTTCCCCATAGCCGGGCGGGCCGCGACGATAATCATCTGGCCGCCGTGGAGGCCGTTCGTCAGAGAATCGAGGTCGATGAATCCCGTCGGGACTCCCGCCTGTTCGTTGCCGTTTTGCTCGATCGCTTGCAGTTCCTCCAGCGTGGGATCGAGCAGCTCGGCCACGCGCGAATAATCGCTGCGCTCATCCTGTTCGGTGACGGCGTATACCTCGGCCTGAGCCTGGTTGACGATCGTATCCACATCCCCGCCGTCGTCGGCGTATCCCAGCTGAACGATGCGCGTCCCCACCTCGACGAGGCGCCGCAACTGGGAGCGCTCCTTGACGATGCGTGCGTAATATCCGGCATTCGCCGCGGTCGGCACCGTCGTCGTCAAATAGTGCAGATAGGACGCACCGTCAATGCGCTTGAGATCGCCGTCGCGTTCGAGCTGAGCGGCAACGGTGACGGCATCTGCGGGCTCACCGCGCCCGTACAGATCGACGATCGCGTTATGGATGATCTGGTGGGCCATGTGGTAGTAGTCGGTGCCGCGAATCTCCATCGTGACCTCGGCGATGGCATCCTTCGACAGCATCATGGCGCCAAGCACCGATTCCTCAGCCTGACGATCGTTGGGAGGGATGCGGTCAAACAGTTCGTCGCCGGCCATATCTTTCCTTCCGTTCGCCCCACATGCGACGCAGCGTCGCGGCGGTGCCTGGCTCCTCACCGAGAAGCGCACGTACCTCGTCCACGGGCGCGCTCACTTTAACGCGAGAACCCCTGTGTGCCAAGTGTGACAGGAGTGAAACTGGGGATAACTCGGGGATAATATGTGGATAAAGCTGGGGATACGTGTGGACGAGCGGGGGAAAACTCCCTAGGGTGAAGAGTCGCGGATGGGAAAACCGCGCGCTGACCGCATTTCTATCCACATTTGTGTACACACCTTGTGGATAAACATTGGGAGGACAATCCGTGGATGACACGCCGAGCGAGTCGAACAAGCCTCATCCTCACGTTGAGGCTTCGCTCGGCCGCACGATCCTGTCACTGGCGATTCCCGCACTGGGAACCTTGTTGACCGAGCCGCTGCTCATCCTGGCCGACACCTCGATGGTCGGTCATTTGGGTACCGCACAGTTGGCGGGACTCTCGGCAGGATCGACGGTGTTGACGTTCATTGTCGGGCTATGCATATTCCTCGCTTACACGACAACCGCCGTGACAGCGCGCCATATCGGTGCCGGCCGCGTCGTTGATGGCTTGCGCTATGGAGTGCAGGGCATGTGGTTGGCCGCCGCCATCGGCGTCATCTTGTCGATTGCGTTATTCTTCGGCGCACCGTGGGCAGCTCACGTCGTCGGGACCTCCGGCGCAGTTGCCGAGCAGGCTGTAGCATATATTCACGCATCATGCGGCGGCATCGCCGGTATGCTCATCGTTCTTGCCGCTAACGGCGTCATGCGCGGCCTCCTCGATATGAGGACACCCCTCGTAGTTTCGACGATCGGGGCTATCGCCAACGTTCCGCTGTCGTTTAGCCTCATTTATCTCGGTGGATTCGGGGTGAGCGGAGCCGGCGCGGGAACCATGATTGCGCAGCTGGGAATGGGAGCTGCGTTCGTCATCGTCGTTGGACGCACATGCCGACGCCGTGGGGTCTCCCTACGTCCTTCCCTCACCCTCATGACGTCCGCCGGACTATCGGGGGCACCTCTTATGGTGCGCACGCTGTGCCTCCAACTGTCGATCCTCATGACACTGTCTGCCGCCGCCAAGCTCGGTGCGGTGACGCTCGCCAGCCACCAGATCGTCAAGTCGTTGTGGACGCTATCAGCGTTTGGAATGGATGCTTTGGCTATCGCCGCCCAGGCGCTCGTCGGACAGGCACTCGGTGCCGGCGACAAGCAAAAAGTCCGCCACCTCATCCGCCACCTCAGTCGCTGGGGCATGGGAACCGGCGTCGTCTTCGGGGCCGTCATCGCACTTGCTTCGCCGATCATCCCGCTCGCCTTCACGGCGAATGACGCCGTCGTCGACGCCACCCGCGCCGGCTTGATCGCGGTCGCCGGCTGTCAGATCATCGCCGGCATTGTCTACATGTATGACGGTATTCTCATCGGCGCTAACGACACACGCTACCTCGCCGTTGCTCAGCTGGTGACCTTCCTCGTCTTCGCACCCGTCATCTGGATGGCCGGCGAGTGGGGAACGCCGGGAGGTCACGGCGTCGTCGTCATTTGGTTGGCCTACGGAATCGTCTTCTTTGGGATGCGTTGGCTCACCCTCGGACTGCGTATCCGCACGGATGAGTGGATGAACGTCTAACAGATACAGGTGTGGGGCAGTCCTTGGACTGCCCCACACCTATGCTCTAGACCTGCGTCCGGCGACTACTCGGCCTCCACCAGAACGGGGAGGGTCACCGAGACGTCATCGTGCAGCTTGCACACGACCTCGAAACGGCCGAGCGCCTTCAGCGGCTGGTTGATGACGATCTTGCGGCGATCAACAGTCTGCTTGAGCTGGTCCTTCACGGCAGCGGCAATATCGCTCGCCTGAACCGACCCGAACAGGCGACCGTCATCCGAGGCACGCTTGGAGATGGTGACACCGGTCGACGCCTCAATGGCGTCGCGCACGGCGCGGGCATCTTCAATCGAGGCGATCTCGCGTGAGCGGCGCGCACGGACCATCTGGTCGATCTGACGCTGGGCACCGCGAGTCCACGGCTGAGCCATGCCGCGCGGCAGCAGGTAGTTACGGGCGTAACCCGCGGCAACCGAGACGACGTCGCCCGACGCGCCCAGGTTGTCAACGTCGCACGTGAGGATAAGCTTCGTCTTCTTCATGAACGTCACCCTCCCTTTAGCGGTTCGAGCTCGAGTAGGGCAGCAGGGCAACCTCGCGGGCGTTCTTGACGGCCTTCGCGATCTGACGCTGCTGCTGGACGGACACGCCGGTGACGCGGCGCGCACGGATCTTGCCACGATCCGAAATGAACTTACGCAGCAGCGCGGTGTCCTTGTAATCGATCTTGTCGATCGACACCGTGCGCAGCGGGTTCGCCTTCTTCTTCATCGGCTTGCGAAGAGGCTTCTTCGCCATGGTGATCTCCTTTAGGAAACTTCAGTGTGGTAGTGCTTGAACGACCACTCGGGACCTAGAACGGCGGTTGGTCATCGAAAGATGACCCGCCCGGGGCTGCTGCCCACGGGTCGTTATCGGCCCCACCTTGCGGGCCCGCGTTGTATCCCGAATTTTGCTGGGAGCCGCGAGACTGCTGGCCGAAGCCGCCGTTCCCGCCAAAATTGCCGCCCCCTTGGCCGCCGTATCCACCGTTGTTGCCGCCGTAGTTACCACCCTCGGTGCGCTGCACCTGGGCCGTTGCGTAACGAAGCGACGGACCGACTTCATCAACCTGAATCTCGACGGAGGAACGGTTCTCGCCCTGAGCAGTCTGCCAGTTGTTCTGGACCAATCGGCCCTGAACGATGACGTGCATTCCCTTCTTGAGGGTTTCCGCGCAGTTTTCGCCAAGCGTGCGCCACGCGGTGCACCGCAGGAACATGGCGGTACCATTTTCCCACTGGTTCGTCTGTCGGTTGTACGTCCGGGGAGTCGAGGCCACCCTAAAGGACGCCACCGCGACCCCGGAATTCGTAAACCGCAATTCCGGATCGGCCGTGAGGTTCCCCACCACAGTGATCTGAGTGTCGCCAGCCATCTTCCTACCCTTTCGTCCGCCGGCTCATTGACGTGTGGATACTAGTGTCGCATTGAGCGCAGAAAAATCTGAGCCGTCAGGACAGATTCAGCGTGCGTCGCGACGCAGGAGCTTCGTGCGCATGACCGACTCGTTGAGAGTCAGCTGGCGATCGAGCTCGGCCGCGATCTCGGGCGTCGTCGTCATCTCGATGACGACGTAGATGCCCTCGGACTGCTTGTTGATGTCGTAGGCGAGACGACGCTTACCCCACACATCGGTCTTCTCCACGGTGCCACCGCCGTCGATGACGAGCTTGAGCAGCTTCTCCATCATGGGAGCAACCGTGCGCTCGTCGATCTCGGGGTTGAGGATCACCATCAATTCGTAGGCGCGCATACTTCAACCCACCTCCTTTGGACTGAAATCGGTCACGGGATTTCCGTGACAGGAGGGTCTTGACCTACGGCCCCTAGGGGCCAACATCCCACCCTAGTCCATGAAAGGACCGGCGAGAAGCGCTGTCAGCGGTGTCACACTAGGGATTCCGCCCGTTTTGTCCCCGCCCAGGCGGAGCGTTACCGCCCGAGTTATCGCCCGGTCTCGTCGAGGACTCGCTCGTTGAGGGAGAGGGCGACGGCGACGGTGACGTGTCGTCGTCGCCGTCATCGGGCTGCGTTTGCGGCAAGTGTGGAGAAACCGTCGGCAACGTGACGTCGGGGGTCGTGTGGGAATCTCGGGCACGGAATAGTCGGGTTTCTTGTACTTCGGTGCCGATTTTGCTCCGGTAGACGCGGCATCGGGGAAGGACTTGACCTCGAGATCAGCACTCGCGCGCAGCATGTACCAATTCCATACCTGCGCCGGCCACGTACCGCCGTAGACATCTTTGACGCCACCGAAGCCGGTGATGGATTCCTCGGATCCGTCCTCACCCACCTGATACATCGACACCGCAGTGACCATCTGGGGAATGTAACCGACGAACTGAGCCGACCTCAGGTCCTCAGACGATCCGGTTTTTGCCGCGACGGGGCGTCCCAGAGCCTCAGCCTTTTCCGCGGTCCCCCCGTGAACGACGCCTTGAAGAACCTCGTTGAGTTGGGCAATAACATCCGCGTCAAAGACACGCGTGCCCGACGTGTCGGCCTTGTAGAGTTCCTTGCCCGAGGAATCGCTCACCGAGGCAACGATGTGCGCCGGCCGGCGCACGCCACCGGTGGCGAATGTCGTAAAGGCATCGGCGATGTTGACGGTATGCGGTGACGCCGTGCCCAGCACCGAGACCACCGAGGTGGCGTCGAGCCCGGGGGTATCAGCCGGATACCCGGCGTCAATGGCAACCTGTCGCGTCGCGTCCACGCCGACCTTGTCGTTGAGACGAACGAACGAGGTGTTCACCGAGTATTTTGCGGCTTCAGCCAGTGTGATGTTGCCGTAGGAATGATCGACGTTGCCAACCTTCTCGCCGTTGACGACCATCGGGGAGGCTCCCGAAATTCGGGTGTTCGGCGTCATCCCCTGCTCCAACGCTGCGACGAGGGCAAATGGCTTGAACGTCGAGCCGGCCATGGCCTGATCCTGGAAGGCTGCCGAGCGCTGAATTTTCTCGTAGTCGGCACCGCCGTATTCGGCAACGATCCCACCCGTGGCTGAATCGATCGACACCAGACCGACACGCAAATTCGCTTGATGCTCGGGTAAACGGGCGACGGCTTCCTCGGCGATCTTCTGCTTATCGGGGTCAATCGTCGTCGTGATCTTCAGCCCCAGTGTGTCGAGTTCTTCCTCTTTGTAGCCGACTTCGTGAACGAGTTCGTGGCGAACGTGAGTGAGCAGATAACCCTTCGATCCCGTGTAGTCCGATGACTTGGGCGTGTTGGGGATCGTCTCGGGGAACTCCTGCTTGTCGCGATCGGCCTTCGACAACCACCCGTCGCTCACCATGTTGTTGAGGACCCGCTCCCAGCGCATGTGTGCGATCTCGGGACTGATCTGGGGATCGTAGGCGGAGGGAGCCGGGATGATACCGGCCAACAGCGCGGACTCCGATACCGTCAACTCGGCCGCGGGCTTGCCAAAATAGGCCTGTGCCGCGGCCTCAATCCCATAGGCAGAGCGGCCGAAATAGATGGTGTTGAGGTAGTTGTTGAGGATCTCTTTCTTGTCCTGTTGACGGTTGATCTTCAGCGCGAGGATCGTTTCCTTGAACTTGCCCCAATAGGTCTTGTTCGTTCCCAGGTAGTAGTTTTCCGCATACTGCTGCGACAGTGTCGACCCACCCTGGGTGGGACGTCCGCGCACGTTGTTCCACAGAGCACGGGCGATGCCGCGAATGTCGACGCCGGAGTTTTCGAAGAATGTTCGGTCCTCGGAGGCCACGACGGCGTGGGCGACGTAGTCCGGCAGCTGCGTCGTATCGATGATCGTGCGGTTTTGCTTGGCAAACTCCGCCATCTTCGTCTTGCCATCGGCGTAGTACACCGTCGTGATCTCGGCTTTAGCCGTCTGGTCGGGACTGGGAATGTCCATGAGGAAGTAGGCCGACAAGAACAACCCACACGCCCCGAGGATGCCGAGAAGAAACAGCGCAAGCGTCCCCGTTGCGATGCGCTTGATTAACCGGCGTCGGCGTTGTTTGGGGCTCAACGGTGGGCGCTTGGCCTTCTTCCGACCCTTTGGTCGCAGCGAGGGCGCCGATTTTTTGCGCTGTGACGATGCGCGTGCCCCCGCCTTAGCCTGCGCGGGAGCGTGTGCCGCTGACGCGTGGGTTCCCGTGTTCGGGTGAACGGGCTGGGTTGTGCGGGTGGTCGGAGCGTCGGCACGAGCACGTTGAGCATCGCGTTGAGCCTGGCGAAGTTTCCGCCTCGACGGATAGTTCTTCGAATTGTTAGCCACGCGTCACTCCTTCGCGCCAAGATCGCTCAGACCGGATGGCCCGACTCTAGAGTAACCACGCGCACCGGAGTCTGAGCAGCTGGTTGTCCTGTGTCTTGGGTGTTTATCTCACCGGCCGCCCACGCGCCGGGTTCGGGAGGCCATACTGCTGGGTGGGGTGTGTATATCTGTCAAGAATTCTTGACTACTCCCCTCAGTAGCACTGTGCACGAGCGGGGATAACTCGACAAAACGGCGCCAGCGCGCGGGGAAGGAAGACTCGGGGCGTGGGGATGAGGATGGGGAGGGGGTGTGGACGAATGGGGATGACGATCGGCACGCGGGAGCAGCATTCACACATGGGCTCGGGTTGTGCACAAGTTCGGCCCCATCATCCACACTTATCCACAGGTTTTCCCCACTTGGGGACAAAGTCGCGCCAGTACGGCGAAAAACCGGAATGACAACGATGGGATTCTGGTGTCAGCTACTTCGATCGTGCCGCCGCGCGGATGCGACTGGTCAACTCGGTGATGTCGTTGTAGACCTCGGGCTTGGACGACATCTTCTCGGCGATCTTGCGATTGGCGTGGATAACCGTTGTGTGGTCGCGTCCACCAAAGTGCCCACCGATCGCGGGAAGCGACAAGTCGGTGAGCTCGCGGCACAGGTACATGGCGATCTGGCGGGCTTCTGTGAGCGAACGCGAGCGCGACGCCGAGCACAGTGCCTCGATGGTGACGTTGAAATACTGGGCGGTTTCGGACTGAATGAGCGCCGCGGTGATCTCGGTGGCCGCGGAATCTGAGACATTGTCCTTCAACACGATTGCCGCGAGGTCGGTGGTGATGGGCTGACTCGACAGCGACGCGAACGCCGTCACGCGCACGAGGGCCCCTCGAGTTCACGGATATTCGTCGAGAATCGTTCGGCGATGAATTCCAGCACCGGCAGATCAACGGCGACGCGTTCCTGCTCGGCTTTCTTCTGCAAGATCGCGATACGCGTCTCGAGGTCGGCCGGCTGAATGTCAACCTGGAGACCCCACTCGAAGCGCGAGCGCATCCTCTCCTCGAAGCCGCCCAGTCGCTTTGGGGGCATATCGGAGGTGATGACGATTTGGGATCCCTGGTTGTGCAGGGCGTTGAACGTGTGGAAGAACTCCTCGATCGTCTGCTCTTTGCCCTGGAGGAACTGGATGTCGTCGACGAGGAGCGTATCGACGGCGCGATAGCGGTTCTGGAACTCTAGCGCGCGACCCGAGGCAATCGAGTTGATGAAGTCGTTCGTGAACTCCTCTGAAGACACGTACTTCACCCGCAGATCGGGTCGCAGCGACAGCACCTCATGGCCGATGGCGTGGAGCAGGTGGGTTTTCCCGAGGCCCGAGCCGCCAAAAATGAATAGCGGATTATAGGAACCACCCGGATTCTCGGCGGCGGCTGTGGCGGCCGCCGTGGCGAATCGGTTCGATGCGCCAATGACGAATGTCGAAAACGTGTAGTTGGGGTTGAGGTGAGTCTCGGCATCGACCGGAGACGCCGCCGTGGCTTGCTCGGCCTTCTGTGAGGTCGGCGTGGCGGGCCGCTGCGAACCCAGCGTCGGCTGATGGGGCGTCGGACTCGTGCGCGCCGATGAGCTAGCCGAGGTGGTCTGACGCGGGGTCGGTGACGATGGCGTCGCCTCGGGTGCGGAGGCAGGACGGTGCGGTCCAGGATCATCGGGAACGACGTGCAGGCTCGTCTGGGCCGGTTCATTCGGCTCATCGTCGCCGTCTTCGGTGACGAGCTCTTCGTCAATGGAAACGGCGATCTTCATGGGCGTGCCCATTTCCTCGCTGAGGATCGTCTCTAACAGACGCGCTGACGTTTCGAGATGACGCTTGGCGTACATCGAGGACACGGCGAGAAGCAGGGTGTTGGAGACGGCACCTAGGGGGCGGGTGACCTCGAGGATTCCCAAGCCGGCCGGTCCAACGGCCGCCTCGGTGCGCATCCGTGTGACGGCGCGGTCCCAGGCCGCAGCGAGAGCGTC